>NZ_QVQH01000027.1 GCF_003428645.1 Geodermatophilus marinus | reverse complement strand
CGGTGAGGTGTCGGCGGTCGTCGTCGGCGCCCCCGGCACGGCCGCGGCGGTGAAGGACGCCCTGGCCGAGTACGGCGCGGCGAAGGTCTACGTGGCCGAGTCCGAGGAGGTCGACTCCTACCTGGTCGCCCCCAAGGCCGAGGTGCTGGCCCAGCTGGTCGCCGACAGGCAGCCGGCCGCGGTCGTGATCCCCTCCTCCCCGGAGGGCAAGGAGATCGCCGGGCGGGTGGCCATCAAGACCGGCAGCGGGTTCCTGACCGACGTCACCGAGATCGCTCCTGATGGCACCGCGACCCAGGTCGCCTTCGCCGGGGCGACGATCGTGCACTCGAAGGTCACCACCGGCACGCCGATCTACACGGTGCGCGGCAACTCGGTCACCCCCGAGCCCGCCCCGGGCGCGGCCGCCGAGGAGCAGGTCGCCGTCTCGCTCTCCGACGCCGCGAAGCAGACCAAGGTGCTCGACCGCGTGGTGGAGCAGAAGTCCTCCCGCCCGGAGCTCACCGAGGCCTCCATCGTGGTCTCCGGCGGCCGGGGGGTGGCCTCGGCGGAGAACTTCTCGGTCATCGAGGGCCTGGCCGACTCCCTCGGCGCGGCCGTCGGGGCGTCGCGGGCCGCGGTGGACTCCGGCTTCTACCCGCACACCTTCCAGGTGGGGCAGACCGGCAAGACCGTCTCGCCGCAGCTCTACATCGCGGTGGGCATCTCCGGGGCGATCCAGCACCGGGCCGGCATGCAGACCTCGAAGACCATCGTCGCGGTCAACAAGGACCCCGAGGCGCCGATCTTCGAGCTCGCCGACTTCGGCGTGGTGGGCGACCTGAACACCGTCGTCCCGCAGGCCACCGAGCAGATCACCGCCCGCAAGTAAGAGGACCTCGCTGCCCCCCACGCCTCCCTGACGCTCGGCGCGGGCCCCTGCAGCGAGGCCGCGCCGAGCCGGGCTGCAGCAAGGCTCGGGTGCAGTGAGGCCGCAGGTCGAGCGCCGTCCCCTCCGGGGGCGGCGCTCGACGCGTGTCCGGGAAGGTGCCGCGGCCGTCCGCGGTTGGCCGGAGGGTGGGCACGAGCGGGATCCTGGACCGTCAGCACCGGCTCCCGACGGCGGGCCTGCTGCTCCTGGTCACGCTCGTGGCGTTCGAGGCCATGGCGGTCGGGACGGCGATGCCCACGGCGGTGGCCGAGCTCGACGGGCTGGCCTGGTACGGCTGGCCGTTCAGCGCCTACCTCGTGGCGTCGGTCGTCGGGATGGTGGTCGGCGGCGACCTGGGCGACCGGCGCGGGCCGCGGGCGGCGCTGGTCGGCGGGGTCGCGGTGTTCGCGGCCGGTCTGCTCGGCGCGGGGGTGGCCTCGGACATGGCCGTGTTCGTCGCCGCCCGCGCCGTCCAGGGGTTCGGTGGCGGGCTGATCGCGGTCGCCCTCTACGTGGTGGCCGGCCAGGCCTATGCCGCCGAGCTGCGCCCGCGGTTGTTCGGCGCGATCTCGGCGGCGTGGGTGCTCCCTGCGCTGGTCGGTCCGCTGGTCGCCGGGTTGCTGACGACGCACGCCAGCTGGCGGTGGGTGTTCCTCGGCCTGCTGCCGCTGGCCGCGCTGAGCCTGCTGCTCGTGCGGCCGGCGCTGCGCGGCCTCGGGCCCGCCGGGAGGGCTCCCGGGGCTCGGCGCGGCGGGCGGGCGGTGTGGGCGTCCCTCGCCGGGCTCGGCATCGGGGTGCTGCAGCTGGCCGGTCAGCGGCTGGACCGGCCGGCCCTGCTGGTCGCCGTCCCCGGTCTCCTCGCGCTGGCCGCGGGGCTGCGCCGGTTGCTGCCGGCGGGCGTCGTCCGCGCCCGGCCGGGGCTGCCGGCGGTCATCGGCGCACGTGGGCTGCTGGCCGGCGCGTTCTTCGGCATGGACGTGCTGCTGCCCCTGTCGCTGACCCAGCTGCACGGCTACGGGCCGACCGCGGCGGGCATCCCGCTGACCGCCGGGGCGGTGGGCTGGGCGCTGGCCTCCCAGCTGCAGGGCCGGCACCCGGGCATCCCCCGCGCCCGGCTGCTCCGGGCCGGGTTCGTGCTGCTGGCCGTCGGCGTCGCGGGCACCGCGGCGATCGCGGTGCCGGGGATCGGCGGCTGGCCGGCGTACCTGACCTGGGCGGTGGCCGGGCTCGGGATGGGGCTGGGTATGCCCAGCGTCGGGGTGCTGCTGCTCGAGCAGTCCCCGGAGCACCGCCGGGGAGCGGACTCGGCGGCCTTCCAGATCGCCGACGTCACCGCCTCCGCGCTGTGCGTGGGGCTGGTCGGCGTGCTGGTCGGGGCGGCGACCGCGGGGCTGCTGCCGCTGGCCGCGGCGGTGGCCGGGTCCGCCGCCGTCCTCGCCTCGCTGGCCGCCGTGGGGGCCGCCGTGTCCCCCCGGACCGCGGTCCCGGCCGCTGCGGCGGCCGACCGGGCGGCCCGGACTACCCTGGCGGCGTCATGACGTACCTCGACCACGCGGCGACCACGCCGCTGCTCCCCGAGGTCCTGGCTGCGATGACCGAGCAGCTCGGCCGGGTGGGCAACGCCTCCTCGTTGCACGCCAGCGGGCGGGCCGCCCGCCGGGTCGCCGAGCAGGCGCGCGAGCGGCTGGCCGAGGCGCTCGGTGCCCGGCCCTCGGAGGTCCTCTTCACCGGTGGCGGCACCGAGGGGGACAACCTGGCCGTCAAGGGGATCTTCTGGGCCCGCCAGGAGGCCGACTCCCGCCGCCGGCGGCTGGTGGTCAGCCCCGCCGAGCACCACGCGGTCCTCGACAGCGCCGAGTGGCTGGCCAAGCACGCCGGGGCGGACCTCACCTGGGTGTCGGTCGAGCCCAGCGGGCGGGTGACCCCCGAGGCCCTGCGCGCCGCCCTCGGCGACGGCAGCGACGTGGCCGTGGCCAGCCTCATGTGGGCCAACAACGAGATCGGCACGGTCAGCGACCTCGCCGCTCTCGCCGCCGTGGCGCACGAGGTCGGCGTGCCCCTGCACACCGACGCCGTGCAGGCGGTCGGTCAGGTGCCGGTGGACTTCGGCGCCAGCGGGGTCGACGCGCTCACCATGACCGGGCACAAGCTCGGCGGGCCGATGGGGGCCGGCGTGCTCCTGCTGCGCCGGGACGCCGAGTGCATGCCCCTGCTGCACGGCGGCGGGCAGGAGCGCGACGTCCGTTCCGGCACCCTCGACGTCGCGGCGATCGTGGGCCTGCAGGTGGCCACCTGCCTGGCCGTCGCCGGCCGGGAGGAGCGGGCCACGCGGCTGCGGGCGCTGCGCGACCGGCTGGTCGCCGGGGTGGTCGTGCAGGTGCCCGACGCCCAGCTCAACGGTGCGCCGCTGGACGACGAGCTCGCCGGCGGGCCCGGACGGCTCCCGGGCAACGCCCACCTGTCCTTCCCCGGGGCCGAGGGGGACGCCCTGCTGATGCTCCTCGACGCGCGCGGGGTCGAGTGCTCGACGGGCTCGGCCTGCAGCGCCGGGGTCGCCCGGCCCAGTCACGTCCTGCTGGCCACCGGCGCGGACCCCGACCGCGCGCGCAGCTCGCTGAGGTTCAGCCTCGGGACGACGTCCACCGACGCCGACGTCGACGCGGCGCTCGAGGTCATCGGGCCGGTCGTGGAGCGGGCCCGCCGAGCGGGGATGAACCGGCGATGAGGGTCCTCGCCGCCATGAGCGGTGGCGTCGACTCCGCCGTGGCCGCGGCGCTGGCGGTCGACGCCGGTCACGACGTCACCGGGGTGCACCTGGCCCTGTCGCCCGACCGCCGGACGCTGCGCAGCGGCGCGCGGGGCTGCTGCAGCGTCGAGGACGCCCACGACGCCCGCCGCGTCGCCGACGAGCTCGGCATCCCCTTCTACGTCTGGGACCTGGCCGAGCGCTTCACCGAGGACGTCGTCGACGACTTCGTGGCCGAGTACGCGGCCGGCCGCACGCCCAACCCGTGCCTGCGGTGCAACGAGCGGATCAAGTTCGCGGCGGTCCTCGACCGGGCTCGGGCCCTGGGTTTCGACGCGGTGGTGACCGGCCACCACGCCCGGTTGGTCGACGGGTTGCTGCGGCGCTCGGTCGACGCGGCCAAGGACCAGTCCTACGTGCTCGCCGTCCTCCGGCCGGATCAGCTGGCCGGCGCGCTCTTCCCGCTCGGGGGCATGACCAAGCACCGGGTGCGGGAGATGGCCGCCGAGCGCGGGTTCGCGGTGGCCGCGAAGGCGGACTCGCACGACATCTGCTTCATCCCGGACGGCGACACCCGCGGCTTCCTGGCGCGGCGGTTGGGCGAGCAGCCCGGTCCGGTCGTCGACGCGGGGACGGGGGCGACCGTCGGGACGCACGCGGGGACCTACGGCTTCACCGTCGGGCAGCGCCGCGGGCTCGGTGTGGCCGCGGGGGACTCCCGGCCGCGCTACGTGCTCGGTATCGAGCCGGTCTCGCGCACGGTCACCATCGGCACCGCCGACCTGGCCGGCGTGGGGGAGGTCCGCACCGCGGTCCCGACCTGGACCGCGGGGGCGCCCGAACTGCCCCTGCGCGCCGAGGTCCAGCTCCGGGCGCACGGCGGCCCGGTGCCGTGCACCGTGCGGTGCGCGCCGGATGGCGGTCTGGCCATCGAGCTCGACACCGCCCAGCGCGGCGTCGCCCCCGGCCAGTCCGCCGTCCTCTACGCCCCGGACGCCGAGCGCGGTGACCTCGTGCTCGGGCAGGGAGCCGTGCTCGGCACCTCCTGACCCCCGGTCGCCGGTGGTCGGGACACCGGGAGCCGGTGGTCGGGCCGAGCGCCGCACCTCGTGGAGCCGCGGCACCGGTGCTCGGCCTGTTCACGGCCCGGCAGCCCACCGGCCCCGCCGCCGGGCACGCCGAGTGCCCGGCGCACGGGTGGGTGCGCCGGGTCGGCCGGTGTGCGGTTCTGGCTCTGCTCGGGGTCCGGCCGTTCTGCTTCAGGCGGCGGCCAGGGGTTGGGGGATGCGGATCTCGGTGCCGTCGGGGCGCCAGGTACGCCAGGCGCCGTCGGGTCGCCGTTCGACGCGGAACCCGTGGTGCACCTTGGTGTGGTGCCGCTCGCACAGCAGGGCCGAGTTGGCCAGCGAGGTCTCCCCGCCCAGGGCCCACTCCAGCAGGTGGTGCACGTCGCACCAGTGGGTCGGGGCACCGCAGCCGGTGAACACGCAGCCCCGGTCCCGGCGCTCCACCGCGCGGCGCAGGTGCGGGGGCACCACCCGGTGGGTGCGCCCCACGTCCAGGGGTGCGCCGTCGGGGCCCAGCACGATGCGGGTGACCGCCCCGTCGCAGGCCAGCCAGCGGGCCCGGGCGGCGGAGATCGTGGCGCCGAACCCCAGCTCCGCGGCGCCCGGGCCGGCCGTGGGGTCGATGAGGTCTTCAGCCTTGATCACCACGGCCACGTGCGGCTTGACCGTGCGCAGCACCGGCAGGGTGCCGGCGGCCAGCTGGAGATCGCAGAGCTGGACGAGGGCGTCGGCCTGCGCCTGGGGCCGGGTGCGCTCGTCGCCGGCGCACCGCCCGGCCTGCAGGAGGCTCTCCAGGGCGGCCTGCAGCCTCTCCCCGCCGGCGGCGTCCAGCTCCAGCCGGCCGGTGAGCGAGCCGTCGGCGTGCCGGACCCAGGCCAGGCGGCGGCCCTCGGTGGGGTCGGGCTCGGGGCCGTCGGGGTCCAGGCCGGCCAGGTAGTGCCGCACCACCTGCACGAGGTCGGCGTGCGGCCGCGCGGCGGCCAGGTCGGTGAGCAGCCGGTCGACCTCCGCGAGGTCCACCCCGCAGGCTTCGGCGGCGGCCAGGTGCTCCTCCCGGGTGATCGGGGCGATCGTCGCGACGGCCTCGGCGCTGACCGCGCCGGCGGCGTGCGCCTCCGCCAGCGCGGGCAGGTGCTCCAGCGCCCGCCCGGCGCGGACCAGCCCGGCCGCGGCGGAGTGGCTCATCCGCCCGTGCCCGCGCAGCCACGCCTGCATGGTCTTCAGCCCGTCGACCTCCGCCGCCCCGGCCAGCTCGCAGGCGCGCACGGTGCGGGCCACCTCGGCGGCGATCCGGTGCTGGGCGACCAGCAGCCCGCCCAGCCGGGCCAGCAGTTCCGGGCCGAACGCCGAGGCCAGCTCCGGCGCCGCCCAGGTCGTCCAGCGCACTCGACAGCTGCTCCACCGCCGGGTCACCTCCCGCTCTACCGTCTCGAACATGTGTACGAATGCTATCGCCGGACGGAGCTCGTCGCAGCATGAATCCCGAGGTCAGCAGGCTGTCCACAGACGGAGGTGAGAGGTTGACATGGCCGTGGGCCCGGGTCCCTGACGGGCCGGGTCCGGACGGGCCCGGGCCTGGCGGGCGGGTGGTGTGCAGCCGCGGCGCCCCCCGCCGCGACAGGCTGCGCCCATGCTGCACACAACCCGCCGACGAGATGACTGCGGTGCACGAGCGGGACGGCACCCGGTGGCTGCCCGCCCACCCGCCCGCGGCGGGGAACCCGTGCGGGCCCCGGCTGCCGGCGGACTACCGTCGCCGTCGTGGCCCCACCGATCGACCCGGACCCGCCGATGGAACCCGTCCCGCCGGTCGGCCCCTCGCCCGAGGGCGACCCGGTGCCGGTGGGGTCCCCCTGGGGGCCCGCCACCGGCGTCGGCTCGTTGCCGTCCACGGACCCGGTCGAGGCGCTGCGCGTGGTCACCGGTGAGCTGCCGGGGTTCGCGCACCTGCCCGAGCTCCCGGCCCGCGGTGCCGGCGCGGACCTGATCGGCCGCAGCGCCGCGCTCCTCGTCGACCTCGCCGTCGAGCTGACCCCGGCCGGGTGGCGGCTGGTGCCGCGCGGCGGGGTGGACCTGCGCCGGGCGCGGGAGTTCCTGGCCCGGGACCTCGACGCGCTGCACGAGGTCGCTGAGGGCTGGACGGGCCCGTTCAAGGTCCAGGCCACCGGGCCGTGGACGCTGGCCGCCGGGCTCGAGCGCACCCGCGGCGACCGCGCGGTCGTCGACGCCGGCGCCCGGCGCGACCTGGCCCAGTCCCTCACCGAGGGCCTGCGCGAGCACGTCGCCGCGGTGGCCGCCCGCGTCCCCGGGGCCCGCGTCGTCGTCCAGCTCGACGAGCCGTCCCTCCCCGCCGTCCTCCAGGGCGCACTGCCCACCGCCAGCGGTTTCGGCAAGCTGCCGGCCGTCGAGGCCTCCGTGGTCGAGCAGGAGCTCGCCGCCGTCGTCGCGGAACTCCCCGGCCCGGTGGTGCTGCACTGCTGTGCGTCCCGGGTCCCGCTGGACCTGCTGCGGGCCGCCGGCGCCGCCGGCCTCTCCTTCGACCTCGGCCTGGTGCAGGACCTCGACGCGCTCGGCACCGCGGTCGAGGCCGGCGTCCACCTGCTGCCCGGTGTGGTCCCCGGCACCGACGCGACCCTGCCCGCGCCCCGGGCCACGGCGTCCCGGCTGCAGGCGTGGTGGCGCGAGCTCGGCTTCCCGGCCGAGCAGCTGCACACCGCGGTCACGCTCACGCCCGCGTGCGGCCTGGCGGGGGCCACCCCCGGCTACGCCCGGCAGGCCATGACCTCGGTGCGCGAGTCGGCCCGGTACCTCGTGCCGGACTGAGCCGACCCGACCGGGCGACGTACCGGTTCGCCGTCGTACCAGCGGGCTACCGTTCGGCCGTGACTTCGGAAGCCGTCGACCTGGACGAGCCGTCGGTCGTGCCCGTGGCCGACCGCGAGGACCTCACCGAGGTCCCCGACGAGGCGCGCACCCGGCACCGCGACCTCTCCGAGGAGCTGAACCGGTACGCCTTCGCCTACTACGTCCAGGACGCCCCGCTGGTCAGCGACGGCCAGTACGACGAGCTGATGGCCGAGCTCAAGGCCATCGAGGCGGCGCACCCGGCGCTGGTCACCCCCGACTCGCCGAGCCAGAAGGTCAACGGCGGGTTCGCCGCCACGTTCGCCCCGGTGCAGCACCTGGAGCGCATGCAGAGCCTGGACAACGCCTTCAGCAGCGACGAGCTGTCGGCGTGGGCGGCCCGGGTCGAGCGCGAGGTCGGTACGGGGGCCCGCTACCTGTGCGAGCTGAAGGTCGACGGCCTGGCGGTGGCGCTGCTCTACGAGCACGGCCGGCTGGTCCGTGCCGCGACCCGGGGGGACGGCGTCACCGGTGAGGACGTCACCCCCAACGTGCGCACGATGCGCGACATCCCCCAGCAGCTGACCGGGCAGGACCTCCCGGCGCAGCTCGAGGTCCGCGGCGAGATCTACTTCCCGGTCGAGGCCTTCGCCGACCTCAACGCGAGCATGGTCGAGCAGGGCAAGCCCCCCTTCGCCAACCCGCGCAACGCCGCGGCCGGCTCCCTGCGGCAGAAGGACCCGCGGATCACCGCCACCCGGCCGCTGCGGCTCGTCGTGCACGGCCTCGGCGCCCACGACGGCTGGCGGCCGGAGCGGCAGTCGGAGGCCTACACCCGGCTGCGCGAGCTGGGTCTGCCCACGAGCGACCGGTTCGAGGTGGTCGACGACCTCGAGGGCGTGTGGGCCTACGTCGAGCGCTACCGGGAGCAGCGGCACTCGGTGGAGCACGAGATCGACGGGGTGGTGGTGAAGGTCGACCAGGTCGCGCTGCAGCGGCGGCTGGGCTCGACCTCGCGGGCGCCGCGCTGGGCGATCGCGTTCAAGTACCCGCCCGAGGAGGCGACCACGAAGCTCCTCGACATCCGGGTCAACGTGGGGCGCACCGGCCGGGTCACCCCGTTCGCCTTCATGGAGCCGGTGAAGGTCGCCGGGTCCACCGTCCAGCTGGCCACGCTGCACAACGCCTCCGAGGTGCAGCGCAAGGGCGTGCTCATCGGCGACACCGTCGTCATCCGCAAGGCCGGCGACGTCATCCCCGAGGTGCTCGGCCCCGTGGTCGCCGCCCGCACCGGCGACGAGCGGCCGTTCGCCATGCCGACCCACTGCCCCGAGTGCGGCACCGAGCTGCGCCACGAGAAGGAGGGCGACGCCGACATCCGCTGCCCCAACGCCCGGTCGTGCCCGGCCCAGCTGCGGGAGCGGGTCTTCCACGTCGCCGGGCGCGGCGCCTTCGACATCGAGAACCTCGGCTACGAGGCCGCGATCGCGCTGCTGCAGGGCGGGCTGCTGCAGGACGAGGGGGACGTGTTCTCCCTCGACGAGGACGCGCTGTGCCGCACCGCCTTCTTCACCAGGAAGGACGGGGCCCTGTCGGCCAACGGCCGCAAGCTGCTGGCCAACCTCCGGACCCGCAAGGACGTCCCGCTGTGGCGGGTGCTGGTCGCGCTCTCCATCCGGCACGTCGGCCCCACGGCGGCACAGGCCCTGGCCCGCGACTTCCGGTCCCTCGACCGGATCGCCGAGGCCGGCGAGGAGGAGCTGGCCGCCGCCGACGGCGTCGGGCCCACCATCGCCGCCAGCGTCCGCGACTGGTTCGCCGTCGACTGGCACCGCGAGGTGGTCGAGAAGTGGCGGGCCGCGGGGGTCCGCATGGCCGACGCGGGGGAGGGCACCGGGCCCGGCCCGCTGACCGGGGTCACCGTCGTGGTCACCGGCTCGCTGCGGGACTTCAGCCGGGACCAGGCCACCGCCGCGATCCAGGAGCGCGGGGGGAAGGTGACCGGCTCGGTGTCGAAGAAGACCGGTTTCGTGGTCGTCGGCGCCGATCCCGGCAGCAAGTACGACAAGGCCGTGCAGGCCAAGGTGCCGATCCTGGACGACGACGGGTTCCGCGTCCTGCTCGACGAGGGGCCGGAGGCCGCCCGCGCGGTGGCCACCGTCGGCGACGGCGGCGAGCCCGCGGAGCAGTAGCCGCGGTGCCCCGCCCCGGGCCCGCGACAGGTGGGAGGGCGGCCCCGTCCAGAGGCTCGCCGCGAGCCTGCGAGCGGGGAGGAGGACGGGGTCCTCATCAGGCCGGGGGTAGGTGGGCGACCGCGGCGGCGATCCCGGTCAGGTGCACCAGCCGCAGCAGCTCCGAGCGGCGGAACGCCGGCCCGCCGGAGCGGCCGAGCAGCACCACCGTCCAGGGGCTGCCGAAGGGGGCGGCCATCATCTCGATGGCCATCTCCCGCCACCGCTCGGGCAGCCACGCGTCCTCGCTGGGCAGCAGCCGGGGGGTCTCCAGCGGCAGCCAGGGCAGCGCCATGCCGTCGAGGGCCGGGGCGGCGTCGGAGGCGGCCAGCACCTCGCACGGGGACTCCGCCGTCGCGTGCAGCACGGCGGCCCACCCGCTGTGGAAGACCCGCGGCAGCTCGGCGGCCAGCACCTTGACCGGCAGCGTGCTGGGGGGAGAGGTGGCCGCCCGGGACAGCGCCTCGAGCAGGTCGAGCTCGCGGTGGGTGTCCAGCGGCCCGGCGAAGGGGCGCAGCGACTCGACCTGGACGCCCTCGACCGCGTGCGCGGCGGTGATGAGGCTGTCGGGGAGCCGGTCCAGGGGGAGGTCGACCACGATGTCGTCGACCGCGACGCCGCCGCCGCGTTCGAGCACGTCGACCGAGACGATGTCGACCCCGGCCAGGCCGAGTGCCGTCGCGACGGCCCCGAGGATGCCGGGCCGGTCGGGGACGACCAGCCGGAGAAGGTAGGACACGGTCCCTCCGCGGGAAGCGTTCTGGGTGGCGGGCCGATCTCCGTCGATCGCTGCGGACCAGCTTCCCGCATCGCCGTCCCGCGGGTCGAGGTGACCCTCCGCCGGGGCGGGTGGGCGGCCGGCCCCACGTACAGTGGCGGGGTTGGTCCTCCGGCCCGGACAGGGCCGCCCGTCCCCGGTCGAAGTGGAGTCCCTGCCGCCGTGAGCAGCCCCGCCCCCCAGGACGTCGACGACCGCGGTGGCACCGCCGGACCCGGGCGTGACGGCACCGCCGGACCCGGGCGTGACGGCACCGCCGGACCCGGGCGTGACGGCACCGCCGGACCCGGGCGTGACGGCACAGCCGGGCTCGGCCGCCAGGACGTCGCGCACCTCGCCCGCCTGGCCCGCCTCGCGCTGCGCGACGAGGAGCTCGACGCCTTCGCCGGCCAGCTCTCCGCCGTCCTCGACGCGGTGGCGCAGGTGGGCCGCGCCGACGTCGCCGACGTCCCGCCGACCACCCACGCCGTCCCGCTGACCAACGTCGCGCGGCCCGACGTGGTCACCCCGAGCCTGCCGCGCGACGTCGTCCTCGCCGAGGCCCCCGCCGCCGAGGACGACCGCTTCCGCGTCCCGCAGATCCTCGGCGAGGAGGAGTGACCCCGGTGGACACCGACCCGACCGCGCTCGACGCCGTCGAGCTCGGCCGCCGCCTGGCGGCCGGCGAGCTCTCTTCGGTCGACCTGACCCGTGCCTTCCTCGACCGGATCGCCGAGCGCGACGCCGGCCTGGGGGCCTACCTGCACGTCGACGGCGACGCGGCGCTCGCCCGTGCCGCGGAGATCGACGGCGCCCGGGGTTCCGGGGTCGAGCTCGGCCCGCTGGCGGGCGTGCCCGTGGCGCTCAAGGACGTCTTCGTGACCGAGGGCGTCCCCACCACCAGCGGTTCGCGGATCCTCGAGGGCTGGCGGCCGCCGTACGACGCGACGGTCACCACCCGGCTCAAGGCGGCCGGGACCGTCCTGCTGGGCAAGACCAACATGGACGAGTTCGCGATGGGCTCCTCCACGGAGAACTCCGCGTACCGGCCGACGCGCAACCCGTGGGACCCGGACCGGGTCCCCGGCGGCTCCTCCGGCGGTTCCTCGGCCGCGGTGGCCGGCGGGCTGGCGCCCTGGGCGCTGGGCACCGACACCGGCGGGTCGATCCGCCAGCCGGCGGCGCTCACCGGTCTGGTCGGGCACAAGCCGACCTACGGCGGGGTCTCCCGCTACGGGATGATCGCGTTCTCCTCCAGCCTCGACCAGGCCGGCCCGATGGCCCGCACCGTGCTCGATGCCGCGCTGCTGCACGAGGCGATCGGCGGGCACGACCCGCGCGACTCGACGAGCATCGACGCACCCGTCCCGGTGCTCGCCGAGGCCGCCCGCCGCGGCGCCGGCGGGGACCTCTCCGGCCTGCGCGTCGGCGTGGTCCGCGAGCTCGGCGGCGAGGGGCACACCGACGGCTACGAGCCCGGCGTCCTCGCGCGGGTGCAGGAGGCGGTGGCCCTCCTCGAGCGCCTGGGCGCCGAGGTCCGCGAGGTCTCCTGCCCGGCCTTCGACCTGGCGCTGCCGGCCTACTACCTGATCGCGCCGAGCGAGGCGTCGTCCAACCTGGCCCGCTTCGAGGGCGTGCGGTTCGGCCTGCGCGTGGGGGACGACGGCTCGCGGTCGCTCGAGGAGGTCATGTCGCTGACCCGCGAGCAGGGCTTCGGCCCGGAGGTCAAGCGGCGGATCATCCTGGGCACGTACGCCTTGTCGGCCGGCTACTACGACGCCTACTACGGCCAGGCCCAGAAGGTGCGCACCCTCATCGGCCGCGACTTCGCCGCCGCCTGGGAGAGCGGGGTCGACGTCCTGGTGAGCCCGACCAGCCCCACCGTGGCGTGGCCGATCGGCGCGCGCGTCGACGACCCGCTGGCCATGTACGCCGCCGACCTGTGCACGCTGCCGGCCAGCCTCGCCGGCGTGCCGGCGACCTCGGTGCCGGCCGGCCTGTCCGGCGGCCTGCCGGTCGGCCTGCAGGTCATGGCCCCGGCGCTGGCCGACGACCGCTGCTACCGGGTCGCCGCGGCCGTCGAGGCGGCCCTGGACGACGCCCGCGGGCACCGGCTGCTCGACGAGCTCGACCGGCGCGGGGTGGCCCCGTGAACGGCGCCCTCAAGGCCGCGTGGGCCCTGACGGCGTTCGTCGTCCTGGTGGGCCTGGTCGGCTGGCTGCTCACCGGCGAGGCCTTCTTCGCCGTCTTCATCGTGCTGGGCGTGCTCACCGCCCTCGGCGCGTGGTTCACCGGCCGCACCGGCCCGAAGGAGGGCGAGCGCCCATGACCGTCACGCAGACCGGCGACCGGCTGGTCGACTTCGACGAGGTCCTCACCCGCTACGAGCCGGTGATCGGGCTGGAGACGCACGTCGAGCTCGGCACCGCCTCGAAGATGTTCTGCGGCTGCGCCACCACCTTCGGCGCCGAGCCGAACACGCAGACCTGCCCGGTGTGCCTCGGCCTGCCCGGGTCGCTGCCGGTGGCCAACGCCGCGGCGATCGAGGCGACGATCCGGATCGGCCTGGCGCTGGGCTGCCGGATCGCCTCCTGGTGCCGCTTCGCGCGGAAGAACTACTTCTACCCGGACATCCCCAAGGGCTTCCAGACCAGCCAGTACGACGAGCCGCTGTGCACGGCGGGCCACCTCGACGTCGAGGTCGACGGCGAGACCTACCGGGTCGAGATCGAGCGGGTGCACCTCGAGGAGGACACCGGCAAGAACCTGCACGTCGGCGGGGCCACCGGGCGGATCCACGGCGCCGACCACTCGCTGGTCGACTTCAACCGCGCCGGCATCCCGCTGGTGGAGATCGTCACCCGGCCGGTCGCCGGTGCCGGCGCGAAGGCCCCCGAGGTGGCCCGCGCCTACGTCGCCGAGCTGCGCGACATCATCCAGACCCTCGGTGCCTCCGACGTCCGGATGGAGCAGGGCAGCCTGCGCTGCGACGTCAACACCTCGCTGGCGCCGATCGGCAGCCTCGCCTGGGGCACGCGCACCGAGACGAAGAACGTGAACTCGCTGCGCAGCGTCGAGCGCGCGGTCCGGTACGAGATGCGCCGGCAGGCCGCGGTGCTCGACGCCGGCGGCCGCGTTCTCCAGGAGACCCGGCACTTCCACGAGGACACCGGGACGACCTCGCCGGGGCGGAGCAAGGAGGAGGCCACCGACTACCGGTACTTCCCCGAGCCGGACCTGGTGCCGGTCGCCCCGGACGCCGACTGGGTGGAGCGGCTCCGGGCCGAGCTGCCCGAGCTGCCGGCCGCCCGGCGCCGGCGGCTGCAGGAGGAGTGGCGGCTGTCGGCCACCGAGATGACCTGGCTGGTCAACGCCGGGGCGCTGGGCCTGGTCGAGGCGACCGTCGCCGCCGGGGCCACCCCCGCCGAGGCCCGGAAGTGGTGGCTCGGCGACCTGGCCCGCCGGGCCAACGACGCCGGCGCGGAGCTGGGCGACCTCGCCGTCACCCCCGCGCAGGTCGCCGAGCTCGCCCGGCTGGTCGGCGAGGGGACGATCAACGACAAGCTGGCCCGCCAGGTGCTCGACGGCGTGCTGGCCGGCGAGGGCGACCCCGCGCAGGTCGTCCAGGCCCGCGGGCTGGCGGTCATGGGGGAGTCCGACGAGCTCGTGGCCGCGGTCGAGGCCGCGATCGCCGGCGCACCCGACGTGGTGGAGAAGGTCCGCGGCGGCAAGGTGCAGGCCCTCGGCGCGCTGGTCGGGCAGGTCATGAAGGCGACCCGCGGCACGGCCGACGCGCCCACCGTCAGGCGGATGCTCGAGGAGCGGGTGCTCGGCTGAGCCGCGCGGCCGGGCCGGCGGCCCCGCGGGGGGTCGCCGGGCCGACGAGCGGGGACGGGGGTGGTCCGGAGGACCGCGATGTCACAGCGGGGAGTCGCTGGCCCCGCCCGGCGGCAGGATCCGCAGCACCTTGTCGTCGTCCTCGGCGGGGCTGCCGATCCCGTCGCGGTTCGACGTGGTGATCCACAGCGCGCCCTCGGCGTCCAGGACGACGGTGCGCAGCCGGCCGTAGCGGTCGGCGAGGAACTGCTCGAGCTCGCCGTCGGGCGCGCCGCCGCCGTCGAGCTGGGCGACGTGCACCCGCCGGCCGTCGAGGGCCCCCAGGTACACCGTGCGGCCGGCGACGGCGCAGCCGCCCAGGCCGCCGGCGGCCGGCTCGATCTCCAGCAGCGGTGCCGTGGAGTCCGGGCCCGGGGTCGGCCAGCCGTGGTCGGTGCCGGGCCGGACCGCGTTGAGCTCGTCGGGGCCCTGCGCGAACTCGTCGGTGGCGAACAGCGTCTCGTCGCCGCCGAGGCACAGCGCGGTGACGTCGCTGTGGCCGGAGCTGTGGACCAGGTCGCCGCCCACCGGCCGGCCGAAGACGTCCACGTGCAGCACCTTCCCGGCCAGGGAGCCGGGGTCCCCGGCCAGCGCCGGGTCCCCGGCGTCCCCGGTGCCGACGTACAGCGTGCCGTCGGGGGCGAACAGCAGCCCGCCGCCGTTGTGCACCTCCCCGCGCGGGATGCCGGTGAGCACCGGGTTGGGCGTGCCACCCATCGGGAAGCGGACCACCCGGTTGTCCGTGGCGGTCGAGACGTAGGCGTAGAACAGGCCGTCCTGGTCGAAGGTCGGTGACAGCGCCAGCCCGAGCAGCCCGCCGTCCCCGGCGGTGTCGACGCCGGGCACGGTCATGAGCTCGCGGGCGGGGGAGCGGTCGGGGAAGACCTGCAGCAGCCGGCCGGTCTCCCGCTCGCCGACGACGGCGGTGCCGTCGGGCAGCACCACGAGGCCGGTGGGCACGACGAGGCCCGAGGCGACCACGTTCGGGTCCCCGCCCTGGTCCTCGGCGTTCGGGTCGGCGGGCTGGCCGGGCCGCGGGGGCGGCGTCGTCTCGGCCGGCGGGCCCACCTGGGGCGGCGGGTCCTCGGGCAGCGGCTGCCACGGGCCGGCCGCCTCGTAGCCGTCGGAGCCGCAGCCGGCCAGCAGGGCGGCGAGCAGCGCGGCGGCCACCCCCCGGGAGACCCCTCGCACGCACCGCCGGCTCACCCCGGCAACAGTACGTGCGGCGCGGCCCGGGGTCGGGCTCCGCGGCCCCCCGGGACGACCCGTGCCCCGAGCGCCGGCCGGTCCCGCGTGCGGAGCCGTTCCGCGGCGTCCCCCGTGCTGCTACGGTCCGCCGCCGCACGGGACGGGAGGCTGGTGTGCAGGTGCAGGTGCTGGTCAGGATCGGGGTCGGGATCGCCGCCGCGCTGGTGGCCGGGGTGGTCGCCGGCGGGCTGTCGCGGGCGGCCATGGCGGCGGTGACCGTCGCGGCCGGGCACGAGAGCAGCTTCTCCTGGTCGGGGACGGGCTTCGTGCTCGGCCTCTACGCCGCGGTGATGCTGCCCGGCGCGCTCGCCGCGGTGGTGACCACCCGCCGCGTGCGGTGGCTGCTGCCGGTCGCCGGCGCCCTCTTCCTGGTCGTGCCCGCGGTCGGCGTCGCCGGTGAGGAGATCGGGGCGACCAGCGGCTTCGGCCCGCTCCAGTGGCTCGCCCTCGCCCTGACGTCGGCGGCGGTGTTCGCCACGATCCCGCTGCTGCCCGTGCTCACGGTCCGGCTCGCCGACCGCTGGCTGGGCCGCCGGCCCGTGTGCGAGGCCGCCCTGGTCGCCTGAGGTCAGGCGGCCGGGTCGGGGATGCGCCCCTCCGACAGCGCGGCCAGCCGCGGCAGGTCGCCGACCCGCAGCACCGGCAGCCGGATCCGGGTGCCCCGCGTGGTGACCACCCATAGCGCACCCCGGTCGCCCACGCGCAGGCCGGCCAGCTCGTCCCAGGGCACGTGCCGGTGCCCGGCCAGCGAGCGCACGGTCAGGCCGTCGGCGGTGAGGTCGACGCCGGTCCGGAGCACCCAGGCGGCGGCCAGCAGCGGGACGACCAGGACGACGAGGGCCCAGGGCGCGGCGGAGGCCAGCGGGACGGCGCAGACGGCGAGGAGGACGACGGGCAGCAGGGCGGTCCGGCTCATCCGGAGTCGGGCGGGGAGGGCCACGCCTGCCGAGTCTCCCAGCCCCGGGGCGCCCCTCCACCGGCCAGCGCGGTGAGCTTGGCCGCCGCGTCGCCGCCCTCGGCCGCCGTGTAGACGACCAGCTGCAGGCCCGGGGCGTCGGACGGCGTGACCTGGTGGTGCTCGAGGAGGAGGGTGCCGACCTCCGGGTGCTCGAAGCGCCGCTCGGCGGAGCTGAACCGGTCGACGTCGTGGCTGGCCCACCCGGCGCGGAAGTCCGGGCTGGCGGCCTCCAGGCGGGCCACGAGGTCGGTGACCTCCCGGTCGGCCAGCCGGGGCCCGACCTCGGCGCGGAACTGGGTGAGGAAGCGCCGGCTGTCACCCGGCCAGTCGGCCAGCAGCCGGCGCACCGCCGGGTCGGTGAAGACCAGCCACAGCAGGTTCCGGTCGGCCGGGGCCACGGCGGCCACCCCCGGGTAGAGCCGCTCGTAGGCGCGGTTCCACCCGACGATCGACCACCCGGCGGTGATCGCGTACGCGGGGGAGGGGCCGAGGGCGTCGAGCAGCCGCTGCACGTGGGCGGGCATGCCGTCGTCCGCGCCGGCCGGGGTGGCGCCGTCGTGGCCGGCCAGCCGCAGCACGTACCCGTGCTCGGCGACCGACAGCCGCAGCGTCCGGGCGAGCGCGTCGACCACCTGTCGGGAGGGGTGGATGTCGCGCCCCTGCTCGAGCCACGTGTACCAGGTGTGGCTGACCCCGGAGAGCAGCGCGACCTCCTCGCGGCGCAGGCCCGGCGTCCGGCGGGCGCCCCCGGCGGGCAGCCCGGCCGTCCGGGGGTCGACCTGGCGGCGGCGCGAGCGCAGGAACTCGGCCAGCTCGCGGCGGGCGGGGGTGGGCACGGGCGACCTCCGGACGGTGGTGGTGTCGGTACCAGTATCACCGGCGTCTGGGGGACGCCGTCCGGCGCGCCTACCCTCCTCGCCGTGGGCCGCGCGTGCGCGGCCGGCGCAGGGACGAGAGCACGGGCCGTCGGCGCGAGGTCGGCGAGCACCAGCGAGGAGAACGAGTGACGACCGTCGAGGACCCCCGGACCAGCACCGCCGACGTCAAGCCCCGCAGCCGCGAGGTGACCGACGGCATCACCCGGGCCCCCGCCCGCGCCATGCTGCGCGCGGTCGGCATGGGCGAGGACGACTGGGACAAGCCGCAGGTCGGCGTCGCGTCGTCCTGGAACGAGATCACCCCCTGCAACCTGTCCCTGGACCGGCTGGCCAAGCGGGCCAAGGAGGGCGTGCACGCCGCCGGCGGCTTCCCGCTCGAGTTCGGCACGATCTCGGTCTCCGACGGCATCTCCATGGGCCACGAGGGCATGCGCGCCTCCCTCGTCAGCCGCGAGGTCATCGCCGACTCGGTGGAGACGGTGGTGTTCGCCGAGCGCCTCGACGGCACCGTGCTGCTGGCCGGCTGCGACAAGTCCCTGCCGGGGATGCTCATGGCCGCCGCCCGGCTCGACCTGGCCAGCGTCTTCCTCTACTCCGGCTCCACGCTGCCCGGGAAGCTCGGCGACCGCGACCTCACGATCATCGACGTCTTCGAGGGCGTCGGGGCCTGCGCCCGCGGCCTGATCAGCCGCGAGGAGCTGGACGCCATCGAGAAGGCCGCCTGCCCCGGGATGGGCTCCTGCGGCGGCATGTACACCGCCAACACGATGGCCAGCGTCGCCGAGGCGCTCGGGATGGCCCTGCCCGGCAGCGCCGCACCGCCGGCCCCGGACTCCCGGCGCGACGCCTTCGCGGTCGCCTCCGGGGAGGCCGTGGTCAACCTGCTGCGCAAGGGGATCACCGCGCGGCACATCATGACCCGGGAGGCCTTCGAGAACGCGATCACCGTGGTCATGGCCCTGGGCGGGTCGACCAACGCCGTCCTGCACCTCATGGCGATGGCCCACGAGGCCCGGGTCGACCTCACCCTCGAGGACTTCAACCGCATCGGCGACCGCACGCCGCACCTGGCCGACGTGAAGCCCTTCGGCCGGTTCGTCATGACCGACGTCGACCGCGTCGGCGGCGTCCCCGTGGTGCTGCGCGCGCTGCTCGACGCCGGGCTGCTGCACGGCGACGCGCTCACCGTCACCGGGAAGACCATGGCCGAGAACCTGGCCGAGATCGCCCCGCCGGACCCCGACGGCGCGATCATCCACGCGATGGCCGACCCCATCCACCGCACCGGGGGCCTGACCGTCCTGCGCGGCTCGCTGTCGCCGGACGGCGCGGTGGTGAAGTCCGCCGGGTTCGACGCCGACGTCTTCGAGGGAACAGCGCGCGTCTTCGACGGCGAGCAGGGCGCCATGGACGCCGTCACCGACGGCACGCTGCAGGCCGGGGACGTCGTCGTCATCCGCTACGAGGGCCCCAAGGGCGGCCCGGGCATGCGGGAGATGCTGGCCGTCACCGGCGCCATCAAGGGCGCCGGCCTGGGCAAGGACGTGCTGCTCCTGACCGACGGCCGGTTCTCCGGGGGGACGACGGGGCTGTGCGTGGGCCACGTCGCCCCGGAGGCCACCGACGGCGGGCCGATCGCCCTGGTGCAGGACGGCGACCGGATCCGGCTGGACCTCGCCGCCCGCACCCTCGACCTGCTGGTCGAGCCCGCGGAGCTGGACCGGCGCCGCCAGGCCTGGCAGCCGCTGCCCCCGCGGTACACCACCGGGGTGCTGGGCAAGTACGCCAAGCTGGTCGGCTCGGCCGCGCAGGGCGCCATCTGCGGCTGAGGGAGGGCCCCCTTCCTCCCCACCCCTCGCAGGCTCGGGGCGGGGCCCTGGAAGGGGGCCGGGGCGGGGCGCCCACCCCATCGGGTGAGCCCCGGCCCCCGCCGGCTGTGCCGCGGGCCGTGGGCTGCCGAAGCCCGGGGTGTGGACAGGCTCAGGTGGTGGCTCCTCGGCAGCGCCGTGCCCGCCGGTCTCGCCTGCGCGGTGCCGGCGGTCACGCCCGGCACGGGCCGGGCGGCCGACCTCGCGGTGGCGGTGCTGGGGGTGGCGACCGCGGCGGTCGTCTGGGCGGCCGGCCGGCGGCGCCGGCCCGGTGCCCGCGGCTGGCGGCTGATCGCGGTCGCGCCGCTGTTCCCGGTCGCCGGGTACGTGCTCGCCGCCGTGGCGCAGCCGGTCGACCCGGTGCAGGCCGTCGTCCTGCGCTGGCTGCCCACCGTTCCCGGCTACCTGCTCTTCGTGGCCGGCCTGCTCACCCTGGTCAGCTGCCGGCGGCTCGGCGGCGGCCGGCGCGCGGTCGTGGAGCTGGCCCTGTTCTGGGTGGCCTGCCTGGTCGTCGTGCAGCTGCTCGTGGTCGGCCCCGGGCGCGGCTGGCCCTCCCTCGGCGTCGGCACGGGCCTCCTCCTGGCCGCCGCCGTGCTCGTCACCTCCGCCGCCATGGCGGCGGCCCTCGTGGTCCTGGGCAGCGTCGAGGAGCGGCGCCAGCCCATGGCGCTGGCCCTGCTCGGCGGGGCGGGGCTGCTGGCGACCGGCCGCGCCCTGGCCACCTCCGCGGGGCTGCACGACGCCGGGGTGGTCGAGGACGTCAGCCGCTTCCTCGTCAGCGGGGGCCTGGTGTCGCTGGGCGCGGCCGTGCTGCTCGACCGCGGCCCGGGCGGTGCCCCCGGCGCCCGCCCGTCCGGGCGTACGACCCGCCCGACGCAGCTCGGTCAGCTGCTGCCGCACGTGGCGATGGTCGTCGCCGTCGTCGTCCCGGCCGCCGCGGTGGTCGGCGGCCGGCTGCCCGGTGTCACCGACGTGGCCGGGTCCGTGCTCTGCGTGCTGCTGGCCGTCGTGCACCGCTGGGTCACCACCCGCGACGAGCAGTCCCTGGCGGCCCTCCTGAGGCGCAGCGAGGCCTACTTCCGGTCCCTGGTCAACTCCAGCGGCGACGCCGTGCTCATCCTGGACGGCGACCTGCGCGTCACCTGGGCCGCCCCTGGTCTGACCGCCTCCCTCGGTGCGGCCGCAGCAGCGGTGACCGGCCGCGACCTGCTCGAGCTGGTCCACCCGGACGACGTCCTG
Organism: Geodermatophilus marinus; assembly: GCF_003428645.1. GTDB lineage: Bacteria > Actinomycetota > Actinomycetes > Mycobacteriales > Geodermatophilaceae > Geodermatophilus. The sequence goes on along the minus strand of NZ_QVQH01000027.1, from coordinate 47,086 downwards.
CCGGTGGGCCGCGCCCTGCAGCCCGGCGGCGCGGCCGGCACGGGCACCCCGCTGGTCCTGCGGTTGCAGGCGGCCGACGGCACGTGGCGCGCGCTGGAGGCGAACGTCTCCGACCTGACCCGTGACGCCGACGTCGGCGCCGTGGTGCTGCACTGCCGCGACGTCACCGAGCGGCTGGCCCGCGAGCGCGACCTCGAGCAGGTCGCCTTCACCGACCCGGTCACCGGCCTGCCCAACCGGGCCGGCTGGACGCGGTTGGTGGGCGACGCCCGGGCCGCCGGTCGGCGGGGGCCGGCCGAGCCGGTGAGCGCGGCCGCACGCGCGGCGGCCGCGCGGGGCGCCCACCCGACGTGCGCCAGCATCCTGCTGGTCGAGCTGCACGGCCTGGACGAGGTGCGCGAGCACGCCGGCCGAGACGTGGTCAGCACCGTGCTCGTCGAGGTCGGTCGGCGGCTGCGGGCCACCGTGCGCGGGGACGACGCGGTCGCGCGGGTCGGCGGCGGCGCGTTCGCCGTCCTCTCCGAGGGCCCGGCCCGCACCGTCGACCTGCTCGCCGACCGCTGCCTGGCGGTCCTGGAGCAGCCCATCCCCACCGCCGCCGGGGTCTTCGACCTGGGGGCCAGCGTGGGCGTCGTCGAGCTGGACGCCGAGGTGTCGGTCACCGAGCTGTTCGCCCGCGCGGAGCTCGCCGTCCGCGCGGCCGGCGCGTCGGGTCCGGGCACCGCCTGCCGGTACCGCCCCGCGCTGAGCAGCGCCGAGGAGCGCCGCGCCCGGCTGCGCGACGACCTGCCCGGCGCCTGGACCCGCGGGGAGCTGTCCGTGCTGCTCCAGCCGGTCGTCTCCCTGGAGGAGCACCGGGTGGTCGGCGTCGAGGCGCTGCTGCGCTGGCAGCACCCGCAGCTGGGCGAGGTGCCGCCGGCCGAGTTCGTGCCCATCGCCGAGCGCACCGGCGTCATCGGTGACCTCCAGCGCTGGGCGCTGCACCAGGCCGCCGTCGCGGCCACGGCGCTGGCGGGGAACGGGCCGCCGCTGCGCCTCGGGGTGAACATCTCGGCCTCGCACGTCGCCGCCCGCACCCTGGTGGGCGACGTCGCGGAGGTGCTGCGCTGCACCGGCCTGGCCCCCGAGCGGCTGATCCTCGAGATCACCGAGGCGACCGTGCTGGCCGACGGCGAGTACGTGCGGCTGGACGTCGAGGCGCTGCGGCTCATGGGCGTGCACGTCGCGCTCGACGACTTCGGCACCGGGCAGTCGTCGCTGGCCCACCTCACCCGGCTGCCCATCGACGTGCTCAAGCTCGACCGGTCCTTCGTCTCCCGCGTCGACCGCGACCGGAAGGCCCGCGCGCTGTGCGAGTCGGTCGTGGCCATCGGCCGCGCCCTGGGCCTCGACGTGGTGGCCGAGGGCGTGGAGACCCCCGCGCAGCTGGCCACCCTCCAGGCGCTCGGCTGCGGCTTCGCCCAGGGCTTCCTGCTGGCCCGGCCCATGACCGCGACCGCCCTGGCCGCGCTGCTCGACACGGGGGCCGGCGTGCTGTGGCCCGGCCTGGTCGGGTCGCGGTGACGGGCGCCCCGACCCGGCCGCGGGGTACCACCGCGGTGCCCGTCCTGCTCGGGGTCCTGGCGCTCGCCGCCGCGCTGCTCGCCGCCATCGCCCCCGCCTCCCGGCTGGTCCCGCTCTGCGTGGCGGCGGGTGGGCTCGCCGCCGCGGCGGCGCTCGACCGCACCGGTGCCCGCCTGCCCGGCCGCCGCGGATTGCCGTGGCGGTTCATGGCGCTGGGCGCGGTCCTCCTGGCCGGCGGTCAGGTCCTGGCCGCGGCCGGGGGCCCGGTGGAGCCCGGCGCCCTGCTCGCGCTGGCCGGCGTCCCGGTCCCGGTGGTGGCCGTGGCCCTGCTGCTCCCGCGGCGGCGGCGCGGGCTGGGGTCGCGGGTCGCCCTCGACGGCGCGGTGCTCACCGTCGCCGTGGTGCTGGCCGGCTCCCTCATGCTCGCCGACGTCCTCGCCGCGGTCGACGGGCTGCCCCGCGGCCTGGTCGCCGCCTACCCGCTGCTCGGTGCGGTGCTCTGCGGGGTGGGCGTGGTCGCGGTCACCGCGGTCGCCCCGCCCCGCCGCCGCGCGGCCGGCTGGGTGCTGGCCGCCTGCACCGCGATGGCCGCTGCCGCGACCGCCGACCTGCTGGCCGCGGCCGGCGCCGCGCCGACCGGCCTGCCCGCCGTCCTGTGGCTGGCCGTGCTCGCCGCCACGGTGGCCGGCGCCGCCGCCGACCCCCCGCGGCCACCGGCCGTGGGTCGCGACGTCGCCGTGCCGCTCCGGGGCGTGGTCGTGGCGACGGGCCTGGCCCACGCGGCCCTGCTGCTGGTGGTCCTGCACGCGCTCGCCGGCCGGCCGCCGGCGCCGCACGAGGCCGGCGCCGCGGCGCTCCTCGTCGTCCTCTCCGCGTGGCGCGCCGCCCTGTGGGCGGCGGACAACCGGCGGGTGACCCGGCGGCTGCAGCGCACCGAGAGCTACTTCCGGGCGCTGCTGCACAGCGGCGACGCGGTCACGGTCGTCCTCGACGACGGTGGCCGGGTGGGCTGGGTCTCCGGGCCCGTCGAGGACCAGCTCGGCTGGACCGAGCCCGACCTCGCCGCCCGCGCGCTGGAGGCCCTGCTGCACCCCGACGACCGGGGGCTGGTCCGCCGCGTCCGGGCGGCGGTCGCCGCCGGCGCGCCGGTGCCCGGGCTGCCCGCGGCGGTCCGGCTGCGCTCCCGCTCCGGCCACTGGCGGGACCTGGAGGTCTCCGGCGCTGCCCGTGCCGGCCGCGGCGACGGCGTGGTGCTGCACCTGCGCGACGTCAGCGACCGGCGCAGCACGCAGCGGGAGCTCGAGCGGCTGGCCTTCACCGACTTCCTCACCGGCCTGCCCAACCGGGCCCGCTTCATGGCCGCCCTGGAGGAGGCCGTGCTCCGGCCCGACCCCGGGTGCCTGCTGCTGGTGGACCTCGACGGCTTCAAGGCCGTCAACGACGTGGCCGGGCACGACGCGGGGGACCGGCTGCTCGCCACGGTCGCCGACCAGCTGCGCTCCGCGGCGCGGGAGGACGACGTCGTGGCCCGGCTGGGCGGCGACGAGTTCGCCCTGCTGGTCCCGGCGGACCGCGAGGAGGCCGCCGGTCTGGCCGAGCGGCTGGTGCTCGTGCTGGACCAGGCGCACCGGCCGGCCGCGCCGGACGGCAGCCGGCAGCCGGGGCCGGTGTTCGCCGTCTCGGGCAGCGTCGGGCTGGCCGAGATCCTCCCCGGCGACGACCCCACCGAGGCCGTGCGGCGGGCCGACCTGGCCCTGCGCACCGCCAAGGCCGCGGGCAAGAACTGCATGCGGACCTCGGGCGAGGCCCTGGACCGCGCGGTCTCCCGCCGCGCCCGGCTCGCGCAGGACCTCCCCGGCGCGATCGAGGAGGGCCGGCTGGGGCTGGCGTTCCAGCCCGTCGTCGGCGTGCACGAGCGCCGGGTGCTGGGCGTGGAGGCCCTGGTGCGCTGGGAGCACCCGGTGCTGGGGGCCGTGCCGGCCGACGAGCTGGTCTCGCTCGCCGAGGACGACGGCCTGGTGGTGGCCCTCGAGCGCTGGGTGCTCGGCGCGGCGACCGCGGCGATGGCCCCGCTGCTGGCGGCCGGCCAGGACCTCCAGCTCGGTGTGAACGTCTCCGTCCGGCACCTGCAGGCCGGGTGCCTGGTCGCCGACGTGGCGCACGCGCTCGCCGCCTCCGGGATGCCGCCGCACCGGCTCATGCTGGAGATCACCGAGTCGGCGCTCATGGGCGGGGACGACCGCACCGACGGTGACATCGCGGCGCTGCGGGAGCTGGGCTGCGTCCTGTCCCTCGACGACTTCGGCAAGGGGTACTCGACCCTGGCCCGGCTGGCCCGGGTGCCGGTCGACGTCCTCAAGATGGACCGGGCGTTCGTCGCGCACATCGAGGACGACCCGCGCACCCGCGCGCTGGTCGCCGGCGTGGTGGACCTCGGCCGGACCCTCGGCATGGACGTCGTCGCCGAGGGCGTCGAGACGGCGGGCCAGCTGGCCGCCCTCCGGGCGCTGGACTGCCGCTTCCTGCAGGGCTGGCTGCTGGCCCGGCCGGTGCCGGCCGAGGAGCTGCCCGCGCTGCTCGACGGGTTCGACGCGACCCTCCTCGACCCCGCCGTCCCCGGCGGGGCCGCCCCCGGGCCCGAGGTTCGTCCCATCCACGAGGACCCGACGGTCCACCTGGTGGGACGCGGTGGTTGACGTCCGGGCGCGCCGGGCGCACAGTGGTCCCGTGCGCCCGGCCTGCCCCCTCCTCGTAATCGCCTAGCGCGCCGGTCGACCCGACCGACGCGCGCCACCCCTCTGTGCCAGCGGCACGAGGGGTTTTTCGTTTGCGGGCCCCGTGCACCCCCGGGCGGACGGATCAGAGCCCGCGCCCGCAGGCAGCCGAGCCGCACACCGCCGCCCCACCCCGACGGCCCCTCACGGGGGGACCAGGACGACGGCCCCTCGAAGGGCACAGGAGACGTCGACATGAACAGCAGCACCCCGGGCGAGTCCGCCACCCGAGAGGCCGCCGCCGCGCTGACGGGGGTCGAGACGACCGCCCGCTCGCTCGCCGCGGCCGCCGCCGAGCCGGCCACCGGCATCACCGGCGCGCAGAGCCTGGTCCGCGCGCTCGAGGCCGTGGGTGTCGAGGTGGTGTTCGGCATCCCGGGCGGGGCGATCCTGCCGGCCTACGACCCGCTGTTCGATTCCACGGTGCGGCACGTGCTGGTCCGGCACGAGCAGGGTGCCGGGCACGCGGCCACCGGGTACGCCCAGGCCACCGGGCGGGTCGGGGTCTGCATGGCCACCTCCGGCCCGGGCGCGACCAACCTGGTCACCCCCCTGGCCGACGCGCACATGGACTCGGTGCCCGTCGTGGCCATCACCGGCCAGGTGCCCAGCGCCTCGATCGGCACCGACGCCTTCCAGGAGGCCGACATCCGCGGCATCACGATGCCGATCACCAAGCACAACTTCCTGGTCACCTCCGCCGACGAGATCCCGCAGCGGATCGCCGAGGCGTTCCACCTGGCCGCCACCGGCCGCCCCGGCCCGGTCCTGGTCGACATCTCCAAGGACGCGCTGCAGGCCACCACGGACTTCTCCTGGCCGCCGCGGATGGACCTCCCCGGGTACCGGCCCACCACCCGCCCGCACGGCAAGCAGGTCCGCGAGGCCGCCGCGCTGATCGCCGCGGCCCGCCGCCCGGTGCTCTACGTCGGCGGCGGCGTGCTCAAGGCCTCGGCCACCGAGGAGCTCGCCGAGCTCGCCCGGCTCACCGGCGCCCCCGTGGTCACCACGCTCATGGCCCGCGGCGCCTTCCCCGACAGCGACCCGCAGCACCTGGGCATGCCCGGCATGCACGGCACGGTGGCCGCGGTGACCGCGCTGCAGAAGGCCGACGTCCTCGTCGCCCTCGGTGCCCGCTTCGACGACCGGGTCACCGGCCGGCTGTCCTCCTTCGCACCCGAGGCGCAGGTCATCCACGCCGACATCGACCCGGCCGAGATCGGCAAGAACCGCAAGGCCGACGTCCCGATCGTCGGCGACGCCCGCGAGACCATCGCCGAGCTCGTCGTGGCCCTGCGCGCCGAGCACGAGGCCGGCCGCACCCCGGACCTCGCCGCGTGGTGGACCCAGCTGGACAGCTGGCGGGAGCGCTACCCGCTGGGCTACGACTGGCCCGAGGACGGCACCCTGTCGCCGCAGTACGTCATCGAGCGGCTCGGCGCGATCGCCGGCCCGGACGCCATCTACACCGCCGGCGTGGGCCAGCACCAGATGTGGGCCGCGCAGTTCATCTCCTACGAGAAGCCCGGCACGTGGCTCAACAGCGGCGGCCTCGGGACGATGGGCTACGCCGTCCCGGCCGCCATGGGGGCCAAGTACGGCTGCCCCGACACCACCGTCTGGGCGATCGACGGCGACGGCTGCTTCCAGATGACGAACCAGGAGCTGGCCACCTGCGCCATCGAGGGCATCCCGGTCAAGGTCGCCGTCATCAACAACGGCAACCTCGGGATGGTCCGGCAGTGGCAGACCCTCTTCTACGAGGGCCGCTACTCCAACACCAAGCTGCACCCGGTGGGCGAGGACGGGAAGCCCAAGCCCGTGCGCATCCCGGACTTCGTGGCGCTGGCCGAGGCGTTGGGCTGCGTCGGCCTGCGCTGCGAGAGCAAGGACGACGTCGACGCGGTGATCGAGAAGGCCATGGCGATCGACGACGCCCCGGTGGTCGTCGACTTCGTCGTCGGGCACGACGCCCAGGTCTGGCCGATGGTCGCCGCGGGTGCCAGCAACGACGACATCCTGGCCGCGCGGGGGATCCGCCCGGTCTTCGGCGAGGGCCAGGTGTAGGTGAAGGACCCCCGTTCCCCCCACCCCTCGCTCCGCTCGGCGCGGGGCCCTGGACGGGGGCCGCCCCCCACCACTCGCTCCGTTGAAGGACCCCCGTTCCCCCCACGCCTCGCTCCGCTCGGCGCGGGGCCCCGGACGGGGGCCGCCCCCCACCACTCGCTCCGTTGAAGGACCCCCGTTCCCCCCACCCCTCGCAGGCTCGGGGCGGGACCCCGGACGGGGCCACGCCGGGCCGATCGGCCCTGAAAGGAACTAAGGGCACATGACCCGTCACACGCTGTCGGTGCTGGTCGAGAACAAGTCCGGCGTGCTGGCCCGCGTCTCGGCGCTGTTCAGCCGCCGCGGCTTCAACATCGAGTCCCTCGCCGTCGGGCCCACCGAGAACCCCGACCTGTCCCGGATGACGATCGTCGCGGACGCCGAGAGCGCGCCGCTGGAGCAGATCACCAAGCAGCTGAACAAGCTGGTCGAGGTCATCAAGATCGTCGAGCTGGAGTCCCCGGCCGCGGTCGAGCGGGAGCTGCTGCTGGTGAAGGTGCGGGCCCCCATGGCCGACCGCACCCAGGTCCTGCAGACCGCCGAGCTCTTCCGCGCCCGGGTGGTCGACGTCAACACCGACACGGTGACCCTCGAGGCCACCGGCACCCCGGACAAGCTCCAGGCGCTGCTCGCGATCCTGGCCCCCCTCGGCATCAAGGAGATGGCCCAGTCCGGGACCGTCGCCCTCGGGCGGGGGCCGAGGTCGATGTCCGGGTCGACGGCCGGCGCCGGTACCTTGCGCCCGGTCGACCGCACCGCCTGAAGGACCCCGCCCTCCCCACCCCTCGCAGGCTCGGGGCGGGACCTCGGACGGGGCCGCACGCACACCAACCGCAGAAGGAGCACCACCGCATGGCCGCCGAGATCTTCTACGACGACGACGCCGACCTCTCGATCGTCCAGGGGCGGACCGTCGCCGTCCTGGGCTACGGCAGCCAGGGGCACGCGCACGCGCTGTCGCTGCGCGACTCGGGCGTCGACGTCCGCGTCGGGCTGCCGGAGGGGTCGAAGAGCCGCGCCAAGGCCGAGGCCGAGGGCCTGCGGGTCGTGACCCCCGCCGAGGCCGCCGCCGAGGCCGACCTGGTGATGATCCTGGCGCCCGACCACGTGCAGCGGAACCTGTACAAGGAGTCGGTCGAGCCCAACCTGCAGGACGGCGACGCGCTGTTCTTCGGCCACGGCTTCAACATCCGGTTCGGCTACATCAAGCCCCCGACCGGCGTGGACGTCGCCATGGTCGCCCCCAAGGGCCCCGGCCACCTCGTGCGCCGCGAGTTCGAGAACGGCAAGGGCGTGCCCTGCCTCGTCGCCGTCGAGCAGGACGCCAGCGGGCAGGCCCTCCAGCTGGCGCTGTCCTACGCCAAGGCGATCGGGGGCACCCGGGCCGGGGTCATCCGGACGACCTTCGCCGAGGAGACCGAGACCGACCTGTTCGGCGAGCAGGCCGTGCTCTGCGGCGGCGCCAGCGCGCTGATCACCGCGGGCTTCGAGACCCTCACCGAGGCCGGCTACCAGCCCGAGGTCGCCTACTTCGAGTGCCTGCACGAGCTCAAGCTGATCGTCGACCTGATGTACGAGGGCGGCATCGCCAAGCAGCGCTGGTCGGTGTCCGACACCGCCGAGTACGGCGACTACACCTCGGGCCCGAAGGTCATCGACGCCCGGGTCAAGGAGTCGATGAAGGAGGTCCTGGCCGCGATCAAGGACGGCTCGTGGGCCGCCGGCTTCATCGCCGACCAGGACGCCGGTGCGCCGGACTTCAGGCGCCGTCGCGCCGAGGCCGAGGCGCACCCGATCGAGGAGACGGGGCGCAAGCTGCGGGGCCTGATGAGCTGGGTGTCGGCCTCCGACGACTACACCGGCACCGCGGCCCGCGGCTAGGAGGACCCCCGCCCCGGGCCTCGCTCCCGGCCTCGCGATCGGCCTCGCGATCGGCCTCGCGATCGGCCTCGCGATCATGATGTCCGGGGAACGGCACGCCGCGACGACCCCGCGTGTCGGCTCCCGGACTTCGTGATCGCGGCCACGGGACGCGAACGGGCCCCCCACCTCGCGAGGTGGGGGGCCCGTTCGTCGTCCGGGCTCCGGTTCAGTAGGCGCCGGGGCCCCAGCTGCTCGCCGCGTGCTTCGGCGACGGGCCGTACCGGTTGGGGCCGGGCTGGCCCTCCGTCGCCAGGAAGACGATCACGACGATCCCCCCGAAGGGGATCAGGCCGATCAGCAGCCACCAGCCGGACCTGCCGGTGTCGTGCAGACGGCGGACGGCGGCCGCCAGGCTCGGCACGAGGAGGCCGAGGCCCAGCACCAGCGCCAGGAGCGGGAACCCGAGCACCGCGTCGATGATCGACGCGACGATCGAGGCGACGGCGTAGGCGAGGACGAACCACCAGTACTCCGCCCGCCGCGCGCGGCCCGAGAAGTCGGCGTACTTGGCGAGCACGGTGCGCACGGCGTCCACCGGGCTCATCGGGCTCGCGGACGGGACGGGGCCGGCGTACGGCGGGGCCGGGGCGTAACCGGCGGAGCCGTTCCACCCGCCCTGCGGGGCCCCGTGCGCCTGGGTGCCGTAGGGCTGGGCCCCGTGCTGCGGTGCGCCGTACTGCGGGGCGCCGTACTGGGGGGCGCCGTACTGGGGGGCGCCGTACTGGGGGGCGCCGTACTGGGGCGCGCCGTGCTGCGGGGCACCGTACGGGGAGCCGCCGTCCTGCTGCTGGCCGGCTGGGGGCGGTGCGGCACCCCATCCCGCCGGCTGCGACGAGGTCGCGCCACCCTTGGTCAGATCGGGGCCGCTGGGGCTGGACATCTCTGGCTCCTCCACACGTTCGTCACCGCCCGGCTGGCGGCCGGCGACGGAGTGTAGGGGGGCGCAGGCCTCTGCGGGGGCTTTCCGGCGCGGTCCGCGTCGGCGGTGTCCGGCCACCGCGCGGCGGGGCGGAGATGCCCGGCCCCGGACGCCCGTGACCCCCGCGGCCGGGGCGGCGGGGGTCACGGGGAGTGCGTCAGTAGCTGATGCCGCGGGCCGCGTAGTACTGCCGGGCCGCCGGCTGCAGCAGCAGCGCGACCACGATGCCGGGCAGGACGAAGCCGAGCAGGCCGTTGGCGGCCGACCCACCGTCGGACATCAGCGCGACGACCAGCGACAGCAGGTTGATGCCGATCGCCACGTAGCTGATCACCAGCAGCAGCCTCGGCGACTCACCCCGTACCACCCGGATGCCGCCGATCAGCAGACCGACGGAGAGGGCGACCGACAGCAGCACGACCAGGCCGACGAGCGCGCCCAGTTCGAACGCCACGCTCAGCGCGAGGAGGCCGAACAGGGTGCCCAGGCCGCCCCAGACGATGCCGACGACGGCCGCACCGGTGACGACCCCCGGCCGCCGCACCGGGACGGGGTCCCACCCGGGCTGCCGGGGCGGGCGGTCGTCCTTCGAGAAGTCGGGGCCGCTCGGCGTGGACATCGCATTCCTCCGGGGTCGTGGCCGTCCGGCCGGTGACGGGTCGGGCGCGCGGGTGCTCAGCTGCCGCGGCGGGCGCGGTGGGCGGCGAAGTAGGCGGCCGCCTGCTTCATCGAGAGCAGGACGACGATCGCCAGCGCGGCCAGGAAGAACACGAGGCTGGTGATGATCCCGCCCGCCCCGGCCGCGCTCGAGTCGGACAGGTTGCCGATCAGGCCGATCGCGGTGAAGGCCAGGGCGATGGAGCCGCCCACCAGGAGCATCACCCGGCTGCGCCCGGTCAGCGCGCGCACCGACCCCCAGATCATGACGACGGTCCACACCAGGGCGATGAGGCCGATGACCAGGGCGATCCCGGCCAGCGCGCCCGCGACGCCCTCGAACCCCGGCAGCTCCGCCTCGAAGTCGTCACCGGCGCTGCCGAACACCGCGCCGGCGAAGATGAACACCAGGCTGAACAGCGCGCCGATCGCCCCGAAGACGAACCCGAGCACCGCGGCGGTGACGACGCCGCCCGGCTTGGCCGGGGCGCCCGACCGGCCGTACTGGCCGTAGGCGGGCTGCTGGCCGTACCCCTGCTCGTACCCCTGGCCGTACTGCTGGGCGTACGGCTGCCCGTAGCCGGGCTGGTCGTGGCCCTGCTGGCCGTACTGCTGGCCGTACTGCTGCCCGTAGCCCGGTTGCTGGCCGTAGCCCTGCTGCCCGTAGCCCGGCTGCTGGCCGTAGCCCTGCTGCCCGTAGCCCGGCTGCCCGTGGCCCGGCTGGTCCTGGCCCGGCTGGTCGTACTGCTGACCCTCGCCCCAGGCCTGGCCGTACTGCTGCGGCTGGCCGGGCTGCTCGCCGTAGGACGGCTGACCGCGCTGGCCGCTCGCGCTCGACCCGTGCTCGTTGTCGCTGCTGCTCATGGTCCCCTCCGCAAGGCGCCGGCCCTCCGCCGACTCTGCGCGCGCCAGGATCGGGGAGGTCGCCCCCCGCGGCAAGCACACCCCACCCTTCGGCGGGGGGTTGCGCCGCGGAGCCGCCCAGGCGCGGAGCGTGCGCCCCGGGGCTCCACCGGGCGCCGCACGCGCCCGCCCTAGGCTGTGGTCCCGTGACCACGAGCGCCCCCGTCGTCCTGATCGCCGAGAAACTGGCCCCGAGCGTGCTGGAGGTGCTCGGCGGGGACGTCGACATCCGCCACGTGGACGGCGCCGACCGCGCGGCGCTCCTGCCCGCGCTGGCCGACGCGGCCGCGGTCATGATCCGCAGCGCGACCCGGATCGACGCCGAGGCCCTCGCCGCGGCGCCGAACCTCAAGGTCGTCGCCCGCGCCGGCATCGGCCTGGACAACGTCGACGTCGCGGCGGCCACCGAGCGCGGCGTCATGGTGGTCAACGCGCCGACGTCGAACATCGTGAGCGCCGCCGAGCACGCCGTCGCCCTGCTGCTGGCCGCCGCCCGGCAGATCCCGGCCGCGGACGCCTCGCTGCGCCAGGGCGCGTGGAAGCGCTCGGCGTTCATGGGTGTCGAGGTCACCGACAAGGTCGTCGGCGTCGTGGGGCTGGGCCGCATCGGGCAGCTGGTGGCCCAGCGGCTGGCCGCCTTCGGCGTCACGCTGATCGCCTACGACCCCTACATCCAACCCGGGCGCGCGGCCGGGCTCGGCGTCCGCATGGTGTCGCTGGAGGAGCTGCTGCGCGAGGCCGACTTCATCTCCGTCCACCTGCCGAAGACCCCGGAGACCCTCGGGCTGATCGGCGCCGCCGAGCTGGCCACCACCAAGCGCGGGGTCATCGTCGTCAACGCCGCCCGAGGTGGTCTGGTCGACGAGGCCGCGCTGGCCGACGCGCTGCGCTCGGGCCAGGTCGGGGCGGCCGGCCTCGACGTGTTCGCCACCGAGCCGTGCACCGACAGCCCGCTGTTCGGGCTGCCCAACACCGTGGTCACCCCCCACCTGGGCGCCTCCACGACCGAGGCCCAGGACAAGGCCGGCACCGCGGTCGCGCACTCGGTGCGGCTGGCCCTGCAGGGCGAGTTCGTCCCCGACGCGGTCAACGTGCAGGCGGGCGGCGTCGTCGCCGAGGACGTGCGGCCGGGTCTGCCGCTGGCCGAGAAGCTGGGCCGGGTCTTCACCGCGGTGGCCGGTGGCCTGGCGCAGTCCCTGACCGTCGACGTCCGCGGCAAGATCGCCGAGTTCGACGCCTCGGTGGTGCAGCTGGCCGCGCTCAAGGGGGTGTTCTCCGACGTCGTCGAGGAGCAGGTCACCTACGTCAACGCCCCGCTGTTCGCCGAGCAGCGCGGCCTCGAGGTCGGCATGACCAGCGACCTGGAGAGCCCCGACTACCGCAACCTCGTCCGGCTGCACGGCGCGATGGCCGACGGCACCGAGGTGACCGTCTCCGGGACGCTCTTCGGCAAGAACCAGGTCCCCAAGCTGGTCTGCGTCAACGGCTTCGACATGGACCTCGACCCCACCGGTTACCTGCTGTTCTTCGTCTACACCGACCGGCCGGGCGTGGTGGGCACCGTCGGCGCGGCGCTGGGGGAGGCCCGGGTCAACATCGCCGGGGCGCAGGTCAGCCGCTCCACCCGCGGCGGCGAGGCGCTCATGGCGGTGACCGTGGACAGCCGGGTCCCGGCCGAGCTGCTCGCCGACATCGCCGGCCGCATCGGCGCGCGCGAGGCCCGCTCCGCGGACCTCACCGACGGCTGACCTAGGGTCTGGTCCCATGCGCCTGGCAGTGATCCCCGGAGACGGCATCGGCCCGGAGGTGGTGGCCGAGGGCCTCAAGGTCCTCCGCGAGGTGGCCCCCGAGGTGGAGAGCACCCCGTACGACCTCGGCGCCCAGCGCTGGCAGCGGACCGGTGAGCTGCTGCCCGACAGCGTGCTCGAGGAGCTGCGCGGGCACGACGCGATCCTGCTCGGCGCGATCGGCGACCCCGGGGTGCCGCCGGGCATCCTCGAGCGCGGCCTGCTCCTGCGGCTGCGCTTCGAGCTCGACCACCACGTGAACCTGCGCCCGGCCCGGCTGTTCGACGGCGTCCGCAGCCCGCTGGCCGACCCCGGGCCGATCGACATGCTCTGCGTGCGCGAGGGCACCGAGGGGCCCTACGTGGGCAACGGCGGCGTGCTGCGCAAGGACACCCCGCAGGAGGTCGCCACCGAGGTCAGCCTCAACACCGCCTTCGGCGTGGAGCGCGTCGTCCGGTACGCCTTCGAGCGGGCGCTGGCCCGGCCGCGGCGGCACCTGACCCTCATCCACAAGACCAACGTGCTCACCCACGCCGGGTCGCTGTGGTCGCGGGTGGTCGAGGAGGTGTCCGCGGAGTTCCCCGACGTCACCGTGGCCTACCAGCACGTCGACGCGGCGACGATGTTCTTCATCACCGACCCCGGCCGTTACGACGTCATCGTCACCGACAACCTCTTCGGCGACATCGTCACCGACGTCGCCGCCGCGGTGACCGGGGGCATCGGACTGGCCGCCAGCGGCAACCTGGACGCCTCGGGCACCAACCCGAGCATGTTCGAGCCGGTGCACGGGTCGGCGCCCGACATCGCCGGCACCGGCGTCGCCGACCCGACGGCGACCGTGCTCTCGGTCGGGCTGCTGCTCGAGCACCTCGGCCACGCCGACCTGGCGAAGAAGGTCAACGCGGCGGTCGCCTTCGACCTCTCCACGCGGGACCCGCAGGGTCCCGTGCGCACCCGGGAGGTCGGTGACCGCCTGGCCGCGCTCGCCGGCGGCTGAGCGAGGACCCCGTCCTCCCCACCCCTCGCTCCGCTCGGGGCGGTGCCCTGGACGGGGCCACGGTGAGCCAGGAACCCCGACGGTGAGCCCGGACCTCCGACGGTCAGCCCGGACGGGTGCGGGTCACTCGAAGTAGCGCCGGGGCGTGTCGACGAGCATCTGCCGGATCTGCTCCTCGGTGACCCCGTGCTCGCGCAGCGCCGGCAGGACGTCCTTGCTGATGTGCGTGAAGTTCCAGTTCGGCTGGACCTGCTGGAACGCCGCACGGGCCGCCGGGTCGGGGAAGTAGTCGATGAAGCAGCTGGCGTCGTGCGCGAGCACCATGCGATCGGCGTACCCGCGCTCGGCCAGCGCCACGATCGTGGCCACCCGGGCGTCCGTCGGGTTGTAGATGTCCAGGCCGAACCGGTCCATGCCGAGCAGGCAGCCGGCGTCGGCCAGGCCGGTCAGGTAGTCGAGGTCGTTGCTGTCCCCGGCGTGCCCGATGACCACCTTGGTGAGGTCGACCCCCTCCTCACCGAGCACCTGCACGGCCAGCCGGCCCGCCTGGGTGTGCGAGGCGGTGTGCACGGTGATCGGCGCCCCGGTGGCGCGGTGGGTGGCCGCGCAGGCCCGCAGGGTGCGCTCGACGCCCGGGGTCAGGCCCTTGACCTCGACCACGCACTTGAGGAACGCCGCCCGCACCCCCGTGTCGGCGATGCCGTCGCGGATGTCGCGGGTGAAGTCGTCGACCATGGGGTCGGTGGGCAGGTCGAGGGCGAGACCGGGCCCGCGGTGCTCGTACTGGTGCGGGATCTCGTCGTACGTGTAGAGCCCCGTGGCGACGACGATGTTGATGTCGGTCTGCTCGGCGACCCGCTGCACCCGCGGGATGTAGCGGCCCAGGCCCCACACCGTCGGGTCGACGATCGTGTCGATGCCCAGGGTCTTCAGCTCGTCCAGCTTGTCCACGGCGTCGGCGACGCGCTCGTCCTCGTCCCACCAGGCTCCCGCACCGTAGTTCTGCAGGTGCTCGGTCGAGACGACGAACACGTGCTCGTGCATGAGGGTCGCGCCGAGCTCGGCGGTGTCGATCGGGCCACGGACGGTCTCGACGGTGGGCACGGGTCTCCTCGGGGTCGTCGGTCGGGGACGGGGTGGGGGCTCAGCGGACCGGCTGCCAGTCGCCCTGCTCGCGCAGCGGTGGCTTGAGGACCTTGCCGCCGGGGTTGCGGGGCAGCGGCTCGCTGCGGATCGACAGGTACTGCGGCACCTTGAAGTCGGCCAGCCGCTCGCGGGCGAAGGCGAGCAGGTCCGGCGCGTCGACCTGCCGGCCCGGCAGGGGGACGACGACGGCGCCCACCTTCTCGCCCATCATCGGGTCGGCCACGCCGACGACCGCGACCTCGCCCACCGCCGGGTGCGCGGCGAGGGCGTTCTCCACCTCGACGCAGTACACGTTCTCCCCGCCGCGGTTGATCATGTCCTTCTTGCGGTCGACGACGTGCACGAGCCCCGACTCGTCGATGCGGGCGAGGTCGCCGCTGTGCAGCCAGCCGTCGACGAAGGTCTCCGCCGTCTGCTCGGGCTTGCGCCAGTAGCCGGCGACGACGTTCGGGCCGCGGATCAGCAGCTCGCCGACGCCGGTCCGCGGGTCGGGGTCGGCGAGGTCGAGGTCGACCACCGGGGCCGCGAAGCCGACCGAGTCGGCGTGCTCGGCGGCGTACTCGTCGGGCAGGTACGTCGACACCGAGGAGGTCTCTGTGAGCCCGAAGCCGTTGCCCACGCGCGCGGTCGGGAACGCCGCCTTGATGCGGTGCACGAGGTCGGGAGCGATCGGCGCCCCGCCGTAGCTCAGCGCCCGCACCGACGAGGTGTCGACCTCGGCGAACTCCGGCTGCTGCAGCGCCAGCCAGTAGATCGCCGGCACCGTCGTGAGCACGTCGACGCGCTCGTCGGCGATGGCGCGCAGGAAGGCGTGCACCTCGAACACCGGCATGACCACCGCCCGCCCGGCGACCGCCGTGACCACCAGCAGCTGCGAGTTGCAGCCGGTGACGTGGAACAGCGGCACGGAGACGAGGGTGGTCAGCCGCTGGTCGCGGTCGAGGGACAGGCAGCGCAGGCAGGTCTCGACGTTGGACAGGAAGTTCTCGTGGGTGGTCATCGCACCCTTGGGGAAGCCGGTGGTCCCGCTGGTGTAGAAGATCGCCGCCAGGTCGGTGTGCCCCTGGTCGGTGACCTCCACCGGCTCGCCGTCGGGCAGCGCGGCCCCGGGCTCGACGACGTACGCGGCGCCGGAGTCCTCGACGACGTAGCGGACCTCGGGCTCGGCGAAGCGGGTGTTCACCGGGACGGCGACCGCGCCGGCGAGCAGCGTGCCCCAGAACGCGACCACCCAGTCGGTGCCGTTGCCCAGCCGGTTGGCGACCCGGTCGCCCGGCTGCACGCCCAGCGCCCGCAGCCCTCCGGCGACCCGCGCGGCGCGGTCCCACAGCTGCCGGTAGGTCACCCGCTCGCCGCCGAGCTCCATCAGCGCCTCGGCGTCGGGGTGGGCCTCGACGGCCGCGCGCAGCATCACCGTCAGGTTCCGGGGCAGCCCGGTGTAGCGCCGGACGCCGTCGGGGCCGACCTCGGTGCCGCTGCGGTCGTAGGGGTAGGGCCGCGTACGAGCGGCGGTACCGGTCACCCGCGCCTCCCGGTGGGACGTCGTCGTCTCCGAGCCTGCGTGCGGAGTGTGTCGGGCCGCACCCTGCGTGTCCACCGCAGGGCGCGGCGTCGCGGCTGTCGATCCCGGCGCCCGCCCGTGCTTTACTCGACGGCGATGCACCCCGCCGCCTCGACCACCAGCGCAGCGCTGATCACCGCAGCGCTCATTATCGCGTAGCGCGCAGTCACCTCCCCGACTGCGCGCAGACCTCCCGTACCCGGGGGGTCTTTTTCGTGTTCGGGCCGCCCCACCCGCAGGAGATCCGATGCCCACCGCGCTCGAGTCCACCCCGCTCGACTTCCACGTCTTCGACACGACCCTGCGCGACGGCGCGCAGCGCGAGGGCGTGAGCTACTCCGTCGCCGACAAGCTGGCCGTCGCCCGGCTGCTCGACGAGATCGGCGTCGGGTACATCGAGGGCGGCTGGCCGGGGGCGCTGCCGAAGGACACCGAGTTCTTCGCCCGCGCCCGCGCGGAGCTCACGCTCAAGCACGCCCAGCTGGTCGCCTTCGGCGCCACCCGCAAGGCCGGCGTCCGCGTGGAGGACGACGCCCAGGTGCAGGCGCTCCTGGACGCCGGGACGCCGGTGGTCTGCCTGGTCGCGAAGTCCGACGTCCGGCACGTGCGCGAGGCGCTGCGGACCACGCTCGAGGAGAACCTCGCGATGGTCGCCGACACCGTCGCCCACCTGGTGCGCCACGGCCGGCGGGTGTTCCTCGACTGCGAGCACTTCTTCGACGGCTACGCCGCCGACCCGGACTACGGCGTCCGCGTGCTGGCGGCGGCCTTCGACGCCGGCGCCGAGGTCGGCGTCCTGTGCGACACGAACGGCGGGATGCTGCCCATGGGGGTGGGCCGGGTGGTGGCCGACGTCCGGTCCCGCGTCGACGGCAAGCTGGGCATCCACTGCCAGGACGACACCGGCTGCGCGGTGGCCAACACCCTCGCCGCGGTCGAGGCCGGTGTCACCCACGTGCAGGGGACGGCCAACGGCTACGGCGAGCGGGCCGGCAACGCCGACACGTTCGTGCTCATCGCCAACCTGGTGACCAAGATGGGGCTGCCGGTCGTGCCGGCCGAGTGCCTGCCCGAGCTGCAGCGGGTCAGCCACGCCATCGCCGAGCTGGCCAACATCGCCCCCGACGACCACCAGCCCTTCGTGGGCGCCTCGGCGTTCGCGCACAAGGCCGGCCTGCACGCCAGCGCCATCAAGGTCAGCCCCGAGCTGTACAACCACCTCGACCCGGCCGTGGTCGGCAACGACATGCGCATCCTGGTCACCGAGATGGCCGGCCGGGCCTCCGTCGAGCTCAAGGGCCGCGAGCTCGGCGTCGACCTCGACGGGCACCCCGATGCCATCGCCCGGGTCGTCGACCAGGTCAAGGTCCTCGAGGCCGACGGCTGGTCGTTCGAGGCCGCCGACGCCTCGTTCGAGCTGCTGCTGCGCGCCCAGCTGCCCGACGCCCCGCCCCCGCTGTTCGAGCTGGAGAGCTACCGCACCTCCGTCGAGCACTGGGGCAACGGCGTGGTCGTCAGCGAGGCCACCGTCAAGGTCCACGTCGACGGCGAGCGGATCATCTCCACCGGGGAGGGCAACGGCCCGGTGAACGCCCTGGACAACGCCCTGCGGGCCGCTCTCGTCGCCCGCTACCCCCAGCTGGCCGGGGTCTCCCTGGCCGACTACAAGGTGCGCATCCTCGGCTGGAAGGGCGGCACCAGCGCGACCACCCGCGTGCTCATCGACACCACCGACGGGGTGGGGGAGTGGACGACCGTCGGCGTCCACGACAACGTCGTCGAGGCCTCCTGGCACGCGCTGGTCGACGCGCTGACCTACGCCGTCCGCCACCGCCGCCCGCGCTGACGCCGGCGGGCGGGGCCGCCGGCCGCCTCAGCTGCGGCGGGTGGCCCCGCTGCCGGTCGGGTCGGGCGACGGCGTGGCCCGGTGCTCCCCGGGGTCGGACGGGGCCACGGGCGCCTGGTCGACGACGACGCTCGGCGGGCGCTCGGCGGCCAGCCGCTCGGCCTCCCGCTGGACGGCCCGGCGCTCGGCGTCCCGGACCGCGGCGCGGACGTCCTTCGTCGAGCGGACCGTGAACCGGCCCAGGGCCTGGGCGGCGAGGAAGACGATCAGCACCCCGAGACCCGAGAAGAAGGCCAGCTGCTCGAGCACGGCCAGCGTCTCGTCGGTGGCCGCCGGCGACCCGGCCGCTCCACCCGGCCCGGCCCACAGCTGGCCCACGACCGGCCCGACCACGAACCACGCGCCCCCGGCGCTGGCGAGGTACCCGCCCACCACGCCGACGGCGCGGTTGGCCGTGGTGGCCAGCAGCAGGCCGCCCACGACGGTGGCGAACCCGGGCAGCACCTCCAGCCAGAAGCGGTCGGCGGTCCACGTCCAGGGGTCGTCGGGCGTGTAGGCGAAGTCGAAGTACGGGCCGACGAAGGGGATGAGGGCGCCCCACGCGCCCAGCAGGACCAGCAGCAGCCCGCTGACCGCACCGCGGCTGCGGGCCACGCGCATCCGGCTGGGGCGGTCGGCGGTACGGGGTTCGGCCATGGTGGTCTCCCTGCGCACGAGCGGACGGTGCTGTGCCCGTGTGCACTACCCCCGGCGTGGCGCTGCGATGCGGAGCCGGGCGGCACCACCCGGTCGGGGGACGCCGGGGAGCCGGCGCACGGCCCGGCGAGCGGAGCGGGCGCACGGCTCAGCGGCGGTGGGGGACGGCACCTGGCCGCTTTGCGCCCGGGAGGAGCGGGGCCCGGAGGGTCCCCGGCGAGCGGAGCGGGCGCACGGCTCGGCGGCGGTGGGGGACGGCACCTGGCCGCGGTGCGCCCGGCAGGAGCGGGGCCCGGAGGGTCCCCGACGAGCGGAGCGGGCGCACGGCTCGGCGGCGGTGGGGGACGGCACCTGGCCGCGGTGCGCCCGGCAGGAGCGGGGCCCGGAGGGTCCCCGACGAGCGGAGCGGGCGCACGGCTCAGCGGCGGTGGGGGACGGCACCTGGCCGCGGTGGGAGGCCGGTAGGCCGACCGACGTCACCGTCACAGCCGGCGGCGCAGCAGGCAGAACGGGTTGCCCTCGGGGTCGGCCAGGACGTGCCAGCTCTCGCTGCCGGTCTGCCCGACGTCCGCGGGCGTCGCCCCGAGGTCCAGCAGCCGCTGGAGCTCGGCGTCCTGGTCCCGGTCGGTGGGGGAGAGGTCCAGGTGCAGCCGCGGCTTCCCCGGCGCCGGGTCGGGGGACGGCGAGAAGACCAGCGTGGGTGCCGGCCCGCCGAAGCCCTCCTCCGGGCCGATCTCCACGGCCCCCTCCTCCCGGGAGAGCACCCGGTACCCGAGGACCCGCGCCCACCACGCGGACAGCCGCTCGGGGTCCCGGCAGTCGATCACGATCTCGCTGAGTCGGCAGGCCACCCCGGAACCGTAGGGCCGCAGCTCGGCCGGTGCGGGTCAGTAGCCTCGACGCCGTGCGCATCGTCCGCTTCGCCTCGCCCTCGGGCATGTCCTTCGGCGTCCTCGACGGGGACGGCCAGGTCGCCCAGATCGAGGGCCACCCCTTCGGCACCATCTCCTTCACCGGCCAGCGGTACGCCCAGGCCGACGTGCGGCTGCTCTCGCCGATCCTGCCGAGCAAGGTGGTGTGCGTCGGCAAGAACTACTCCGCCCACGTGGCGGAGATGAAGACGGGCGACGCGCCGAGCGAGCCGCTGCTGTTCCTCAAGCCGTCCACGGCGGTGATCGGCCCGGGCGACGCCATCCGCATCCCGCCGGGCAGCACGAACGTGCACCACGAGGCCGAGCTGGCCGTCGTCATCGGGGCCCGGGGGGCCCGGCACGTGAGCCCCGAGCAGGTCCCGGCGAGCATCTTCGGCTACACGATCGCCAACGACGTCACCGAGCGGGACATGCAGCGCAACGACGGGCAGTGGACCCGCGCCAAGGGCTTCGACTCCTTCTGCCCGCTCGGCCCGTGGATCGAGACCGACCTGCCCGGCCTGGGCAAGGACCCCGCCGACCTCGAGGTCACCTGCACCGTGGACGGCGAGCTGCGGCAGTCCGGCCGCACCAGCCAGCTGCTGTTCGACGTCCCGACCCTGGTCTCGCACATCTCGCAGGTGATGACGCTGCTGCCCGGGGACGTCGTGCTCACGGGCACCCCGTCGGGGGTCGGTCCCCTGGCACCGGGGCAGCGGGTGGAGGTCACGATCGAGGGCCTGGGCACGCTGACCAACACCGTCGCCGGCGCCGACACCACCTCGACCGCCGGGGGCGCGCGATGACCTCGCCCACGAGCGGCGTGCGCACCCGCTTCTGCCCGTCGCCGACGGGCACCGTGCACGTCGGGCTGCTCCGGACGGCGCTGTTCAACTGGGCGCACGCCCGGCACACCGGCGGCACCTTCGTCGTCCGCATCGAGGACACCGACGCCGCCCGCGACTCGGAGGAGTCCTACCGCCACCTGCTCGACAGCCTGCGCTGGCTGGGCCTGGACTGGGACGAGGGCCCGGAGGTCGGCGGCCCCCACGCCCCCTACCGGCAGTCGCAGCGCCACGAGGTCTACCGCGACGTCGCGGCGAAGCTGCTGGCCGCCGGGCACGCCTACGAGTCGTTCTCGACCAACGAGGAGGTCGAGGCGCGCCGGCTGGCCGCGGGGCAGGACCCCAAGCTCGGCTACGACAACGCCGACCGCTTCCTCACCGACGAGCAGAAGGCCGCCTTCCGGGCCGAGGGCCGCGAGCCGGTGCTGCGGCTGCGGATGCCCGACGAGGACCTCGCCTGGACCGACCTGGTGCGCGGCGAGGTGCGGTTCGCGGCGGGGTCGGTGCCCGACTTCGTCGTCGTCCGGGCCAACGGGGTGCCGCTGTACCCCTTCGTGAACCCGGTCGACGACGCGCTCATGGGCATCACCGACGTCCTGCGGGGGGAGGACCTGCTGCCCTCCACGCCCCGGCAGCTGGCGCTCTACGCGGCGCTGCAGGACATCGGCGTGGCGTCCGGCGCCCCGCGGTTCGGCCACCTGCCCTACGTGACCGGTGAGGGCAGCAAGAAGCTGTCCAAGCGGGACCCGCAGTCCAACGTCGACGTCTACCGGCAGCGAGGGTTCGTCCCCGAGGGCTTCGCCAACTACCTGGCGCTGCTCGGCTGGGCCATCGCCGAGGACCGCGACGTGTTCTCGACGGCCGAGCTGGCCGAGGCCTTCGACGTCACCCGGGTCAGCGCGAACCCGGCCCGCTTCGACCTGAAGAAGGCCGAGGCGATCAACGCCACGCACCTGCGTGCGCTGCCGGTCGGGGAGTTCGTCACCCGGGTCGTCCCGTTCCTGGCCGGTGCGGGGCTGGTCGCCGACCCGCCCACCCCGGAGCAGGAGCGGCTGCTGCGGGCGATCGCGCCCTTGGTGCAGGAGCGGGTGGTGGTGCTCTCCGACGCCGTCGAGCTGCTGCGGTTCCTGTTCGTGGAGGACGTCGAGATCGACCCGGCCGCCGCGGCCAAGCAGCTGTCCGGGCCCGAGGCGGCCGAGGTCCTCGACGCGGCGGCCGCGGCCCTGCGCGACCTGGGGGACTGGACCACCGAGGCCGTCGAGGCCGCGCTCAGGACGGCCCTGGTCGACGGGCTCGGGCGCAAGCCCCGCCAGGCGTTCGGGCCGGTACGGGTCGCGGTGAGCGGCCGCACGGTGTCCCCGCCGCTGTACGAGTCGATCGAGCTGCTCGGTCGGGAGCGCACGCTGGCCCGGCTGGCGGCGGCGCGGGCCGCGGTGCCGGGGTGACACGGTGAGCGCGCCGGTGCCGCCAGGCGGTGGCCCGGCCCCCGACCCGGACGACGAGCCCTACACCGGGCCGCCGCCCACGGGGCCCTACGGCGCGCCGCCGCGCGTGCCCGGCGCGCTGCACGGCGTCCACTCGCTGCCGGCCACCGGCGCCTTCGCCGGCCCGGTGGCGTGGCCGCTGGGCCCGGTGCCCCTGCCGCCGGGCCCGCACACCCACCCCGGGCAGCTCCCACCCGCCGCGCCGGGCCCGCCGTCGTGGCAGCGCGGGCCGCTCGACCGGCGGCCGTTCCCGGGCCCGCCGCCCCCCGGTGCGCCGTGGTCGCCACCGCCGGGCACGCCCCCGCACGACCGGCCGGCGCCCTTCCTGCTGGCCATGCGCTCGCGGGACTGGCGCTGGTGGCGGCCGCTGCTCGGCCTGCTCCTGATCACCGTGGTGTACACGGTCGCGGCCACGGTCGTCGTCCTCGTCGCGTTCGTCACCGGCGCGTTCCCCGACCTGCAGCTGCTCGACCTGGTCGACCCCGGCGTGCTGCTCATCACCAACCTGTCGCTGATCGTCGCGATCCCGACGGTCTGGCTGGCCTGGGTGGTCGCGCACGGCATGCGCCGCGGCTGGTCCTCGTCGGTGCTCGCCCGGTTGCGCTGGCGGCTGCTCCCGCCCTACACGCTGCTGGCCCTGCCCACGCTCGGGGCGGGCATCGCGCTGTCGCTGCTGGCCGGGCTCTGGGTCGACGGCGGCGAGGTCACCGGCCCGACGCCGGCCTACGGGTGGCTGGTGCTCGTGGTGCTGCTCACCACCCCGCTGCAGTCGGCCGCCGAGGAGTACGTCTTCCGCGGGTACCTCAGCCAGACGGTCGCCGCCTGGATCCGCGACCCGCGCACCGGTGCGGTGGTCGCCGGGGTGCTCACCGCGGCGATGTTCTCCGCCGCCCACCTCCCGCCGGACGTGTGGACCTTCCTCGACCGCTTCGCCTTCGGCCTGGCCGCCTCCGCCGTGGTCTGGCTGACCGGGGGCCTCGAGGCGGCCATCGTCCTGCACGCGGTCAACAACGTGCTGGTGTTCCTGCTGCTCGGCGCGCTGGGTGAGGGGGTGTCCACCGACTCGATCCCGGCCGGCGCCGGCCTGGTCGTGGTGACGCTGGACCTGCTCGTCATGGCGGCCTACGTGTGGCTGGTCGCCCGCTCCGGCCGGCGCCTGCGGCCGGAGACGCGGACGGCCGCGCTGGACCTGCGACCACCGTCACCCCCGGGGGGGCCGGGGGCGCCCCCGGGGGTCGGGTATGGTGGTCCCCGGCGCCGCGAGGTGCAGCACGACCCTTGGGGTATGGGGTAATTGGCAGCCCGACGGATTCTGGCTCCGTTAGTCTAGGTTCGAGTCCTGGTACCCCAGCGAGGAACGTCGTCCGTCCTGGGCGACCTGTCCTCAGCACGACCGCACCACCGCACGGCCCCGTCGTCTAGCGGCCCAGGACGCCGCCCTCTCACGGCGGTAGCGAGGGTTCGAATCCCTTCGGGGCTACAGCAGGCGAGAGCCCCCGGCCACCAGGCCGGGGGCTCTCGTCGTCCCGGGGGACCCGGTCGCGGGCCCCTGCCCGGGGCGTGGCACCATGGTGCCCGCACGGCCCCGTCGTCTAGCGGCCCAGGACGCCGCCCTCTCACGGCGGTAGCGAGGGTTCGAATCCCTTCGGGGCTACAGCAGGGGAGGGCCCCCGGCCACCCGGCCGGGGGCCCTCGCCGTTCCGGGGGAGGTCCCGGGGAGGCGGGTCGGTGGCGGGCCCCGCCGCGGGCTAGCGTCCCTGCACGTGATCCGCACCAGTCGCCGTCTGGCCGACGGCCGGGAGCTCCTCTACTTCGACGCCGACGGCTCCGCCCCGGCGCGGACGGCGGAGGACCCGCGGGACCTGCCGCCGGTGAGCACCCGCTCCCAGCTGCGCTGGGACCCCCTGCTCGGCGAGTGGGTGGTGCTGGCCTCGCACCGGCAGACCCGGACCTTCCTCCCGCCGGCCGACCTCTGCCCGCTGTGCCCGACCCGCCCCGGGCGGGAGTCCACCGAGGTCCCCGAGGCCGACTACCAGGTCGTCGTCTTCGAGAACCGGTTCCCGTCCCTGGCCACGACCGTCGACACCGACGTCCCGCCGGTCGCCCCGGGTGCCCCGCTCACCGGGCTGCGGCCCGGCTTCGGGCGCTGCGAGGTCGTGGTGTTCACCAGCGAGCACGACCGCTCGTTCGCCACCCTGGGGCAGGACCGGGCGCGCCTGGTCGTCGACGTGTGGGCCGAGCGCACCGCGGAGCTGTCGGGCATCGACGGCGTCGAGCAGGTCTTCGTGTTCGAGAACTCCGGGGAGGAGATCGGGGTGACCCTCTCCCACCCGCACGGGCAGATCTACGCCTACCCGTTCGTGACGCCACGGGTGGAGAAGGTGCTGGCCTCCGTCGCCCGCCACCGCGCCGACACCGGCGGGGACCTGTTCGCCGACGTCCTCGCCGCCGAGCGGTCCGGCCCCCGGGTGGTCGCCGGCAACCCGCACTGGACCGCCTTCGTGCCCGCGGCGGCCCGCTGGCCCTACGAGGTGCAGGTCTTCCCGCACCGCCGGGTGCCCGACCTCGCCGCCCTCGACGGCGACGAGCGGGATGCGCTGGCCGGGCTCTACCTCGACGTGCTCGGCCGCTTCGCCCGCCGCTTCGACACCCCGATGCCCTACATCGCCGCGTGGAACCAGGCCCCGGTCGCCCGCGGCCGGGAGGACTGGTGGCTGCACCTGCAGTTGTTCAGCCTGCGCCGGGCGCCGGGCAAGCTGAAGTACCTGGCCGGCTCCGAGTCGGGCATGGGGGCCTTCATCAGCGACACCACGCCCGAGGACGTCGCCGAGCAGCTGCGGGCGCCGGCGTGAGCGCGCCGGGTTCCGGTGCGGACGCCGCCGACCGCGCCCGCCGGGCCTTCACCGAGGCCTTCGGCACCGCGCCCGAGGGGGTCTGGGCCGCCCCGGGGCGGGTGAACGTCATCGGGGAGCACACCGACTACAACGAGGGTTTCGTGCTGCCGGTGGCCCTGCCGCACACCACCCGGGCCGCGGTCGCCCGGCGGGACGACGGCGTGGTGGCGCTGGCCTCGGTGCAGCACCCCGGGGAGCGGGTCGAGCTGGACGTCGCCGAGCTCGCCCCGGGCCGGCCGGCCGGCTGGGCCGGGTACCCGGCCGGGGTGGTGCACGCGCTGCGCGACCGGGTGCCCGGCGGGGTCAGCGTGCTGGTCGACGGCGACGTCCCGGCGGGGATGGGGCTGTCCTCGTCGGCCGCGCTGTCCTGCTCGGTGGCACTGGCGCTGCGGGACCTGACCGCCCCCGACCCGGCCGCCCCGGACCTGGCCCTCGCCGACCTGGTCGACGTCGCCCGCAGCGCGGAGAACGACTTCGTCGGCGCCCCGACCGGGATCCTCGACCAGTCGGCCTCGCTGCTCTGCACGGCCGGGCACGCGCTGTTCCTCGACACCCGCGACCGCAGCAGCGAGCAGGTGCCGCTGGACCTCGCCGCGGCCGGCCTGGAGCTGCTGGTGGTGGACACCGGGACGACGCACGACCACGCCACCGGCGGCTACGGCGACCGACGCCGGGAGTGCGAGCGGGCCGCCGAGCGGCTCGGCGTGGCCGCGCTGCGCGACGTCGCCGCGGTGGCGGACCTCGCCCCGCTGGACGACGGCACGCCCGAGGGGACGCTGCTCCTCCGGCGGGCGCGGCACGTGGTCACCGAGGACGCCCGGGTGCTCGAGGTGGTCCGCGTGCTGCGCGGGGACGCCGGCCCGGCCGCCGTCGGCCCGCTCCTGACCGAGGGCCACGCCTCGCTGCGGGACGACTTCGAGATCTCGACCGTCGAGCTCGACACCTGCGTGACCACGGCCCTGGACCACGGCGCCGAGGGGGCCCGCATGGTCGGGGGTGGGTTCGGCGGCAGTGCCGTCGTGCTGGTCCGCCGGGAGCGCACCGACGAGATAGTGACCGCGATCACAGATCGCTTCGCCGTCGAGGGGTACAGAGCGCCGCGGACCTTCGCCGTCACGCCGTCTCCGGGGGCCCGCCGACTCGACTGACCGCTCAGCACCGGAGGTCCTGCCCGTGGATGCGCTCCGCCTCGACGCCTCGTTCGTCGACTACCTCCTCGTCGCCGTCTACTTCGGCGTGGTCCTGATGATCGGGTTCGCCGCCCGACGACGGGTCTCCGACAGCCTCGACTTCTTCCTCTCCGGCCGCAGCCTCCCGGCCTGGGTGACCGGTCTGGCGTTCATCTCCGCCAACCTGGGCGCGGTCGAGATCATCGGCATGTCGGCCAACGGGGCGCAGTACGGCATGTCGACCATGCACTACTTCTGGGTCGGCGCGGTCCCGGCGATGCTGTTCCTCGGCATCGTGATGATGCCCTTCTACTACGGGTCCAAGGTCCGCAGCGTCCCGGAGTTCATGCGGCGCCGGTTCGGCACCGGGGCGCACCTGGTCAACGCGCTGTCCTTCGCCGTCGCGCAGGTGCTCATCGCCGGGATCAACCTGTTCCTGCTGGCGACGATCGTCAACGCGCTGCTCGGCTGGCCGCTGTGGATCTCGCTGATCGTGGCCGCCGCGGTGGTGCTCAGCTACATCACCCTCGGCGGGCTGTCGGCGGCGATCTACAACGAGGTCCTGCAGTTCTTCGTCATCGTCGCCGCCCTGCTGCCGCTGACCCTGATCGGGCTGCACCGCGTCGGCGGGATCGACGGGCTGGTCGACGAGGTCACCGCCACCGACGGCGCCGAGCAGCTGTCCTCCTGGCCGGCCACGGACCTGTCGGGCTTCGAGAGCCCGGTGTGGTCGACCGTCGGCATCGTCTTCGGGCTCGGCTTCGTGCTCTCCTTCGGCTACTGGACGACGAACTTCGTCGAGGTCCAGCGCGCGATGGCCACCAAGTCGATGTCCGCGGCGCGCAGCACCCCGGTGATCGGGTCGTTCCCGAAGATGTTCGTGCCCTTCATCGTCGTCATCCCGGGGTTGATCGCCGGCATCCTGGTGCCGGAGATCCAGCAGCTCAAGGCCGGCCAGGACAGCGACCTGTCCTACAACGAGGCGCTGCTGGGCCTGATCCGCGACGTGATGCCCAACGGCCTGCTGGGGGTCGCGATCGCCGGCCTGCTGGCGGCCTTCATGGCGGGGATGGCGGCCAACGTCTCGGCCTTCAACACCGTCTTCAGCTACGACCTCTGGCAGACCTACGTCGTCAAGGACCGGCCCGACCAGTACTACCTGGTGGTCGGCCGGTGGGCCACGGTCGGGGCGACGGTGGTCGCCATCGGGACGGCGCTCATCGCGGCGGGCTACCAGAACCTGATGGACTACCTGCAGACCCTGTTCGGCTTCTTCAACGCCCCGCTGTTCGCCACGTTCATCCTCGGCATGTTCTGGAAGCGGATGACCGCGACGGCGGGCTGGACCGGGCTGGTGTCGGGCACGCTGGCCGCGATCGTCGTCTTCGTCCTCTCCGAGACCGGCGTGTTCGACCTGCCGGGCCAGGGGACGGCGTTCGTCGCGGCCGGGGCGGCCTTCGTCGTGGACATCGTCGTCAGCGTCGCGGTCACGATGGTGACCCGGCCGAAGCCGGCGCGGGAACTGGTCGGCCTGGTGTACTCCGAGACGCCGAAGGAGCAGCGCACCGACCCCGACGCGCACCGGCTGCCCTGGTACCAGTCGCCCACCAAGCTCGCCGGGATCTCCCTGGTGATGGTGATCGCGCTCAACGTGGTCTTCCGGTGAGAGGAGCTCGGGACATGTCCACGGGAAACGACGGCGGCGGGCGCCCCCACGCCGCGGGCGCCTTCGACGTCCGCAACGTCATCGCCGCGCTCATCGGCTTCTACGGCGTCGTGCTGGTCCTCATGGGGCTGTTCGCCGACTCACCGGCCGACCGCGAGAAGACCGGCGACCTGAACGCCAACCTCTGGGCCGGGCTCGCGATGGTCGTCTTCGCGCTGGCCTTCGCGCTCTGGTCGCGGCTGCGGCCGGTGGTCGTCGACGAGGGCGCCGACGTGACCGGGGACGAGGACCGGCCCCCCGCGCACTGACCCCGGGGGCGGCCCCTCGGAGGGGTCGGGCGTCAGCGGGCGGCGCGGGAGATCGCGCCGGCCGCCTCCAGGACCGCGCCGACCACCTCGGGGGAGGGGCGGCGGCCCAGCCGCTCGACCGGCCCGGAGATGGAGACCGCACCGAGCACGCCGCCGGCGGCGTCGCGCACCGGCGCCGACAGCGAGGCGACGCCGGCCTCGCGCTCGGCGACGCTGTGCGCCCAGCCGCGGCGCCGCACGTCGAGCAGGGTGCGGGCGGTGAAGCTGGCCGCGGGCAGCAGCGGGGTGACCTCGTCCACCGGCGCGAAGGCGAGCAGCGCGTGCGCGGCCGAGCCCGCGGTCATCGGCAGGCGGGCGCCCACCGGGACGGTGTCGCGCAGCCCGTGCGCCCGTTCCGCCGCGGCGAGGCACACCCGGGTGGCGCCGTCCCGCACGTAGAACTGGGCGCTCTCGCCGCTGGCGTCGCGCAGCACGACCAGGTGCCGGCCGGCGAGGTCGGCCAGGTCGGCGACCCCGCGGGACAGCTCGGCCAGCCCGGGCCCGGGCGCCCAGGCGCCGGCGGCCGTGCGGCGCACGAGGCGGTGGCCCTCCAGGGCCACCGCCAGCCGGTGCGCGGTGGCGCGGGGCAGCCCCGTCCGCTCGACCAGCTCGGCGAGGGTCGCCGGCTCGGCGGCGACGGCGCGCAGGATGGACACGGCTTTGTCGAGCACGGCAACGGGGTTAGGCTGTCCCACAGAGCAATACTTGCATCCCACTGTCTGAGAAGACCAGCCGGTGGGCGCGACGACGACCCAGGAGGGGGCCCTCGTGCCGAAGACCCTGGCGGAGAAGGTCTACGACGCCCACGTGGTGCGCAGCGCCGCGGGCGAGCCGGACCTGCTCTTCATCGACCTGCACCTCGTGCACGAGGTCACCAGCCCGCAGGCGTTCGACGGGCTGCGGGCCGCGGGCCGAACGGTGCGGCGCCCGGACCTCACCATGGCCACCGAGGACCACAACGTCCCGACGCTGGACGTCCTCGCGCCCATCGCCGACCCGGTCAGCCGGGCGCAGGTCGAGGCGCTGCGCCGCAACGCCGCCGAGTTCGGCGTCCGGCTGGCCCCGATGGGCGACCGCGACCAGGGCATCGTGCACGTCATCGGCCCGCAGCTCGGGCTGACCCAGCCGGGCATGACGATCGTCTGCGGTGACAGCCACACCTCCACGCACGGCGCCTTCGGCGCCCTGGCCTTCGGCATCGGCACCAGCGAGGTCGAGCACGTGCTGGCCACGCAGACCCTGCCGCAGTACCGGCCCCGGCAGATGGCGGTCACCGTCGACGGCGAGCTGCCCGCGGGCGTCTCGGCGAAGGACGTCATCCTCGCCGTCATCGCGCAGATCGGCACCGGCGGCGGGCAGGGCCACGTCATCGAGTACCGCGGCAGCGCCATCGAGAAGCTGTCGATGGAGGCCCGGATGACCATCTGCAACATGTCGATCGAGGCCGGCGCCAAGGCCGGGCTGATCGCCCCCGACGAGACCACCTTCGCCTTCCTGGCCGGCCGGCCGCACGCCCCGCAGGGTGCCGACTGGGACGCCGCGGTCGAGCACTGGCGGACGCTGCGCACCGACGAGGGCGCCGTGTTCGACCGCGAGGTGCGCATCGACGCCGCGTCGCTGGCCCCCTACGTCACCTGGGGCACCAACCCGGGCCAGGGGCTGCCCATCTCCGGGCGGGTGCCCGACCCGGCCGACTTCGCCGACGAGGGCGACCGCCGCGACGTCGAGGGCGCGCTGGCCTACATGGGCCTGACCCCGGGCACCCCGTTGCGCGAGATCGAGGTCGACACGGTCTTCCTGGGCTCCTGCACCAACGGCCGGATCGAGGACCTGCGCGTGGCCGCGGAACTGCTGCGCGGGAAGCGGATCGACCCGAGCACCCGGATGCTCGTCGTCCCCGGGTCGGTCGCGGTCAAGTCGCAGGCCGAGGCCGAGGGCCTGGACCGGGTGTTCCTCGACGCCGGCGCCGAGTGGCGCGGCGCGGGCTGCTCGATGTGCCTGGGGATGAACCCCGACCAGCTCCGACCCGGGGAGCGCTCGGCGTCCACGAGCAACCGCAACTTCCAGGGCCGGCAGGGCAAGGGCGGGCGCACCCACCTGGTCAGCCCGGCCGTCGCGGCGGCCACCGCGCTGACCGGCCGCCTGACCGCCCCGGCCGACCTCGAGACCGCCGACCTGACCAGCGCTGGAGTCTGAGCCGATGGACGCCTTCACCACCCACACCGGTACCGCGGCCCCGCTGCGGCGGACCAACGTGGACACCGACCAGATCATCCCGGCCGAGTACCTCAAGCGGATCACCCGGACCGGGTTCGAGGACGGCCTGTTCGTCGCCTGGCGGACCAACGAGCCGGACTTCGTGCTCAATCGCCCCGAGCACGCGGGCGCCTCGATCCTGGTCGCCGGGCCCGACTTCGGCACCGGCTCCTCCCGCGAGCACGCCGTCTGGGCGCTGATGGACGGCGGCTTCCGCGTCGTCATCAGCTCGCGGTTCGCCGACATCTTCCGCAACAACTCGACCAAGGCCGGGCTGCTCACCGTGCTCCTGCCGCAGCCCGAGGTCGAGGCGCTGTGGCAGGCGGTCGAGGCCGACCCCACCACGCAGGTGACGGTCGACCTCGGGTCGCGGACCGTCGCGTACGGGTCGACGACGGTGCCGTTCGAGATCGACGACTACACCCGCTGGCGGCTGCTCGAGGGGCTCGACGACGTCGGCCTCACCGAGCGGCACCTGGCCGACATCGAGGCCTACGAGGCGACCCGCGAGCCCTGGCTGCCCACGGCGCTCCCCGCCCGCGGCTGAGCCCTCGCCGGGGCCGCTCGCGCCGGGACGGCACCGACGCGGCCCCTGCGCAGGGACCCACCCCGAGCCTGCGAGGCGAGGGCCCCGTCCGGAGGCTCGCCGCGAGCGTGCGAGCGGTGAGGAGGACGGGGGCCTTCCCGGGGTCCTCCTTCAGCGGGCGGGGTTCTCGCCGTCCGGGCCGAAGTCGCGGTAGTAGTCGGCCGACAGCGCGCCCGGGCGGCCGCCGAGCACCCAGGTGCTGCCCTTCGCCGCCGGCGGCCACAGCCCGCCGCCCACGCCGGCGAAGCGGACCCCCAGGCTGACCAGCACCGACGGGATCGCCCCGCCCTGGCTGCACACCACGGTCACCCCGCCGTCGGTGCGGGGCTCGAGCAGCCGGTCGACCACCGCGAGCCCGGTCGGCGGGTCGGCGGCGAACTCCTCCTCGCCCAGCTCGGGGAGCTCACCCACCGGCAGGCCCAGGGCCTCGGCGAGGGGCTCGAGGGTCTCCCGGCAGCGGGTGCGCGGAGCGCTGAGCAGCTCCCGCGGCCCGAACAGCGGCAGCGCCGCGGCGAGCTCTCGGGCCTGCCGCCGGCCCTTGGTCGACAGCGGGCGCAGCTCGTCCGGGCCGTCCCACTCCGAGCGGCTGCCGGCGTGGGCGTGCCGCACGAGCGCCAGGGCCGGCTCCCGCGGCACGTCGGTGCGCGTCAGGTCGTCGAGCACGGCGCGGTCGGCCTCGTGGCTGACCGCCGCGCGGGCCTCCTCGACCGGCAGCCAGCGCAGGGCGTCGACCTCGTCGCACGGGGTGAACTCGCCGCCGGCGGAGCGCATGAGCCAGTAGTCGACCCGCTTGGTGCCCGCCTCGACCGGGTACTCCGTGCGCACGCTGCGCCGCCCGGCCACGACCGCCAGCCCGGTCTCCTCGGCGACCTCCCGGACGGCGGCGGCCAGGGGGTGCTCGCCGTCCTCCAGCTTGCCCTTGGGCAGCGACCAGTCGTCGTACCGCGGCCGGTGCACGAGCACCGTCTCCAGGACCCCGTCGGGGCCGGGACGCCACACCGCACCCCCGCCGGCCCGGACGAGGGCCTCGGGGTCGGGACGGGTCCCGGCCGGGCCCTCAGCCGGCATGCTCGACCGCCGCGATCAGCGCGGCCTGGTAGTCCCGCTCGCCGGTGCGCCGCCAGGTGCCGTCACCGCCGAGCTCCCAGCAGCGGACCCCGTCGGCCATCGCGGCGTCGAAGACCTGCTCGAGCTGGGCCCGGGCCGACTCGTCGCCGACCCGCAGCAGGACCTCGACGCGGCGGTCCAGGTTGCGGTGCATGAGGTCCGCGCTGCCCAGCCACCACTCGCCCTCGCCGCCGGCCGCGAAGTGGATGACCCGGGAGTGCTCGAGGTAGCGGCCGACGATCGAGCGCACCCGCACGTTCTCGGACAGGCCGGGGACGCCGGGGCGCAGCGCGCAGATGCCGCGGATGAGCAGCTCGACCGGGACGCCGGCCGCCGAGGCCTCGTAGAGCGCGTCGATGACCTCCTCGTCGACGAGCGAGTTCACCTTGACCCGGATGCCGGCGGGCCGGCCCTCCCTGGCGTTGCGCGCCTCGCGGCGGATCCGCTCCACCAGCCCCTGGCGGATGCCGTGCGGGGCCACCATGAGGGTGCGGTAGGTGGTCTGCCGCGAGTAGCCGGTCAGGGTGTTGAACAGGTCGGTGAGGTCGGCGCCCACGCGGGGGTCGGCGGTGAGGATGCCGAGGTCCTCGTAGATGCGCGCGGTCTTCGGGTTGTAGTTGCCGGTGCCGATGTGGCAGTACCGGCGGATGACCCCGCCCTCGCGGCGCACGACCAGCGCGGTCTTGCAGTGCGTCTTGAGGCCCACCAGGCCGTAGACCACGTGGCAGCCGGCCCTCTCCAGCTCGCGTGCCCAGCTGATGTTGGCCTCCTCGTCGAAGCGCGCCTTGACCTCGACGAGGACGACGACCTGCTTGCCGGCCTCGGCCGCCTCGACGAGCGCGTTGACGATCGGGGAGTCACCGGAGGTCCGGTAGAGCGTCTGCTTGATGGCCAGCACGTTCGGGTCCGCGGCGGCCTGCTCGATGAACCGCTGCACGCTCGTGGCGAACGAGTGGTAGGGGTGGTGCACCAGCACGTCCCCGTCGTGCAGGGTGGCGAAGACGCTCATGGGGGTCTCGCCCTCCGAGAGCCGGGGGTGCGTGGCCGGCACGAACGGCTCGTCCTTGAGCTCCGGGCGGTCGAGGTCGTACAGGCGCCACAGCGCCGCGAGGTCGAGCAGCCCGGGCACGTGGACGACGTCCTCCGGGTCCACCTCCAGCTCCGACATGAGCACCTGGAGGATCTGCGGGTCCATCGGCTCGGCGACCTCCAGCCGCACCGCCGGGCCGAACCGGCGGCGGGCCAGCTCGCGCTCCAGCGCCTGCAGCAGGTCCTCGTCGCGGTCCTCCTCGACCTCCAGGTCGGCGTTGCGGGTGACCCGGAAGAGGTGGTGGTCGATGACGTCGAGGCCCGGGAACAGCTGCGGCAGGTGCGCGGCGATGAGGTCCTCGAGCGGCAGGAAGGTCGCCTCGTCGTCCGGCGCGCCCACGGGCACGAACCGGGGCACGTTGTTGGGCACCTTGAGGCGGGCGAACCGGGGCGCCCCGGTGTCGGGGTCGCGCACCGACACGGCGAGGTTCAGCGACAGCCCGCTGATGTAGGGGAACGGGTGGGCCGGGTCCACCGCCAGCGGGGTCAGCACGGGGAAGACCTGGTCGCGGAAGTACTCGCGCAGCCGCTTGGCCTCGGTGTCGGCCAGCTCGTCCCAGTGGACGATCCGGATCCCGGCCTCCTCCAGCCGCGGGGTGATGTCCTTGGTGAAGGCGTCGGAGTGCCGGTGCACCAGCTCGCGGGTCCGCTCGGTGACCCGGGCCAGCTGCTCCCGGATGGTGAGCCCGTCGGGGGAGCGGACGGTCAGCCCGGTGCTGTGCCGGCGCTTGAGCCCCGCGATGCGCACCATGAAGAACTCGTCGAGGTTGCTGGCGAAGATGGCGAGGAACTTCACCCGCTCGAGCAGGGGCAGCGACTCGTCCTCGGCGAGCTCCAGGACCCGCGCGTTGAAGTCGAGCCAGGACAGCTCGCGGTTGATGAAGCGGTCGGCCGGGGCCGGGCGGGCGGGAGGCACGGGGTCATCGTGCCGCAGTCAGGTGAACGGCAGCAGCCTCTGCGCGGATCGGTCCAGGTCGGCGCCGCCCAGCAGCGCGGCGGTGTGCCGCCCGACGCCGAGGGCCAGGGCCTGCTCGAGGTCGGCGGGGGTGTCGACGTCGCGCGCCAGCCCCGGCCAGGCCCCGGTCAGCTCCCGCGCGCCGCCGGCCCGGTGCCGGGCGGCCGAGTCCCGCCCGAAGGCGGGCGACAGCGGCGCGTCCCGGGCGGTGAGCAGCGTCGTCCCCGTGCCCGGCGCGTCGGCGACGAAGCAGCGCGGCGCCGACCCGGCCGCGGCCAGCGCGGCGGTGAGCTCGGCCGCGCGCAGCGCGGGCAGGTCGGAGGACAGGGCCGCCACCGCGCGCGCCCCGCTGGCGCGCGCCCCGTGCGCCAGCGCCGGGTTGAGGCCGGCGTCGGGCTCGTCGGGCACCGTTCGGGCCCCGAGCCGGGTGACGACGTCGGCCGCGGCGGGGTCGTCGGTCACGACCAGGACCGCACCCACGGCGGTCGCGGCCAGCGCCGCGGCGACGGTGTCGGCGAGCAGGGCGAGGACGACGTCGGCGTGCGCACGCCCGGGCCGGTCGCCCAGGGCGTCGGTGAGCGGGGACAGCCGCGTCTTGGCGCGCGCCAGCCGCTTCGCCGGGACGACGACCGACCACTCGACCACGGCCACAATGTGAGCACACCGGTTCCCGGGGCGGTGGGCCGCGGGGGACCCGGTGCAGCGCCGGGGCCGGGTGAGGCCCAATGATGGGCGCGATGTCGAGGGGCCCGGTGCCGCACCCGGGACGGGCCCGCGTGGGCGAGGAGGTACCGGTGAGCCAGGGACGACCCCCGGTCGCACGGGGTGGGCGGCCGCCGAACCGGTGGCGGACCCGGCGGCCCCTGCCGCCGGCGCTGTGGCTGTGCGTCCTCGTCGTCTACCCGGTGACCGTGCTGCTGTTCCGGCTGCGTCCCCGGCACGGCGAGCGCTTCCCGCGCACCGGGCCGGTGATCGTCGTGGCCAACCACGTGTCGGTCCTCGACCCGCTCTCCTGCGCGCGGCTGGTCTGGGACGCCGGCCGGGTCCCGCACTTCCTCGCCAAGGCATCGGTGTTCCGCGGGACGGCCGGGCGCATCCTGCGCGCCGCCGGGCAGATCCCGGTCGCGCGGGGGACCGCCGAGGCCCGGGGGTCGCTCGAGGCCGCCCGCGCCGACCTCGAGGCCGGCAACGTCGTGGTCATCTACCCGGAGGGCTCGGTCACCCGGGACCCCGACTGGTGGCCGATGGAGGCCCGCACCGGGGTCGCCCGGCTGGCGCTGACCAGCGACGCCGTCGTCCTGCCCGTGGCCCAGTGGGGCCCGCAGCGGCTGCACGACTACCACACCAAGCGGCTGCACCTGCGGTTGCGCACGCCCGTGGACTACCTCGTCGGCGAGCCGCTGGACCTCGCCGACCTCCGCGCCGAGGTGCGGGCCGGTCGCCCGCTGACGGGGGACCTGCTGCGCGCGGTGACCGACCGGATGATGGTGCAGGTGCGCGACCAGCTCGCCGAGCTGCGCGACGAGCCGGCCCCGGCGGCCTTCACCCGCCGCCCCGGCCGCGCCCTGCCGGGGGACCTGCCCGGGGACGTCGCGTGACCCGGGCGGCGGTGCTCGGCGCCGGGTCCTGGGGGACGACGTTCGCCAAGGTGCTGGCCGACGCCGGCTCCGAGGTGGTGCTGCACGCCCGGCGGCCGGAGCTGGCCGCGGCGATCACCGAGCGGGGCGAGAACCCCGACTACCTGCCCGGCATCCGGCTGCCCGGCCGGCTGCGCGCCACCTGCGACCCCGCCGAGGCCCTGGACGGCGCCGAGGTCGTGGTGCTGGCCGTCCCCTCGCAGTCGCTGCGCGCCAACCTGACCGCCTGGACGCCGCTGCTGCCCCCCGGCGCGGTGCTGCTGTCGCTGATGAAGGGCATCGAGCTGGGCACCACCAAGCGGATGAGCGAGGTGATCGCCGAGGTCACCGGCGCCGGCCCGGACCGGGTGGCGACCCTGTCCGGGCCGAACCTGGCCCGGGAGATCGCCGAGGAGCAGCCCGCGGCCACCGTCGTGGCCTGCGCCGACGCGGCGCGGGCCGCGCAGGTGCAGGCCGCCTGCCACACGCCCTACTTCCGGCCCTACACCAACCCGGACCTGGTCGGCTGCGAGCTCGGCGGCGCGGTCAAGAACGTCATCGCGCTGGCCTCCGGCATGGCCGAGGGCCTGGGCTTCGGTGACAACACCCGCGCCTCGCTGATCACCCGGGGGCTGGCCGAGACCGCCCGGCTGGGGCTGGCCATGGGCGCGGAGCTGACCACGTTCGCCGGGCTGGCCGGGCTGGGCGACCTGGTGGCCACGTGCAGCTCACCGCTGTCGCGCAACCGCACCTTCGGGGAGCGGCTGGGCCGCGGGATGTCGCTGGAGGAGGTGCAGGCCACCACCCGGCAGACCGCCGAGGGGGTCAAGAGCTGCCGCCCGGTGCTGGACCTGGCCCGCGCGCACGGGGTCGACATGCCGCTCACCGAGGCCGTCGTCCGGGTCTGCCACGACGGCGCGACGGCCGCCCAGATGGTCAAGGAGATCATGTCCCGGGAAGCCAAGCCCGAGTGAGGGAGCCGGAGTGAGGACGCGAGACCTGGCGCGGCCGCGGTGACCGACCCGGGCCGGGGGGACGGCACCCGGTCGGTGCGCGCGGGGGAGCCCGACCCCGTGGCCGGTGCGCCGCTGCGCCCGTCCCCGGTGTTCGCCGCGCCCTTCCACCTCGCCGACGCCCCGCCGCGGGCCGGGGGCGCCGACTCCTACGCCCGCACCGAGCACCCGACCCTGCGGGCCTTCGAGGCGGCCGTGGGCGAGCTCGACGGCGGCCGCTGCCTGTCCTTCGCCACCGGCATGGCCGCGATCAGCGCGGTGCTGCTGGCCGCCGTCCGCGCCGGCGACCGCGTCGTCCTGCCGTCGGACGGCTACTACGCCACCCGCCTGCTCGCCCGCGACGACCTCGAGCGCCTCGGCCTGCGGGTCGACCTCGTCGCGACGCCCGAGATCGGCGCGGTGGCCGCCCGCGGCGACCTCGAGGGCGCTGCCCTCGTGCTGCTGGAGACCCCGAGCAACCCGCTGCTGGACGTCTGCGACATCGCCGCGGTCGCCGCCGCCACCCGCGCCGCCGGCGCGGTGCTGGCCGTCGACAACACCACCGCGACCCCGCTGGGGCAGCGGCCGCTGGCGCTGGGCGCCGACATCACGGTGGCCAGCGACACGAAGGCCCTGACCGGCCACTCGGACCTGCTGCTCGGCCACGTGAGCACCACCGACGAGGCCCTGCACGCCCGGCTCAAGGGCTTCCGGGACCGCACCGGTGGCACGCCCGGCCCGTTCGAGGCGTGGCTCGGCCACCGCTCGATGAGCACCCTGGACCTGCGGCTGGCCCGCCAGGCGCAGACCGCCGCGGCGGTCGCCGACCTGCTGGCGCAGCACCCGGCGGTGACCGGCGTCCGGTGGCCGTGGCGGCCCGGCGACCCCTCGTCCGCCCTGGCCGCCCGCCAGATGCTGCGGCCCAACGGGGTGGTCTCCGCCGAGCTCGCCGACGAGGCCGCGGTCGGCCGGCTGCTGGCCGCCAGCCGGCTGTGGACGGCGGCGACCAGCTTCGGCGGCGTGCACAGCACCCTCGACCGGCGGGCGCAGTGGGGCGGGGACGCCGTGCCGCCCGGGTTCGTCCGCCTGTCCTGCGGCATCGAGGACACCGCCGACCTCGTCGCCGACCTCGCCGCCGCGCTCGATGCCGTCCACGATGCCGCCCACGGCCCCCGCTGACGCCGTGAGCGGGACGACCCTCGACCGGGTGCTCGGCGCCGGACCCGTGCTGCGCCGGGGCCGCGACGCCGACTACCGCGCGCTCGACTGGCACCCCGGCGAGCCGCACCTGACCCGCCGGGACCTCGTCGGCCCCACCTGGACGGCGCCGCGGACCGGCCGCCGGGCCCGCGCCTGCATGGCGCACGTGACCGACCTGCAGCTGGCCGACGTCTGCTCACCGGCCCGGTTCGAGTACTTCCACGGGCACTTCGCCGACCCCCGCATGCGCGCCCTCGTGCCGATGCACCGGCCGCAGGAGGCGATCACCGCGCACGCGGTCGAGGCGCTCGTGCGCACCCTCAACCGGGTCGGCGGCGGGCCCGCGACCGGCCACCCGGTCCAGGTGGTGCTCACCACCGGGGACGCCATCGACAACGCGCAGTGGAACGAGCTCACCCTGCTGCTCGAGGTGCTCGGCGGCGGCCCCGTCTCCCCGGGCGCCGGGCTCACCGCCTACGACGGCGTGCAGGCGGTGGGCTGGCCGCACGACCTGTTCTGGCGGCCCGACGGCGGCGGCGAGCCCGACCTGTTCCGCGCCCGCTACGGCTTCCCCCACCGCCCCGGCCTGCTGGCCGCGGCCTTCGCCCCGTTCGTCGCCGAGGGGCTGCGGCTGCCGTGGCTGGGGTGCCACGGCAACCACGAGGCGCTGGTCGCCGGGGTGGGGGTCCCGACGCCGGCGCTGGCCGAGCTGCTGCCGGCCGGCCGCAAGCCGGTCGAGATGGGTCCGGACGTGCAGCTGGACGACGCGCTGGCCCTGTTCACCCGGTCCTCGGAGGCGTTCACCACGGCCGGGGCGCGCTCGGTCGCCGCGCTGGCCGGGCGGCGGTTCATCGGCCGCCGCGAGTTCGTGGCCGCGCACCTGGCCGACGGCGGCGAGCCGGCCGGGCACGGTTTCACCGCGGCCAACCTGCGCGACGGGACCGCGTACTACGCCTGGGACGGGCTGCCCGGCATCCGGGTGATCTGCCTGGACACCACCCGGGTCACCGGGGGCGGGGACGGCTCGCTGGACGCCCTCCAGGTCCGCTGGCTGGAGGAGCGGCTGCGGGAGGTCTCCTCGGCGTACCGGGCGCCCGACGGCACCCTCGTGCGCACCGGGAACGAGGACCGGCTGGTGGTGCTCACCTCCCACCACGGGTCCTCGACCCTGGCCCGGGAGGACCCCCTGCGCCCGGGGGCGGAGGCCGGGGCCGCAGGCGGCGCGGAGCTGCGGGCGGTGCTGCACCGCCACCCCAACGTCGTCCTGTGGCTCAACGGGCACACCCACGTCAGCGAGGTGCGGCCCTGGCCGGCGCCGGGGGAGCCCGGCGGCGGCTTCTGGGAGGTCACCACCTGCGCGGTCGTCGACTGGCCCGGTCAGGCCCGGCTGGTCGAGCTGCTCGACAACGGGGACGGGACGCTCTCGCTGGTCTGCACGATGGTCGACCACGACAGCCCGGCACGCCCGCCCGGCCCGTTCGAGCCGGCCGCGCGCGGACCGCTCGGGCTGGCGTCGCTGCACCGCGAGCTGGCGGCCAACGTGCCGTGGTCGGGGCTGGACGCGGGGCTGTCCGGGCGCCCGACCGACCGCAACGTCGAGCTGGTGCTGCGCGCCCCCGGGACCCGGTGACCCGCGGCGCCGCCGCTCGCCGTCCCCGCCCGTCACCCGCGGCGGGCCGCCGCCCGCGCGGTGAGCCACAGGCTGACCCCGAGGTAGTAGGCGACGTAGGCCAGCGACAGCGCAGCCACCACCGGCGACGGGTCCGGGTACTGCAGCAGCAGGACCACGTAGGTGACCACCCAGCCCGCGGTCAGCACCAGGCTCAGCCCCTGCAGCACCGGCGTGCGCGAGGGGTACAGGTAGCGCACCGGCACGAACACCAGCACCGAGCACACCACGAGGACGGCGGCCACGACCCCGGGCGCGACGTCGAGGACGACGGCGTAGAAGGCGACCACGTTCCAGTAGCTCGGGAAGCCCAGGAAGGTGTGGTCGTCGGTCTTCGCGTCCACCCGGCAGAACTGGTAGCAGGAGGCCAGCAGGGGCAGCGCCGCCACCACCCACCCGAGGGCGCCACCGGGCAGCGACCCCGTGGTCCACAGCAGCACGACCGGGGCGAAGGCGTAGGTGAGGTAGTCGACGATGTCGTCGAGGCGGGCGCCGTCGAACCAGGGGATCGTCTCCTTCACCCGCGCCCAGCGGGCCAGGGTCCCGTCGGTGCCGTCGACGACGAGTGCGGCGAGCAGCAGCCACAAGGCGGTCACCGCCTCGCCCTCGACCGCGGCGAGCACGACGAGCAGGCCGAGGACCGAGCCGGCGGCGGTGTAGGCGTGGACCGCCGCCCCGGCCAGGCGCAGCCCGAGCGGAGCCGGGGCCGGCCCGGCGGCGGGAGCGTGCATGGGGGTCGAG
Source organism: Geodermatophilus marinus (assembly GCF_003428645.1). Classification (GTDB taxonomy): domain Bacteria; phylum Actinomycetota; class Actinomycetes; order Mycobacteriales; family Geodermatophilaceae; genus Geodermatophilus. Next base: position 6,678 of record NZ_QVQH01000027.1, on the reverse strand, counting down.
GGTCGCACACGCCCGCCGGCGTCCGCCCGTCGCGCCGGGGACGGCGCCGGCCTCGACTAGGGTCGGCCGCGATGAGCGGACAGGCAGGCAAGCTGCGCGTCGCGGTGGTCTTCGGCGGACGCAGCGCCGAGCACCCCATCTCCTGCGTCTCCGCCGGCGCCGTCCTCGACGCGCTGGACCCGGACCGCTACGACACCGTCCCGGTCGGCATCACCCGCGACGGCGGGTGGGTGCTGCCCGAGCCGGGCCAGCGCATGGCGATCGTCGGCGGCGAGCTGCCCGAGGTGCGCGGCGGGCGCCCGGTGGCGCTGGTCGGGGACCCCTCCGGCCGCGGGCTGCTGCCCCTCGACGGCGGCCCGGTGGTCGGCGTGGACGTCGTCTTCCCGGTGCTGCACGGGGCGTTCGGCGAGGACGGCACCATCCAGGGGCTGCTGGAGATGAGCGGGCTGCCCTACGTGGGCTCCGGCGTCCTCTCCAGCGCCGCCTCGATGGACAAGGAGGTCACCAAGAAGCTCCTGGCGGCCGCCGGCCTGCCGCAGGGCGACCACGTCGTCCTCCGGGACGCCGCCGGCGGGCTCTCCGCCGACCCCGCCGCGCTGGACGACGCCACCCGGGAGCGGCTCGGCCTGCCGGTGTTCGTCAAGCCGTCCCGGGCCGGGTCGAGCATCGGCATCAGCCGGGTCACCGACTGGGCGCAGTTCCCCGAGGCCGTGGCCACCGCCGCCGCCGTCGACGCGAAGGTGGTCGTCGAGGCCGCGGTGCCGGGCCGGGAGATCGAGTGCGGCGTGCTGGCCGGGCCCGGCGGGGGGCCGCCGCAGGCCAGCCTGCCCGCCGAGATCCGGCTGCGGCCGGGCACCGACTGGTACGACTTCACCGCCAAGTACCTGGCCGACGCCGTCGACTTCGACGTCCCCGCGCAGCTGACCCCCGAGCAGACCCGCGCCGTGCAGGAGGCCGCCTGCCGGGCCTACCTCGCGCTGGAGTGCCAGGGGCTGGCGCGGGTGGACTTCTTCCTCGGCACCGGCCCGGACGGCGCCGACCGCCTGGTGGTCAACGAGGTGAACACGATGCCGGGGTTCACGCCGATCTCGATGTTCCCGCGGATGTGGTCGGTGAGCGGGGTGGAGGCCTCCGCCGTGGTCGACCGCCTCGTCGCGGCCGCGCTCGCCCGCCGGGTCCCGGCGGCCGACGCGACGCCGCGGAGGTGACGCGGCCGCGCGGGTCGGTCGGCGCGGGCGTGCTGCTGCCGGTCCTCGTGGCCCTGCTCGGCGGGTGCACCTCGAGCGTCGAGGGCACGGCCACCGCCGCCCCGCCGGCGCCCGGGCCCGCGACACCGGCCGAGCTCGAGGAGCTGGTCGTCGACGCCGTGCCCTCCGGCCTGCCGCGCATCCCCGACGCCGAGCTGGACCCGCCGGCGGGGGAGAAGTCCGCCGAGGACCTCGCCGCCTACGCCGACGACCCCGCGCGGGAGCGCGAGGTGCTCCACGACTACGGCTACCGGCACGGCTGGGAGCGGTTCTGGGGAACCGGTCCCCAGCAGCTGACCAGCGTCTTCGTCGACCAGTTCGAGAGCCGCGCCGGCGCGGGGGCCTACGCCGCCGACCTGGCCGGCAACGACGCCGAGCACTACGACGGGGTGCTGCGGGAGTCGCCGCCGCACCTGCCGGGCGGCTGCGCGCTGCTGACCGTGGAGCAGCCGCCGCCCGGGACGGACCTCGCCGGGCCGGCGGCCTTCGCCTGGTGCGCGCACGGGGTGTTCAGCGTGGGGGTCAGCGCGGTGGCCGGGACCCTCGAGGCGGCCACGGCCGAGGTCGCGGCGGTGGTGGACGCCCAGCTGGCGCTGCTGCCGCCCGGCTGACTCACGGGCCGGGGTCGAGCTCCTGGGCGGGCAGCGTGCCGGCGATGACCGGGCCCAGCGCGGTGACCGGGGCGCTGTCGGTGTCCGGGCTGACGGTGACCTCGACGTAGACGGGGCGGTCGACCGCCGTCCAGACGATCTCGCCGGGGTCGGAGGTGTCGACGTACCACTGGACGCCGTTGATCTGGATCAGCGGCGAGTCGGCGACGAAGCCCTCCGGGCGGTCGACGCCGCACACCAGCACCACCGGCGGATCGCCCCAGGCATGGGCGACGGGCCGCTCCGACCGCACCGGCCGGGACACCTCGCCGGCCAGCTCGAACGGCAGCGCCTCCACGAGGTCGAGGCAGGCCGCCTCGGTCTCGGGCGCGAGCTCGGGGACCTCGACGTCCAGCGGCGGCAGGTCGGCCCGCTCGGTGGCGGGGGCGCCGGCGACCTCGGCCGGCGCGTCGTCGTCCGGGTCGCTCGCGGTGACCCGCAGCAGGACGGCCAGCGCCAGCACGAGCGGCAGGCCCACGGCCAGCGCGACGACGGCCACCCGGCGCAGCGGGTCGTCGGACCGACCGCGCCCGCCGGACGCCGGGGGAGGCTGCTCGCTCAGCGGTCAGATGTTGACGACGGGGCAGGTCAGCGTGCGGGTGATCCCGTCGACGGACTGCACCCGCGCCACGACCAGCCGGCCGAGCTCGTCGACGGTCTCGGCCTCGGCGCGCACGATGACGTCGTAGGGGCCCGTGACGTCCTCGGCCGTGGTCACCCCGGCGATCCCGCTGATCGTGGAGGCGACCTGGGCGGCCTTGCCGACTTCGGTCTGGATCAGGATGTAGGCGTGGACCACGGGAGACCCTTCCTCGGGCAGCGCTGCCGGTGCGACGTCCGCGCAGGCCGGCGGACACCTCGGCAACCTACCGCAGCGGGCGGGAGGAGCCGGTGACACGGCCCCGTCCGCTCGTCCCCCGGGACGACCCGGCCGACAGCGTCCGCGTCGTCGGGGAGTTCGGCGTCATCGCCCGGGTCGTCGCCCGGGCCGGCCGGGCGCGGGTCGCCGAGGTCGGGCCCGGGGACGACGCCGCGGTGCTGCGCGCCCCCGACGGGCGCGTGGTCGCCACCACCGACGTCCTGGTCGAGGGCCGGCACTTCCGCCGCGACTGGTCCTCGCCGGAGGACGTCGGCCACAAGGCCGCGGCGGCCAACCTGGCCGACGTCGCGGCGATGGGCGGGGTGGCCACCGCGCTGCTGGTCGGCCTGGCCTGCCCGGTTGACACCGCGACCACCTGGCTGGAGGGCGTGGCGGCGGGGCTGGCCGCCGAGTGCGCTCCCCTGGGGGCGGCCGTCGTCGGGGGTGACACGGTGGCCGCCGCGCCGGGCAGCGGGGCCGTCGTCCTGTCGGTCACCGCGCTCGGGGACCTCGGCGGCCGGGCGCCGGTGCTCCGGTCCGGGGCCCGGCCGGGCGACGTGCTCGCGCTCGCCGGTCGGCTGGGCTGGTCGGCCTGCGGGCTGGCGGTGCTGCGCCGCGGGTTCTCCAGCCCGATCGCCGTCGTCCAGGCACACCGCCGGCCGACGCCGCCGTACGCCGCGGGTCCGGACGCCGCCGACGCCGGCGCCACCGCCATGTGCGACGTCAGCGACGGCCTGCTGGCCGACGCCGGCCACCTCGCCGAGGAGAGCGGTGTGGTCGTGGACGTCGACCGGGCCGCGCTCGTGCGGGCCACGCTCCAGCCGTCCGGCCCGCTGCAGCAGGTGGCGGCCGCGCTCGGCGGTGACCCCCTGGCCTGGGTGCTGACCGGTGGGGAGGACCACGCGCTGCTGGCCACCTTCCCGGCCGGGGCGGTGCTGCCCGCGGGCTGGGCCGCGGTCGGGGCGGTGCGGGAGGCGCCGGGCGGCGCCGCCGTGACCGTCGACGGGGAACCGGCCGCGGCGGTCGCCGCCGCCGTCGGGGCAGGGGGGACCGGTCATGCCCACTTCCGCTGAGGCGCTGCTGCCGAGTGGGGACGTCGTCCGCCTGCGGGCCGTCCCCTACGACGACCCGGTGGCCCGTCGCCTGGTGGCCGCGGTGCAGCAGGAGTACGTGACCCGCTACGGGGGCCCGGACGAGGCGACCGTCGACCCGGCGGAGTTCGAGCCTCCGGCCGGGCTGTTCCTCGTCGCCGAGGTCGGGGACCGGCCCGCCGGCTGCGGGGCCTGGCGGGTGCACGCCCCCGGGGTCGTGGAGGTCAAGCGGGTCTTCGTGGCGCCGGGCTTCCGCCGCCGCGGGCTGGCCCAGGTGCTCATGGCCGAGCTGGAGGCGAGCGCGGCGCGGGCGGGCCACCGCGCGGTCGTGCTCAACTCCGGGAACCGGCAGCCGGAGGCCCTGGCGCTGTACGCGGCGCTGGGGTACGGCCCAGTCCCCGGGTACGGGGTGTACGCGGAGTCGCCGGGGGCGGTGTTCCTCGGCCGGGAGCTGCCCCCCGCGGGCGGAGAGGGAGGTGGGCCGTGGTCGTCGTGACGGTGTCGGCCTCGTACGGGGCCGGGGGTGCCGAGGTCGGTCCGGCGGTCGCCGAGCGGCTCGGGCTGACGTTCCACGACCGGGCGATCCCGGCGCAGGTGGCCGGCCGCCTCGGCGTCCCGGTCGCCGAGGCGGAGGCCAACGACGAGCGGGTCCTGCGCGGCCTGTGGCGGCTGGTGGCCTCGCTCGGCACGATGCCGGACCCGGTGGGGGGTGTGGTCCCGGTGGCCGCGCTGCCCGACGAGCGGTCCTTCCGGCAGCAGACCGAGCGGGTCCTGGCCGAGATCGCCGACGGACCCGGCGGCGTGGTGCTCGGCCGGGGCGCCGCCTTCGTCCTCGGGGACCGGCCGGACGCCCTGCACGTGCGCCTGGACGGCCCGCCCGAGCGGCGGCTGGAGCTCGCCGTGCTGCGGACCGGCCGGCCGCTGGAGGAGGTGCGCCGGGAGATGGCCGGCAACGACGCGGCCCGCGAGGCCTACGTGCGCCACTTCTACCGGTGCGAGCCGTCGGACCCGCGCGGCTACCACCTGGTGGTGGACAGCACGGCCCTGCCGCTGGAGACCGTGGTCGAGCTGGTGGTCACCGCCGCCCGCGCCCGCGGCATCGGCGGCTGACCGGCGGGGTCCCGGGTCACCCGATCGCATGGGCGGCGGGCCCCGCGTCAGATCCGGAGGTGCGGGAGCGGCGGTCGGACCTCGCTGCCGTCGGGCCGCCGGGTGTGCCAGGTGCTGGTGCGCGGGTCGCGGCTGACGCTGAAGCCGCCCTCGTGGCAGGCCGTGTGGTGCCGTTCGCAGAGCAGAGCACCGTTGTCGCAGGAGGTCGGCCCGCCGAACGCCCAGTGGATGACGTGGTGCACGTCGCACCACTCGGGTGGGGCGTCGCAGCCGGCGAAGACGCAGTGCCCGTCGCGCGCCTCGACGGCGCGGCGGATGGCGGCGGTGACGGTGCGCTGGGCGCGGCCGACATCGAGGGGCAGCCCGTCGGGGCCGGTGATGATGCGGACGACCTGCGCGTCGCAGGCCAGCCGGCGGGCCGTCTCGGGGTTGATCGGACCGGCCCAGCCGAGCTCGCCGCCGGCCACGCCGGGGGTGCCGCGGGCCGCGCACAGCGCCTGCCAGTCGATGGTGACGCGCACGTGCGCTCGTTCACCCCGCACCGCGGGCAGCGCGCCGCCGTCGAGCGCACCGCGAGCCAGTGCCACCAGGGCGTCGGCCTGCCGCTCGGCGTGCCCGCGCCGGTCTCCGGCCGGGCGGTCGCCGTTCACCAGCGCGGTCAGCGCGGTGCGCACGAACTCCCCGCCGACCGCGTCGAGCTCACCGCGCAGGTGCACCCGCCCGTCGGTGCCGGCGGCGAGGGAGAGCCGGCGGCGGGGATCGGCGGCGTCGTCGAGGGTGCCGTCGGGGTCGACGCCGGCCACCCAGCGGGCCACGCCGGCGGCGGTCGCGCCGGGGCCGGTCCGGCGGGCGAGCTCGGCCAGGATGCGGTCGGTGACGGCGGGGTCGATGCCGGCCGCGGCGGCCTTGGCGACCCGGCGCGGGGTCATGGCCCGGGTGATCACCCGGGCGTGCGCGGCGGTGATCTCGCCGGCGGCGAAGGCGGCCGCGGTGGCGGGCATGCCGGCCAGGCGCCGGCCGGTGGAGACGATCGCGGCGGCGTCGGAGGGCGCCAGCCGGCACTGCCCGCGCAGCCAGGCCCGCATCGACACCGCACCGTCGCGGCGGTGCGCCTCGCGGCGGTCGGCCGCGCGCACCGCGGTGGTGAGGGCCGCGGCGACCCGGTTCGCCGCGCACACCAGCTCGCCGACCAGCTCCAGCAGCGGCCCGTCGGCCAGCTCGTCGAGGTCGAGGGCGGCCAGCCCGTCGAGGGCCGAACGCAGCTCGGACACCCCGCCCTCCCTCCGCCCCAGCACCGCCGGTGGACCTGCCGACACGCCCACGGCAAGGGAAAGATACGACAGAAACGCCCAGGTCAGATGTGCTGTCCGTTGTCCGAGGTGGGGTGCTCGGTAGTCGTCCCAGCCGGGTCTTCTCCCGTCGCGAGGAGGCTGCCGCGCGGGGCCGGGGCGGCCTCGAAGGGCCCCGCCCAGGGGCGGACGCACGCGACGAGGACCCCGGAGGTCACCGACCTCCGGGGTCCTCGTCACGTACCGGCGCTCCGCGGTGGGCCCCCGTCCCGAGGCCCGCCCGCGAGCGGGTGAGGAATGTCCTACTAAGAGTCCCCGCCAGTAGGCGTGATCGTCGCCTTCGGCGTGGCTGATCGTTGGGGGCAGGCACGAGGGCCACGCTCGCGAAGGTGCTAACGCTCCGTGAGATGTGGACCGCTCGTGCCTGCCGTC
>NZ_QVQH01000026.1 GCF_003428645.1 Geodermatophilus marinus | reverse complement strand
GCATCGGTAGAACCCGGCGCGGAATTCCCGCAGTCGATCGGCGGCCTCCGCGGCCGAGACCTCGCCAACGCCGCCTTGCGGGTGAACACTGTCCATCACGGCCACCGGTGATCGTTTGCAGCTCGCAACTCCAAAGGATCACCCGGTGGCCGCCCTCATGCCAGCCCCCGGATCACGGTCCTGTCATTCGAGGACCCACGGGGTTAAACGACAAGCTGAGACCGGGAAGAAGGGGCGTCGGGCAGCCACGGGGGGAGCTGCCCGACGCAGCGCAGAGGCTAGCAGCCGGACCTGTGAGCGGGGGCCGCTGTCCACACGCCGGGCATGCGGACTGAACCGTCGCGCGCGCCCTGACCGTCCGTGCTGGCGGGGGTGGCCTTCCGTGCACCGCGCGGCCCGGCGTGCGCTCCCGGCTGCCGCCCAGGAACGTGTAGGACACTGGCCGGGGGACGCCGAGGCGCCCCGTCGCCGGCTCCCCGCGGGGGCCGCGGCCCCACCGACCAGGGAGCCCCGTGAGCAGCGCTGCCAGCACCCCCCTCGAGAAGGCCGGGTCCCCGGCCGGCCAGCCCGTGCCGCCGTCGGCCGACGCGGCGCGCCTGGAGCGGGTGCTCTTCGAGATCAAGCGCGTCATCGTGGGCCAGGACCGGCTGGTGGAGCGGATGCTGGTCTCGCTGCTGGCCCGCGGGCACGTGCTCCTCGAGGGCGTCCCGGGCGTCGCCAAGACCCTGGCGGTGGAGACCCTGGCGCGGGTCGTGGGCGGCCGCTTCACCCGGCTGCAGTTCACCCCCGACCTCGTCCCCGCCGACATCATCGGCACCCGCATCTACAAGGCCGGGCAGGACGCCTTCGACACCGAGCTGGGCCCGGTGTTCGCCAACTTCGTCCTCACCGACGAGATCAACCGCGCCCCGGCCAAGGTGCAGTCGGCGCTGCTCGAGGTCATGGCCGAGCGGCAGGTCTCCATCGGCGGGGTGACCCACCGCCTGCCCGACCCGTTCCTCGTGCTCGCCACGCAGAACCCGATCGAGTCCGAGGGCGTCTACCCGCTGCCCGAGGCGCAGCGCGACCGGTTCCTCATGAAGGTGCTCGTCGACTACCCGAGCCCCGAGGAGGAGCGGGAGATCATCTACCGGATGGGGTCGACCCCGCCGGTGCCCGAGACCGTGCTGGACCCGGAGGACCTGCTCCGCATGCAGCGGACGGCGTCCCAGGTGTTCGTCCACCACGCCCTCGTCGACTACGTCGTCCGGCTCGTGGTGGCCACCCGAGCCCCCCGCGAGCACGGCATGGAGGACGTCGCCGCCTGGGTGTCCTACGGCGCCAGCCCGCGCGCCTCGCTGGGGCTCATCGCGGCCAGCCGGGCGCTGGCCCTGGTGCGCGGCCGCGACTACGTGCTGCCGCAGGACGTCCTGGACGTGACCACCGACGTGCTGCGCCACCGGCTGGTGCTCTCCTACGACGCACTGGCCGACGGCGTGCCGGCCGACCACGTGGTCAAGCGCATCCTCCAGACCGTGCCGCTGCCGCAGGTGGCGCCCCGCCAGCGGGCCGCGGGCGGCGGCCCGGCGGTCCCGGGCGGCCCGGCGGTGCCGCCCTACGGCGGCGCGCAGCCGACGTTCGGCCCGCCCGGCCCGTCCGGCCCCTCCTACGGCCCGCCGCAGGGCGGCCCGTACCCCGGCGGGCCGCAGTTCGGGGGTCCCCAGCCCGGCCCCGGCCCGCAGCCCGGTGGCGCCACCGCCGCGAGCGGGCCCTCCCAGCCCGGCGCCAACGGCTACGACCGCGGGTCCGCGCCCGCGTGATCCGCCGCCGTGCCTCCGGCGCCGCACCCGGGCACGCCGGCCGCCCGGCTCCCACGCCGGGCTCGGGCATCGACCCGGGGGAGGGGGACGGCGCCCCGCCGTCGTTCGCCGAGGGCCCGGCCGACGTGCTGCTGCAGCGGCTCGAGCTCACCGTCCGCCGGCGGCTCGACGGCCTGCTGCAGGGCGACCACCTCGGGCTGGTGCCGGGGTCGGGCACGGAGGCGGGCGACTCGCGCACCTACCACCCCGGCGACGACGTGCGGCGGATGGACTGGCCGGTGACCGCCCGGACGCAGGTCCCCCACGTCCGGGAGACCATCGCCGACCGCGAGCTGGAGACCTGGGTGGTCGTGGACCTCTCCGCCAGCCTGGACTTCGGCACCGCGCTGTGCCAGAAGCGCGACCTCGCCATAGCCGGGCTGGCCGCGGTCAGCCACCTCACCGTCCGCGGGGGCAACCGGCTGGGCGCGGTGGTCACCACCGGGGAGCGGGTGGACCGCTACCCGGCCGCGGCCGGACGGCTGGCCGCCGACCGGCTGCTGCGCGCCGTCGTCGGCACGCCCCGCGCCGAGCGGGGCCGGCGCGGGGACCTCGCCGCGGCCGTCGAGAGCCTGCGCCGCCCGCCCCGGCGGCGGGGGCTGGTGGTCGTCGTCTCCGACTTCCTCGGTGACAGCGACTGGGAGCGGCCGCTGCGCGGGCTCGGCGCCCGGCACGAGCTGCTGGCGATCGAGGTGGTCGACCCGCGCGAGCTGGAGCTGCCCGACGTCGGGCTGCTCACCGTCGTCGACCCCGAGAGCGGCCGGACCCTCGAGGTGCCCACCGGCGACGCGGAGTTCCGGGCCCGCTTCGCCGCCGGGGCCGCGGCCCAGCGGGAGGCCATCGCCGCGGCGCTGCGCCGGGCCGGCGCCGGGCACCTGCAGCTGCGCACCGACCGGGACTGGCTCATGGACGTCGTCCGGTTCGTCGCCGACCGCCGGCGCGCCGGCAGTGGAGGTGCCTCCCGATGACCTTCCAGGCCCCGCTGTGGCTGCTCGGCCTCGTGGTCGTGGCCGCGCTGGTCGCGTTCTACGTGGTCCTGCAGCTGCGCCGGCGTGCCTACGCGGCACGCTTCACCAACGTCGACCTGCTGAGCTCGCTCGTGCCCCGGCGCCCGGGGTGGCGCCGGCACCTGGCGTTCGGGCTGGTCGCCCTCGCGCTGGCGGCGCTGGTCGTCTCCCTGGCGGTGCCGAGCACCGAGGTCCGGGTGCCCCGCGAGCGGGCCACGGTGATCATGGCCGTCGACGTGTCGCTGTCCATGCAGGCCACCGACGTCGAGCCCAGCCGGTTCGAGGCGATGCAGACCGCGGCGAAGGAGTTCGTCGACGTGCTCCCGGCCCGTATCAACCTCGGCCTGGTCTCCTTCGCCGGCACCGCCACCACCGTGGTGACCCCGACGACCGACCGCGGCCAGGTGCGCAGCGCCATCGACAACCTGGAGCTGGCCGAGTCCACCGCGATCGGCGAGGCGGTGTTCACCTCGCTGACCGCGATCGCCAACTACCAGGCGACGCTCAACGCCGGCGACGAGGAGGTGCCGCCGGCCCGCGTCGTGCTGCTGTCCGACGGCTACAACACCGTGGGGCGCGACGACACCCAGGCCATCACCGCCGCCGCCGACGCGGGGGTCCCGGTCTCGACGATCGCCTTCGGCACCGACTACGGCACGCTGGACATCGACGGTGAGCGGGTGCCCGTCCCGGTCGACCGGGACACCCTCGAGCGGATCGCGGACGAGACCGGCGGCAGCTACAGCGAGGCGGCCAGCGCCGCGGAGCTCGAGGCGGTCTACGAGGACCTCGGCAGCCAGATCGGCTACACCGTCGAGCCCCGCGACGTCAGCTACTGGTTCGTCCGCGGCGGGGTCCTGCTCGCCCTCCTCGGCGTCCTGCTCAGCCTGGTCTGGACCAACCGCCTGCTGTGAAGCGGCCCCTCTGGCTGGGCCCCTCTGCAGGGTCCCGCGCCGAGCTTGCGAGGCGTGGGGGCAGAGGGGTCCTTACACGGTGAAGCCGCGCTGGCGGCGGACCAGCTTCTTCACCATGAACAGCGTCTGCAGCACCGTGATGAGGTAGAGCACCGGCCAGCCGATGGACAGGATGGCCGACTGGATGCCGACGCTCTGCTGGCTCCAGGCGACGATGAGGACGACGAACGTCGCCACCGCGCACACCGCCGGCATCACGTAGGCCGACCCGCGGCCGCGCTCGGCCGCCGCCTGCGCCGCCCAGTTGTCCTTCTCCACCCGCGCGAAGAACTGCACCCACGCGGTGACGAAGTGCCCCATCCGGATCCACATGTACAGCTCGGCCGGGGCGACCAGCAGCGCGTAGAAGATGTCCGACGCGCTCTTGTCGTGCATGGAGGCGGCGATGCGCAGGTTGAGCAGCGTGGCCACCACCGGCGGGATGAGCCAGACCGGGTTGAACACGAAGGCGTCGATGGACAGTGCGGCGGCCAGCAGGAGCAGGAAGGCCATGCGGGTGGTGATGTTGAAGAACATCGAGACGTTCTCGTACCAGCGCAGCCGCAGGTTCGGGTGCAGCGGCTGGCCCTTGGTGTCGCCGCGCTGACCGGGCCACAGCAGGTCGATGCCGCCGAAGTTCCACTTCACCTGCTGGCCGTGCAGCGCCCGCAGCGTCTCCATCGGGCCGACGAAGGCCCGCGCCCGGGCGCTGATCTTCGTGCTGAACCCGGCGTCCTTGATCTGCAGCGAGAGCTTGGAGTCCTCCACCTCCGAGTCGCGCACCCACGGCGCGGACTGGTGGTTGCGGTACATCACCGTCTCCAGCGCGCGGACGCTGAAGATGCTGCACTGCCCGCCGAGCACGGCCATGTTCCGGCCGCGGACCAGGTTGTCCATGTTGAACCCGGCGAACTGGGCCCGCTGCCCGGCGACGAGGAACCTCGCCATGGCGCCGTGCACCCGGGACTTGTCGAAGGTGTAGATGGCCGACAGCCCGCCGATGCGCGGGTCGGTGACCATCTCCTTCTCCAGCCACTCGACGCAGCGCCGGTCGAGCGTGGTGTCGCCGTCGACGCCGAGGACGTAGTCGTAGCCGCGGCTGACGTAGTAGCCGAAGTTGAGCGCGCCGACCTTCTTGTCAGGGTTCTCGCCGATGTCGTGGACGTGCACGACGGTGGTGAACAGCTCGCCCTTGACCACCCGCTGGTGCTCGCCCTCGAAGCGCCGGGCGATCTCCGGGGTGTCGTCGTCGGTGTTGTTGATGATGACGTGGATGGCGTCGGGCAGCCGGGTCTGGCTCAGCAGCGAGGAGAGGACGTCGGCGATCGTCGACTCCTCGTTGTACGCCGGGATGATGCAGCTGATGGTGGCGTGCCGGCGTGCCTCGTCGGTGGCCGGACCACCGAACTCGGCCGGGACGAGCGAGCTGATGTCGGGGACCTGGCCGCTCCCCCGGGCGAGCAGCTGGACGCGGTCGGTCGCCCGACGCATGCCGTGCAGGACGACCTGGCTCACGGGGTCTCCTCCTGGAGGAAGGGCAGCACGATGCTGTCGAGGACGGTCTGGCGGAAGTAGCGCTCGGAGCCGGGCTCGGTCTCGACGAGCAGGTCGAACTGGACCGAGAGGGTCACCCGGTCGGCGTCGGCCGCCGACGGCGTGAGGACGAGCGCGGTGCCGTAGCTGTAGGGCGGCTGGAGGGCGAACTCGCCGCGGTCCTCGGCGACGACGGTGCGCGTGCTGCCGTCGTCGGCGGTGGCGGCGAACCGGGTGACCAGCACCTCGAGGTCGTCGTCCCCACCCTCGAGGTGCGCCGAGAGCTGCAGGCCCTTGGTGCCGGCGGCCCGCCACTCGACCGCCGGCTCCGCGGTCCACCAGTCGACCACCAGCGTGCGGTCACCGGCCGGCACGGTGTGCGTGGTGGCGCCGGTGTCGAGCTCGCCGGCGGGGCGGGTGGGGGCGGGGTCGGCCACGGCGACCGCCGCCGCGGCGGCCGGGCGCTCCGGTGCGGTCGTGGTCGCCGCGGTGTCGCCCCGGAGGTCGGGGCTCATGCTGACGTCGGGCAGCGTGCAGCCCGACAGGAGGGTGCCGGCGGCGACGAGCAGCGCCGCCCCGGCGGGTCGCCGGGCACGCCGGCGGACGGGTGTGGTCACGAGGTCTCTCCCTGGGTGCGGCCGAGGCCGCGGCCGACAGACACCCGCAGGGAGGGTGGGCGGCGTCGGCCCCCTCAGCTGCGGCCGTCTCCGACCGTAGGGAGTCCGCTACCGCAGGTCAGCCCCTTCTCACCCGTCCGGGGCGGGGTGCCGCCCGCCCGGGCGGGCGGCACCCCGGACGGTCACCGAGCGGGGTCGAGCGCGAGCTTGCCGGTGGTGCGCCGGGCCAGCAGGTCCTGGTGGGCCTCCCGGACGGCTGACAGCGGGTAGCGCCCGCCGGCGACCGGGCGCAGCGCCCCCTCGGCCACCAGCGGCAGCAGGTCGCCCATGGCCTCGTCGAGCATCGCCGGGCGGCTGAAGCAGTGCGCGAGCCAGAACCCGATCACCGCGCGGCTGGTGCCCATGAGGGACGGCGCCTGCACCGGCCTGGGCGGCCGGCGGCCGGCCATCCCGTAGGCGACCAGCCGGCCGAAGGGCGCCAGCGCCGACAGCGAGCCGTCGAAGACGTTGCCGCCGGTCATCTCCAGCACCACGTCGACCCGCGCGCCCCCGTTGGCCTCGCGCAGGGCCGCGGTGAAGGCCTTCGGGTCGTCCTCGGCCAGGGCGGGGTCGACGGTGGCGTCGGCGCCGAGCTCCTCGGCCAGCGCCCGCTTCTCCGGGCTGGAGGCGGTGGCGATGACCCGCCCGGCGCCCCACCGCGCGGCCAGCTGGACGGCCAGCGACCCCACCCCGCCGGCGCCGGCGATCACGACCACCGACTCGCCGGGGGCCAGGTGGGCGCTGGTGCGCAGCAGGTGCCAGGCGGTCGACCCCTGCAGGACGACGGCGAGGGCCTGCTCGTCGGTGACCCCGTCGGGCACCGGCCAGGTCAGCCGCGCGTTCGCGGCCACCTTCTGGGCGTAGCCGCCGCCCTCGACCAGGCCCACGACGCGCTCGCCGCCGCCGGCCGGGGTGCCGACGAACTCCGCGCCGGGCACCAGCGGCAGCTGCTGCGGCGCCAGGTAGCTGTCCTCGGTCTGGTGGGTGTCGGCGTAGTTCACCCCGGCCGAGGAGACGTCGTAGAGCTGCTGGCCGGGGCCGGGCTCCGGCTCCGGGACGTCGACGACCTCGAGGACCTCGGGCCCGCCGAAGCGGGTGATCTGCACGGCTCGCATGCACCCGACGCTAGGTGATGCCCGGACCGCGAGCGCCACGCGGTCGAGCTGACCCCGAGGATGGCCGAGCCCCGCGAGCGCAGCGCGCAGCGGCAGCGTGCGGGGCGTGCTGATCGCCCCCGCGCTCAACTGCCGGGAGCCGGGTCGATCAGTCGCAGCAGCACGGCTTCGGTCGGCCGCAGCACGAGTTCCGGCAGCGTCCCGCCGGGTCCGCGCGGCGCGTCGCCGGGCGAGCCGGCGTCCGTGGAGAGGACGACGTCGTAGCGGCCGTCCGGCAAGGCCCCGGCCCGCAGCCGCCGGGGCTCGGTGGCGAAGTTGACCGCGGCGAGCAGGCGTTCCGTGCCGTGGGTGCGCAGCCAGGCCAGCACGTCCGGGCCGGCATCGAGCAGGTGCTGGTCGCCGACCTGCAGGGTGGCGGAGTCGGCCCGCAGCTGTCCGAGTCGGCGGCTCAGGGAGAGCGTCGAGCGCGGGTCGCGAGCCTGGGTCTCGACGCAGAGCGCTTCGGCCTCGCGGACCAGCGGCAGCCACGGGGTGCCCGTCGTGAAGCCGGCACCGGGGCCGGCGACGGAGGGCGGGCGCCAGGGGAGGGGAGCCCGCTCGGGATCGCGGCCGTCGACGTCGACGACCCGCTCCGGTGGGATCTCGGCATCGGGCAGGCCGAGCTCGTCGCCCTGGAAGAGGAACGGCGTGCCGCGCAGCGCGGTGAGCACGAGCGCGACGGCCCGGGCCCGGGCCGGCCCGGAGCCGCCGTCGTCGTCGTACCGGGTGGCGATGCGGGAGTGGTCGTGGTTGCCGAGGAACCACGCCGGCCACGCGTCCGGCTCGGCCAGGGACTCGAAGTCGCCGATGACCGAGCGGAAGGCGGCGGCGTCCCAGGGCAGGTGCAGGAAGACGAAGTTGTGCGCCATGTGCAGCTGGTCGCCGCCGGCGAGGTAGTCGACGACACGGTGCAGGTCCAGCAGGTACACCTCGCCGACGATCATCCGGTCCGGGTACTCGTCCACCACCCGGCGGATGCCGCGCAGCCGGGCGTGCGCGACCGGCTCCCAGTCCTGGTCGTGCCGGATGTCGGAGCCGGCGTTGCTGCGCAGCAGCGGGTCCTTGCCCAGCCGTTGCAGTGCGTCGATCCGCAACCCGTCGACACCGCGGTCCAGCCAGAACCGGACCACGTCGTGCATCGCCGCCTCGACCTCCGGGTTGTCCCAGTTCAGGTCGGGCTGCTGCGGGGTGTACGAGTTCAGGTACCACTGGTCGGTGCGGTCGTCGAAGGTCCAGGCCGGGCCGACGGCGCCGAACTCGGACCGCCAGTCGTTGGGTGGCCCTCCGTCCGGGGCGCCGTCCCGCCAGACGTACCAGTCGCGCTTCGGGTCGTCCCGGGACGATCGGGAGGCGAGGAACCACGGGTGCTGGTCGGAGCTGTGGTTGGGGACCCAGTCCAGCACCACCCGGATGCCGCGATCGTGGCAGTCGGCGATCAGCCGGTCGAGCTCGTCGAGCGTGCCGAAGTGCGGGTCGACGTCGCAGAAGTCGGCCACGTCGTAGCCGAAATCCGCCATCGGGGAGCGGAAGACCGGGGAGAGCCACACCGCCGCGACGTGCAGGGCCGAGAGGTGGTCGAGGTGGGTCCGCAGGCCCTGGAGGTCTCCGATGCCATCCCCGTTCCCGTCGGCGAAGGACCGCGGGTACACCTGGTAGATCGCGCCGCGCTGCCACCAGGGGGACGTGCTCATGCCGGGAGCCTAGGGTCCGGCTGTCCCCGCTCCCGCCCGCAGCCGGGTGCGGGCGAGGCCGTACGGCCAGACGTACGTCATGTGCCCCTTGGAGCTGTCCTGCCCACTGGCGCGGGGCAGCTAGAGGATGCTCACCCGGACGCTGCGCTCCCTGGCGCGCGACGGCCTGATCCCCCGCACGGTGACGCCGACCGTGCCGGTCACCGTCCCCCACGGGCTGATCGACCTCGGCCGTCGGGCCGCGTACGACGGCGCGAGCGCCTGGACCGAGCGCGGGTCACCGGCCCCGCGGGGCCGGTGACCCGTGACCTCCTCCGTCAGGCGGTCTGCGCCGGGCGGCGTGGGAGCACCCAGTCCGGCCGCACGTAGTGGCAGGTGTAGCCGAACGGGTACTTCTGCAGGTAGTCCTGGTGCTCCTCCTCCGCCTCCCAGAAGGGCCCGGCGGGCGTCACCTCGGTGACGACCTTGCCGGCCCACAGGCCCGAGGCGTCGACGTCGGCGATCGTGTCGAGCGCGACGCGCTGCTGCTCGTCGCTCGTGTAGAAGATCGCCGAGCGGTAGCTCCGGCCCACGTCGTTGCCCTGCCGGTCCTTCGTCGACGGATCGTGGATCTGGAAGAAGAACTCCAGCAGCTGCCGGAACGAGATCACGTCGGGGTCGAAGACGACCTCGACCGCCTCCGCGTGGTCACCGTGGTTCCGGTACGTAGCGTTGGGGGTGTCGCCCCCGGAATAGCCGACCCGGGTCGAGATCACCCCGGGGCGCTTGCGCAGCAGCTCCTGCGCGCCCCAGAAGCAGCCACCGGCGAGGATCGCGGTCTCGGTGGTCAACATCGCCTCCCTCTGTGTCGATCGCGACAGGAGAACACCGCGACCGGTGCCGGTGTTTCCTCCGGCACCGTCGATCTCGGCGGACCGAGACCCGGGTCGACCCGGGCGGCCGGAGGTCGAGCCGTGCCGTGGCCCGGCTCCACCTCACCGCGGCCGGGTTGACCCGCGCCGCGGGAGGTGGAGCCGGCGGCCGGGTCAGCCGTTGCACGGCGGGAGCACGGCCAGCACCCAGGTGACGCCGAGGCGGTCGGTCAGCATGCCGTACAGCGGCGCGTGGCCGGCCGGGCCGAGGGCCGTGCGCACCGTGGCGCCGTCGGCCGGCCCCTTCCGGTACCGGGTGACCTCGCTGGACGTCTCACCGCGCACGGTGCGCCGGGACGTCGACCGGTCGGGGGCTTGGACGACCGGCCGTAGCCGCGCAGGTCGGGGCAGACGACGGTGGCGCCCGCCGCGGCGAGCAGGGGGGCCACGCGGTGCCAGGTGGTGTGCGTCCGCGGGTGCCCGTGGAGGAGGACCACCGCCGGCCCGGTGCCGCCGTGCCGGACCCGGAGCACCACGCCGGGAGCCACCTCGCGGTGCTCCTCCACGAACCCCTCGAACACCGGCCGATCCTCGCGGGTCGCCGGCCGGTCGGCACCGGGACGCGGGGTGGGTGCGGCCGGTGCGGGGGTAAGGAGGCCGCCGGGGCCGGTGACGGCACACCGGCCGGTTGGTCCGAGGACCGGAGGTACGGGATGCGCTTCCTGTTCACCCCGCCCGCGGAGGCGGCGACCGATCTGCTGACCCTGCCCTGGGCCGACCCGCTCGAGCGGTGGCAGGACGAGCGGGTCATCGAGATCCCGCAGACCGGGCGCACCCGTCACGTCGTGCGGTTCGTGGCGGCCGGCGACGGCCTGTTCGCGCTCAAGGAGCTGCCGGAACCCCGGGCGCGGCGCGAGTACCGGGTGCTGCGGCGGCTGCGCGAGCTGGGGGTGCCGGCGGTGGGCGTGCTCGGCGTGGTGGTCGACCGGCCGGCGGACCGGGAGGCGGTCCTGGTCAGCCGCTTCCTCGAGCACTCGATGTCCTTCCTCGCCCTGTTCGCCGACCCGCGCGGGGTGCACCTGACCCGCCGGGTCATGGACGCGCAGGTGGAGCTGCTGGTCCGGCTCCACCTGGCGGGGGTGGTGTGGGGGGACTGCTCGCTGGCGAACACCCTGTTCCGCTCGGACGCCGGCACCTTGGCCGCCTACCTCGTCGACGCCGAGACCGGGGAGGTGCACGAGCGGCTCTCCCAGGAGCAGCGCGACCACGACCTGGAGGTCGCCTACGGGCGGGTGACCGAGGAGCTCACCGACCTCCGGGCACGGGGTGCCCTCGCCGCGGACGTCGACCCCGCCCTGGCCGCCGCCGACCTCGTCGCCCGCTACGAGCAGCTGTGGGCCGAGCTCACCGGCGAGGAGGTGCTGCCCCGTGACCAGCAGCGCCTGCGCATCGGGGCCAGGATCCGCCGGCTGCAGGAGCTGGGGTTCGAGGTCGGGGAGGTGGAGGTCGTCGAGGACCCGGCCGGCGTCAGCCGGCTGCGGCTGACCACCCGGGTGGCCGAGCCCGGTGACAACCGGCGGCAGCTGTTCACCGCCACCGGCCTCGACGTCCAGGAGAACCAGGCCCGCCGGCTGCTCGCCGACATCGCCTGCCACCGCAGCCGGCTGGAGCGGGAGGAGCAGTGCCACGTGCCCGACGCCGTGGCCGCGCTCCGCTGGCGGGCCGAGGTCTACGAGCCGGCCCTGGCCGAGGTGCCCCCCTCGCTGCGCAGCGGGCTGGACGACGCGGAGGTGTTCCACGAGATGCTCGAGCACGGGTGGCGGCTGTCCGAGGCCGCGGGCCGGGACGTCGGCCCGGTGGCCGCGGCCCGGGACTACGTCGACAGCGTGCTGGCGACGGCGGCCGGCGACCCGGTCGCGCCGGCCCTGCTGCGGACCGCCCGCCCGCGGCCCGCGCCCTGACCGACGGCGCCGTACCGGGCGCCCGGCCTACCCCGCGGAGGACGGGCCGGGAGAGCCCAGCAGCCGCTCGACGACCGGGGAGCGGCGCACCGCCGCGGGCCGGCCGGCCCGCTCGGCGGCGTCGAGGTGGTCGAGCAGGAGGTCCAGCGCCGGGGCCGACAGCGCGGTGACCGACCCGGTGTCGATGGCCGCGACCCGGGCGGGCTCGCGGCCGTACCGGC
The DNA here is from genome assembly GCF_003428645.1 of Geodermatophilus marinus. Taxonomy (GTDB): domain Bacteria; phylum Actinomycetota; class Actinomycetes; order Mycobacteriales; family Geodermatophilaceae; genus Geodermatophilus. The sequence continues at coordinate 56,517 of NZ_QVQH01000026.1, read as the reverse complement.
CGACGAAGTCGTCGACGGCGGCCGCGTCCACCTCGCCGGCCAGGCAGAGCACGCCACCGCCGGAGGTGTTGAGCAGGCGGACGACGCCGCGCGGGGAGGGTGCGGGCACGGCTCCAGTGTGCCGCCCCGCGTCAGCGGGCGCGGACGAGGAGGGGCTGGACGACGGAGCCCACCGTGCCCCGCGGGTCGGCCAGCGTCCCGGTGCACAGCCCGATGCCGTCCTCGGCGAGCTCCGTGCGGCAGGACAGGTGCACCCACTCGCCGACCGGCTCGCGCAGGAGGGTCGTCGTCATCCCCGGCGGGATGGACAGCCAGGAGTCGATGGGCAGCTCGGCGGAGACGCCGTTGGCCGCGTCGGCGGCGACCAGCACGCGCGCCAGCGGGGTGAGCTCCTCGCCGGCCACCAGTGGGACGCGGACGCGGGTCCACACGTCGGCGGGGCCGGGCTCGTGCGGCGAGCCGGCAGTGTAGCGCCACTCGAGCGCCTGCCCGTAGCCCCAGTCGGTGAGGTCCGGCAGCACGGCGGCGGAGGTGCCCTCGGGAAGCGGCGGCGGGGTTGGCGACGGCGTGGTCACCGGCGGCCGCGGCCCGGTGGCGATGGTCCACACGCGGGCGGTGGCCACCGCGCGCCCGTCCACCACCATGCGCGCCTCGCTCAGCGCGATCTGCCGGCCGGGGCGCAGCGGCGACACCTCGACGGCCAGCTCGCGGCGGGGGATCGGGCCGAGGAAGTCGACGGTCACCCGGGTCACCCGCCGGCCCGGTGCGGCGGCCCGGGCCAGGCAGTGCACGAGCAGCGCGGACGGGGGACCGCCGTGCTGGGAGGTGGTGTCCCACGGGCTCTCGGTCGCCCGGGTCGGGCGGAACCGGCCCTCGCCGGCCGGCAGGTAGAAGGCCTCGGCGATCTCGGCCACGCGTCCTCCGCTCCGCGGCGGCCGGTGCCGCCGCCCCGGCGGCCATCATGGCCTGCCTGCCCGCGACCGGTGTGATCCGACACCAGCGGCTAGGTTCGTCAGCGACCACACGACGGTCGGCGAGGGAGTGGCGCGGTGGGTTCGAGCGGCGGCAGATCGGTGCTGGTGACCGGCGGCAACCGGGGGATCGGGCTGGCCATCGCCCGGGCGTTCGCCGAGCAGGGCGACGCGGTGGCGGTGACCCACCGCGGCAGCGGCGCCCCCGAGGGGCTGTTCGGCGTGCAGTGCGACGTCACCGACGCCGCGGCCGTCGACCGCGCCTTCCGCGAGGTCGAGGAGCGGCAGGGGCCGGTCCAGGTGCTCGTCAGCAACGCCGGCATCACCCGCGACGGGCTGCTCATGCGGATGAAGGAGGAGGACTTCACCGACGTCCTCGACGCCAACCTCACCGCGGCCTACCGGGTGAGCAAGCGGGCCGCGGCCAGGATGGTCCGCGCGCGGTCCGGGCGGATCGTCTTCGTCTCCTCCGTCGTGGGTCTGCTCGGCTCGGCCGGGCAGACCAACTACGCCGCCAGCAAGGCCGGGCTGGTCGGCCTGGCCCGCTCCATCGCCCGCGAGCTGGGCAGCCGCGGCATCACCGCCAACGTGGTCGCGCCCGGCTTCGTGGAGACCGACATGACCGCCGCGCTGCCGGAGCAGCGGCAGCAGGAGATCCTCGGGCAGGTCCCGCTGGGCAGGTACGCCTCGGCGGAGGAGATCGCCGACGTCGTCCGCTTCCTCGCGAGCGACGCGGCCGGCTACATCACCGGGGCGGTCGTCCCGGTCGACGGCGGACTAGGGATGGGGCACTGACGCAGATGGGCATCCTCGAGGGCAGGAAGATCCTGGTCACCGGCGTCCTCACGGAGGCGTCGATCGCGTACGCGACCGCGCGCATCGCGCAGGAGCAGGGCGCCACCGTCGTCCTGTCCAACTTCGGCCGGGCGCTGTCGCTGTGCCAGCGCATCGCCCAGCGGCTGCCGCAGGAGGCCGCCGTCGTCGAGCTGGACGTCACGAGCGACGAGCACCTCTCGACCCTGGCCGACCGGCTGCGCGAGCAGGGCTTCGACAGCCTCGACGGCGTCGTCCACTCGATCGGCTTCGCCCCGCAGGAGGCGATGGGGGAGGGCTTCCCCGAGGTCGCCTGGGAGCACGCGGCGACGGCCTTCCAGGTCTCGTCCTGGTCCTACGCCTCCCTCGTGCAGGCCTGCCGCCCCCTCCTGGCGAACCCGGCCTCGGTCGTCGGGCTCACCTTCGACGCCTCCGTCGCCTGGCCGGTCTACGGCTGGATGGGCGCGGCCAAGGCGGCGCTGGAGTCGGTCAGCCGCTACGTGGCCCGCGAGCTCGGCCCCGACGGCGTGCGGTCCAACATCGTCGCCGCCGGGCCGCTGCGCAGCATGGCGATGAAGTCGATCCCGGGCAGCAAGCAGTTCGAGGACGCCTGGCAGGGCCGGGCGCCGCTGGGCTGGTCGGTCACCGACACCGAGCCCGCCGGCAGGGCCGTGGTCGCGCTGCTCTCGGACTGGTTCCCCGCCACCACCGGCGAGATCGTGCACGTGGACGGGGGCTTCCACGCCGTGGGTGTGTGAGGCGCCACCACCCCCGACCGCATCCACCCGCGAACCACCGCAGAAGGACAGACGTGCCCAAGGCGACCGGTGTCGATCTCCACCCCGGCCAGCGGCCCGACGAGGAGCCCTCGCTCGCGGTCCGCAACAACGGCGGCGCCCCGCCGCCGTCCGAGCCGGCACCCCCCGGCCGGAGGGACGCGCTGCTGCTGCTCTCCTTCGGCGGGCCCGAGGGCCACGACGACGTCATGCCGTTCCTGGAGAACGTCACCGCCGGCCGCGGCGTCCCGCGCGAGCGGCTGCTCGACGTGGCCGAGCACTACCACCACTTCGGCGGCGTCAGCCCGATCAACGAGCAGAACGAGGCCCTCCTGGCCGCGCTCGAGGCCGACCTCGCCGCCGCGGGGATCGACCTGCCGGTCTACTGGGGCAACCGGAACTGGGACCCCTATGTCGAGGACGTCTGGCGGCGCATGGCCGACGACGGCGTCGAGCACGTGTACGTGCTGGCCACGTCGGCGTACGCCTCGTACTCGGGGTGCCGGCAGTACCACGAGGACGTCGCCCGGGCCCGCGCGGTCACCGGGGGCGGGCCGACCGCCGAGAAGCTGCCGCACTACTTCGACGCGGACGGCTTCGTGCGCGCCAACGCCGACGCGCTCGCCGCGGCCCTGGCCTCCCTGCCGGCGGACGTGCGGGACACCGCCCGGCTGGTCGCCACCGCGCACAGCATCCCGACCGCGATGGCCGCCGTCGCCGGGCCGGAGGGCCACGCCTACGAGACCGAGCTGCTGGCGGCCGGCCGGGCGGTGGTGGACGCCGTCGCGCCGGGCCGGGAGTTCGACCTGGTGTGGCAGAGCCGCAGCGGCCCGCCGTCGGTCCCGTGGCTCGAGCCGGACGTCAACGACCACCTGCGGGCGCTGGCCGAGAACGGCGAGAAGGCGGTGCTGCTCTTCCCGGTCGGGTTCGTCAGCGACCACCTGGAGGTGCTCTGGGACCTCGACAACGAGGCCCGCGAGACCGCCGAGGAGCTGGGCCTGACCCTGGCCCGCGCGGCGACCGCCGGTACCCACCCGGCCTTCGTCCGCGCGCTGGTCGGGCTGCTGCGGGAGCGCCGGGCCGGCGGCCCGCCCCGGCTGGGCACGAACTGCCCCGCCGCCTGCTGCTTCGTCGGTCGCCCCACCGGGCGACACCGCGGCCAGGAGCCGTCCCCGGCCTGAGCCGAGCCGTACCGGCCGTTCGTCGGGGACCCTGCGGGCCCCGCTCCTCCCGTCCCGACAGGCTGGAGGCCGTCACCGCGGCACGGCGTTGTAGGCGGCGGTCACCGCCTCGCGGACGGCGTCGGCCAGGGGGCGCAGCGCCTCGTCCCGGGCCGAGACCTGCCGGTGGGTGACCGCGGCCCCGGGGGCGTCGGCCAGCGCGAGGTCCAGGACGGCGGCCAGCCGCTGGGCGCGGGTCAGCAGCGCGAGCGCCAGCGGATCGCCGTCCGGGGGCAGGGACGGCGCGCGACCGGCGTCCGCCATTCCGGCCAGCAGCGCCGGCACCTCGGGGTGCCACCGGGCCAGGTCCAGGGACGCGAGCGCGCGCGTCGCGTCCCCGACCGCCAGGTCGAGCGCGCCGGACGCCGCCCGCAGCGTCCCCTCGACCGGTGGCGGCGCGGGGTGCGCGCCGTCCAGGGGCAGCACCGTCCACTGCAGCACCTCGGGCCCGGCGGTCTCCGGGACGACGGCCAGGCGCGTGCCGACCGCCGCCTGGCCGGCCGCCAGGGCCGGCTCGGTCAGGCCGGGGACCCGCGGCAGCCCGCGGACGTCCCCGGGCACGGGCAGCACGAGCCGGAACCGCTGCTCGCCGAGCCCGCGCAGGGCGGTCAGGGCCGCGCCCAGGGGCACCGCACCGGTGCTGCCGGGCAGGCCGGTCACCCGGTGCGCGGCGTCGGCGGAGACGGCGTCGAGCGCCTGGTCGTAGGAGGTGCGGCCGGCGAGCCAGGCGGTCGCCCAGGCCGCGAACCGGCCGGCGGGGAAGTCGCGCACCCGGTCGAGGCTAGACGGGCCCCGCGGCGCGCCCGGCGGGCGCCGTGCCCCCCGGTGTGGGGACGGCCGTGGTGGGATCGATCATGAGGGCCCCCGGGGGTGGGAGAGTGGGGACGTGGACGCCTGGCTGCTGTGGCTGATCGCCTCCGGCCTGTTCGCCGCGGGGGAGATGGCGAGCGGGGACTTCGTCCTGCTGATGTTCGCCGGGGGCGCCGCGGGGGGGTTGGCCGTCGCCCTGCTGGGCGGTCCGGTCGTCCTGCAGCTGGTCGGGTTCATCGTGGTGTCGGCGCTGCTGTTGGTCCTGGTCCGGCCGGTGGCCAAGCGGCACCTGGCCGAGGGCACCCCCGAGCAGCTCGACGGCGTCGCCGCGCTGGTCGGCCGCACCGCGCAGGTGACCCGCGCCGTCGACAGCCACGGCGGGCGGATCCGCCTCGGGGCCGACGAGTGGAGCGCGCGCACCCAGTTCGGCGGCGAGCACTACCCGGTCGGGGCGACCGTGCGCATCCTCCAGGTCGACGGCGCGACCGCGGTCGTCGGCGACGCGCTCGAGCTCCGCTGACCCGCCGGCACCGCCCGCCGGCCCGACTCCTCCGACGAAGGGAACCCCGTGGAGCCCGCACTCATCGCCCTCATCGTGGTGGCGCTTCTCCTGGTCGTGATCGTCGCCAAGAGCGTGACGATCGTGCCGCAGGCGCAGGCCAAGGTGGTCGAGCGGCTGGGCCGGTACAGCCGCACGCTGTCACCCGGGTTGTCCATCCTCGTGCCGTTCATCGACCGGGTGCGGGCCACGATCGACCTGCGCGAGCAGGTGGTGTCCTTCCCGCCGCAGCCGGTGATCACCGCCGACAACCTGCAGGTCGGCATCGACACCGTCGTCTACTTCCAGGTCACCGACCCGCGGCTGGCCACCTACGGCATCGCCAACTACATCACCGGCATGGAGCAGCTCACCACCACGACGCTGCGCAACGTCGTGGGAGGTCTGAACCTCGAGGGGGCGCTCACCGGCCGCGACGGCATCAACAGCCAGCTGCGCGAGGTGCTCGACGGGACCACCGGGCCGTGGGGCCTGCGCGTGGCCCGTGTGGAGATCAAGGCCATCGACCCGCCGCACTCCATCCAGGACTCGATGGAGAAGCAGATGCGGGCCGACCGTGACAAGCGGGCCATGATCCTGCAGGCGGAGGGCGCCCGGCAGTCGGCGATCACCACCGCCGAGGGCGAGAAGGCCTCGGCCATCCTGTCGGCCGAGGGGCGCAAGCAGTCCGCGATCCTGGAGGCCGAGGCCGACCGGCAGAGCCGCATCCTGCGGGCCGAGGGCGAGCGGGCGGCGCTGTTCCTGCAGGCCCAGGGCCAGGCGAAGTCGATCGAGACGGTGTTCCAGGCCATCCACGACGGCAAGCCCGACCAGGGGCTGCTGGCCTACCAGTACCTGCAGACCCTGCCGCAGATCGCCCAGGGCGACGCCAACAAGATGTGGATCGTGCCGAGCGAGTTCAGCAAGGCCCTCGAGGGCCTCGCCAAGCTCGGCGGGGCCGACGGCGACGGCAGCTCGTGGATGGACGTCGACCCCTCGACGAACGGTTCCGCGCGCCCCACCGCGGACATGGACACCAGCGGCTGGTTCGAGTCCTCGCTGCCCCGTGCGGCCGACCAGCCCGAGGCCCGCATCGAGCTGTCGAGCATCGCCGACACCGCGCCCGCCGTCCCGACGCCGCCGTCCCTGTCGGAGGTCACCGAGGACGTCCGGGAGAGCGGGCCGGCCGCGGACCCCGTCGTCCGGGAGCGGTTCGCCGCCCCCGACGCCCCCAGCGAGGGCCCGCCGCGAGACGCCCGGGAGACCTGACCCCGCCGCTACGGCTCGACGAGGGCTCGACGAGCGGGGGCCCGCAGGGCCCCCCGAGGAGGGCGTGACCGCAGGGTTCCGCGCGGGCCGGGGGCGGCTCCTGGCCGCGGCCCCGTCCCGGGTACCGCCCTGAGCCTGCGAAGGGTGGGGAGGACGGGGTCCTTCCTCAGTCCCTGAGCAGGCCCTCGCGCAGCTTGGCCAGGGTCTGCGAGAGCAGCCGGGACACGTGCATCTGCGAGATGCCGATGTCCGCGGCGATCTGCGACTGGGTCATGTTCCCGAAGAACCGCAGGATGAGGATGCGCCGCTCGCGGGCGGGGATGGTGGCCAGCAGCGGCTGCAGCGACTCCCGGTACTCCACGCCCTCCAGCGCGGCGTCCTCCTCGCCGAGCGTGGCCGCCAGCGTGGGGGAGTCGTCCTCGCCGGAGAGCCGCTCGTCGAGCGAGCTGCTGCGGTAGGCGTTGGCGACGGCCAGGCCCTCGAGCACGTCCTCGCGCGGGATGCCGAGGTGCTCGGCCAGCTCGGACGGCGTGGGGGCGCGACCGTTCTTCTGCGCCAGCTCGCCGACCGCCGCGTTGAGCGACAGGTGCAGCTCCTGCAGCCGGCGGGGGACCCGCACCGACCAGCCCTGGTCGCGGAAGTGCCGCTTGATCTCCCCGGTGATGGTCGGGACGGCGAAGGAGAGGAACTCCACCCCGCGGGTCGGGTCGAACCGGTCGATGGCGGCGATGAGGCCGAGGGTGCCCACCTGGAGGAGGTCGTCGAAGGGCTCGCCGCGGTTGCTGAAGCGCCGCGCGAAGTGCCGCACCAGCGGCAGGTGCTCCTCGACCAGCTGCTCGCGCACCCGCTCGCGGCGCGGGTCGTCCTTGTCCAGCGTGGCCAGCTCGGCGAACAGCGGCGCGGTCCGCTCGGCGCGGCGGCGGTTGTCGGAGACCGGTGCCGGGTCGGCGCCGGCACCCTCCGCACCGGGCTCGTCGGCACGGGGTTCCCCGGCACGGGGTTCCCCGGCACCGGGCTCGTCGGCGCGGGGTTCCCCGGCCGCGGCCGGCTCGGACCGGGGGTCGGGGACGACCGGTCCGTCCTCGGCCGGCACCGCTGCCTGCATCCCCCGCGGGTCGGTCGGGGACTGGTCGTCGCGCAGGGTGTCCTCCTCCACGGAGCGGTGGTCCCGGGCGGTCGCCCGGGTCACCGCACGACCGTGACGTCGTGGCCGGGGTTGCCGGCCGCGCGGTCGGGGTGCTGGCCAGGCAGGTACTTGTCCAGGGCGATGAGCGCGACGGGGCTGTCGCTGCCGTCACCCGCCGGGACCGTGGCCTGGGTGGCGCGGCCGGCGTCGACGCCGTCCACCAGCGTCTCCAGCACCGTCCAGCCGAAGCCGTCCCGCGGCACATCGGTGCCCTCGGCGGTCGGCACCCAGGCCTCGATGTGCAGCCCGGAGCGGCTGGCCTCGAAGACGACGGTCAGCCGCGCCTCACCGTCGACCAGCGCGGCCAGGGTGGCGCAGGCCTCGTCGACGGCCAGCCGGAGGTCCTCCACCGCGTCGAGGTCGTAGTCCATGCGGATGGCGAGGTCGCCGGCCATGGCCCGCACCGCGGGCAGCTGGGACGCGGTGGTGGGCACCCGGAGCTCCAGCCGTTCGGCGCGCCGCCCGTCGTGCGCGAGGGCACCCCTCGAGTCCACCATCCGTCGTCCGCTCCTCGTGCTCGTCCTCGTCGCCGCGCCGGTCGTCCGTCGCGTGCTCCCGTCCCATCCTGCCCCACCGCCGCTGGCGGCCGGTGGCGTCGGCGCCGCTCGCGGCGCACCGGCGGCGAGTCCTACCCGGCGCGACGGGCGGCCAAACGGGCAGAACCGCCCGGTTGCCGGGCCCGAGGGCCTGTTGTTCCCTGTTCGCAGATGAACGCCAGCCACGACGACGGGCCGCCCGGGCCCCGTCCCGACGCGGACGAGGGCGCCCACGCGTTGGCCGCGGCGCTCGAGTCCGCGCCCGCTGCCGTCTTCGTCCTGAGCGGCCCCGGCCTCGAGCCGGTGTGGGCCAACGCCCGGGCCCGCGAGCGCGGGCCCATCGGCGAGGTGCTGCCCGCCGTCGACGGCCGCCCCGTGGCCGAGTTGGCCCAGGCCGTGCTGCGGACCGGCCACCCCGAGACCGTGGCCGGGGCGGTCGACGGCGGCACCGGGACGGCGGTCCTCCAGCCGGTCCGGGTGGCCGGCTCCCCGGGCGTCCTCGTGCTGCTCGAGGACGACGACCCCGGCGGGGCGCCGCCGGACCTCGTCGACCAGGTCCAGCTGTCCCTGCTGCCGCCCTCCCTCCCGCTGCTGCCCGACATCCGGCTCTCCGGCAGCTACCACCGCGCCTCGTCGGTGCGCGCGGCCGGCGGCGACTGGTACGACGCCGTCCCGCTCGGTTCCGGGCGGGTCGGGGTGGTCGTGGGCGACGCGGTCGGCTCCGGCGTCCCGGCCGTGGGCGCGATGAGCCGGCTCCGGGGCGCCATGCGCTCGGCGGCGCTGCGCGACCCGACCCCCGCGGCGGTGATCGGCGCCCTCGACGCCTTCGCCGCGCAGATGGAGGACGTCGAGGGGGCCTCGGTCTTCTACGGGCTGCTGGAGGCCGGCACCGGGCGGCTGGTGTACGCCGCCGCCGGTCACCCGACGCCCCTGGTCGTGCACCCTGACGGCCGCAGCGCGCCGCTGCCGCTGGTGGCCCGCCCCCCGCTGGGCAGCGTGCCCGGTGTCCCCACGGTCGTCTCCACCGCCGTGCTCGAGCCCGGGGCGACGCTGGTGCTCTACTCCGACGGCGCGCTGGCCACCGCGGGCCAGCACCCGGCCGACAGCATGGCCCGGCTGGCCGAGGCGGCGCGCGAGGTGGTCGGCCGGCCCGGCGCGCTGCAGGGGGACGGGCCGGCGGGGCTGGCCGCCGCCGTGGCCGGGGAGCTCCTGACCTCCGAGCAGCCCGACGACGTCGCCGTCCTCGTGGCCCACCGGCCGGCCGACCGGCTCCGGCCGCTCGCGCTGGAGCTGACCGCCGTCCCCGCCTCGCTGCCGCGGGTGCGGCGGCACCTGAGCGCGTGGCTGACCGGGCTGGGCATGGGGGAGCAGGACCGGGTCGGGGTCATGGTCGCCGTCGGGGAGGCCTGCGCCAACGCCGTCGAGCACGCCTACCGCGGGACCGAGCCCGGCCGGATGCTGGTCACCGCGGCCGTCGACGTCGACGGGCTGCTCACCGTGACGGTCCGGGACGAGGGCCGGTGGAAGCCTCCGGACCGGGACCCGGGGGACCGCGGGCGGGGGCTGCTCATCATGCGGCAGCTCGTCGACGGGGTGGTCCTGCAGGGTGAGCACGGCACCACGGTCACGCTGAACATGCGGCTGCGGCACGGGCCCGAGCAGCCCGAGGAGCGCCACGGCGGTCCGGCCGCGGCCGCGGTCGCCGTCGACCGCTCCGGCGCCCGCCCGGTGGTGCGGGTCGCCGGCGAGGTCGACGTGGTCAGCGCCGAGCAGCTGCGGATCCGGCTGCTGGAGGCCAGCCACGGGGGGACCGGTGAGGTCGAGCTGGAGCTGGCCGGGGTCACCCTCTTCAGCAGCGCGGCGGTGCGCGTCGTCCTCGCCATGGCCCGGATCGCGTCGGGCGAGGGCTGGCGGCTGGTCGTGCACGCCCCGGAGGGCGGGGTCACCCGCCACGTGCTCCTCATCAGCGGCCTCGGGGGCCTGGTCGAGCTGCGCTGAGGGGGAACGCGCCGCCGTCCCCGTTTGACCGGGGCCCGCGGTGCGCATCCACCGCCCGTGAGACTGCGGCGCAGCGACGTGCACGGCCCCGGGTGGCGTCGACGGAGGGCCGGGCGCGGGTTCGCCTACTACGACGAGACCGGGGCGCTGATCAGGGACGACCGGCTCGACCGGCTGCGCGCCCTGGCGATCCCCCCGGCCTGGCGCGAGGTGTGGATCTGCCCCTGGCCCAACGGGCACATCCAGGCGACGGGGCTGGACGCCGCCGGCCGCCGCCAGTACCGCTACCACGACGCGTGGCGCGCCAAGCGGGACGCCGAGAAGCACGAGCGGGTGCTGGAGATCGCCCACCAGCTGCCCGACGTCCGCGACTCGATCGCGGCGGCGCTGCGGACCCGGGGGCTGAACCGGGAACGGGTGCTCGCCTGCGCCCTGCGCCTGCTGGACCTGGGCACCTTCCGCATCGGCAGCGAGGAGTACGCCGAGGAGAACGGCACCTACGGCCTGGCCACCCTGCGGCGGGAGCACGTCACCGTCCGCGGGGAGCGGACGTTCTTCCGCTACACGGCCAAGGGGGGCATCGAGCGGGAGGTGGAGATCGTCGACCGGCCCACGGCCACCGTCGTCCGGCACCTGCTCGAGCGGCCCGACGACACCGGCGAGGAGCTCCTGGCCTACGAGACCCCGGACGGGTGGCGCGACGTCACCAGCGACGAGATCAACGCCTACCTCAAGGAGGTCAGCGGCGCCGAGATCACCGCCAAGGACTTCCGCACGTGGAACGCCACGGTGCTGATGGCCGCCCGGCTGGCCGAGGCGCCGCCCCCGCGCAGCCGGACCGCGCGCAAGCGCACGGTCAACGCCGCCTACCGGGAGGTGGCCGAGCAGCTGGGGAACACGCCCGCGGTCTGCAAGGCCAGCTACGTCGACCCGCGCGTGGTGGACCGGTACGAGAACGGCGAGACGGTGGCCGACGCGCTCACCGAGGCGGCCGGGGCGGACGACGACCGGGAGGCCCAGCGGGTCGTGGAGGCGGCGGTCTGCGCCCTGCTCAGCGCCTGACGCACGACGCGACGAGGCCCCGCCGGAGCGGGGCCTCGTCGCGCGGGTCGTCCCGGGCCGGTCGGCCCGGGCGGGTGGTCAGCGGGCGCTGCCGTCGACGATCGTGAACAGGTCGATCAGGCCGGTGACCTCCAGCGGGCGGGTGACCGCCCGGGTGGTCGCGACCAGGCGCAGGTCGACGTCGCGGGAGCGGGCCGACTTCTGGGTCTCCACCAGGACGGCGAGGCCCGCGGAGCCCAGGAACTGCACCCCGGACAGGTCGATCACCAGGGCCTTCGGCTGCTGCTCGAGCTGGGTGTCGAGCGAGGACCGCAGCACGGGCGCGGTGAACGTGTCGACCTCACCGACGACCGTCACCGTGACCTCGCCGTCCTCGCTCGTGGCGGTCGACAGCGTGATCACGTCGTCGAAGGGCGCCTCGGCGCCGTCGGCCGGCACGTCGGACTGCCCCTCGGCTGGCAGGTCGGATGTGGTCACGGGCTGAGCTCCTCTCAGCGGCGGCGCCCCGCGGCGCTACCGCCCGGCCAATCTACCGCCGGGGCGGACGCGCGGCGTGGTGGCCCCCGTCTGCGCACGTTGCCGGTCGTCTGCGTGCCGGGTCGGTTCCGGCACGCGAGCGGCTGCCTGCTCAACCGCTGCACCAAAGTAGACACAGCCCAGGCCACGCGCCAACCCACGGCGACGGTCGTCGTCGCCGTGTCACACCGTCGTGCCGCCCCCGGCCCCCCGCCGGGGTCGCCCGCGGGCCTGCTCCGGAGGAGCGCCGGACCGGTCCCCGGGAGCGGGGAGCGCCGCCTCAGCCGTCCGTCGTGTGGACGGCGGCCTCCTCGGCGCTCTCCCCGCCCACCGGCAGGTCGCCGGCGGCCTCGACGTCGTCCGCGGTCCGGTTGGTCCCGGAGTCCGACTCCGGGGTGGTCGAGGTGTCCTGCTCCAGCTGCACCGAGGCCCGCTCGGGGTCCTCGGCGGTCCGTACCCCGGGCTGCACGTCCGGCACCTCCCGGTCGAGGCGGCCGGTCAGCGACTCGCCCTCGGACTGCTCGAAGGCCGTGGTCCCGATGTCCACGCTGGCGCCGGGGTCCTCCCGCGGGACGGGGGCGAACTCCGGGTCCTCGTTGCGCCGCTGGGTGGGCGAGTCGTCCTGCGAGACCTCGGGGACGCCCTCGTCCTCGGGGAACACGTCGCGGGCGGTCTGGCCCTCGGGCTGGGTCATGCGGTGCCTCCTCGTCAGGCGGTGCTCGTCTCGGGGTGCGGCCGGTCCCGGCCGCCGACTGCACGTGCGCCTACCCGACCGCCCCCGGCCCATGCGTGGCGTCGGCCGCATGCCGCCGCGGGTGGACGGGTAGCGCGCAACCCATGGCGATCGCAGACGACGTCCAACGCATCGGTGCGCCGGTGCGCCGGTGGGCCCGCGCCCAGCAGCACGCCTACAGCCACGGGGAGGACCGCCCGCTCGGCGGGTTCCTGGGCGCCATGAGCGTCTACACGACGGTGGTGGCCGCGGCCGCGGCGGCGGTGCGGGCCTCCGGCCGGCCGCTCCCGGACCGGATCCCCCTCGGCGACGCCGTGCTGCTCACCGTCGGGACCTTCCGGCTGGCCCGGCGGATCGCGAAGGACCCGGTGACCAGCCCGCTGCGCGCGCCGTTCGCCAGCTTCGGCGGGGCCTCCGGGGAGGCGGAGCTGGCCGAGGGCGTCCGCGTGGAGCACGGCTGGAAGCACGCCGTCGGCGAGCTGGTGACCTGCCCGTTCTGCCTGGCGCAGTGGGTCGGGACCGGCTTCGTGCTCAGCTACGTCGCCGCGCCCCGGGCCACCCGGCTGGCCGCGCTGACCATGACCGCGGTCGCGGGGTCCGACGTCCTGCAGTTCGCCTACGACGCGGTGCAGAGCGCCGGCACGGGGGGCGGCGGGCAGGACGGCGGCTGACCCGTCGGGAGGACGGCGGGCGGCTCGGGCTGCCACGGCCCCCCACCCGCGCCTATCCTGTGATCTTGGCCGCCCGGTCTTCCCCGCCGCGGCGAGGACGGTGCACCTGGCGAGGAGAGCGGCATGCGGTCGATCTGGCGTGGGGCGGTGTCGTTCGGCCTGGTCAGCATCGGTGTGAAGCTGTACTCCGCCACCGAGGACAAGGACATCCGCTTCAACCAGGTGCACGTCACCGACGGGGGGCGGATCAAGTACAAGCGGGTCTGCTCGATCGACGGCGAGGAGGTCGAGTACCGCGACATCGCTAAGGGCTACGAGCTGCCCGACGGGCAGCTGGTCGTCCTGACCGACGAGGACTTCGACGAGCTGCCGCTGGCCACCCGGCGGGAGATCGAGGTCCTGCAGTTCGTCGACCAGGAGGAGATCGACCCGATCCACTTCGAGAAGACGTACTACCTGGAACCCGACGGCCCGGCGACGCGCCCCTACGTGCTGCTGCGCGACGCCCTGGAGAACGCCGGCCGGGTGGCCATCACGAAGATCGCGCTGCGCCAGCGGGAGTCGCTCGCGGCGCTGCGGGTCCGCGAGGGCGTGCTCGTGCTGCACACGATGCGCTGGCCCGACGAGATCCGCCGTCCCGACTTCGCCTTCCTGGACGAGGACGTCGCGCCCCGGCCGCAGGAGCTGCAGATGGCCGAGGCGCTCATCGGGTCGATGACCGGCGACTTCGACCCCGCCGAGTTCACCGACGACTACCGCGTGGCGATGACCGCCCTGCTGGAGGCCAAGCAGACCGGCGGGGACGTGCAGCCCCTGCCCGAGACCGCCGACTCCGGCGCCGCGGTCGTCGACCTCATGAGCGCCCTGCGCCGCAGCGTCGAGGCGGCCCGCGGCGGCGCCGAGGAGGAGGCGCCGGCCCGGCGGGCCCCCGCCGAGAAGGCCACCGCGGCACGGAAGGCGACGCCCGCCCGGCGGGGCGCGGCGTCCTCGCCGGGGGACGACGAGGCCCCGACGCGGCGCGCGGCGCGCAAGGCCACCGCGGAGAAGGCCACCGCGGAGAAGCCCGCCGCCGAGAAGGCGCCCGCGCGGAAGGCGACGGCGAAGAAGGCCACCGCGGGGAAGACCACGGCGCGGAAGGCGACGGCGCGGAAGGCGACGGCGAAGAAGGCCACCGGCACCGACGAGCAGCCGGCCAAGCGGGCCCGCCGCAGCGCCTGAGGTGCCCGCCCGGACCCGCCGCGGGGACCCGCCCGCCGAGCAGCGCGTGGGGCGGGACCCGGCGCGCACCGCCCGGTCGGTCCCCCCGGCCGGGCGGGCGGTGCCGGCGGCGCCGACGCCGATGCTGGCCACCGCCGGGGAGCTGCCGCCCGCCGCGGAGGACCGGCGCTGGGGCTACGAGTTCAAGTGGGACGGCGTCCGGGCCGTCGCCGTCGTCGCCGACGGGCGACCGGCGCTGTGGGCGCGCAGCGGCACCGAGATCACCGTCCGCTACCCGGAGCTGACCCGGCTCCCGACGGCCCTGAGCGGCCGCGAGGCGGTGCTCGACGGGGAGGTCGTCGCGCTCGACCCCGCCGGCCGGCCGGACTTCGGGGTGCTGCAGGGCCGCATGCACCGCACCGGGCCCGAGGTGGCCCGGATGGCCGCGGCGGCGCCGGTCACCTACCTGGTGTTCGACCTGCTCGCCCTCGATGGGGAGGACCTCACCGAGCGGCCCTACGCCGAGCGGCGGGCACGGCTCGACGGGCTCGCCCCGACCGGGGAGCGGTGGGTGACCACCCCGTGGTTCCGCGGGGGCGGGGCCTCGGTCCTGGCCGCCAGCCGGGAGAACGGGCTGGAGGGCGTCGTCGCCAAGCGGCTGGACTCGCCGTACCGGGCGGGCGTGCGCGGCCCCGACTGGCGGAAGGTGAAGAACCTCCGCACGCAGGCCGTGGTGGTCGGGGGGTGGCGGCCGGGGCAGGGGCGCCGGGCCGGGGGTGTGGGGTCGCTGCTGGTCGGCGTCCACGACGACGCGGGGCGCTTGGTCTACGCCGGGCACGTGGGCACCGGCTTCACCGCGCAGGCGCTGCGCGACATCGGCGGGCTGGTCACCCCACGGCGGACGTCGCCGTTCGCCGACGCCCTGCCGCGGGAGGTGACCCGGGACGCCCGCTGGGTGGAGCCGGAGCTGGTCGGAGAGGTCGCCTTCGCCGTCTGGACCGCCGACGGCCGGATGCGCCACCCGTCCTGGAGGGGGCTGCGGGACGACGTGGCCCCCGAGGACGTGGTCGAGGAGTGGTGAACCGGGTACCGGTGGTCACGTGAGCCGGCAGCTGGTGCGGGTGGAGGGGCGGCAGTTGCACGTCTCGAACCTGGAGAAGGTGCTCTTCCCCGAGGTCTCGTTCACCAAGGCGCAGGTCATCGACTACTACGTGCGCGTCGCCCCGGTCCTGCTGCCGCACCTGTCGGGCCGGCCGGTGACCTTCACCCGCTGGCCGGACGGCGTCGAGGGCCAGGCCTTCTTCGAGAAGAACAGCGCCCGGCACGCGCCGGACTGGGTGCGCCGCGTGCGGATCCCCAGCCCGGGGTCCTCCCGCGGTCGCGAGACCCTCGACATGGTCGTCCTGGAGACCGTCGCCGACCTGGCCTGGGCGGCCAACCTCGCCGCGCTGGAGCTGCACGTCCCGCAGTGGCAGGTGGGCAGCCGCCTGCAGCCCGCGCTGCCCGACCTGCTCGTCCTCGACCTCGACCCCGGGCCGGACGCCGGGCTCCGCGAGTGCTGCGCGGTCGCCGACCGGCTGCGCGGGCGCCTGCTCGACGACGGGCTCGACCCCGTGGTGAAGACCTCCGGCTCCAAGGGGATGCAGGTCTACGCCCCGATCCGGGTGACCGACCGGGAGCACCCGAGCCGCTACGCCAGGGCGCTCGCCCAGGAGCTGTCCGCGCAGACCCCCGACCGGGTGGTGTGGCGCATGGAGAAGGCCCTGCGCCCGGGGAAGGTGCTGGTCGACTGGAGCCAGAACAACCCGGCGAAGACCACGGTGGCCCCGTACTCCATGCGGGCCCGACCGGACGCGACGGTGTCCACGCCGATCGGCTGGGACGAGGTGGAGGCGGTCCTCGACGGCGCCGACCCGGGGCTGCTGCGGTTCCGGACCGAGGAGGTGCTGGCCCGGGTCGAGGAGTACGGCGACCTCTTCGACGTCGCCGGGGCCCGGCGCGCCGTCCTGCCGCCGGCCTGAGGTCCGCGGCCCGAGCGGGTCGTCCGCCCGGTGCATGCCCGCCTGGCTCCCGCCCGCCTCGCTCCCGCACTTCCCGCCGAGCCGCCACCTCGACGACCGCGCCTGCGTCCCTGCGCCGCTGACTGCCGTTCTGACCCGGCGACCGGTGACGGTGCTGCGACCGGTGACAGCACCGCGACCGAGGGTCTGCCATCCTCCCTTCCCGTGTCCGCTCCGCTCCCGCCGAGTCCCCGTCCCCCCGACGCGCGGCTGACCGACGTGGGACGCCTCGTCGTCCGGTGCCCCGACCGGCCGGGCATCGTCGCCGTCCTCTCCCGGCTCCTCGCCGACGTCGGCGCGAACATCACCGACTCGCAGCAGCACTCCTCGGACCCGGTGGGCGGCACGTTCACGCTCCGGCTGGAGTTCGTCCTCGCGGACCTCGCTGCCCGCCGGCACCAGCTCGAGGGGGCGCTGGACCTCCTCGCCCGGCAGTGGGAGATGACCTGGCGGCTGACCGAGGTGGCGCACCGACCTCGGCTGGCGGTGTTCGTCAGCCGGACCGATCACGCGCTGCAGGAGTTGCTGTACCGGGTCCGTGCCGGGGACCTGCAGGCGGAGATCGCCTGCGTCGTCTCCAACCACCCCGACCTCGAGCCGGTGGCCCGCGGCGCCGGGGTCCCCTTCCACCACGTCCCGGTCACGCCCGGCACCAAGCCGGAGGCCGAGCAGCGGGCACTGGAGCTGGTGGGGGACGTCGATCTCGTCGTGCTCGCCCGCTACATGCAGATCGTGTCGGCGGAGTTCTGCGCGCGCTTCCCCGAGCGCCTGATCAACATCCACCACAGCTTCCTGCCGGCCTTCGTCGGCGCGAACCCGTACCAGGCGGCGCACGACCGCGGGGTCAAGCTCATCGGCGCGACCGCGCACTACGTCACCCCGGACCTCGACGCCGGGCCGATCATCGAGCAGGAGGTCGCCCGCGTCGACCACCGCGCGACGGTCGAGGACATGCGCCGGATCGGCCGGTACGTCGAGCGCCAGGTCCTGGCCCAGGCGGTCACCTGGCACGTCGAGGACCGGGTCATCGTCGAGGGTGACCGGACGATCGTCTTCGCCTGACCCGGCACGACCGCGGCGGGCCGCGGGCCGGTCCCGGGTCCCGGCCGGCCACCGTCCGTCCGGTCCGGTCTCCCGGTGGGTGGAAGGGCTGGTTTCGACAGGCGTCCGCTGCGCACCCAGTGTCCCGTCGTACGGACCGGGCACGGGGAGGGGACGTGGGTCGACAGATCGGCACGTCGGCGTCGACGCGGGGGACGGCGGCCCGGGCGGCCGGCTGGGTGGCCCCGCTCTGCTGGATCGCGGTGCTCCTCGACGGTTTCGACCTGGTCGTGGTGGGTGCGGTCCTGCCGACCCTGCAGACCCCGGAGGAGTGGGGGCTGGGGGGCACCGCGTCGACCCTCGTGGTCACGGTCGGGCTCGTCGGCATGATGATCGGCGCCCTGCTCGTCGGGTCGATCACCGACGCGATCGGCCGGCGCCGGGCGCTGATCGGCGCGGTGGCCTCCTTCTCGCTGTTCACCCTGCTCTGCGCGGTCGCGCCGGGCCCGGGCGTCTTCGGGGTGTTCCGCTTCCTCGCCGGGCTCGGCCTCGGCGGCTGCCTGCCCACCGCCATCGCGATGGTCAACGAGTTCACCCGCGCCGGTCGCAGCGGGCGGGCGACGACCACCGTCATGACCGGGTACCACGTCGGTGCGGTGGTGACCGCCGCGCTGGCCATCGTCGTGGTCGAGCCGGTCGGCTGGCGCTGGATGTTCGTCGTCGGCGGCCTGCCCGGCCTGCTGCTGGTGCCGGTCATGCTGCGCCACCTGCCGGAGTCGGCGGCGTTCCTGCTCTCGCAGGGCCGCCGGGAGGAGGCCGAGGACGTCGCCCGCCGCTATCGGCTGGAGGCCCCGCCCGCGCCCCGCCCCCGGCAGGACCCGGTCGCCGGCGGCGCGTCGTTCCGGCTCTCGCTGCTGTTCACCGGCGAGCACCTGCGCAACACCCTGGCCATCGGCGTGACCTCGTTCATGGGCCTGCTGCTGGTCTACGGGCTGAACACCTGGCTGCCCACCATCATGCGCGAGGCCGACTACGAGCTCGGCACGGCGCTCGCCTTCCTGCTCGTGCTCAACGTCGGTGCGATAGCCGGTCTGCTCGTCGCCGGCGCCGTGGCCGACCGCGTCGGCGCCCGGCGGGCCGGGATCGCGTGGTTCGCCGGGGGTGCGCTGTTCCTCGCGCTGCTGTCCGTGCGGCTGCCTACGGTGGGCCTCTACGCCCTCGTCCTCCTCACCGGGTGCTTCGTGTTCAGCGCGCAGGTGCTGGTCTACGCCTTCGTCAGCGCCAACAACCCGCCGCAGCTGCGGGCGACCGCGCTGGGCTGGTCGGCGGGGGCCGGGCGGGTCGGCGCCATCGTGGGCCCCGTGCTCACCGGCGCCCTGTACGCGGCCGGCCTGGCCTTCCCCTGGGGCTTCTACGTCTTCGCCGGCGTCGGGGTGCTCGGCGCCCTCGGCATCAGCCTGGCGCGCGCCGTCCGGACCTGAGCCGACCCACCCCGGCGGCCGGGGTCGGTCGCCCGGCGGCCGGGGTCAGTCGCCGCGGCGGTCCTGCTCGGCCAGGAAGCGCTCGAACTCCGCGCCGATCTCCTCGCCGCTGGGGACCTCCCCGAGGTCGCTGAGCAGGTCGCTGCCCTCGCGCGCGGCGGCGAACTGGTCGTACTGCTGCTCCAGCGCCGCCACCACGGACGTGTTCTCCGGCGAGCGGGCGATCTGCTCGTCGACCTCGGTCCGGTGGGTCTCGGCGGCCTCCTGCAGGGCCTCGGTCGGCAGGATCAGCCCGGTCAGCCGGCCGAGGTGCTCGAGCAGCGTCAGCGAGGCGGCGGGGAAGGTCGCCTGCGCCAGGTAGTGCGGGACGTGCGCCGCGACGCCGAGGGCGTCGACCCCGGCCTCGCCCAGGCGCAGCTCCAGGAGCGCCGCCACGCTGCCGGGGATGCGCACCTCGCCCCAGTAGACCGGGTAGGACTCGATGAGGGCACGCCGCGTGGCGTGCGCGGTCACGGTCACCGGGCGGGTGTGGGGGACCGGCATCGGGATGGCCTGGAGGGCCACCACGCGGGTCACGCCCAGCCGCTGGACCGCCGCGGTCACCGCGGCGACGAACGCCTCCCAGGCGAAGTCGGGTTCGGCGCCGTGCAGCAGCAGGAAGGTCTCGCCGGCGTCGTCCTCCACCGCGTGCAGCAGGATCTCCGGGGCGGTGTAGGACTCGTAGTGGTCGCCGTCGAAGGTCATCCGCGGCCGGTGGGCGCGGTAGTCGACCAGGCTGTCGGCGTCGAAGCGGGCGATCACCCGCGACGGCAGCGAGGCCAGCAGGTGCGAGCCGGCCAGCGCACCGGCGTGGGCGGCGTCGAACTCCCCGGCGAGGTCGTGGACCAGCACCAGCCCGCGCCGCTCGCCGGGGGAGCCGGCGGCCTCGCGGCCCAGCAGCGGCTCGGCCTCGGGCAGGAACTCCACGAGGTCCTCCGGGTGGTGGCGCACGGCTCCTCCTCCGTCGTGTCCTGCACGGACAAGCCCCCGGGCGCGCGCGGCATTCCCGGCCCCGGGGTCAGCCCCGCTCGGGGGCGCCGCCGTCGCCGCCGTCCCCCACCGGGTCGTGCACCACGCGGGCGTGCTCCTCGTCGCCGGTGACCCGCGGCCGGTCGCCGTCCTCGGTGACCTCGGGCGAGCGACCGTCGAGCTCGTCGCGCACGTACCGGTAGACGACCGCGATGAGCGCCGCCACGGGCACGCCGAGGAAGGCGCCGATGATCCCGGCCAGGCTGGCCCCCGCGGTCACCGCCAGGATGACCACGGCGGGGTGCAGGTTGAACCCGCGCCCCTGGATGACCGGTTGCAGGACGTTGCCCTCGATCTGCTGCACGAGGATGACGATGCCGAGCACGATGAGCGCCGTCGTCCACCCGTTGCTGACCAGCGCGATCAGCACGGCGAACCCGCCGGCGACGAAGGCACCGATGATCGGGATGAAGGCGCCGAAGAACGTCAGCACCGCCAGCGGCAGCACCAGCGGGACGCCGAGGATCCACAACCCCAGCCCGATGAAGAAGGCGTCGACGAAGCCGACCAGCGCCTGCTGCTTGATGAACTCCGACAGCGTGGTCCAGGTCTTGTAGGACAGCGCGGCCACGTGCGGGGCGGCCTTCGGGCCGGTCTGCGCCGAGAGCCACGGCGTCCAGCGCGGGCCGTCCTTGATGAAGAAGAACGCCAGCACCAGGGCGAGGACCAGGTTGATCAGCCCGTTCCCGATCGCCGAGGCGCCGGTGACCGCGGCGCCGGCGATGCTCTGGGCGTTGGCCTGGACCGAGTTGATGGCCTGGTCGACGTACTGGCCGATCTGGTCCTGCCCGAGGTTGAACGGCGGGCCCTGCAGCCACTCCTGGATGTCCTCCAGCGCGGCGGTGGCGGCGTCGGCGAGCTCCTGGCCCTGGTCGACCACCGACGGGGCGATCCAGGCGATCAGCCCGCCGATGGCGGCGAGGAAGCCCAGCAGGACGACGACCGCCGCGAGCGCCGGCGGGCAGCGGTGCTTGCGCAGGAAGCGGGCCGGCGGCCACAGGACCGTCGCGAACAGCAGGCCGAGCACGATCGGCAGCAGGATGACCCACAACCGCCCGGCCACCCAGCCGAGCACGACGACCGCGGCCACGATGAGCAGCAGCTGGGCGCTGATCACGGCCAGCGACCGGACGGCGGCGCGCAGCCGGGGCCCGCGGCCCTCGGCCGGCGCCGGAGTCCGGGCCTCGGCGCGGCCCGGGTCGCGCGCCGCGTCCCGCGATGCCGCCTCCTGCGCCGCCTCGTCCCCGGGGGAGGCGTCGCGGCGGTCGTGGGGGACGTCGGCCCGGGCGGACCGGCCGGAGCGGAGCCTCATGCGATCGATCACGACACGAGCATGTACCCGCGACCGGGTCCGGAAACGATCTCCCGGGCGCGTCGCGCCGTCGGGCCATACCGTCGGGCCATGCCGAAGACCGCCACCGCCGACCGGGTCGACCGCGCCGCCCTCGAGGACTTCCTGCGCCCCCGCCACCGGGCGCTCCTGGTCACCCGCCGCTCCGACGGGTCCCCGCAGCTGTCCCCGGTGACGTGCGGCCTGGACGGGCAGGGGCGCGTGGTCGTCTCGACGTACCCGTCGCGGGCCAAGGTGGTCAACGCCCGCCGGGACCCCGCCGTCTCCCTGTGCGTCCTCTCCGACGACTGGGACGGCCCGTGGGTGCAGGTCGACGGCCGGGCGGAGGTCCTGGACCTGCCGGAGGCCCTCGAGCCGCTGGTCGACTACTTCCGCGCCATCAGCGGCGAGCACCCCGACTGGGACGAGTACCGGGCGGCCATGACCCGGCAGGGCAAGTCGCTGCTGCGCGTGACCGTCGAGCGGTGGGGGCCCGTGGCCACCGGCGGCTTCCCGCCCGAGGTGGCCGCCGCGACGTGACCCGCCGCCGGCGGCGCTCCGGCCCGGCTCCCGGGTCGCGGGCGTGCCGGGTGCCAGGCTCTCCCCGTGCCGTTCGTGGTGGCCGTGCTGGGCACCGTCGACGGGCCGGACCCCGCCGTCCCGCCCGTTCTCGACGGGTCCGAGGCGGTGGTCGACGCGGTCCTGCGGCTCGTCCGCCGCCCCGGCCGGACCGTGGGGGTCGGGGCGGGGCCCGCCGGTGCGGGACCCGGCGCCGCGGCGCCGGCCGCCCGGCGCGCGCTGGAGGCCGCCCGCCGGCGGCCGGCCCGGCTGGCGGTCCGCGGGGCCGACCCGGCCGAGGCAGCCGATGCGCAGGCCGTCCTCACCGCCCTGGCGGGGCTGGTGCAGCGGCGCAGCGCCCAGGCGTGGGAGGCGATCGAGCTCGTGTGCGCCGGGCGGACGCAGGCGAGGGCGGCCGCGGCCCTCGGCATCTCCCGGCAGGCGGTCGGCCAGCGGCTCCTGGCCGCCCAGTGGGAGGTCGAGCGCGACCTGCGGCGCACCGCCGCCCGGCTGCTCGACCGGGCGGCGGGCTGAGCCGGACCGGTCGAGCGCGGTGATCCCCGGGCGGCGAGAATGGGTGCGATGTCCCGCTCACCGGAGGTGGCCGTGCCCGAGACCAGCACGGGTCTGCGCAACGCCGACCTGCTCACCGTCTACCTCAACGACCACCTCGCGGCCAGCGTCGGCGGCATCGAGCTGGTCGGCCGGATGATCGGCGTGCACCGGGGCAGCGCCTACGAGGCCCCGCTGGAGCAGCTGCGCCGGGAGCTGCACGAGGAGAACGAGGAGCTCGAGCGGGTCATCTCCGCTCTCGGGCTGCCGGTGCAGCACATCAAGAAGGTGCTGCTCTGGACGGCGGAGAAGGTCAGCCGGGTCAAGCCCAACGGGCGCTGGGTGACCCGCTCGCCGCTGTCGGACCTGGTCGAGTTCGAGTTCCTCGCCTCGGCGGTGCGGGCCAAGCGGAGCGGTTTCGAGACGCTGCGCGAGGTGGCCGCCGTCGACGACCGGGTCGCCGCGGAGGTCGTCGACGGCCTCATCGAGCAGGCCAACCGCCAGCACGCGTGGCTGACGGAGGCGCGGCGCGAGGTGGCCGCCCGCATCTTCGGCGGCGACCCCGACGCCCCGGACGCCGCGGCCGACCGCTGACGCGCGGTCCGGGGGGCGCACCGGTAGAACCGGTCCCATGTGCCACGACCCCGACAGCCGCCCCCCGGCGCCGCCCCGCTCCGGGCCGGTCGGCGAGCGCGGCCTGCTCACGCTGACCGCCGCTGACGGCACCGAGGTCGCCGCCGCCCTGGCCGCCCCCTCCGGGACGGCCTCGGTCGGCGTGGTGCTGCTCCCCGACGTCCGCGGCCTGCACCCCTACTACGTCGCCCTCGCCGAGCGCTTCGCCGAGGCGGGTCTGCCGGCCGTCGCGGTCGACTGGTTCGGTCGCACCGCGGGCGTGCCGGAGGCCGGGACCAGGGGGCCGGACTTCGACTGGCAGGAGCACGTGCCCCGCGTGACCGCCGCGGGCGTCGACTCCGACGTCACCGCCGCGATCGCGCACCTGCGCGGGCGCGACCGGCCCGACCTGCCCGTCGTGGTCGTCGGGTTCTGCTTCGGCGGCAGCCACGCCTGGCGGCTCTCCGGCGGGGACGTCGACCTCGCCGCCTGCGTCGGCTTCTACGGCCGGCCCGCCCTGGTCGGGGACGTCGTCGCCACCCGGCCCACGCTCCTGGTCGTGGCCGGGGCCGACGCCGCCACCCCGGTCGAGGACCAGCTCGAGCTCGCCGGGCGGTTGCGCACCGGCGGTGCCGAGGTGGAGACCGCCGTGTACGACGGCGCCCCGCACTCCTTCTTCGACCGGGCCCACGGCGACTGGGCCGAGGCCTGCGCGGACGTGTGGCGCCGGGTGCTCGCCCTCACCGACCGGGTGGCCGCCGACCGGGGCGCGTGACCGCGGTGACCGCGCTGCCACGCCGCACGGGCCGCACGGGGCGCTGAACCGCTGCCCGCGGAGGGTGTCAGGCTGTCCTGGGACACGGGGCCCGGGGGAGGTCGGAGATGGTGGTGCAGCAGGGACGGCGGGGCGGCGCCGGGCAGCCGGCGCCGACCGGGGGCGGGGACGCCGGGGAGGCCGCGGCCCCCGCCGCGCCGGACGCCGAGCCGCAGGCGGGCGCCCCGGCGCCCGGCGTCCTGCCCCAGGCGCCCCAGGCACCCGAGGGGCTCCTGCCGCGCTGGCTGCTCCTGCTCGTCGGTGGGGCGACCGCCACGATCGCGATCGCGGGCGTCCGGTCCATCGCCTGGCTGGTCGGCCCGGTGCTGGTGGCCCTCGTCGTGGTCATCGCCCTCATGCCCGTGCAGCGCGTCCTGGAGCGGCTGGGCTGGCCGCGGTGGGCCGGCGCCACCGTCCTGCTCGTGCTGGTGTGGGCGGTGCTCCTGGCCTTCGTGGCCCTCCTCGTGGTGTCCATCGCGCAGTTCGCCGCGCTGCTGCCCGACTACGCCGGCCAGGCCGAGGTGCTGCTGGCCGAGGTGGTCACCGACCTCAACGACCGGGGCATCGTCTCCGGGCAGCTCTCCGACCTCGTCGCCGACTTCGACTACGGGCAGCTGGTCGGCGTCGCGACCGGCCTGCTCACCCGGGTCACCGACGCGGCGACCACGCTGGTGCTCCTGCTGTCGGCCCTGGTGTTCCTGGCCATCGAGTCCGGCGGCTGGGGACGGCGGCTGGCGCTGGTGGCCGCGGAGCGCCCGCACCTGCCGATCGCGCTGGGGCTGTTCTCCCGGGGCACCCGCAGCTACCTGCTGGTGAGCACGGTCTTCGGCGCGATCGTGGCGGTGTTCGACGCGATCGCCCTGGCCGTCATCGGCATCCCGCTGCCGATCGTGTGGGGGCTGCTGGCCTTCATCACCAACTACGTGCCCAACATCGGGTTCGTGCTCGGCCTGGTGCCGCCGGCCATCCTCGGCCTGCTCTCCGGCGGGTGGACCGAGTTCTGGGTCGTCGTCGCGGTCTACGCGCTGCTCAACTTCGTCGTCCAGACGCTCGTCCAGCCGCGGTTCGTGGGTGACTCGGTCGGGTTGTCGA
This sequence comes from Geodermatophilus marinus, assembly GCF_003428645.1. Lineage (GTDB taxonomy): Bacteria > Actinomycetota > Actinomycetes > Mycobacteriales > Geodermatophilaceae > Geodermatophilus. Next base: position 31,613 of record NZ_QVQH01000026.1, on the reverse strand, counting down.
TGACGGTCACCTTCGTCGCGCTGCTGTTCTGGGGCTGGGTGCTCGGGGCGCTCGGGGCGCTGCTCGCCATCCCGCTGACCCTGCTCGTCAAGGCCCTGCTCGTCGACGTCGACCCCCGGGGCCACTGGCTCGACGCGCTGCTGCGGGAGGAGCCCCGCGCGCCGCGGACCAGCCGGGCCCGGCAGCGCGCCGACCGCCGCCGCGCGGCGCTGGCCTCGGTCCGCGCGCTGCACGTCCCGCGGCCGCACCGGCGCCACCACGAGGACTGAACGCGCAGGTCAGCGCGGAATGTCGGACCCCTGGAGGACGTTGTCCCCAGGCCGGGCGCCCGCCCGGCAGGATCCCCCGGAGGTGGAGATGAAGGGCGATCGAGTCGAGGTCGTGATCGACGCCGGCGGCAGCACCCGGACCTACGAGATCGAGGCCACCCGGGCCGGCCGCCGGGTGGACGTGACCCACGGCCGCGGCCTGGTCGAGGTCACCGAGACCACCCGCGGCGGCACCCCCGTCCGCTCGGCCCGGTTCATGGCCGGCCGCGTCCTGGCGCTGGTCGAGCACCCCGCGCCGCGGCCCGGTGCGGACGACGACACGGAGGTGACCCCGCTGCGGAGGTCGGCGTAGCCGGCGGGCCGGCCGCGGAGCTGGTCGTGGTGGCCGGGCTCCAGGGCAGCGGGAAGCCGACCTGGGTGCGCGAGCGGCTCGCCGCGACGCACGCGGTCGTGAGCAAGGACCACGGGCCCGACGCCCGGCGCCGGGTGGTCGCCGAGCTGCTCGCCGCCGGCCGCAGCGTGGTCGTCGACACCACGAACCCGACCCCGGCCGAGCGGGCCCCGCTCGTAACGGCGGCCCGCGCCGCGGGCGTCGCCGTCCGCGCGGTGTGGCTGGCCACGCCGCCGGCCACCTGCGCCGCCCGCAACGACGCCCGCACCGGTCGCGCGCGGGTGCCGCCAGGCGGGCTTCCGGGGCACCGCGCGGCGGTTCGTGCCGCCCCCGGCCGGGGAGGGCTTCGACGGGGTCGACGTGGTGCCGCCGGGCCCTCCCGAGGCCGGCCCGGCGGGTCGGGCTACCGGCCGGTAGGTGCCGCGGGGGCCCGCCGTACCGTGTCGGGGACGCCGGACGGCGCAACCGACGAGAGAGGGACCCCATGACCGAGGCAACCAGCACCCGCGTGGCGATCGTCACCGGAGCCGCCCGCGGGATCGGCGCGGCGACGGCCGTGCGACTGGCCCAGGACGGCTTCGCCGTCGGCGTGCTCGACCTGGAGGAGTCGGCCGGCAAGGAGACCGTGTCGGCGATCGAGTCCGCCGGCGGGCGCGCCCTGGCCGTCGGTGCCGACGTCAGCGACGCCGAGCAGGTCGAGGCGGCGGTCGACCGCGTCGCCGCCGAGCTCGGCGCCCCGACCGTGCTGGTCAACAACGCGGGCGTCACCCGCGACAACATGCTGTTCAAGATGACCGAGGTCGACTGGGACGTGGTCATGAACGTGCACCTGCGGGGTGCCTTCCTCATGACCCGCGCGGTGCAGAAGCACATGATCGAGGCCAAGTGGGGCCGGGTCGTCAACCTCTCCAGCGTCTCGGCGCTCGGCAACCGCGGCCAGGCCAACTACTCGACCGCCAAGGCCGGGCTGCAGGGCTTCACCAAGACCCTGGCCATCGAGCTGGGCAAGTTCGGCGTCACCGCCAACGCCATCGCCCCGGGCTTCATCCAGACCGAGATGACCAAGGCGACCGCCGACCGGATGGGCATCCCGTTCGAGGACTTCATCAAGGGCGCCGCCGCGCAGATCCCCGTGCAGCGGGTCGGCCAGCCCGAGGACATCGCCCACCTGGTGTCGTTCCTGGTGAGCGAGGGCGCCGGGTTCGTCTCCGGGCAGGTCGTCTACGCCGCGGGCGGCCCGCGCGCCTGAGCGCGGCTGCCCACGGGGCCCGGCCGGGAGCACCCGGCCGGGCCCCGCGGTGCGTCCGGAGGCCCTTCAGCGGGCTCCGGGCTCACCGTTGCCGGAGGAAGCACCCCTGCCCTCCCCACCCCTCGCTCCGCTCGGGGCGGTGCCCTGGACGGGGCCGCGGTCAGCCAGGACCGGCAACGACCGGGTCACCTGATCATCGAGGGGTCAGCGGGGCAGGGCCGGGCGCAGGCCGCGCGGCTCGGCGAAGCGGGTCAGCACCGGGCCCAGCACGGCCAGCAGGAGCACGTAGCCGGTGGCCACCGGGCCCAGCTCGGGGATGCCGGCGGCGACCGCCAGCCCGGCGATGACGATGGAGAACTCGCCGCGGGCCACCAGCGCCGTGCCCGCGCGCAGGCGGCCCGGGACGCCGACACCGTCCCGGCGGGCGGCGAACCACCCGGTGGCCACCTTGGTCGCCGCGGTGACCACGCCCAGCAGCACGACGGCGGGCAGCACCGGCAGCACCTCCCCGGGATCGGTGGTCAGCCCGAAGGCCACGAAGAAGGTGGCGGCGAAGAGGTTGCGCAGCGGCCCCAGGATGGCCCGGGCGCGGTCGGCGAAGGACTCCGGGAGGGCCAGCCCGACGAGGAAGGCCCCGACCGCGGCCGAGGCCCCCAGCGCCTGCGCCAGGCCGGCCACCAGCAGGGTCAGCCCGACCAGCCGCAGCATCACCTGCTCGTCGTCGGGGTGGGCCATCAGCCGGCCGAGCCGGTGCCCGTGCCGCTGGGCGGCCAGGATCACCACGACGACGGCCCCGAGGGCCAGCCCGATGCCCCCGGCGGCCGCGGCCGGGCCGGCGCCGGCGAGGGCCACCACCAGCAGCGGCAGGAACAGCGCCATCGCGAGGTCCTCGAGCACCAGCACCGACAGCACCGCCGGCGTCTCCCGGTTGGCCAGCCGGCCCAGGTCGCCGAGCAGCCGGGCGATGATCCCCGACGAGGAGATGTAGGTGACGCCGGCCAGCGCCAGCGCCCCCTCCCAGGGCAGCCCGAGCAGCAGCCCGGCGACGAAGCCGGGCGGTGCGTTGAGCAGCAGGTCGACCAACCCCGAGGGGCCGTGGCGGCGCAGCGAGCCGAACAGCTCGTCGGGGGAGAACTCCAGGCCCAGCGCCAGGAGCAGCAGGACGACGCCGATCTCGGCGGCCGCCTCGATGAACGGCTGGGCCGTGGTCAGCGGGACCAGGCCGCCGTCGCCCAGTGCCAGGGCGGCGAGCAGCACGAACGGGACGGGCGAGAGCTGCACCCGGCGGGCGAGCAGGCCGAGCAGGGCGAGCCCGAGGAAGAGCAGGCCCAGTTCCAGCAGGAGGGCGGCGACGTGCTCCACCGGCTCAGGCCGGCCGGGCCAGCCGGTGCTCGAGCTGCTCCAACCCGGACTCCGAGCCGATGGCGACCAGCACGTCCCCTGGCTGCAGCAGGTCGCCGGGACCGGGGGAGGGGACGACGTCGGTGTCGCGGACGATGGCCACGATCGAGCAGCCGGTGAGGGTCCGGGCCCGTGTGTCGCCCAACGGCCGCCCGGCGAAGGCCGAGCCCGGGCGGATCGGGAAGCGCCCGGACTCCAGCCCGGGCACCTCCTTGGAGAGGTCGGCGAAGCGCTGGGTCAGCCGTGGCGCGCCGAGCACCTCGGCCACCGCGTCGGCCTCCTCGGGCTCCAGGCGTACCACCCCGAGCGCGCGGTCGGGGTCGCGGCGGTCGTAGACGGCGGCCTCCGCCCCGCCGTCGCGCTGGACGACGATGGCCAGCACCTGGCCCGCCCGCGTCTGCAGCTCGTAGCGGACGCCGACGCCGGGCAGCAGGGTCTCCTCGAGCTCCACGCCCGCATCGTCGCAGACCCCGGTGCCGTTCAGGCCCGGCCGGCGAGCAGCTGGGCGAGGTGCAGGGAGGTGCGGCCGGCCAGCTGGTCGAGCTGGGTACGGCAGGAGAACCCGTCGGCCAGGACGACGGCGTCCGGGCCGGCCTCGGCGACGGCGGGCAGCAGCTGCTGGCCGGCGATGGCGACCGACACGTCGTGGTGGCCCCGCTCGACCCCCCAGTTCCCCGCCAGCCCGCAGCAGCCGCCCACCCGGCGCAGCGCGGCGCCGGCGTCGCGCAGCAGCCGCTCGTCGGCCGCCCAGCCCAGCACGGCGTGGTGGTGGCAGTGCGGCTGGGCCACCACCTCCAGCCCGGCGAGGGACGGCGGTGTCCAGCCCGGGTTGTCGCGCAGCAGCTCGGCCAGCGTCCGGGTGGCGCGCGCGACCGCCTCGGCGGCCTCCCCGCCGACGAGCTCGCGGGCCTCGTGCCGCAGCACCGCGGTGCAGGAGGGCTCCAGGCCGACCACCGGCACCCCGGCCGCGGCCAGGGGGCCGAGCAGCTCCACGGTGCGGGTCAGCGTGCGGCGGGCGGCGTCGAGCTGCCCGGTGGTGATCCAGGTCAGCCCGCAGCAGGTGTCGGCCGGCGGCACCTGCACCCGGTAGCCGGCCCGCTCCAGCACGGTGACGGCGGCCTCGGCCACCTCCGGGGCGAAGTGGTCGGTGAAGGAGTCCACCCACAGCGCCACCGGGGCCCCGGTCGCGGGCCCCGGGCCGCGGTCGGCCCACCGGGCGCGGAAGGTCCGGCCGGCGAAGGCGGGCAGGTCGCGGCGCTGGTCCACGCCCGCCCCCCACCTGGCCAACCGGCCGCCGAGCCGGGAGGCCATCACCGCGTTGACCAGCCGGGGCGCCCGCGCAGCGAGGTCGGCCCAGCGGGGCAGCCGGCCCAGCGTGTAGTGCGCGCGCGGGCGCAGCCGCCGCCGGTAGGCCTGGTGCAGGACCTCGGCCTTGTACGTCGCCATGTCCACGCCGGTCGGGCAGTCCCGGGAGCAGCCCTTGCAGGACAGGCACAGGTCCAGCGCCGCGTGCACCTCGGGGGAGCGCCAGTCGCGCACCGGGCCGCCGGGGGCGAGCATCTCCTGCAGCACCCGGGCCCGGCCGCGGGTGGTGTCCTTCTCCTCCCGGGTGGCCGGCCACGACGGGCACATGACCCCGCCGGCCGCGGGCAGGTCGGCCCGGCACTTCCCGACCCCGGTGCAGCGGTGCAGCGCGGTGGAGAGGTCGCCGCCGTCGTGCCGGTAGGCGAAGGCCAGGCCGGCGCTGCGGCGGGGGGCGTCGGCCACCCGGATGTCGGCGTCCACCGGGGCGGGCCGGACCAGCACCCCCGGGTTGAGCACGTCGTCGGGGTCGAACAGCCCCTTGACGCGGGCGAAGAGGTCCAGCGCCGCGGGGGAGTACATGTGGCCGAGCAGCTCGCTGCGGGCCCGGCCGTCCCCGTGCTCCCCGGACATGGACCCGCCGTGCCGGGCGACCAGCGCGGCGGCGTCGGTGACGAAGGCCCGGTAGGCGCCGCGGCCGCGGTCGGGGCCCGCGCCGAGGGGGAAGTCGATGCGGACGTGCACGCAGCCGTCCCCGAAGTGGCCGTAGGGGACGCCCTGCAGGCCGTGCTCGTCGAGCAGCGCCTCGAACCCGCGCAGGTAGTCCCCGAGCCCCTCGACCGGCACGGCGGCGTCCTCCCACCCGGCGTGCGCCGGGCGCCCGTCGGGCGTGCGGGCGGCCAGCCCGGCGCCGTCCTCGCGGATCCGCCAGATCGCCGCCGCCTCGGCCGGGTCGGTCACCACGAGGGAGTCGAGCGCGGCCGCGTCGGCCAGCACCCGGCGGGCGCGGTCCTCGACCTCGGCGGCGGTCCCCCCGGTGACCTCGACGACCAGCCACCCCCCGCCGCGGGGCAGCTCGGGCACCACGGCCGCCGGGACGTCGCGCAGCCGCTGCACGATCCGCTGGTCGAGCCCCTCCACGGCCGTGGGCTCGTGCCGCAGCAGCGCCGGCGTGGCGTCGGCGGCGTCGGCCATCGTCGGGTAGCCGAGCACGACCAGCCCCCGGAACGGCGCGTCGGCGACCAGCCGGACGGTGGCCCGCCGCACCAGCGCCAGCGTCCCCTCGCTGCCCACCAGGGCGCGGGCGAGGTCGGCCCCGCGCTCGGGCAGCAGGTGCTCCAGGCCGTAGCCGGAGACCTGCCGGCCGAAGCGGCCCAGCTCGGTGCGGACGAGGGCCAGGTCGCCGTCGACCAGCCGCCGCAGCCGGCCGGCCACGCCGTCCCCGCCGGCGGGCCCGCCGTCGAGGACCAGCCCCTCCCCGGTGCCGGTGACGACGTCGAGGCCCACCACGTTGTCCGACGTCCGGCCGTAGCCCAGCGCCCGCGAGCCGCAGGCGTTGTTGCCGATCATCCCGCCGACGGTGCACCGGTTGGCGGTGCTCGGGTCGGGGCCGAAGCGCAGCCCGTGCGGGCGGGCCGCCGCCTGCAGCGCCGCCTGCACCACGCCCGGGTCGACGGTCGCGGTCCGGGCCTCCGCGTCGATGCCGTGCACGCGGGCGAGGTACCGGCTGGTGTCGAGCACGACCCCGGGGCCCACCGCGTTGCCGGCGATGGAGGTGCCGGCGCCCCGGGCGGTGAGGGGGACGCCGAGCTCCCGGCACACCGCGAGGGTCGCGTCGATCTCGTCGGCGTGCCGGGGGCGGACCACCGCGCGGGGCAGCACCCGGTACAGCGAGCCGTCGGAGGAGTAGAGCGCCCGGGCCAGGCCGGAGGCATCGGCGTCGGCCACCCCCGCCCGGTCCAGCGCGGCGAGCAGGTCGGCGTCGGTCGCGGTCACCCCGCCAGTCTCACCCCCGGCCGCGCGGGACCCGGGACCGGACCCTCACCAGAGCTGCATCGACCGGCGCAGGATCCCGGCGACGTCGTCCGCGGTGACGTCCCGGGGGGCGGTGGCCAGCAGCCGCTGCTGCTTCATCGCCCCCTCGACCAGGTCGGGGACGTCGCCCTCGTCGTAGCCCACCGCGCCCAGCCCGGCCGGGATGTCGATGTCGCGCATCAGCGCGGTGAGCACGGCGGGCAGGAACTCGCGCGGGTCGTCGGTCTGCTCGGCGGCCGGGTCGAGCAGGCGGGCGGCCCGCAGGTGCCGCTCCGGGTCGGCGTCGAAGGTGAACCGGAAGGCCTCCGGCGCGGTCAGGGCGACGGACATGCCGTGCGGCACCATCGGCTCGTCGGCGGGGTAGTCCTTGGGGTGGAAGTCCTTCACCCGCCCGGCGACGGGGTAGGCGTTGGCGTGCGGAATGTGCACCCCGGCGTTGCCGAAGCCCATCCCGGCGAAGGTGGCGGCCATCGCCATGTCGGCCCGCGCGGCCTCGTCCTCGCCGTGCCGCACGGCCTGCCGGAACGAGCCGGCCAGCAGGGACATCGCCTTCTCCGCCCACATGTCGGCGATCGGGTTGGCCCCGCAGTAGGGCACCCGCTGCTCGGGCTGCTTGCGCTCGTAGGTGGTGTAGGGCCGGGCGGTGTAGCTCTCCAGGGCGTGGCAGAGGATGTCCATGCCGGAGGCGGCGGTCACCCCGGCCGGCTGGCTGCGGGTGAGCGCGGGGTCCACGACCGCCAGCGCGGGCCGCAGGCGGGCGTGGCTGATGCCGGTCTTGACCTTGAGGGAGAGCACGTCGAGCACGCAGATCGTGGTGCTCTCCGCGCCGGTGCCCGTGGTCGTGGGGACGGCGACCAGCGGGGCCAGCGGGTTGACCGGCGCGCGGCCCCCGCCGACCGGGGCGTTGACGTAGTCCATGAGCTCGCCGGGGTTGCTGGTGAGCAGGTCGACGGCCTTCGCGGTGTCGATGCTCGACCCGCCGCCGACGGCGACGAAGGCGTCCCACGGCCCGTGCTCGCGGGCCCACGCGACGGCCTCCTGCAGGCTCTCGTCGGTCGGCTCGACGCGCGCCCGGTCGTACACCACGGCCTCGATGCCGAAGCGCTCCATCTGGTCGGCCACCCGCTGCGGGTGGCCGGTGGCGGCCACGCCGGGATCGGTGACGACGAGGACCCGCCTCGCCCCCGTCTGGCTGAGGTCGTACCCGATCTCGTCCGAGGCGCCGGGGCCGAACTTCAGCTGCGGCGCGCCGTAGGTGAACACGCTCTCCGGGGAGGCGGGGACGTGGTCGGTGGGCATCGTGCTGGACGGCATCGTGGGGCAACCCTCTCGGTCGGCGCTGACGGGCCGGGTTCGGCGCCTGCGAGTGTGCTGCCGGGTCCGCTCAGGGTCCAGCGGACCGGCGGCGCCGCGACCGGCGCAGCGCCTTCTCCGCCTCGACGACCAGGTGGACGACGACGCCCACGCCGGTCACCCACAGCCACCACACCGGGTCGACCGGCGCGCTGTCGAACAGGGTGTTCATCCACGGGGCGTAGGTGAACAGCAGCTGCAGGGCCAGCATGGCGGCCACCCCGACCAGCAGCCACCGGTTGCTCAGCAGGCCGACGGCGAGCACCGAGCGCTCCAGCGACCGGCAGCTGAGCAGGTAGGCGACCTGGACGACGACGAACACGTCGACCGCCACCGTGCGCGCGACCGGGAGCGGTTCGCCCCGGGCCAGCGCCCACTCGAACAGGCCGAAGGCGCCGACCACCATGAGCGCCGAGACCAGCACGATGCGCGCGGCCAGCTCCCCGGTCAGCAGCGGCCGGGACGGCGGCACGGGGGCCGCCGCATGATCCCCTCCTCGAGCGGCTCGAAGGCCAGCACGATGCCCAGGGCGACGGCGGTGGTCATGTTCACCCAGAGGACCTGCGCCGGCAGCACCGGCAGCGTCGCGGCCAGGACCACCGCGACGAGGATGACCAGGCCCTGCCCGAAGCTGGTCGGCAGCATGAAGGTGATGAACTTGCGGAGGTTGTCGAAGACGCCCCGCCCCTCCTCGACGGCGGCCTCGATGGTGGCGAAGTCGTCGTCGGTGAGGACCATGTCGGCGGCCTCCTTGGCCACCTCGGTGCCGCCCCGGCCCATGGCCACCCCGATGTCGGCCCGGCGCAGGGCGGGGCGTCGTTCACCCCGTCGCCGGTCATCGCGACCACGTGGTCCTGCTCCTGCAGCGTCTCCACCAGCCGCAGCTTCTGCTCGGGGTCGACCCGGGCGAAGACCGCCGTCCGGCGCGCGACCTCGGGCAGCTCGGCGGCCGGCAGGTCGGCCAGCTCGGCGCCGGTCACCACCGGGACCTCCCCGCCCGCCCCGCCGTCCCCGAGGCCGAACTGCCCGGCGACGGCCCGGGCGGTGCCGGCGTGGTCGCCGGTGATCATCACGACGTGGATGCCGGCCTCCCGGCAGGCGGCCACCGCGGTGAGGGCTTCCGGGCGCGGCGGGTCGAGCATGCCCTGGACGCCGAGCAGGGTGACCCGGCCGGCGAGCAGCTCCGCGGGCAGCCCGGTCGTGCCGGGGGGCAGCTCCACCCGCCCCATGGCCAGCACCCGCAGCGCCCGCCCGCTCAGCTGGCCGGTCACGCGGTGCACGGCGTCGACGTCCACCGGTCCCGTGGAACCGTCCGCGCGCAGCTCGTCGACGGCCATGTCGAGCAGCCGCTCCACGGCACCCTTGACGTAGGCGACGACCCGGCCGTTCCCGTCCGCGTGCAGGGTCGCCATCCAGCGCCGGTCGGAGTCGAAGGGGATCGCGTCGACGCGGGGCAGCGCGGCCCGCAGCGCGGCCGGGTCCAGGCCCGCCTTCTCCGCCGAGACCAGCAGCCCGGCCTCGGTGGGGTCGCCGACCACCTCCCGGGTGCCCTCCCGGTCGGTCAGCCGGCTGTCGTTGCACAGCGCGCCGGCGACCAGGCACTCGCGCAGCGCGGCGTCGGTGGCCGGGTCGGCCGGCTCCCCGCCGAGCAGCACCCTGCCCTCGGCCCCGTACCCGGTGCCGGTGAGCGCGTAGGCCCGGCCGCCGGCCACGACCGCGGTGACGGTCATGGCGTTGGCGGTCAGCGTGCCGGTCTTGTCCGTGCAGATCACCGTCGTGCTGCCCAGCGTCTCGACCGCGGGCAGCCGGCGGATGATCGCCCGGCGGCGCGCCATGCGCGCCACGCCGATCGCCAGGGTGATGGTGACGACGGCCGGGAGCCCCTCGGGGATCGCCCCGACGGCCAGCGCCACCGCCGCGGTGAGCATGTCGGCCGGTGGCTCCCCGCGCACCGTGCCGAGGAGGAACGTGACCGCGGCGAGCCCCAGGACCACGACGGTGAGCACGCGGCTGAAGCGGCCGATCTTGCGGGTGAGCGGGGTCTCCAGGACGTGGGCCTCGCCGACCAGGCGGTTGATGTGGCCCATCTCGGTGTCCCCGCCGGTGGCCACCACCACCCCGCGGCCCCGGCCGCGGGTGGCCAGGCTGCCGGACCACGCCATGTTGGCTCGGTCGCCCAACACCGTCCCTGCCGGGAGCTCGACCGGGGACTTGGCCACCGCGAGCGACTCGCCCGTGAGCGCGGACTCGTCGATCTCCAGCTCGTGCACCGTCACCAGTCGCAGGTCGGCCGGCACCTTGTCCCCGGCCTCCACCACCACCACGTCGCCCGGGACCAGGTCGTCGGAGGAGATGCGGTGCCGCCGGCCGTCGCGCAGGACCGTCGTCTCGGTGCGCACCATCGCCATGAGGGCGTCCAGGGCCCGCTCGGCGCGGGACTCCTGCACGAAGCCGATGACGGCGTTGACCAGCACGACGGCGAGGATCACGCCGGAGTCCACGACGTCGCCGAGCGCGAGCGTGGCCGCGGCCGCGGCGAGCAGCACGTAGATCAGCGGGTGGTGGAACTGCAGGAGGAATCGCAGCCAGGGGCCGCGGCGGCCGATCCGCGGCAGCGTGTTGCGTCCCACCACCTCGCGGCGCCTGCGGGCCTCCTCGGTCGACAGCCCCCGCTCGGGGTGGGTCTCCAGGAGCAGGAGGACCTCGTGGGCGGGCAGCTCGTGGTGCGCGGAGCCGACCGCGGCACGGACGTCCTCGGCGGGCAACGTCATGGACCGAGCCTCCGCAGCCCGGCAACCGGCCGGACAGTGACCTAGGACCCGGGCCCTCGGGACGCCCGGCCCGCTGGCTCCCGGCCGCCCGACCGGGCACGGTGGACCGGGGCCGGCAGGGCCGCGCCCCGCCGAGCGGCGCCGACGACCCCGGGAGTGCAGGCATGGACGTGCAGGTGGAGGCCGCGGTCGTGGAGGCGGGCGGCGGCCCGCTGTCCGGGGAGGAGCTGCACGCCGTCCACGCCTGGTGGCGGGCGGCCAACTACCTCTCGGTGGGCCAGATCTACCTCATGGGCAACCCGCTGCTGCGCGAGCCGCTGCGCCCGGAGCACGTCAAGCCGCGGCTGCTCGGGCACTGGGGCACCACGCCGGGGCTGAACTTCGTCTACGCGCACCTCAACCGGGCCATCACCGCCCGCGACCTGGACATGGTCTACGTGATGGGCCCCGGGCACGGCGGGCCGGGGCCGGTGGCGGCCGCCTGGCTGGAGGGCACCTACAGCGAGGTCTACCCCGACGTCTCGCAGGACGCCGAGGGCCTGGACCGGCTGTTCACCCAGTTCTCCTTCCCGGGCGGCATCCCCAGCCACGTGGCGCCGGAGACCCCGGGCTCCATCCACGAGGGCGGCGAGCTCGGCTACGCGCTCTCGCACGCCTACGGCGCGGCGTTCGACAACCCCGACCTGGTCGTCGCCGCGGTCGTCGGGGACGGCGAGGCCGAGACCGGGCCGCTGGCGGCGAGCTGGCACTCGAACAAGTTCCTCGACCCCCGCCGGGACGGCGCCGTCCTGCCGGTCCTGCACCTCAACGGCTACAAGATCGCCAACCCCACCGTGCTGGCCCGCATCGGCGACGACGAGCTGCTGGAGCTGATGCGCGGCTACGGCCACACCCCGTACCTGGTGGCCGGGGACGACCCCGCCCGGATGCACCAGGAGTTCGCCGCCGCGCTCGACGCCTGCCTCGACGAGATCGCCGCCGTCCAGCGGCGGGCCCGGCGGGACGGCGACGGAACGCGGCCCCGGTGGCCGATGATCGTGCTGCGCTCCCCCAAGGGGTGGACGGGGCCCGCGGAGGTCGACGGGCACCGGGTCGAGGGGTCGTGGCGGTCCCACCAGGTCCCGTTCGCCAACGCGCGCGAGGACGACGCCCACCGGGCGGTGCTCGAGGAGTGGCTGCGCAGCTACCGGCCCGAGGAGCTCTTCGACGAGGCCGGTGCGCCCGTGCCCCTGGTCCGGGACCTGCACCCGGCCGGGGAGCGGCGGATGAGCGCCAACCTGCACGCCAACGGCGGGAAGCTCCTGGTCGACCTGCGGCTGCCGGACTTCCGCGCCTACGCCGTCCCGGTGCCGGAGCCGGGCACCGGCGCGGTGGAGGCCACCCGCGTGCTGGGCACCTTCCTGCGCGACGTGGTGCGGCGCAACGGCGGCAACTTCCGCGTGTTCGCGCCCGACGAGAACAACTCCAACCGGCTCGGCGCCGTCCTCGAGGCCACGGACCGGGCCTGGGTGGCCGAGCGCCGCCCGGACGACGACTCCCTGGCCCCGGACGGGCGGGTCATGGAGATCCTCTCCGAGCACACCTGCCAGGGCTGGCTGGAGGGCTACCTGCTCACCGGCCGGCACGGGTTCTTCTCGTGCTACGAGGCGTTCATCCACATCGTCGACTCGATGGTCAACCAGCACGCCAAGTGGCTGAAGACGACCAACGGCATCCCGTGGCGGCGGCCGATCGCGTCGCTGAACTACCTGCTGACCTCGCACGTGTGGCGGCAGGACCACAACGGGTTCTCCCACCAGGACCCGGGCTTCATCGACCACGTGGTCAACAAGAAGGCCGACGTCATCCGGGTCTACCTCCCCCCGGACGCCAACACCCTGCTGTCGGTGGCCGACCACTGCCTGCGCACCCGGCAGTACGTCAACGTGGTCGTGGCGGGCAAGCAGCGGGCCCTGCAGTACCTGGACATGCAGCAGGCGATCGTGCACTGCACCAAGGGCATCGGCATCTGGGACTGGGCCAGCAGCGACGCCGGGACCCGACCCGACGTGGTCATGGCCTGCGCCGGCGACGTCCCCACGATGGAGACCCTGGCGGCGGTGGAGATCCTGCGCGCCTGGTTCCCGGACCTGCGGGTGCGGGTGGTCAACGTCGTCGACCTCATGCGCCTGCAGGACGAGCGGGAGCACCCGCACGGCCTGTCCGACGCCGCCTTCGACGCGCTGTTCACCGTCGACCGGCCGATCGTGTTCGCCTACCACGGCTACCCGTGGCTGATCCACCGGCTCACCTACCGGCGGGCCAACCACGAGAACCTGCACGTGCGCGGCTACGTCGAGGAGGGGACGACGACCACCCCGTTCGACATGTGCGTCATGAACCGGATCGACCGGTTCAACCTGGCCATCAGCGCCATCGACCGCATCCCCCGGCTGCGCGACGTCTCCGCGCACGCCCGCGAGGCGCTCACCGACCAGCTCATCGAGCACCGGCAGTACATCCGCACCCACGGCGAGGACATGCCCGGGATCCGCGACTGGCGGTGGAGCGGCGCGGCCGGCCCGACCACCTCCGGCGGTGGCCCGCTGCAGGAGCCCGAGCCGTGAGGCTGCTCGTCGTCAACGCCGGGTCCAGCAGCCTGAAGCTCACCCGGCTCGACGGCGAGGGCACCGTCACGGCGGCCGGGACGGTGGAGCGCTGGCAGGGGGAGGGGCACCTCCGGCCGCTGGAGGAGTTCCTGGCCGGCTGCGGCCCGGTCGACGCCGTCGGGCACCGGGTGGTGCACGGCGGACCGCGCCACACCGGGCCGGCGCTGGTCGACCCGGTGCTCGTCGCCGGGCTGTACGCGACCAGCCACCTGGCGCCGCTGCACAACCCGCGGGCGCTGGCCGGCATCCGCGCGGTCGAGGAGCTGCTGCCCGGCGTCCCTGCGGTGGCCTGCTTCGACACCACCTTCCACACCACGCTGCCGCCGGCCGCCCGCACCTACGCGCTGCCCCGGGAGTGGAACCGCCGCTTCGACCTGCGCCGCTACGGCTTCCACGGGCTCTCGCACGCCCACGCGGTGCGCCGCGGCGCCGAGCTGGTGGGAGCCGACCCGGCCCGGCTGCGCGTCGTCTCGGCCCACCTGGGGGCGGGCGCGTCGCTCGCCGCCGTCGTCGGCGGGGTCTCGGTGGACACCACGATGGGCTTCACCCCGCTGGCCGGCCTGGTCATGAACACCCGGCCGGGCACGGTCGACCCGGGCCTGCTGCTGTGGCTGCTGGAGCACGGCGGTGAGCCCCGGGCGGAGGTGGCCGACGTCCTCGAGCGCCACGCCGGGCTCAAGGGCCTGTCGGGCACCTCCGGCGACCTGCGGGACGTGCTGGCCGGCCGGGAGGCCGGGGACCCCGACTGCGCGCTGGCCTACGACGTCTACCTGCACCGGCTGGCCCGCGAGGTGGCGGCGATGACCGCGGCCACCGGCGGGCTCGACCTGCTGGTGCTGACCGGCGGGGTCGGGGAGCGCGCCTGGCAGGTCCGGGCCGACCTCGCCGCCCGGCTGCCGCACCTGGGGCTGGCGCTGGACGGGGCGGCCAACCGGCAGGCGACCGGGGACGCCGACGTCAGCGCCCCGGGTGCCGCGGCCCGCACCGTCGTGGTCACCGCCCGGGAGGACCTCGAGGTCCGCCGGCAGGTGCTCGAGGTGCTGGGCGCCGCCGACGTCCCGGCCTGACCCGGCGGCTCTCGCCCGCGCCCGTCCATGACGGAGTGGTGTCGGACCGGCGACCGCGCGGGTGCCGGGCGGCTGCGCGGGCACCGGGGGACCGGGGGCCGTGCCCGGACGGGGCGGCCGCGTGCCGGGAGGAGACGGGCAGTGACGCGGGAGGGGACGGCGGGGGAGGGCACGGCGGGGGAGCGGTCGGCCGGGGACGGGCAGCCGGCGGCCGCCGCACCGGCGGCACCGCCGGCCGCACCGGTGGCCCGGGCGGCCGGCACGCTGCCCCCGGGCGCCCGGGCCGCCGGCCTGTGGTGCCTGTGGGCGCTCGTCGTCGGCCTGGTCGTCTGGTTCGCCCTCCAGCTGGCCGTGCTGCTGGGCTCGGTGCTGCTCACCTTCGCCGCCGGCCTGCTGCTCACCGCACTGCTGCGCCCCGTGGTCACCCGCCTCGACCGGGCGGGGGTGAACCGGCTGGCCGCCACCTGGCTGGTCGTCGTCGGCTTCGTGCTCCTGCTCGGCGGTGCCGGGTGGTTCCTGGAGCAGCGGATCCGCGGGCAGCTGGCGAGCCTGCTGCCGACCCTCGCCGAGGGGCTCAACGAGATCCGCCGCTGGCTCACCGGCACGGTCGGGCTCTCGGAGGAGCAGGTCGACTCCGTCGTCGACGGCCTGCTGCGGCAGCTCACCCCGGGCGGGGACGCCGGCCCGGCGGGGCAGGGCGGGGCGCTGGGCGGCGGGACGCTGGTCACCGGGGTCACCACGGTGGTCAGCCTGCTGGCCGCGGTGGTGCTGGCCCTGTTCACCGCGTTCTGGCTCGTCTACGACGGCGAGCGGGTGTGGCGGCACTCGCTGCGCGCCGTGCCGGCCGCCCAGCGCGAGGGTGTCGACGCCGCGGGGCAGCAGGCCTGGGCGACGCTCGGGGGCTACCTGCGCGGCATCACGCTCGTGGCGCTGATGGACGCCGTGGGCATCGGGATCGCGCTGGTGCTCATCGGCGTCCCGCTGCCGTTCGCGCTGGCGCTGCTGACGTTCCTCGGCGCCTACGTCCCCATCGTCGGCGCCTTCGTCGCCGGGATCGCCGCGGTGGTCGTCGCCTTCGCCGCCGGCGGGATCACCGACGCCCTGCTGACCCTGGGTGCGGTCGTGCTCGTGCAGCAGGTCGAGGGCAACCTCCTGCAGCCGGTCATCATGCGCCGCGCGGTCTACCTGCACCCGCTGGCGACGGTGTACGCGCTCACCGTCGGCGGCCTGCTCTACGGGCTGGCCGGGGCGGTCGTGGCGGTGCCGCTGACCGCCGTCCTCTACGCGGTCGGGACGGCGGTGGCCGCCCGGCACGCCCCGGCCGAGGAGCCGCCCCGCCGCCGGCGCCCGCCGTGGCGGGGCCGGCCACCGGTGGGGGCGACCCGGGCCGGTGGTGCGGGGCCGGGGGGCTGACCGCCGCCCCCGCACCGCCGGGTCAGGACGTCGGCGGCTCGTCCTTCCCGGACTCCTCCGCCTCGTCGGCCTCCTCCTTGGTGCGGTGCACGGCGCCGTCGGCGTGCTCCGGGGGGCCGTAGACGGTGTAGAGCACCAGCGGGTTCGGGCCGGTGTTGACGAAGTTGTGCTTGGTGCCGGCCGGGACGACGACCAGGTCGCCCTGGGCGACCGCCCTCTTGCTCCCCGAGATCCGCGCCTCACCGGTGCCGCTGACGAAGGTCAGGATCTGGTCGATGTCCTCGTGCACCTCCGCGCCGATCTCCCCGCCCGGCGGGATGGTCATGATGACCAGCTGGGTGTTCTTCCCGGTCCACAGGACCCGGCGGAAGTCGTCGTGCTTCTCGGCCTCGGTGGCGATGGTGTAGTGGATGACGGACGCCATCGACTCGTCTCCTCTCCTCGGGGTGGTCGCTGGCCCAGGCGCCGGGGACGGGCCCGGCGGGACGCGGGTGCTCCTGCCCGCCGACGTGCGCGCTTAGTCCTCCCCGCCCGGAGGCGGTGATCACCCGGAGCGTGAACCCTGCTCATCAGATCCAGGGATAGACCCCCGGAAAGCGGTCGAGACCGCCCCATCCGACTACCCTCTGCTCATGCTCCCTGCCCAGCGTCCCCGCACCGACGGATCGGCCCCGCGGCCGATCAAGCGCGGCGCCAAGGTCGCCGAGGCCCTCGCCCAGGAGATCGTGCACGAGATCGTCTCGCGCAAGCTCCCGCCCGGCACGCTGCTGTCCTCCGAGGCGCAGATGCTCGAGGACTACGGGGTCGGCCGCGGCTCGCTGCGCGAGGCGCTGCGGATCCTCGAGGTGCACGGGCTGATCACCATGAAGCCGGGCCGCAACGGCGGGCCGATGGTGATCGAGGTGGGCACCCGCGACTACGGCCGCATGTCGACCCTCTTCTTCCACCTGGGCGGCATGACGTTCCAGCAGCTCATCGAGGCCCGGCTGGTGCTCGAGCCGATGATGGCCCGGCTGGCCGCCGAGCGGCGCGGGCAGGAGCTGGTGGGCGCCCTGGCCGACCCGGACCGCACCCGCGTCGAGGATGACGCGACGTACTACGACGCCACCACGGACTTCCACCGCGGGGTGGCCTCGATGTCGGGCAACCCGGTGCTCAACCTGCTCAGCGTCTCGCTGGAGGACATCTTCCGCGACCAGGTCACCGGTCTGCTCTCGCCGAAGGACGAGCGCAGGCACGTGCTGGAGGTGCACGCCGCCATCGCCCAGGCCATCGCCGACGGGGACGCCGAGGCCGCCGAGCGGCTCATGCACGACCACATGCAGGAGTACGCCGACTGGGTCCGGAAGAAGCACCCGCAGCTGATGGACCAGGTCATCGACTGGCGCTGAGGCCCGGCCGGGACCAAGCCCTGCCGGGGGCGGCGGCGCCACCGGGCGCCCGACAGCGAGCCGCTCGGCCACCTACGTCAGTGAGTGCAGTTGCACTCACTGACGTAGGTGGCGGCACCGGAGTGTCCTGCCCGCCGGGGCGGCCGGCGCTGCCCCGGCGGGCAGCCGAGGCGGCCGGCGCTGCCCCGGCGGCCAGGAGGGGTGGTCGTCCCCTCAGCGGCCTCTCCAGACCGGGGCCCGCTTCTCGGTGAACGCCCGCGCGCCCTCCTGCGCGTCCTCCGAGGCCCGGATCGGCGCGTAGACCTCCCACTGCCGGGCGAAGGCCTCCTCGGCCGGCCAGCCCGGGCCCTCGGCCAGGATGCGCTTGGTGCCCTGCACGGCCAGCGGGCCGTTGGCGGCGATCTGCCGGGCCAGCTCCAGGGCCGCGGGCAGCGCCTCGCCGTCGGGCACCAGGCGGTTGACCACCCCCGCCGCGTGCGCGTCGGCCGCGCTGACCCGGTCACCGGTCAGCGCCCACTCGGTCGCCTTGGGCAGCCCGGCCTTGACCGGCAGCCGCAGCAGCCCGCCGCCACCGGCCAGCAGCCCGCGCTTGACCTCGGGCAGGCCGAACGACGCGCCCTCGGCGGCCACGACGAGGTCGCAGGCCAGCGCGATCTCGAACCCGCCGGCCAGCGCGTAGCCCTCCACCGCGGCGATCAGCGGCTTGCGCGGCGGGCGCTCCACCAGCCCGGCGAACCCGCGGCCGGGCACGTGCGGCTTCTCCCCGGCCAGGAAGGCCTTCAGGTCCATCCCGGCGCTGAAGGTGCCGCCGGCACCGGTAACGACCCCGACGAACAGCGAGTCGTCGCCGTCCAGCTCGTCCATCGCCGCGCCGATGCCCTCGGCGACGGCGCGGTTGACGGCGTTGCGCGCCTGCGGCCGGTCGATCGTGACGACGAGGACGGCGCCGTCCCGCTCGACGACGACCCCGCCCTCGCCGGGGTGCCCGCTGCCGCTCACTTCGGCTGCATCCGGATCGCGCCGTCCAGCCGGATCGTCTCCCCGTTGAGCATGGGGTTGTCGACGACGGCCAGGGCCAGCCGGGCGAACTCGTCGGGGACGCCGAGCCGGCGCGGGTGCGGGACCATCTGGCCCAGCGACTCCCGCACGTTCTCCGGCAGCCGGGCGAGGATCGGGGTGTCGAAGGTGCCCGGGGCGATCGTCACGACCCGGATCAGCTTGCTGGCCAGGTCGCGCGCGGCGACGAGGGTGAGCCCGACGATGCCGGCCTTCGCCGAGGCGTAGGGCAGCTGGCCGATCTGCCCCTCCCACGCCGCGACCGACGCGGTCAGCACGCAGACCCCGCGCTCGCCCTCGACCGGCTCGTGCGCGGCCATCCGCGCCGCGGCCTGGCTGAGCACGTTGAACGTGCCGATCAGGTTGACCCGGACGATCGACTCGTAGAACTCCAGCGAGCCCGGCCGGCCCTCCTTGTCGACGACGCGCATCGCCCCGCCGCGGCCGGCGCAGTGCACCAGCGTGCGCAGCGGCGCCAGCTCGTCGGCGGCCGCGACCGCCGCGGCCACGGCGTCGGGGTCGGTCACGTCGGCGGCGGCGAACCGCGTCCCGCCCCCGAGCCCGGCGGCGACGTCGGCGCCGGCCGAGGTGGGCAGGTCGACGAGCACGGTCGGCACCCCCTTCTCGACCAGGCGCCGGGCGGTGGCCAGCCCGAGGCCGGAGGCACCCCCGGTGACGACGGCGGATCCTGCGGTGACGTCCATGCGGCAGCCCTTCGCTCTCGTCCGGTCGGTCCGCCTACTGCGTGGCGGAGAGGTTCTCGATCACCATGGCGTTGGCCATCCCGCCGGCCTCGCACATGGTCTGCAGGCCGTACCGCTGCCCGGTGTCCTCGAGGAAGCCGAGCAGGGTGGTGGCCAGGCGGGTGCCGGAGGCACCCAGCGGGTGGCCCAGGGCGATCGCGCCGCCCCGGGGGTTGAGCCGCGCGTCGTCGACGCCGAACTCGGCCTGCCAGGCCAGCGGCACGGAGGCGAAGGCCTCGTTGACCTCGACGGCGGCGATGTCGTCGATCGAGAGGCCGGACCGGGCGAGCAGCCGGTGCGTCGCCGGGATCGGCCCGGTCAGCATGAGCAGGGGGTCGTCCCCGGTGACGGCGCTGGCCACGACCCGCCCGCGGGGGGTCAGGCCGAGCGCCGCGGCGCGCTCCTCGCTCATCACCAGCAGCGCGGCCGCGCCGTCGGTCAGCTGGGAGGAGTTGCCCGCGGTGATCTTCCAGTCCAGCTCGGGGAAGCGGGCGGCGTGCGGGCTGGTGGCGAACGCGGGCTTCAGCCCGGCGAGCTTCTCCGGCGTCGTGCCGGGGCGGATGGTCTCGTCGGCGGTCACCGTCCCGTCGGGCGTGGTCACCGGCACGACCTCCCGGTCGAAGGCGCCCCCCGCGGCCGCCGCGGCGGCGCGCTCGTGCGACCGGGCGGCGTAGCCGTCGAGCTGCTCGCGCGTCAGCCCCCACTTCTCGGCGACCAGCTCGGCCGAGATGCCCTGCGGGACCAGGCCGGGGGAGTAGCGCTCGCGCACCCGGGGCCCGTGCGGATCGGCGTCCCCCCGGGCCGAGCCCATCGGCACCCGGCTCATCGACTCCACCCCCGCGGCGACCACGACGTCGTAGGCGCCGGCGACCACGCCCTGCACGGCGAAGTCGAGCGCCTGCTGACCCGAGCCGCACTTGCGCTCGATGGTCACCGAGGGGACGGTCTCGGGCCAGCCCGCGGCCAGCAGTGCCTGCCGGCCCGGGGTGGCCGACTGCTCGCCGTTCTGGCCGACGCACCCGACCAGGACGTCGTCGACCGTGGCAGGGTCGAGCCCGGAGCGCTCGGCCAGGGCGGAGAGCACCTGGGCGAGCAGGTCGACCGGGTGGACCCGGGACAGCGCACCCCCGGCCTTGCCCCGGCCCATGGGGGTGCGGACGGCGTCGACGATCACGGCGGAGGTCATGTCCGTAGCGTCCTCTCCGGAGGCGGTGTGGGCGTTGACACAATAACCATGAACACCAATAACATGGATACCGACCACGTCCGGCCCGACGGCCGGTCGGACCCCGGCGGCGACGCCGGGCGCGACCCGGGGAGGGCCACCAGATGTCGTTCGAGCTGCCCACCGCCCACCGCGAGCTCCAGCAGCGGGCCCGCGAGGTGGCCGAGAAGATCCGCTGGCGGGCCGGGGAGGCCGACGCCGCGACCGACGTCGACCCGGTCATGCGGGAGGCGCTGCAGGAGAGCGGGCTGGCGGCGCTGACCGTGCCGGCCGCGCACGGCGGGGCCGGTGAGCGGGTCGACCCCCTGGCCGTCACCGTCGTCCGCGAGGTCTTCGGCGGGGTGTCGGCGCACCTGGACTCGCTGTTCGGCATGCAGGGCATCGGCAGCTACGCGCTGTCGGTCGCCGCCTCCCCGCGCGTGCAGGCCGAGTGGCTGCCGCGGGTGGTCGCGGTCGAGGCCATCGCCGCGCTGTGCCTCACCGAGCCCGACGTCGGGTCGGACCTGCGCTCGATCACCACGACGCTGACCGAGCGGGACGGCGAGCTGGTGCTCGACGGGCACAAGTCCTTCATCACCAACGCGCCGGCCGCGGCCTTCTTCACCGTGCTGGCCAAGGAGGAGCAGGGCTTCTCCCTGGTCTTCGTGCCGGTCGGCACCCCGGGGGTCACGGTCACCCCCGGCCCCGACCTGATCGCCCCGCACATCATCGGCGAGGTGCGCTTCGACGGCGTGCGGGTCCCCGCCGACGCCCGTGTGGGCAACCCCGGGCAGGCCTTCCCGCTGGTGCTGCAGACCCTGGCCACCTTCCGGGTGTCGGTCGCCGGCGCGGCGGTGGGTGTCGCCCAGGCCGCCCTCGACGAGGCGGTGGCGCACACGACCTCCCGCGAGCAGTTCGGCAGCACGCTGGCCCGGCTCGGCCCGATCCCGCAGATGCTCGGCACCAGCTGGAGCGAGATCGAGCAGGCCCGGCTGCTCACCTACGCGGCCGCCACCCGCGCCGCCGCCGACCCGCTCGGGGCGCTGGACTGGTCCTCGATGGCCAAGGTCGCCGCCACCGAGGCCGCCGGCCGGGTCACCGACCGCTGCGTGCAGATGATGGGCCGCTTCGGGGTGACCACCGGCTCGACGATCGAGCGGCTCTACCGCAACGCCCGCCCGATGCGCATCTACGAGGGCGGCAACGAGGTGCTGCTCGGTCAGCTCGCCAAGGCGCTCACCCGCCCCGCCCGCGGCTGAGCCGCAGGCCCCCCGGAAGAGAGGTCCCCCATGGTCGCCGTCGGCATGCTGCTCTCCGACGTCCCCACCTCGGTCAGCCCTGCCAAGCAGTTCGACGACGTGCGCCGCATCGTCGAGGCCGCCCAGCGCAACGGCATGACCTACATCGCGATCGGCCAGCACTTCCTCTACGGCGAGCTGCGCTGGCTGCAGCCGGTGCCGCTGCTGGCCCGGCTGGCGGCCGACTGCGACCGCGAGACCCGGCTCGCCACCCAGATCATGATCGCGCCGCTCTACCACCCGGTCATGCTGGCCGAGGAGCTCGCCACGCTGGACGTGGTCACCGAGGGCCGGCTGGTGTTCGGCGCCGGCATCGGCTACCGGCCCGAGGAGTTCGACCACCTCGGCATCCCGTTCAAGGAGCGCGCCGCCCGCACCGACGAGATCCTCGAGCTGCTGGTCAAGCTCTGGACCCAGGACGAGGTCACGCACTCCGGCCGCTTCTGGCAGCTCGACGGGGTCCGCCCGCACCTCAAGCCGGTGCAGGACCCGCACCCGCCGATCTGGGTGGGGGCGCAGAGCGTCGCCGGTGCCCGGCGGGCCGGCCGGTTCGGCGACGCCTTCCCGGTGACCCCGGAGGCCACCTACGCCGAGATCGAGGAGCGCTTCGCCGCCGTCCGCGAGGGCTTCGCCGCCCGCGGCAAGCCGTTCGGGCCGCAGCCGGTGCGCCGCAACGTGCTGGTCGCCGACTCGCGGGAGGAGGCGGTCGTCGAGTACGCCCGGCAGTCGAAGGGCAAGTACCTGTCCTACGCGCAGAAGGGCATGAAGCACGCCGGCAGCGCCGACGACCTCGACGCCGACTTCGTCGCCTCGGTCACCAAGCACGCGGTGCTGGGCACCGATGCCGAGGTCGTCGCCGAGCTCACCGACCTGTGCACCCGCTTCCCGGTCGACCCGCTGCTCCTGCGCCCGCAGTGGCCGTCGATGAGCGCCGAGGAGACCATCGCCGCCATCGAGCGGCTGGGCCGGGAGGTGGTGCCCGCCATCCGGGCGCTGCCCACACCGCAGCCCGAGCCCGTGCCCGCGGCGAGCACGGCCTGACCCGAACCGATCGACCGACAGGAGACAACCATGGGGCGTTCCACCGGCAACCGCTTCGAGGGCAAGGTCGCCTTCGTCACCGGCGGCGCACGGGGGCAGGGCCGCTCGCACGCGGTCCGGCTGGCCGCCGAGGGGGCCGACGTCGCGGTCATCGACGTCACCCGCCAGTTCGACTCGGTGCAGTACGCCATGTCCACGCCGGAGGACCTCGCCGAGACCGAGAAGCTCGTCCGCGAGCACGGCCGGGAGTTCGTCGGCATCACCGGCGACGTGCGCGACGAGGAGCAGGTGAACGCCGCGGTGGCGCAGGTCGAGGAGCGCCTCGGCGGCATCGACCTGGTCTGCGCCAACGCCGGCATCCTGCCCTCGACCGGCCCGCACGCCCAGCGGCTGAGCGCCTGGCACGACACGATCGCCACGAACCTCTCCGGCGTCTTCTACACGCTGCGGGCGGTCACCCCCGGCATGGTCGAGCGCGGCCGCGGCGGCGCCATCGTCATCACCGGGTCCACGTCGACGTTCCGCGGGGTCGCGTACAAGACCGAGATGCTCAACCCCGGGCACATGGCCTACGGCGCGGCCAAGGCCGGCGTGCTCGCCCTCATGCGCAACTACGCCATGGCGCTGGGCAAGCACGGGATCCGGGTGAACACCATCATCCCGGCCGGCGTGAGCACGCCCATGATCGTCAACGAGTTCTTCACCAAGGACCTGCAGGCCGACGCCCCTCCCGGGTGGATGGCCAACGTCATGGAGCGCGGCCCGGTGGAGCCCGGTGACATCTCCGACGGCGTGCTGTTCCTGCTCTCCGACGAGGCGAAGTACGTCACCGGCACCGCGCTGCCGGTGGACATGGGCACCCTGCTGATCTGACGCGCCGGGCGGAGCGGGAGGGCGCATCGCCCGCGCCCCCCGCTCCGCCCGGACGTCAGCTCATGCCGGCCGGCTCGGCGTCGCCGCTGCGGGCGCCGCTCGGCGCGCCGTCGAGCAGGAAGCCCTCGTAGCCGTTGCGAGCCACCTCGGCGCACCTGTCCCGGTAGGGGCCGAACCCGCCGATGTAGGGCATGAACACCCGCGGCTTGCCCTCGACGTTCGAGCCCATGTACCAGGAGTTCGCGGTCGGGAAGAGCGTCGCGTTGCCGACCTCGTCGTTGTGCGCGACCCAGTCGGCCTCGGCCTCCGCCGTCGGCTCGACGGTGCGGACGCCGTGGTCGCGGACCCAGGCGACGCAGTCCGAGATCCACTCCACGTGCTGCTCGATCGCCGTCATCATGTTGGTGAGCACCGAGGGGCTCTGCGGCCCCGTGACGACGAACATGTTGGGGAACCCGGCCACCCCGATGCCCAGGTAGCTGCGCGGCCCGGCCGACCACTTCTCGCGCAGCGGCAGGCCGCCCCTGCCGCGGATGTCGATCGCCGTCAGCGCGCCGGTCTGCGCGTCGAACCCGGTGGCCAGCACCAGGGCGTCGAGCTCGTGCTCGCGCTCGGTGGTCCGGACACCGGCCGGGCTGATCTCGACCAGCGGGGTCTTGCGCAGGTCGACCAGGCGGACGTTCTCGCGGTTGTAGGTCTCGTAGTAGCCGGTGGCCACGCAGAGCCGCTTGGTGCAGATCGGGTAGTCCTTGGGGCACAGCGTCTCGGCGACGTCCGGGTCCGCGACGATCTCGCGGATCCGCTGCCGGACGAACTCGGACGCGGTGTCGTTGGACGCCTGGTCGGACAGGGTGTCGGTGAAGGCCAGGTACATGTCCGCCAGCACGTTGTCCGCGTTGGACCAGGCGTTCTCGTACCGCCGCCGGCGCTCCTCCTCGTCGACCTCGAGGGCGGACCTCTCCGGCATCTCGTAGGGCACGCCCAGCATCGACGCGCGCGCCCGCTCGCGGTGCTCGTCGTACCGGGCCTTCACCGCCTCCTGGTGGCCGGGCGGGTACTCGTGGTTGTTCGCGGGGATGGCGAAGTTCGGCGTCCGCTGGAAGACGGTCAGCTCGGCGGCCTGCTGCGCGATCAGCGGGATGGCCTGGATCGCCGAGGAGCCGGTGCCGATGACGCCGACCCGCTGCCCGGTGAAGTCCACACCCTCGTGCGGCCAGCGGGCGGTGTGGTACGACGGGCCGCGGAAGCTCTCCAGTCCCGGGATCTCCGGCCTCTTGTAGATCGACAGGCACCCGGAGGCGTGGACGACGAACCGCGCCGAGACCTCGTCGCCGGCGTCGGTGCGCACCACCCATCGCTCGGTGTCGTCGTCCCAGACGGTGGACTCGACGCGGGTGCGGAACCGGATGTCCCGGCGCAGGTCGAAGCGGTCGGCGACGTGGTCGGCGTAGCGCAGGATCTCCGGCTGGGTCGGGTACTTCTCCGTCCAGTGCCACTCCTGCTGGAGGTCGGGGTCGAACGAGTAGGAGTAGTCGAGGCTGTTGATGTCGCAGCGCGCGCGCCCGGGTAGCGGTTCCAGAACCAGGTGCCGCCCACGCCGTCGGCCATCTCGAAGACCTGGACGGCGAATCCCTGGCCCCGGAGCCGGTGCAGCAGGTACATGCCGGAGAACCCGGCGCCGATGACGACGACGTCGACGGTGCGCGGGGCGGTGCCGTCGGGGGTGTGGGCGTGCGCGGACTGCGTCATGGAGGGCCCTCCTCGGGGAGAACGTCCCTGCGGGCCCGGCCGCGAGCCCAGGGGCGAGGTGGCGGAGGTCGTCGTGACCTGTCTCACAACCTAGGAGGGCGTTGACATCGGCGTCAAGGAAGCTGCCGGGGGGCGGGACGACGGCCGTCGTCCCGCCCCCCGGGGTGGCTCAGCCGGCCGGGGACGACGGTCGCCCGGCACCCACCGCCTGGCGGGCACCGCTGCGGACGAAGCCCTCGTAGCCGTTGGCCGCGACCTCGTCGCACTTCTGCCGGTAGACGCCGACCCCGCCGATGTAGGGCATGAACACCCGCGGCTTCCCGGGCACGTTCGAGCCCATGTACCAGGAGTCCGCGGTCGGGTAGAGCGTCATGTGCCCGACCTCGTCGACGTGGGCGGTCCAGGCGTCCTCGGCCTCGACGGTGGGCTCCATCGTCGACAGGCCTTCGGCGCGCATCGAGGCGATGGCGTCGGCCACCCACTCCACGTGCTGCTCGATCGAGGTGATCATGTTGGAGAGCACCGACGGGCTGCCGGGCCCGGTGATGGTGAACAGGTTGGGGAAGCCCGCCACCTGGATGCCCAGGTAGGTGCGCGGGCCGGCGTGCCACTTGTCCTCCAGCTTCACGTCGCCGCGGCCCCGGATGTCGACCGCCGTCAGCGCGCCGGTCATCGCGTCGAAGCCCGTGGCGAAGACCAGGTCGTCGAACTCGAACTCCTCCTGGGTGGTGCGCAGCCCCCGGTGGGTGATCTCCACGATGGGCGTCTTGCGGACGTTGACCAGGCGCACGTGCGGCAGGTTGAACGTCTCGTAGTAGTTGGTCCCGAGGCACGGCCGCTTGGTGCCGAAGGGGTGGTCGTGCGGCTGCAGGGCGGCGGCGGTCTCCGGGTCCTCGACGATCTCGGCGATGCGGTCGCGCACGAACTGCGCCGCCGTGTCGTTGGCCGCCTGGCTCGTGATCATGTCGTTGTAGCTGACCAGCATGTCGACGAGGTTGTTGTCCTCGTCGTACCAGACGCTCTCGTAGCGGGCCTGCCGCTCCTCCGGGGCGACCTCGAGCGCGGACCTCGTGGGCGTCGGGACCGCGATGCCGAAGCCGGACTCCCGGGCGGCCTGGCGAACCTCGGCGTACCGCGACTTGACGTCCCGCTGGTGCTCGGGGTCGATCGGGTGGTTGCGGGCCGGCAGCACGAAGTTCGGCGTCCGCTGGAACACGGTCAGCTCGGCCGCCTGCTCGGCGATGAGCGGGATGGCCTGGACGCCGGAGGAGCCGGTGCCGATGACGCCGACCCGCTGCCCGCTGAAGTCCACGCCCTCCTTCGGCCAGTGCCCGGTGTGGAACCAGCGGCCGCGGAAGAGGTCGAGCCCCGGGACCTCGGGCACCTTGGACGCCGACAGGCAGCCGGTGGCCATGACCACCTACTGCGTCGAGAGCTGGTCGCCCCGGTCGGTGCGCACGTGCCAGCGGTCGACGTCCTCGTCGAAGACCGCCTCGGTCACCGTCGTCTCGAACCTGATGTCGCGGCGCAGGTCGAAGCGGTCGGCCACGTGGTTGATGTAGCGGAGCAGCTCGTCCTGGGGCGGGTACTTCTCCGTCCACTCCCACTCCTGCTCCAGGTCGGGGTCGAAGGAGAAGCTGTAGTCCATGCTCTTCACGTCGACGCGGGCGCCGGGGTAGCGGTTCCAGAACCACGTCCCCCCGACGCCGTCGCCCTTCTCGAAGACCTGGACCGTCAGGCCCAGGCCGCGCAGCTTGTGCAGCATGTACAGGCCCGACATCCCGGCGCCGACGACGACGGCGTCGACCTCCGGGATGCCCCTGACCGCGGTGCTCGACGGCTGGTGGTCCTTCTGCGTCATGGGTCCGTGCTCCTGTCGGTCAGGCGGGCTGGGCGGTGAGCTGGCGGTCGACGGCCTCGGCGACGTAGGCGATCCCGGCCTCGCTGCCGGGCAGCACGTTGACCATCGTGAAGAAGCCGTGCATCTGGCCGTCGAAGACGAGGCTCTGCACGGGCACCCCGGCGCCGGCCAGCGCATCGGCGTACTCCTGGCCCTCCTGGCGGAGCACGTCGTGCTCGGCGAGCAGGACGACGGCCGGCGGCAGCCCGGAGAGGTCGTCGGCCTTGGACGGGCAGGCGTCGGGGTTCTGCCGCATGGCGTGCTCGGGGGCGTAGAGGTCCCAGAACCAGGCCATCGACTCCTTGGTCAGCAGGGTCTGGTTCTCCGGGTCCCGGTAGGTCTCGTTGTCCAGGTTGCAGTCGGTCACCGGGTAGACGAGGACCTGCATCGCGAGGGCCGGCCCACCGGTGTCGCGCGCCCTGTGCGCGACGATCGCGGCGAGGTTCCCGCCCGCGCTGTCGCCGGCGACGACCAGCGGCACCCGCGCCCCGGCGATGTCCTCGACGTGCTCGTCGACCCACCGCAGCGCCGCCCAGGAGTCGTCGACGGCCGCCGGGTACGGGTTCTCGGGCGCCATCCGGTAGTCGACCAGGACGACGGCGCAGCCGGTGCGCACGGCGAGCGTGCGGCCGAGGGTCTCGAACTCCGGCAGCGCGCCGATCACCCAGCCGCCGCCGTGGTAGTAGACGAGCACGCCGCGCGGTCGCTCGCTGGGCACGAGGACGTGCAGCGGGATCGCGTACCCGTCCGGGGCCGGTGCGGAGGTCATCTCCGCCCGGTGCACGTCCGGGCCGGGCCCGTACATCTCGCCCAGGGCCGCGGTCAGCCCGCGGGCCTCCTCAGGGGTCATCTCGTGCAGCGGCTTGGTGCCGCTCTCGGCCATCTGCGCGAGCAGTGCCGTCGTCGCCTCGTCCAGTGCCATCGTTCGCCTTCCGCTCGGCGCCGCTCCGGCCCCTCTGCCGGGCAGCCTGTGACGTGCGTCGCAAACTAGGCGCATGTATGCGGAGGCATCAAGGGGGGTGCGGCGCGTCGCCGTCGACGAGTCGGCATGTCGGCGAGGAAAGCGCCGAAATATGCGCAGGGACTCTGGATCCCTGCGCAGGGATGTGGCTAGGGTCACCGGCAACCCGGGGGCGACGGTGCCCCCGGCCGCCGACACGAGGAGCTGCACGTGAAGACCGTGGGAGCACTGCTCTGGGAGCCGGGCACGAATTCCGGGTGGAGCGTCGAGGAGATCGAGATCGACCCGCCCAAGCGCCGGGAGGTGACGGTGCAGCTGGCCGCGTCCGGCATCTGCCACAGCGACGACCACCTCGACACCGGGGACATCCCGCTGCCGTGGGCGCCGATCCTGGGCGGCCACGAGGGCGCCGGGGTGGTGACCGAGGTCGGCCCGGAGGTCACCGACCTCCAGGAGGGCGACCACGTGGTGATGTCGTTCCTGCCCTCGTGCGGGAAGTGCCGCATGTGCGTGGCCGGCCGCAGCAACATGTGCGAGCTCGGCGCCGGGGTGCTGGCCGGCTTCGCCCCCGACGGCACGCACCGCATCCACGCCCGCGGCAAGGGCGTCGGCCCGATGAGCTACCTGGGCACCTTCGCGCCCTACGCCACCGTCCCGGTCGACGCCGTGGTCAAGATCGACCCCGAGATCCCGCTGATGCCGGCCTCGCTCATCGGCTGCGGCGTCCCCACCGGCTGGGGCTCGTCGGTCTACGCGGCCGAGATCCAGCTCGGGGACACCGTCGTCATCTTCGGCACCGGCGGCGTCGGCATGAACGCCGTCCAGGGCGCGGCGCACCGCGGCGCCAAGAACATCGTCACCGTCGACCCGGTGGCCTTCAAGCGCGAGAAGGCCAAGGAGTTCGGCGCCACCCACCCGGTCGCCTCGTTCGAGGAGGCCGCGCAGCTGATCGAGCGGATGACCAACGGGCAGGGCGCCGACCGGGTGATCATCACCGTCGACGTCGCCCGCGGGGACATCGTCGAGCAGGCCAACCAGCTGACCCGCCGCGGCGGCGTCATCGTGCTGACCGCGGCCGCCCCGGTGATGCAGCGCGACGTCCAGTTCGACCTGTTCAGCTTCGCCATGTCGGGCAAGCGCCTGCAGGGCTCGCTCTACGGGACGACGAACTCGAAGAACGACATCCCGCTGATCGCCGACATGTACAAGAACGGCCAGTTCAAGCTCGACGAGCTGATCACGAAGACCTACCGGCTCGAGGACATCAACGAGGCCTTCGCCGACCTCCGCGAGGGCAGGAACATCCGCGGCGTCATCGTCTACGACCACTGAGGGGGCGACGATGACGCTCACCCCGGCCGACACCCGCACCGCCGACCTGCTCGACATCCAGCGGGCCACGCACGTCTACGCCCGCGGCCTGGACCGCTTCGACCCGGCCGAGGCGGCCTCCGCGTTCACCGACGACGCCGTCTGGGACGCCACCGCGGTGGGCCTGGAGCGGTTCGCCGGCCGCGCGGAGATCCTCGGCTTCTTCGAACGGGACGCCGCGGCGATCGCCGACCAGTTCCACATCATCACCAACCACGTCGTCGACTTCGACGGGGACGGCGTGACCGCGCGCGGCACCAACTACGTGTTCTCCGAGGGGCACACGAAGAGCGGTGCCGCCTTCAAGGCGATCGCCCTCAACGAGGACGTCTACCGCCGCACGCCCGAGGGCTGGCGGATCGCCGAGCGCCGCATCTCCGCGCTCACCCCGCCCCAGCTCGAGGGCTTCGATGCCTGAGCGCACCCCCACCCCAGGAGGATCCGCATGACCGCCGTCCAGGAGCGCGCCGACGCCGGCGTCCGCTCGTTCGACAAGCTCTTCATCGGTGGCTCGTGGGTGGCGCCCGCGACCGACGAGGTGATCGAGGTCGTCTCGCCGATCACCGAGCAGGTCGTGGCGACCGTCCCGGCGGCGAGCCCCGCCGACATGGACGCCGCCGTCGCCGCGGCCCGCAAGGCCTTCGACGAGGGCCCCTGGCCGCGGATGGCACCGGCCGACCGGGCCGCCGTCCTGCGCCGGGTCGGGGAGGAGGTGGCCAAGCGGATCCCGGCGATGGAGGCGTCCTTCACCGTCGAGATCGGCGCCCCGGCGATGATCAGCAAGGCGTTCCACGCCAACGCCTCGGCGATGTGGGACGACGCCGCCACCCTCGCCTCCTCCCTCGAGACCGAGGAGCGGCGCACGCTGCCCGACGGCACCGAGGTCACCATCGTGCGCGAGCCGGTGGGGGTCGCCGCGGTGATCATCCCGTGGAACGGTCCGGTCGCCACCGCCTCGCTGAAGATCGCCCCGGCGCTGGCCGCCGGCTGCCCCGTGGTGCTCAAGCCGGCGCCCGAGGGGCCGGTGTCGGTGTTCCTCCTCGCGGAGGCGCTGGAGGCCGCCGGCCTGCCCGAGGGCGTGGTCAGCGTGCTGCCCGGCGGCCGGGAGGTGGGGGAGTACCTGGTCAAGCACCCCGGCGTGGACAAGGTCTCCTTCACCGGGTCCACCGCCGCCGGACGGCGGATCATGGCGCTGTGCGCCGAGCGGATCGCCCGCGTGACGCTCGAGCTCGGCGGCAAGTCGGCCGCGATCGTCCTCCCCGACGCCGACATGGCCTCGGTCGCGCAGACGGTGACCTTCGCCGGCATCGGCAGCTCCGGCCAGGTGTGCGCCGCCCTCACCCGCCTCGTCGTCCCCCGGGACAAGCAGGACGAGGTGGTCGAGAACGTCAAGGCGATCATGGAGTCGGTGCCGGTCGGTGACCCCCGCGAGGAGGGCACCGTCCTGGGCCCGCTGGCCGCCGAGCGGCAGCGCGACCGCGTCGAGGGCTACATCCGGGTGGGCCTGGAGGAGGGCGCCCGCCTGGTGACCGGCGGGGGGCGGCCCGAGGGGCTGGACACGGGCTACTACGTGCAGCCCACGCTCTTCGCCGACGTCGACAACGCCATGCGCATCGCGCAGGAGGAGATCTTCGGCCCGGTGATCGTGGTGATCCCCTACGACACCGTCGAGGACGCCGTCCGCATCGCCAACGACTCCCAGTACGGCCTCTCCGGCGCGGTCTTCACCGCCGACCGGGAGGCCGGCGAGCGGATCGCCCGGCAGGTGCGCACCGGCCAGATCTACGTCAACGACTGGGGCATGTGCGTCACCCAGCCCTTCGGCGGCTTCAAGCAGTCGGGGCTGGGCCGCGAGGGTGGCCCCGAGGGCATCAGCGGGTTCCTCGAGACGAAGATGATCCAGGGCATCTGAGCTTGTCGTTTAACCCCGTGGGTCCTCGAATGACAGGACCGTGATCCGGGGGCTGGCATGAGGGCGGCCACCGGGTGATCCTTTGGAGTTGCGAGCTGCAAACGATCACCGGTGGCCGTGATGGACAGTGTTCACCCGCAAGGCGGCGTTGGCGAGGTCTCGGCCGCGGAGGCCGCCGATCGACTGCGGGAATTCCGCGCCGGGTTCTACCGATGC
>NZ_QVQH01000025.1 GCF_003428645.1 Geodermatophilus marinus | reverse complement strand
TCCCGCCGCGGCGGCAGCCAGCCGGCCAGCGGCCCGGCCGGCAGCGGATCGGGGTCGGCCGGCTCCCACTCCGACGGGCGCGGGTCGAGCGGGGTCACCATCACCCCGACCTCGTACCGCGCCCCGACCGCCATGCCCGCACGATAGGCCGGGGGTACGACAGAAACCGGCCGCTGAGCAGCACCTTCCTCCGGCCTCTCCCTGCCGTCGGGCGTGGGTGGCGGGGCGATGGCGCGCAGGGGCTCGGACGGGTGTCGCGGGGTCCGCGGGAACCCCCGGGGGCCGGCCGACGACTGATGGTGGCGTGACCCGCGTCGTCCGCTTCCTCGTCCCCGCCGTGCTGGCCGCCGTCCTCGTCGCCGTCGGCGCCGGCCCCGCGGCCGCGCACGTGCACGTGACCGCACCCGACGCCGTCGCCGGTACCGGCCCGGTGACGCTGACCTTCAGCGCCGCGGCGGAGTCCGAGACCGCAGGCATCACCGGGTTGCGCACCCGGCTGCCCGAGGGGATCGCACCGGCCGACGTGGGCCTCGCCACCGGCCCGCAGGGGTGGGCGCTCACCCCCACCGACACGGGGTTCCGGGTGGGTGGCCCGGCCCTGCCGGTCGGCGAGGGCGCCGAGTACGCGGTCACCGTCACCGCCCTGCCCGCCGGGGTCACGACGCTGGCCTTCCCGACGATCCAGCAGTACGCCGACGGCAGCGAGGACGCCTGGATCGAGCCGGCCCTCCCGGGAGCGCCCGAGCCCGAGCGGCCCGCGCCGGTGCTCGCCGTCGCCCCGGGCGCGCCGGCGCCGGCCGCGACGGCACCGGCCGCGACGCCGAGCCCCGCGCCCACCACGACCGCCCCGGCCCCCGCCACGGAGCCGGCGCCGGACACCGCTGCCACCCCCCTCGACGAGACCGGGGACGGCGGCACCTCCGTCCCGGCCGGCGCCTGGTGGGCGGGTCTGCTCCTGCTCGTGGCCCTGGTCGGAGGCGCCGTGCTCTGGGGGCGGCGCAGCCGCCGCCGGCGGTGACCGCCGCCGCTCCCGTGGGCGGAGGGTGATCACCGCCCGCCTAGACTCGGCGGACGTGGCCCGCACCCCGATGATCGCGCCGAGCCTGCTGTCGGCCGACTTCGCCCGCCTCGCCGACGAGGCCCAGCGGGTCGCCGACGCCGACTGGCTGCACTTCGACGTCATGGACGCGCACTTCGTGCCCAACCTGACCTTCGGGCTGCCGGTCATGCAGGCGGTGCAGGCGGTGAGCCCCGTCCCGCTGGACTGCCACCTCATGATCGAGGCGCCGGAGCGGTGGGCCCCGGGCTACGCGGAGGCCGGCGCGCGCAACGTCACCGTGCACGCCGAGGCCTGCAGCGACCCCCGTGCGCTGGCGCGCGACATCCGGGCCGCCGGGGCACTGGCCGGCCTGGCGCTCAAGCCCGGCACCGACCTCGACCCCTACCTCGATCTCCTCCGGGACTTCGACACCCTCCTCGTCATGACCGTCGAGCCCGGCTTCGGCGGCCAGGAGTTCATCGCCGCGACGCTGCCCAAGGTGCGCCGTGCCCGCGAGCTGGTCGACACCGGCCACCTCACCGTCCTCGTCGAGGTCGACGGCGGGATCAACGCCGACACGATCGAGCAGGCCGCCGCCGCGGGCGCCGACGTCTTCGTCGCGGGCTCGGCGGTCTACGGCGCCGACGACCCGGGCCGCGCCATCGCCGCGCTGCGGGCGCAGGCCGCCGCGGCGATGCCCGGGTGAGCGGCACCGACGCCGAGCGCGCGGCCGCGGCGCACGGGTCCAGCGCCGATGCCCGGGCGCGCGAGGCCGGCGCCGATGCCCGGGCGCGCGAGGCCGGCGCCGATGCCCGGGCGCGCGAGGCCGGCGCCATGAGCCGGGCGCGCGAGCTCGGGGAGTCCGTCCTCGGCACCACCAGCCCCAACCCCCCGGTCGGCGCCGTCGTCCTCGCCGCGGACGGCACCGTCGCGGGGGAGGGCGCCACCGCCCCGCCCGGCGGCCCGCACGCCGAGGTCCGCGCCCTCGAGCAGGCGGGGGAGCGGGCCCGCGGCGGCACCGCCGTGGTCACCCTGGAGCCGTGCGCCCACACCGGCCGCACCGGGCCGTGCGCCGACGCGCTGGTGGCCGCCGGGGTCGCCCGCGTCGTCGTCGCGGTCCCCGAGCCGACCGAGTTCGCCGGCGGCGGTGCCGAGCGGCTGCGCGCAGCCGGCGTCGACGTCGAACTCGCCGTCGAGCGCCAGCAGGCCGAGGACGGCGCCCTGGCCGCCTGGCTCACCGGCGTCCGGCTCCGGCGGCCCCACGTGGTCTGGAAGGTCGCCGGCACGCTCGACGGCCGGGTCGCCGCCGCCGACGGCAGCAGCCGGTGGGTCACCGGCCCCGACGCGCGCGCCGCCGTCCACCGGCTCCGGGCGACCTGCGACGCCGTCGTCGTCGGCTCCGGCACCGTGCTCACCGACGACCCGCAGCTCACCGTCCGCACCCCCGACGGCCGGGACGCCCCGCGGCAGCCGCTGCGCGTGGTGGTCGACCGGCGCGGCCGCCTCCCGGCCGGCGCCCGGGTGCGGGACGGTGCCGCGCCCACCCACGTCAGCACCGCCGCGGACCCGGCCGGGCTGCTCGCCGAGCTGTTCGACCGCGACGTCCGGCGAGTCCTGCTCGAGGGCGGCCCCACGCTCGCCGCCGCCTTCCTGCGCGCGGGGCTGGTCGACGAGGCCGTCGTCCACCTCGCCCCCAAGCTGCTGGGGGCCGGCGCCCCGCTGGTCGGCGACCTGGGAATCACCGGCATCGGCGACGCGCTGACCCTGGACGTCGTGGACGTCACCCGGCTGGGCGGGGACGTGGGGATCCGCCTGCGCCCCACCCGGCACACTGGGGACGACGGATCCGCGGACGGGAGGGGCTGAGGTGTTCACCGGCATCGTCGAGGAGATGGGCACCCTGCTCGCTCGCGAAGGGGACGGCGACTCCGCCCGGCTGCGCATCCGCGCCGCCCGGGCGCTCGAGGGGACCGCGCTCGGCGACTCCATCGCGGTCAACGGCGTCTGCCTGACGGTCACCTCCGTCGACGACGGCGCCTGGAGCACCGACGTCATGGGGGAGACCCTGCGCCGCAGCAGCATCGGCCGGCTGGGCGTGGGCGACCCGGTCAACCTCGAGCGCGCGGTCACGCCGCAGACCCGGCTCGGCGGCCACATCGTCCAGGGACACGTGGACGGCGTGGGCACCGTGCTCACCCGGACCCCGGCCGAGCACTGGGAGGTCGTGCGGGTCTCGCTGCCGCCCGAGCTGGCCCGCTACGTCGTCGAGAAGGGCTCGATCACCGTCGACGGGGTGTCGCTGACGGTCAGCGCGGTGAGCGACGCCGGCCTCGCCGAACCCTGGTTCGAGGTCAGCCTCATCCCCACCACGCTGCGCGAGACGACGCTCGGCACGCTCCCCCCGGGGAGCCCGGTCAACCTGGAGGTCGACGTCATCGCCAAGTACACCGAACGACTGCTGGGAGCGCGCCGGTGACCACCCCGGGCCTGCGGCTGGACTCCGTCGAGGACGCCATCGCCGCCATCAAGGACGGCCGCCCCGTCGTCGTCATGGACGACGAGGACCGCGAGAACGAGGGCGACCTGATCTTCGCCTCGGAGCTGGCCACCCCCGAGCTGGTGGCGTTCATGGTCCGCTACACCTCCGGCTACATCTGCGTGGCCGTCACCGAGGCCGATGCCGACCGGCTGGACCTGCCGCCGATGTTCCGGGTCAACCAGGACCGCCGCGGCACCGCCTACACGGTCACCGTCGACGCCCGCGAGGGCGTCACCACCGGCATCTCCGCGCACGACCGGGCGCACACCATCCGGCTCCTGGCCGACCCGACCACCAACTCCGCCGACCTGGCCCGGCCGGGGCACATCGTCCCGCTGCGGGCCAAGGACGGCGGGGTGCTGCGCCGTCCCGGCCACACCGAGGCCGCCGTCGACCTCGCCGTCCTCGCCGGGCTGCGCCCCTCGGGGACGCTGTGCGAGCTGGTCAGCGAGAAGGACCCCACCGGCATGGCCCGCGGCGAGGAGCTGCGCCTCTTCGCCGACGAGCACGGCCTCTGCCTGGTCTCCATCGCCGACCTGATCGCCTACCGCAAGCGCTTCGACAAGCTGGTCGAGCGGCTGGCCGAGGCCACCGTCCCCCTGGCCCCCGGGACCTTCACCGCGGTCGGCTACCGCAGTTCCTACGACGACCGCGAGCACGTCGCCTTCGTCTACGGCGACGTCGGGGACGGCGAGGACGTGCTCGTCCGGGTGCACTCCGAGTGCCTCACCGGCGACGTGTTCGGCTCGCTGCGCTGCGACTGCGGCCCGCAGCTGCAGGCCGCGCTGGCCGCGGTCGCCCAGGAGGGCCGCGGCATCGTGCTCTACATCCGCGGGCACGAGGGCCGGGGCATCGGCCTGCTGCACAAGCTGCAGGCCTACCAGCTGCAGGACGCCGGGGTGGACACCGTCGACGCCAACCTCGACCTCGGCCTGCCCGCCGACGCCCGCGACTACGGCACCGGCGCGCAGATCCTCGTCGACCTCGGCGTGCACACCATGCGGCTGCTCACCAACAACCCCGCCAAGCGGGCCGGGCTGGAGGGCTACGGCCTGAAGATCAACGGCCGGGTGCCGCTGCCCAGCCACGTGACCGCCGAGAACCTCGCCTACCTGCGCACCAAGCGCGACCGGATGGGGCACCTGCTCGACATCATCGAGCCCGAGACCGAGGCCGGCCCCGCGGACAGCCCGGGCGCCGCGACGGTGCCCGGCACCGAGGTCCCGCTGCGCCGGACGGAGCAGCAGCTGTGAGCGGCCGGGGTGCCCCCGAGGCCCGGCCGGTCGATGCCGCGGGCCTGACCCTCGGCGTCGTCGCGACGACCTGGCACGCCGAGCTCACCGACGCGCTGCTGGACCGCGCGCTGGCCGCCGCCCGCGCCTGCGGGGTGGCCGAGCCCACCGTGGCGCGGGTCCCCGGCGCGGTGGAGCTGCCGGTGGTCGCCCAGGCGCTCACCGACCGGCACGACGCCGTCGTCGCCCTCGGCGTGGTCGTCCGGGGCGGGACGCCGCACTTCGAGTACGTCTGCGACGCCGTCACCGCCGGGCTCACCCGGGTCGCCCTCGACGCGGGCACCCCCGTGGGCAACGGCGTCCTCACCTGCGACACCGAGGAGCAGGCCCGCGACCGCGCCGGGCTGCCCGGCTCGGCCGAGGACAAGGGCTGGGAGGCCACCGTCGCCGCGCTGGCCACCGCGCTGACCCTGCGCGGGCTGCGCGGGCCGCACGGGCCGACCGGCTTCCGCGTCCTGCCGGCCGGCCAGGAGGCCCGCGCGTGAAGACCTTCGACGAGCTGTTCGCCGAGCTGTCGGCCAAGGTGGCCGCCGGCGACCCGGCCTCCGGCACGGTCAGCGCCGTCCGCGACGGCGTGCACGCCGCGGGCAAGAAGGTCGTCGAGGAGGCCGCCGAGTCCTGGATGGCCGCCGAGCACGAGGGGGCCGAGCGCACCGCCGAGGAGGTCAGCCAGCTGCTGTACCGGGTGCAGGTGCTCATGCTGGCCCGCGGGCTGAGCCTCGACGACGTCTACGCGCACCTGTAGGCCCGGCCTACCCCCGAACCACCCCACCGAAGGAGTTCCCACCGTGCTGCGCATCGCCGTCCCCAACAAGGGCGTCCTGAGCGAGCCGGCGGCCGAGATGCTCGCCGAGAGCGGTTACCGCCAGCGCCGCAGCACCAAGGACCTCGCCGTCTACGACCCCGACAGCGACACCGAGTTCTTCTACCTGCGACCCCGCGACATCGCCGTCTACGTCGCCGCCGGAACGCTCGACGTGGGCATCACCGGCCGCGACATGCTGCTGGAGACCGCCCCGGCCGACGGGCAGGGGGCCGCGGCCGTCGAGGTGATGCCGCTGGGCTTCGGGCGCTCCTCGTTCCGGTTCGCCACCCCGGTGGAGTCGGGCATCGCGGACGTCGACCAGCTGGCCGGCAAGCGGATCGCCACCGCCTACCCCGTGCTGCTGCGCCGCTACCTCGAGGACAAGGACATCAAGGCCGAGGTGGTCAAGCTCGACGGCGCCGTGGAGACCGCCTGCCGACTCGGGGTGGCCGACGCCGTCTGCGACGTCGTCGAGACCGGGACGACGCTGCGCGCGGCCGGCCTGCACATCATCGGCGAGCCGGTGCTCACCAGCGAGGCGATCCTGGTGCGCCGGGCCGGCGCCGAGGAGGTGCCTGCGGTCGCCCAGCTGCGCCGCCGGCTGCGCGGGGTGCTGGTCGCGCGGCAGTACGTGATGCTCGACTACGACTGCCCCAACGACCTGCTGCCGCGGGCGACCGCCATCACCCCCGGCCTGGAGGGCCCGACGGTCAGCCCGCTGCAGACCCCCGGCTGGTCGGCGGTGCGGGCGATGGTGCCGCAGGGCGAGACCAACCGGCTCATGGACGAGCTGTGGGAGCTGGGCGCCCGGGCGATCCTGGTGACCAGCATCCACGCCTGCCGCATCTGAAGGACCCGGTGCCCCCCGCGCCGCGCCGCGCGGGCTCGGCGCGGGACCCTGCACCGGGGCCGCTGCTCAGCCGCGGCGGACCAGCTTCTCGTGCAGCCGGTCGGCCAGCGCGTCGACCGGCCGGGCCTCCTGACCGGCCGGCAGCGGCGCCGGCGGCATGAGCACCCAGAGCAGCAGGTAGACGGGGATGCCGGCACCGCCGGCGAGGGCGAGGGTCACGAAGCCGACCCGCCAGAGCAGCGGGTCGATGCCGGTGTGCTCCCCGAGACCCCCGCAGACACCGCCGGCCATGGCGTCGGTGCGGCTGCGGCGCAGCTCCGTGCGGCGGGGCTGGTGGTCGGCGGCGGTCGGGGGGACGGCGGTGTGCGGCGGGACGGTGGTCTGCGGTTCGCTCATGGCACAGAGCCTGCCGCCACGGGGCCGGTCAGGACCATCCGGGAACCCCCGGAACCGGCCCTGGTCCCGGCCTCGGGGAGCACCCGAGGCCGGGGACCGGGGAGGCTCAGCGGCGGGTGGTGCGCTCCACCAGGTCGATGGCGGTGCACATGCCCAGCGCCATCGCCCGGCCGCTCGTCGAACCGGTGGCCAGCAGCGAGGCGATCGCCGGGCTCAGCGGCCGCTCGCCGACCAGGCCGTGCAGGACCGCGGCGTACTCGCCGCTGACCCGCCCGGCGGCGGCGTGCCGCAGCAACGCCCGGGACAGCTCGGTGGTCCGCCCGGCCGCGAGCGAGTACACCCCCGCGGCGAACCGCTCGGCGGCCGGGTGGCCCAGGAGGACGAGACCGGCCATGGTGCCGGCCATCACGTCGTCCCCGGCGGGCGTCAGCCCGGGGCCGAGCCCGATCAGCCGGGCGGCGGTCCGCAGGGCGGCGTCCAGGTCGGCGCGCCGGACCGCGCCGCGCAGCGCGGCCAGCGGCCCCCCCGGCCCGGCCGGCAGGCCGGGCAGCGTGAAGGCGCTGTGGGGGACGCCCTCCCCGTAGAGCGCGTTGCGCAGCTGGCGCACGCCCTCGGGCAGCAGCGCGGGCCGCGGGCTGGGCAGCCGGGGGCGGGGGTCCCACCACGCCGCCGCGCTGACCGCGAGGTCACCCACGACGATGCGGCCGCCGCCGACCTCGGCCGGGGCGCCGCTGGGGAGGGCCACCAGGGGGCGGCCGTTGCTCGGGCGGAACAGCACGCAGCCCAGGGGGAGGCGGGCGGCGTCGCTGGTGAGCACCCCGACGATGTCGGTGCCGTGGTCGGTCGGCACCTGCAGGTAGACGGCGGCAGGAGCGGTCATCAGGACCCGGGCCGGGCGCACGGGGCCCCGGAGCAGGTCGGCGATCCCGGTGCTGGCGGACGCGGGCACGGCCGCGCGGGCGACCGGGGCGGTCCGCGCCGCTGCCGAGGCGGACACGCGGGGCAGCGGGATGGTCGGGACACCGGCGCGGGCCGCGCGGGCGTCGGGGACGGCGGTGCCGCGACCCGGCAGGCCCCGGGGGACCTCCGGTCCGGTCGACTCGTCGATGGTGCGCATGGGGGCCTCTTCACCGTGGATGCAACGGGAGACCTCCGGCTCGGGCCCCCCGCCCGACCCAGCCCACCGGTGCCGGAGGGGCCGGTCGCCACCGGATCTCGGTGACCGGCTTACCATCCTGCGGGCGGGTAGGCCCGGGCTTCGAACCTATGCGGCGCGTCGCGCGCGGAAGTATGGCGGAAGTAGCCAAGAATGGGGTCGTCGGCCCGGGTACTAATGACAGGCTTCTGTGGTATAGGCCGCCGCATCTCGACCGGGAGGATGGACTCCGTGACCCAGGGTGAAGCCGAGCGTGTGCTCAGCACGCACGGTAACGGCTTGACCTCTTTTCGTCGATCTCCTGCCGTGTCGGAGGTGGCCGTGTCCGAGAACCGCGTGGAACGGACCAGCTGGCAGGACCGCATGGGGCTCTCGCTGCAGGAGGCGCTCGACCTGCCGGTGCTGCGGGCGGCCGAGGTGGTCGCCGGGAGCGGCGGCCTCGACCGCGTGCTGCGGCACATGGTGGTCGACGACCCGGCCGACCCCCTCGCCGCGGCCGGGCCGGAGGTCCTGCTCGTGCTCGGCGCCCGGCTCCCCCCGGCCGACCCGGCCCGCGCCCGGCTGCTGGTCGAGCGGCTGGAGTCCTCCGGCACGGCCGCCCTGGCCTACCGCGGCACCGAGGGGTCCCCGCCGGTGCCCGCGGAGCTGCTCGCCGAGGCCGACCGCCGGGGCCTGCCGGTGCTCGCGCTGCCCGCCGACGTCCGCATGGACGAGCTGGTCTCCGAGGTCCTCGGCGCCGTCGTCGCCAAGCAGGCCGAGGCGTTGTCGCTGTCCTTCCGGATGCACGACCAGTTCATCGACGTGGCGCTCAGCGGCGGCGGGCTGGCCGAGGTCACCGACCAGCTGGCGGTCTACCTCGAGGGCGCCGCGGTGCTCGGGCTGGGGCCCGACCGCGAGGTGGTCACCACCGCGGGCCCGGCCGAGGACGTCGCGGAGATCAGCGACTGGCTGTGGCTGCTCGACGCCGAGGCCGAGGACGAGCTGGCGATGATGACGCCGTCCCGGCGCATCTCCGGTGCCCGCGCCGACATGACCGTGGTGACCCCGGCCGACGTCCTCGCCGACGCCGACCTCTCGCCGGCCGACGGCATCCTGCTCGTGCCGGGGCACCACGAGCTGCCGGGCGGGGTGGGGGAGTACGCCGTCGCCCCGATCATGGCCGGCGACCAGCGGCACGGCTGGCTGGTCGCGGTCAACGGCTCCGGCCCGATGGTCGTCGGCGCCGGTGGCGTCCTGGAGCGCGCCGCGGTGGTCTCCGCCCTGTCGGTGATCCGCCAGCAGGCCGTGCACTCGGTGGAGCTGCGCTTCCAGGGCGACCTGGTCCGCCGGCTCGTCGGCGGGTCGATGCGGCACACCGAGCGGGCGCTGGCGCAGACCCGCTCGTTCGGCTGGCGGCTCGACGGCCCGGTCGTCGTCCTCGTCACCGCCACCGAGACCGCCGCCGACCCGCAGGCCGACCCCACCCGGGCGCTCGACGTCCTCGACCGGCTCGCCGACGGCTGGCGCGCGGCGCTGGAGACGGAGGTCTCCGGCGCGGCCGTGGCCGGGCTGTCCACCGAGATCGTCACCGTGCTGCCGCTGGACGGCCGCACCCCCGAGGAGATCAGCTCGCTGGTCGGGGCGGTCACCGGGCGGGTCAACGCCCGCGTGCGCCGGGTAGGGCGGGTGCTGGGCACCGGGATCGGGCGGCCGGCGGGCTCGCTGTCCGCGCTCGGCGAGGCCCACCAGCAGGCGCAGCGGGCGCTCGCCGTCGGCCAGGAGATCCACGGCACGCAGGCGGTCACGCACTTCGACCAGCTCGGGGTCTTCCGGCTGCTCTCGCTCATCCCCGACAGCACCGAGCTGCGCAACTACGTGGACGAGGTGCTCGGCACGCTGGCCGACGCCTCCGACCCCGACTCCGCCGACCTGCGCGAGACCCTCCGGGTGCTGCTGGAGACCAACCTCAACGTGGCGGAGTCCGCCCGGCGGCTGCACTTCCACTACAACACGATGCGCTACCGCATCGGCAAGCTCGAGCGGCTGCTCGGCCCGTTCACGACCGATCCGACGCTGCGGCTGAACCTGCTGCTCGCGCTGCACGCCGCCCGCATGCGGGGGCTGGACCAGCCGCACCGCCCGCCGGTCGACGCCCCGCTCGCCCTCGCGCCCGACGAGGGCCTCGACGCGTTGATCTGACCCCGGCCACCCGACCGCCCGGGCCGACCTCCCGCAGCGCG
Source organism: Geodermatophilus marinus (assembly GCF_003428645.1). Lineage (GTDB taxonomy): Bacteria > Actinomycetota > Actinomycetes > Mycobacteriales > Geodermatophilaceae > Geodermatophilus. The sequence continues at coordinate 58,822 of NZ_QVQH01000025.1, read as the reverse complement.
GGCGGCGGCCGCAGGGCACGATCACGGGGGTGACCGTGCCGGTGGACGAGCTCATCGCCCGCATGCAGGGGCTGCTGGACGGGCTGGAGGAGGCCGGTGACCCGGCGCGCTTCTTCCTCGCCACCTACCTGCGGACGACGCGGGCGGTGGGCGCGGCCATCGACGGCGACCTGTTCGAGGACCCGGACTGGGTGACCGCCTGGGACGTCGACTTCGCCGACCTGTACCTCGAGGCCCTGGAGGCCCACCGCCGCGACCCGGCGGCGCCGCCGGAGCCGTGGCGGGAGGCGTTCGGCGCCGACCCGGCCACCCGGCCCGAGGGGCACGTGCTGCTCGGCATGAACGCGCACATCAACTTCGACCTGCCGCAGTCGCTGGTGCGGGTGATCGGCCCGGCCGACTTCGCCGACCCCGCGGTGCTGGCCGGCCGCCGCCGGGACCACGAGCGGATCGACGAGGTGCTCGTCGGCCGCGTCGCCGCCGAGGACCGCGCCCTGCAGGCCGCCGGGTCGCGGCGCACCGGCCTGGACCGGCTCCTGGCCGTCGCCAACCGCCGCGCCACCCGGGTCGTGCTGCGCGAGTCGCGGCGGAAGGTGTGGGCCAACGCCGAGGCGCTGCACGTGGCCCGGTTGCGCGGGCCCGAGGAGCACGCCCGCCGCGTGGCGCAGCTGGAGCGGGCCGCCGCCGCACGGGTGGCCGACCTCCGCCGGGGCGGCCCGGTGCTGCTGCGGCTGGCCGTGCGCGGCTTCGGCGTCGTCCTCCCGCCCGGCTGACCGCCCGCCCCGCGCTGCCGGATGCCCGTCGCGGGCGCAGGCTGTCGGGGGTTGCCGCACCGGGCGGCACGGGAGGAGGACCGCATGACCGACGCCGCACGCCCCCTGGACGGCCGGGTCGCCCTGGTGACCGGGGCGTCCTCGGGCATCGGGGAGGCGACCGCCGTCGCGCTGGCCGCGGCCGGGGCCGCCGTCGCGATCGGCGCGCGCCGCGCGGAGCGGTTGTCGGCACTGGCCGACCGGCTGCGCGCCGACGGGGTCCGCGTGCTCACCCTGGACCTCGACGTCACCGACGAGAAGGCCTGCACCGACGCCGTCCGCCGGACCCGGGAGCAGCTCGGCGGGCTCGACGTCCTGGTGAACAACGCCGGGGTCATGCTGCTCGGCACCGTCGTCGGTGCCGACACCGAGGACTGGCGGCGCATGGTGCACACCAACGTGCTGGGGCTCATGTACATGACCCACGCGGCGATCGAGGGCATGGTCGAGCAGGGCTCGGGCGACGTCGTCAACGTCTCCAGCGTCGCCGGCCGGACCGCCCGCAAGGGGGCCGGCGTGTACAACGCCAGCAAGTGGGCGGTCAACGCCTTCAGCGAGTCCCTGCGCCAGGAGGTGACCACCCGGGGCGTGCGGATCTCGCTGGTCGAGCCGGGCGCGGTCACCACCGAGCTGACCAGCCACATCACCCAGCCGGAGGCGAAGGCGGCCTCGGAGCGGATGCACGCGTCGATGACCGCGCTGACCGCCGACGACATCGCCCGCGCCGTGCTCTACGTCGTCTCGCAGCCCCCGCACGTCGCCGTCAACGAGGTGCTGGTGCGCCCCACCGACCAGGAGCGCTGACTGTGAGGTTCGCCAGGTGACCGGACGGCCCCGTCCGGAGGCTCGCCCCGAGCGGAGCGAGGGGTGAGAGGGACGGGGTCCTTGCTCAGTCGTGGAAGACCTCGATGCGGGCGCCCATCTCCACCAGCCGCTCGTAGAGCTGCTCGTAGCCGCGGGCGATGATGTCCACGTTGCGCAGCACCGAGGTGCCCTTCGCGGCCAGCATCGCCAGCAGGATGCACACGGCGGGTCGCAGGGCCGGCGGGCACACCACCTCCGCGTTCGACCAGTGCGTCGGCCCGCTCACCAGCACCCGGTGCGGGTCGAGCAGCCGGACGTCGGCCCCGAGCCGGGTGAGGTCGGAGAGGTGGATCGCCCGGTTGTCGTAGACCCAGTCGTGGATGAGGGTCGAGCCGGACGCCGCCGCCGCGATGACCGCGAAGAACGGCAGGTTGTCGATGTTGAGGCCCGGGAAGGGCATCGGGTGCACCTTGTCGATGGGCGCCCGCAGCTGCGAGGGGTGGAGGGTGACGTCGGCCAGCCGGGTGTGGCCGTTGTCGGCCGGGTACTCGGCCGACAGCTCGTAGACCAGGCCCATCTCGGCGAGCACGGCGAGCTCGATCTCGAGGAACTCCACCGGCGCGCGCCGGACGGTGAGCTCCGAGCCGGTGACGATGCCCGCGGTCAGCAGGCTCATCGCCTCCACCGGGTCCTCGCTGATGGTGTAGTCGACGTCGGCATCGAGCACCGGCCGCCCCTGCACCCGCAGCGTCGTGGTGCCCAGGCCCTCGATCCCCACGCCGAGCAGCTGCAGGTACAGGCAGAGGTCCTGGACCATGTAGTTGCAGCTGGCGTTGCGGATGGTGGTCGTCCCGTCGGTGCGCGCGGCGGCCAGCAGCGCGTTCTCGGTCACCGTGTCGCCGCGCTCGGTCAGCACGATCGTGCGGTCGCCGGCGGCGGGGCCGGCGACGGTGGCGTGGTACTCGCCACCGCGGGCCTGCACCTCCAGGCCGAACGGGCGCAGCGCGATCATGTGCGGCTCGACGGTGCGGGTGCCCAGGTCGCAGCCGCCGGCGTAGGGCAGCGCGAAGGTCCCGGCGCGGTGCAGCAGCGGGCCGAGGAACATGATGATGCTGCGCGTGCGGCGGGCGGCGTCGGCGTCGATGCCGGCCAGGTCGAGCTCGTCGGGGACGACGAGGGTGAGGTCCCGCCCCGCGGCGTCCCACGTGGCCGAGACGCCGATCGAGCGCAGCACGTCGAGGATGCGGTCGACCTCGACGATCCGGGCGACGTTGCGCAGGGTCGTCCGCCCGCGGTTGAGCAGGGCGGCGCACAGCAGGGCGACGGCCGCGTTCTTCGAGGACTTCACCGTCACGGCCCCGCTCAGCGGCGTGCCGCCGGTGACCCGCAGGTGGGTGGGGCCGGCCGGGCCGACGCTGATGAGCTCGCTGCCCAGCGCGTCGGAGAGCCGGCCCAGCAGCTCGAGGGTGAGGTTCTGCCCGCCCTGCTCGATGCGGGCGACGGCGGACTGGCTGGTGCCCAGCCGCGCGGCCAGCTGGGCCTGGGTCAGGCCGTGGTGGCGCCGGGCGTCGCGGACGAGCAGGCCGATGCGCTGCATGGCGGGCGCGGTCGCGGCCTGGCCGGCCGCGTCGGTGGGGGGAGAGTCGATCGCCGTCACGAGAGGGCACCGTATCTCGCATGTGAGATGGACCGGTCCGCGCCGCGCCGTCCGCGTGCCGAGGACGGACCGGTCCGGCCAGACTGCACCCATGGACGTTCTGGTGACAGGGGGTACCGGCCGCCTCGGCCGGCGGGTGGCCGAGCTGCTGGAGGCCCGCGGGGACCGGGTGCGGCGCATGTCGCGGCGCGGGGCCGGGCCGGGCGGCGTGCGCGGCGACCTGACCGGCGACCGGGACCTGCCGCAGGCGCTGGCCGGGGCCGAGGTGGTCGTGCACGCGGCCAGCGACCCCCGCGACGCCTGGCAGGCCGACGTCGCCGGTACCCGCCGGCTGCTGCAGGCGGCCGACCGGGAGCGGCTGCGGCACCTGGTGTACGTCTCCATCGTCGGGGTGGACCGGGTGCCCTACGGCTACTACCGGGCCAAGTTCGCCACCGAGCAGGTGCTGCTCGCCTCCGGGCTGCCGGTGACCCTGCTGCGGATCACCCAGTTCCACGACTTCGTCGACCAGCTGCTCGAGACCGCCCGCCGCGGGCCGGTCCTGCCGGTGCCCATGGGTTGGCGGGCCCAGCCGGTCGACGTCGGCGAGGCGGCCGCGCACACCGCCGAGGTGGCCGCGGCCGGGCCGGCGGGGGACGTCGTCGAGTACGCCGGCCCGGAGGTGCTCACCGCGGCGGAGATGGCGCGGGCCTGGGCGGCCGCCCGGGAACCCGGCGTGCACGTGGTGGCCACCCCGGTGCCCGGCCGGCTGTCGACGGCCTTCCGGGACGGCGGTGCGCTGCCGACCGGCGGTGCGCGGGGCCGGCGCACGTACGCCGAGCACCTCGCCGGCTGACCCGCCGAGCGGCCCCTCGACGCGCGGCCCCTCGACGCGCGGCCCCTCGACGCCGGGACGACCGCGACGCCGGTCACCGGCGGGCCGGCCGGGGCGTCAGGCCGGCGCGCCCGGCACCGGCGAGGACGGGACGACGAGCACCGGCCGGTGCGCGCAGTGCAGCAGCGCGGTCGGCACGCTGCCCACCAGGAGCTCGTGGCTGGCCGAGTGGCCGCGGCTGCCGACCACGACCACCGCGGCCCTGCGGGCGGCGGCGGTCTCGGCCAGCGTGGCCGCGGTGCCGCGGGCGCTGCCCGCCCGGCCCGAGCAGCGCACCCGGAGGACCCCCGGGTCCCCGGCGCCCTCCTCGGGGACACCGTCGCCCCCGGTGACCGTGACCAGCAGGTGCTCCCGGTCGGGCAGCAGGGCGCGGACCGCCGCGGCCGCCCGCTCGGCGCCGGGGGAGCCGTCGGTGCCGACCAGCACCGGTCCCTCGGCGGCGGCCGTCCACTCGGCGGTGGTCAGGGGGCGGGGGACGACGAGCACCGGCACGGGGCTGACCTGCACGACGAGCTCGGAGACGCTCCCCAGCGCGGCGCGCACGCCGCCGAGCCCGCGGGAGCCCACGACGACCAGGTCGGCGCCCAGCTCCTCCGCGGTCCGGGCGAACTGGTAGCCGTCGCCGCCGAAGGTGCGCCGCACCAGCGGCTCGGCGTCCCAGCCGGCCGCGCGGGCCAGGGCGACGCCGTTGCCGACCAGGCGCTCGGCCTCGGCCCGGCCCTCGGTCTCCAGCAGCCGGCCGAGCTCCTCGAGGCCGCGGGCCCGGCCGGCGAGCCGGGCGCGCAGCTCCGGGGAGGCGAAGGGCGGTTCCCACAGGTGCAGGACCGTCGCGTCGGCGGCGGGCAGCAGCTGCGCGGCGGCCTCGACGGCGTTGACCGCGCTGCGGGAACCGTCGTACCCGACGAGGACGCGGGGGGACCGGCCGGAGGGTGCGGGAGCGCTCATGCCGCGATGGTCGCAGACGCAGGGGGAGCCTCCCAGGCGCGTGCGGGGGTCGACGGGGGCCGGGGTGCCCTTGACACGGGGGAGCCGCTGCGGGATGTCGGCGCTCGTCGAGGACCGGTCGCCCGCACCGCGGGCACCTCAGAGGTACGCGCGCGGGTCCACCGCCGGGGGCAGCTCGCCGGGCACGATCCGCCGGCCGGAGATGTCGTGCGGCACGAGCCGCAGCCAGTGCCCGGTGTCCCCGGGCGCCCACGGCTCGACGCCCGTGCCGTGGGTGCGGGCGACCAGCTCGGCGCGGTGCTCCTCGCCCACCACCTCCGCCACGCCCCGCACCAGCACGCTCCACCCGGAGCGGGTGCTCCGGTCCACCTCGTCGACCTCGAAGGTGACGTTGGCGTGCTCCGCCGCGGCGAGCTTGGTGCCCACCCGGGTGCGGATGACGATCGTGGTCCCGTCCATGGCGAAGTTGACCGGGAAGATCAGCGGGTGGTGCTCGGCGTTGACCCCGAGCCGGCCGATCTCCTGGGTGGCCAGCAACCGGTAGCACTCCTCGGCGGGGATCGCCTCCAGGGCGGCGTCGGTCATGGGCCCATCGTGGCGCAGCGCGGGCCGCACGTGCAGCCCGCGCCGCCGATGGGGTAGGCAGGGGAGCGGAACCGCCGCGCGGGCCGCGCGGGGGCGAGGTCACGGAGGTCGGGCGAGATGGACGAGCAGGGCTGGACGGCGGTGGTGGCCTCGGCCATCCGCGCACCCTCGATCCACAACACGCAGCCCTGGCGGTTCACCGCCGGCCCCGACCGGCTGGACGTGCACCTCGACCGCGAGCGGGCGCTGCCGGTGCTCGACCCCACGTCCCGCCAGCAGGTGATCAGCTGCGGCGTGGCGGTCGAGTTCGCCGCGGTCGCCCTGGCCGCGGCGGGCCGGGCCACCGAGGTGGAGCTGGTCCCCGCCGGTGAGCGCTCCGACCACCTGGCCACCGTCCGGGTCACCGGGGAGCGCGAGGCGACCGAGGAGGACCGCGCCCTGCTCGCCGCGATCGAGCAGCGGCACACCGACCGGGCGCCGTTCCTGCCGCGGGCGCTCCCGGGGGCGCTGCTGGACCGGGTGCAGGCCGAGGCCGGCGGGCTCGGCGTGTGGGTCAAGCCGATCGACCGGTCGGAGGAGGAGGTCGCCACCGTCTTCCTGCTCTCGCGCGCCGAGGAGGTCGAGCAGGGCGACCCCGAGTACGTCGCCGAGCTGCAGCGCTGGCTGCGCACCGACGCGGCGGCCGAGGACGGCGTGCCGGTCGAGACGGTGCCCAGCGAGGACCCCGCCACGCGGCCGTCCAACTGGCTGATCCGCGACTTCGTGGTCGGCACCCGCGGGGTGCACGAGACCTTCCTGCCCGAGGGGGACCCCGCCGCGCCGCCGCCGGAGGTCGAGCGCCCGACGGTCGTGCTGCTGGGCACGGACGGCGACGACCGCACCGCCTGGCTGCTCGCCGGCCGGGCCCTCGGCCGGTTGCTGCTACGGGCCACGGTCGAGGGGGTCGCCGCCTCGCCGCTGACCCAGGCGCTGGACTGGCCGGCCACCCGCACCCGGCTGCGCAGCCGGCTCTCGCTGGTGGGCTACCCGCAGATGCTGCTGCGCCTGGGGTACCCCTCGGTGCCGGGCCAGGTCCACGCCGGCCGCCGGCCGGTGGCCGACGTCCTCCGGTTCACCCCGGCCTGAGCCCTCCGGGCGCTCACCGGCGCCGCGGCTGGGCCCAGGGGTCCTCGGGGTCGAAGTCGTCCTCGTCGGCCGTGTCCCCGGTGGCCGTGCTCCCGGTCGCCGTGCCCGGTGCCGGCCGCCGGCCGGCGGCCGCCTCCACGTCGGCGTCCCGGCCGGCGGCCGCCTCCAGGGCGGCGTCGCGCTCGCGGGCCCGCTCGGCCGCCGCCGCCCGCTCCTGGGCCCGCCGATCGCGGCGGCCCGGGCCCTGCGGACGCCGGCGCTCCCGCAGCCGCGGCAGCAGGGCGCCGGTGAGCGCCAGGCCCACCGGCAGCACGTAGGCCGCGACCCGCTCGGTGCCGCCCTCCCCGAGCAGCGCCACGACTCCGGCGACGAAGAACACGGTCGCGGCCGCGCCCAGCAGGCCGAGCACCGCCAGCGCGGTGCCGAGCGCCTCGGAGCGGGGGCGGACGGCGTAGGCGAGCGCGAGCAGGGCCAGCGCGCCGCCGACGAGGTACAGCCCGGCGCCGGCCTCGTGCACCGCCGCCTGGCCGTCCTGCGGGACGAGACCGACCACCGCCACCCCGACCGCGGCCGCGGCGAGGAACGCCGGTGCGATGCGGCCCCCGGCACCGAGGAGGAGGGGCCGCAGCAGCAGCGTCCCCGCGCCGATCAGCACGCCCTGCAGCACGAACGAGGCGTTCATCAGCCAGGCGGCGGGGGACAGGCCCGAGCCCAGCGTGCTGACGAGGTCGTCGGCGCGGGAGTAGGGGAGCTCCAGCTGCAGCTGCACCACCGTCTCGACGACGAAGAACTGCAGCGTCAGCAGCCAGGCGGCCGCGCCCCAGCGGTAGCGGGATGCACTCACACCGGCCATGGTCCCAGGCCGGCGTCCTCGGGCAGCCGGACGACGCCGGCCGCCCTCGCCGGGCCCGCCGCCAGCCCGCGAGGGGTGGGGACGGGGTCCTGCTCAGTCGGTGGCCTGGTGCTCCTCGGCGCCGGTCGGGTCCGCGTCGTCGGAGCCCACCGCCTGGCGCTCCTGCTCGGTGCGGTGCTGCAGCGCGTCGTCGCTGGGCCGGTCGTAGCCGCCGGCGTGCTGCTGGCGGTCGCGCGGCGCGGACTCGGTGGTGTCCATGACGTCGTCGAGGGTGGGGCGGTCGGGTTCGCTCACGGCTGGTCTCCGCTTCGTCGGGACGGTCTGCTGTCCCCCCCGGCCATAGCCAGCGCCGGGAGGGCGTAACCGGCGTGGCCCCGTCGGGCTGCTCACCGCTGCTCCAGCAGCGCCGCCGGCACCCAGGCCTCGACGAGCACCGGCCCGTGCGGCCCCGCGACGGCGTAGGCCACCCGGCCGTGCCAGCCGCGCGCCGCCTGCCGCCACTCGACCAGGAGACCGGGCCACACGCCGGGGGCGCCGGGTGGGTCGTGCACCCAGCAGTGCCGGCCGCGCGGCTGCGCCGTCCCCGCCCCGCGCGCCGGCGGCGGTGGGTGCGCGGGGGGTGGGGCGACCCCGGAGCGGGCCGCGCGCTCCTCGAGGGACCGCCCGGACCGCCCCGGGTGCATGCCGCCAGCCACGGCCGGAGTGTCGCACGGATCCGAACGCGTGTTCGACCCCGCGGGGTCAGGAGCCGCGGACGGCGTCCCCGAGGGTGCGGGCCACGGTCTGCACCAGGTCGTGCCCGGGCAGGTCCTCCAGGGGCACCGGCAGCGGCAGCGACCAGTTCGGCCGCTCCGTCGTGCCCGGGAGGTTCGGCCGGCGGCGCCCGGCCAGGGCGTCCTCCAGGGTCGCCGTCAGCATCCGGCAGGGCGCCTGGGCGAGCAGCTCGTGGGCCCGCCGCACCACCGTCTCGGGCCGGGCGTTGCGCCGGACCCCGGGCAGCTTGGCCAGCAGCGCCTCCCGCCCCTGCTCGAGCTCCTCGTCGGTGCCGGTGCCCAGCGCGCGCTGCTCCTCGAGGTCGGCGCCGGTCCAGAGCCCGGCCACGGTGGGCAGGTCGTGCGTGGTGACCGCCGCCATGGCCTCCGCCGTCCAGCCGGCCGGGGCCTCCTCCTCGAACCAGAGCAGCCGGTAGCCGAGCACCCCGTGCTCGGCGAGGGCCTCGCGGACGCCCTCCTCGACCGTGCCGAGGTCCTCCCCGACGACGACCGCCTGCGCCCGGTGGCTCTCCAGCGCGACGATGTCGAGCAGGTCCTCGGCCGGGTAGCGCACGTAGGCCCCGTCGGCGGCGCTGCCGCCGGCGGGCACCCACCACAGCCGGAACAGCCCCATGACGTGGTCGATGCGCAGGCCGCCGGCGCCGGCCATGGTGGCGCGGATCGACTGGACGAACGGCTCGTAGCCGGCCAGGCGCAGACGCCAGGGCACCAGCGGCGGGGAGCCCCAGTCCTGGCCCTGGGCGTTGAACGCGTCGGGCGGGGCACCCACCGTCGCGCCCTGGGCCAGGACGTCCTGCCAGGTCCACGCGTCCGCACCGCCGCCGGCCACCCCGATCGGCAGGTCCTGCACCACCGTGGTGCCGGCCGTGGCCGCCTCGAGCTGGCGGTGCACCGCCCACTGCAGCCAGGCGTGGAAGGCGACGTCCCGCTCGTGCTCGGCCACGAACCGGCCGACCGCCTCGCTGCGCGGGTCGCGCAGCTCCTCGGGCCAGGCGTGCCAGTCACCGCCGTGGACGTCGACCAGCGCGCACCAGGTCGCCCAGTCCTGCAGCGGCTGCCCCTGGTGCCACCACCACTCGGGGAAGGCGGCGTCGTCGCGGCCGGTGGCGTCGAAGACCCGCCGCAGGACGGTGCGCTTGTGCGCCCACACCGCGTCCCGGTCGATGAGCTCGCCGTCGTTGAGCGCCCGCCCGGCCGCCTCGTCGAGGTCGACCGCGTCGGCGCCGGGCACCTCCTCGACCCGCAGGTACAGCGGGTTGCGGAACCGGCGGGTGGCCGGCAGGTACGGGCTGGCCTCCTGGCCGGGCGTCGGGGCCACGCCGTGCAGCGGGTTGACCATGAGGAAGCCGGCGCCCTGCTCCCGGGCCATCTCCCGGACGGCCCGCAGGTCGGCGAGGTCGCCGATGCCCCGGCTGGCCCGGCTCCGGGTGGCGTAGAGCTGCACCGCCCAGCCCCAGACGCGGCCGTCCGGGGGCTCCCAGCACCGGCCGGGGGAGACGATCAGCCGCCGCTCCGGGCCGTGCTCCGGGCGCAGCCGGTGGTAGCCGAGCGGGAAGTCCTCCGGCAGCTCGCCGTCGACGTGGCGGGTGGAACCGTCCTCGAGCACCACCTCGGCCCGGTCGACCTCGAGCGCGTCACCGGGCCGGGCGACGATCGGGGCACGGTCCTCCAGGTCCTCCGGAGGGGCGCCGATCACCTCCCGCAGCCGGTCGACGGTGGCCGGGGCGACCTCCTGCTCCTCGTCCGCGGCGTCGATCCAGGTGGCGTCGACGCCCCATGCGTCGGTCGTCGGGGTGCGCATCACGCCCCGATACTCCCCAGCCCGGCCCGCGCGCACACCGGAGGGCGGGCGTGGTGTCGGCGACGTCCCCGCGGGCGGGGGCTGCCCGGCCGGGCGGGGCCGGGGCACACTCCCCGCGTGGTCACCTGGCTGCTGGTCCACCCGCCGCTGCTCGGTCCGGCCGTCCTGCGGCCGCTCGCCGACGAGCTGCGCGCCCGCGGCGCGACGGTCGCGGTGCCGGACCTCCGCGGTGCGGTGCGGACGGCGCAGGGCTGGCCGCGGCGCTGGGTGGACGGCGCGGCGCGGGCCGGTCCCGCCGAGGTGGTGGTCGGGTTCTCGGGCGCGGGGATCACGCTGCCCGCCGTCGCCGCGGCCGTGCGGGCCCGCCGGGTGGTGTGGCTGGACGCGGTCCTGGCCGACGGCACGTGGCCGGAGGAGGTCCGGCGGCTGGTGGCTCCCCTGGTGCGGGACGGCCGGATCGCCGACTGGACGACCTGGTGGGGGCCGGACGCGATGACCGGGCTGCTGCCCGACGAGCGGCTGCGGGCCGCGGTGCTGGCCGAGGGGCACGAGCTGCCGGTCGACTTCTTCGACGTCCCCGTGCCGGTCCCGCCGGGCCGGCCGGACGCCGGCGCCCGGTACGTGCACCTGTCCCCGGCCTACGACGGGGACGCGGCGGCGGCGCGGGGCCGCGGGTGGCCGGTGGCCGGCGACGGGACGGGGGAGCACCTCGACGTGGCCAACCACCCCCGCCGGGTCGCCGACCTCCTCGGGTGAACGCCGGTCCCGGGTGGCCGCGGCCCCTTGCGGATCGGGCGGGGCCGGAACGCGGAGGTAGAGCGCCCGTCCCGGGGGTAGAGGGGCGCCCATGACGGTGATCGGGTTCCACAACTCCCACGAGCAGGTGCACCCCGCCGAGCTGCTGCGCGCGGTCCAGCACGCCGAGGAGGTCGGCTTCACCGCGGCGATGTGCTCCGACCACCTCGAGCCCTGGAGCGAGCGGCAGGGGCAGTCCGGGTTCGCGTGGTCGTGGCTCGGCGCCGCGCTGGCCACCACCGGCCTGCCGTTCGGTGCGGTCAACGCCCCCGGGCAGCGCTACCACCCGGTGATCGTCGCCCAGGCCGTCGCCACGCTCGGGGCCATGTTCCCCGGTCGCTTCTGGGTGGCCCTCGGCAGCGGGGAAGCCATGAACGAGCACGTCACCGGTCACGTGTGGCCGCGCAAGGACCTCCGGGACGCCCGGCTGCGGGAGTGCGTCGACGTCATCCGCGCGCTGCTGGCCGGCGAGGAGGTCAGCCACGAGGGCCTGGTGACCGTCGACCGCGCCCGCATCTGGACCCTCCCCGAGCGCCAGCCGGCCCTCATCGCCCCGGCGGTCACCGCGCGCACCGCCCGCCGGCACGCCGAGTGGGCCGACGGCCTGGTCACCATCAACCAGCCGCACGAGACCCTGCGGGAGGTGGTCGACGCCTACCGGGACGCCGGGGGCAAGGGCACCCTCACGATCCAGGTGCACGTCTGCTGGGACCCCGACCCGGACCGCGCGGTCGCCGTCGCCTTCGACCAGTGGCGCAGCAACGTCTTCCCGCCGCCGCTGTGCTGGGACCTCGACACCACCCGGGCCTTCGACCAGGCGAGCGCCCACGTGACCCCCGAGGCGGTCGGGCAGGCGGTGCGCGTCTCCGCCGACCTCGACCAGCACGCCGCGTGGATCGACGAGTACGTGCAGCTCGGCTTCGACCAGGTCTACCTGCACCACGTCGGCAAGGAGCAGCTGCCCTTCCTCGACGCCTTCGGGGCCCGCGTGCTCCCGCAGCTGGACGTCACCCGGCCGGAGCCCGCGGTGGCGATCGACCCGCCCGGGCCGGAGGAGCCGCTGCGCCCGCACCAGCCGCCGCAGCCCGCCGTCCTGCACTGAGGGGAGCCGACCCGTGCGGATCACCGACACCGCCGACCTGTGGTGGAAGACGGCCGTCGTCTACTGCCTGGACGTCGAGACCTACCTGGACTGGAACGGCGACGGCTGCGGCGACTTCGCCGGCCTCGCCCAGCGCATCGACCACCTCGCCGACCTCGGCGTGACCTGCCTGTGGCTGATGCCCTTCTACCCGACCGCCGAGCGCGACGACGGCTACGACATCACCGACTTCTACGGCGTCGACCCGCGGCTGGGCACCCACGGCGACCTGGTCGAGGCCATCCGGACGGCGAACGACCGGGGCATGCGGGTGATCGCCGACCTGGTGGTCAACCACACCTCGATCCAGCACCCGTGGTTCCAGCAGGCCCGCCGCAGCAAGGACGACCCGCTGCACGACTGGTACGTGTGGCGGGACGACGAGCCGCCGGACACCTCCGACCAGGTCGTCTTCCCCGACCAGGAGGACAGCACCTGGACCCGGAACGAGGCCACGGGGGAGTGGTACCTGCACCGCTTCTACAAGGAGCAGCCCGACCTGAACGTGGCCAACCCGCGCGTCCGGGACGAGATCGCCAAGATCATGGGCTTCTGGCTGCAGCTCGGGCTGTCGGGCTTCCGCGTCGACGCCGTCCCCTTCTTCCTGGAGACCCAGCCCGACGACGCCGAGCGCTTCCCGGAGCCGCACGCCTACCTGCGGGCGCTGCGCCGGTTCCTCGGCCGCCGCACCGGCGACGGCATCCTGCTTGGCGAGGTGAACCTGCCGCACGAGCAGCAGGTCGACTTCTTCGGCGGCGCCGACGGCGACGAACTCACCATGCTCTTCGACTTCGTCGGCATGCAGGCGCTCTACCTCTCCCTGGCCCGCGCCGACGCCGGCCCGCTGACCACGGCGCTCACCGAGCGGCCGGCGGTCAACCCCGACAGCCAGTGGGCCACCTTCGTCCGCAACCACGACGAGCTCACCCTCGACAAGCTCTCCGACGACGAGCGCGCGGAGGTCTTCGCCGCCTTCGGGCCGGAGGAGCGCATGCAGGTCTACGGCCGCGGCCTGCGCCGCCGGCTGCCGCCGATGCTCGACGGCGACCCGCGGCGGGTGCGCCTGGTCTACAGCCTGCTGTTCTCGCTCCCGGGCACGCCGGTGCTCTTCTACGGCGAGGAGATCGGCATGGGGGAGGACCTCGACGCGTCCGGCCGGCTCGCCGTCCGCACGCCCATGCAGTGGACCTCGGGCCGCCACGGCGGCTTCTCCACCGTCGAGGACGCCGGCGCGCTGCCCGGCCCGGTCGTCGACGGCGGCTTCGCGCCGGAGTTCGTCAACGTCGCCGACCAGCGGCACGACCCGGACTCGCTGCTGTCGTTCATGAAGCTGCTGATCCGCCGGTACCGGGAGTCCCCGGAGCTGGGCTGGGGCGCCTACTCCGTCCTGGAGCAGCCGCACGCCCAGGTGCTGGCGCACCGGTGCACCTGGGACGAGGGCGCCCTGGTGGCCGTGCACAACCTCGGTGCCGAGCCGGTCACCGTGCCGGTCCGGCTCGACGACTGCGGCACGGAGCACCGGCTGGTGGACCTGCTGCAGCCCGGCGAGGAGGAGCTGGACGACGAGGGGCGGGCCGACCTGGCCCTCGACGGCTACGGGTACCGCTGGTTGCGGGTGGTCGCCCCCGGCAGCCGCCGCCTGGTCTGAGGGAGGGCCCTCCTGCCCCCCACCACTCGCAGGCCCGCGGCGGGACCCTGCAGGAGGGCCGGCGTGTCGACAGGTCGACATGCCGACACCCCGGGCGGAGGTCCCCGGGACCGTCGGTCCCGCCGCCTAGCGTGGCCGGCGATGCCCGAGTCGCCGACGCCCGAGCCGTCCTCCCCGCAGCCGTCCCCGGGGCCGCCGCCGACCGCGACCCTGCCGGCCCCGCCGCAGGCCACCGGTCCGGTGCCCTCCGTGCCGCCCCCGGCGCCCAGGCCCGCCGGGCCGTCGGCGGCAGGGTCCTCACCTGCCGGCGCGCCGCCCGCCGCTCCGGAGGAGGGGTCCCCGGCCGGGGCCACCGCCGCCTCCGGGTCCCGCGGCACGCCCGCGCCGCCCGAGGCCGCGCCGCCCGGCGCCGCCCCGCCCGCGGAGGGGCACCAGCCGACCGCGCCGGTCACCGGCCGGCCCCGGGTCCGCCCGCGTCGGCCGAGCCCGCTCACCCGGATGGGGCCGTGGGCGCCGGTGGCCGGGGCGCTGGCCGGCCTGGTGGCCGGCCTGGTCGTCGTCCTGCTGCTGGCCGGGGTCGCCGAGGGCTTCGCAGCGCGGCTGGCCCTGGTCTTCGTGACGGTGGGCCTGTCCCTGCTCGGCGCGGCCACCGTGCTGCTGGCCGACGAGGTCCGGCTGCTGCGCCGCTCCCGCGAGCTCCCGGTGCGCCCGGCGTCGGTGGAGGCCACCGCCGGCCTGCTCAACGGGCTGACGCCGGCGCGGCTGCTGCTCGCCGCGTCCGCCTTCGTGCTCTTCCTGGCCGCCTACGTGAGCTGATCCCCCGCCGGTGCGCCGACCGGCGTCAGGTGTAGGCCTGTGCCGCGAGGTGCACGGCCAGGCCCAGCCCGGCCAGCGCGATCACCCGACGCAGCGCGGTCTGCGGGGCCCTGCGCACGACGCCCGGGCCGAGCCGGCCGCCGAGGAACAGGCCGAGGGCCAGCGGCAGCGCCGCAGCCCAGGCCACCGAGGTGAAGAGCACGTAGCCCAGCGCGGCCACGGCGTTGGCCACCCCGAGGACGGCGTTCTTCAGCGCGTTGCCCCGGGGCAGGCCCTCGCCGGTGCTGAGCAGGTACATGGCCAGCATGAGCACGCCGGCCGCGGCGCCGAAGTAGCCGCCGTACACCGCGATCGCCATGGTGCCCAGCGGCAGCCACCACGGGTCCCGGTGCGGGTGGGCGGCCTGCTCGGCGGCCCCCTCCGCGGCGAGGTCCCGGGGCGGGCGCTGGACCAGGATGGCCACCGACGCGGCCGCGATCAGCCACGGCACGATCCGCTCGAACGCCTCGCCGGGGGTGAGCAGCAGCAGCACCGCGCCGGCGACCCCGCCGAGGACGGCGGCCGCGGCCAGCGGCAGCAGCCGCCGTCCCTGGCCGGTCAGCTCCGGGCGGGAGGCGCTCACCGACCCCACGCTGTTGAGCACCAGGGCGACGGTGTTGGTCACGTTGGCGGTGATCGGCGGCAGCCCGGTCGCCAGCAGGGCCGGGTAGCTGACCAGCGAGGCGAGCCCGGCGATGCTCCCGGTGAGGCCGGCGGCGAGCCCGGCCAGCACGAGCAGGCCGAACTCCAGGGGCGTCACCCCAGGTCGTCGTCGGGCACGGGTGCCGCGGCGAGGTCCTGCGGGGAGAGGCGGCCGGAGACGATGTCCTCGGCGATGTCGTCGACCACGCGGCCGCTGGTCAGGGCGGCGGCCTGCATGGTGGCGATCGCATCGGGCCCGTCCAGGTCGCAGGCGACCCCGATGAGGCCCATGGCCTGCCACACCCGCGCCCGGCGGCGGGCGTCGGGACCCTCGAGCCAGCCGCTGCCGTCGTCCGGGAAGTCGGGGCCGCGGACGGCCACCGCCAGCTCCTGCGTGGTGGCGGTGGCGATGGTGCGCACCTCCTCGCGGTCCAGCCGCTGCAGGCCCTCCGGCTCGTGGGCGTAGAGGTCGAGCACCACGAGCGGGCCCAGCGGCGGCGGCAGCGACACCGAGAGGACGGCGCGGAACGGGGTCGCCTGCGACAGCGCCGCCCACAGCTCGGGCCAGTTGTGCTCGATGTCCTCGGGGTCGAAAGTGACGGTGTCGCCCATGTCGTGCGCGCGCAGGCACGGGCCGTCGCCGAGGGTGAACTGCAGCCGCTCGGCGTGCGCGATCAGCTCGTCGCTGGCGCCGATCGGGGTGCGCAGGGCACCGACGTGCAGGCTCAGGCCCGCTCCGTCGACCGGCAGGGCGGCGGCGGCGGCGCGGGCCAGGCGGGAGGGCAGCAGCTCGGGCCGGGCGAGCTCGGGCGGGACGGTGCGGAGGGCGTCGTCGAAGCGTTCGGCGGCCGGACTCGTCATGCCGACAGCATGCAGCGCCCGGACCCCCCTGTGCTCACCGGGTGAGCAGCACCGCGACGGCCGCGCAGCCGAGGACGACGATCGCCGCCCGCAGCACCGGGGACGGCAGCCGGCGCCCGAAGCGGGCCCCGAGGTACCCGCCGGCCAGCGAGCCCGCCGCCACGAGGCCGGCCGCCGCCCAGTGCACCCGCTCGGTGGCCACCACCACGTAGGCGCCGGCCGCCACGGTGTTGACCGTGAGGGTGAGCACGTTCTTCAGCGCGTTGAGCCGCTGCAGCGACTCCCGCACCAGCAGCCCGAAGACGCCGACCTGCAGCACGCCCTGGCTGGCGGCGAAGTAGCCGCCGTAGCTGCCGGTCGCGTAGGCCCCGGCCAGCAGGGCGAGCAGCCGGCCGCGGCCCAGCGGCCGCGGCGCGTCGTCCGCCCGGCTCCGGGCCAGCGCCCGCTGCACCAGCGGTTGCACGGCGACCAGCACCACGGCCAGCCCCACCAGCGCCGGCACCACCGCCTCGAACGCCGACGCCGGCAGGTGCAGCAGCAGGAACGCGCCGGTCAGCGCGCCGAGCACCGAGGCCGGCAGGAGGCGCAGCACCAGGCCGCCCTGCCCGGCCAGCTCCCGCCGGTAGCCGAGGGAACCGGTCAGGCTGCCCGGGACCAGGCCGAGGGAGTTGCTCACCGTCGCGGTCACCGGCGGCAGGCCGACCGCGAGCAGGACGGGGAAGGTGACCAGCGTGCCGGAGCCGACCACGGCGTTGATGGCGCCGGCGGCCAGGCCCGCCGCGGCCACGGCCGCGGCCTCGAGCGGGGTCACGCGAGCGCCGCGACCCGGCCCAGCGTCTCCGCGTCCAGCGGCCGGTCGGCGTACACCAGCCGCACCGCGCCCGGATCGGGGTTGCCGGCGTCCGGGCCGCGCCACACCGGCGTCAGGCCGGCCCGCTCGGCCCGGCCGCGCGACCGGGCGTTGTGCTCGAGCAGGCAGGCCACCACCGGCCGGTCGGGGTCGACCGCCCGGGCGGCGTGCAGCGCGGCGGTGCGGACGTGCCCCAGGTCGCCGCCCCCGTCCGTGATCATGGGGTTCTCGCCCGCGACACGGGACGACACGCCGACGGCACCGGCCGGGTGCCCATGATCACGGCCGGGTCCGGGTCCCGGGCGGGGATCGCCGGTCGGCCCGCCGCTCAGGTCCACGCGGCATCCCGGCGGCCGGCGTCGACGACGCGCAGCACCAGCGCGCCCTCGTCGTCCGAGGCGGCGAGGTCCACCTCGGCGTCGATGCCCCAGTCGTGGTCGCCGGCCGGGTCGTCGACGATCTGGCGCACCCGCCACACCCCGGGTGTGCCCCGGTCCCAGACGAGCAGCGCGGGGCCGCGGGCGTCGGCGCCGGTGCGCACCTCCTCGTGCTCGGCGAAGTACGCCTGCACCACCCCGCCCCAGCGGTCGGCGTCCCAGCCCGAGCCGGCGTCGAGCTCGCCGAGGTCGTACCAGCGCCGCCGGGCCCACAGCTGCACCCGGTGGAACAGCGCGTTGCGCACCATCGCGGTGAAGGCCCGCTCGTTGCCGGTCAGCGGGCGCGGCCGGGCGGGGACGGCGACCGGCTCGTCGGCGGGGCGGTCCGGGTCGGTCAGCGCCTCCCACTCGTCGAGCAGGGAGGAGTCGACCTGGCGGACCAGCTCGCCGAGCCACTCCACGAGGTCGGTGACCTCCTCGGTGCGCGCGGCCGCCGGGACGCCGGAGCGCAGCGCCTTGTAGGCGTCGGAGAGGTAGCGCAGCACCGCCCCCTCCGCGCGGGTCAGCCCGTAGGTGCCGACCAGCTCCCGGAAGGTGAGGGCGCGCTCCCACATGTCCCGGACGACGGACTTCGGCGACGGGTGGGCATCGGCCGCCCACGGGTTGCCGCGCACGTACACCTCGAAGGCGTGCTCGAGCAGCTCCTCCAGCGGCCGGGGGTAGG
Source organism: Geodermatophilus marinus (assembly GCF_003428645.1). Classification (GTDB taxonomy): domain Bacteria; phylum Actinomycetota; class Actinomycetes; order Mycobacteriales; family Geodermatophilaceae; genus Geodermatophilus. The sequence goes on along the minus strand of NZ_QVQH01000025.1, from coordinate 40,700 downwards.
AGACCTCCTCGAGCAGCTCCATGCGCTCCTCGTACTCGATGCCCTCGGCCTTCATCTGCGCCACGGCCTCGCCCCTGGCATTGTTGAGCTGGGCGGCCAGGACCTGCCGCGGGTCGTCGAGCGTGGACTCGATGACGCTCACGACGTCGAGGGCGTAGGTCTCCGAGGCGGGGTCGAGCAGCTCGATGGCGGCCAGCGCGAACGTCGACAGCGGCTGGTTGAGCGCGAAGTCCGGGGGTAGGTCGACCGTCAGGCGGTAGCGCCGGCCGTCGGCGTCCGGCCCGGGCAGCCGCTCCACCACGCCGGCCTGCAGCAGGGAGCGGGCGATGCCGATCGCCTCGCGGACGTGGCGCAGCTGCCGCTTGCGCGGCTCGTGGTTCTCGGTGAGCAGCCGCCGCATCGCGGCGACCGGGTCGCCGGGCCGGTCGACGACGTCGAGCAGCATCGCCGTGGTCACCCGCATGTTGCTCACCAGCGGCTCGGGCTCGGCGTCGATCAGCCGGCGCATCGTGGCCTCGCTCCACGGCACCATGCCCTCGGGGGCCTTCTTCCGCACCAGCTTCCGGCGCTTCTTGGGGTCGTCGGCGACCTTTGCGAACTGCTTGAGGTTCTCCACCTCGTGCTCGGGCGCCTGGACGACGACGGTGCCGGCGGTGTCGAAGCCCGCGCGCCCGGCCCGCCCGGCGATCTGGTGGAACTCCCGGGCGGACAGCAGCCGGGTGCGCGAGCCGTCGTACTTGGACAGCGCGGAGAACACCACGGTGCGGATCGGGACGTTGATGCCCACGCCGAGGGTGTCGGTGCCGCAGATGACCTTGAGCAGCCCGGCCTGGGCCAGCTGCTCCACCAGCCGCCGGTACTTGGGGAGCATCCCGGCGTGGTGGACCCCGATGCCGTGGCGGACCAGCCGCGAGAGCGTCGTCCCGAAGGCGGAGGAGAACCGGAACCCGCCGATCATGTCGGCGATCGCGGCCTTCTCCTCCTTCGTGCAGACGTTGACGCTCATCAGCGCCTGGGCGCGCTCCAGCGCCGAGGCCTGGGTGAAGTGGACGACGTAGACCGGCGCCTGCCGGGTGTCCAGCAGCTCCTGGATCGTCTCGTGCACCGGCGTGGTCGCGTAGTAGTGGTGCAGCGGCACCGGGCGCTCGGCGGTGGCCACCAGCGCGGTGGGCCGGCCGGTGCGGCGGGTGAGGTCCTCGCGCAGCGCGGTGGTGTCACCGAGGGTGGCGCTCATCAGCAGGAACTGGGCCCGTGGCAGCTCCAGCAGCGGCACCTGCCAGGCCCAGCCGCGGTCCGGGTCGCCGTAGAAGTGGAACTCGTCCATGACGACGAGGCCGATCTCGGCGTCCGCCCCCTCGCGCAGCGCGATGTTGGCCAGCACCTCGGCGGTGCAGGCGATGACCGGCGCGTCCCGGTTGACCGCGGCGTCGCCGGTGAGCATGCCGACGTTCGCCGCGCCGAAGACCCCGCACAGCGCGAAGAACTTCTCGCTGACCAGCGCCTTGATCGGCGCGGTGTAGAAGCTGCGGCGGCCGGCGGCCAGGGCGGCGTACTGCGCGCCGGTGGCCACCAGCGACTTGCCGGAGCCCGTCGGCGTGGCGAGGACGACGTTCGCCCCGCTCACCACCTCGATCAGCGCGTCCTCCTGGTGCGGGTACAGCGGCGTGCCGTTGCCCTCGGCCCAGGTGGCGACGTCGGTGAAGAGGGTGTCGGGGTCGGCCGCCCGGGACCGCAGCGCGTCGAGGTCGGCCGGGCCGGCGAGGAGGGGAGGGGCGGTGGCGGTCATCGTGAGGGACAGCGTGCCCGACGCCCCGTCCCTTCCCGGTGACAGGGCTCCCGCCCCCGGGAGGGTTCGGGTTCCGGTCGGCCCCGCACGGGTAGGCGCGGGGCGTACCGACCGGCACCCCAGGAGGACGACGTGTCCGAGCCCCGCCCGGAATCCCAGCCCGAGCAGCAGCAGACCCCGCCCGGCACGCTCGGGGAGATGGACCCCAGGCCCGACCACGGCGAGGAGAGCTACCGCGGGTCGGGGCGGCTCGCCGGCAAGGCCGCGGTCATCACCGGCGGCGACAGCGGCATCGGCCGCGCGGTGGCGATCGCCTTCGCGCGCGAGGGCGCCGACGTGCTCATCGCCTACCTCGACGAGCACGAGGACGCGCGGGAGACCGCCAAGCTCGTCGAGGAGGCCGGCCGGACCTGCGTGCTCGTCCCCGGGGACCTCGCCGACCGCGCCCACCAGAAGACCGTCGTCCCGAAGGCCGTCGAGGCGTTCGGGAAGGTCGACGTCCTGGTCAACAACGCGGCGTTCCAGATGAGCCACGAGTCCCTCGACGAGATCTCCGACGAGGAGTGGGACCACACGCTCGCGCTCAACCTGACCGCGATGTTCACCCTCTGCCGGGACGTGCTGCCGCACATGCCCCCGGGCGGGTCGATCATCAACTCCTCGTCGGTCAACTCCGACAACCCGAGCCCGACCCTCGCGCCGTACGCGATGACCAAGGCCGGCATCGCCAACTTCTCGGCCAGCCTCGCCCAGCTGCTGGCCGAGAAGGGCATCCGGGTCAACAGCGTCGCCCCCGGGCCGGTGTGGACCCCGCTGATCCCCTCGACGATGCCGGAGGAGAAGGTGGCGAGCTTCGGCGGGAACACCCCGCTGGGCCGGGCCGGGCAGCCGGCCGAGCTCGCGCCGGTGTACGTGCTGCTGGCCAGCGACGAGGCGTCCTACGTCTCGGGCGCGCGGGTCGCGGTCACCGGGGGCCGCCCCATCCTGTGACCCCGTCGACCCGGTGACCCGGTGACCCGGTCGATGATCAGGTGAGCTGGTCATCGGGGGTCCTGGCTCACCACCGGTGGTCAGCCAGGACCGTCAACGGTCAGCTCACCTGATCATCGTCGCGAGGCCCCGGATGTCGGCCGGCGTCACCCGGCAGCAGCCGCCCACCGCCCGCGCCCCGGCGGCCACCCACCCCGGCACCGCGTCGAGGGGGAGGCCCCCGGACCCGGTCCAGCGCCGGGCCGTGGCGTCCCAGCCCTCGCCGCTGTTCGGGTAGGCGACGACCGGCTTGCCGCTGGTGTCCGCGGCCAGGACGCCGGAGCGCACGCCGGCCGGGTCGGTGCAGTTGACCCCCACGGCGACGACCGCGTCGACGCCGGCCACCATCGCGAACACGTCCGCGGCCAGCTCGCCGCGCCGGGTGCGGGCCAGACCCGCGGCGTCGACCACGGTCGTCAGGGACAGCCAGATCGGGACCCCCAGCGCGTCGGCCTCGGCGACGAGCGCCTCGGCCTCGGCGGCCGCCGGGACGGTCTCGCAGGCCAGGACGTCGGCGCCCGCCTCGGCCAGCAGCGCCATCCGCGGCCGGTGGAAGGCGCGCAGGTCGGCCACCGAGAGCTCCGCGACGTAGGCCCCGGTGTACTCCGAGCCGTCGGCGAGGACCGCCCCGTACGGCCCGACCGAGCCGGCCACCCACGCCTCCGGCGCGCCCGCGTGGGCCAGCGCGACGGAACGGGCGACCAGCCGGCGCGCCTCGGCGGCGTCCACCCCGGCGGCGCCGAAGCCCGCCTCGGAGGCCTGGTAGCTCGCCGTGGTCGCCACCTGGGCGCCGGCGGCGGCGAAGGCGGCGTGCGCGGCCACGACCGCCGCCGGGTCGTCGCGCAGCAGCCGGGCCGACCACAGCGCCGTCGACAGGTCCGCGCCCTGCGCCTCCAGCTGGGTGGCCAGCCCGCCGTCGAGCACCACGGGACCGGCGGCGAGGGCGGCGGCGAGGGAGCGCTCGGGCATGCCCCGATCGTCCCCGCCCGCGCCGGCCGCGGAGGCCCCGGGACGCCCCCGGGCGCCGCGATCACGAAGTCAGGGAATCACCACGCCGTCGTTCACCGGCGCGCCTCTTCCCGGATTTCATGATCGCCGGGACCGGTGCCGGGACGGCGCCCGGGACAGCGGGTGGGACGGCGCCCGGGACAGCGGGTGGGCCGGCGTGGGGGAGACTGCACGGCGTGCCGATCGACGACGCCGCGGGCGACCTCCCGGTCACCGGGGCGCTGGTCGTCCCGGCGGCCGCGCTGTCGTGGCGGTTCTCCCGCTCGTCGGGGCCCGGGGGGCAGGGGGTGAACACGGCCGACTCCCGGGTGGAGCTCTCGGTCAGCCCGCTGGCGCTGCCGGGGCTGGGCGCGGCGCAGCGGGACCGGCTCGCGCAGCGGCTGGCCGGCCGGCTGGTCGACGGCGTCCTCACCGTCGTCGCCGCCGAGCACCGCCAGCAGCTGCGCAACCGCCAGGTGGCGCGCGAGCGGCTGGCCGCCGTCCTCCGGGCCGCGCTGGCGCCGCCCGCACCCAGCCGGCGGCGGACCCGGCCGACCCGTGGCTCGCAGGAACGGCGGCTGGAGGCGAAGAAGCAGCGCGGCCGGCTCAAGCGCTCCCGGCGCCGCTGGGACTGACCTCACACCCCGCTGTTTGCATGATCATGCACGGTTGCGCATACTTCTTCTCATGTCCAAGGTGCTCACCTCCCTGCCCGTCGGCGAGCGCGTGGGGATCGCCTTCTCCGGCGGTCTCGACACGTCGGTGGCGGTCGCGTGGATGCGCGACAAGGGGGCGGTGCCCTGCACCTACACGGCCGACATCGGCCAGTACGACGAGCCCGACATCGACTCGGTGCCCGGCCGGGCCGGCGCCTACGGCGCGGAGGTCGCCCGGCTGGTCGACGGGCGGGCGGCGCTGGTCGAGGAGGGGCTGGCCGCGCTGACCTGCGGGGCCTTCCACATCCGCTCCGGCGGGCGCAGCTACTTCAACACCACGCCGCTGGGCCGGGCGGTCACCGGGACGCTGCTCGTGCGGGCCATGCTCGAGGACGACGTCCAGATCTGGGGCGACGGCTCGACGTTCAAGGGCAACGACATCGAGCGCTTCTACCGCTACGGGCTGCTGGCCAACCCCTCGCTGCGGATCTACAAGCCCTGGCTGGACGCCGACTTCGTCAGCGAGCTCGGCGGCCGCAAGGAGATGTCCGAGTGGCTGGTCGCCCACGGCCTGCCCTACCGCGACAGCACCGAGAAGGCCTACTCCACCGACGCCAACATCTGGGGCGCCACCCACGAGGCGAAGGCGCTCGAGCACCTGGACGCCGGGGTCGAGATCGTCGAGCCGATCATGGGCGTGCGGTTCTGGGACCCGGACGTCGAGATCGCCCCCGAGGACGTCACGATCGGCTTCGCCCAGGGCCGGCCGGTGACGCTCAACGGCAAGGAGTTCCCCGGCGCCGTCGACCTGGTGCTCGAGGCCAACGCCATCGGCGGCCGCCACGGCCTGGGCATGTCCGACCAGATCGAGAACCGGATCATCGAGGCCAAGAGCCGCGGCATCTACGAGGCCCCGGGCATGGCGCTGCTGTTCACCGCCTACGAGCGGCTGGTCAACGCCATCCACAACGAGGACACGATCGCGACCTACCACAGCGAGGGTCGGCGGCTGGGCCGGCTGCTCTACGAGGGCCGCTGGCTGGACCCGCAGGCGCTCATGCTCCGGGAGTCCCTGCAGCGCTGGGTCGGCACCGCGGTCACCGGCGAGGTCACCCTGCGGCTGCGCCGCGGCGAGGACTACTCCGTGCTCGACACCTCCGGCCCGTCGTTCAGCTACCACCCGGACAAGCTGTCGATGGAGCGGACCGAGGACTCCGCCTTCGGCCCGGTGGACCGCATCGGCCAGCTCACCATGCGCAACCTCGACATCGCCGACTCCCGGGCCAAGCTCGAGCAGTACGCGGCGCTGGGGATGGTCGGCGGGGCGCACCCGGCGCCGATCGGGGTGGCGCAGGCGGCCTCGACCGGGCTCATCGGGGCGATGGACGCCGGGGGTGCCGAGGCGATCGCGTCCCGCGGGGAGGTCTCGGAGGACGAGGAGCTGCTCGACCGCGCCGCCATGGAGTCCGGCACCGACTGAACGCAGGGCCCGCTCCGGCGGGTCACCGGGGGAGCTCGGCCCGGCGGCGCTCGAGGAAGGCGCGCTCGGCGGCGTTGCCGGTCAGCGCCAGCGCCTGCCCGTAGGCGGCGCCGGCCTCCGCCGTCCGCCCCAGGCGGCGCAGCAGGTCGGCCCGGACGGCGGGCAGCAGGTGCGAGCCGGGTAGCGCGAGCCCGTCGAGGACCGCCAGCGCCGCCTCCGGCCCGGCGACCTCGGCCAGCGCCACCGCCCGGTGCAGCGTGACGACCGGGGTGGGCGTGAGCGCCAGCAGCTGGTCGTAGAGCGCCAGCACCTGGCGCCAGTCGGTGCCGGCCGCGGTCGCCGCGTCGCCGTGCACGGCCTGGATCGCCGCGTGCACCTGGTACGGCCCGGGCGCGCCGCGGCGCAGGCAGCGGCGCACCAGCTCCCGGCCCTCGGCGAGCAGCGCGGCGTCCCACCGCGTGCGGTCCTGCTCGGCGAGCGGGACCAGCTCCCCGCCGGGCCCCACCCGGGCCGGCCGGCGGGACTCCGCGAGCAGCAGCAGGGCGAGCAGGCCGGTGACCTCCGGCTCGTCGGGCATGAGCTCGGCGAGCGCGCGGGCCAGCCGGACCGCCTCGACGGCCAGGTCGGGGCGGGTGAGGTCGTCCCCGGCGGTGGCGGTGTGCCCCTCGGTGTAGACGAGGGAGACCACGGCGAGGACGCCGGCCAGCCGGTCGGGCAGGTCGGCCTCGCGCGGCACCCGGTACGGGATCCCCGCGGCCCGGATCTTGGCCTTGGCCCGCACCAGCCGCTGGGCCATCGTCGCCTCCGGCACGAGGAAGGCGTGCGCGACCTCGGCGGTGGTGAGCCCCCCGACCAGCCGGAGGGTCAGCGCCACCCGGGCCGCGGGGGCCAGGGCCGGGTGGCAGCAGGTGAACAGCATGCGCAGCCGGTCGTCGCGCACGGCGCCCTCCTCGGGCGGCGGGTCGGGGTCGGCGAGCCGGGCGGCGGCCACGTACCGGCCGGTGCGGCCGGCCTCGCGGCGCAGCCGGTCGATGGCCCGGTTGCGGGCGGTGGTGACGATCCACCCGGCCGGGCTGGGCGGCACGCCGTCGGCCGGCCAGCGCTGCACGGCGGTGAGGAAGGCGTCCTGCACCGCCTCCTCGGCGGCGTCGATGTCGCCGAGGAGGCGGGTGAGGACGGCGACCGCGCGCCCGTAGGACGTGCGGAACACCGCCTCCACCTCGGGCACGCCGACGCCGGGGGCGCCGACGTCCGGCACCGGCTACACGCCCCGGTCCGCGACCGGCCGGACCTCGATCGGCAGGCCGGTGGCGCGGGCGTACCGGCGGCCCCACTCCAGGGCCGCGTCGAGGTCCTCGGCCTCGACGACGGTGAACCCCCCGATGAACTCCTTGCCCTCGGCGTACGGGCCGTCGACGACCAGGACGTCGTCCCCGGAGGGCTGGAGCAGCGTGCTGGCCTCCGGCGGGTGCAGGGCCGCGGCGAACACCCAGGAACCGGCGGCCCGCATGTCGTCGGACACCGCCCGGACCTCGCGCATGATCGGCTCGAGCTCCTCGGGCGGCGGCGGGTCGCCGACGGGCTGGACCAGGTTGAGCAGGTACTGCGCCATGTCGTCCTCCTCGGGTCGCGCGGCGCCCTCGTGGCGGCCGCTCACCCCCTGTACGAACGGGCACCGCCCGGATCGACACCCGCGCCCACCGGCACCCCGGCGGGACCCTCTCAGCCGCCCGGTCGGCGCACCAGCAGCCAGAGCGGGAGCTCGTCGTCGGCGGTCCGCGCCGCCCGGTCGACCTCGAACCCCGAGCGGCGCAGGAACCGGACGCCGGCCCAGGTGTGCACGGCGGCCGCCGCCGGCACCCCGTCGGCGTCGCAGCGGTCGAGCACCGGCCGCAGGACCGCGGTCCCCAGGCCGCGGCGGCGGCTGCTGGGCCGGGTGCCCAGGTGGGTGAGCCACCAGTGCGGCCCTGCGGGCCGGGCCGCCGCGAGCAGCTCCGCGGTGGCCGCCACCCGGGCGGCGTGCGGGCCCGAGAGGTAGGGCAGCTCCCGGGCCAGCGCCGCGCGCACGTCGCCCGGCAGGGGGGTGGTGCCCTCGGCGCCGGGCGGGGGCTCCCAGGTGGCCACGGCGGTGACGTCCTCGGTGACCCAGCCGCTGCCGGTCGCCACCGCCCGGTGCCCGGCGTCCAGCTCGTGCCAGCGGGTCAGCCGCTGCACCCGGCCGTCCTCGGGCAGCGCCCAGCGCACCCAGCGGGAATCGGCCAGCGCGACGGTGAGCGTCGCGGCGATCCGCGGCACGTCGCGCTGCTCGGCCCGGCGCACCGACGGGGTGCCCAGGCGGATCGTCGTCCCCGGCTCGCTCACCGGGCCATCCCACCACCGCCCCGGGAGGGACGGCGCGGCGGCCGTCCCTCCCGGGAGGCTCACCCCAGGGCGCCCTTGACCTCGCGGGCGACGTCCTCGACCAGGGTCTGGTAGCGGCCGCACATGCCGCCCAGCCAGAACAGGCCGTGGATCTGGCCCTCGTAGCGCTGCAGCGTGACCGGTACGCCGGCCTCCCGGAGCCGTTCGGCGTACTTGGCGCCGTCGTCGTGCAGCGGGTCGAACTCCATCACCGCGACGAAGGCCGGGGGCAGCCCGCTGAGGTCGGCCGCCCGCACCGGGGAGGCGTAGGGCTCGGTGCGGGCGGCCTCGTCCGGGACGTAGTGGTCGCGGAACCAGCGCATGGAGGCGGCGGTGAGCAGGTAGCCCTCACCGTTGGCCCGGTAGGAGTCGGTCTCCATGTCGGCGCAGTCGGTGACCGGGTAGATCAGCGCCTGGAAGGCGATCTCGGGGCCGCCCCGGTCGCGGGCCATCAGCGCGACGACCGCGGCGAGGTTGCCGCCGGCGCTGTCCCCGGAGACGACCAGGCCGGCCGGCTCGGTGCCCAGCTCCTCCAGGTGCTCGGCCACCCACCGGGTGACGGCGTAGCAGTCCTCGGGCGCGGCGGGGAAGGCCGACTCGGGGGCCAGCCGGTACTGCGCGGAGACGACAACGCAGCCGGTCGCCTCGGCCAGCGCCCGGCACGGGCCGTCGACGACCTCGATGTTGCCGATCACCCAGCCGCCGCCGTGGAAGTAGACGAGCGCACCCCGCGGGGACCCGTGCGGCCGGTAGATCCGCACCGGGAGCGCACCCGCCGGCCCGGGCACGGTGCGGTCGCCCACGGCGGCCACCTGCACGAGCTCGCCCTGCATCTCGCGGAAGGAGTTGGCCATGTCGCGGGCCTGGGACACCGACAGCGCGGAGATGTCGGGGGCGCCCTGCGCCTCCATGGCGTCGAGCAGGGCCTGGGCTTGCGGGTCCAGTGGCACGGAGTCCTCCTGACGTCGGTGTCATGTGGTGCTCCGCAACCTAGTCACACCCGGGGCCGGGCACGAGGCCCTCACGCCGACCGCAGCGCCGCGGTGAGGGAGCCGGAACGCAGGGTTGACGCCGGTGCCGCGGCCGGGAAACGGCCGCCGCGCAGGCTGCTCCCGTGCCCGCCACCCCGCTGACCGCAGCCCGTTCCGGGGCCGGCCCGCGGACCCGGACCACCGGCACGCACTGCCCCTACTGCTCGCTGCAGTGCGGGGTGACGATGACCGCCGGCGACCGGCCCGCGACCCTCGTGCCCGCGGACTTCCCGACCAACCGCGGCGGACTGTGCTCGAAGGGCTGGTCGGCGACCGAGCTGCTCGACCACCCCGAGCGGCTCACCCGGCCCCTCGTCCGGGCGGTGCCGGGGGACCGCACCAGCCCGCTGGTCGAGTCGACCTGGGAGGAGGCGCTGGACCGGGTGGTCGCCGCGGTCCGGCGGACCCAGGCCGAGCACGGCCGCGACGCCGTGGGCTGCTTCGGCGGCGGCGGGCTGACCAACGAGCAGGCCTACCAGTTCGGCAAGTTCGCCCGGGTCGCCCTCCGGACGAGCGCCATCGACTACAACGGCCGGTTCTGCATGTCCTCGGCCGCCGGCGCGGCCAACCGCGCCTTCGGTATCGACCGCGGGCTCCCGTTCCCGCTCTCGGACATCGCCGAGGCCGGCGTCGTCGTCCTGGTCGGCAGCAACCCGGCCGCCACGATGCCGCCGGCGATGCAGTGGTTCGACGAGGGGCGCGAGCGCGGCGCCGTGCACGTCGTCGTCGACCCCCGCCGGACGGCGACCGCCCGCAACGCCGCGCTGCACCTGCAGCCGCTACCGGGCACCGACCTGGCGCTGGCCAACGGGCTGCTGCACATCGCGCTGGCCGAGGGGCTGGTCGACGAGGAGTACGTCACGCAGCGGACCACCGGCTTCGACGACGTCCGCGCAGGCGTGGCCGGTTACTGGCCCGACCGGGTGGAGCGGCTCACCGGCGTCCCGGTCGCCGACCAGCGCCGCACCGTGTTCGCGCTGTCCCGCGCCGAGAAGGCGATGATCCTGACCGCGCGCGGGGCCGAGCAGCACCGCCACGGCACCGACACCGCCCAGGCGTGGATCAACCTCGCCCTCGCGCTCGGGCTGCCCGGCCGGCCCGGCAGCGGCTGGGGCACCGTGACCGGTCAGGGCAACGGGCAGGGCGGGCGCGAGCACGGGCAGAAGGCCGACCAGCTCCCCGTCTACCGCTCGCTGGCCGACCCCGCGGCGCGCGCGCACGTCGCCGCCGTCTGGGGCGTCGACCCCGACGACCTGCCGCGGCCGGGGCGCAGCGCCTTCGAGCTGCTCGACGCGCTCGGCACCGAGGGCGGCGTGCGCACGCTGCTCGTGCTGGCCTCGAACGTGGCGGTCAGCGCCCCCGACGCCCGCCGGGTGATCAGCCGGCTCGGCGACCTGGACTTCCTCGCCGTCAGCGACTTCTTCCTCTCCGAGACCGCGCAGCTGGCCGACGTCGTCCTCCCCAGTGCCATGTGGGCGGAGGAGGAGGGCACGATGACCAACCTCGAGGGGCGGGTGATCCGCCGCCGGCGGGCGCTCGACCCACCGGCCGGGGTCCGCGACGACCTGCAGCTGCTCGCCGAGCTGGCCGCCCGGCTGGGCGCCGGGCAGCGGTTCAGCGCCGAACCCGAGGTGGTCTTCGAGGAGCTGCGCCGGGCCAGCGCCGGGGGCGCGGCCGACTACTCGGGCATCAGCTACCGGCGCATCGACGACGAGCAGGGCGTCTTCTGGCCCTGCCCGGCGCCGCAGGAGGGCGCGCCGGACCACCCGGGCACGCCCCGGCTGTTCGCCGAGCGCTTCGCCACCCCCGACGGCCGGGCGCGGTTCCTGCGCGTCGAGCACGTCGAGGCGCACGAGCGCCCGGACGACGAGTACCCCTACGTGCTCACCACCGGCCGGGTGCTCGCCCAGTACCAGTCGGGCACCCAGACCCGCCGCTCGCGCAGCCTGCAGCTGATCGCCCCGCTGCCGCGCGCCGAGCTGCACCCCGACCTCGCCCGCCGCCTGGGCATCGGCCCGGACGACGTGGTGGAGCTGGCCACCCGCCGCGGCCGGGCCCGCTTCGCGGCCACCCTCACCGACGGCATCCGGCCCGACGTCGTCTTCGCCCCCTTCCACTGGGGCGGGGGCTCCAGCGCGAACGCGCTCACCGACGCCGACGCCCTCGACCCGATCTCGAAGATGCCGGCCTTCAAGGTCTGCGCGGTCGCCGTCACCCGGGTCGCCGGCCCGGTCGAGCGGCTGCCCGCCCCCGACGCCACCACCCAGCCCGAGCCCCGTCCGCACGAGCACCCCGCGGCCCGGGGCCCGCTCCCGCCGGCCCGTGCCCCGCACCGCCCGCCCCCGAGGAGGACCCCCCGCGTGAAGAGCACACCCCGCTTCCTGCAAGGCGTCTACCCGATCTCGGGAGAAGGGCTGGCCAAGCCCGGCCCGGTCGACGCCGCGCTGCGCTACACCGTCCCCGCCGGCCTGTCGGCGCAGGCGTTGTACTTCCGCGGCGGCAACGCCACCGACGAGCTGGTGTACGTGCTGCTGCTGCGCGACGGCGAGCCGATGCGCTGGTTCCCGATCGGCGCCAAGGCCGACACCCACGTCCCGCTCCGGGTGGTCGAGGACCTGCCCGGCGGGAGCGTGGTCGAGCTGCACGCCGCGGCGCCCGAGGGCGTCACCGGCGAGATCGTGGTCGACCTCGGGCTGGTGGAGGTCTGATGACGGTCACCGACAGCAGGGTGCTCGGCGGCCGTCCCCGCGGGCTGACCGCGCTGCACCTGGACGACGACGAGCTCGACACCCGCGCCCGCCTGGTCGTCGTCGGCAACGGCATGGCCGGGGCCCGGCTGGTCGAGGAGGTGCTCGAGCGCAGCGGCGGCGAGCAGTTCCGGATCACCGTCCTCGGCGACGAGCCGCACGGCAACTACAACCGGATCATGCTCTCCCCGGTGCTGGCGGGTGAGGAGGGCGAGGACGACATCGTCCTCAACAGCCACGATTGGTACGCCGACAACGGGGTCACCCTGCGGGCCGGCGTCCGGGCGGAGCGGATCGACACCGCCGCCAAGCTCGTCCACGGCTCCGACGGCTCGAAGACCCCCTACGACCACCTGGTGCTGGCCACCGGCAGCTACTCGTTCATCCCGCCGATGACGGGGGTCCGCCGCGAGGACGGCGAGCTGCTGCCCGGCGTGTACGGCTTCCGCACCATCGACGAGACCCGGGCGATGCTGGCCGCGGTCGGCAGCTGCCGCCGCGCGGTCGTCATGGGCGGGGGCCTGCTGGGCCTCGAGGCGGCCCGCGCGCTTCAGGGGCACGGGCTGCAGGTCGACCTCGTGCACGCCATGCCGTGGCTGATGAACGCCCAGCTCGACGCCGAGGCCGGGGCGATCCTCAAGCGCAGCGTCGAGCAGCTCGGGATCACGGTGCACCTCGACGTCCTGGCCACCGAGGTGCTCGGCGACGAGCACGTCGAGGGCGTCGTGCTCAAGGACGGTCGGCGGCTGGACTGCGACCTGCTCGTCGTCGCCGCCGGGGTGCGCCCGCACAGCGACCTCGCGCTGCGCTCCGGGCTGGAGGTCGAGCGCGGGATCGTCGTCGACGACCAGCTGCGCACCGACGACCCGGACGTCTACGCCATCGGCGAGTGCGCCCAGCACCGCGGCCAGGTCTACGGCCTGGTGGCCCCGGCGCTGCGCCGGATCGCCGACGTCGCCGAGAAGTACGAGGTGCCGATGGTCAAGGTCACCGGTGGGCAGCGGATCGACCTGCTCGGCGTCCGCAAGGAGGACCTGCCCGCCATGTGGGACGACCTCGGCATGCCGTCGGGGTACGCCTACGGCAAGAGCATGCGCACGGTGAAGACCTGCGTCGGGTCGGACTTCTGCCGCTTCGGCCTCGGCGACTCCACGCAGCTCGGCATCGACATGGAGACCCGCTTCCAGGGCATCGAGAGCCCGGCCAAGATCAAGATGGCCGTCGTCGGCTGCCCGCGCAACTGCGCCGAGGCCTACGTGAAAGACGTCGGCGTCGTCGCGATCGGCAACGGGAAGTGGGAGGTCTACGTCGGGGGGGCGGCCGGGGCGAGCGTCCGCAAGGGCGACCTGCTGGGCACCGTCGGCTCGCCGGAGGAGGTGCTCACCCTGGTCGGCCGGTTCGTCCAGTACTACCGCGAGCACGCCAACTGGCTGGAGCGCACCTACGACTTCGTGCCCCGCGTCGGGCTGGAGCGCATCCGGCAGGTGGTCCTCGAGGACGCCGACGGCATCGTCGCCGACCTCGACGCGAACCTGCAGCGCTCGATCGACGCCTACCGCGACCCCTGGGGGCAGGACGGCGCCGAGCCGGCCACCCCGGGTCAGTTCCGCCCGTCCTTGCCGCTGGTCCCCCTGCCGGAGGTGCCCGTCCGATGACCGGCGCAGTGCACGCCCCCGCCGAGCAGCCCACGACGCCCGGCACCGCGACCGGCAGCCCGGCCACCGGGGTGGAGACCCCCGGCGCGACCGCCCCCGTCCGCGGCGAGCGGCACGTGGTCGGCCGGGTCGAGGACGTGCCGCCGGGGGAGGGGCGGGCCTTCGTCGCCGGCGGCGTGCAGGTCGCCGTCTTCCGGCTCCGCGACGGCTCGCTGCGCGCCACCCAGGCGGCCTGCCCGCACGCCGGCGGCCCGCTGGCCGACGGCCAGACCGACGCCGGCGTGCTGGTCTGCCCGCTGCACCTGTACGCCTTCCGCTGGGTCGACGGCTGCTCGCCCGGGTCGGCGCTCGCCCTGCGGACCTACCCGGTCACCGACGTGGACGGCGCCCTGGTGGTGGAGGTCTAGGCTCCTCGTCCGGACCGGTCGGCGTGCGCCGAGACTTGCCGATCTGGCAAACGCGCTTGCCGTGATTGCGTCGATCGGCGGACGGTGCCGTCATGCGCGACGACGATCCCCCCGCCACCCGGTCCGAGGCCCAGGAGCGCACCGTCGGGCCCGGTGGCCACGACCACCCGGCCCGGCCGCCGGGGGCCGACGCGCCGGCGTACGACCGGGCCTGGTGGGAGGAGCGGTACCGGTCGGCGCCCGGGCTGTGGAGCGGCCGCCCGAGCGACGTCCTCGTCGGCGAGGTCGCCGACCTGGCGCCGGGCCGGGCCCTGGACGCCGGCGCCGGGGAGGGCGGGGACGCGCTCTGGCTGGCCGGGCGCGGGTGGCGGGTCACCGCGGTGGACCTCTCGGCGGTGGCGCTCGACCGCGGTGCCCGTGCCGCCGCCGAGCGCGGCCTCGCCGACCGGATCGAGTGGCGGCAGGCCGACCTGGTCGCCGAGCCGCCGCCGCCGGCCGCCTTCGACCTGGTGTGCAGCTCCTACCTGCACCCGCCGGCCGCCGTCCGGGACGCGGTGCTGGCCGGGCTCGCCGCCGCGGTGGTGCCGGGCGGGACGCTGCTGGTCGTCGCCCACGACCCCAGCGAGCTCGCCCGCGGCCTTCGGCCCGAGGCGCCGGCGGACTTCTTCGCGTCGGCGGAGGAGATGGCCGCGCTGCTCGACCCGGCCGAGTGGGAGGTCCAGGTCGCCGGGGCCAGGCCGCGGCCGGCCCGCCCCCACGAGGTGGGCGGCCAGGACGAACATGGCCAGGAGGGGCATGGCCAGGAGGGGCATGGCCAGGAGGGGCATGGCCAGGAGGGGCATGGCCAGGAGGGGCATGGCCAGGAGGGGCATGGCCAGGAGGGGCATGGCCAGGAGGGGCATGGCCAGGAGGGGCATGGCCAGGAGGGGCACGGCCAGGAGGGGCACGGCCAGGAGGGGCATGGCCAGGAGGGGCACGGCCAGGAGGGGCACGGCCACGAGGTCGCCGACGCGGTGCTGCGCGCCCGCCGCCGGGCCGGGTGAGCAGCGGACGGGGGCCGGCTCAGGAGCGCGGCAGGCCCAGGTCGGCCAGCGTGGCCGCGACCAGGTCGTCGCGCAGCAGGTCCAGGACCAGCAGCCGGTGCACGAGCACGCCCCGCCGGGTGAGCCGCAGGTCGGTGCACCGCAGCCGGGGCAGCGCCGCACCCCCCGGTCGGGGCTGGGGCGGCGGCGGGTCCAGGAGGCCGCGGCGCTGCAGGTCGGCGAGGTCCTCCAGCGCGCCCCACGCGGGCCAGCCGCGGGGCTCGGCGGGCAGCGGCGCCATCGGCAGCGGCACCCGGTCGCGGCGGCCGACCGCGGCCAGCCACGCTAGCTGCCGGCCGGTCAGCCCGGAGGCCAGCCGCAGCCCGGTCCGCACCGTGCCCGCGTCGAGGTCGCCGGAGACGGCCGTCTCGGCCAGCAGGTAGCCCAGGTGGCGCACCCGCCACTCCTCGGCGGTGGCCGCGGCCACCCGCAGCACCTCGCCGGCGAGCTCGTCCAGCGGCGTGCGCCCGTCGGACACCACCCGGTCGGTGCGCACCGCCCGGCCCTCGGCGGCGCGGGTCACCGCCAGCTCGGCGGCGAAGGCCAGTGCCGCGCCCGCCCGCGCGCCCGCCCGGCTGCCGGGCAGCTCCGCCGCCTCGGCGGCGGCGCGGCGCAGCACCTCGGCCAGGGCCGGCTCCAGCCGGACGCGGGCCGCGGACGGGTCGAACAGCAGCGTCGCCGCGGTGCGGGCCATCGAGCCGGCGACGACCGAGCCGGCCTCGACCAGGGTGCGGCCGGGGGCCGGCGGGTCCTCGGGAGCGGTCACGGGCGGATCCTCCCCGGTCGGCGCGGCACCGCGCACGCCCGCGGTCGCCCGGCTCCCTCCAGCGGGGCAGCGCCGGCCCGCCCGAGGGGCCGGCCGGCGCCGGGGTTACCGCGGGGTGGTCACCGCCGGGAGGTCACACGCCTGCCCGCTGCATGAGGGTGCCGCGGCGGAGGTAGGCGGCCCAGGTGACCGCGACGCAGACGACGTAGAACGCGCAGAAGGTGACCAGCGCCGTCTCCACCCCGCCGGTCGCGCCGTAGGACTCCGCGATTACCCGCGGGATGAACACCGCCCCCAGCGCCCCGACGGCGGAGATGATGCCGACGGCGGCCGCGGTGTCGCGCCGGGCGCGGTAGAGGGTGGCCTCGGGGGAGTCGCCGGGGTGCCCGGCGGCGGCCTCGGCCCGGTAGATGATCGGGATCATCCGGTAGGTCGAGCCGTTGGTCATCCCGACGATCGCGAACAGCACGAGGAAGCTGGCCAGGAAGCCGGCGAAGCTGCCCGCCCGCAGGAAGTGGATGGCCGCGCCGATCGCCAGCGCCTGCCCGACGAACGTCACCAGGGTCACCCGCGCCCCGCCCACGCGGTCGGCCAGCCAGCCACCGACCGGGCGGGACAGCGAACCCACCAGCGGTCCGAGGAAGGCGTACTGGTAGGTGTCGGCGGCGAACTCGTTGGCCAGCACCAGCGGGAAGGCGCCGGAGAAGCCGATGAACGAGCCGAACGCGCCGATGTACAGGAACGACATGACCCAGGTCTGCCGGCGGCGGGCGACGGCGGCCTGGGCGGCCACGTTCGCGCGGGCGCCGGTCAGGTTGTCCATGAAGAGGAACGCGCCGACCGCGGCGATCAGGATGAACGGCACCCACATGAGCGCCACGTTCTGCACGTAGCGGTCCGCGCCGCCCTCGGTGGTCCGCCCGGTGGGCCCGCCCACGACGGCGATCCAGGACGCCGCCACCGCCAGCGGCCCGAGCAGCTGGATGACCGCCACCCCGATGTTGCCGCCGGCGGCGTTGAGCCCGAGCGCGAAGCCCTTCTTGTTGTCCGGGTAGAAGAACGAGATGTTCGCCATCGACGAGGCGAAGTTGCCGCCGCCGAACCCGCAGGTGACCGCGGTCAGCACCCACACCCAGTAGGGCGCGCCGGTGGTCGCGGCGACCACCAGCAGGGTCACCGGCACCAGGAGCAGCAGGGCGCTGACCACGGTCCAGTTCCGCCCGCCGAAGAGCGCCGGCATGAACGTGTAGGGCACGCGCATGACCGCGCCGACCAGTCCGGCGGTGGCGACCAGCCAGAACAGCTGGTCGCTGCTGAACCCGTAGCCGATCGAGGCGAGGACGGCGGTGGCGATGCTGAACATCTGCCAGACGCTGAAGCCGATGTTCTCGGCCAGCACCGACCAGACGAGGTTGCGGCGGGCGACCGGCCGGCCGGCCGGCGAGTTCCAGAAGGCGGGGTCCTCGGGGGCGTAGTGGTCGATCCAGCGCGAGCCGAGGCGGCCGACCGGCCCGGTGCCGGTCGGCGGCGCGGCGACCGGGACGGCGGTCCCGCGGGCGGAGGTGGTGGTCATCGGCAGGTCCCTGGGGGTCGTGGGGCCCGGCGCGGGCGCAGCCGGTGTGCGCAGGGACGCTAGGGAGCGCCTGTTTCCCGCCGACCGCCCCGGCGTGACCGCTCGGGAACCGTCCGCTCACTCGCCGCCGACGCCGCTGTGAGGCCCGGGACCACCACCGCCGTGCGGCCCGCGACCTGCCGTGCGGCCCGCGACCTGCCGTGCGGCCCGCGGCCCGCCGTGGGGTCCGCGACCTCCGCGGTGATCATGGGCGTCTGGCCGGCCGGCCCGGCGTGTCCCCCCGTGTCGCCGGCAGGACGCCCATGATCACCGGGAGAGAAGGGGGGAGGGGAGGGGGGAGGACGGGAGAAGGGCCGGCGGATCAGACCGCCAGGCGGTAACCCCGCTTCACCACGGTCTCGACCAGCGGCACCCCGAGGGCGGCGCGCAGCCGGGTGACCGCCATCTCGACCGCGTGCCCGTCCCCCCCGCCGGGAAGCACGCCCACCAGCTCCGGCCGGGAGCACACCGTCCCCGGGCGGGCCGCCAGGGCCCGCAGCACCGCCATCGGCCCGGGGGCCAGGTCGACGACCCGCCCGTCCACCACGGCGGCGTGCCCGCGCACCTGCAGCGCGTGCGGGCCGACCTGCAGCACCGGGTCGCGCTCGGGCAGCCGGGCCACCACCTCCCGGGCCAGCGCACCGAGCCGGGACCGGCCGGGCTGGACGGTGCGGACGCCGGCCGCCTCCAGCGGGGCCGCGGTCACCGGGCCCACCGCGACCGGCAGCACGCCGTCCCGCAGGGCCGTCACCAGGTCCGCCCGCCGGCCCAGGTCCTCGGCGACGGAGAGCAGGCTCGCGGCGGCCGGCGCGCTGGTGAAGGTCACCGCGTCCACCGCCCGGGCCGCCACGGCGGCGACCAGGCGGCGCACCGGGTCGACGTCCTCGGGCAGCACCCACCGGTAGACCGGCACGGTCAGCACCTCGGCGCCGCCGGCGCGCAGCGCGGCGACGAAGTCCGGCAGCGGGTCGCCGTGCAGCTGGACGGCGATGCGCCGGCCGGCCAGCGGCCCCTCCGCGCCGGAGAGCAGGTGCTCGAGCACCTCGGCCGAGGACTCCGACGGCGGCGACCAGGCGTCGACCAGGCCGCCGCCGCGGATGGCCCCGCGCGCCTTGGGGCCGCGGGCCAGCACGCGGGCGCCGCGTAGGTGGTCGACCAGCGGCAGGTCCCACGCCTCGGCCGCCGCCAGCCAGCCGCGGAACCCCACGCCCGTGGTCGCGACCACCAGGTCGACCGGGCGCTCGAGGACCCGGCGGGTGGCCGCCACCAGCTCGGCGTCGTCGGCCAGCGGCACGATGCGGATCGCCGGGGCGTACAGCACCCGGGCGCCGCGCCGCTCGAGCAGCGCACCCAGCTCCTCGCGCCGGCGTGCCGCCGTCACCGCCACGCTGTAGCCGGTCAGCGGCAGCGGACCGTCGGTCCCCTCCGAAGCGGTCTGGCTCACGCGTCCCCCTCGTCGTGGCGGCGGCCCGGGAGCGGCCCCGCACCACCCCATGGTCGCGGGCCGGCGTTGCGCGCGTGTGTCGCTGCGACGCACGTCACGGCCGGCCGCCGGTGCCGTCCACCCGGACGTCGGCCCGCTCCCGCGTGCCCTCCGCCGCGAACACCGCCGCCTCGAGGCCCTGCCAGCGCCGCCACTGCGGCGCCAGGGCCACGCCGTCGCGGGCCAGCCCCCGGGCCAGCCGCAGCGCCGCCGGGGCTTCCACCCACACCCGCAGCACCGCCCACGGGTCGGCCGCGCGGGGGCAGCTCCCGCAGCCCTCCACCACGAGGGCGGCCCCGGAAGGGACGCCGACCGGGACCGGGGCGAACCGCCCGGCGGCCCAGTCGTAGCGGTGGTAGGCGCCGTCCGCGCCGCCGGCCAGGGGCCGCAGCACCCCGGCGGCCAGCCGCGCCCAGGCGCCGGTCAGCGTCCAGCCCGCGTAGAGGTCGTCCATGTGCACCAGCGGCGCGCCCAGCGCGGTGGCGAGCGCGCGGCCGAGGGTGGTCTTGCCCGAGCCCGCCGGGCCGTCGACGCAGACCAGCCGGGTCCGGCCCAGGCGCGGCGCGGCGTCCCGCACCCGGGCGGCGAGCGCGGCCACCCGGGCGGCGCCCTCGCCGGTCGCCCCCGCGGGCTGCGCGCCCGGCGTCAGCGGGCCGCGACGGTCCACGTCGGCACGGGCCCGCCGCTGCCCACGACCAGCCCGCGGCGGGCCAGCAGCCGCAGGTGCGCGTCGGTCTCGGTGACCGCGAAGATGCGCATCCGCCGCTCGTAGTCCTCCCACGGCCGCGACCAGGTGAGGTGGGCGGCCAGCTGCCACGGCGTGGCGTGCGGGTGGGCGCGGATGGCGGCCAGCAGTTCGGCCAGCCGCCGCTCGTGGTGCGCCCGCAGCTCCGCCGTCCGGGCGGCGAGGCCGCGGAACCGCCACTCGTGCGCGGGCAGCACCTCGGCGGCCGCGCCGCTGCCGGCCACCTCCAGCGAGGCCAGGAAGTCGCCCAGCGGGTCCGCGGCGCCGAAGCCGGACGTCGACACGTTGGGGCTGATCCGCGGCAGCACGTGGTCGCCGGAGAAGAACAGGCCGGTGCGCTCCTCGGCGAAGCAGAGGTGACCGGCCGTGTGGCCCGGGGTGTGCACCGCGCGCAGCGACCAGCCGGGCAGGTCGGCGCGGTCGCCGTGCTCGAGCAGCCGGTCGGGCACCACCATCCCGGCCAGGTGCGCCATGTGCTCGGGGGTGCCGACGTCGGCGGCCGCCTCGGCGGGGTCGGCGCCGAGGGCGACCAGGAAGGCCACCTCCTCGGCGACCACCTGCTCCGGCGGCTTGCCGGTGAAGTGGTGCACGGCCCGCAGGTCCGCCGGGTGGATGGCCACCCAGGCCCCCGACGCCGCGGCCACGCGGGCGCCCAGCCCGATGTGGTCCCAGTGCGCGTGGGTGATCAGGACCCCGCGGACGTCGGCGACGCCGGCGCCGATCGAGGCCAGCCCGTCGCGCAGCGCCCGCCAGCCCTCCTCGCTCTCCCAGCCGGTGTCGACCAGGCCGAGACCGCCACCGGCGAGGGCGAGCGCGTAGGCGGTCACGTAGCGCAGCGGGTTGTGCGGGATGGGGACCGGCAGCGACCACAGGCCGGGCCGGACCTCCTCGACGGGCGGCAGCACGCGCCGCCGCCACGCCTCGTGCTGCACGGTGCCGGTGACCTCCGTGCCCGCGACGGCCGTGCCCGGGTCCTCCATGCCGGTCACTCTGCCAGCACCGCCGACCGTGCCCGCCTGGGACCATGGGGGCGTGCCGACGCCCGCACCGCCCCCCGTCTCCGCCGTCCCCCGCCGGTGGCGGCTGCTCTGCGCCCTCGCGGCGGCCGCCGTGCTCGCCGTCCTCACCTTCGTGGGGCTGACCCTGGACGAGCAGACCTCCGGGGTGGTCCGGTACACCGCCGCCGACCAGGTGGCCGTCGTCCTGCTGGGGGTGCTGCTCGCCCTCGGCCTGCTCGCCCTGGGCCGGCCCCGGATCGACGCCGACGCCGACGGCGTGCGGGTCCGCAACCTGGCGGGGACGCGGACGGTGCCGTGGACGGCGGTGCGGGCCATCCGCTTCGACCGGCGGTTCCGCTGGGCCACGCTGCGGCTGACCGACGACGACGAGTTCGCGCTGCTCGCCGTCCAGGGCGCCGACGGCGGGCGGGCGGCGGACGCTGTCGAGGGGATGCGGGCGCTGCACGCCGCCGCCCTGGCCCGGCAGCCGGCACCGCCGCCGCTGCTCTACGGCCCCGGGGAGTGACCGGACCCCGGGAATGACCTGCGCGCCCGGCGCGCTGTAGCATGGGCGTGCCTCCCCGCTACACCGAGGCGCGCGAACCACTTCGGTGGCCCTGCCCCGGGCCGCCGACACCAAGAGGAGCCCGCTCCCACCTGCCGCCCCCCGGGCGTCCAGGTCACCGGATCGCGGACCACCGGCCAGCCGGCGGCCCGTGTCGCGCGACGAGCCCCGTGCCCGTCGCCCCGGGGCGAGCGGGCCCCGCGAGCAGGCAGCTCGCGGGGCCCGCTCGCCGTCCCGGGCCCGGTCGGGCGAGCGGCTCCTCCCGTGCAGACAGCAGAGGAGAGGCCATCACCGAGCCCCGCATCAACGACCGTATCCGCGTCCCCGAGGTCCGCCTGGTCGGCCCGGAGGGCGAGCAGGTCGGCATCGTGCCGATCGGCGAGGCGCTGCGCCTGGCCCAGGACTCCGAGCTCGACCTCGTCGAGGTCGCGCCCATGGCCCGGCCGCCCGTCGTCAAGCTCATGGACTACGGGAAGTTCAAGTACGAGTCGGCGCAGAAGGCCCGCGAGGCCCGGCGCAACCAGGCGCTCACCGTCATCAAGGAGATGCGGCTGCGCCTGAAGATCGACCCGCACGACTACGAGACCAAGAAGGGCCACGTCGAGCGCTTCCTGCGCAGCGGCGACAAGGTCAAGATCACCGTGATGTTCCGCGGTCGCGAGCAGTCCCGGCCGGAGATGGGCTACCGGCTGCTGCAGCGGCTGGCCGCCGACGTCGCCGAGCTGGGCGTCGTCGAGTCCAACCCGAAGCAGGACGGGCGGAACATGGTCATGGTGATCGCCCCGCACCGCAACCAGGCCGCCACCGACGCCTCGCGCCGCTCGGCCAAGGCGGAGAAGCAGGCCGGGAACCAGGCGCCCGGCGCCTGACGCCGAACCGGGCACCACCGCACCGACGTACCGGCGCCGGCGCGGCAGCTGCGGCTGCCGCGTCGCGCCGGGCAGACCGACGAACGAGGACGACATGCCGAAGCAGAAGACCCACAAGGGCACCGCCAAGCGGGTGCGCATCACCGGCACCGGCAAGCTCATGCGCGAGCAGGCGAACAACCAGCACAAGTTCGAGCACAAGCCCTCGCGACGCAAGCGCCGGCTCGACCAGGACCAGGTCATCAGCCCGGCCGACGCCAAGAACCTGAAGAAGCTGCTGGGCCGCTGAGCGCCCCCCGCACCTGAGAACGAAGGAGCACTCACGTGGCACGCGTGAAGCGGGCGGTCAACGCCCAGAAGAAGCGCCGGACGACGCTGGAGGCCGCCAGCGGCTACCGCGGCCAGCGCTCGCGGCTCTACCGCAAGGCCAAGGAGCAGGTCCTCCACTCGGCCACCTACAACTACCGCGACCGCAAGGCGCGCAAGGGTGACTTCCGCAAGCTGTGGATCACCCGCATCAACGCCGCCGCGCGGCAGAACGACATGACCTACAACCGGTTCATGCAGGGCCTCAAGCTCGCCGGCGTCGACCTCGACCGGCGGGTGCTGGCCGAGCTGGCCGTCAGCGAGCCGGCCACCTTCACCGCGCTGGTGGAGACCGCCCGCGCCGCCGTCGCCGCCGCCCCGGCCGGCGAGCAGGCCGCCTGAGCGCAGCACCCCCGACGCCGCCGGCGCCCGGTCCCACCGACCGGGCGCCGGCGGCGTCGCCGCGTCCGCCGTCCCCGGGCGGCGGGACCCGCGGCCACGGCGGCCCGACGACCCCGACCGTGCCGACCCCGTGGGGGTGGACGCCCTGACCGAGCCGCTGACCGACCGCTCCGCCCGCGTGGTGGCCGCCCGCAAGCTGACCCGCCGGGCCGGCCGGGACGCCGCCGGGCTGTTCCTCGCCGAGGGCCGGCCGGCGGTGGCCGAGGCGCTGGCCGACCCGGACGGCGTCCGCGAGGTCCTCGCCACCGGGGCGGCCGCGGCCGCGCACGCCGACCTGCTGGCCGGGACGGCGGTGCCCGTGCGGCGGGTCACCGAGAAGGCGGCGGCCTCGCTGTCGGAGACGGTCACCCCGCAGGGCCTGCTCGCGGTGTGCGCCCTGCGCGACGTCCCGCCTGCGCGGCTGGTCGCCGCCCCGCCGCCGCTCGCCGTGGCGCTGGCCGAGCTGGCCGACCCGGGCAACGCCGGCACCGTGCTGCGCACCGCCGACGCCTGCGGGGCCGGCGCGGTGGTCTTCGGCGCGGGCTCGGCCGACCCCTACGGCGGCAAGGCCGTGCGGGCCAGCGCCGGCAGCCTCTTCCACGTCGACGTCGTCCGCGGTGCGCCGCTGCCCGCGCTGCTGCCCGAGCTGCGGGCCGCCGGGGTGGCGGTGCTGGCCGCCGACGGCGCCGGGGAGACGGCCCTCGACGAGGTCGCCGCCTCCGGGGGGCTGGCCGGGCCGGTGGTGTGGCTGTTCGGCAACGAGGCCCGGGGCGTGCCCGCCGAGCTGGCGGCGCTGGCCGACGCCCGCGTGCGCATCCCGATGCGCGGGCGTGCCGAGAGCCTCAACCTCGCCGCGGCCGCCGCGATCTGCCTGTACACCACCCAGCTCGCCCAGCGCTGAACGGAGTGCGGGGTGCGAGGAGACCTCGCACCCCGCACTCCGCACGGGGGCTCAGCGGCGGGAGGCGTGCATCCGCATGCTCGCGGCGTGCAGCAGGGCCGGGAAGTCGGCGCCGTCGCCGGGCCAGACGCCCACGCCGATGCTCGCGCCGACCCGGACCTCGCCGCCGCCCAGCGGCACGGGGGCGCCGACCGCGGCCACCAGCTCGTCGGCCACCTGCCGGGCCTCGGCCGCCGCGGTCTCCTGCGGCAGGCCGACCAGCGCCACGAGGAACTCGTCACCGCCGAGCCGGGCCAGCAGGTCGCCGCGGCGCAGCCGGTGCCGCAGCCGGTCGGCCACGGTGACCAGCAGCTCGTCGCCCGCGGCGTGGCCGAGCCGGTCGTTGACGCCCTTGAACCCGACCAGGTCGACGAAGAGCAGGGCCAGCGCCTCGTCGCGCGCCCGGGCGTCCCACAGCGCCAGCTCGACCTGCTCCTCCAACCGGCGGCGGTCGGGCAGGCCGGTCAGCGGGTCGGTGCAGGCCAGCTGCTCGATCCGGGCCAGGTACGTGCGGGTGCGGTCGCGCTCCTGCTCCAGCGCCCGCTCGGCCTCGACGCGGGCGGTGACGTCGACCTGGACGCCGATGTACTGGGCGATCGCGCCGTCGGGGCCCGGCACCGGCGCCAGGTGCAGCTCGTTCCACCACGGCGCCCGCTCCGGGCCCCGGTGGTTGAGCATCGTCACCCGGCACTCCTCGCCGGCGTCGACGGCACGGCGGACGGCGGCGACCACGGCGGGGTCGGTGTCCGGGCCCTGCAGGAACCGGCAGTTGCGGCCGAGCAGCTGCTCGCGGGGCAGCCCGGCCAGCTGCTCGAAGGCCGGGTTGACGTAGACCAGCGGCTGGTCGGGCAGCCGCATGTCCACGATCGAGACCCCGCTGGGCGTGGCGGCCAGCGCCCGCTCCACGAGGCTGCCCCCGGTGAGCACGGCCGACGGCAGCCCCTGCCCGGCCCGGGATCCCGCGGCCGGGGCCGGGGCCGGCGTCCCCGGGCACCCGGGCAGCGGCTCCTGCCGCGGGGCGACCCGCGCGAGCAGGGCCGCGGCGGCGCGGACGACGGTCTCCCGGTCGTAGGTCAGCGCGTAGGCGAAGCGCCGCTCGGCGTCCGGGCCGGCGTCACCGAGGTCGCGGGCCAGCAGCGCCGCGGCGAAGTGCGGGCCCACCACCGCGACGTCCCACTCGCCGCGCACCGGGTCGGCGGGGTCGAGGGCGGCCCCGCGCAGCCCGGGCAGCGGCTCGACCGGCAGGTCCTCGCCGAGCGCGCAGACGAACCCGGTGCGCTCGACCAGGTCGCGGTAGCGCTGGGTGGTCGACGGGGTGAAGTGCCGGGCCTCCTGGAACGTCGCGGCCACCACGCACGCCGAGCCGAGCCGCATCGCCTCCCGCTCCAGCTGCTTGGACAGCTCGATGAGCAGCGTCTTGCGGGAGGTCCGCAGCGGGACGTGGTCGGGCAGGCAGGCGAAGGGGGAGACGTCGGCGTCCCGGCTGACGGAGTCGGCCGGCTGCGCCGGCAGGACGAGCTCGCCGTGGACGGCGCCGGGCACCGGGCCCGGCCCGGGACGGCCGAACAGCCAGCCCTGGCCGAGGGTGGCGCCGAGCGCGCGGGCGGTGGCCAGGTGCGCGTCGTCCTCGATGCCCTCGGCCAGGACCACCGCGCCGGTGCGCTCGGCGTGCGCGTTGACCGCGTTCATGATCTCGGCGACCACCGGGCCGGGCCGCTCCTGCACCAGCCGCAGGTCGAGCTTGATGACGTCGGGGCGCAGCAGCGGCATGAAGGCCAGGGAGATGGGCTCGGCGCCGACGTCGTCGACCGCCACCCCCCAGCCCACGGCGCGGACCCGCTCGACGGTGCGCAGCAGCTCGGCCGGGCGGGCGGCGAGGGCCCGCTCGGTGATCTCCAGGACGACGCGCAGGCCACCGGGCGCCGCGGTGGCCAGCGCCAGCAGGTCCTCCAGGGGCGCCCGGTCGAGCACCTCCGGCTCGACGTTGACGAACAGCGTCAGCGGGGCCCGCAGGCCGGACGCCACGGCGCCGCGCAGGGCGGCGGTGCGGCAGGCGGTGTCCAGCTCGGCGAGCCGGCCGGCGGCGCGGGCGGCGGCGAAGAGCGCGTCGGGTCGCTCGAGCGGCCCCTCCGGTCCGCGGGCGAGGGCCTCGTAGGCGACGACCGCGCCGGTGTCGAGGTCCACGATGGGCTGGAAGACGCTGCGCACGCCGCCGTCGGCGAGGACGTCGTCGAGGCCGGTGACGAGGGTGGGGACGGTCACGCACCCCTCATCGGCCGGTCCGGTTCCGGGTTCTCCCCCTGCGGCGCGCGGGTCACCCCGACGGGTGGGCCCCGCCCCGCCCGCGGCCCGGAACCCGCGGGCGCCCCGGGCGGGGTGGCGGGCAGAATGGCTCCCCGTGTCTGGCGCCAACGACCCCTACGACCCCAAGCAGGTCGCCGCGCTGTCCGCCGAGGCGCTCGACGCCGCGGTCGCCGAGGCGCGGCGGGCCTTCGCCGGCGCCGGTGACCTGGCGGCGCTGGCGGCCGTCCGGCCGGCGCACCTCGGCGACCGCGCGCCCGTGCTCCTGGCCCGCCGCGAGCTCGGGGCCCTGCCGCCGGCCGCGCGGGCCGACGCCGGCAAGCGGGTCAACGCCGCCCGGCAGGCGCTGACCGCGGCCTACGAGATCCGGCTGGCCGAGCTGGAGGCCGAGCGCGACGCCCGGGTGCTGGCCGAGGAGCGGGTCGACGTCACGCTGCCCTGGGACCGCACCCCCCGCGGGGCCCGGCACCCGCTCACCACCCTCACCGACCGGATCGCCGACATCTTCGTCGGGATGGGCTACGAGGTCGCCGACGGCCCGGAGCTCGAGGCGGAGTGGCTGAACTTCGACGCGCTCAACATCGGCCGCGACCACCCGGCCCGCACGATGATGGACACCTTCTTCATCGCGGGCGGGCCGGGTCAGGACGAGGACTCCGGCCTGGTCCTGCGCACCCACACCAGCCCGGTGCAGGCGCGCACCATGCTCGCCCGCACCCCGCCGATCTACGTCGTGGCGCCCGGCCGGGTCTACCGCACCGACGAGCTCGACGCGACGCACACGCCGGTGTTCCACCAGGTCGAGGGGCTGGCCGTCGACCGCGGCCTGAGCATGGCGCACCTGCGCGGCACGCTGGACCACCTGGCGCGGATCCTGTTCGGCGCCGAGGCCCGCACCCGGTGGCGGCCCTCCTACTTCCCGTTCACCGAGCCCTCGGCGGAGTTCGACGTGTGGTTCCCCGAGCACCGCGACGGGCCCCGGTGGGTGGAGTGGGGCGGCTGCGGCATGGTCAACCCGCGGGTGCTCGTGGCCTGCGGCATCGACCCCGACGAGTACAGCGGGTTCGCCTTCGGCCTGGGCATCGAGCGGGCGCTGCAGTTCCGCTCCGGGGTGGGCGACATGCGCGACATCGTCGAGGGCGACGTCCGGTTCACGCGGGCGTTCGGGGTGGAGCAGTGACCGACCGGAACCAGGGAGAGGCAGCGCAGTGAGGGTCCCCATCGGCTGGCTGGCCGAGCACGTCGACCTCCCGGCGGAGACCACCGTCGAGGACCTCGACACCGCCTTCGTGCGCCTGGGCCTGGAGGTCGAGGACGTGCACCGGCCGGAGGAGGTCACCGGGCCGCTCGTGGTCGGGCGGGTCCTCGAGGTCGAGGAGCTGGCCGGCTTCAAGAAGCCGATCCGGTACTGCCGGGTGGACGTCGGCGAGGAGGAGCCGCGGGGCGTCGTCTGCGGCGCCACCAACTTCGCCGTCGGCGACGCGGTCGTGGTCGCCCTGCCGGGGGCGGTGCTCCCCGGCGGCTTCGCCATCTCCGCGCGGACGACCTACGGCCACGTCTCCGACGGGATGATCTGCTCGGCCCGCGAGCTGGGCATCGGCGAGGACCACGCGGGCATCCTCGTGCTCGGCGACGGCACGACCGGGCCGGCCCCGGAGGCCGGTACCCCGGCCGGCCCGGTCGTCGGCCTGGACGACGTGGTCGTCGAGCTGGCCGTCACCCCCGACCGCGGCTACTGCCTGTCCATGCGCGGCATCGCCCGCGAGATCGGCACCGGCCTGGCCGTGGGGTGGCGCGACCCGGGGGCGCTCACGCCGCCGGCGTGGTCCGGTGACCCGGCCTGGGCGGTCACCGTCGAGGACCCCGCCCGCTGCGACCGGTTCTCGATGATCGCGCTGGAGGGGCTGGACCCGACCGCGCCGAGCCCGTGGTGGATGCGCCGGCGACTGGCGCAGTCCGGGGTGCGCAGCATCTCCCTGGCCGTCGACGTCACCAACTACGTGATGCTCGAGCTCGGCCAGCCGATGCACGCCTTCGACCGCGACCGCGTCACCGGCCCGATCGCCGTCCGGCTCGCCCGCCCCGGGGAGCGGCTGACCACCCTCGACGGCGTCGACCGGGCGCTGGACGCCGACGACCTGCTCATCACCGACGGCAGCGGCCCCATCGGCCTGGCCGCGGTCATGGGCGGTGCCACCACCGAGATCGGTGACGGCACGAGCAGCGTGCTGCTCGAGGCCGCGCACTGGGAGCCGACCGGGGTGGCCCGCACCGCGCGGCGGCACCGGCTGCCCAGCGAGGCGGCCAAGCGGTTCGAGCGGGGAGTGGACCCGGAGATGACGGTGGTGGCGCTGGCCCGGGCGGCGGCGCTGCTCGGCGAGTACGGCGGCGCCCGCGTCGTCGGCACGCCGGTGGACGTCGACACCCGCGCCCCCCGCCCGGTCGTCGCGCTCGACGCCGGGCTGCCCGGCCGCGTCGCCGGCGTGCCCTACACCCCCGCCCAGGTCGTCGAGCTGCTCGCCGCGGTCGGCTGCACCGTCGACGGGGAGGGCGCGGAGCTGGCCGTCACCCCGCCGCCCTGGCGCCCCGACCTCACCGACCCCGCCGACCTCGCCGAGGAGGTCGTCCGGCTGGCCGGCTACGACGACGTGCCCTCGGTGCTGCCCACCGCCCCGCCCGGGCGCGGGCTGACCGAGGGGCAGCGCCGCCGCCGCGCGGTCGGCCGGGCCCTCGCCGAGGCCGGCTACGTCGAGGCCCCGGCCTACCCCTTCGTCGGAGCCGCGGTTCTCGACGCGCTGGGCCTGCCCGAGGACGACCCCCGCCGCGCGGTGGTCCTGGTGCGCAACCCGCTGTCGGAGGAGGAGCCGGCGCTGCGGACCACGCTGCTGCCCGGGCTCCTGGCCACCCTGGCCCGCAACCTCGCCCGCGGGCAGCGCGACCTGGCCCTGTTCGAGCACGGCTCGGTGTTCCCCGGCGACCGGCGCAGCCCCGCGCCGCTGCTCGGCGTCGACCGCCGGCCCGACGACGACGTGCTGGCCGCCCTCCTGGGCGCGGTGCCGGCGCAGCCGTGGCACGTGGCCGTGGCGCTGGCCGGGCACCGCGAGCCGCGCGGGTGGTGGGGCCCGGGCCGGCCCGCGGTCTGGGCCGACGCGGTCCAGGCCGCGCGGCTGGTGACCGAGGCGGCGGGCGTCGAGCTGGCCGTGCGCGCCGGCGAGCGCGCGCCCTGGCACCCCGGCCGCTGCGCCGAGCTCCTGGTCGACGGCGCGGTGGTCGGGCACGCCGGTGAGCTGCACCCCCGCGTGTGCGCCGCGCTGCAGCTCCCGGCCCGCACCTCGGTCATGGAGCTCGACCTCGACGCCCTGCCGGCGGCGGGGGTGCCCGCGGGCCCGCGGGTGTCGGCCTTCCCGCCGGTGCTCATGGACCTCGCCCTGGTGGTCGGCGAGGAGGTCCCGGCCGCCGAGGTGGACGCGGCGCTGCGGGCCGGGGCCGGGGACCTGCTGGAGTCGCTGCGGCTCTTCGACGTCTGGACCGGCGCCCCGGTGCCGGCCGGCTCGCGGTCGCTGGCCTACGCGCTCACCCTCCGCGCTCCCGACCGCACGCTCACCGGCGAGGAGGCCGCCGCCGTCCGGGACGCCGCGGTGACCGCCGCGGCCGAGCGCACGGGGGCGGTGCTCCGTGCCTGAAGAAGGACCCCGTCCCCCTCATTGCTCGCAGGCTCGCGGCGAGCCTCTGGACGGGGCCGGAGAAGCTCTTCCCGGCCAGGTGGCGCTGGTCACCGGGGCCTCCACGGGCATCGGCCGGCACCTCGCCGAAGGGCTGGCCCGCAGGGGCATGGCGGTGGCCGGCCTCGCCCGCAACGCCGACCGGCTGCAGGCGGCGATGGACGAGGTCGCGACGGCCACCGGCGCCCGCACCCTCGCCGTCCCCGCCGACGTCACCGACCGCACCGCGGTCGAGGAGGCGGCCGCGCGGGTCCGGGAGGAGCTGGGGCCGGTCGACCTGCTGGTCAACAACGCCGGCGTGGTCGACGAGGCCGAGGTGCCGCTGTGGGAGGCCGAGCCCGACCAGTGGTGGGACGTCGTCTCCGGCCACGTCCGCGGCGGCTTCCTGCTCTGCCGCGCCGTCGTCCCCTGGATGGTGCTGCGCAACCGGGGCCGGGTGGTGAACCTGGCCAGCGGCATGAGCGTGCGGGCCCGACCCGAGTACTCCGCCTACTCGGTCGCCAAGACCGGGCTGATGCGCATGACCGAGGCCCTCGCGGGGGCGCTGGAGGGCCTGGACGTGCGGGCCTTCGACGTCTCGCCCGGCGTGGTGGACACCGCGATGACCCGCGCCATGCCGGTGTGGCAGGGCTACACCGACTGGACCCCGCCCGAGCGCGTGGTCGAGGTGGTGGCCGCCATCGCCGCGGGGGAGCTGGACGCCTGGTCCGGCCGCTACCTGCGGGCCGGCACCGACGACCTCGACACCCTGCGCCGGCTCGGCCCCGACGACGTCGCCCGGCAGCTGCGGCTGGTGCCCTACGGGGACGACGACCCGCTGGCCTGACCCCGGTGGCGGGGGCGCGGCCACCCCCCGTCTCCCAGGCCTCGATCCCCCGCCCGCGGCCTACGTCAGTGAGTGCCCCTGCACTCACTGACGTAGGCCGACCACGGGGACAGGGACGGGCGCGGCGCCCGGGGGCCGCGGCACCGCCCGACGCCCCCGCTGTGAACAGTCATGCATACCCGTGTATGGTCATGCAGCATGAGCCCAGCGCAGACGTGGACGGTCGGGGTCACCGGCGCCACCGGGTACGCGGGGGGCGAGGTGTGCCGGCTGCTGGCCGGGCACCCGCACCTGCGGCTGGCCGGGGTGCACGCCAACTCGAGCGCCGGCCGACGCCTCGGTGAGCTCCAGCCGCACCTGCTGCCGTACGCCGACCTCGAGGTCCGGCCCAGCGACGCCGGGGCGCTCCAGGGCTACGACGTCGTCGTCCTGGCCCTGCCGCACGGCGAGTCGGCGGCGATCGCCGCGCAGCTGCCCGAGGACACCCTGGTCGTCGACTGCGGGGCCGACCACCGGCTGGACGACCCGGCGGCCTGGGCCCGCTGGTACGGCTCCGAGCACGCCGGCAGCTGGCCCTACGGCCTGCCCGAGCTGCCCGGCCAGCGGGAGCAGCTCGCGGGCGCGCGGCGGATCGCCGTCCCCGGCTGCTACCCGACCTCGGTCACCCTCGCCATGGCCCCCGCCCTCGCCGCCGGCCTGGTCGAGCCCGACGTGGTGGTCGTCGCCGCCAGCGGCACGTCCGGCGCCGGGAGGTCGGCCAAGCCGCACCTGCTCGGCAGCGAGGTCATGGGCTCGGTCAGCGCCTACGGCGTCGGCGGGGTGCACCGGCACACGCCGGAGATGGTGCAGACCCTCTCGCAGGCGGCCGCCGGGCCCGTGGCGGTCAGCTTCACCCCGACCCTGGTGCCGATGAGCCGGGGCATCCTCGCCACCTGCTCGGCGCGGCTGGCCCCGGGCACCGACGCCGCCGCGGCCCGCACCGCCTACGAGAAGGCCTACGCCGACGAGCCGTTCGTGCACCTGCTGCCCGAGGGTCGGTGGCCGACGACGGCCCAGGTGCTCGGCGCCAACACCGTCGCCCTGCAGGTCGCCGTCGACCCCGACGCCGGCCGGCTGGTCGTCGTCGCCGCCGTCGACAACCTCACCAAGGGCACCGGGGGAGCGGCGCTGCAGTGCGCCAACCTCGCCCTCGGCCTGCCGGAGACCACCGGCCTCCCGCTCGTGGGGGTCGCGCCGTGAACCCACCCCACGAGGACACTCCGCCGGCGCTCCACGTCCCCGCGGGGACCCCGGCATGAGCGTCACCGCCCCGCAGGGGTTCCGCGCCGCCGGCGTCGCCGCCGGCCTGAAGTCCAGCGGCGACCCCGACGTCGCGCTGGTCGTCAACGACGGGCCCGACGACGCCGCCGCCGCGGTTTTCACGACCAACCGCTTCCCGGCCGCGCCGGTGCTGTGGAGCCGGCAGGTCCTCGGCGGCGGCCGGGCCCGCGCCGTCGTCCTGAACTCCGGCGGCGCCAACGCCTGCACCGGGCCCGAGGGCTTCGGCGACACCCACGCCACCGCCGAGCGCGTCGCGGCCGAGCTGGGGCGGTCCGGGCTGGAGGTGGGCGCCGTCGACGTCGCCGTGGCCTCCACCGGGCTCATCGGCGTCCGGCTGCCCATGGACCGGCTGCTGCCCGGGGTCACCGAGGCGGTGGCGGCCCTCGCCGCCGACGGCGGGGACGCCGCCGCCCGCGCCATCATGACCACCGACTCCGTGCCCAAGACGACCGTGCAGCAGCGCGACGGCTGGTGCGTCGGCGGCATGGCCAAGGGCGCCGGCATGCTGGCGCCGAGCCTGGCCACGATGCTCGTCGTCCTCACCACCGACGCGGCCGTGCCCGCCGACGTGCTGCGGGCCGCGCTGCGGCGGGCCACCGCCGTGAGCTTCGAGCGGGTCGACTCCGACGGCTGCCTGTCCACCAACGACACCGTGCTCGCGATGGCCAACGGCGCCGCGGGGGCCACCCCGTCGCCCGAAGAGCTCACCGAGGCGCTCACCGCGGCGTGCACCGACCTGGCGATGCAGCTGCTCGCCGACGCCGAGGGCTCCACCAAGGACATCGCGATCACCGTGCGCAACGCCGCCAGCGTCGAGGACGCCCTCGAGGCCGGCCGCGCCTGCGCCCGCAACAACCTGCTCAAGACGGCCCTGTTCGGCAACGACCCCAATTGGGGCCGGGTGCTGGCGGCCATCGGGACCACCGCGGCCGCCTTCGAGCCCGACCGGGTGGACGTGACCATCAACGACGTCACCGTCTGCCGCGGCGGCGCCATCGGCGACCCGCGCGAGGGCGTGGACCTCACCGGCCGCGCCGTCACCATCGACGTCGACCTGCGCGCCGGCGACGAGCAGGCCACCGTCTGGACCAACGACCTGTCGATCGCCTACGTCCACGAGAACTCGGCCTACTCCACATGAACCCCGCGAACGAACCCGAACCGCACGTGACCACCGTCCACGACGCACGTGCGCAGGACCCGACCCCGCCGGACGTCCGGGTCGACGAGGTCCCCCCGCCGCCGCGGCGCACCGTCGGCACCCGGCGGGTGATGCGCACCGACGACCCCGAGGGCGACCGGCTGAAGGTCGCCGTCCTCACCGGCGCGCTGCCGTGGCTCAAGGAGTTCCACGGCAACGTGGTGGTGATCAAGTACGGCGGGCACGCGATGGTGGACGAGGAGTGCCGCCGCGCGTTCGCCGAGGACATGGTCTTCCTGCGGACCTGCGGGATCCTGCCGGTCGTCGTGCACGGCGGCGGGCCGCAGATCACCGAGATGCTGGGCCGGCTGGGCATCGGCAGCGAGTTCCGCGGCGGCCTGAGGGTGACCACCGCGGAGACCATCGACGTCGTCCGCATGGTGCTCACCGGGCAGGTGGGGCCGGACATCGTCGGCCTGATCAACCAGCACGGCCCGATGGCGGTGCACCTCTCGGGTGAGGACGGCGGGCTGTTCACCGCCCGCCGCACGCAGGCGCTCGTCGACGGCCGCCCGGTCGACATCGGCCTGGTCGGGGACGTGGCCGCGGTCGCCCCGGCGCCGGTCACCGCCCTGCTCGAGGCCGGGCACATCCCGGTGGTCGCCAGCGTCGCCCCCGACCGGGACGGCGTGGTGCACAACGTCAACGCCGACACCGCCGCGGCCGCCCTGGCCGTCGCGCTCGGCGCGGTGAAGCTCGTCGTGCTCACCGACGTCGAGGGGCTCTACGCAGACTGGCCCGACCGCGACTCGCTGGTGCAGCAGATCGACGCCGCCGAGCTCGCCGAGATCCTCCCGACCCTGGACGCCGGGATGGTCCCGAAGATGGCCGCCTGCCTGCGGGCGGTCGAGGGCGGGGTGAAGCGGGCGACCGTCGTCGACGGGCGCACCCCGCACGCCCTGCTGCTGGAGATGTTCACGTCGGAGGGCACCGGGACGATGGTCGTCCCGGCCCAGGACACCGGAGGGGAGCCGGCACCATGACGCGCACGGAGGAGCTGGCCGCCCGCTGGTCGGCGGTGATGATGGCCAACTACAAGGCACCGCCGGTCGCCCTGGCCCGCGGCTCCGGCGCGGTGGTGCAGGACGTCGACGGCCGGGAGTACACCGACCTGCTCGGCGGGATCGCGACGACGATCCTCGGCCACGCCCACCCCCGGGTGGTCGAGGCGGTGACCCGGCAGGTGGCCACGCTGGCGCACG
This sequence comes from Geodermatophilus marinus, assembly GCF_003428645.1. Classification (GTDB taxonomy): domain Bacteria; phylum Actinomycetota; class Actinomycetes; order Mycobacteriales; family Geodermatophilaceae; genus Geodermatophilus. The sequence goes on along the minus strand of NZ_QVQH01000025.1, from coordinate 6,143 downwards.
TCTCCAACCTGGCGATGCACGAGCCCGGGATCCGGCTGGCCGAGCGCCTGCTGGAGCTGGCCGGCCGGCCCGGGCGGGTGTTCTTCTGCAACTCCGGTGCCGAGGCCAACGAGGCCGCGTTCAAGATCAGCCGGCTCACCGGCCGGCCCGAGGTGGTCACCGCCGAGGGGGCCTTCCACGGGCGGACGATGGGCGCGCTGGCGCTGACCGGCCAGCCGACCAAGGCCGCGGCGTTCGCGCCGCTGCCCGGCGGCGTCCGGTACGTGCCCTACGGCGACCTGGGGGCCCTGGCCGGCGCGGTGGGGGAGCGGACCGCGATGGTGCTGCTCGAGCCGGTGCTCGGCGAGGGCGGCGTGCTGCCGGCCCCGCCCGGCTACCTCGCCGCGGCGGCGGGCGCGGCCCGGGAGGCGGGTGCGCTGTTCGCCGTCGACGAGGTGCAGACCGGCACCGGCCGCACGGGCCACTGGTTCGCCCACCAGGCCGACGGGCTCCAGCCGGACGTCGTCACGCTGGCCAAGGCGGTCGGCGGCGGGCTCCCGCTGGGGGCCACCCTCGCCTTCGGGGCGGCCGCCGACCTGATGACCGCCGGCTCGCACGGCTCGACGTTCGGCGGCAACCCGGTTGCCGCGGCCGCCGCCCTGGCGGTGCTCGACACCATCCGCGACGAGGGGTTGCTGGAACGGGCCAAGGAGCTCGAGCACCGGTTCACCGCCGGCATCGAGGGCCTCGGCCACCCCGGCGTGGCCGGCGTCCGCGGGCGTGGCGCGCTGCTGGGCGTCGTCCTCACCGCCGAGGTCGCCGGCGCCCTGGAGGTGGCGCTGCGGGAGGCCGGCTTCCTCACCAACGCCGTCGCCCCGGACGTGCTCCGGCTGGCACCGGCCCTGGTGCTCACCGACGCGCAGGTGGACGCCTTCGTCGCGGCCCTCCCGGCCGCCCTCGACACCGCCCTGGAGGCCGCTCCGTGACCCGGCACTTCCTGCGGGACGACGACCTCACCCCGGCCGAGCAGGCCGAGGTGCTGGCCCTGGCCGCCGAGCTCAAGCGCACCCGGCACACCGACGCCGCGCCCGCCCCGCTGCGCGCGCCGAACGGCGTGCCCCGGGCGGTCGCCGTGCTGTTCGACAAGCCCTCCACCCGGACCCGGGTGAGCTTCTCCGTGGGCGTGGCCGAGCTCGGCGGGTACCCGCTGGTGATCGACGCGGGCTCCAGCCAGCTCGGCCGCGGCGAGCCCGTCGAGGACACCACCCGCGTGCTCGACCGGCAGGCCGCCGCCATCGTCTGGCGGACCTTCGGCCAGGAGCGCATCGAGGCGATGGCCGCGGTCAGCCGGGTCCCGGTGGTCAACGCCCTCACCGACGAGTTCCACCCGTGCCAGATCCTCGCCGACCTGCAGACGGTCGCCGAGCGCCGGGGCGACCTGGCCGGGCTGACGCTGACCTACCTCGGCGACGGGGCCAACAACATGGCGCACTCCTACCTGCTGGGCGGGGCGACGGCCGGCATGCACGTCCGGATCGGCTCGCCCGAGACCTACCGGCCGTCGAAGGCGGTGCTGGAGCGGGCCGCGGAGATCGCCGCCGGTACCGGTGGCTCGGTGCTCTGGACGCCGGACCCCGCGGCGGCCGCCGACGGCGCCGACGTCCTGGCCACCGACACCTGGGTCTCGATGGGGCAGGAGGAGGAGTACGACGCCCGCGTGGCGCCGTTCCTGCCCTACGCGGTCGACGAGCGGGCGCTGGCCCGGGCGGCCGCCGACGCGGTCGTGCTGCACTGCCTGCCGGCCTACCGCGGCAAGGAGATCGCCGCCGCGGTCATCGACGGGCCGCGCAGCGCGGTGTGGGACGAGGCGGAGAACCGGCTGCACGCCCAGAAGGCGCTGCTCGCCTGGCTCCTGGAGCGCTCGTGACGGGGCGACGATGACCTCCGCGGTCACCCGGTCGGCCCGCCAGGCGCGGATCCGCCGGATCGTCGAGGACCGGCCGGTCACCTCGCAGACCCAGCTGGCCGCACTGCTGGCCGAGTCGGGCATCGAGGTCACCCAGGCCACGCTGTCCCGGGACCTCGAGGAGCTCGGCGCGGTCAAGATGCGCGGCTCCGACGGCGCCCCGGCGTCCTACGTGCTCCCCCCCGAGAACGCCCCGCTGCGCCCGGCGCAGCACGCGCCCGCCCGGCTCACCCGGCTGCTGGCCGACCTGCTCACCAGCGCCGAGGGCAGCGCGAACCTGGCGGTGCTGCGCACCCCGCCCGGGGCCGCCCAGTTCCTCGCCTCGGCGCTGGACAAGGTGGGGCTGCCCGACGTCCTGGGCACCATCGCCGGGGACGACACGCTGCTGGTCGTCTCCCGCGACCCGCACGGGGGCCCCGCCCTCGCCGACACGCTGCGGGGGCTGGCCGAGCGGTCGCCGTCCGCCCCGCACCACCCGACCGACCCGGAGGAGAACACCGAGTGAGCGCGCCCCCGACCACCCGCCTGTGGGGCGGCCGCTTCGGCGGCGGCCCGTCCCCGGCGATGGCCGCGCTGTCGCGGTCCACGCACTTCGACTGGCGGCTCGCCCCGTTCGACCTGGCCGGGTCGCGCGCCCACGCGCGCGTGCTGCACCGCGCCGGCCTGCTCGCCGACGACGAGCTCGAGCAGGTGCTGCGCGCGCTGCGCGAGCTCTCCGAGGAGGTCGCCGCCGGCACCTTCGCCCCCGCGGAGTCCGACGAGGACGTGCACGAGGCGCTCGAGCGCGGCCTCACCGAGAAGCTCGGCACGCTGGGCGGCAAGCTGCGCGCCGGCCGCAGCCGCAACGACCAGATCGCCACCGACCTGAGGCTCTACCTGCGCCACTCCGTGCGGGCGCTGGTCGCCGAGCTGTCGTCCCTCGAGCGGGCCCTCGTCGACCTCGCCGAGCGCTACCGGGACGTCGCCGCGCCCGGCATGACGCACCTGCAGCACGCCCAGCCGGTGCTCATCGCCCACCAGCTGCTGGCGCACGCGCACGCCGTCGCCCGCGACGTCGACCGGCTGCGGGACTGGGACCGGCGGGCCGCGGTGAGCCCCTACGGCTCCGGCGCGCTGGCCGGCTCCTCGCTGCCGCTGGACCCCGACGCCGTGGCCGCCGAGCTCGGCTTCGACCGGGCGTCGGACAACTCGATCGACGGCGTCAGCGACCGCGACTTCGCCGCCGAGTTCTGCTTCGCCGCCGCGCTGATCGGCGTGCACCTCTCCCGGCTGGGCGAGGAGGTCGTGCTCTGGACCTCGACCGAGTTCGGCTGGGCCCGGCTCGACGACGCCTGGGCGACCGGGTCGTCGATCATGCCGCAGAAGAAGAACCCCGACATCGCCGAGCTGGCCCGCGGCAAGTCCGGCCGGTTCGTCGGCAACCTGACCGGCCTGCTGACCGTGCTCAAGGGGCTGCCGCTGGCCTACGACCGCGACCTGCAGGAGGACAAGGAGCCGGTCTTCGACTCCATGGAGCAGCTGCTCCTGCTGCTGCCGGCGGTCACCGGGATGGTCGCCACCCTGACCCTGCGGCCGGAGGTGCTGGAGGCCGCGGCACCGCAGGGCTTCGCACTGGCCACCGACGTCGCCGAGTGGCTGGTCCGCCAGGGCGTGCCCTTCCGCTCGGCCCACGAGATCAGCGGCGAGATGGTGGCCTTCTGCGAGCAGGCCGGGCTCGAGCTCGACGAGCTGGACGACGACCAGCTGGCCGGCATCGACCGGCGGCTGACCCCGGAGGTGCGCTCGGTGCTCTCGGTGCCCGGTGCGCTGGCCGCGCGCAGCGCCCGCGGGGGGACGGCGCCGGAGCGGGTCGCCGGGCAGCTGACCGCACTCCGGGAGCTCGCGGCCGAGCACGCGCGCTGGGCGGCCTCCTCTCCCGTGGCGGCGGCGCTCTGAGCGCTCCCGGACCGCTGCTGACCGCCGACGAGCTGCTCGGCCGCCCCGAGGAGGTCGCACCCGCGCTGCTCGGCTGCTGGCTGGTGACCGACCGGCCCGACGGCACCGTCGCCGTCCGGCTCACCGAGGTGGAGGCCTACGCCGGCGACGGGAGCGACCCGGCCGCCCACTCCCACCGCGGGCCGACACCGCGGGCCGAGGTCATGTTCGGCCCGCCGGGGCGGCTCTACGTCTACCTCAGCTACGGCATGCACTGGTGCGCCAACGTCGTCGTCGGCCCGGAGGGGGACGGCGCGGCGGTGCTGCTGCGCGCCGGGGACGTCGTGGTGGGGGAGGACGTCGCCCGCGCCCGCCGGCCCGCCGCGCGGGCCGCCCGCGAGCTGGCCCGCGGCCCGGCACGGCTGACCCGGGCGCTGGCGATCGGGCCGGTGGACAAGGGCACCGGGCTGCTGTCGGCCGCCGGTGCCGTCCGCCTGCACCGGGGGACGCCACCGGCCGCGGTCTCCGCCGGCCCGCGCGTCGGGATCAGCGTGGCCACCGGGCTGCCGTGGCGGTTCTGGGAAACGGGCGCGGGCTCGGTGAGCGCCTTCCGGCCGGGTGGACGCCCGCGCCGGCGCGGCGGGCAGGATGGTGCCTCGTGACCGACGTGATCGACGAGCTGCACCGGCGGGGCCTGATCGCCCAGAGCACCGACGAGGAGGAGCTGCGCACGCACCTCTCCGCGGGGCCGGTCACCTACTACTGCGGCTTCGACCCGACCGCGCCGAGCCTGCACGTCGGCCACCTGCTGCAGTTCATGGTGCTGCGGGCCCTGCAGCGGGCGGGGCACCAGCCGGTGGTGCTCGTCGGGGGCGCGACCGGGCTGATCGGCGACCCCCGGCCCACGGCCGAGCGCCAGCTCCACGACCGCTCCACCGTCGCCGAGTGGGTGGCGCGGATCCGCCGCCAGGTGGCGCCCTTCCTCGACGTGCCGGCCGAGCGCGACGGGCTGCGGCCGCCGGTGTACGTCGACAACCTGGACTGGACCGCCCCGCTGTCGGCGATCGACTTCCTCCGCGAGATCGGCAGGCACTTCCGGGTCGGCCGGATGCTGGCCAAGGAGGCGGTCGCCGCCCGGCTGGCCTCCGAGGCGGGCATCAGCTACACCGAGTTCAGCTACCAGATCCTGCAGGCCAACGACTTCCTCGAGCTGCACCGGCGCTACGGCTGCACGCTGCAGAGCGGCGGCTCCGACCAGTGGGGCAACCTCACGGCCGGCATCGACCTGATCCGCCGCACGGAGGGGACGGGCGCCCACGCGCTGTCCACGCCGCTGGTGACCAAGGCCGACGGGACCAAGTTCGGCAAGAGCGAGGGCGGCGCGGTGTGGCTGTCCCCGGAGCTCACCAGCCCCTACGCCTTCTTCCAGTTCTGGCTCAACGCCGACGACGCCGACGCACGGGCCTGGCTGCCGCTGTTCTCCGAGCGCCCGGCCGAGGACGTCGCGGCGCTGGTCGCCGAGTCCCGCGAGCGGCCCGCCGCCCGGGCGGCCCAGCGGGCGCTGGCCGAGGAGCTGACCCTGCTGGTCCACGGCCCCGAGGAGCTGCGGCAGGCCGAGGCCGCCGGGCGGGCGCTGTTCGGCCGGGACGACCTCGCCGCCCTCGGGGCCGACACCCTGGGGGCGGCCCTCCGCGAGGCGGGCAGCGTGACGGTCCAGGGGGAGGTGCCCTCCGTCGCGCACCTGCTCCAGCGCACGGGCCTGGTGGCCAGCCTGTCCGAGGCCCGGCGGACGGTGAAGGAGGGCGGCGCCTACCTCAACAACGAGCGGGTCACCGACGCCGAGGCCGTCCCGGGGGAGGACGCCTGGCTGCCCGGCGGGTGGCTGGTGCTGCGCCGCGGCAAGCGCTCGGTCGCCGGTGTGGAGCGCGTCCGCTGAGCCGGGCGGGCCCTGTGAACGGCGCGTGACGCGCCCGTCTCGGCCGGGTGTCCGGCGTCACCGGGTAGCGGTTTGACACGGCCCCACGGCCCACGTAGTTTTCTCTGTGCGCCGCGCGAGACCGCCTGAGGGTGGCCGGCGGGGGGCCCTGGAGGGCCGCCCGGGCGGGGCGTAGAGTGGGACAAGCCGCCATCGACGAGGCCCGGGAGGGTCGGGTTGGTGCGCGTCCGCTCCTTGAGAACTCAACAGCGTGCCGAAAGTCAGTGCCAAGTAACAACCCCTTTGTGGGTTCCTTTGGTTGAGAGTTGTATCGAGAGCGTCCAGTTCTCGGTTCTCGGCCGGGTTTCG
>NZ_QVQH01000024.1 GCF_003428645.1 Geodermatophilus marinus | reverse complement strand
AAGGTAGCGTCAGGCACGTCGAGGCCTTCCGGATGGGCAGTGTGAGAACTTCCATCTTCGGAAGGCCTCGACGTCTATCCCGGGACCGACGCGCCAGCCCGATCTACACCCTCAACTACGAAGAGCCGGGAGACGTCAGCCGGTGGGTGCGGGGGAGAGGACCTGCTGCAGCTGCTCCTCGACGTCGGCGTGCGTGACGAACAGCAGCTCGTCGCCGGCCTCCAGCGGCTCGTCGGCGCTGGGGGTGATCACCCGCTCGCCGCGCAGGATCGCGGTGAGCACCGTCTCCCGCGGCAGCGGCACGTCGCCCAGCGCCCGGCCGACCCACGGGGTGTCCTCGGCGAGGGTGATCTCGACGAGGTTGGCCGCGCCCTTGCGGAAGCTCATCAACCGGACGACGTCGCCGACCGTGACCGCCTCCTCGACCAGCGCCGCCAGCACGCGGGGCGTGGAGACGGCGACGTCGACGCCCCAGGCCTCGGTGTAGAGCCACTCGTTGCGCGGGTCCTTCACCCGGGCGACGACGCGGTTGACGGCGAACTCCGTCTTGGCCAGCAGCGAGACGACCAGGTTGGCCTTGTCGTCCCCGGTCGCGGCCACCACCACGTCGCAGGTGGCCAGCTGGGCCTCCTCGAGCGAGGACACCTCGCAGGCGTCGGCCTGCACCCACTCGGCGCCCGGCACCGCGCGGGTGCGCACCTTGCGGCCGTCCTTCTCGATCAGCATCACGGTGTGCCCGTTGCTGAGCAGCTCCCCGGCGATGGACCGGCCCACCGCGCCGGCCCCGACGATCGCCACGCGCATCAGGACTCCCCTCCCTGGGGACCGCGCTCGACCACCTCGTGCAGCCGTGGGGTGATCGCGTCGGTCGCGGCGATGACCAGCTGGTCGCCGTCCTGCAGGACCGTGCCCGCGTTCGGGATGACGGCCTGCCCGAACCGGACCATCCAGGGCGTCCGGCCCCCGGTCGCGGCCTCGAGCTCGGCCAGCTTGCGGCCGACCCACACCTCGGTCACGGTCACGCGGACGAGCACGACCTGCCCGGTGGGCTCGCGCCACAGCTCGCTGACCTTGACCGACAGGAGCTCGCGCAGCAGCCGGTTCACCGTCCACGGGACGGTGGCCACGCTCGGCACGCCCATGCGCTCGTAGACCTCGGCGCGCTTGGAGTCGTAGATGCGGGCCACGACGTGCTGGACGCCGAAGGTCTCCCGCGCCACCCGCGCGCTGATGATGTTGGAGTTGTCCCCGCTGCTGACCGCGGCGAACGCGCCCGCGGAGTCGATGCCCGCGTCGAGCAGGGTCTGCCGGTCGAAGCCCAGCCCGGTGACCTGGCGGCCGTTGAAGTCCGGGCCGAGCCGGCGGAAGGCCTCGGGGTCCTGGTCGATGACCGCCACGCTGTGGCCCATCTCCTCCAGCCGGCGGGCGATGGCCGACCCCACGCGGCCGCAGCCCATCACGACCACGTGCACTGGACGACTCCCCGCTCCCCGGTCCGCCCGCGCCGGGCGGATCCCGGCGCGGCCCGGGCGCGAAGCTACACCCGGCGGGGTGACCGGCCGCCGTCCGCAGCGCCGGAACTCACCCCTCCGGGAGCGGCGCCGCGGCGCGCGGGCTCCGTACGATCGCCGCCGTGCCTCACCTGTCCGATCTCGGACAACTGCCGAAACGCCTGATCGTCGGGCGTGCCGTGCGCAGCGACCGGCTCGGTGAGTCGCTGCTCTCCAAGCGCCTCGCGCTGCCCATCTTCGCCAGCGACCCGCTCTCCTCGGTGGCCTACGCGACCCAGGAGCTGCTGGTCATCCTCGCCCTGGCCGGCACGGCGTTCCTCTTCCTGACGCCGTGGCTGGCGCTCGGCGTGGTGCTGCTGCTGATCACGGTGGTGGCCTCCTACCGGCAGGTGGTCCAGGCCTACCCGTCGGGGGGCGGGGACTACGAGGTGGCCATGAAGAACCACGGCCAGTTCGCCGGGCTGGTCGTGGCGAGCGCGCTGCTGATCGACTACGTGCTCACCGTGGCGGTGTCGGTCTCGGCCGGCACCGACAACATCATCTCCGCCTTCCCCGCCCTCAACGAGTACCGCGTGGCGATCGCGCTGGGCCTGGTGGCCCTGCTCGCCGCGCTGAACCTGCGCGGCGTGCGGGAGTCCGGCCGCGCGTTCGCCGCCCCCACCTACCTGTTCATCACCGCGGTCCTGCTGATGATCGTCACCGGCCTCGTGCGGCACTTCCTCGGCGGCGGGCTGACCGCCGAGAGCGCCGGGTACGGGATCACCCCCGACGAGGGGTACGCCCAGGCGGGCGGCCTGGCGCTGGTCCTGCTCGTGCTGCGGGCCTTCGCCTCCGGCTGCACCGCGCTGACCGGGGTGGAGGCCATCGCCAACGGCGTCCCGGCCTTCCGGCCGCCCAAGAGCCGCAACGCCGCCACCACCCTCGCGCTCATGGGTGGGGTGGCGGTGACGATGTTCGCCGGCCTCACCGCGCTGGCGCTGCTCTCCGGCGTCCGCTACGCGGAGACGCCCTGCGACCTGGTCGGCTTCGCCGACTGCGAGACCGCGCCGCAGCGGACGGTCATCGCCCAGGTGGCGGCGGCCACCTTCGGCGGACCGCAGTCGGTCGGGTTCTTCGCCGTGCAGGCGTTCACCGCCGCCGTCCTGATCCTCGCGGCCAACACCGCGTTCAACGGCTTCCCGCTGCTGGGCTCGGTGCTGGCCCAGGACCGGTTCATGCCCCGCCAGCTGCACACCCGCGGGGACAAGCTCGCCTTCAGCAACGGCATCCTGCTGCTTGCCGGGTTCGCCGCCCTGCTGATCGTCGTCTTCGACGCGTCGGTCACCCAGCTGATCCAGCTCTACATCCTCGGGGTCTTCATCAGCTTCAGCATCGGGCAGTGGGGCATGGTCCGGCACTGGAACCGGGAGCTGGGCACCACGGAGGACCCGGGGCTGCGGGGGCGGATGCGCCGCTCGCGGGCGATCAACCTCGCCGGGGCCGTGCTGACCAGCACCGTCCTGGTGATCATCGTGGTCACCAAGTTCGTCCACGGCGCCTGGCTGGTGCTCGTCTCCATGCCGTTCCTCATCGTCCTCATGCGGGCGATCTACCGGCACTACTCGCACGTCGCCGAGCAGCTGGTGCCCGACACCGACTCCCGGATGCTGCCCAGCAAGGTGCACGCGGTCGTGCTGGTCTCCAAGGTGCACAAGCCGACCCTCCGGGCGCTCGCCTTCGCCCGCGCCACCAGGCCCGACCAGCTCACCGCGCTCACCGTCAACGTCGACGACGCCGAGACCCGGGCCCTGCAGGCGCAGTGGGAGCGCTACGACATCCCGGTGCCGCTCACCGTGCTGGAGTCGCCGTACCGGGAGATCACCCGGCCGGTCGTCGACTTCGTCAAGGGCATCCGCCGGGCCAGCCCGCGCGAGCTCGTGGTGGTGTTCGTCCCGCAGTACGTGGTCGGCCACTGGTGGGAGAACGTGCTGCACAACCAGAGCGCGCTCCGGCTGCGCGCGCGGCTGCAGTTCCAGCCCGGCGTCATGATCACCTCGGTGCCCTGGCAGCTGGAGAGCTCGATCGGGCGGGAGGACGCCGGCCTGCGCGCCGGCGGGCCGGCGCCCGGGGACCTGCGCCGGGGGCTGGCCGAGGACGAGTCGCAGGCCTCCCCCTATGGCTGAAGAAGGACCCCGTCCTCCTCACCGTGAGAGGACCCCGTCCTCCTCACCCCTCGCAGGCTCGGGGCGAGCCTCTGGACGGGGCCACGGCGGGGGGCGCCAGGACGCCCGGGGGCAGGGCTGGACCGGTCGCGAGTTCGAGGTCACCGTCGGCCCCGTCGCCCACGGCGGGCACTGCGTGGCCCGCCACGAGGGCCGGGTCGTCTTCGTCCGGCACGCGCTGCCCGGGGAGCGGGCGGTGGTCCGGGTGACGGAGGACCGCCAGCCGGCCTTCTGCCGGGCCGACGCCGTCCGCGTGCTCGCCGCCGCCCCCGACCGGGTCGAGCGGCCCTGCCCGCACAGCGGGCCCGGGCGCTGCGGCGGCTGCGACTGGCAGCACGTGGCGCCGGCCGCGCAGCGGGACCTCAAGGCGGCCGTCGTCCGGGAGCAGCTGACCCGGCTCGGCGGCCTGCCCGCCGACGACCCGCTGCTGGCCGGGCTGGTGGTGGAGGAGCTCCCCGGCGGTCCCCTGCGCTGGCGCTCCCGGGCCCGGTTCGCCGTCGACCGGGACGGCCGTCCGGGCCTGCGCCGGCACCGGTCGCACGAGGTCGAGGTGCTCGACGACTGCCCGATCACCGCCGAGCCCGCCGCGCGGGCGGTCCTGGGGCGCACCTGGCCCGGTGCCGGCGCGGTGGACGTCGCGGTCGACGCGCGCGGGACGGTGACCACCACGCGCCTGGACCGCCGCGGCGTCGCCCGCTCCACCCGGGTGCTCGGCGCCGACGGCCCCGAGCCGCCGGCCGGGCGGGCGGCGCGGGCCGCGGCGGGGCGGGACTGGGAGGTCGAGGGCACCGGGTTCTGGCAGGTGCACCCCGCGGCCGCCGACGCGCTGGTGGGCGCCGTGGCCGGCTTCGCCGAGGTGGCCCCGGGGGAGACGGTGCTGGACCTCTACGCCGGTGCCGGCCTGTTCGGCGGCGCGCTCGCCCCCGGCGTGGGGGAGGGCGGCCGGGTGCTCTGCGTCGAGGCCGACCCGGCCGCGTGCGCCGCCGCCGAGGCCAACCTGGCCGCGCTGCCGCAGGCCGAGGTCTGGCAGGGCGACGTCGACGCGCTGGGGCTCGAGGAGCTGCTGGCCGAGGTCGGCGACCCGGACGTCGTCGTCCTCGACCCGCCGCGGGCCGGGGCCGGCGCGGCGGTCAGCCGGGTGCTGGCGGCCACGGGTGCCCGGGCGGTCGTCTACGTGGCCTGCGACCCGGCGTCCCTCGCCCGCGACGTGGCCGCCCTCGCGGCCGGGGGGTACCGGCCGGCGGGCCTGCGGGCCTTCGACGCCTTCCCCATGACCGCCCACGTGGAGTGCGTGGCCCTGCTGGTCGGAGCCCCGTGATCGGTGCCGGCCCGCGGTCCTCCTCCTCGAGGCCTGCACCGGTGACCCCGGCGGGGACGGGGTGCGGTCGACCGGGGCCGGCGGTCGCGGACGGCGTGGTGACGCGCGCCGTCACTGTCCGGGGCAGCGGGCAGCGGGCAGCGGCGTCGTGGCGTCCCGCCCCGCGGAGAAGCCGGCTGTCGCCGTGGCCGGCGCCCCCACGGAGCGCCCCAGACCGATGTGTCAGTTCGGTGACGCCGCTGGCATGAGTGCCTACCCAGGGTGATGCTCGGTGGGCGTGAGCGATCGAGTGAGCTGGGAACGGTGCCCCTCCTGCGGCGGGCCCGCAGCGGCCGGCTGGCAGGCGTCGACCGGCCCCGACGGGCTGCTCGTCGGGGAGGACCTGGTCGAGTTCGACTGCTCCTCGGGGTGCAGTCTGCTGCTGCGTGAGGTGACCGAGACCTTCCGCGCCAGCGGACGCATGCCCTGAACGGCCGGCGCGAGGCGAGGCTGCCGGGACCGCCACGGTTGCCCAACGTGGAGCGCGTGGCGCTGCTGGTGCCGGCGGGACGACCGTGACCTCGGGGCCGTCCGCCGCGCGCGGGCGGCCCCTCGCCGGCGGTCCGCGGCCCTAGGGTGCGCGCGTGACCGGACCGGGCCGCCCCCGCGCCCTCCTCGCCGCCGCGGCCGTGCTGGTCGGCGCGCTCGCGCTGCTGCTGGTGCCCGGGGTGCGCGGGCCGCTGCCGCCCTCCGGCGGGGAGCTGCTCGCCGGGCGGCCGCTGGTGGCCTTCCTGGGGGACTCGTGGACCCGCGGGGCCGGGGCGACCGGCCGCCACGGCTACGCGCCGATGACCGCCGACCGGCTGGGCTGGGGCTGGGTCGCGCTCGGCGTGGGCGGCAGCGGGTACAGCGTGCCGGGACCGAACGACAGCACCTACGGCGAGCGGGTGGACGCCGTCCTCGCGGTCGGGGCGGACGTCGTGGTCGTCCAGGGCACGCTCAACGAGCGCCGGGGCGCCCCGGAGGCGCTCCTGCCCGCGGCCGCGGACACCCTGACCCGGCTGCGGGCCGGCGCCGGGCCGGGCACCCGGGTCCTCGTGGTGGGCGCCTCCCACAACCCCGGGACGCCGCCGGCGACCATCGACCGGGTCAACCGGGCCCTGGCCGCCGCGGCCGCGCGGGCCGGCGTCCCCTTCGTCGACCCGGCCGCGCAGAACTGGATAGACCCGGCCGATCCGGCGGTCTGGGCCGACCCCATCCACCCGAACGACCGCGGGCACCGGTTGGTCGCCGACCGGCTGGCGCCGCTGCTGCGCGACCTCGTCCCGCACTGACCCGCCCCGCACCCGGCCGGTCCCGATCAGGGCCGGGGCGGCCACGGGCTACCGTCTCCCGTGTGACCACCTGGGAGTACGCCTCGGTCATCACGGCCAACGAAGCGGAGTCCAACCGCGCGGGGGTGAGCGTCAAGCTCCCCGGAGGCCACCTGGAACGCCAGAGCGGGGACACCAGCTCGGTGCTCAACCGGCTCGGCAGCGAGGGCTGGGAGCTGGTCAGCTACCACTCGAGCGGGGCGGGCACCTGGGGGTTCGAGCAGTTCTGGCTCAAGCGGCCGACCTCCGTTTAGCGCATCCCGCCGTCGAACACGTGTTCGACGGGGTGGCACACTGGGCCGGTGGAGCAGACGCTGCCGCCGGGCTGGCCGGACGCCGTGCGCCCGCCCGGTGCCCCCGACTGGGAGCAGAGCGCGGTGGCCTGGCTGTTCGACCTCGTGCCGCCGGACTACCGGGCGCACGAGGTGCTGCGGCGCTACCCGGTGCTGCTGGCCCGCTTCGCCCGTGACCACGTGACCGCCGGGCTGGAGGCGGCCCGGGCGGGCTGGCGGACGGTGCGGGTCGACCTCGCCGACGAGCTGCCCGCCGACGCCATGGAGGCGGCGATGCGCGCCTACGAGCGCGAGGGCGCCCGGCTGGCCGCGGCGGCCCGCGCGGTGGGGGTCGTCGCCGGTGCGTTGCGCGGCGAGCGGTGGGTACCCCGGCTCTGACCGGGTCCCGGTCCGGTGCGGCGACCGGTCGCTGCATCCGGGTCCGGCGCTCGACCGGAAGACCCGGTGAACCGCGACTACAGTTGGTCGGCGGCCGTTCCGACGCCGTGGACCTGCCGCCGACGGAGAGGACGCCGACCCCTCGTGTCGCTCCTGCGATCGATCCGCACCCCTGACGACGTGCGTGCGCTGCCCGCCGACCAGCTGCCGACCCTGGCCGCGGAGATCCGCGATGCCCTGGTCACCAGCGTCGCGCGGACCGGCGGCCACCTCGGCCCCAACCTCGGCTGCGTCGAGCTCACCATCGCCCTGCACCGGGTCTTCGACTCCCCCCGCGAGCCGATCGTCTTCGACACCGGCCACCAGTCCTACGTGCACAAGATGCTCACCGGCCGCGTCGAGGGCTTCGAGCGGCTGCGCCAGCGCGGCGGCCTCTCCGGCTACCCGAGCCGGGCCGAGAGCGAGCACGACTGGGTGGAGAACAGCCACGCCTCCACCTCGCTGTCCTACGCCGACGGGCTGGCCAAGGCCTTCGCCGTGCGCGGGGACGGCCGCCCGGTCGTGGCGGTCATCGGCGACGGCGCCCTGACCGGCGGGATGGCCTGGGAGGCGCTCAACAACATCGCCGCCGACAAGGACCGGCCGGTCGTCATCGTCGTCAACGACAACGGCCGCTCCTACTCGCCCACCATCGGCGGGGTGGCCGACGCGCTGGCCACCCTGCGGCTGCGCCCCGGCTACGAGCAGGCGCTGCTGCAGGTGCGGCGGGCGATCAACCGCGCCCCGGTCGTCGGCTCGGCGCTGTTCGACGCCCTGCACGCCATCAAGAAGGGCCTCAAGGACGTGCTCTCCCCGCAGGGCATGTTCGAGGACCTCGGCCTGAAGTACGTCGGCCCGGTCGACGGCCACGACGTGCGCGCGCTGGAGTCGGCGCTGCGGCGGGCGCGGTCCTTCGGCGGGCCGGTCATCGTGCACGCCGTCACCACCAAGGGCTTCGGCTACCCGCCGGCCGAGACCGACCAGGTCGACGCCTGGCACGCCACCGGGGTGTTCGACCCCGACAGCGGCACCAGCGCGCGCAAGGCCGGCCTGGCCTGGACCGACGCCTTCGCCGACGAGCTGGTGCGGATCGGCACCGAGCGGGCCGACGTCGTGGCGATCACCGCGGCGATGCTGCACCCGACCGGGCTGGCCCCCTTCGCCGAGCGCTTCCCCGAGCGGACCTTCGACGTCGGCATCGCCGAGCAGCACGCCCTCACCTCGGCCGCCGGGCTGGCGATGGCCGGCCTGCACCCGGTGGTCGCGGTCTACTCGACGTTCCTCAACCGGGCCTTCGACCAGCTGCTCATGGACGTCGCCCTGCACCGCCAGCCGGTCACCCTCGTGCTCGACCGCGCCGGCGTCACCGGCGACGACGGCGCCTCGCACAACGGCATGTGGGACATGTCCATCCTCTCGGTCGTGCCCGGCCTGCACCTGGCCGCGCCGCGGGACGAGGCGACGCTGCGGGAGGCCCTGCGCGAGGCGGTGGCGGTGACCGGGGGTCCGTCGGTCGTCCGCTTCCCGAAGGGCACCCTCCCGCCGGACATCCCCGCCCTGGAGCGCCGCGGCCGGGTCGACGTCCTGCGCCGGGCCGCCCGCGGGGACGGCGAGCGGCCGGACGTGCTGCTCGTCGCGGTCGGCTCGGTGGTGCCGATGTGCCAGGCCGTCGCGGAGCGGGCCGCCGACCACGGCATCGAGGTGACCGTGGTCGACCCCCGCTGGGTGCTGCCCGTGCCCGAGGACCTGGTCGAGATGGCGGCCGGGGCCCGGCTGGTGGTCACCGTCGAGGACGGCGGCCGCGCCGGCGGGGTGGGCAGCACGCTCACCCGCGAGCTGCAGGACCGGCAGTGCGACGTCCCGGTGCGCACGCTGGGCCTGCCGCAGGACTTCCTCGAGCACGGCAGCCGCGGGCAGGTGCTCGCCGACGCGGGGCTCACCGAGCAGGACGTCGCCCGCCGGATCGCCGAGTGGACCGCCGTGCTCGCCGAGCGCGCCGAGGACGGCCTGGTCGCCCCGGTCGACGGGGCCCAGCGGTGATCGCCGAGATCCAGGTCGCGCCCTCGCCGGCCGGGACGCCCGAGGACCCGCACGCGCACGTCGAGGCGGCGATCGCCGTCATCGAGGCCTCGGGTCTGCGCTACGAGGTGGGCGCGCTGGGCACCACCCTCGAGGGGGACGACGACGCGGTGTGGGCCACCCTGCGGGCCGCGCACGAGGCCATGCTCGCGGCGGGTGCGACCGCCGGCATCTCGCACGTCAAGATCGCCTCGGTGGGCCGGACGATGGACAGCCTCACGCAAAAGTTCCGCTGACCGGCGGGCCGGTGGCCCGCCGGACGGCGGGGACGGCCAGCAGCCCGGTGAGCGCGGTGGCGACCAGGGCACCGGAGGCGCCGAAGACGGCGTAGTGCCGTGCCACGTCCACGCCGACCCCCGCCGTGGTCAGCCACCCGAGGGTCCAAGCCTGCCGCGGTGACCGCGGTCAGCGCGGCCAGGCGCCGGGGAGAGCGCCGGCCGAGGGCGAGGGCCTGCGCGAGGCCCCCAGGACCGCCGGTCAACGCGCCGGCGAAGCGCGAGGTCGTGGAGCGGGTGCTCGCCGAGGCCGACACCGCCCTGCTGGAGGGGCCGGGGGAGGCCTGGCGGGACCGCGTGCTGGCCTACGCCCGGGCTCTGCGCGCGGTGCTGCTGGCCCCCCGGAGGACGAGCGGATCGCCGCCCGGCGGGTCCGGCTCTCCGCCGTGCCGGACGAGGCGGTCCCGCTCACCGCGGCGACAGCGGGTACCGCGGCCACGTGGGTGGGGCAGGTGCAGTTCGAGTGGGCGCTCGGCGCGCTGCTCGACAGCATCGCGCGGCCTCCGGGTGCCTGAGCGCCTGCTCCGGCATCGCCGCCGGTCCGGGCTCACCGTTGCCGGTCCCGGCTCAGCACCGGGGGTGAGCCAGGACCGGCAACGACCAGGTCACCTGGTCATCGGCCGGGACCTCAGGCCGGCAGGGACGCCACCCCGGGCGGCAGGAACCGCCGGCCGGTGACCGCCTCGGAGACCCCGGTGCGGTCGAGGTGGGCGGAGATGCCGCCCAGCCAGAACGGCCAGCCGGCGCCCAGCAGCATGCACAGGTCGACGTCCTGCACGGCCTGGACGACGCCCTCGTCGAGCATCAGCCCGATCTCCTCGGCCAGCGCGCGGACGGCCCGGTCGCGGACCTCCTCCTCGGACTGCGGGGAGTCGCCGGCGTCGATGCCGGCCAGGTCGGGGTCGACGACGCCCGGCTCGGAGTAGACCGAGGTCCTGCCGAGCTCGACCATCCTGCGCAGCCCCTCGCCGACGGCGAACCGGTCGGGGAAGGCCTCCTGCATCCGCTCGGCCACGTGCAGCGCCACCGGCGGGCCGACGAGGGTGAGCAGCTCGAACGGCGTCATCGGCAGGCCCAGCGGGTCCAGCGCCCGGTCGGCCACGGCCACCGGCGTCCCCTGCTCGACGGCGGCGGTGACCTCGCCCAGGAACCGGGTGAGCAGCCGGTTGACCACGAAGGCCGGGGCGTCGGCGACCAGCACGCAGGACTTCTTCAGCGCCCTGCCGACGGCGAAGGCGGTGGCCAGGGTGGCGTCGTCGGTCCGCTCGGCCCGGACCACCTCCAGCAGCGGCAGCACCGCGACCGGGTTGAAGAAGTGCAGGCCGACCACGCGTTCCGGGTGCTCGAGCTCGGAGGCCATCTCGGTCACCGACAGCGCGGAGGTGTTGGTGGCCAGCACGCACTCGGGGGAGACGACCGCCTCCACCTCGGCGAACACCTGCTGCTTGACCGACATCTCCTCGAACACGGCCTCGATGACCAGGTCGGCGTCGGCGAAGGCCGCCTTGTCCAGCGAGCCGGTGACCAGGCCCGTGAGCCGGTTCCGCCGGTCGGCCGTCAGCTTCCCGGCGGTGACCTGCTCGTCCAGCTCGCGGTGCACGTAGCCGACGCCCTTGTCGACGCGGGCCTGGTCGACGTCGGTGAGGACGACGGGGACCTCGAGCCGGCGCACCAGCAGCAGCGCCAGCTGGGAGGCCATCAGCCCGGCGCCGACGACGCCGACCTTCGTCACCTTCCGGGCGAGCGCCTTGTCGGGGGCGCCGGCCGGCCGCCTGGCCCGCTTGTTCACCAGGTCGAAGGAGTACAGGCTCGCCCGCAGCGGGTCGCTCATCAGCAGCTCGGCCAGCGCGTCGTCCTCGGCGGCCGTGCCCGCGACGAACGCGTCGCCCTCCACCCCGGCGCGGGCGCGGTCGAGCAGCTCCACCGCCCGCAGCGCGGCCGGGGACGCGTCGCGGGTGCGGGCGGCGACGATCCCGCGGGCGCGGGCGATCGCGTCGTCCCAGGCCGCGCGGTCGACCTGGGGACGCCGGACCTCGACGTCCCCGGTGAGGACGCCGGCCGCCCACTCGATCGACCGCTCGAGGAAGTCGGCCGGCTCGAGGACCGCATCGGCGATGCCGAGCTCCGCCGCCTTCGGTGCCGGGGTCATCCGGTTCTGCGCCAGGGCGTTCTCGACGACCACGGTGACCGCCGGGTCCGGGCCGATCAGGTTCGGCAGCAGCTGCGTGCCGCCCCAGCCGGGCACCAGGCCGAGGAAGACCTCCGGGAAGGCGACCGCGGCGGTGGTGGCGATCGTCCGGTGGTGGCAGTGCAGTGCCAGCTCCAGGCCGCCGCCGAGGGCCACGCCGTTGACGAAGGCGAACGTCGGGATCGGGGAGTCCTTCAGCCGGCGGAACACCCGGTGGCCGGTCTCGGCGATCGCGCGGGCGTCGGCCGCCGAGGTGATCGCCGGGACGCCGGAGAGGTCGGCGCCGACGGCGAAGACGAACGGCTTGCCGGTGACGGCGATGGCCGCGGGGGTCGGGGTGTGCGCCGCGATCTCGTCGAGCGCGGCGTCGAGGGAGGCCAGGCCGCCGGGGCCGAAGGTGGACGGGCGGGTGTGGTCGTGCCCGTTGTCGAGGGTGATCAGGGCCAGCTCGCCGGCCAGGCCGGGCACCCGCAGGTACCGGACCAGCGCCCGGGTCACGATCTCGTCCTCGAAGACTGCGGTGCTCACTCGGTGAAGCCCTCCCAGTTCGGGTTCTCCCAGATCACGGTGCCGCCCATGCCCAGGCCGACGCACATGGCGGTCAGGCCGTACCGGACGTCGGGCCGCTCGGCGAACTGGCGGGACAGCTGGGTCATCAGCCGGACGCCGGACGAGGCGAGCGGGTGACCGACGGCGATGGCGCCGCCCCACGGGTTGACCCGCTCGTCGTCGTCGGCGAGGCCGAAGTGGTCGAGGAAGGCCAGCACCTGGACGGCGAAGGCCTCGTTGAGCTCGAAGAGGCCCATGTCCCCGATGGACAGGCCGGTGCGGGCCAGCGCCTTCTCCGTCGAGGGGACGGGGCCCACGCCCATGACCTCGGGCTCGACGCCGGCGAAGCCGTAACCGACCAGCCGCATCCCGGCGGTCAGCCCGAGCTCGCGGGCGACCTCCTCGGCGGCGAGCAGGCAGCCGGTGGCGCCGTCGTTGAGGCCCGCGGCGTTGCCGGCCGTGACGTGCCCGTGCGGCCGGAACGGGGTCTTCAGCCCGGCCAGGCCCTCGAGGGTGGTGCCCGGCCGGGGCGGCTCGTCGGCGGTGGCGTAGCCCCAGCCGTGCTCGGCGCTGCGGGTGGCGACCGGGACCAGCTCCGGGCCGATCTGCCCGTTGGCCACGGCCTTGGCGTACTTCTGCTGGCTGGCCAGCGCGAAGGCGTCGGCCCGCTCCTTGGTCAGGTGCGGGAACCGGTCGTGCAGGTTCTCCGCCGTCGACCCCATGACGAGCGCCGACCCGTCGACCAGCTCCTCGCTGAAGAACCGCGGGTTCGGGTCGGCGCCCTCGCCCATCGGGTGGCGCCCCATGTGCTCGACCCCGCCGGCGATGGCGACGTCGTAGGCGCCGAAGGCGATGCCGGAGGCCGTGGTGGTCACCGCGGTCATCGCGCCGGCGCACATCCGGTCGATCGCGTAGCCGGGCACCGTCGTCGGCAGCCCGGCCAGCAGCGCGGCGGTGCGGCCGATGGTCAGGCCCTGGTCGCCGATCTGGGTGGTGGCCGCGATCGCGACCTCGTCGACGCGGTCGGCCGGCAGCGCGGGGTTGCGCCGCAGCAGCTCGCGGATGACCCGGACGACGAGGTCGTCGGCGCGGGTCTCGGCGTAGACGCCCGTCGGGCCGGCCTTGCCGAAGGGGGTGCGGACGCCGTCGACGAAGACGACAGCTCGTCCGCCATGGCGCAGGGAGCGGGACACGGGACCTCCGCAGCGAGTGGTTACCGATCGGTAGGGACCGGAGGCCTCAAGTTACCCGCTGGTAACCGGCGGGTCCATCGCGCCACGGGACCCCCTCCCCAGGTCGGAGGGCACCGGCGCGCCGCGGTCACGTTCCCGCAACGGGGCGCTCACCCCGTTGCCATCGTCGTGTGAGCGCGACCACACTCTGCGGCCGGAACGTGTCGGACCACGACGAATGGCAGGAACCCCATGGCGCGACCCCGCACCCTGATGACGGCTCTGGCCGCCTCGCTCGTGTTCAGCCTGGCCGCGTGCGGCGGGGACGACGACGGCGGTGGCGGCGGTGGCGGCGGTGGCGGTGACGCCGCCGGCAGGGTGGGCGTGATCCTCCCCGACACCGAGTCCTCGGTGCGGTGGGAGTCCGCCGACCGGCCGCTCCTGGAGCAGGCCTTCGAGGAGGCCGGCGTCGAGTACGACATCCAGAACGCCGAGGGCGACGCCCAGCGGATGGCCACGATCGCCGAGCAGATGATCACCAGCGGCGTCACGGTCCTGGCCATCGTCAACCTGGACAGCGCCTCCGGTGCGCAGATCCAGCAGCAGGCCGCCTCGCAGGGCGTGCAGACCATCGACTACGACCGGCTCACCCTCGGCGGGTCGGCCGAGTACTACGTCTCCTTCGACAACACCCAGGTCGGCCGGCTCCAGGGCGAGGGCCTGGCCCAGTGCCTCGGGCCGGACACGCAGGCCAGCATCGCCTTCCTCAACGGTTCGCCGGACGACAACAACGCCACCCTCTTCTCCGAGGGCGCGCACGAGGTCCTCGACGCCATCCCGAACTACACGCAGGTCGCCGAGCAGGCCGTGCCGGGCTGGGACAACCAGCAGGCGGCGACCATCTTCGAGCAGATGTACACCCAGGCCGGCGGGAACATCCAGGGCGTGCTGGCCGCCAACGACGGCCTGGCCAACTCGGTGATCTCCGTGCTGGCCCGCAACAACGTCGCCGGTCAGGTGCCGGTGACCGGGCAGGACGCCACCACCGAGGGTCTGCAGAACATCCTCGCGGGGCGCCAGTGCATGACCGTCTACAAGCCGATCGCGGAGGAGGCCAACGCGCTCGCCGAGCTCGCCATCGCGCTGATCAACGGCGAGGAGGCCGAGACCAACGGCGAGGCCGAGGACCCGGAGGGTGGCCGGTCGGTGCCCTCGGTCCTGCTCGAGCCGGTGTCGATCTTCCGGGACAACGTGAAGGACGTCGTCGACGACGGCTTCGTCACCGCCGCCGACCTGTGCACCGGCGAGTTCGCCTCGGCCTGCACCGAGCTCGGCATCCAGTGAGTCCTGCCGTCGGGGCGCCCCCTACCCGGGGGCGCCCCGACGGCGGACACTCGACCCGTCCTGGCGTCCCGTGTCCGCTGCCGTCCCCGAGCCCGTGACACCCCTGGAAGGAGCGGCGTGTCCGTTCTCCCGGACCGTCCCAGCGACGGCCACCCCGGCCCCGGCAGCCCCACCCTCGAGCTGCGCGGCGTCAACAAGAGCTTCGGCGCCGTGCAGGTGCTGCACGACGTCCACCTGACGGTGTACCCCGGCCAGGTCACGGCGCTGGTGGGTGACAACGGGGCCGGCAAGAGCACGCTGATCAAGGCCATCGCCGGTATCCACCCCGTCGACTCCGGCGAGGTGGTCTTCGAGGGCCGGCGGGTCCACCTGCACGGGCCGCGGGACGCCGCCCGGCTCGGCATCGAGGTCGTCTACCAGGACCTCGCGCTGGCCGACAACCTCGACGTCGTCCAGAACATGTTCCTGGGCCGGGAGCGCAAGCGGGGGGTCGTCCTCGACGAGGCCTCCATGGAGCAGGCGGCCCGGGACACGCTCACCAAGCTGTCGGTGCGCACCCTGAAGTCGGTGCGGCAGCTGGTGTCCAGCCTGTCCGGCGGCCAGCGGCAGACCGTGGCCATCGCCAAGGCGGTGCTCTGGGAGTCGAAGCTGGTCATCCTCGACGAGCCGACGGCCGCGCTCGGTGTCGCCCAGACCCGGCAGGTGCTCGACCTGGTGCGCCGGCTGGCCGACACCGGTCACGCCGTCATCTTCATCTCCCACAACATGGTCGACGTGTTCGAGGTCGCCGACCGGGTCGC
Organism: Geodermatophilus marinus; assembly: GCF_003428645.1. GTDB lineage: Bacteria > Actinomycetota > Actinomycetes > Mycobacteriales > Geodermatophilaceae > Geodermatophilus. The sequence goes on along the minus strand of NZ_QVQH01000024.1, from coordinate 53,634 downwards.
CGCCCTGTACCTGGGGCGGATCGCCGCCGACGTCCCCGTCGACCAGGTGGACCGCGCCCAGGTGGTCGAGCTCATCACCGCCGGACGGTCGGGCGACCTGGGGATCGAGCCCACCGTCGCGGAGGCAGGGGTCTGACGATGTCCGGGAACACGATCCAGACCCCCACCAGCGCGCAGGAGCCGGGGGGCGCCTCCTCCGGCTTCGAGGGTGACCGCGCGGCGGACTCCGTCGGCGCGATCGTCCGCGGGTACGTCGACAAGGTGCGCGGCGGCGACCTGGGGGCGCTGCCGGCCGTTCTCGGCATCGTCGTCCTCGGGATCCTGTTCACCGTCCTGCGACCGGACACCTTCCTCACCCCGCTGAACCTGACCAACCTCCTGGTCCAGGCGGTCCCGATCACCCTGCTGGCCATGGGCCTGGTGTTCGTGCTCCTGCTGGGCGAGATCGACCTGTCGGCCGGTGTCGTCAGCGGCGTGTGCGCCGCCGTCCTGGCCCAGCTGCTGGCCGAGTCCGGTTCGCCCTGGTGGGTCGCGGTGCTGGCGGCGGTGGCCACCGGCATGCTGATCGGGGTGTTCACCGGCAGCCTGGTGGGCATCGTCGGCATCCCGTCGTTCGTGGTCACCCTCGCGCTGTTCCTCGGCTGGCAGGGCGTGACGCTGCGCCTCATCGGCCAGGGCGGGACCGTGCCGGTGCGCGACCCGGTCATCAACGGCATCAGCAACGACACCCTGCCGGTGTGGCTGGGGTGGCTGCTGGCGGTGCTGCTGGTGCTGCTCTACGCCGGCCTGCAGCTGGCCCGCTGGCGCAGCCAGCGGGCCAGGAAGCTGGCCTCGGAGCCGCTGGTCATCGTCGTGGCCCGCATCGTGCTCATCGCCGCCGTCGTCCTCGGCGTCACGGCCGTGCTCAGCGTCGACCGAGCGCTCTCGGCGGCGGTCGAGCTCGCCGGCATCCCGTACGCCGTGCCGCTGGTGCTGGTCCTGCTCCTGGCCCTGACCTTCCTGCTCGGCCGCACCGGCTACGGCCGGCACGTCTACGCGGTCGGGGGCAACGCCGAGGCCGCCCGCCGGGCCGGCATCGACGTCACCCGCATCCGGGTGTCGGTGTTCGTGATCGCCGGGACGATGGCCGCGATCAGCGGCATCGCCGCCGCCTCCCGGCTCGGCTCGGTGACACCCGGCTCCGGGGCGGGCAACACGCTCCTCTACGCGGTGGGCGCCGCGGTGATCGGTGGCACCAGCCTCTTCGGGGGGCGTGGCCGGGTCCGGGACGCCGTGCTCGGCGGTCTGGTCATCGCGATCATCGCCAACGGCCTCGGCCTGCTGGGCGTCCAGGCGTACCTGAACTTCATCATCACCGGCGGCGTCCTGCTGCTGGCCGCGAGCGTCGACGCCCTGGCCCGCCGCCGGGCGACCACCGCTCGACGCTGACCCCCGTCCCCCCGGCACAGGGAGCAGTTCCCCCGTCGACGGGCCGTGGACGTGGGAGGAGCTTCCTGTGCAGCGGGCGGGACAGGCTGTGCCGGGGCGGGTCAGGCGGCGGTGACGGCGTCGCTCAGCGCGTCGAGGGTCAGCGCGACCTGCCACTCCCGCGCACCGCCCGCCCGCAGCACGGCGGCGACGGCGTCGGGGTCCCGGACCTCGGGCGGGGCCCACATCAGCCGTCGGACCAGGTCGGGGGAGAGGATGTTCTCGACCGGCACGGCGTGCTGCTCCGACAGCGCGGCCAGCGCGGCCCGGGCCTTCTGCAGGCGGGTGGCCGCGGCCGGGTCCCGGTCGGCCCACCGGTTCACCGGCGGGGGCCCGTCCCCGGGGCGGCTGTGCGGGGGCAGCTCCGCCTCCGGCAGCGCCCGCCCGCGGGCGAGCGCGCCGAACCAGGTGCCCACGAGCCGGCGGTTGGCGCGCCCTCGGAAGACCGGCAGCTCCAGCAGGGCCGCCTCGTCGCGCGGGTCGGCCTGCACGGCCGAGACCATGGCGGCGTCGGGCAGCACCCGGCCGGGGGCCACGTCGCGCCGGCGGGCCAGCTCGTCGCGGGCCTGCCACAGGGCGCGCAGCATGCCGAGCTGGCGGCGGTTGCGCAGCCCGTGCACCCCCGACGTCCGGCGCCAGGGGTCGACCCGCGGGGCCGGCGGGCCGGCGGCGACGACGGCCGCGAACTCCTGGCGCGCCCACTCGGTCTTGCCCTGCTCCTCGAGCAGCGCGGCGAGCGCGTCGCGCAGCTCGACCAGCACCTCCACGTCCAGGGCGGCGTAGACCAGCCACTCCTGGGGCAGCGGGCGGGTGCTCCAGTCGGCCGCGGAGTGCCCCTTCTGCAGCGAGTAGCCCAGCAGCGACTCGACCACGGCCCCGAGGCCCACGCGGGGCAGCCCGGCCAGCCGGGCGGCGAGCTCGGTGTCGAAGATGCGGGTCGGCACCAGCCCGACCTCGGCCAGGCAGGGGAGGTCCTGGTTGGCCGCGTGCAGCACCCACTCGGCGTCGGCGATGGCCGCCTGCAGCACGGAGAGGTCGGGCAGCGGGACGGGGTCGACCAGCCCCGTGCCGGCGCCGGCGCGGCGCAGCTGCACGAGGTAGGCGCGCTGGCCGTAGCGGTAGCCGGAGGCGCGCTCGGCGTCGACGGCCACCGGCCCGGTGCCCGCGCGCAGCGCGTCGGCGTAGTCGACCAGCGCGGTGGAGGTCTCGACGACGGGGGGCAGCCCGTCGCGGGGGGCCAGGAGCGGCACCGCCGGGGCGGTCTCCTGCTCCGGGGCGGTGCTGGGCTCGGTGCTCAGGGTGGTTCCCTTCCCGCAGGTCTGGCGCTCCGGCGCCGCACGCTCCGCGTCGGGCCGCGGGGGGCTGCCGGCAGGGAACGCGCGTCGGCTCCCCCGGTTCCCCCCGATGTTAGAGAGTGCCGTCGTCCCCGCCCTGACCGGGACCCAGCAGCCGCACGCCCGGCGGGGGGAGCCCCGCGGCGTTGCCGAGGACCTGCAGCCAGGCCTCGAGGTGCCGGTCGAGGGCGGCGTCGGCGGCGGTCCAGGAGGCCCGGAGCTCCACGTCCACGCTGTGCTCGGGGCCGGCCAGCTCGCCGAAGCGGGTGGACGCGGTCCGGGTCACCGTGCCCCCGACCGCGTGGTGGGCCGCGCCGGACTCGGCGAGGGCGTCGGTGAGCCAGCTCCAGGCGACCTCGGAGAACATCGCGTCGTCGACCATGTGCTCGTCGGTGCCGGCCGACAGGTAACCGACGCAGCGGGTGGTGCCGGCCCAGGACTCGTGGCCGGCCGGGTCGTGCAGCACGATGAACCGCCCGGTGGCCACCTCGGCGTCGTCCCCGGCGTCGGGGTCGCCGTCGGGGTCGACGACGTGGAGGGCGAGCGCGGCGGCGAAGGGCGCCAGCCGCTGCGGGGCCGGGATGGGCTCGATCCTGACCTCGGGGCGGGGGGTCACGCCGGCCAGCGACTCGAGGGCAGCCCGGAACTCCGCGGGGGGCTGGTCGCCGGCGCGGGCGCCGGGACCGTGCCCGGCACCGGCCGGGCTGGTGGGCTCCACGTTCGCAGGGTAGGTCGCCGGGCGGCCCCGTGGCGCCGACGCGCCGCACCGGTTCTGGGAGGATCGGGCGTCGTGACCCCCGCTGGCAACCCGACGTCCCCGCCCGCCGACTCCGACCTGGTGCGCGCCGCCCGGGGGCTGCCGGTGGCCCGCACCCCCGTGTGGTTCATGCGGCAGGCCGGCCGGTCGCTGCCGGAGTACCGGGCGCTGCGGGCCGGCACGAAGATGCTCGAGGCCTGCCAGGACCCCGACCTGGTCACCGAGATCACCCTGCAGCCGGTCCGCCGGCACGGGGTGGACGCCGCGATCCTGTTCTCCGACATCGTGCTGCCCCTGGTCGTCGCGGGGGTGGACATCGAGATCCAGCCCGGCGTCGGGCCGGTGGTGGCCCGGCCGGTGCGCACCGTCGCCGACGTCGACGCGCTGCCGCCGCTGGAGCCCGAGCGGCTGGCCTTCCTCGAGGTCGCGGTGCGCCGGCTGGTCGCCGAGCTGGGCCCGGTCCCGCTCATCGGCTTCGCCGGGGCGCCGTTCACCCTCGCCACCTACCTCATCGAGGGCGGGCCGTCCAAGGAGCACGCCCGCACCAAGGCGTTCATGTACGCCGAACCGCAGGCCTGGCAGCGGCTCATGGAGCGGCTGGCGGTGTCGGCGACCACCTTCCTGCGCGCCCAGGTCGATGCCGGCGCCTCCGCCGTCCAGCTCTTCGACTCCTGGGCCGGCGTGCTCTCGGCCGCGGACTACGCCGAGCGGGTGCTGCCGCACTCGCGCGCGGTGTTCGACGGGCTGGGGGAGCGCGACGTGCCGCGGATCCACTTCGGCGTCGGCACCGGGGAGCTCCTCGCCCTCGTCGGTGACGCCGGGGCCGACGTGGTCGGTGTCGACTGGCGGGTGCCGCTGGACGAGGCGGCCCGCCGCGTCGGCCCGCAGCGCTCGCTGCAGGGCAACCTGGACCCCGCCGTCCTGCTGGCCGACCGCGCCACCGTCGACCGCGAGGTGCGCCGGGTGGTCGAGCAGGGCCGGGCCGCCCGCGGGCACGTGTTCAACCTCGGGCACGGCGTCCTGCCGGAGACCGACCCCGACGTGCTCACCCACGTCGTCGAGCTCGTGCACGAGCTGTCGGCGCGATGAGGCTGGCCGTCGTCGGCGCCGGCATCACCGGGCTGGCCGCGGCGTTCGAGTGGCACCGCCGGCGGCCGGACGACGAGGTCGTCGTCCTGGAGGCCGGGGACCGGGTGGGCGGCAAGCTGAACCGCGTCGAGCTGGCCGGGCACTGGTACGACACCGGCCCCGAGGCGGTGCTGGCCCGCGTGCCGGAGGCGGTCGGGCTGGTCGAGCGGCTCGGTCTGGGCGACCGGCTGGTGACCCCGGCGACCACCCGGGCGTCCGTCGTCCTCCCGGACGGGCGGCACCCGCTGCCGCCGGGGACGGTGCTCGGCGTGCCGGCCTCCGCCGACGGGCTCGACGGCGTCCTGACCCCGGCCGGCGTGGCGCGGGTCGCCGCCGAGGCCGACCTGCCGCCGCTGCGGTGGGACGGCGACACCGCGGTCGGCGGCCTGCTCCGGGCGCGGCTCGGCGACGAGGTGGTCGACCGGCTGGTCGAGCCGCTGCTCGGCGGCGTCTACGCGGGGCGGGCCGACGAGCTGTCCCTGGCGGCGACCATGCCGCAGCTGGCCGCCGCCCTCCCCGGGGCGCGGTCGGTGCTGGCCGCGGCCGCGGCCGCCCGGGACGCCGGGGCGGGCAGCCGGTTCGACCCGGGCACCCCGGTGTTCGCCACCGTCCGCGACGGGATCGGCGCGCTGCCGGCGGCCCTCGTCGCGGCCTCGCGGGCGCAGGTCCGGCTGCGCACGCCGGCGCACGGGCTGCGGCGGGTCGACGGCGGGTTCGAGCTGTCGGTGGGGGCGGCGGCGGCACCGGGCACCCTGCGGGCCGACGCGGTGCTGGTCACCGCGCCGGCGCCGAAGGCGGCCCGGCTGCTGGCCGACGTGGCGCCCGGCGCGGTCGACCCGCTGGGGGGCATCCCCTACGCGTCGATGGCCGTGGTCGCCATGGCCTTCCCCGCGCAGGACCTCGACGCCGGATCGGGCCTGCTGGTCCCCCCGGTGACCGGCCGGCTGGTCAAGGGGGTCACCGTGTCCTCGGCGAAGTGGCCGCACCTGGCCTCCGGCGAGCACCTGCTGGTGCGCTCGTCGGTGGGCCGGTTCCGCGACGAGGCGGAGCTGCAGCGCGACGACGCGGACCTCGCCGGGGCGGTCGTCGCCGACGTGGCCGACCTGCTCGGCCTGGCCCGGCCCGAGCCGGTGGCCACCCGGGTGGTCCGCTGGGGCGGCGGGCTGCCGCAGTACCTGGTGGGGCACCCGGCGCGGGTGGCGGCGGTCCGGACGGCGGTGGCCGCGGTCCCCGGCCTCGCGGTGGCCGGCGCCGCGTTCGACGGGGTGGGGGTCCCCGCCTGCATCCGGGACGCCCACCGGGCGGTCGACGCCCTGCTGTGAGCGAGGCGCCGGGCGTGCGGCCGGGCCGGGCTCCGGTTGCCGGGGCGCCCGGCGCTGCACACGCTGGCGGCATGCTCGGCTCCCTGGCACGGGGGCTGGCCGCTGGCGCGGCCGGCACCACCGTGCTCACCGCGGTCACCCACCTCGACGTGCTGCTGCGCGGCCGGCCGTCGTCGGACCTGCCGGGCCGGGTGGTCGAGGCCGCGGCGGCGGCCGCCGGCCAGGACCTGCCGGGGCAGGGGAAGCGGGAGCAGCGCCGCGACGCCCTCGGCGCGCTCGCCGGCACCGCCACCGGGCTGGGCGTCGGCGTGCTGGCCAGCGCCGCGCGCTCGGCCGGCGTGCGGCTGCCGGCGCCGCTGGGCGCGGCGGCGGCCGGGGCGGCCGCGATGGCCGCCGCCGACGTGCCCGCGGCCCTGCTCGGGGTCAGCGACCCGCGCGCCTGGAGCCGGGAGGACTGGGTGGCCGACGTCGTCCCGCACCTGGCCTACGGCGCCACGGTGCAGACGGTGCTGGCCGCGGTGCCCACGCGGCGGGAGCGGCGGCGCCCGCTCACCCGTGCCCGGGCGGGGCTGACCGCCCGGGCCGGCCTGCTGGGCGTGGCCGCCGGGATGCGCAGCTCGCTGGGGGTCGCCGGCCCGGTGCTCACCACCCCCGGCCGGGGCGTGCTGGCCCGCGCCGGCGCGCTGGCCGCGGTGGCGGGGGAGGTGGTCGCCGACAAGCAGCCGGAGACCCCGGACCGCACCGTCCCGCAGTCGGCCGCCGCCCGGCTGCTCGCCGGGGGCGTGGGCGCCACCCGCCTGGCCGCGCGGGAGCGGGCCAACGGGGCGCTGCCGCTCGTTGCCGGGGTGGCCGGCGCGGCCGCCGGCACCTGGGGCGGGTCGGCGTGGCGTCGGGCGGCCGGCCGGTGGCTCGACCCGCGGGCCGCCGCGCTGGTCGAGGACGGCGTCGCCCTGCTGCTGGCCGCGGCCGCCTGCCGGCCCGGGCGCCGGCCCCTGGTGGCGCCGCTCATCCCGCTGCCCCGCCCCTGACCGGGCCGGGCGCTCGGGCCGGGCGCTCGGGCCGGGCGCTCGGGCCGGGTACCGCGGTGCCCGGCGCCACCTCCCGGCGGGGCATCTGCGGCACCGGCCCGGGGTTGACACCGGTGTGACCGTCCAGCACCACCCCGTCCACCAGATCCCCGTCCTGTCCGCCCGACCCGCCCGCTGCCTGCGCCACCACGTGTGGATGGCGGCGTGCGACGACTGCCGCGCCGCCCGGCTGCCCCGGTCGCGCGGCGGTCCCACCGACCGCACCCCGACCGCACCCTGACCGGCGCCGGCCGGCCGGCGCCGGGTGTGACCGGCGCCGCGGCCCCGCCCGGTCGAGGCGGGCGACAATGAGGCCATGAGCGAGCAGACCGACCGGCAGGCGCCGGAGCAGCGCAGCACCGGCAAGCGGGCCAACGAGCTCAACGCCACCATCCGCTACACGATGTGGTCGGTGTTCCGGCTGGCCCGGCCGCTCGGCGAGACCTCCCGCACCGCCCTCGCCGAGGAGGTCCAGGGCCTGGTCGACGAGCTCGCCGGCAAGGACGTCGTCGTCCGCGGTGTGTACGACGTGGCCGGGCTGCGGGCCGACGCCGACCTCATGGTGTGGTGGCACGCACCCGCCGCCGAGGCCCTGCAGGAGGCCTACACGCGGCTGCGCCGCACGGCGCTCGGCCGGCACCTGGAGCCGGTGTGGTCCCAGATGGCGCTGCACCGGCCGGCGGAGTTCAACCGCAGCCACATCCCGGCCTTCCTGGCCGAGGAGGAGCCGCGCCGCTGGGTGTGCGTCTACCCGTTCGTGCGCTCCTACGAGTGGTACCTGCTGCCCGACGAGGAGCGCCGGGACATGCTCAAGGAGCACGGCATGCAGGCCCGGCCCTACCCCGACGTCCGGGCGAACACGGTCGCCTCGTTCGGCCTCGGCGACTACGAGTGGCTGCTGGCCTTCGAGGCCGACGAGCTGCACCGCATCGTCGACCTGATGCGCGACCTGCGGGCCAGCCGGGCCCGGCGGCACGTGCGTGAGGAGATCCCCTTCTACACCGGGGTGCGCAAGCCGGTCGCCGAGCTCGTCGCCGACCTGGCGTAGCACCTGGTCGGCCAGACCTGGCGTAGCACCGGGCCGCCCGCGCGATCATGGGGTCCGGGAGACGACGCACCGGTGGGGCCCGGCGTGTCGTCTCCCGGACCTCATGATCGCGAGCCGGCGGGCTCAGGCCCCGGCGGGCTCCAGGCGGATGGAGACGCTGTTGATGCAGTAGCGGTCGCCGGTGGGCGTCTGCGGTGCGTCGTCGAAGACGTGGCCGAGGTGGCTGTGGCAGGTGCCGCAGAGCACCTCGGTGCGGACCATGCCGTGGCTGCGGTCCTCGCGGAGCACGACGTTGTCCCCGGACGTCGGCTCGTAGAACGAGGGCCAGCCGCAGTGCGAGTCGAACTTGGCCTCGGAGCGGAACAGCTCGGCACCGCAGGCGCGGCACGAGTAGACGCCCTGGGCCCTGGTGTCGACGTACTCGCCGGTCCACGGCCGCTCGGTGCCGGCCTGGCGGAGCACCGCGTACTCCTCCGGCGACAGCTGCGCCCGCCACTCGGCGTCGGACTTCTGCACCCTCGGCTGGGGGGAGGAGGTCGTCATGCCCGGAGCAACGGGCGGCCCGGGGGAGCCATTCCCCGCGCTCAGCGGCCCAGCCCGGCCTCCCGGGCCCGCACGATCGCCTGCGCCCGGTCGGTGACCTGCAGCTTCGTCAGCACGTTGGAGACGTTGTTGCGGACCGTCTTCGGGGACAGGTAGAGGCTGGCGGCGATCTGCGCGTTGGACCGCCCCGCGGCGACCAGGTCGAGCACCTCCCGCTCGCGGGCGGTCAGCTGCGGGAAGGCGGTCGCGGGCCCGGCCGGCCCGGCGGCGAAGAACTCGGCGATCCGCCGGGCCAGCGCCGCCCCGAACACCGCCCCGCCGGAGGCGACTGTGGTGATCGCGCGGACCACCTCCTCCTGGTCGGCGCCCTTGAGCAGGTAGCCGCGGGCCCCGGCGCGGACCGCGGCGAACACCGTGCCGTCGTCCTCGCTCATCGTCAGGACGACGACCCCGACGGACGGCGACTCGGCGGTGATCCGCCGGGTGGCCTCGATGCCGTCCAGCACCGGCATCTGCACGTCCATGACCACGACGTCCGGCTGCTCGTCGACGGCCAGCGCGACCGCGGCCGCGCCGTCGGCCGCGGTGCCCACGACCTCCAGCCCCGGGACCGACCCGAGCAGCACCGCCAGCCCGTCGCGGTAGACGGGGTGGTCGTCGACGACGACGATCCGCAGCGGCTCGACGTCCTCGCTCGCCGGGGTCCCGGTCACCGTGCTCCTCCTCCGTCGACGGGCAGGACCGCCCGCACCACCGTCCCGCCCTCCGGCGGGCAGGTCACCGTGCACCGGCCGCCGAGCTCGGCGGCCCGCTCCCGCAGGGACACCAGGCCCACGCCGGCCGCCCGGCCCGGGGCGATGCCCACGCCGTCGTCGGCGACCGCCACGACGAGCGCGCGGTCCGCCCGCCCGAGCGTGACCCGCACCCGGGTCGCGGCGGCGTGCCGGGCGGCGTTGGCCAGCGCCTCCGAGGCGATCCGGTAGGCCGCGACCTCCACGGCCGCGGGCAGGTCGGGCAGCCCGTCCGCCGCGACGGTCACCTCGACCCGCGGGGCCAGCAGCCGCTCGGCCTGCTGGCGGACCGCACCGGCCAGGCCGAGGTCGTCGAGCGCCGGCGGGCGCAGGTCGTGCACCAGCCGGCGGACGTCGGCCAGGGCGGCGGCGACGTCGTCGCGGGCCTGCCGGAGCAGCCGGTCGGCGTCCTCGGGCCGGTGCGCGGCCAGGTTCCGGGCGGTGTCGATGCGCAGCACGACCGCGCCGAGCGACGGGCCGAGCCCGTCGTGCAGGTCGCGGCGCAGCCGGCGGCGCTCCTCCTCGCGGGCGCCGACCAGCAGCTCGCGGCTGGCCTGCAGCTGGGCGGCCAGCGAGCCGGCCCGGGCGGCCGCGGCGGCCTGGCGGACGACGTCGGCCAGCAGCCGCTCGTCCCGGGCCACCAGCTGCGCGCGCACGCCCCGCCCCGGCAGCAGCAGGCGGCCGACCTCCTCGTCCCGGTAGGCGATCGGCAGCGACCGGACCTCGGCCGGCCGGCGCCCGCTCTCGGCGACCAGCTGCGCGCCGTCGGCCGCATCGACCTCGACGCCGACGTAGGGGACGCGGAAGGCCTCGGCCACCCCGGCGGCGACGGCCAGCAGCTGCCCCTCCGGGGTCTCGGACCGCTCCAGCCGCTCGGCCAGCCCGGAGACGACCCGGTACGGGTCCTCCCGCTCGCCGAGCACCCACCGGCGGACCAGCCGCCACAGGGGGTCGCGCAGGGGCACGTAGACGAACGCGACCAGCAGCAGGGTGACCAGCGTGGCGTCCTGCTCACCGAACGCGTCCCCGAGCAGCGCGCCGGCCGCGGCGAGGACGGCGAGGTCGAGGAGCACGACGGCGACGGCCAGCCCACCGTAGACGAGGGTGCCGCCGAGCAGCCGGTCGATGTCGAGCGCCCGGGGCCGGAGGATGCCGACGGTCACCGCCGCGCCCGTGAGCGCCACGGCCACCATGAGGGCGACGGCGCTGGGCTCGCCGGGGAGCAGCAGCGTGGCGAGCATGACGAGCAGGTCGGCGACGGCGGCCCAGAGCAGCCAGCGCATCCGGCGGCGGTCCTCGGGCTCGGCCCGCCGGTAGCGGGCGATCACCGAGGCGGCCGGGACGGCGATCCCCAGCACGGCGAGCGGGAAGCCGATCCGGAGCAGCGGCAGGGCGACCGACGCGGGCAGCGGGAGCGAGGTCAGGTCCAGGTCGAGGTCCCGGTAGGCCGCCGGGACGCCGCCGGCGTCTTCGGTGAAGGCGACCTCCGCCGGGACCGTCAGCAGCACGACCGGCAGCAGCGAGGTGGAGGCGAGGCTGGCCACCGCGAGCCCCCGCCACCGCCCGCGCGGCAGGTGGCCGTCCGGGTAGAGCAGGAGCAGCAGGGGGAGGCCCAGCAGCAGCGCGGACCCGAGGCGCTCGAGCACCCAGAAGGCGAGGCTCGCGCCGGGGAGCTGCGGATCGGAGTGCAGCGCGTAGGTCAGCCACGACTCGGCGAGCCCGTCGACCGCCCAGAAGAGCCCCGTCCCGGCGAGCACCCGGGACACCGCGTTGCGCGGCGCACGCCGCAGCAGGAGGGCGCCGGGGGCGGCGACGGCCAGCCCGGTGAGCGCCGCCACGGACCCCGGCGCGCTGCCGAGGGCGGCCCGGGCGGACGCGGGCGTGAGGACGTCGAGGACGGCCGCGGCCCCGGTCAGGGCGACGGCGAGGAGCAGCACCCCCCAGGCGGCGGCGCGCGCGGGCCACCGCCGGCCGGCCGGGACCGGGGGTGGTGCGGGGGCCCGCTCCGCCGTGGCGTCCGTCCACCCGGGAGCCGGGGCCTGTGCCTGCACGCGCAGATCCTGACCCGCCGGCGTCCCGGACGTCACGAGGCGGGTGTCCCGTGTCCCCCGGGACGGCGAACGGGACCGGATCCGTGGCGCCGGGCCCTGGGTGCCCGGGACGGGCCCCGGCGACGGTACTCCCAGGCGGTGCACAGGGCACCGCACACCGACCTGGGAGCACGAGATGAGCATCAGCACCACCCCCGTCCCGGCCCGCACCGACGCCCCCGCGGCCACCCGGACCCGGCCCACCGCACCGACGTCGCTGGTCCGCCGGGCCGGCCTCGGGGTCACCGCCGGCTCCCTCGCGTGGGCGGTGCCGGTGGCGCTCCTGGGCACCACGCCCCCCGCGGGCAGCTGGCAGGCCCTCGTGGTCAACCTCGGCGCGGTCCTCTTCCAGCTCGGCCTGGTCGGCCTGGTGGCGGTGGTGCTGCGCACCGGCGCGATCGGGACCGGCCGGCTGGCCCGCAACCTGCTCCACCTGGAGCACGCGCTGCTCGGTGTGGCGATGTTCTCGTCGCTGCTGTGGGCCTTCGCCCCGGGCCTCTACGACACCGGGTTCTTCTCCGTGGTGGACCTGTTCTGGCCGATCTCGATGCTGGGCATGGCGGCCATCGGCGTCCGGATCGCCATCGCCGGCCGCTGGACGGGGATCGCCCGGTTCTGGCCGGCGGTCGCCGAGAGCTGGGCGCCGGTCGTCGTCCCGACGTCCTTCCTCCTGCCCGCGGTCACGCAGTACATCGGGGCTGCGCACCTGCTGGTGGGCTACGTGGCCCTCGGGCTGATCCTGGTCCGCCGGCCGGAGCTGACCGGCGCCCGCGACCGCTGAGGCCCCCCGGTGCCCCGCCTCCCTCCCCGGGAGGCGGGGCACCGGCGTGCCCGAGACTGGGCGGGTGGACGCACCCGACCAGCCCCTGCCCGACGTCTGGTTCACCCGCGACCTGCCGGTGCTGCGGGCGATCGCCCGGCTGGTCGACGAGCCGAGGTACGGGGGCGCCCCCTACCTCGGCCAGGTGGTGCCGGCCAGCGGGCTGCCCAGGCCGCAGGTGGTCTCCGCCGCCCGGGCGCTCGTGGCCGCGGGCTACGTGGAGGCGCTGACGAACTACGCCGGCGAGATCGTCCGGTTCACCGGGATCACGGCCGAGGCGCGCCGGCTGGCCGGGCTCTGGCCGACGCCGCAGGGGGAGTGGGACCGGCTGCTCGAGCAGCTGGCCGCGCGGGCCGCGAACGCCCCCAGCGAGGTCGAGCGGGCGCGCTGGCGGGCGATGGCCGAGGCCGCGCGGGCCGTCGGGCCGCAGGACGGCGCCCTGCTGATGTCCGCGCTCATCGGCGGGTACGTGCCCCGGGCCCGCTGAGGGCCGGGGCGCACCTGCCCGGGACGTGCAGCGCCCCCGCCCGGTGGACCCGGACGGGGGCGCTGTCGTGGCTCAGGTGGTCAGAGCGGGTTGACGTTCGCCGCCTGCGGACCCTTCTGGCCCTGCTCGATGTCGAACGAGATCCGCTGTCCCTCGTCGAGCGAGCGGTACCCGCTGGTCTGGATGGACGAGTAGTGGACGAAGACGTCCGGCCCACCACCGTCAGGGGTGGCGAAGCCGAACCCCTTCTCCGCGTTGAACCACTTGACTGTTCCTTCGGGCATTCCGCGCTCCTAGCTGAGGTGGTGCATCGGGGTCCTGCCACTGCACAGGGCCTTCCCGACATCGACGACCCTAGTGGTCCTCGACCCGCTCGTGGCAAGGCGGGTGCACAGCGGTTCTTGCGGCGATGTTGCGACGGCCGCGCGCAGGCCCTGCGGGAGCGGCGCGAGCGTGGTCGGGAGCCGGGGAGCCCGGCCGCCGCAGCCCCCGGAGGAGCCCGCCGTGAGCACCCACCCGATCGCCCTGGTCGACGTCGAGGACCTGGCCGAGGCCGACCTGGAGGACGAGCTCACCGAGCGGCTGGCCGACCTCGCCGCGGCGCTGGCCGCCGCGGACGCGGTCACCGTGGCCGGCGCCGTCCGCGCCGGTGCCGCGGCCGCGCTGCTCGCGCACGACCTCGACCGCCGCGCCGCCTCCCTCGCGCTCGGCTGACCGTCAGCCGGCCGGGTCGGCGCGAGCCGGCCGGGGTCAGAGCAGGCGGCCGGGGTGCGCCGGGAACGGGCGGCTGCCCGTGGGGTAGGCCGCCTCGGGGACGTCGGGGACGGCGTACGCCGAGTGCCCGGCCGGCAGCGCCGGCCGCGGCCGCCAGGAGCGGACGGTGATCGGGCCGGACCCCGGCGCGTCGGGCACCTGCACCCCGTCGTCCACCGCCACCGGGCACCCGTCCCGCCGCGCGCGCCGGCGCCGCAGCCCCACGTCGCCGGCGACCAGGACCGCGCTGACCACGGCCACGGCGAGGCACGCGTCGGTGATCGCGGCGGCCACGTCCAGGGCGGTCAGCCGCGGCCAGCCGACCTGCTCCAGGCGGTACCCGACCAGCTCGACGAGGACGTAGAGCAGGCCGTACACGACGAACGAGACCCGCATGACCACCCTCCCCGGTCGCCGCCGACGCACCCGACGCCCTGCCATCGACCGCGGGTGCCCGGCCCTGGAGGGCGCGCCGCGCGCTCCCCGGGGCGCGTCACCCGGACGGGTGAGCGCGGTGGGTCGGTCAGGAGGGGTGAGGCGGTCCTCCGCGGGTACCGCCTCGCCATGAGCGGGACGGACAAGGTGAAGAACAAGGCCGAGCAGCTCAGCGGGCAGGCCAAGGAGGCCACGGGCCGGGCGACCGGTGACGAGGACCTGCGTGCCGAGGGGAAGGCCGACCAGGCCAGCGGGAACCTCAAGCAGGCGGGCGAGAAGGTGAAGGACGTCTTCAAGTGATCCCACCCAGCGCCGCGGCCCCCGGCCACGGCACCGTCAGCCGACGGCCCCGGGGACGACGGCGAACATCCGCTCGCGCACGGTCTCCCGCACCTGCAGGGTCCGCTCGACCCGGAGGAGCTGCTCCTCGGACGCGGGCAGCTCGAACACGTCGCTGAGGAAGCGGGTCAGGTCCGCGCGGTAGTCGTGCTGCGTCGCGCCGAAGGGCCCCGACGTCTGCGCGTTCTTCATGTCCACGAGGCTCTGGAAGAACGTCGTCAGCGGCCGCCACCGCATGGCCGGCGGGATGCCGCGCGGGCTCCCGCCGGGGACGGGCTCCGGGCGGGGCCGGGTGGGGCCCAGCCAGTCCGGGGGGTACCACAGCAGGTCCGGGCCGAACTTCGTCACCCCGTCGTTGTCGTGGCTGAGCAGCACGAAGCGCGGCGAGCGGCCCCGCCGCCCCACGAGGGCGGTGTACTGGTCGTGGTCGTTGACGACGGCGACGGCGTCGGTGTCGACGTCGAGGCGGTCGCCGCGGGTGACCTGGCGCATCCAGCCGCTCCCGTACGGCGTCCCGATCCACAGGGCGCGGTCGATCCCCATCGCGTCGAGGCCGAGGGTGCCCCAGTGCAGGAACACGTCCTGGCTGGTGTGCGCACCGAGGCTCTCGCCGAACACCACGACGCGCGGACGGCGGCCGGGGCGCTCCCGCAGGCGCTGGAGGACCCGCAGCCACAGCAACCGGTTCTGCTCCCGGGCCGTCTTCACCATCCCGAGGGACAGCGGGGACGGGCGGCGCGAGTACTGCAGGGTCACGGTGGCGACGTCGCCGAGCGCGAGGTACTGCAGCGCGGCGACGGCGACGTAGTTGACGTAGCCGGTGCCGGTGGGCGAGACCAGGACCAGCAGCGACCGGTCGAACGCGCCGGTCCGCTCCAGCTCGGCCATCGCGAGGTCCACCCGTGCCCGCGGCGTCGGTGCGTTGTCCAGCCCGACGTACACCTGGGCCGGGGTGGCCCGGGCGGGCGTGCCCATGACGGTCCCGATCGACAGGTCGGGCACGCCGTCCGGGCGGTCCGGGAGCGGCTCCGGCCGGACCGAGGCCAGGGCGTGCAGCCGGCCGTCGCGCCCCATGCGCTCCCATGCGACGAGGCTGCCGGGGCCACCGCTGACCGTGGGCGGCACCCACCGGTCGCCCTCGTCCGGCTCGAGCACCGGGACGTCGGCCGTCGTCCTCGCCTCGATGCGCCGCATCGCCCGGTGCCAGACCGCGGAGACGCCGAGGCCCAGGCCGGCCAGGGCGCCCGTGTGCCCGGCCAGCCGCCACAGTTCCGGCGACCCGGGCAGGACCGCGGCCACCCTGCGGGCGGCGAGGTCGGTGAGGGCGTGCTCGCCGTACGCGGCGCCGGCGAGGGACCCGACGACCCCCGCCGCGACGCCGAGGGACGACAGCGGCGGCGCGACCCCCACCCCGTCGGTGCGCTCGGCGTGCTCCTCCGCGCGCAGCCGGTCGCGCACGTAGGCGACGGCCAGGCCGACGGGGACCGCCAGCGGGACCGCGGCGAGGCGCCCGTGCAGGCCCAGCCGGTCGTCGAGGGCCTGGGTGGCGATCCGGGCCCCGCCGAGGAGCGCGCTCCCGAACCCCGTGGCCCCGAGCCGCCAGGCCGCCTGGCGCACGGCGCCGCGCAGCGGGTCCTCCGCCCGCGGCGGCAGCGCCCGCAGCGACGCCAGCCCGAGGGGCACCGCCGCGCAGTCGACCGCGATCGGCCCGGCCCGCCGCAGCCACGGGGACGGCGTCCCCCTCGTGAGGGTCTGCGCCGCGGCCTCGAGCAGGTCCTGCGTCCCGGCGGAGAGCAGGTAGTGCAGGCCCGTGGCCAACCCGGTCACCAGGCCCTGGTCCACCGCACTGCGCGCGGTGAGGGACGGGGCGAAGGTGCCGGGCGCCATCGCCGCGGCCACGACCACCCCGACGTCGGGCGCGGTGCTCCGGACGGGGTGCCCCCCGCGGTCCTGCTGTCGTCCTGGCGGTCGCCGTCCGGACCGGTGTCGTGAACGTCCCATGACGCGATGGTGGGCCGGGCACGCGGGCCGCGGTTCATCCTCCCGGTAGGAGTGGGAGCACCGCGGCGGGCTCCTAGCGTCGGTGCTCCGAGGGAGCGGGGCGGTCCGCGGGGAGGCAGCCCCATGGCGGCGGTCGTCCCCCTGACCGCAGGAGGCGGAGGTGGGCAGGGGTGACCAGGTCCGCCTCCCGCCGGGCGCGCTCCCGGGCGGTCTCCGGCGGGGTCGTGGTCGTGCTCGCGGCGATCCACGTGGCCGACCAGGTGCTCCACCCGCCCTGGTGGGTCCGCGCGCTCGAAGGGGCCGGCCTCCTCGCCTGGGCCCGCTGGGAGGGGCTGACCTGGTCGCAGCTCGGGCTGGGCCGGGACCGCCTGGGGGCCGGGGCCCGGTGGGGTCTCGGCACGGTCGCCGTCGTCGCCGGCGTCTACGTGGTGGGCCTGCTCCTGCCGGCCACCCGACCGGCGTTCCAGGACGTGCGCTACGACCTGCCCGTCGCGGCGGCGCTCGAGAAGGCCCTCGTCGTCATCCCCCTGGGCACCGTGGCGCTCGAGGAGCTCGCGTTCCGGTCGGTCCTCTGGGCAGTGCTCGCGCGGCACATGCGGCAGTGGCAGGTCCTGGTCACGACCTCGGTCCTGTTCGGGCTGTGGCACATCCTGCCCTCGCTGGACCTGGGCGAGACCAACCGCGGTGTGTCCGGCGCGGTCGGTGGAGCGGGGGACGCCACCGTCGTCGCGGCGACGGTCGCGTTCACCGCGGTCGGCGGGCTGGTCTTCGGCGAGCTGCGCCGGCGCAGCGGCAGCGTGCTCGCCAGCATCGCCGCGCACTGGGCGACGAACGCCCTCGGCGTGCTGTTCGGTCTGGTGGCCTGGCGCCTGGACCGGCAGGGCTGACGGGCCCGCTCACCCCGGCGGGGTGCCGCTCCCCGACCCGTCGCGGGCCGCCCGCCGCCAGGCCGTGGGGCTCATGCCGAACTGGCGGCGGAACCACCGGGAGAAGGCGCTGGGCGCGCTGAAGCCCAGCAGCTGCGACACCTCGGTCAGCGAGTGGTGGTCGTTGGCCAGGTATCGCTCGGCGAGGCGCGCCCGGGTCGTGTCGAGGACCGAGGAGAAGGTCTCGCCCTGCTCGGCCAGGTGCCGTTGGAGCTCTCCCGGGCGGACATCGAGCAGCCGGCTCGCCCGCGTCATCGACTGGCGCCCGAGCGGCAGCAGGAACTCCACCACGTCCGCCACGTCCGCCGGGCGCAGGTCCGCCGGGGCCGCGGTCGTGGCGGGCACCCCGGAGGCCAGCAACGTGCGGAGGAAGAGCTGGGTGTACGGCCGCAGCGACGGGTCGGCCGTGATCACCCGCGTGTCGAGGTCCGGGGCCGGGAAGGCCAGGCCGGTGTACTGGCGGGCGAAGACCACACCGGGGCCGAAGAGCCGGCGCCAGGGTTCGACCTCGGGGGGAGGGGGACGGGCGAAGGCGGCGGCCTGGGGTCGCCAGTCGCTGCCGACCAGGGTCCGGACGACGCCCACGAGCGCCGCCATGGCCAGGTCGAGCGCCTGGTCGTGCGGTGCCGGGCCACCGAACTCGAGCCAGGCCTCGACCACCGCGAGGTCGCCGTCCTCCCACTGCCGCAGGTGCAGCGCCTCGTTGTAGACGTGCGCGTGCGTGGCCAGGAGGTGCAGGACGCCGCGCAGGTCGGGCTCGTCGCGGACCACGACGCTCACGGGTCCGAGGGTGCCGAGGGAGCGGGCCGCGGCCAGGCGCAGCCCGAAGTCCGGGCAGCCGGACTGCCGCGCGGACAGGTCGAGGAGCCGGGCCGCGGGCGCGGCCGGGATCCAGCGGTCGCGCACGGCGAGGTCGGCGAGATCGAGCCCCACCTGCGCCATCAGGGCCGCCGGGTCGAGCCCGAGCGACCGGGCCAGCTCGGGGTAGCCGGTGAGGGTGGCCGTGCGGATGCGAGGCAGCATCGGGGATCTCCTCCGCGCCGGTCGAAAGGGTAAGGGCTGTGATGCCGCCGGTACAGCCGGGTGGACCCGCTGCCCCTAGCGTGGTGCCACGTCGGTCCTGGACCACGGGCTACGGCGGCCCGGGCCGTGACCGCACGCGCACGAGGCCGCGGAGGTGGGGATGTCCGGCGAGCACCTGTCCCTCCCCGCCGTCCCGCTGCCGGTGCCCCGCCGCCCGGCGCCACCGGCCGTCCGGGGGGACGCCCCCGCCGGTGCGGTCCCCGCGTCGGCGCTGAACCGCCGCGACCTCGAGGTGCTCCGCTGCCTGGTCGAGGGGCGCTCGACCGCCCAGATCGCGGCGAGCCTCTCGGTGTCGACGAACACCGCCCGCACGAGGATCCGGCGGGTACAGGCCAAGCTCGGCGTCGCGGGCCGGGAGGCCGCGGTCCAGGCGGCCCGGGACCTCGGGGTCCTCGCCGTCCCGCCCCGGCGCAGCGCCGCCCGCTGAGCCCCGACCGGCGCCCGGTGGCACACTCGTCTGACCCCCGCCAGGCGGACGACGGAGGGCCCCGCAGGTCCGTGGTGCGGTCGCCTGGCGGGGCACCCCTCCCCGGGTCCGCCGGCGCGCCGGTCCCCGGGTCCCGCGCGGGGTCACCGGGGGCGGTCGCGACGGCGGCCGGGCTCCGCCGCCACGCCGGCGGCGGGCGGGGAGGCCCGGTGCACCACGGCGTGGCGGTACTCGAGCAGCGCGTCCAGGTGCTCCTCGGCCCGCGTCAGGACGTCGAGGTTCCGGCGGTTGCCGGTCCGCGCCGCGGCGGCCCGCGCCGACCGGAGATCGGCGAAGGCCTCCACGATGAGCCGGTCGAGGACGGCGAGACCGTCGAGGGGCGGCGCGGGCGCTGTCATGGTGGTCCCCCCGCTGGTCGTGTCGGGGCCTTCCCGGGCCGAGCGGGCCGCCTCGGCCGTCGCCCGGCGACCCGAGCGTGCCGCCACCGCGGGCACCCGGCATCGTCCCCGGCGGACGACCGGCGCCGCGCCCGTCCGCCGGTCGGCGTGGCACGGTCCACGACTCCCGCGGGCCGCCGGGACCCGAACGGCTCCGGCGGCCTCGCCGTCCGTGCCGCGCGGCAGCCTCCGGCACCGGGAGCGCGGTTCCCTCACCCGGTGCGGATGAGATCTCACCCGGTACGGGTGAGACCGCACGGCAGGGGTGCGGGGGCACCCTCGTACGGCAGCCGGTCCGGGGTCCCGAGGCGCGTCCTCCCGGGGCCCGACCTCCGTGCGGAGGAGTGCCCTCACGGGACACGACTTCGGACCCTGACCGGCGGGACGGCAGGCGCCGAGGGGGGTCGTGCGGACTCTCGGGGGACCCGCCGGCCGTGGCCGGGGCGCCACGGGCGTGGACCACTCGGAAGGCACGGGAGTGACGCATGACGAGACCGTCGACGGCGAGTGCCCCCGCGGCGCTGACGAGGCCCGCCGGTGCGGCCGGCCGGCAGGGCACGGCCCTGCTGGGGTCGAAGCTCGCGCCGCCCGAGCCGGCCCACGCCACCGTGCTCCGCCGGCGCCTGGTCGACCTCCTGGCGGGGCACGTGCAGCGGTCCCCGGTCACCCTCGTCAGCGGTCCCGCGGGGTCGGGCAAGACCGTCCTGGCATCCTCCTGGCGGCAGAGCCAGGGTGCGGGACGGCCGATCGCCTGGCTGAGCCTGGACGAGTACGACGACGACCCGGCCCGGTTCTGGGGCTACGTGGTCGAGGCCCTGACCCGCGTCGGCGTGCAGTGGTCCGAGGTGCCCGCGCTGGCCCCCGGGGAGCCGCCGGGCGCCTCCTTCATCCCGCGCCTGGTGGCGGACGTCGCCTCCTCCGCCCGCCCCGTCGTGCTCGTCCTGGACGAGGCCGACCACCTGACCGACCGGTCCGTCACCGCCGGTCTCGACCTGCTCGTGCGGCAGGCCGGCAACCGGCTCCGGCTGGTGCTGTGCGCCCGGTCCGACCCGCTGCTGCCCCTGCACCGGTACCGGCTCGACGGCTCCTTGTCGGAGATCCGCGGCGACCAGCTCGGCTTCACCGCGGACGAGACCCGCGAGCTGCTGGCCGCGATGGGCGTCCCGGTGACGGCGGAGGTCGCCCGGGCCCTGTGCGCGGAGGCGGAGGGCTGGGCCGTCGGGCTCCGGCTCGCCGCCGCGCCGCTCAAGCGGGGGGTGTCACCCGAGCGGCTGGTCACGTCGCTGGCGCACGACGACGGCAGCGTGGCCCAGTACCTGTTCGCGGAGGTCCTGGAGGGTCAGCCGGCCACCGTCCGCCGCGTCCTGCTCCGCACGAGCGTGACCTCGGAGCTGTGGCCCGACCTGGCGGACCGGCTCTGCGGCCGCCGCAACAGCCGGCGCGTCCTCGTGGGGCTGGCGCACGCCAACGCGTTCGTCGAGGAGTCCCCGGGCGCGCCGGGCGGCCTGCGCGTCCACCCGCTCTTCCGGGAGATGCTGCAGGCGCAGCTGGCCTACGAGCACCCGGGGGAGGTCGCCGGGCTGCACCGGACCTGCGCGGAGTGGTACGCCGCCGCCGGCCGCGCCCAGGACGCGGTCGTGCACGCCGTGGCCGCCGAGGACTGGGGTTTCGTCAGCCGTCTGCTCGTCGACGACCTGCTCGTCCCGCGCCTGCTGGTGCACGGGACGGACACGGCCGTGCGCGGTCTGCAGTCGCTCCCGCCGGGACTCCGCGGTGCCGAGGCCGCGGTCGTCCGGACGGTCGTCGCCCTCGCCGCGGGCAGCTCCCCGGCACCGGCCGACCTGGCGGCATCGGTGCGGGCCCAGGAGGAGGGCGACCGGCTCCCGCTGCGCGTCTCGGCGACCCTCGCCTGCCTGACCGCGAGCGCGGGGACGGACGCCGCACCTGCGGCGCTGCTCCCGCGTCTCGACGCCGCGACCGCGCTCGTCGCCGAGCTCCCGGAGCACGAGCACCAGGCGCGCAGCGAGGCCGTGGCGTTGCTGGGCCACCTCCGCGCGCAGGCGGTCCTCGGGACCAGCGCTCCGCCACGGCAGCTGCTCGCCGCGGTGCGGTCAGCGGCGACCGCGGCGCAGGCGGCGGGCTCCCGCAGGCTCCGGTGCTGGGCGCTCGGCCGGCTCGCGCTCCTCGAGGCGCTCGAGGGGCACCTGACCCGGGCCGTCCAGCTCGCCCTGGACGCCGAGGCGCTCGCCACCGAGGAGGGCAGGGACGAGTCGGCCCGCGACCCCGCCGCCGCGACGGCCCTGGCGTGGGCCCACCTCCGCCGCTACTCGCTGGTCGAGGCGCGGGAGTGGCTCGGGCGGGCCAGGAACCGGGAGCGGTCCGCCGGCCCGGGCGCGATCGGGCCCGGCCCCCTGCAGGCCGTGCTGCAGGGCCAGCACTTCCGCATGCGGCACGAGTACGAGCTCGCGGAGCAGGTGCTGCGCCCCCACCTGGAGGGCCCGTCCCTCCCGCGGTGGGTCGCGGAGCAGGTCGTCACCGAGGTGGTGCGGCTGGCGGTGGCCCGGGGGCACGTGGCCGACGGGCTCGCCATGCTCCGGGACAGGGGCGGCGGCGAGCCGTGGAGCCGGCGCCTGCAGGCGTCGGTCGGCCTCCTCGGCGGCGACGAGGCGGTGGAGGTGCCACCGGACGAGCAGTTCCGGGGATCCCCGGCGCAGATCGTCGAGTCGACGGTCGTCCGGGCCTGCCAGCTGGTCGAGAGCGGCGACCTGTCCGCCGCGGCCGAGGAGCTCGCGGCGGCGCTCGAGCTCGCCCGACCCGAGCTGCTCCGCTGGCCGTTCGTCGACACGCCGCCGCAGGCCCGCCGGCTGCTGCGCACGCACCCCCGGCTGCAGGGCCCGGGTGCGTGGCTCAACCCCTCGAGCGGGGCCCGGCCGACCGGTGCCGGGAACGCCGCGGCGCCCCCGGCGACCGAGGTGGTCCAGGAGCTCAGCGACCGCGAGATGGAGGTCCTCCGCCACCTGGCGGAGATGCTCTCCACCGCCGAGATCGCGGCGACGATGTTCATCTCGGTGAACACCGTGCGGACGCACATCCGGAGCATCCTGCGCAAGCTGTCGGTGAGCCGCCGCAGCCAGGCGGTGCGGAGAGCGCGGGAGCGCGGGCTCCTCTGAGGGCGGTCGGCAGCCTCGTGCGGTGCGGGTGAGGCGCCGTCCCGTCGTCTCCCGCACCGTCGGTCCCATCGGTTCGGACGTCGTGGGGGTCGGTGGACATGGAAGCGGCACGGTCCCGGTACGAACTCCGCGTGGGGAGCCACCTGAGCAGCGCCACGCTCGCCACCTTCCGCGTCCCGGTGCGACCGACGGTCGTGCCGCGGCACACGCTGTACCGGCTCCGGATCCCGGCCGACCGTGACCTGACCGAGGTGCTGGACCGGCTGATCGAGAGCGACGTGCAGGTCCTGGAGATCCGCCGGTGCCCGGCCCCGCCGCGCTCGGCCACCGGTGGGGCACCGGCCGGACCGGCGCAGGCCGCCCCACCCGCCGGGGGGTGCACCGCGGGAGGGGACGGCGTCGTCGTCCCCTTCCCGGCGGCCTCCGGGACCGGCCGGTCGGCGGACGCCCCCTCGGCCGGTTGAGCCGGTCCCCGCGGGCACCCCGGCAGGTGCTCCCCGCGTCTCACTCACGGCGGACGATGCCGGCCCACCGCCGGCGTCCCACAGTGTCAGCGCACGCCACCAGAACCCCGCTCACAGCCTCCCGTCAGGGCGGACGCGGCGGGAGCGGACCCGGAGGACAGTGACATGACCGACACCTCGCACCGCGGCTCCACCGAGACCGGCCGCCCGTACGGTGAACCGCCCACCGCCTGGGCGGGATGGGTCGTCTTCGCCGGCGTCATGCTGATCACGCTGGGTGCCTTCCAGGTCATCCAGGCGCTGGTCGCCCTCTTCGACGACGGCTTCTACGCGGTGACGTCCGAAGGCCTCGTGGTGGACGTGGACTACAACACCTGGGGCTGGATCCACCTCGTCATCGGCATCGTCGCGGTCCTCACCGGCGTGGGACTGCTGGCGGGCAACACGGTGGCCCGTGTGGTCGGCGTCGGGATCGCCGTGCTGAGCGCACTGGCGAACCTGGTGTTCATCGCGGCCTACCCGGTGTGGTCGACCATCGTGATCGCCCTCGACGTCATCGTGATCTACGCGATCATCGTCCACGGCCGGGAGGTCAGGGCACTCCGCTGACCGCCGGGAGCGCCTCCGGCCGGCCGGCCGGACGGTGACGGCAGCCGCACCCGCCCGGGCCGCGCCCGGGCGGGTGACGTGCGCCCGCACGCCCCCGGGTCAGCGCGGCCGGGAACTCCACCCCGGTTCCACCGCGGCCCACTCCGCCTCCCAGGCCCGCTCCCGGCGGGCGTCCAGGACGGAGGTGAGGAGGGCGTGGAGGGCCCAGGTCGCCAGGGGGAGCGCCAGCAGCGGCAACGCCCCGGCGGCAGCCGCCCGGTCCGGGATGCTCGACCGGTCGAGCGGCGCCGGGGCGAGGTCGCCGTCCCGGTCGACCCACAGCCGCACGGCGGTGCCGACCGGCGTGCCGCGCTGCACCGGCACGAAACCCTCCCGGGGCCGGCCGTCGGGGGCGGTCCAGGCGACCCGTACCGGCACCACCGTCCCGGGAGGGGTGCCGTAGGCCCCGTCACGGGGGTGCGCCGGTCCCGGCGCCTCCTCGAGCACGACGGCGCGGGCGCGAAAGCGCTCCGCGGCCTCGGCGGCCGCGACCGCGTGGAGGTGCGCCGCCGTGGCGGTCGAGGCGGCCACCGCGGCCACCGGGGCCACGAGGAACGACAGGACGACGACGAGCCGGCCGACCACCTGCACCCGGTCCGAGCGGCGCCTGAGCGGTCCGCTGCCGAGCGTGCAGCGCCGCAGCGACCGGCGGGCGAACGACTCGTGCTGTGCGGCCATCGTGCGGACCCTCCCCTCCGGGGGCGCGGCCCGCGGCACGGGGCGTCGGCCCGGACGGGGCGGTCCTCCCCGGCCGGCGACCCGGGGCAGCCGCCGGAGCCGCTCATCCGGGCGGGAGGATGCCGCCGGCGCCCGTGTTCACGAGGCTCCCGGACGTCGGACCGGACCCGCAGGCCCGGGTGCCCGGGCTCCCCGGGTCGGATCCGGCCGGCCGGGTGCTCCGGGGGAGGGCTCCTGCGGAACGGAGCCCGCACCGGGAGCGGTGCCCCCGTCGATCGCGAGGGAGCGCGCAGACATGGGACGTCGGGTGTACGAACTCCGGGTGCGCGGGCCGGTCCCCGCCGAGCTCATCGAGGAGATCGGCGCGGAGGACCTCGGCCAGGAGCCGCCGCTGACCGTCCTCCGGACGGGGCCGACGGACCAACCGGGCCTGCACGGCGTGCTGCAGCGGTTGCGCAGCCAGGGACTGGACCTGCTGGAGGTCCGCGCCGCCCACCCGGACCCGTCCGACACCGGCACCGCGTGAGCCGCGGTACCGGTGCCGGACGGGGTGCGGAGCGCTGTCGCGGTCCCGGAGGACGGGGCGGCGCCGGGGCGGCCTGCCGGCCTACGGGGTGCGCTGCTCGGGGACGACCTGGTCGACGAGCGCGGCGGCGCCCAGCACCCCCCGCACGATGGCGCCCGCCGCCGCGGTGACCCGTGCGCTGCCGACGATGGGGGCGATCGCGACCAGGACGGCCTGTGCCTTCTCGGCGGTCAGGCCGCCCTCCTCGGCCATCCCGAGCGTGATCAGGTAGGAGGCCGGGGCGGCGTCCATGGCGACGAGGGCGGCCAGCCGGACGAGCAGGTAGGTCTCGGCGTCGAGACCCGACCGCTCCAGCGCGTCGAGGTTCATCTGCAGCAGCGTCTCGAGGACCGGGGTGTCCCCCTCGGCGATGCGGCCGAGTGCGTTGTCCGGGGCGGTCTGGGTCATGGCTCCTCCTGACGGGCGGGGATCTACGGCGGCCAGCCTCGTGAGGGGGACGACGCCGGTCCTCACCCCGTGCGGACGACGCAGCACGCCCGCGGGACGCCGCCGGCGCGCGCCGCGCCGGTGCCCGCCCTCATCCGCCGTGGGTGATGAGCGCCGTTCCCCGCGGGACCACGCTGACCCCGGTCGGCCGGGCGCCGCGCCCGCCAGTTTGCGGGAGGGACGAGCCATGCGTCGTCTGATCACCGGTCTGCTGGTCCTGGCCAGCGCGCTCACGCTGGTGCTGGCCTCCGTGTCGCTGTGGACGCGCCAGAACGTGGTCGACACCGAGGCGTTCGTGTCCACCGTCGAGACGATCGTCGACCTGCCGGAGGTCGAGTCCCGCATCACGGAGCGGGTGACGGAGACCGTCATGACCCAGCCGGCGGTAGAGGACGCCGTCGACGAGGCCGTGGCGGTTCTCCCGGAGCGGCTGCAGCAGTTCGAGCCCACCGTGGAGAGCGGGGTCCGCTCCGTGGTCGCCGCCGGGGTGCAGCGGCTGCTGACCAACGACCCGTTCCGGCCGCTGACGACCGCCGCGCTCACCTCGGCGCACGGCCAGCTCGTCGCCGGGGAGCCGGTGGAGTACACCCTCGGGCAGGCCAAGGGGCTCGTGCCCGACGCGGCGCAGGACGGGGTCGCCGGCCAGGTGCTGGACCTGCTGCCCGACGACGTGGGCGTCACCCTCCTCACCCCGGCCGGGTCCCCGGAGGTCTACTCGGCCATCGACCTGCTCGAGTCGGTGTGGTGGTGGCTCGGCCTCATCGCCCTGGGCGCGCTCGCCGGCGCCCTCGGCATCTCGCGCCGCCGCCGCGGCACGCTGCGGGCCTGGGCGGTGACCGCGACGGTGCTGGTCCTGCTCGTGCTCGCGGCCCTGCGGGTGGCCCGGGGGCTGCTGCTCCCACGGGTGCGCGAGGAGAACCGGGACGCCGTGGGCGCGGTGTACGACGTCCTCGCCGGGAGCCTGCGGTCCTGGACGCTGTGGCTGCTGGCCGCCGTCCTGCTGGTCCTCGTGCTGACGCTGGTGTGGGGCCGGCTCGGCCTCGTGGCCGGCGTGCGGCGCGGGCTCGCCTCGGCGCGGGCCCAGGTGCGCCGCCGGCAGGAGGCCCGGGCCCAGGCCGCTGCGGGTGCCGCGCCGGGCCAGGCCGTCGCGCCGGGCGAGGCGGCCGCTCCGGCGGCCGGGGAGCCCTGGGCGCGGCGCGTCGCCGCCTGGTGGCGGGGCTTCGCCGAGGGGCTGGAGCTCCCGGAGCGGAGCGCTCGCCTCGGCGCCTCGGTGCGGGCCCACCTGGGACCGGCCCGGTGGGCGGGGATCACCGTCGGCGCGGTGGTCCTGCTGTTCTGGCCGGAGCCGACGCTGTCGGTGCTCGTCTGGGTCGCCGCTCTGGTCGCCCTCTACCTCGGTGCCCTGGAGTGGCTGCAGAACCGGGCGGCGGAGCCGGCCGCCGACGGGCAGCGTCCGGCCGCCGCGGGGGCGCCGGCGGGCACGCCCGGCCCGGCGGCGCCCGAGCCGTCGGCGGGGCCCCCGGCCGCGGTCCCGGCCCCGCGGTGGACGGCAGGACCGGCCCCCGATGGCGGCGCACCCGGCGGCGCGCCGGTCGCCACCCTGGTCGACACGGCCCCGGCGCCCGAGCCGCTGCTGCCGGCCGCGTTGACGCCGGAGACGCTCTCGACCCTCAGCGGCCGGCTCGACCTGCTCGTGCGCCTGGGGGAGGCGCGCGACGCCGGCGTCCTGAGCGAGGAGGAGTTCAGCCGCGAGAAGGCCCGGCTCCTCGGCGGGTGACCGGTCGGTTCACGACGCGGAGGCCCGGGCGGTCGTCCGCCACGCCGTGGGCGTCATCCCGAACTCCTGCCGGAACCACCGGGAGAACGCGCTCGGCGCGGTGAAGCCGAGCCGTTCCGAGACGTCGGTCAGCGTCCAGCGGTCTGCCGTCAGGTAGCGCTCCGCGAGCGCCGCCCGGGTCTCGTGGACGATGGACGAGAAGGACGTCCCCTCCGCGGCGAGCCGGCGGTGCAGCGTCCGCTGGGTCGTCCCCAGGCTGCGGGCCACCTGCTGCGTCGAGTACCGCCCGACGGGCAGGAGCATCTCGACCAGGTGCCGCACCTGCCCCGTGACGGTCTCGGCGGGCGGGGCGCCGAGCGCCCGGCGCAGCTGGTCGGTGTACGGCCGCAGCAGCGGGTCGGACATCGTGTTCGCGGCGTCCAGCTCCGCGGCGTGGAACACCAGCCCGGTGAACTCGTGCCCGAACCGCAGCCGGGGGCCGAACACCGCCAGGTGGGTGGCGGTCGACGCCGGAGCGGGGTGGGTGAAGCACAGGGAGAGCGGCTCCCACTGCCGGCCGAGGAGCTCCCGGATGATCCCGAGCAGCGTCGCGGTGGCCAGCTCCAGGGCCTGCCGGGTCGGTGCCGGTTCCCCGAACTCGAACCACAGCCGCATGGTCGCCAGATCCCCGGCCTCGTCCAGCCGGAGCCGCAGCGCCTCGTTGTAGCTGTGCTCGTACCGGCAGAGCAGCCCCAGCGCGCTGCGCAGGTCCGGCTCCTGGCGCAGCACGACGCTGAGCGGCCCCAGCGTCGCCAGCCGGCGCAGCCCGGCCAGCCGCAGGCCCACGTCCTCGATGCCGGCCTCCTCGGCCGACCGGTCCAGCAGCCGGGCGACCGCGGCCGCCGGCACCCACGTGTCGGGCACGGCCAGGTCGGCGACGGCCAGACCCTCGTCGGCCAGCAGCCGTGCCGGGTCGAGCCCGCAGGACCGCGCCAGGCCGACGTAGCCGTCGAGCGTCGCGCAGCGGACACCGGGACGCATGCCGTGCTCCCTCCGCCGGCCGGGCAGGCCGTGTCCGACAAGGGTAAGGCATGTGTCCGGATCCGTACAGCCTCCGGCTGGCGCCGCTGCCACAGTGAGAGCCGTCCGGGAGAGCCGATCCACGTCCCGGCCGGTCGGCGGACAGATCGCCACCGCACCCCCACCACCCCCCGCGTGCCCGGCACGCGCCGTCGACGTACCAGGAGGACCGATCACATGGCCGAGGGCATCCGCTTCCACGAGACCGGCGGACCGGAGGTGCTGCGCCGGGAACGCCTCGACGTCGGGGAGCCGGGCCCCGGGCAGGTGCGCATCCGGCACGCGGCGGTCGGGCTGAACTTCGCCGACACGTACTTCCGCACCGGGCTCTACCCGGCGCCCCTCCCGGCCGGCATGGGGGTGGAGGCGGCCGGTGTCGTCGAGGCGATCGGCCCCGGGGTGACCGGCTTCGGCGCGGGCGACCGCGTCACCTACACCGGCAGCCCGCTCGGTGCGTACAGCACCGAGCGCGTGATGGACGCCGCGCACCTGATCCCGCTGCCGGCCGGGATCCCGTTCGAGACCGGCGCCGCCATGACGATGCGCGGCCTCACCTGCGCCTACCTGCTGCGCCGGATCGCCCGGCTCGACCCCGGCGACACCGTCCTGCTGCACGCGGCGGCCGGCGGGGTCGGCCTGCTCTTCACCCAGTGGGCCCGCCTGCTCGGCCTCACCGTCATCGGCACCGTCTCCACCGACGAGAAGGCCGAGGTCGCCCGGGCGCACGGGTGCGCGCACACCATCGTCCACACGCGCGAGGACGTCGCAGCCCGGGTCCGCGAGCTCACCGACGGCGCCGGCGTCCCCGTCGTCTACGACAGCGTCGGGCGGAGCACGTTCGCCTCGTCGCTGGACTCGCTCGCCCGGCGGGGACTGCTGGTCTGCTTCGGCACCGCGTCGGGGCCCGTCCCGCCGATCGACGCGATGCAGCTGGCCCTGAAGGGCTCGCTGTTCGTGACCCGTCCCGCCCTGGCCGACTACATCGCCGACCCGGCGGAGCGCGCCGCCCTGGCCGGTGAGCTCTTCGACCACGTGGCCGCCGGCCGCATCGCCGTCCGGATCGACCGGCGCTACGCGCTGGACGAGGCCGTCCAGGCGCACCGCGACCTCGAGTCCGGCCGCGGGGTCGGCTCCTCCGTCTTCGTCCTCGACTCCTGAACCCCCGTCCCACCGATGAGCACGTCCCACCCCCGAGCAAGGAGAACCACCGTGACCACCGTCATCGACCACACCGTGCCGCGGCGAGCCTGGCCGTCGGTCCACGTCGGCGCGACCGCCATCGAGGTCGTCCCGCTCACCGCGACGATCGGCGCGGAGCTGCGCAACGTCAGCCTGGCCGCCGCCTCGCGGGACGACGGCCTCTTCGCCGAGCTGAGGGCCCTGCTGCTGCAGTACAAGGTGCTGTTCGTCCGCGACCAGGACATCACCCGCGCCGAGCACGTCGCCCTGGCCGAGCGGTTCGGCCCGCTCGAGGACCACCCGGTCGCCGGCAGCGACCCCGACCACCCGGGCCTGGTCCGCATCTACAAGGACCTCGACAGCAAGCCGGAGCACTACGAGAACGCCTTCCACTGCGACGCCACCTGGCGCGTGGCCCCGCCCTTCGGGTCGGTGCTCCGCTGCGTCGAGGGCCCGGCCGTCGGCGGCGACACCATCTGGGTGAACATGGCCGAGGCCTACCGGCGGCTGCCCGAGCACGTGAAGCAGCGGATCGACGGCCTCAAGGCCCGGCACAGCATCGAGGCCAGCTTCGGCGCCGCCATGCCCGAGGAGCAGCGGCACGCGCTGCACGAGCGGTTCCCCGACGCCGAGCACCCGGTCGTGCGGACCCACCCGGAGACCGGCGAGAAGGTGCTGTTCGTGAACGCGTTCACGACGCACTTCACGAACTACCACACGCCGGAGAACGTGCGCTTCGGCCACGACTACTCGCCGGGTGCGAGCGAGCTGCTCAACTACCTGATCCGGCAGGCGTCGGTCCCCGAGTACCAGGTGCGCTGGCGCTGGACGAACGACAGCTTCGCCATCTGGGACAACCGCAACACCCAGCACTACGCCGTCCAGGACTACTGGCCCGCCGTCCGCCGCATGGAGCGCGCCGGGATCGTCGGCAGCCCCACGTTCTGACCCCTCGTCCCGGCCGACCCTGCGTGTCCGAAAGGGTCGCCGATCCTGTCCGGATCCGTACAGCCATGACGGGCCGCTGCTCGGACACTTCATGCATCGCCCGGCAAGCCCGTTCCTGAACCCTCCCGCACCGATCGACTGGAGCAACTTCCATGCACTTCCTCGACGACTCCCTGTTCCCCGAGAACCAGGAGAAGCTGGTCATCACCGCGGCCCCCTACGGCCCCGAGTGGGAGCCGGCCGACTTCCCCGAGGACATCCCGCTGACCATGGACCAGCACGTCCAGCAGGCCGTGGACTGCTGGGAGGCCGGCGCCACCGTGCTGCACATCCACGTGCGCGAACTCGACGGCAAGGGCTCCAAGCGGCTCTCGCAGTTCAACGAGCTGCTCCGCCGGCTGCGCGAGGCCGTGCCGGAGATGATCCTGCAGGTCGGCGGCTCGATCTCCTTCGCCCCTGAGGGCGACGGGGCCGACGCCAAGTGGCTGTCCGACGACACGCGGCACATGCTCGCCGAGCTCGACCCGAAGCCCGACCAGGTGACCATCGCGATCAACACCTCGCAGATGAACATCGTCGAGCTGATGACCGACTCGGACATCGCCGGCACGTCGTTCCAGCGCCCCGAGCTGTACGAGACCTACCGCAACATGGAGGTCCCGGCCTCCCCGGAGTGGGTCGAGGAGCACCTGCGGCGGCTGGTCGCCAACGGCATCCAGCCGCACTTCCAGCTGGCGCACAGCGCGCAGCTGGAGACGGTGGAGCGGCTGGTCCGCCGCGGCGTCTACACCGGGCCGCTGAACATCACCTGGGTGGCGATCGGCGGCGGCTTCGACGGCCCGAACCCCTACACGATGATGGAGTTCGTCCGCCGGGTGCCCGACGGCGCGTCGCTGACGCTCGAGAGCATCATGCGCAACGTCCTGCCGATCAACACGATGGCGATCGCCCTGGGCCTGCACACCCGGTGCGGCAACGAGGACACCCTCTGGGGCCGGCTGGGCGAGAAGTGCACTTCCGCCGACGCCGTCCGTCAGCTGGTGCGCATCGCCGGCGAGCTCGGCCGCGAGGTCGCGACCGGCAAGGAATCCCGCGAGATCTACCGGCTCGACGAGTACTGGGGCAGCGCCGACGAGGCGCTGGCCAAGCTCGGCTACCCGCCGAACCGCAAGCCCGGCCAGGTGGGCTTCCTCCACCACGCCTGAGCGGGCCCGCACCACGCGCGGGGCGGGCCCGGGCATTCCCCCCGGGCCCGCCCCTGCGCCACCATGTCGACTGCGAACACGGTTCGAGGTCGACGCCCCGGTCCCGTCACCGGACGGCACCGGATCCGACTTCGAATCGTCGCACCCTGGAGCGTCGTCATGGCATCGCTGCTCACCGAGAGCCGAGGCGCCGGCACCGCCGTCGCGCCGGCCCCGTCCGCCCGGGCCCGCAAGGTCTTCCCCTGGCTCGTCTTCACCCTCACGTTCGCCCTGCTCCTGTCGGACTACATGTCCCGCCAGGTGCTCTCGGCCGTCTTCCCGTTCCTCAAGCTGGAGTGGGCGCTCACCGACACGCAGCTCGGGGGGCTCACCAGCGTCGTCGCGCTGACCGTCGGCCTGCTGGCCGTTCCGCTGTCCCTGCTCGGCGACCGGTGGGGCCGGGTCCGCTCGATCGTGCTCATGGCCGTCATCTGGAGCCTGGCCACCGCCGGCTGCGCGGTCGCGGCCAACTACGAGCAGCTCATGCTGGCCCGCGTCTTCATCGGCGTCGGGGAGGCCGCCTACGGCAGCGTGGGCCTGGCCGTCGTCCTCGCCGTGTTCCCCGCCCACCGGCGGGCGTCCTTCACCGGCGCGTTCATGGCCGGCGGCTCGTTCGGTTCCGTGCTCGGGGTCGCGCTCGGCGGCGCGCTCGCCGTGCAGCTGGGCTGGCGCTGGTCGTTCGGCGTCATGGCGATCCTCGGCCTGGTCCTGGTCGCGCTGTACCGCCTGTTCATCAGCGACGAGAAGCTCGACCGGTTCCGCGTCGACGACGTCGCCGAGGGCGAGCCGGTGGCCCCGAAGGGGGAGCGCGCGAAGCTGCGCACCCTGTTCAGCACCCCGTCGGTCATCTGCGCCTACATCGGCAGCGGCCTGCAGCTGTTCATCGCCGGCTCGCTGTTCGCCTGGCTGCCCAGCTACCTCAACCGCGCCTACGACCTGGCACCCGACCGGGCGGCCGGCATCGCGGCCGTCGCCATCCTGTTCATGGGCGCCGGCATGATCATCTGCGGCTGGGTCACCGACCGGCTGAGCCGGCACGTGGCCATCCGGAAGTGGACGACCGCGATCGTCTACTCGCTCGTGTCGCTGGTGTTCCTGGGCAGCGCGTTCCTGCTCGGCCCGGGCGGGCTGCAGCTCCTGCTGCTCGCGGTCGGCATCTTCTTCGCCGCCGGGGTCACCGGCCCGGCCGGGGCCATGGTGTCCAACCTGACCCACGAGTCGATCCGGGCCACGGCGTTCGGCAGCCTCACCCTCGCCAACAACCTGCTCGGGCTGGCCGCGGGACCGCTGCTGACGGGCATCCTCGCCGACCGGCTGGGTCTGGAGACGGCGATGCAGGTGGTCCCCCTGGCCGCGGTCGGCGCGCTGATCGCCCTGGTGCTCGGCCGGCGGGCCTACCCGGCCAGCCTGGTCCGTGCCCGCAGGACGGCGGTGACCCGGTGACCGCGGCGACCGTCGTCCTGGTGCCCGGCCTGCGCGGGCACGTCGAGGACCACTGGCAGACGCGGCTGGCCGCGACGCTGCCGGGGGCCCGGACCGTTCCTCCGCTGGGCCGGACGGACCCCGACCTGCGGGCCCGCGTCGACCTGCTGGACCGCGTCGTCGCCGAGGCGGACGGCCCGGTGGTCGTCGTCGCCCACAGCGCCGGCGTCCTGACCACCGTGCACTGGGCGGCGACGTACGAGGGGACGGCGGTCGTCGGGGCGCTGCTGGTGACCCCGCCGGCCCTCGCCGACCCGCTGCCGGCGGGCTACCCGTCCATCGCGCAGCTCCGGGCCTCCGGCTGGCTCCCGGTCCCGCGGCGGCGGCTGCCGTTCCCGAGCATCCTCGCGGTCAGCTCCGACGACCCGCTGGGCAACCCGGTACGGCTGCGGGCGCTGGCCGCCGCGTGGGGCAGCCGGGTGCACCCGCTGGGTGCCGTCGGGCACCTGAACCCGGCCTCGGGGTTCGGGAACTGGCCCGAGGCGCTCCCGCTCGTCGACGAGCTCGGGGACGGCGCCGGATCACCCGGCGCGGACCCCGTCCGCGGGCCGCGGCCGGCCCTCGTGCCGGCATGACCGCGGTCCAGGACGCCGGCGTGCGCGCCGCCGCGACCGCCGCGGCCGCGCCGCCCCGGCGCTGGCCGGGGCTCGTGGCCGCCGCGGTCGGCTTCGGCGGCGCACTGCTGGCCCACCGCTTCGTGCCGGCGATCGGGGTGCTCACCTGGGCGGTGGCCCTGGGCATGCTCGCCGGGAACACCGGCCTCCTGCGCGGAGATGCGCGGTCGTCCCTCGGTCGCCTGACCCGCCGCCTGCTGCGCATCGGGATCGTGCTGCTCGGCTTCTCCGTGTCCTTCGGCGCGATCGCGGCGCTCGGCGCGGGCACGGTCGCCCTGGTGGCCGGGACGCTGGTGGCGACGCTGGTCGCCACCACCTGGCTGGGCAACCGGGTGGGCCTGGGGCGCGCGCGCAGCCTGCTGATCGGCACGGGCTTCGCCATCTGCGGCGCCTCGGCGATCGCCGCGATGGAGGAGACCGCCGGCGCGGACGAGGAGGACGTCGCGGTCGGGATCGCGATGGTCACGCTGCTCGGGACCATCACGATGGTGCTGCTGCCCCTCCTGTGGCACCCGCTCGGGCTCAGCGACCAGCAGTACGGCATCTGGGCCGGCGCGAGCGTCCAGGAGGTCGGCCAGGTCGTCGCGGCGGCGGGCGCCGGGGGCGCGGCGGTCGTGGGCGTGGCCGTCGTGGTCAAGCTGACCCGGGTGCTGCTGCTCGCCCCGGTCGTCGCGACGGTGAGCGCCGGGCGACGGCTCGCCTCCGGGGGCGGGGACGCGGCGGCGACGCGTCCCCCGGTCGTGCCGCTGTTCGTGCTGGGCTTCGTGGGGTGCGTGGCCCTGCGCAGCACGGGGGTCGTGCCGTCCGGCGCACTGGAGGTCATCTCGCAGCTGCAGGTCGCCGCGCTGGCCGCGGCGCTGTTCGGGATGGGCGCCGGCGTCCGGCTGCGCTCGCTGCTCAGGGGCGGCGGGCCGGCGCTGGCCGTGGCCACGGCGTCGACGGTGTTCATCGTCGGGATCGCGCTGGCCGGCGTCCTGCTGCTCGGCGCCGGGTGACCCGTCGCCGGCCGGCGGGTCGCTCACGGCGCGGCACCGCGGTCGGGGGCGCTCATGTCCCCCGTCCCGGGCGTGCCGGCGGCCAGCCCGTAGCGCAGGTACACGGTGCCCTTCGGGCTGGCCGCCGGTGGTTCGAGGAGGGTGACGTTCGTGGGCACCGCGCCCCCGTCGAACACCTTCTTGCCGACGCCGAGCACGACCGGGTGCACCCAGAGGTCGAGCCGGTCGAAGAGCTTCTCGCGCAGCAGGGTCTGCACCAGGTCCAGGCTCCCGACGACCTTCACCTGCTCGTGCCGGTCCCGGATCCCGCGCACCGCGCCCGCGAGATCCGGGCCCAGCTGCGCGGACCCGGCCCACGAGAGGTCAGGCCGGCCGCGGGAGGCCACGTACTTGGGGACGCGGTTGAACAGCCGGGCGATCCCGTCGTCCGGGCCGCCCTCCTGGTGCGGCCAGTAGGCGGCGAAGATGTCGTACGTCCGCCGGCCGAGCAGGAGGGCGTCGGTGCCCTCGTACGCGGCCCCGACCTGCGCCTCGGCGACCTCGTCCAGCAGCGGCGCCTGCCAGCCGCCGAACGGGAACCCCTCCGGGTCCTCGTCGGGGCCGCCGGGCGCCTGCCCGACGAGGTCGAGGGTCGCGAACAGCTCGATGTGGATGAGGCCCATGCCCTGCTCCCGGTGAGGTGGCGGTCTCCTGCGAGGGTTGGACCGGCGGGTGCCGGCGAACTCAGCGGTGCGCCGGCGGACCGGGGGCGTCGAGGGCCAGGACCGGAGCAGGGGTCCCGAGGGAGCAGCGGTGACGGTCGTGACGGTCCGGTGACGCAGGACGTGCTCACATCGGGGCGTGCCCGGATCTGCAGACATGCCCCCGCAGGCGTCGGTCGACATCGCCGACCAGGAGTCCTCGGGCGAGCCGGACAGGGCGGCACCGCGCGGCGGTGCAGCGACCGCCGGCCCGCCGGGCGACTCCATCGAGGACGTGCTGACGGAGGTCCGCCGACTGCGCCTCGACGTCGAACGCGTGGACCGAGCAGTTGCCGCGTTGGCGCCGGCAGCGGGATCACCGTCCCCCGATGCGCCGGGTGAGCCGCCGCGGACGGGGGTCGCGGTCCTGGCTGACCGCTACCGCCGGGTGGAGCACCTGCTCGCAGCGGCGGAGGAGCGCGCACCCGGCGACTTCGCGGCTGCTGTCGAGATGCGGGCCACCGCGGCCCGGTTGGCCTGCGAGGGGCTCGGCGCGCTGCTCGCGGACCGGACCGTGCTCTCCGACCTGCGCGAGCACGTCGGGAACGTCACCGGAACGCCGGATCACTGGGACAGCGAGCCGTACCGCCGGGCAGAGGTGCGTCTTCTCGTGCTGGCCGGGCTGCCGCAGGAGAGCGCGCAGGCGCTCATCGACGAGGCATGGGCCATCCAGCGCCTCGCGCCGGCCCCCTCGACGGAGATCACGCCCGACTCGATCCTGGACCGCGTCCGGGCGGTCCGGGCCGTGCTGTGCGGCGGCTCTGCTGCCGCCCTGGCTCACCTGGACCAACCCGACCCGGTGGTCACCCGGCAGGACCCGGGCACACCGGTCGGGCGTCGTGGTTGGTGGAGGTCGCTCCGGGGTCGGCGGCTGCTGTACACCGTGGGTGGGGTCCTGATCACCGCTGCGAACGTCACGGTGGCGGGGACGGTCGAGGTGGCTGCGGCCGGGGGTGCCGGCGGCGCCCTCGTCGGCGTCTCGGCGAACGTCGGCACGTCCCTGCTGTTCCACGGTCAGACGGTTCCGCCCGCGTGATCCGGCCCGGCCGGCCCCGCCGTCGAGCCGGCCGTCCATCGTTCGGTGGGGGAGTGGAGAGGGGACACCGGCCCCTGGCCTCCCTGCCGTGTCCGAGGAGAGTGCAGCGCTTCTGCACGAGCCGGTGCCGGCACGGAGCTACCGGTCAGCCGTAGACGTCGGCGCGGTGCGAGATGCGCACGACCCTGACGAGAACCTCGTCGTCGTGGATCGAGTAGATGACGCGGTACTGGCCCCGCCGCGCAGCGCAGCCCAGTAGCCCTCGAGATCGGAGCGCAGCGGCCTCCCGACGCGGTACGGGTCCGCAGCCGGCGGCCCGAAGAGGAAGTCGACGACCGCGACGGCCACCGGCTCGGGGAGGTCTCGCTCGATGGCACGCTTCGCCGCTGCCGAGAGGACGACGGTGTGGCGACGAGGGCCGCTCACCGCCGACGGGCCGCGAGGGCGGCGCGCACCTCGACCTCGCCGTAGACGTCACCGGCGGCCATCGTCTCCTCGGCCTGCCTGATGTTCGAGCGGGCTCGAGGATCGGGGAGGACCTCCAGGGTCTCCACCAGGGACTCGTAGTCCTCGACGGCGAGGATGACCGCGACCGGGCTGACGTTCCTCGTGACGGTGACGCGCTCGTGGGTGCCGGCGACCTCGTCGATCACCTCGCTGAAGTGCGCCTTGACCGCTGCCAGCGACTGCGTCGCCATGACCTCGATCCTGGTCAGCCGGCCGGGCTGGGGTCGAGGAGCGCGCCGGGGGTTGCTGCGGGATGCGGGTGGGGGGGCCTCGCAGTCATCGCTGCGTCGTCGTGCGGAGCGCTGTCGACCGTGCACCCCGGCGATGGACTTCGGCGCCCGCCGCATGTGGCAAGACGCTGTTCCGTGGGCGCGGCGGGCTGTGATCAGTGCAGTGCGATGGTCTGGTCGTCGAACTCGGCGACGACGCGGAGCCTGCCGCCGAGAGCCTCGACGTAGGACTCGAGCGTGCCGAGTTCGGTGTGGATGAGTGCCCCGTGCTCGATCTTGCTGATGCGCGCCTGGCTCACGTTCATCCGGTCGGCGAGGGCTCGCTGGTTGAGGGCGTGTGCCTTGCGGATGTCGGCCAATCGCTGGGCCTGGACGGCGTCGGCGAGCTTCCGCCGCTCCTGCTCGACGCGCTGCTCGTCCACTAGGCCGCTGTTCACGCCGTCCGTGCGGACGTCCCTCCACTGCCGTGCCACGTCAGGTCTCCTCCGCTCGTTCGCCACGGAGCCACTCGTCGTAGCGAGCTTCCGCGACGGGGATGTTGCTGCGGTACCAGTCGCTCCACCGACCGGCTTTGTCTCCGGCGACGAGGAGGACTGCCTGTCGCCCCGGGTCGAAGACGAACAGGATCCGTACTTCGCTCCGTCCACGTGAGCCCGGCCGCAGTTCCTTCATGTTGTGGCGAGAGCTGCCCTTCACCCGGTCGACGAGGGGCCGGCCGAGCGACGGTCCCTCGTCGGCCAGGAGATCGATGGCCGCGGCGACGAGGTTGGCGGTGGGCCTGTCCAGGGCCAGGAACCAGTCGCTGACCTCGTCGAGGAGCACCACCTCCCACACGAGCCCACCATATAACGCTCACGTTGTTTCCCGGTGTTCCTGCTCCCTCGGCCGTGGGAGTACGGTACGGCCCGGGCTTCCGGCGTCCGCGCCCCACCGACGGTCGGCGGGCCGGTGAGCCGGCCTTCTCACTGGGTCAGCCGGCGTGGGTCAGCGAATCCGAGGCTGGTGCAGCCGGGAGCGCGCTTGGCCAGGGACGAGGCGAGGACGCCGGTGGCGACGTCGTGGTAGTCGTGCACCTCGGCGGTGGTCTTGCCGGGGTGGGGGCGCAGGATCCGTCCGGCGTACTGGACCACACGA
Organism: Geodermatophilus marinus; assembly: GCF_003428645.1. GTDB lineage: Bacteria > Actinomycetota > Actinomycetes > Mycobacteriales > Geodermatophilaceae > Geodermatophilus. The sequence continues at coordinate 15,462 of NZ_QVQH01000024.1, read as the reverse complement.
CCCTTGAAGGCGACCGGGGCCGCGAGGAAGAGGGTGCCCAACGCAGGGCAGTCGAAGCCCTCGCCGATGTAGGGACCCGAGGCGACGGCCAGCAGGGAGGGCCCGCCGGGGCGGGGCTCGAGCCGGGCGAGGGCCGCGGCGCGGGCGCCTGCACCCATGCCGCCGCGGACCCGGCTGACTCGGCGCGGACCGAGGAGCACCCGCAGAGACCGGGGCCCAGCCACCGGCCGCCCCCGACGCCTGCCGCGTAGCCGTGTGCCGACGGTGAGTGCTCAGTGGCTCCGGCCGGCTCGGCCGGTGACGTGGCGATCGCGCGCCGGGGGAGCTCGTCGGGCACCGGCTCGCGGCGGTGCCAGCCTGCCAGCGGAGGAGCGGACGCTCCGGCTGTAGAGCTCGATCAGCCGCGATGCCTCGTGAGCGGCCCCGGGTAGCAGGAAGGGCGACTGGAGGAGTACGCGAGAACTACTGAAGTACGCGGGTTGTCCGTCGAGTGTGCGCCGTGCTCTCCTGTTGTGGAGCGGCCGGATCACCCGTCCGCGCTGGTAGGACGCTTGTGTCGACGGCGCCTGAAAACTGACCCCCTCGCGACACTCGAAAACTGACCCCCTCCCGAGACCCTGGCTCGAGCCGAGCCGGGGAGGGACGAGGTGTTGTCCGTGGAGGACTGGGCGGAGATCCGCCGGCTGCATCGGGCCGAGGGCATCCCGATCAAGCAGATCGCCCGGGTGCTGGGCGTCTCGCGGAACACCGTGCGGTCCGCGTTGCGGGCCGACCGGCCACCGAAGTACGAGCGGGTCGGGCAGACCTCGATCGTCGACGAGGTCGAGCCGCGGATCCGGGAGCTGCTGCAGGCGTTCCCGACGATGCCGGCCACGGTGATCGCCGAGCGGATCGGCTGGACCCGGTCGATGACGGTGCTGAAGAAGCGGGTCGCCGAGCTACGGCCGGTGTATCTGCCCCCGGATCCGGCGTCTCGCACCGCCTATGTGGCCGGCGAGATCGCCCAGTGCGACCTGTGGTTCCCGCCGATCACGCTGCCGGTCGGCTCCGGTCAGCACCGCACCGCCAAGCAGCTGCCGGTGCTGACGATGGTCTGCGGCTACTCCCGCTGGGCCGCCGGGGTCCTGATCCCCTCGCGCACCGCCGAGGACCTGTTCGCCGGCTGGTGGCAGCTGCTCGCCGCGCTCGGAGCGGTGCCGCGGGCGCTGGTCTGGGACGGCGAGGGCGCGGTCGGCCGCTGGCGCGGCGGGCGCAGCGAGCTCACCGCCGACTGCCAGGCCTTCCGCGGCACGCTGGCGGCGAAGGTGCTGATCTGCCGGCCGGCCGATCCCGAGGCCAAGGGTCTGGTCGAGCGGCTGCACGACTACCTGGAGCGCTCGTTCCTGCCCGGGAGGACGTTCACCGGCCCGGCGGACTTCAACGCCCAACTGGCCGCCTGGCTGGCGCTGGTGAACACCCGTCCCCGGCGGGCGCTGGGATGCGCGCCGACCGAGCGGATCGCCGCCGATCTGGAGCGGATGCTCACCCTGCCGCCGGTCGCCCCGGCCACCGGCTGGCGCAGCAGCACGCGGCTGGCCCGGGACCACTACGTGCGCCTGGACGGCAACGACTACTCGGTCCATCCGGCGGTGATCGGCCGCCGGGTCGAGGTGCTCGCCGACCTGCACCGGGTGCGGGTGCTCTGCGACGGGCGGGTCGTGGCCGACCACGAGCGGATCTGGGCCCGGCACCAGACGATCTCGGCCGCCGAGCACATCACCGCCGCCAAGGCGTTGCGCGCCGCCCGGATCGGGCTGCTCCGCCCGGCCCCGGCCACCGAGGAAGTCGAGATCCGGCCGCTGAGCGACTACGACGCCGCGCTCGGGCTCACCGACGGAGGCGTGGCATGAGCCGGGACCTGGCCGCCGAGGTGGCGTTCCTGACCCGGGCGCTGAAGGCACCGACCCTGCGGGAGGCGGTGCCGCGGCTGGCCGAACGGGCTCGCGAGCAGTCCTGGTCGCACGAGGAGTTCCTCATCGCCTGCCTGCAGCGGGAGGTCGCCGCGCGGGAGTCCCACGGCGGCGAGGGCCGCATCCGCGCCGCCCGGTTCCCGGCCCGCAAGAGCCTGGAGGAGTTCGACTTCGACCACGCCCGCGGCCTCAAACGGGACCTGATCGCGCACCTGGGCACCCTGGACTTCGTCACCGCGAAGGAGAACGTGCTGCTCCTCGGCCCGCCCGGCACCGGCAAGACCCACCTGGCCACCGGCCTGGCCATCCGGGCCTGCCAGGCCGGGCACCGGGTGCTGTTCGCCACCGCCACCGAGTGGGTCACCCGCCTGGCCGAGGCCCACCACGCCGGAGTCCTGCAGCAGGAACTGCGCCGGCTGGGCCGCTACCCGCTGCTGGTCGTCGACGAGGTCGGCTACGTGCCCTTCGAGCCCGAGGCCGCCAACCTGTTCTTCCAGCTCGTCTCCAGCCGCTACGAGCGGGCCTCCCTGATCGTGACCAGCAACAAGCCCTTCGGCCGCTGGGGCGAGGTCTTCGGCGACGAGGTCGTCGCCGCCGCCATGATCGACCGGCTGGTCCACCACGCCGAGGTCATCTCCCTCAAGGGCGACAGCTACCGGCTCAAAGACCGAGACCTCGGCCGCTCCGCGGCCGCCACCGAAGACGCATGACCAGCAGGGGGTCAACTTTCGGCCGTCGCTAGGGGGTCAACTTTCGAGCGTCGTTGACACGCTTGGCCCTGCTCGGTTGGACCCGCATGGGTTCTCCCGGCATCTTCGGGGTGTGACACACGAAACCGCTGTTCAGAGCGGCAGAACTGCAGGTCGGGGATGAGCGAAAGCGGGTGGGTTATCGGGCGAGTTCTCTCGCCCGGAGTCCGCGCAGATGCCCGTCCCGTGCCTTCCCGGCCCCGATCCTCGCCCGGCCGTCGAGCCGGCCACCCACCCGTATGGTTCGGGGCACGGAGAGAGGGGCACCGGCCACGGGTCTCGCTGCTGCGTCCGAGGAGGGACACAGTGCTTCCGCGCATGCCCGGTGCTGGCACGGAGATGCCGGTCAGCTGTAGACGTCGGCGCGGTGCGAGATGCGCACGACCCTGACCAGGACCTCGTCGTCGTGGATCGAGTAGATGACGCGGTACTGGCCCCGTCGCGCGGACCAGTAGCCCTCGAGATCGAAGCGCAGCGGCTTCCCGACGCGGTACGGGTCCGCAGCCAGCGGCCCGTAGAGGAAGTCGACGACCGCGACGGCCACCCGCTCGGGGAGGTCTCGCTCGATCGCCCGCTTGGCCGCCGCCGAGAGGACGACGGTGTACCGATGAGGGCCGCTCACCGCCGACGGGCCGCGAGTGCGGCACGCACCTCGACCTCGCCGTAGACCTCACCGGCGGCCATCGATTCCTCTGCCTGCCTGATGTCCGAGCGCGCTCGGGGATCGGACAGAGTTTCCAGGGTCTCCATCAGGGACTCGTAGTCCTCGACGGCGAGGATGACCGCGACCGGGCTGCCGTTCCTCGTGACGGTGACGCGCTCGTGCGTGCCGGCGACCTCGTCGATCACCTGGCTGAAGTGCGCCTTGACCGCTGCCAGCGACTGCGTCGTCATGACCTTAATTTTGGTCAGACCGCTGGCTGGGGTCAAGGAGCGCGGCCGAGGGTTGCCGTGGGATGCGGGTGGAGGGGCCTCGCAGCAGGGGGGCGACGACAGTTGCGATCCGGCCACCTCTGCTGCGACCCGGGAGCTCCATCTCCCCAGGCAGTCCTCGCCGGGGCGGCCTGCAGCGCTCGGGCCCACACCTCGCCGTCATCGTCGATCGAGCATGCGCCGCGAGAGGCGACCGGAGGAGTACGCGAGATCTACTGAAGAACGCGGGTTGTCCGTCGAGGGTGCGCCGTGCTTCCCTGTCGCGGAGCGCCGGTTCAGTCGTCCGCGCTGGTCGGACGCCTGGCCCTGCTCGGTTGGACCCGCATGGGTTCTCCCGGCATTTTCGGGGAGCAGAACCCGAAAGCGCTGTTCAGAGCGGCGAAACCGCAGGTCGTGCATGAGCGTAAGCGGGTGGGTTATCGGGCGAGTTCCCGGGCCTTGGAGCCGGGCGAGAGTCCCACTGCCGTGCCACCACGACCGCCGTCACGGTAATGGTGCTCGCTGCCGCACGAGACCCGATCGGGCCGTCTTCGGCAAGCCGCGGGGGAGGGCTCGGGCGCTCCGACCTCCGTGCGGTCGGATACTCCTCGGCGATCATCGGTGCGTTCCGACGGACCGCTCGTCCGAGTCGATGAGGGCGGCCTGGCTACTCCGGCTGGTTCTCGTCCGGTCTGCTCGACCGCCCGGCTTCGTCGCTGGCGCCGGGCGCTTTCCGCCGTGCCTGGGCCGACCGCAGCGCGAGGCGAACGAAGTAGGCCTTGCGCGCGTGCCCGGCCCGGCGCGCCCGCTCTTCCGGTGACAGCACGCCGTCGGGGTCGACCTGACGCTCGAAGCGATCCAGCAGCGCGCGACGTGCCGGCGCCGTCCGCGCACTGGGGTCGGCCGTGTTGGCCCACGACTCGTGCGCAGCCAAGCGCGCGATCAGGGAGCGGTCGGCCGTCATGGAGGCCAGGCTGCGGTTGCTTCTCCGGTTTATCTCCGGCAAGGCAGTCCCTGTACGGACCCTCGTGATCGAGGGCGCTTGAAGTCTCCTGTTCATCCGCAGTCCCAGCGACGCGGGCTCCCGACCTCTGGCGGCCGCGGTGACTGGTGCTCCGGTCCTTCCCGTGTCGTCTCCACTGCAGAACAACTGGAGACTCCGGCTTGCGCTCAGGGTTCAAGGCATGCCGCGCAGGCCGAAGGCTCCAGAGCTAAACCCGGCCCGGGGCGCTCATCGCAGATGGGGGAAGCCTCTTGTGCGGCTCCGGTCCCGGACGTAGGGGCGTCGGCTGTAGGCATCGAGGACGGTGTTCAGCGCCATGGCGAGTGCAACGAGGTCACGGTCATAGACGCGGCCGTCCTCCAGTTGGCGGGCCAGCTCGATGAGGAGCGGTCCCCAGTCCCGACGCGTCGGCGCGAGCGGGGTCGGAATCTCGACTCGGCGCTCGACCACTTCCACAGCTGAGCGCCCGGAGGCCGCCGCACGGCCCTGCTCCCATGCGCGCCGTCGGCAGCTGTCCGAGCACCACTTCGGGATGGGCCCTCGAGACCGTGGCGTGATGGCACCGCCGCACCAGGCGCAGGACTCAGCGGCTGCCCGCCGCGCACCGCCATCAGAGGCTGTGCGCGCCGGCACGTCGGCCCCCGCGGACTGGTCGGAGCTTCCTCGCCGCGCGGTCCGTTCCCGACGTTGTCGTTCGGCTTCCCGCCGGCGAGCTCGGTAGTCGGCGCTTCCTCCAACTGCCATGCCCTCAGCGTCCGGGGCAACCTCCTGAAACCCGTCCGACGAGTTGACGGACCCGGAGTGCAAGAGGTGTGATGCCTCGCGATCTTGGTCTTCGCCAGTAGCGATCGAGGGGTCGGTCGGCGCGGCGGTGCCAGGGCGAGAAGAGGGTCGTCGAGCGGTGGAAGGGCTTGGCTGAGAGCCCGCTGACGGCGCGAGCGAGAGGGCTCATGTCCTGCGCCTAGGCCCTGTTTGATAAGTCGCGCAGATAGATGTTGATGTTGGTGATCTCGACGGTGGCGTCATAGCGGACGGCGAGCTTGTCGTATCGCGTGGCGAACGCGCGGTTCTGCTTGTGCCGGTTGATGCCGCACTCCACGGCGTGCCGCTCCCGGTCGAACGCCGGCGGCCGGCCACCGGCCGAGCCCTTCGCGCGGCGGTGGGCAAGCTGGTCGACCTTGTTCGGAATGGTCGCCGGGATACCGCGTCGACGCAGGTAGGCGCGGTTGCCGCGGCCGGAGTAGGCGCGATCGGCCAGCACCCGGTCTGTCTCGCCCCGGGTCTGATGGAGGCTCTCAATCCACGGAGGATGAGATTCATGGCGGCACCCAGGAAGTACCCCGACGAGCTGCGGGAGCGGGCGACCCGGATGGCGGTCGACGCCCGGCGTGACCCGGCCACCCGGGCCGGGGCGTTGAAGCGGATCGGCGAGCAGCTGGGCATCAACCCCGAGACGCTGCGCAACTGGGTCATCCAGGCCGAGATCGACGAGGGCCACCGGCCAGGCACCACGACCGATGACGCCACCCGGCTGGCCGAGCTGGAGCGGGAGAACCGGGAGCTGCGCCGGGCGAACGCGATCCTGAAGAGCGCGTCGGCTTTCTTCGCGGCGGAGCTCGACCGCCCGTCTCGCTGATCGTCGCCTTCATCGATCAGCACAAGCTCGTGCACGGGGTCGAGCCGATCTGCCGTGTCCTCACCGAGGCCGGCGTCAAGATCGCCCCGAGCACCTACTACGCGCACCGCACGCGGCCGCCCTCGGCGCGGTCGCTCACCGACGCGGCGACCACGGCGGCGATCGAGCAGGTGCACGAGGAGAACTTCGGTGTCTACGGCGCCCGCAAGGTGCACGCCCAGTTGCGCCGGCAGGGTCACGCGGTGGCCCGGTGCACGGTCGAGCGGCTGATGCGCGCCGCCGGCCTGCGCGGGATCACGCGGGCGAAGGGCCCGCGGACCACGGTGCCCGGAACGGGCCCGGACACCCGCCCGGACCTGGTGGAGCGGGCGTTCACCGCAACCGGACCGGACCAGCTGTGGGTTGCCGACATCACCTACTGCCGGACCTTCTCCGGCTGGGTGTACGCCGCCTTCGTCATCGACGTGTTCTCCCGCCGGGTGGTGGGCTGGCAGCTGTCCAAGAGCCTGCGCACCGACCTCGCGCTGGACGCGCTGGAGATGGGCATCTGGACCCGCCGCCGGGCCGGCCGCGACGTGACAGGGCTGGTGCACCACTCGGACAAGGGCGGGCAGGGCGGATTCCACCGGTCGTCGCAACACCTCATGATCACGGAGGTGTGCGATGGCACGACGTCAGCAGCAAGCCGATCGGGCGCTGCGTCCGGCGATGCGCTCGCCGGGGCGGCCGATGCCGGCCCGGCATGTCGAGCGCGCCTTCTGGCGGCTGATCGCGCTGGGCCGGCGCACCGAGGACGCCGCGCTCGAGGTGGGCGTGTCCACGCCGGTCGGCTCCCGCTGGTTTCGCCGCGCTGGCGGCATGCCGCCGCTGAGCCTGGCCGAGCCCACCGGCCGGTACCTGTCGTTCCACGAGCGCGAGGAGCTCGCGCTGCTCACGTCTCGGGGCGTCGGGGTGCGGGCGATCGCGCGTGCGCTCCGGCGTGATCCCGGCACGATCTCGCGCGAGCTGCGGCGCAACGCCGCCACCCGCAGCGGCAAGCTTGAGTACCGGGCCAGCGTCGCGCAGTGGAAGGCCCAGACCGCCGCCCGGCGGCCCAAGCCGGCCAAGCTCGCGACCAACCCGCGGCTGCAGCACTACGTCCAGGAGCGGCTGTCCGGGCAGCTGCAGCGCCCCGATGGCAGCCCGGCCGCCGGGCCGGCGACGACGTGGAAGGGCCTGAACAAGCCGCATCGCGCCGACCGGCGCTGGGCGAGGGCGTGGAGCCCGGAGCAGATCGCGCGGCGGTTGGTGGTCGACTTCCCCGACGATGCCGACATGCGCATCAGCCACGAGGCGATCTACCAGGCGCTCTACATCCAGGGTCGCGGCGCGCTCGAGCGCGAGCTGGTGGCCTGCCTGCGCACCGGCCGGGCGTTGCGCAAGCCCCGGGAACGCGCCCGCAACAGGCCGCAGGGGCATGTCACCGCCGACGTGGTGCTCAGCCAGCGGCCGGCCGAGGCCGCCGACCGCGCGGTTCCCGGGCACTGGGAGGGCGACCTCATCATCGGCCTGAACCGGTCGGCGATCGGCACCGTGGTGGAGCGCACCAGCCGCTACACGCTGCTGGTCCACCTGCCGCGCCTGCCCGGGCACGGCCTCGTCCCACCGGTCAAGAACGGGCCTCCGCTGGGCGGCTACGGCGCGATTGCCATGAAGGACGCCCTCAGCACGACGATGGGCACGATGCCCGCCGAGCTGCTGCGGTCGCTGACCTGGGACCGCGGCAAGGAGCTGTCCGCGCACGCGCAGTTCAAGGTCGACACCGGCATCGCCGTCTACTTCGCCGACCCGCACTCCCCCTGGCAGCGCGGCACGAACGAGAACACCAACGGGTTGCTGCGCCAGTACTTCCCCAAGGGCACCGACCTGTCCCGCTGGAGCCTGCCCGACCTGCTCGCCGTCCAGGCCGCGATCAACAGCAGACCTCGCAAGGTCCTGGGCTGGAAGACCCCCGCGGAGGTCCTGGACGAGCACCTACGATCACTGCACCAGGCAGGTGTTGCTACCACCGGTTGAGCCCAGGCAGTACCTCGCGGTGCGCTACACCCAGCGCCTCGCCGAGGCCGGCGCGGTCGCCTCGGTCGGTTCCACCGGCGACTCCTACGACAACGCGCTGGCCGAGGCGTTCAACTCGCTGTTCAAGGCCGAGCTGGTGCGCAACCGGGGCCCCTGGAAGGGCATCGACGACCTCGAGTTCGCCACCGCCGAGTACATCGACTGGTTCAACCACCGACGCCTGCATGGCGAGATCGGTCTGATCCCACCGGCCGAGCACGAGGACACCTTCTACCGGCACCACCCCGCGGCGACTACCGTCGCCGCGTCAGTTCCGAGCCTCCACTGAACTCGGGGCGAGACAACTGCCGCCGGCAGAAAGCGGCCATCCGCTGCGCGCCGATGCGGGCGGCGGCCTGCGGGGTCGGATAGTCGGCGATGAAGGCCAGCGTGATGTCCCGGTCGATCGAGGAGAGCAACTGCGCCGGCGCCGGGTGATAAGTGTCCAGGATGGCGTGCAGTTGCGCCTCGACGCGCTGCTGCAACTCCAGCAATCGATCCCGGTCGCGGGAAACCGCGCGCCGCTCGGCCAGCGCCGGCGAGGCAACGGGCAGGGGTCGCCAGTGCGCGTGTTCATGGCGCAGGGTGTCGGCCAGAGTGAAGGCGTCGAAGACGTCGTCTTTGCTGCTGGCCACCCGGTAGCGCTCGCGAGCGCGGACGGCGATCCGCGGATTGACCGGGAAGACGCGGTGCCCGCCGGCCTGCAGCCGCTCGACCAGCAGGCCCTCGGCGCGTTCCACGCGGATCGGCAGGCCGGTTCCCAGCCGGGCGAACTCGGCATCGAGCTGGTAGGGGCCGGCGACGTCGTGGCCCACGCGGACCTGCCGTAGCCGCGCTCCGGTGGCGTTGACCGCGCAGAGTTGATTGTGGCTGGCGCCCCAGTCGATGCCGATGAAGACCTCCTCGACGCTGAGATCGATCGTGTTGCTGTTCCCCATGCACCTGGCCCTTCGAGTCCGGTCACCCCGTGGCCGGCGCGGCTGGACGCTCATCTCGGTGCTTGAGGCACGACTCCAACTGGCCAGTACCAAGCCCGCCGCCGCCGGGAGGGACGGGTCTGCCGCTGGACCTCGAAGGCCACGCTGCCAAGGTCCTCTCCCGGCGGCGGAGGTGACCGGCGGGAACCTCTCGCCAAAGCTGATGTCAGCAGATGAGCGCTGCTAACCGGCGCCGAGCAGCACCGCGCCGATCGCGGCGTGCAGTCCGGTGTGCGCGTCGGAGACGCCCAGCTGGGTGCCGGCCAGGCCGCGGGCCGTCGAGCACCACCTGCGCAGCGCGCTGCTGGAACTCCTCAGGGTACTTGGTTCCTCGGTCCACCCGGGCTCTCCTCCCTGGCTTGCGCCAAGTCTGGAGGTGTTCAGCCGACGGGGATGCTCCAGTGCAGCCGATCCCGAGCTGCTTCGCGACCGACCGCCTCACCTCCGCCCGGCCGCGCAATCCGACCTGGACGTAGGGACCGCGCCCGACCCGACCCCGAGGCTGCCGCGAATAGAACGTGTTCCGACCGGCGACCACTCAATCCTCCTCAAGACTGGAGCCTCTCGACTCGCCGGGTCGCCTCAGCGAGTCTCGGCATCGTGCGACGGTGACGCATCGGTGACGCATCGGTGACGGTGGACTGCCACAATCCTCGTACGAGCGGAGGAGAGACGATGAACGAGAGTGCGTACCGCGAGTCGGTCCTGAAGCTGGTCGTCGCGTACAGAGAATCGAACCGAGCACTGCTCGAGGCCGACCCGGCCTTTGCCTCATGGTTGGACGACGAGTACGTACCCATGGTGGGGGCCTGGCAATATTGAATGGCCGTTAACCGGGCTTCAGTTGAAGGCCCAGAGTTCGTCCGCCTGGTTCGCGAGACCGAGGACCGCGTCAGAGCGTTAGAAGCTGCCAAGTTCGACTTCAGCGAGGTACCCGAGGTCTTCGCGCAGAGGGCGGCTGCTGATGTCGTCGCCAAGGAGCTCATTCACATCCACGATGGCCGGACCATGACCCGTTTGGGTCGTTTGGTCATGGGAGGCGTCGGCAGTCACTTCAATCTGATGGGTCCCTTCCCAGCAGACACCGAGTTCTCGGTGCTCCCAGCCGATGCCCTCGATCGGCTGACAAGACAGCTTGGGGACGGCCTCGCGGCTCTCCCCCAGTGGGCGGCACTAGGAGAGATCCAGCCGGTCGAACTGTACAACTACAACTTCTTCTACTCGACGCGGGACCTTGTCTTCTGGCTCCTGCTCCACGACGCAGGCTGCTTCCCGAGCACCCTGGAACACATGGTCCGACGCCTAGCCCAAGGCGAAGTTGTACAAAGCAACATGTACGCCCCGGGGCGTCCGTCAGCCAACGGGGAGCCAGTCTTCATGCAGGCCGCATGCTTGCGCATGACATTTCCCTCATCGCAGATCGAGTGGATGGACAAACCGCTCTTCGGTGGGCTCTACCGCACTACGTCCCACGTCGAGCACTTGCTCACCCTCGAACCCACCGACGTCTCCCATCCCTATCTGCCGCTCTCGTCGGAGGGATGGGTCCGGCTGGACCACCAAGCGTACTACCGGAGGACCTTCATCGGCGAGACGCCGAAGGAAGGCCTACGCGCCGAAGACGTACCGCCTGAGAGGGCCAGCGGCTGATGAGCAGTGGAGAACGCGTCACAGCCGCAGGACCACGCGTCTCCCGCAAGAAGGGGCTATCGATGACGACCGCCACGTGCCTCGAGGGGATCGAGCTCATGGTGCGAGGTGAGATACCTGCCGAGTTTGACGGGTCTCTCTTCGTTCCCATGAGTCGGAGACATAAGGACCAGAAGAAGTTCGCGCGCTGGCATGACTCGCAAGCGGACCTGCTCAGACTCGACCTAACGCCGGGTCGTCCGGGGCGGGTTCTCGCTCACATCATGCCCGTAGATCCACGGGCTGCAGACCTTCCTGGAGGAGGAGGATGCGGCCCCTTCTACGCCACTCAACCCAATCACGGTGTCACCATCGTCGGTTCCACAGGCTGGTTCACCAATCTCATGTATGGCGCACCGCTCGAGGTAGATCTTAAGCGGTGGGATCCTACCCGTGTGCTGCGTTACGTGGACCTGGACGAACAGGCGCCACAGGTTACGACAACGGCACACTTTGCCATAAGCCTCGACCGACGCTACGCCTACTTCCACCAGTCGCTCTTAACGCGGGAGCGGCGCGAATCCCCCGTTCAGACAGCGGAATTGAAGCTGATACAGCTAGACACCAGGACGAGTGACGCTCGGACGTGGTCGATCGTTCCGCCGCAGGACGATGACGCGCTGGAGGGAGCGAACTTTCATTCCGCGTTCTACTACGAGGAAGCGGGCAGACGCTTCGTGGGCCTGTTGAAGACAGGAGCAGTGATCGAGCATCTTTCCCCGTACAGACGCACGGAAGAAGACCGAACGCTCGAGCCGATGAAGCCGTCCACGATCTGGTCTCTCGAGATTGATGAAACGGCACACACTATCCAAGCCCAGCTCCTTCCTGGCGTACGGGAGATGAACGGCTTGGCCCTCTCGCACCTTGACTGTGATGCCCGCTCCGGTGATGGCTTCGTCCTGTATGCAAACTTTAAGGAAGCCGACGTTGCCGAGGAGACGCAGGGCGTCAATTGTTACGGGGAGTCTCCAGACAATGTCCTGGAGCACTACGCCGGAATGCTCATCGAGCCCCTCAACACAGGGATGGTAATGCGGTACGAGCGTAGAGGCGGGAAGAGTTCCATTGGCCGCCTGCAGCGCGCGTACGACTTCCGACGCACCTCGCACGGCCACACCTGGCTTCCGATCAACCTCGACATCGATCCCTCGGGAGAGTTCGTCTTCGCGAGTTTCAGCGGCTTTCACCCTCGGTTGTTGCCTGATTTTGTGGCAACTGCATATCCCGACCGTGTTGCAAACATGGCCAGGATGCGCTACGTGCCTCCCCTACTGATGAGGTTGCGCGCCGATACGTTGGAGCCGGATTATGACGATAGACGCTCGTACCTCAGTTATGCCGAACCAGTTGCCATGGCAGTGGTTGGCGACACAGCTCGGTCGTTCGTGTGCACCTTCTCGCCTGAGATCGGACTGCGCATATACCGAGCGGACGACCTCCAGTGCGTGGTGGCTCATGCCGTTAGTGCGCGGCTGCACACCTGGGGGGACACCCACTTCCGTCCAGATCCACCGCACATGGTATTCGCTCAGTTGTGATGATGAGGCCACGGCAACTCCAACTGCCTCAGTCGGTTCTTTCGCATGTTGTTCAGCATGCGGAGCGCCAAGGGGCTGGGGAAGTGGTCGGATTGCTCGGCGGAAATGAGGAGGGTGGCCGTTTGGTGGCGCGGTGCGCCGTCCCCCTGACGAATCTCGCGAAGGGAAGGGTCTTCATTGCCGACCCCTACGAGCAATTCGTCGGCATCCAGAGACTGAAGCGCCGAGGTCTAGAACTCGTGGGCATATACCACTCCCACCCCGGCGGAACTCCCATCTTGTCGCCGGCCGATCGCGTCTTCGCCATGGACTGGAATTGCGTCCATCTCGTCGTGGCGTCACAGGAGGTCGGTAGGCGACTGTGGCGGACTGGCGCTTGGCTGACCGATAGCGGCGCGCTACACCCGATTTCGGTCGAGGTGATGGCCGACCGGTAGAACGCCAATTGCCCGTGGCCGGCTAGTACTCGCAGGAGGCAAGTCACCTCATGCATTGGGCCAGAGGTTCGCTTAGGACTACAGGTGAGCTGCACCGCGAGATGTCGAATCACACCCCCATCTGGCGGACGTTGCGCCGCGGAGACAGGGTACTGCCCGCGAGGCTGAAGTGGCATCACTGTGGCGCACCTCGGCAGCCCCGCGCGCTCAAGTTTTTCTCGGCTCTTGCGAGCGACGACACGCTCGTCCGTCTCGTCCAGCTGGAGAGCTGCACATGGCGGTACGGCGGCTGACCCTGTCGCCTCGGGGGTGCGCCATTCACATGCGGCCGACTCCTAACCCTTCCGCGACCCGATTGATGTAATTGAACCACGAACAAATAAGATTGAGCTGCAGGACGCCGCGGTCGTCAAGTCCCATCCCGCGGAGAGCGTCGACATCATCGCGCCCTACCTTGGAAGGTGCAAGGGTGAGCTTTTCAACATAGGCGAGCATCGCTCGCTCGCGGCCAGAGAGTGGCGCGGCCCGCCAGTCACGCTTGACCGCCTCGGCTAATCCCTCATCCATCGTGACAAGACGCAGAAACTCTGCGTGTGACTCCATTCAATAGAAGCACCGGTTCAGGGTCGACGTCGTCGCGGCGACAAGTTCGTGCTCCCGACGCGTCAACGGCAAGTCGGGTGACATCAAGGCTCCAAACCCGGCGATCATGTGCTGGAGAGCGGCTGGTATGAGCGAGTGCGCCATGATGATGCTGTCATTGGCCACTACAGAAGGAAGGCGACGCTCGCCACGTCGGCTTGGGTCGTATCCAGGTGGGTACGCGCCAGTGGCACGGTCGATCGCGTCGGCGACTCCCGGGTGCTCGTCTGGCGACTCCACCTTTATCCATGTCATGTCTGGAGTCTACCGGATAGCGCCACAGTAGAGAACACGTCCGTCGGGATCGAGGCATGTCTAGGGTGGCGCCCTGAAGCCGGTCACTGTTGGACGACGTAGAACATACCAACGGAGCTTCACTGATCCGGGATTCTCGGTCCTTCAGCGCCGGAGGAGCTCGTCAGGGCGATACCGTGTCGGATCTTCGATAGTCGTCTCGGCGTGGCCCGTCTCACTGGTATGGTCCTGAGGCTGATGTGTCACTGCCGTCGGCTCGGCGTAGGGGCGCCAACATGCTTTAAAGCGTGCTTGCATTCTGCTATGATCTAGCGTGGAGGTGTACCCGACCTGGTGGTCGGCCTGGTCTTCAAAACCAGTGAGGCAAGTTCATCCTGCCTGGCGGGTTCGATTCCCGTCCGCCTCCGCCAACTCGGTTCTGGGCATTCTTTCGTAGCGCGTTATGGCCTGTAGAGACGGCCGGGGCTAGATGAAAGCCTCATGAGCGCCCGCCGGCGATTGCCGGAGGCTGGTGCGGGACGCCGGAGCCTTGGGGGGATGTCCACCATGACCGGGAAGGCCATCGGCATGTCAGTGGTGCCGGCGTCGAGGTGGGCCTGGGCCCAGGGGGTCGGCAAAGTCGTGTTGACCCACGGTGACCTGCGTCGATGAGGAACTGATCTTGGAGTGAGGACGGGTACGGGCCGGCTGGTCGCAGGATGAGGGTGTCGAAGCCTTCCCCGACCGTGAGAGCCCGTACCCGCGATGGCATCTTCCCCTGCCCGCGCGGTGAGCGACCAGGCGCCCGCACGGGCGCCGGTGACGCTGCCCGCTGAGCTGCCCGCGCACCTGGCCGCCAGTCTGGTCACCGAGCTCGGCGCCGGTGATGCGGCGTCGATGTCGTCGCTGGCCACCGCGTTGGCGGCGGTGCCCGACGCCCGTCATCGCCGGGGTCGGCGGCATGAGCTGATCGGAATGCTGGCGATCGCGGCGTGCGCCTGCCTGACCGGGGCGTCGTCGTACGTGGCGATCGGCGAGTGGGCCGCTGCGCAGGGCGGCGGTCGCCGGCTGGGCCGTCGGCCGGTTGACCGCCCAGCAGGCGCTGGCCGCCTGCGCGACCGTCGATCTGGTGCCGGCCGACCTCGGCCGGCGGGTGATCGCTATCGACGGCAAGACGCTGCGCGGATCGGCGCCCCGCGCCACGCCCGAGCAGCGTGCCGCCGCGGCCCAGGGTGGCGGGCGCACCCATCTGGTCGCCGGCTACGACCACGCCAGCGGGGTCACCCTCGGCCAGGTCGCCTGCTCAGCCGAGGCCGGCAGGGGCGGTGAGGTCGCCGCCGCCACAGAGCTGGCCGCCATCCTCGATGACCGCGGCCTGCTGGCCGACTCGGTGATCACGGTCGATGCCGGGTTCACCGCCCGGGAGCTGGCCGCCGACCTGCGCTCCCGCGGCGCGCACTGGATGCTGCGGATCAAGGGCAACCAGAAGACGCTGCACACCCGGCTCAAGGCGCTGCCGTGGGCGCAGGTGCCCGAGGCCGCCCGGGTCCGTTCGGTCGGCCACGGCCGGGTCGAGACCCGCACCATTGGGGTGATCGA
>NZ_QVQH01000023.1 GCF_003428645.1 Geodermatophilus marinus | reverse complement strand
CCAGGTCGGCCAGCGACTTCTTCTCCACCGGCTTCTTCTTGGCCGCCATGATCCCCTTGAACGAGGGGTAGCGCGGCTCGTTGATGGTGTCCCAGGTCGACACGATCGCCGGCAGCGGCGCCTCCAGGGCCCAGTAGCCCCCGTCGGTCTGCCGCTCCACCTTCGCGACCCCGCCCTCGACGGTCAGCTTGCGGGCGCCGGACAGCTGCGGGATGCCCAGCCGCTCGGCCAGCAGCGCCGGCATCACCGACAGCTGGCCGTCGGTGGACTCCGCACCGCACAGCACGATGTCGTAGGACAGCTGCCCCAGCGCCGCGGCCAGCACCGCCGAGGTCTGCACCGCGCACGAGCCGTGGATCGCCTCGTCCACCACGTGCACGGCCTTGTCCGCGCCCATCGACAGCGCCTTGCGGATCGCGTCGGCGGCCGACTCGGGCCCGACGGTCAGCACCGTCACCTCGCCGCCGTGGGCCTCCTTGAGGACCAGGGCCTCCTCGATCGCGTACTCGTCGATCTCGTTGACGACGTTGTCCGCGCTGCCCCGGGCGACCGTGTTGTCCGACGGGTCGAGGCTGCGCTCGCTCCCGGAGTCGGGGACCTGCTTGACCAGAACGACGATGTCCATCGTCAGACCTACCTCCGCGCTGGGGTGTCTGGTTGCGGGTCGGCGCCCGCCTGCCTCGATAGTGGAGGTTACCGCTGGGTAACGGAGGGCCGGCCGCGAGCTGGGGTGACCCCGGTCACCCCGGGCGTCCCACCACCGAGCGTGCGGGGGCCGCTGCGGTCCGGCGTCCCGGCTCCGCCCGGCCGTGGTCAGCGGCCGCTGAAGGTGGCCTTCCCCGGGCCGTGCTCGAGGAACGAGCGCATGCCGGTGTCCTGGTCCTCGGTGTCGAACAGCTCGGCGAACAGCCGGCTCTCCAGGTTCAGCCCCTCCTGCAGCGGGAGGTCCAGGCCCTCGTCGACGGCCCGCTTGGCCGCGGCCAGCGCCAGCGGCGGGCCGGCGGCGAACTTGCGCGCCATGGCGACCGCGGTCGACTCCACCTCGTCGTCCGGCACGACGGCGTCGGCGAGGCCGATCTCCAGCGCCTCCTCGGCGCCGACGTGCCGGCCGGTGAAGATGAGGTCCTTGGCCCGCGCCGGCCCGACCAGCCGGGCCAGCCGCTGCGTGCCGCCGGCGCCCGGGATCACGCCGAGCAGGATCTCCGGCTGCCCGATCTTGGCCGAGGCACCCATCACCCGGAAGTCCGCGCAGAGCGCCAGCTCGTAGCCGCCCCCGAGGGCGTAGCCGGTGATCGCGGCGATGACCGGCTTCGGGATCTTCGCCACCCGGGTGAAGGAGTCGGTCAGCTCCCGGCCCCAGGCGACCATGCCGCGGCCGTCCAGCTGGGCCATGGCCTTGATGTCGGCGCCGGCGGCGAACACCCGCTCGCCGCCGTAGACCACCACCGCCCGGACGTCCTCGCGGGCGCCGGCCTCGATGGCCGCGGCCCGCACCTCCATGTGCAGCTGCTCGTCGATCGCGTTCATCTTCGGCCGGTCGAGGCGGATGGTGCCCACCCCGTCGGCCACCTGCAGGGTCACGAACTCCGGCGCTGCCATGGGGCCCCTCCAGCGGGTGGACGACGTCGTCGTCGGCACCCTAGAGGACCCCCTGCCCGCCACCGCTCGCACGCTCGCGGCGGCCCCCTCCCGGTCCCGCCCCGAGCCCGCGAGGGGTGGGGAGGAGGGCGGCCGCGCGGCAGGTCGCTCGTGGCCCCCTCCCGGGTCCCGCCCCGAGCCTGCGAGGGGTGGGGAGGAGGGGGTCCTTCTTCAGGCCGCGCGGTGGGCGGTGTAGCGACCGTCGCGGCGCTCCACGTCCAGCCGCAGCCCGAAGGTCTCCGACAGCGCCTCGGGCACCAGCACACGGCCGACCGGCCCGGCGGTCACCACCCGGCCCTCGCGCAGCAGCAGCGCGTGGGTGTACCCGGGCGGGATCTCCTCGACGTGGTGGGTGACCAGCACCTGCGCCGGGGCGTAGTGGTAGCGGGCGAGGTCGGCCAGCCGCCCGACGAGGTCCTCCCGCCCCCCGAGGTCGAGGCCGGCCCCGGGCTCGTCGAGCAGCAGCAGCTCCGGGTCGGGCATGAGCGCGCGGGCGATCTGCACCCGCTTGCGCTCCCCCTCCGAGAGGGTGCCGAAGGGACGGTGGGCGTACTGCCCGACGCCCCACTGCTCCATGAGCACCGCCGCGCGCGTCAGGTCGTGCACGTCGTAGCGCTCGCGCCAGCGACCGACGACGGCGTACCCGGCGGAGAGGACGACGTCACCGGTGCGCTCCCCGGGCTCGATGCGCTGGGCCAGCGCGGTGCTGGTCAGCCCGATGCGCGGGCGCAGCTCGAAGACGTCGACCGCGCCGAGGGTCTCCCCCAGCAGGTGCACCTCGCCGCGCGTGGGGTGCATGTGCGCCGCGGCCAGCTGCAGCAGCGTCGTCTTGCCGGCGCCGTTCGGGCCGAGCACGACCCAGCGCTGGTCGGCCTCCACGCGCCAGTGCACGCCCTGCAGGAGGTGGGCGCGCCCCCGGACGACGTCCACCCCGCGCATCTCGACGACCGGCTCGCTCGACACGGACCCATCCAACCAACCCGGATCCGTTCCGCCCGTCCTGCCCCCCACCGCGGCCCGGCCGGGGCAGGATCACGGGGTGTACGTGAGCAACCCGGACGACGCCGAGGTCTGGCCCGGCGCCCCCGCACCGCTGGGAGCCCACTGGGACGGCACCGGCACCAACTTCGCCCTGTGGTCGGCCGGGGCGCAGGCGGTGGACCTGTGCCTGTTCGACCGCGACGGCACCGAGCACCGGCACCGGCTCACCGAGACCACCCACCAGGTCTGGCACGGCCGGCTGCCCGGCGTCGGCCCGGGGCAGCGCTACGGCTACCGGGTGCACGGCAGCTACGACCCGGGAGCCGGCCACCGGTACAACCCGGCGAAGCTGCTGCTCGACCCCTACGCCTGCGCCGTCGACGGCGACCTCACCCTCCACCCGGCGCTGTTCGGCTACCCCGAGGGCACGGTGGACTCCACGACCGCCGACCCGCGGGACTCGGCGCCCTACGTGCCGCGCGGGGTGGTCATCCACGACTCGTTCCCGTGGGACGGCGACCGCCCCCCGGGCACCCCCTGGTCGGACACCGTCATCTACGAGGTGCACGTCCGGGGCGCGACCATGGCCCACCCCGACGTCCCCCCGGCCCTGCGCGGCACCTACGCCGGGCTGGCGCACCCGGCGTTCGTCGAGCACCTGCGGTCACTGGGCGTGACCGCCGTGGAGCTGCTCCCGGTCCACCACTTCGTCAGCGAGCCGCACCTGCTGCGCCGGGGGCTCACGAACTACTGGGGCTACAACACCCTCGGCTACTTCGCCCCGCACGCGGCCTACAGCTCGGCCGGGTCCGCCGGGCAGCAGGTCACCGAGTTCAAGGCCATGGTGAAGGCGCTGCACGCGGCCGGCATCGAGGTGGTGCTCGACGTCGTCTACAACCACACCGCCGAGGGCGACCAGACCGGCCCGACGCTGTCGTTCAAGGGCATCGACAACCCCGGCTACTACCGGCTGGGCGGGGAGAACCCGGCGCGGTACACCGACTACACCGGCTGCGGCAACACCCTCGACGTCCGGCGTCCCCCGGTGCTCGCGCTGCTCATGGACTCGCTGCGCTACTGGGTCACCGAGATGCACGTGGACGGGTTCCGCTTCGACCTCGCCGCGGCCCTGGCCCGGTCGATGCACGACGTCGACCGGCTCTCGGCCTTCTTCGACGTCGTCCACCAGGACCCGGTGGTCAGCCGGGTGAAGCTCATCGCCGAGCCCTGGGACATCGGCGAGGGCGGGTACCAGGTGGGCAACTTCCCGCCGCTGTGGACCGAGTGGAACGGCCGCTACCGTGACACCGTCCGCGACGTCTGGTCGGGCGCGCACGTCGGCGTCCGGGACCTCGCCTACCGGCTCACCGGCTCGTCCGACCTCTACCGCTCCGACGGGCGCCGGCCGTTCGCGAGCATCAACTTCGTCACCGCCCACGACGGGTTCACCCTCGCCGACCTGGTCACCTACGAGCGCAAGCGCAACGAGGCCAACGGCGAGGACAACCGGGACGGGGAGAGCCACAACCGGAACTGGAACAGCGGGGTGGAGGGTCCCACCGACGACCCGGAGGTCCGCGCCGTCCGCGCCCGGCAGGTGCGCAACCACCTGGCCACGCTGCTGCTGTCCACCGGCGTCCCGATGCTGACCGCCGGCGACGAGCTGGGCCGCACGCAGCAGGGCAACAACAACGCCTACTGCCAGGACAACGAGCTGTCCTGGATCGACTGGCGCTCGGTCGACGAGGACCTGCGGGCCTTCGTCACCCGGCTGGTCGAGCTGCGCCGGGGCTCGCCGGTGCTGCGCCAGGAGGCGTTCTTCGACGGGCACGAGATCCCGGGCACCGGGGGGACCCGCGACCTCGCCTGGTTCCACCCGCGCGGCGACCAGCTGGGCACCGGGGACTGGTTCGACGCCGGGCTGCAGACGATCGGCATGTACCTCGACGGCCGCGGGATCCGGCACCGCGACGAGCGCGGGCGGCCGGTGGAGGACGACTCCTACCTGGTCTGGGTGCACGCCGGGCCGGCCCCGGTGACCGTCCACCTGCCCGGGCCGCCGTGGGCCGACGGCTACGAGCTCGTCGTCTCGACCGAGTACCCGACGGGCGCCCCGCCCCGCCCGGCGGTCGTCGCGCCCGGCCCGGTGGGGATGGACGCGCGCACGGTCTGGTTGCTGCGGGTGCTGCGCCGTCCCTGACCCCCCGCGGAGGAGCCGGGGTCCGGTTCTCGGCGTGAGCCGGGGACGGCTCCTGGCCGCGGTGCGGTGCCGTCGAGGAGTGGGGCCCGCAGGGTCCCGCGACGAGTGCGGCGGTGGCGCTCGGCGTGAGCCGGGGACGGCTCCTGGCCGCGGTCGGAGGCCGGTAGGCCGACCGATCACTCAGTCCTGGGGCTGCTCGAAGGTGATGACCGTCCAGCCGAGC
This sequence comes from Geodermatophilus marinus, assembly GCF_003428645.1. GTDB lineage: Bacteria > Actinomycetota > Actinomycetes > Mycobacteriales > Geodermatophilaceae > Geodermatophilus. The sequence continues at coordinate 65,832 of NZ_QVQH01000023.1, read as the reverse complement.
AGGAGGCGGTCGCCGTCGGAGAGCGGGTGGGCGACACCGGGCTCGAGCTGGGTCCACTCGGTCGCCTCGGGTCCGGCGACGTGGGTGCCGTTGAGCGAGCCCAGGTCGACCAGCGAGACCTCACCCCCGCTGCGCTGGATGGCCGCGTGCGCCGAGGAGAGCACGTTCTGGGTGTCGGCGATGGGCACCGGCCGCGCCGACCCGCTGGTGACCAGCTCGTGGTTGTCCGGGCGGCGACCGAGGACGAGGTCCTCGTCGACGGTGACGACCAGCCCGTCGTCGAAGCGCAGCACGGGGGCGGCCGGGGCGTCGGGCTTCCAGAAGGCCGTGGCCTCGCCGCCGTCGGAGTCGGCGGCCTGCGGGGTGGCGGCGCCGAACCCGCCCGAGCCGGCACCGAACCCGGTGGAACCGGCGGACGAGCCGAAGCCGGAGTCCGACCCGGCGGTGAAGGACGACGGCGCCGCGGCGGCCTGCGGGGCCGGGGCCGCGGAGGGGTGCGCGGCGGCGGCCAGGTGGAGCATCGCCCCCGACCCGGGCACGGTGCCCTCCACCAGGTCCATGGCGACGCCGGGCGGCATGGTCGGCACCGGCTGGCCGGGGCCGACGAACAGCGTCTGCCCCAGCGGGAACCCGGCGGCCAGCGAGCAGCCCTCCACGGGGCTGCCGGAGACCGGGACGCCGTCGACGGCCGGCTGCCCCTTGCCGGCCCACAGCGCCACGCCGGTGCCGGCGCCGTCGGCGGTGTCGCTCAGCACCAGCGCGAAGGACGCCGACCCGCCGAGCGTGGCGACCTGACCCGCGACCGCGGCGAGCACCCGCTCGGCGCCCGGGCCGGAGATGCCCAGGCAGGCGTGGAGTGCGGCCACCAGCGCGGGCGAGCCGGGCGCGTCCACCCACAGCAGCCCGCCCCCGCGTCGGGCGACGACGGAGTCTCCGGGCAGGACTTCACAGCGGTCGGGCATGGCGTCCAGCCTAATGACGACTCACCCGAGCGGGTGATCGGACGTCGTCGCCACGCCGGTCGGTCACACCGGCGGCGGGACCGGTGCGACCGCCGGGACGGGTGTGCCGCCCGTGGCCGACCACCGGCCGGGAGGACGGGCGACCCCGTCCCCCGGGGGGCGAGCGGCCCCGTCCCGGGCGTGCGAGGGGCGGGACCCGGGACGGGGCCCTTCCCTTCAGGCCGTGGCGACCAGGCCCAGCTCCGCGGGGTCGGACAGGTGCGCCGAGTGCGGCAGCACCCGCACGGTGTACCCGAAGGAGCCGGTGCGCTCCAGCGGCAGCGTGGCGGTGAACCAGTGCCGGGAGCCGTCGCCGTGCTCGTGGCTCATCGGCAGCGTGGTCACCTCGTGCAGCCCGTCGGCGTCGTCCACCCGGCCGTAGGCCGCCTGGACCTCGACGTCGCCCGGCGCGAGGCCCGGCAGCTCGACCTCGGCGCGCAGCGCCAGGGACCCGCCGATCTCCGGGGTGTCCCCCGCGCCGGTGGCCTCCACGTAGGCGACCCGCACCGTGCCCCAGTTCTCGAGCAGGTGGGCCCGCCAGGCCGCCTCGCTGCGCGCGGCCTCGTACCCGCCCTCGGCCATGGCCCGGGAGGAGCCGGCCGCCGGGACGTAGAGCCGCTGCACGTAGTCGCGCACCATCCGGGTCGCCTGCACCTTCGGCCCGGTCTCGCGGAGGGTGTGGCGGACCATCTCGACCCACCGGGTGGGCACGCCGTCCCGGTCGGTCTCGTAGAACCGCGGCACGACCTGGGTGGAGAGCAGCTCGTAGATGGCCCGCGCCTCCACCTCGTCGCGGCGGTCGGGGTCGCCGAGGCCGTCGGCGGTGGGGATCGCCCAGCCGTTCTGGCCGTCGAACCACTCGTCCCACCAGCCGTCGCGGATGGAGAGGTTGAGCCCCCCGTTGAGCGCGGCCTTCATCCCGGAGGTGCCGCACGCCTCGAGCGGCCGCAGCGGGTTGTTCAGCCACACGTCGCAGCCCCAGTAGAGGTAGCGGGCCATGCCGATGTCGTACCCGGGCAGGAAGGCGATGCGGTGCCGGACGGCGGGGTCGTCGGCGAACTTCACCATCTGCTGGATCAGCTGCTTGCCGCCGTCGTCGGCCGGGTGGCTCTTGCCGGCGATGACCAGCTGGACCGGCCGCTCCGGGTCGAGCAGCAGCGCCCGCAGCCGCTCGGGGTCGCGCAGCATGAGCGTCAGCCGCTTGTAGGACGGCACCCGCCGGGCGAAGCCGATGGTGAGGACGTCGGGGTCGAAGGCGGAGTCGGTCCAGCCGACCTCGGCCTCGGCCATCCCGCGCGCGAGCGCCGACTCCCGCAGCCGGCGGCGGACCTCCTCCACGAGCCGGCCCCGCAGCAGCCGCCGGGTGCTCCACAGCTCCCCGGCCGGGATGCGGTCCACCCCGTCGTAGTGCACGTCCCCGGCGATCTCGTGGACGTCGCCGGCGCTGGTCGACTGGGTGCCCAGCTCGACCAGCTCGCGCGCGGTCCACGTGGGCGCGTGCACGCCGTTGGTGATCGAGGTGATCGGCACGTCGGCCTCGTCGAAACCCGGCCAGAGGCCGTTGAACATGCCGCGGCTGACCTCGCCGTGCAGCCGGCTCACGCCGTTGGCCCGCTGCCCCAGCCGCAGGCCCATGTGGGCCATGTTGAACTTCGTCGGGTCCTCCTCGGCCCCCAGCGGGATGAGCTGGTCGAGCGGGACGCCGAAGCCGGCGAAGTAGCGCTCGATGAGCGCCCGGGGGAACCGGTCGATGCCGGCCGGCACGGGGGTGTGCGTCGTGAAGACGGTGCCGGCGCGCACCGCCTGGAGGGCCTCGGCGAAGGTCAGCCCGTGCGACTCGGTCAGCTCGCGGATCCGCTCCACGCCCAGGAAGCCGGCGTGCCCCTCGTTGGCGTGGAAGACCTCCGGCGCCGGCGCCCCGGAGAGCTGGCACCAGGCCCGCAGGGCCCGGACCCCGCCGATGCCCAGCAGCATCTCCTGGCGCAGCCGGTGGTCCTCGTCGCCGCCGTAGAGCCGGTCGGTGACCGCCCGCTCGGACGGCGCGTTCTCCTCCACGTCGCTGTCGAGCAGCAGCAGCGTGACGCGGCCGACCTGGGCCCGCCAGACGTGGGCGTGCAGCGTCCGCCCCTCGGGCAGCGGGACGGTGATGACGACGGCCGAGCCGTCGGGCCGGCGCAGCAGCTTGACCGGCAGGCCGTGCGGGTCCAGCGCCGGGTAGTGCTCCAGCTGCCAGCCGTCGGCCGACAGGCCCTGCTCGAAGTAGCCCGCCCGGTACAGCAGCCCCACGCCGATCAGCGGGACGCCGAGGTCCGAGGCGGCCTTGAGGTGGTCGCCGGCCAGGATGCCGAGACCGCCGGAGTACTGCGGCAGCACCTCGGTGATGCCGAACTCGGCGGAGAAGTAGGCGATGCTGGCCGGCGCCGGGCCGGTCGGGCCACCCCCGCCCAGCGACTGGTACCAGTGCGGGGCCGACAGGTACTCCTCCAGGTCCTCCACCACGTCGTGCAGCCGGCGGACGAAGCGGCGGTCGCGGGCCAGGGTGGCCAGCCGCTCGGCGGAGACCTCCCCCAGGACGTTGACCGGGTCGCCACCGCAGGAGCGCCACAGCTGGGGGTCGAGGGCCTCGAAGAGGTCCCGCGTCTCGGGGTGCCACGACCACCGTAGGTTCATGACGAGCTGGGACAGCGGCATCAGCTCCTCGGGGAGCGACGCCCGGACGGTGAACCGACGGAGAGCTCGCACGGCCCCGAGACTAGTGAGACGCGACCCGCACCACCGAGCGCCGCACGGGGGCGTACCACCCGACCGGGGCGGTCCCGCGGCCGATGTGCCCGGGGACCGGGACCTCGATAGCGTGGCCGGGATGACTGGCCGCGCAGATCTCCGTCTCGGCATCACCGATGTCGCCCCCGTCGTGTCGTGCGGGTCCTTCTCGGCCCGCGCCGTGGTCGGCGAGCACGTCCCGATCACCGCCACCGTCTTCCGCGAGGGCCACGACGCCGTCGCCGCGGACGTGGTGTGGACCGCCCCGGACGGCAGCCGGGGCCCGCTCAACCGCATGCGCCGGTACGGCGACCAGCCCGACCGGTGGCTGACGACGGTGGTGCCGGACACCGAGGGCCGATGGCGCTTCCGCGTCGAGGCGTGGAGCGACCCGCTGGCCACCTGGCACCACGCCGTCGAGGTCAAGATCGCGGCCGGCCAGGGCCCGGACGAGCTCGCCAACGACCTGGAGGAGGGGGCGCGCCTGCTCGACCGGGTCGCCGGGGACGCCGACCCCGCGTGGCGGTCCCGCCTGGGCGAGGCGGCCGCCGCCCTGCGCGACCCCTCCCTCGAGCTGCACCAGCGGGTCGCCCCCGCCCTGGCCGCCGCGGTGCAGGAGTACCTCGACGACCACCCGGTCCGCGAGCTGGTCACCGCGACCCCCGACCACGACGTGTGGGTCGACCGCCGGCGCGCGCTGTTCGGCAGCTGGTACGAGTTCTTCCCCCGCTCGGAGGGTCCGGTGGTCGGCGGGACGCCCACCCACGGCACCTTCCGGACGGCGGCCGACCGGCTGCCGGCGGTCGCCGACATGGGCTTCGACGTCGTGTACCTGCCGCCCATCCACCCGATCGGCCGGGTCAACCGCAAGGGGCCGAACACGCCGCAGTTCCCCGGCGGCAACCCCTACGAGATCGACCCGGACGACGTCGGGTCCCCGTGGGCGATCGGGGCCGAGGAGGGCGGGCACGACGCCGTCCACCCGCAGCTGGGCACGATGCAGGACTTCCAGGACTTCGTCTGGCGGGCCGGCGAGCTGGGCATGGAGGTGGCCCTCGACCTCGCGCTGCAGGCCGCTCCCGACCACCCGTGGGTCAAGGAGCACCCCGAGTGGTTCACCACCAAGCCCGACGGGTCGATCGCGTACGCGGAGAACCCGCCGAAGAAGTACCAGGACATCTACCCGGTCAACTTCGACAACGACCCCGAGGGCATCTACGCCGAGGTGCTGCGGGTGGTGCGGCACTGGATGTCCGCCGGGGTGCGCATCTTCCGCGTCGACAACCCGCACACCAAGCCGCTGAACTTCTGGCACTGGCTGATCTGGGAGGTCAAGAAGACCGACCCGGACGTGCTCTTCCTCGCCGAGGCCTTCACCCGGCCGGCGATGATGCACCAGCTCGCCCGGCTCGGGTTCACGCAGTCCTACACGTACTTCACCTGGCGCACCCAGCGCGGGGAGCTGGAGGACTACGGCCGGGAGCTGGCCGACCACGCCCACTACATGCGGCCCAACTTCTTCGTGAACACCCCGGACATCCTGCACGCCTCGCTGCAGTACGGGGGGCCGCCGATGTTCAAGATCCGCGCGGTGCTCGCCGCGATGATGGGCCCGACCTGGGGCGTCTACTCCGGCTACGAGCTGTTCGAGCACGTCGCCGTCCGGCCCGGCAGCGAGGAGTACCTCGACAGCGAGAAGTACCAGCTGCGCCCCCGCGACTGGGCCGGCGCGGAGGCGTCGGGCCGCAGCCTGGCCCCCTACCTGCGGCGCCTGAACGAGATCCGGCGCGCGCACCCGGCGCTGCAGCAGCTGCGCACGCTGCGCTTCCACCACGTCGACAACCCGAACCTGCTGTGCTTCACCAAGACCGACCCGGGGTCGCAGGACGCGGTCCTGGTCGTGGTGTCCCTCGACAGCCACAACACCCAGATCGGCACCACCGCGCTGGACCTCCCGGCGCTCGGGCTGGACTGGCACGAGCGCTTCTCGGTGACCGACGAGATCAGCGGCGCCTCCTACGACTGGGGGCAGTTCAACTACGTCGAGCTCGACCCCTACCGGGAGCCGGCGCACGTGTTCTCACTGGCCCTGCCCCGGCCGGTCCAGCCACCGGCCCCGGTGCCCTGAGAGGGGACCCCGTGCCCCGCCGCGCGCGCCGGCCTCGACCCGAGGCCCCGCCCGAGCGCGCGCGGGGTGCGGACGAGGTCCTTCCGCTCCCGACCGCGTAGAACCGAGGACGACGACCTGCGATGACCGTTCCCCTGCCCGAACCCCCCGCATCCCGCGGCGCCCCCTCGGCGCTGCCCGCACCCGGCACCGACCCCGAGTGGTACAAGCGCGCCGTCTTCTACGAGGTGCTGGTCCGCGGCTTCGCCGACAGCAACGCCGACGGCGTCGGCGACCTGCGCGGCATGATCGACAAGCTGGACTACCTCCAGTGGCTGGGCGTCGACTGCCTCTGGCTGCCGCCGTTCTTCGCCTCCCCGCTGCGCGACGGCGGCTACGACGTCAGCGACTACACCGCGGTGCTGCCGGAGTTCGGCGACATCGAGGACTTCGAGGAGTTCCTCACCGCGGCCCACTCCCGCGGCATCCGCGTGATCATCGACTTCGTCATGAACCACACCTCGGACCAGCACCCCTGGTTCCAGGCCAGCCGCAGCGACCCCGACGGGCCCTACGGTGACTTCTACGTGTGGGCCGACGACGACTCCGGCTACGGCGACGCGCGGATCATCTTCGTCGACACCGAGAGCTCGAACTGGACGTTCGACCCGGTGCGCAAGCAGTACTTCTGGCACCGCTTCTTCTCCCACCAGCCGGACCTCAACTTCGAGAACCCGCGGGTGCAGGAGGCGATCGTCGACGCCCTGCGGTTCTGGCTGGACCTCGGCATCGACGGCTTCCGCCTCGACGCCGTCCCCTACCTGTTCGAGGACGAGGGGACCAACTGCGAGAACCTGCCGCGGACCCACGAGTTCCTCAAGCACGTCCGGAAGGTCGTCGACGCCGACTACCCCGACCGGGTGCTGCTGTGCGAGGCCAACCAGTGGCCGGCCGACGTCGTCGAGTACTTCGGCGAGGACGGCGACGAGTGCCAGATGGCCTTCCACTTCCCGGTGATGCCGCGGCTGTTCATGGCCGTGCGCCGGGAGCAGCGTTTCCCGATCTCGGAGATCATGGCCTCCACCCCGGACATCCCGGACAACTGCCAGTGGGGCATCTTCCTGCGCAACCACGACGAGCTGACCCTGGAGATGGTCACCGACGAGGAGCGCGACTACATGTGGGCGGAGTACGCCAAGGACCCCCGCATGAAGGCCAACATCGGCATCCGCCGCCGGCTGGCGCCGCTGCTGGACAACGACATGGACACCCTGGAGCTGTTCAACGCGCTCCTGCTCTCCCTCCCGGGGTCGCCGGTCCTCTACTACGGCGACGAGATCGGGATGGGCGACAACATCTGGCTCGGCGACCGGGACGGCGTCCGGACGCCGATGCAGTGGACCCCGGACCGCAACGGCGGGTTCTCCACCGCCGACCCCCAGCGGATGTACCTGCCGCTGAACATGGACCCGGTCTACGGCTACCAGACCACCAACGTCGAGCAGCAGCTGCGCAACACCACGTCGATGCTGCACTGGATCCGGCAGATGATCCACGTGCGCAAGCAGCACCCGACCTTCGGGCTGGGCAGCTACGCCGAGATCGGGTCGCGCAACCCCACGGTGCTCTCGTTCGTCCGGGAGTTCGGGGACGACGTGGTGCTCTGCGTCAACAACCTGTCCCGCTTCCCGCAGCCGGTGGAGCTCGACCTGCGCCGCTTCGAGGGCTACACGCCCGTCGAGCTGACCGGCCGGGTGGAGTTCCCGCAGATCGGCGTCCTGCCGTACATGCTCACCCTGTCCGGGCACGGCTTCTACTGGTTCGAGCTGGCCAAGCCGGTCGAGCCGCCGGTCGAGGAGCCGGAGGACTGGGAGACCACCGCGACCAGCCCGGTCGCCGAGTCGCTCCTGGCGGCCGGCCTGGTCACCGCCGCCGAGGAGATCCCGGGGGACAGCGACACCCGGACCGGTGACGACGTCCCCACCGGAGGAGACCGATGAGCGCCACCCCGCGCACCGCACTGACCGACCTGCTGCGCGACTGGATGCCGCACCAGCGCTGGTTCGGCGGCAAGGGCCGCGAGTGGGCCGACGTCACCGAGGAGGGCTTCCTGCTCGACCAGGCCGACCCGGTCCTCTCCGTCCACCGGGTGCGGGTCGCCTACGCCGACGGCGCCGCCGAGACCTACCTGGTGCCGCTGTCCTGGCGGGAGTCGCCGGCCGAGGACCTCAGCTCGGCGTTCATCGGGGCGGTGCCCTCCGGCGACCGGGAGAGCTACGCCTACGACGCGATGCGCGACCGCGACGCCACGGTGCCGTGGCTGGTGCACCTGGTCAGCGCCTCCACCATCGGCCCGATGCACTTCCACCCGGCGGGGGTGGCCTACATCCCCGAGGGCCTGCCGGGCGACATCGTCTCCACCGAGCAGAGCAACACCTCGCTGGTGTACGGCTCGGAGGCGATCTTCAAGCTGTTCCGCCGCCTGGAGCCCGGGCTCAACCCGGACGTCGAGGTCCACGACGCGCTGCGCAAGACGCAGAACCCGCACATCGCGCCGCTGCTGGGGTACATCGAGATCGACGACCCCGACCCGTCGGTGCCGCCGGCGACGGTGGCGATGCTGCAGACGTTCGTGCCCAACGCCAGCGACGGCTGGCGGCTGGCCACGGCCAGCGTGCGGGACCTCTACGCCGAGGGGGACCTGCACGCCGACGAGGTCGGCGGCGACTTCGCCGCCGACAGCGAGCGCCTCGGCGCGGCGACCGCGTCGGTGCACGCCGACATGGCCGCGGTCCTGCCCACCGAGCCGGCCGACGAGGCGTGGTTCGCCACGATCGCCGAGCAGATGACCGCGCGGCTGGAGGCGGCGACCGCGGTCGTCCCGCAGCTGGCCGAGCACGCCGAGGGGCTGCGCGCGGTCTACGCCGCGGTGGCCGGAGCCGCCGAGCCCGTGGTCCGGCAGCGGGTGCACGGCGACCTGCACCTCGGGCAGGTGCTGCGCACCGCCACCGGCTGGGTGGTGCTCGACTTCGAGGGCGAGCCGGCCCGGCCGCTGGCCGCCCGGCGGGAGCTCGACAGCCCCATGCGGGACGTCGCCGGGATGCTGCGCAGCTTCGACTACGCCGCCCGGCACATGCTCGTCGAGCAGCCCGAGGACCCGCAGCGGGCATACCGGGCGCAGGAGTGGGCAGAGCGCAACCGGGCCGCGTTCTGCGCCGGGTACTCCGCCGCCAGCGGTGCCGACCCGTGCGGGGACTCCCCGCTGCTGCGGGCGTTCGAGGCGGACAAGGCCGTCTACGAGTGCGTCTACGAGGCGCGCAACCGCCCGCACTGGCTCATGATCCCGTTGCAGTCCCTGTCCCGGATCACCGCCGCGGGCTGAGCTCCGGCCCCGGCCCAGCGACCCCGACCGACCGCACGGAAGAGGACGGCACGCGATGACATCGCCCGACGACACCACCGGCTCCCCCCGGCCCGACGCGCAGACCCCGGCGACGAAGGAGGAGCTGCAGGCCGCCGTCGAGGAGCGCACGGCCGCGGCCGAGGCCGCCGAACCGGGCCCGGTCGTCAACGCTCCTGCCCGCAAGCGCGCCGCGAAGAAGACCACGGCCGCCGGCGAGCCGGCCGAGGGCGCCCCCGCGAAGAAGACCACCGCGAGGAGGACGACCGCGAAGAAGGCGCCGGCCGAGAAGGCCACCGCGGCGGCGAAGAAGGCCGGCACGGCGGTCCGGAAGGCGGCGAAGAAGGTCGCCGAGGCCACCACCGAGCCCGGCGCGGCCCCCGCGGGGGCGCGGACCGGGGACCCGGCCGCGACGGCGCCCGCCAAGCGGGCCCCCCGCAAGAAGGCCGCCTCCGCCGTGGCCGGGGACACCGGGCCGCGTGCCCTCGGGGAGCAGGGCGACGACGTCGTCGCCCAGGGCGGCACGACCCCGCCCGTCGTCGCCCCGGGCCCCGTCGCCGAGCCGGGCGACGGCACCGGCGCGCCCGCGCAGCCGGGTGAGGGGGCCCCCGACTCCCCCGGTGGTGGCAGCGGCGAGCCGGGCGCCCGGCCCGGTCCCGCCCCCACCGACGTGCCCGACGACCGCGCGCCGGACACCGTGGCCGCCGCGCACGCCCGCCAGTCCGCGCCGTCCGAGGTGACCGGCGACGAGCTGCGGGCCGTCGTCGAGGGCTGGTCCTACTCGCCGCACAGCGTGCTCGGCGCGCACCGGACCGGCGACGGCTGGGCGGTCCGCGCCCTGCGGCCGGACGCCGTCTCGGTGGTGGTCGTCGACCAGGACGGCGCGCGGTACGAGGCGCACCAGCTGCACGGCGGCGGCATCCACGAGGCCCGGCTGCCGCACCAGCCCGGCGACTACCTGCTCGAGGTCAGCTACTCCGACGAGCACGGCGGCCGGCAGACCTACGAGGTCGACGACCCCTACCGCTGGCTGCCGACGGTCGGTGAGATCGACCGGCACCTGATCAGCGAGGGCCGGCACGAGCGGCTCTGGGAGGTGCTCGGCTCGCACGTGCGCCGTTACGACACCCCCCGCGGGCAGGTCCAGGGCGTCTCGTTCGCCGTGTGGGCGCCCAACGCCCGCGGCGTCCGGGTGACCGGTGACTTCGACTACTGGGAGGCCCGCGCCTACCCGATGCGCTCGCTGGGCTCCTCGGGCGTGTGGGAGGTCTTCATCCCGGGCGTCCCGGTCGGCAGCAAGTACCGCTTCCACGTGCTCGGGGCCGACGGGCACTGGCGGCACAAGTCCGACCCGCTGGCCTTCGCCACCGAGGTCCCGCCGGCCAACGCCTCGGTCGTCACCGAGTCCACCCACGAGTGGGGGGACGACGAGTGGCTGGCCCGCCGCGCCGAGGCCGGCTGGCACCAGCGGCCGATGAGCGTCTACGAGGTGCACGCCGGCTCCTGGCGGCAGGGCCTGTCCTACCGGGAGCTGGCCGACGAGCTGATCGACTACGTGGTCGACGCCGGGTTCACCCACATCGAGTTCATGCCGGTCGCCGAGCACCCCTTCGGCGGGTCGTGGGGGTACCAGGTCACCTCCTACTACGCGCCCACCGCCCGGCACGGCAGCCCCGACGACTTCCGCTACCTCGTCGACCGGGCCCACCAGGCCGGCATCGGCGTGATCGTCGACTGGGTCCCCGCCCACTTCCCGAAGGACGACTGGGCGCTGGCCCGCTTCGACGGCACCCCGCTGTACGAGCACGGCGACCCGCGGCGGGGCGAGCAGCCGGACTGGGGCACCCTCGTCTTCGACTTCGGCCGCCGCGAGGTGCGCAACTTCCTGGTCGCCAACGCCCTGTACTGGTGCAAGGAGTTCCACATCGACGGCATCCGGGTCGACGCCGTCGCCTCGATGCTGTACCTGGACTACTCGCGCGAGGAAGGGCAGTGGTCGCCCAACCAGTACGGCGGCCGGGAGAACCTGGAGGCGGTGGAGTTCCTCCAGGAGATGAACGCGACCGTGTACCGGGAGGTGCCGGGAGTCATCACCGTGGCCGAGGAGTCGACGGCCTGGCCGGGGGTCACCCGCCCGACGCACCTCGGCGGCCTGGGCTTCGGCTTCAAGTGGAACATGGGCTGGATGCACGACTCCCTGGCGTACATGTCCAAGGAGCCGGTGCACCGCAGCTACCACCACGGCCAGCTGACGTTCTCGATGATCTACGCCTACTCCGAGAACTACGTGCTGCCGATCAGCCACGACGAGGTCGTGTACGGCAAGGGCTCGTTGCTGCGGAAGATGCCGGGTGACCGGTGGCAGCAGCTGGCCAACCTGCGGGCCTACCTGGCCTACATGTGGGCCCACCCGGGCAAGCAGCTGCTGTTCATGGGCTCGGAGTTCGCGCAGGACGCCGAGTGGGCCGAGAGCCGCTCGCTGGACTGGTGGCACCTCGACGACCCGGCGCACCGCGGCGTGCTGCAGCTGGTCACCGACCTCAACGCCCGCTACCGCGAGCTGCCGGCGCTCTACACGCAGGACACCGACCCGGCCGGCTTCGAGTGGATCGATGCCAACGACGCCTCCGGCAACGTGCTGTCCTTCCTCCGCCGCGGTCTCCCCGGCGAGGACGGCCCCCGGGCGCTGGCCTGCGTGGCCAACTTCGCCGGCAACCCGCACCACGAGTACCGCATCGGCCTGCCGCACGGCGGGCGCTGGCGGGAGGTGCTCAACACCGACGCCGACGGCTACGGCGGCTCCGGGGTGGGCAACATGGGCGGCATCGACGCCGTCGAGGAGCCCTGGCACGGCCAGCCGTACTCCGCGGTCCTGTCGGCGCCGCCCCTGGGCACCGTCTGGCTGGTGCACGAGGGCTGACCGAGCACGGGTCCCCGTGCGGCGGCCGGCGCCGCACGGGGACCCTTCGTGAGCACCCGATCACGGTGGGCTGACGACGAACTCGTCCCACCGCGACGCGGCGAAACACCCCTCGACGGGCGGGCAGCGGGCATCATGTGCCGGCTCCGCCCGCCGCCGGTGCGCGGCGGCACCGTCCGACCCGAGGGAACCAGGCTCCATGAGGCATGTCCTGAGCCGCGCGATCGCCGCGGCCGCCGTGGGCAGCGTGCTGCTCGCAGGTTGCTCCAGCACGGTCACCGGGACCGCGTCCGCGGCCCGCCCGGTCACCGACGTGACGGCCGAGGAGTTCCTCGTCACCGGGGCCACCGACAGCGACATCGACCGCTACGCGCGCAACGCGCTGGCCGACCTCACCACCTTCTGGGAGCAGGCCTACCCCGAGTTCTACGGCGAGCCGCTGACCCCGCTGCAGGGCGGCTACTTCTCCGTCGACGCCGACGACATCGACGAGAGCCGCTACCCCCCGACCGGGGTCGGCTGCGCCCGGCTGCCCATCGACCCCGCGGAGGTGGAGGGCAACGCCTTCTACGAGCTGAACTGCGACGTCATCGTCTACGACAGCTCGCTGCTGCAGGAGCTCGGTGAGCTGCACGGCCGCTTCCTCGGCCCGGCGGTCATGGCCCACGAGTTCGGCCACGCCATGCAGGGCCGGTTCGGCTTCAGCGAGGTGACCATCCGCGACGAGACGCAGGCCGACTGCTTCGCCGGCGCGTTCACCCGCTGGGTCGTCGACGGCAACGCCGAGCACGTCGCGCTGCGGGTCTCCGAGCTCGACGACGTCCTGCTCGGCTTCATCGAGCTGCGCGACCCGGTCGGGCTCACCGACGAGACCGTCGAGGGCGCCCACGGATCGGGCTTCGACCGCGTCTCCGGGTTCTACGCCGGGTACACCGGTGGTGTCGGCACCTGCCGCGACGAGTTCGGCCCCGAGCGCGTGTTCACCGCCGCCGAGTTCGACGAGGCGGAGGAGGCCACCGAGGGCAACGCCGACTACGCGGACATCCAGGAGATCGTCGAGCTGTCCCTGCCGGCCTTCTACGACTCGTGGTTCCCGCAGGTCGGCGGCGCCGCCTTCGACGCCCCGGCGATCGAGCCCTTCGACGGCACCGCGCCCGCGTGCGGTGACATGGGGGCCGAGGACCGCGACCTGGGCTTCTGCGCCGCGGACTCGACCGTCTACGCCGACGAGACCGACCTGCTCCGCCCGGCCTACCAGGAGTTCGGCGACTTCGCGGTGGCCACCGCGATCTCGCTGCCCTACGCCCAGGCGGCGCGGGCGCAGCTCGGGCTGTCCACCGACGACAGCGCCGGCACCATCTCGACGGTCTGCCTGACCGGCTGGTACGCCGCCCGCTTCTTCGACGGCGACTTCGCGGACACCGAGCTGTCCCCCGGTGACGTCGACGAGGCGATCCTGTTCCTCCTCGGCCACGGGCAGGACGACTCGGTGCTGCCCAACGTGGAGCTCTCCGGCTTCGAGCTCGTCGGCGCCTTCCGGGACGGGTTCCTGCAGGGGGGCACCGCCTGCGACCTGGGGGTCTGACCCGCCCTGCCGGCGCCCCCCGCCACCCGCCCGGGCGGCGGGGGCGCCGCGGCGGTGCGACCATCGGGCACGAGATGCCTGCGCACCCGCCGTGTCGAACGGCCGCGGCCCTGGTGGCCGCGGCCGTCCTGCTGCTGGTCACCGGTTGCTCGGTGGTCATCGTCGGCCGGGCCACACCCGGGCAGGCCCCGCTCCCGGACGTCGACCCCGGCGCCGTCGGCATCACCGGTGCCGGGCAGGGCCCGATCGACGTGCAGGCGCGCAACGCGCTGGCCGACCTGGAGACCTACTGGGCGGTCCAGCTCCCGGCGGTCTGGGGGCAGGACCTCGTACCGCTGCAGGGCGGCTACTTCAGCGTCGACCCGGGTGACGTCGACCCGGCCGCCTACCCGCAGGGCATCGGCTGCGGCGCGGACCCGTCCGAGGTGGAGGGCAACGCGTTCTACTGCCAGGCGCCCGGCGTGCCCAACTCCGACGCGATCAGCTACGACCGGGCATTCCTCACCGAGCTGGCCGAGGGGTACGGCCGGTTCATCCCGGCCCTGGTGATGGCCCACGAGTTCGGCCACGCCGTCCAGGCCCGGGTGGGCTACCCCGACTACTCCATCTCCGTCGAGACCCAGGCCGACTGCCTGGCCGGTGCCTGGACCGGGTGGGTGGCCGACGGGGAGGCGGAGTTCAGCCAGATCCGGGCGCCCGAGCTCGACGAGGTGCTGCGCGGCTACCTGCTGCTGCGCGACCCGGTGGGCACCGGCAGCACCGTGGACGCGGCGCACGGCTCCTACTTCGACCGCGTCTCGGCCTTCCAGGAGGGCTTCGAGGCCGGTCCCACCGCCTGCCGGGACAACTTCTCCGCGCAACGGCCCTTCACCCAGAGCGCCTTCGACGACCCCCAGGAGCGGGCCAGCGGCGGCAACGCCCCCTTCGCCGAGACGCTCGACATCGCCGACACCGCCCTGCCGGAGTTCTGGACCCTCGCCTTCGACCAGGTCTTCGACGAGACCTTCCGGCCGCCGGACCTCGAGGCCTTCCGCGGCGGGCCGCCCGGGTGCGCGCCGGGGGACCTCGACCTCGTGTACTGCCCGGACGATGCGCTGGTCGGCTTCGACGTCGAGGACCTCGCCGGGCCCGTGTACGAGGAGCTCGGCGGGGCCGACTACGCCGTCATCACCGCGATCTCGCTGCCCTACGCCCTCGCCGCGCGTGACCAGCTGGGCCTGTCGACCGACGACGAGGACGCGGTCCGGTCCGCCGTCTGCCTGACCGGCTGGTTCTCCGCGGTGTTCTCCGACGGCGCGCTCACCTCCGCCGACATCTCCCCGGGCGACGTCGACGAGAGCGTGCAGTTCCTCCTCACCTACGGCAACGACCCGGCGGTCGTCCCCTCCGTCGAGCTCACCGGCTTCGGTCTGGTCGACCTGTTCCGCAACGGCTTCTTCCTGGGGCCGTCCGCCTGCGACGTCGGCGTCTGAACCGGGGCCGGCGGCCCCCTCCCGGGACCCGCGCCGAGCCCGCGAGGCGTGGGGAGGAGGGCGGCCCCCTCCCGGGACCCGCGCCGAGCCCGCGAGGCGTGGGGTGGAGGGCGGCCCCCTCCCGGGACCCGCGCCGAGCCCGCGAGGCGTGGGGAGGAGGGCGGCCCCCTCCCGGGACCCGCGCCGAGCCCGCGAGGCGTGGGGAGGAGGGGGTCCTTTCAGTAGAGGGCGAGGGTGAGGGCCCGCCGTGCGTCGGCCACGCGGGGGTCCTGGTCCCCGACGACGGCGAACAGCTCCACCAGGTGCTTGCGGGCCTGGTCGCGGTCGTCGCCGGCGGTCCGCCGCACCACGTCGAGCAGCCGGGCGAAGGCGCCCTCGACGTCCCCGGTGCCCAGCAGGAAGTCCGCCGCGCGGGTCTGCGCGGCGACGTCGTCCGGAGCGGCGTCGGCCGCGGCCAGCGCGTCGGGGCCGGCGGCGTCCGCACGCCGGAACAGCTGCACCTGCCGCAGGGCCAGCCCGGCCACGGGGTGGTCGGGCTCGGTGTCGAGGATGGCCTGGTAGGCCGCCTCCGCCGCGGCCAGGTCGCCGCGCTCCAGCGCCGACTCGGCGACGTCGAGGCGCGGGTCCTCGGCTTCGACCGGGCCGGCCTCCCCGTCGGGCACGGCGCCGCCGGTGGTGGCGCGGACCAGCTCGGTGACGAACTGGCGGGCCTGCTCCTCGGGGATCGCGCCGGTGAACTCGGCCACCAGCTGGCCCTGCCAGACGGCCTTGACCGCCGGGATGCCCTGGACCCGCAGGCCCTGGGCGAGCGCCGGGTTGGCGTCGACGTCGACCTTGGCCAGCACCCAGGACCCGCCGCCCTCGGCGGCCAGCCGCTCGAGCACCGGGGACAGCTGCTTGCACGGGCCGCACCACTCGGCCCAGAGGTCGAGGACGACCGGGACCTGGAAGGAGCGGTCGAGCACCTCGGCCTGGAAGGTCGCCTCGGTCACGTCGACGACCGCGGAGCCGGGTGCACCGGCCGGGCCGCCGGGTGCGGGCGGCGGCGCGGCCTGGGCCCGGGCCGCGGCCTCGGACCGGGCCTTGACCGCGGCGAGGTCGACGGCACCGGCCATGGCGGCGGCCATCTGCGCCTGCTGGGCCTGCGCGCGCGGGTCGGGACGTCCGGAGCGGGTCGGCTGCATGACCTCGATCATCCCACCGCGCTGCGCCGGTCCGCCGGGGGCGTCGCCCGGGCCGGCGACGGCGCCTCGGCGACGTCCCCGGCGGCCAGCCGCACCCGCCGCAGGATGTCGAAGAGCGTGTCGAGCTCGCCCTCGGCCAGGTCGCCCAGCCCGAAGTCCAGCCCGGTGAGCGCGGCGGTCGCCTCCTCGACGACGGCGCGCCCGCGCTCGGTGATGCGGGCCAGGACGCCGCGCCCGTCGGCCGGGTTGGGCCGGCGTTCGACGTAGCCGGCGGCCACGAGCCGGTCGATGGCGTTGGTGACGCTGGTCGGGTGCACCATCAGCCGGCTGCCGATCACCTTGAGCGGCAGCTCCCCGGTGCGGCTGAAGGTGAGCAGCACCAGGACCTCGTAGCGGGCGAAGGTGAGCTCGTGCGGCCGCAGGGCGGCGTCGAAGCGGGCCAGCAGGATCTGCTGCACCCGGAACACCGACGTGGCCGCGCGCATGGCGGCCGCGGGGCCGAAGCGCTGCTCCCACGTCTCGCCGGCGCGCTCGATGGGGTCGAACGGCAGCCCCAGCGGTCGGCTCATGGTCCGACAGGTTACGTGCCGGCCCGCCCGCGGCACCGGCGCCGGCACCCGCGGGACGCCGGGGACGGCGGGTCAGACGGGGGCGGGCCGCAGCGCCGGCACCTCCCGGACCCCGAAGACGTCGGCCAGGGCCACCCGGGCCGCGTTGTCCCCGCACATGCCGTGCACCGCCGGGCCGGGCGGGGTGGCCGCCGAGGCGAGGTACACCCCGCGCACCGGCGTCCGGTAGGTGTTCCAGCGCGGCACCGGCCGGGCCAGCATCTGCCGCAGCGAGGCCTCGCCGTTGGAGATGTCCCCGCCGATGTGGTTGGGGTTCCACCGCTGCATCTCGGTGGCGTCCTTCGTGGCGCGCGCGACGACCGTGTCGCGGAACCCCGGCGCGAACCGCTCGACCTGCGCCTCGATCCGCTCGGTCATGTCCACCGGGCAGCCGTGCGGCACGTGCACGTAGGCCCAGAACACGTGCTCGCCCCCGGGGGCGCGGGTCGGGTCGACGACGGTGGGCTGGACGGCGAGCACGTACGGCCGCTCGACGACCCGGCCGTGCGCGGGCCCCTCCTCCCCCGCCATCGTCTCGGCGAGCGTGCCGGCGACGTGCACGGTGCCGGCCCGGCGCACCTCGGGGTGGGCCCACGGCACGGGCTCGGAGAGGATCCAGTCGATCTTGAAGACCCCGGGGCCGTGCCGGTAGCGGCCCACCCACCGCCGGTAGCCCTCGTGCACCCGGTCGCCGGCCATCGCGACGAACGCCCGGGGCGAGGTGTCCAGCAGCACGGCCGGGACGCCCTCGAACTCCCGTAGGTCGGTGACCAGGTGCCCGGTGACGACCTCGCCGCCCTGCTGCTCCAGGGCGGTGACCATCGCGTCGGCGAGCGCCTGCGACCCCCCCTCGACCAGCGGCCATCCCCCGTGGTGGGCGAGCATGCCCAGCACCATGCCGAGGCCCGCGGTCAGCGGCCGCGACAGGTCGAGCATGCCGTGCGCGGCGGCCCCGGCGACGAGCGCCTGGCCCTCCTCGCCGTCGAAGTACCGGCGGGCCAGCCGGCGCACGTTGGGCAGCGCCTCCAGCCCGAACCTCGTGACGGCGCCGACGCTGCGGGTGGGCAGCCGGCGCAGCCGGCTGGTGAGGAAGAAGTCGATGACGTCGTCGGCGTGCTCGACCAGCGGCCCGAACAGCCGCTCGTACGCCGGGCCGTCGGCGCCCAGCCCGGCCGCGGTCGCGGCCAGCGAGTGCCGGGAGACCGCGGCCCGGCCGCCGTCGAGCGGGTGGGCGTAGCAGATCTCCGGGTGGACCAGCCGGACCCCGCGGCCGGGCAGGTCGAACTCCTCGAAGAAGGGGGACGCCGCGGCCATCGGGTGCACCGTCGAGCAGACGTCGTGCCGGACGCCGGAGCGGATCAGCTCCTCGGTGCGCAGGCCGCCGCCCGGCCGGTCGGCCTGCTCGACCACCTGCACCCGCAGCCCGGCCCCGGCCAGCCGGAGGGCGGCGGCCAGGCCGTTGGGCCCGGCTCCGACGACGACGGCGTCCGGCTTCCCGTTCACCCCGCCATCCTGCCCCGGCAGGGGTCAGAGGCGCGCGACCAGTTCGTCGGCCGCCCGGTAGGCGTCGGTCTCCCCCGCCACCACCCGCTCGGCGAGGGCGTGCAGCGCGGCCGACCCGCGCACCTCGCCCATCCGCCGCCGGAGTCCGTCGAGGGCCACGGCCTCCACCTCCCGCCGGGCCCGCCGGGTGCGCCGGCGGTGCCCCTCCCCGGAGGCGGCGAGCCAGTCCCGGTGCGCGGCGACCGCGTCGAGCACCGCCTCGACCCCGCTGCCGGTCTCCCGGACCGCGACGGTGCGGCACACCGGCGGCCGCCACGCCCCCGGCCGGTCGGCGCCGCTGCCGAGCAGGGTCATCGCCCGCAGCTCCCGCACGGTCCGGTCCGCGCCCTCCCGGTCGGCCTTGTTGACCACCAGGACGTCGGCCACCTCGAGGATGCCGGCCTTGGCCGCCTGGATGCCGTCCCCCATGCCGGGGGCCAGCAGGACGACGGTGGTGTCGGCCAGCGAGGCGACGTCGAGCTCGGACTGCCCGACGCCCACCGTCTCGACCAGCACCACGTCGCAGCCGGCGGCGTCCAGGACGCGCAGCGCCAGCGGGGTGGCCACGGCCAGGCCGCCGAGGTGGCCGCGGGTGGCCATGGAGCGGATGTAGACGCCGTCGTCCCCGGCGGCCTGCTGCATGCGCACCCGGTCACCGAGCAGCGCACCGCCGGAGAAGGGGGACGACGGGTCGACCGCGAGGACGCCGACCCGCCGGCCGGCCTGCCGCAGCGCCCGCACGAGGGCTGCCGTCGTCGTCGACTTGCCGACCCCGGGGGCACCGGTCAGGCCGACGACCTGGGCGCGGCCGCCGTGCGGCGCCAGTGCGGCCGCGACCTCGCGCACCGCGGGCCCGGCGTCCTCGACGACCGAGATGAGCCGCGCGACGGCCCGGGCCTCGCCGCGGCGGGCGCGCTCGACGAGGTCACCGGCGTCCACCGCGCGCCGGCCCCGCCTCCCGGGGTGGGGGGCGGGGCCGGCGGCGTGCTGGAGCGGGTCGGTCACCCGCGAGCGGGGACCCGGAGGACCAGCGCGTCCCCCTGCCCGCCGCCCCCGCAGAGCGCGGCGGCGCCGACGCCACCACCGCGGCGGCCGAGCTCGAGGGCCAGGTGCAGGACGATCCGCGCCCCGCTCATGCCGATCGGGTGCCCCAGGGCGATCGCGCCACCGTTGGGGTTGACCTTCTCGGGGTCGATGCCCAGCTCGCGGGTGGAGACGATGCCGACCGCGGCGAAGGCCTCGTTGAGCTCCACCAGGTCCAGGTCGGCCGGGTCGATGCCCTCCCGCGCGCAGGCCTTCTGGATCGCCCGCGACGGCTGGCTCTGCAGCGTGGCGTCGGGGCCGGCGACCACGCCGTGCGCGCCGATCTCGGCCAGCGGGGTCAGCCCCAGCTCGGCGGCCTTCTCGGCGCTCATCACCACGACCGCGCAGGCGCCGTCGGAGATCTGCGAGGCCGACCCCGCGGTGATCGTGCCGTCCTTGCCGAAAGCCGGCTTCAGCTTGGCCAGGCTCTCGGCGGTGGTGTCGGCGCGGATGCCCTCGTCCTCGCGGAACTCGATCGGGTCGCCCTTGCGCTGCGGGATCAGCACAGGGGTGATCTCGTCGTCGAAGAGGCCGTTCTTCTGCGCGGCGGCGGCCTTCTGGTGGCTGGCCGCGGCGAAGGCGTCCTGCTCCTCGCGGGTCAGGTCGTAGCGGCCGTTGGCCTGCTCCGTCAGCACCCCCATGGCGACCTGGTCGAAGGTGTCCGACAGCCCGTCGTGGGCCATCGAGTCGACGAGCGCGGCGTCGCCGTACTTCGTGCCGGTGCGCGAGGTGGGCAGCAGGTGCGGGGCCCGGGTCATCGACTCCATGCCGCCGGCGACCACGACGTCGAACTCGCCGGCGCGGATGAGCTGGTCGGCCAGCGCGATGGCGTCGAGGCCGGAGAGGCAGACCTTGTTGAGCGTCAACGACGGCACCGACATGGGGATGCCACCGGCGACCGCGGCGGGGCGGGCCGGGTTCTGCCCGGCCCCGGCCTGGATGACCTGCCCCATGATCACGTAGTCGACCTGGTCGCCGGGGATGCCCGCGCGCTCCAGGGCGGCCCTGATCGCGACGCCACCGAGGTCGGCGGCGGAGAAGTCCTTGAGCGAGCCGAGCAGGCGGCCCATCGGGGTGCGGGCGCCGCTGACGATGACCGAGCGGGACATCGAGCCTCCTGTGCCGGGGCCGCCGGCACTGGCGACCGCGTGGGGACGGCCGCGACGGGACGCGGCGTCGATCCCTCCGAGGATATGCGGGGGTCACCGCCCGGTCGACGACCGTGACGCGGACCACACCGGTGCGGGCGGGCCGGGAGGCCGGGACCCGGGCGGGCCTCGGACCCGCGTGAGCCACGCCACACCGGGATGACGTCCCAGACGTCTTGGTCCACACTCCGACCGTGACCGACGACGCCCGCACCCGCCTGCCCGCCGGCCTGCTCACGACGATCGATCACGTGGGGATCGCCGTCCCGGACCTCGACGAGGCCCTGGCCTTCTACGCCCGGGCCTTCGAGGTGCGCTCGGTGCACGAGGAGGTCAACGAGGAGCAGGGCGTGCGCGAGGCGATGCTCGCCGTCGGCGACGGCGAGACCCGCATCCAGCTGCTCGCGCCCCTGACGCCGGAGTCCACGATCGCGACGTTCATCGGCCGCTCGGGCCCGGGCCTCCAGCAGCTCGCCTTCCGGGTGGACGACGTCGAGGCCGTCGCCGACACCCTCCGGCAGCGCGGGCTGCGGCTCCTGTACGACACGCCCAAGCGCGGCACGGCCGGCAGCCGGGTCAACTTCGTGCACCCCAAGGACGCCGGAGGCGTCCTCGTCGAGCTCGTGGAGCCCGCCCGGTCGGGCCACTGAGCCACCACTCCGGACGGGTGCCCGCCCTCGCGGCTACCCGCCGGTAACATCCTGCGCCACCGCACTGCCTCACGAGCCGACGAAGACCCGGGAGACCACGTGGACGACATCAGGGACGCCATCCTCAGCGACCACCTCGACGCCCTGGCCGGGCTGCCGGTCCCGGAGTCCTACCGGGGGGTGCTGGTGCGCAAGGACGAGCAGGACATGTTCGAGGGCCTGGCCACCCGGGACAAGGACCCGCGCAAGGCGCTGCACGTGGAGGAGGTGCCCACCCCGGAGCTGGGCCCCGGTGAGGCGATCGTGGCGGTGATGGCCTCCTCGGTGAACTACAACACCGTCTGGACGTCGATCTTCGAGCCGGTGTCGACCTTCGGGTTCCTGGAGCGCTACGGCCGCCTGCACGACCTGGCCAAGCGGCACGACCTGCCCTACCACGTGGTCGGCTCGGACCTGGCCGGGGTGGTGCTGCGCACCGGGCCCGGGGTGAACACCTGGAAGCCCGGCGACGAGGTGGTGGCGCACTGCCTGTCGGTGGAGCTGGAGGACCACGCCGGCCACGACGACACCATGCTCGACCCGCAGCAGCGGATCTGGGGCTTCGAGACCAACTTCGGCGGCCTGGCCGAGCTCGCGCTGGTCAAGAGCAACCAGCTGATGCCCAAGCCGGCGCACCTGTCGTGGGAGGAGGCCGCCTCCCCGGGGCTGGTCAACTCCACCGCCTACCGGCAGCTGGTCTCCCGCAACGGGGCGGGCATGAAGCAGGGCGACGTCGTCCTCATCTGGGGGGCCTCGGGCGGGCTGGGGTCCTACGCCACCCAGATGGCCCTCAACGGGGGCGCGATCCCGGTCTGCGTGGTGTCCAGCCCGGGGAAGGCCGAGATCGTGCGCTCGATGGGCGCCGAGCTGGTCATCGACCGCTCCGCCGAGGGCTACCGGTTCTGGAAGGACGAGGACACCCAGGACCCCAAGGAGTGGCAGCGGTTCGGCAAGCGCATCCGCGAGCTGACCGGCGGGGACGACCCCGACATCGTCTTCGAGCACCCGGGCCGGGAGACCTTCGGCGCCAGCGTCTACGTCGCCAAGAAGGGCGGCACGATCGTGACCTGCGCGTCCACCAGCGGGTACCTGCACCAGTACGACAACCGCTACCTGTGGATGAACCTCAAGCGGATCGTCGGCAGCCACTTCGCCAACTACAAGGAGGCGTGGGAGGCCAACCGGCTCATCGACCGCGGCCTGGTTCACCCGACCCTGTCGAAGGTCTACCCGATGGACGAGGTCGGGCAGGCCGCCTGCGACGTCCACCGCAACCTGCACCAGGGCAAGGTCGGCGTCCTGACCCTCGCCCCCGAGGAGGGTCTCGGCGTCCGGGACACCGCCAAGCGCGAGCGGCACCTCTCCGCGATCAACCGGTTCCGGGGAGTGTGAGCGCGCCGGGTCCGCGCCGCACCCACCGCGACCCCGCCGGGCCACCCGGCGGGGTCGCGCGCTGTCGGGCGGTCCCGTGGCACGCTGCCCGGGAGGGCTGGGACCACCCTGCGGGGCAGTAGCCTCGCCAGGCACCCGCCGCGATCGACTCTGCGAGGATGAGAGCATGACCGATCCGCGCCGTGACCCGGTGCCCATGCGTGAGGCCCAGCACTCGTTCGACGTGGTGCTGCGGGGCTACGACCGGCACCAGGTGGCCGAGACGATCGAACGGCTCGACGCCGACCTGCGGGTCGCGCTGGCCGACCGGGACGCCGCCATGGGCCGGGCCGCGGACCTCGCCGGGCAGCTGTCGGCCCTGCACGGGGAGCTCGACCAGCTGCGGCGCAAGGCGGCCTCCTCGGGCCCGGCCACCTTCGAGGGCATGAGCGAGCGCATCTCCCACATGCTGCGGCTGGCCGAGGAGGAGGCCGCCGACATCCGGCGCACGGCCGAGGAGGAGGCCCAGGCGCTGCGCGAGCAGACCGCCGCCGAGGAGCGGGCCATGCTCGAGCGGCACGCCGCCGGCCAGGCCGAGGTCGAGCGCATGATCGCCGAGGCCCGGCAGAGCGCCGAGCAGATCGCCAGCAAGGCGCAGATCCGCGCCGACGAGCTGGTCACCAAGGCGCAGGAGAAGGCGAACCGGCTCGACGCGGAGTCCCAGGCCCGGCGGACGAAGGTCGAGGAGGACTTCGAGATCGCCCAGCGCGCCCGCCGCCAGGAGACCGCGCGCCTGGAGGAGGAGCGCGAGCGGACCTCCGCCGAGCGCGCGCGGCAGCGGATCACGGCCGCCGAGGAGCACGCCGCCCGGGTGGTCAGCGAGGCCGAGGCGGCCGCCGCGGCGATCCGCGCCGTCCGCGACGAGCTGGTGGGCCGGCTGGCCGACGCCCGCCGGGTCCTCGACGGGCTGCCCGATCTCGGCGACCGCCGCCCGGAGCCGGCCGCGGGTCGCCCGCCCGTGCCGGCTGCGGCCGAGACCGGCGCCGCCGGGCAGCCCGGCCAGGCCGGCCAGGCCGAGGCCACCCGCCCGCCGGAGGTCGCGGGGCCGCAGACCCGGCCGCAGCGCGCGCAGACCGCCACCGGGCCCCAGGAGGCGGCACCGGCCCCGACCGGACCGCGGTACCCCGTGCACCCCGGTGACGGGCCGAGCCCCGGGGCGGGCGAGGCCGCCGCGGCCCGGCAGCCCACCCGCCCCCCGGTGCGCGCCGACGCACCCACCCAGCAGGCGGTCATCCCCCCGGCACCCTCCCCGCAGCAGACGCAGCAGATCCGCCCGGTCGACCCCGCGGCGGCGACCGGCGACGCGGCGCCCCCGGAGCAGGGGCCGCCCACGCTCGTCCAGCCCGCCGTCCGTCCCGACGCGTCGGACTCGGGGAGCGAGCCGGTCAGCGGCCGCCGCTGAGCACGGGCGCGGCGCCGGGTCGGCCCGGCGCCGCGCTGCGCCGGGGTGCGCACCGGCCGCGGGCCGGGCACCGGCGGGGGCGGCCGACGACGTCTGGGGGGAACGTGGGTCCGTGGGTCCGGGTGCTGGTCGTCCTCGTGGCGGTGGTCGGCGGGGTCCTGACCGGCTCGGGTCCGGCCGGTGCCGCGCCGGAGGGCCGTCCGGGCGCTGGTGAGGGCTGGCTGCGGCTGGCCCACCTCTCCCCCGACACCCCGACCGTCGACGTCTCGGTCGGCCCGGTCGGCGGCGGGGACGCGGTGGTGACCGCCGACGCGCTGGCCTACGGGACCGTGACCGACCCCCGGCCGCTGCCGGCGGGGTCGTACGCGGTGGCGCTGCGCGCCGCGGGCGCGGGGCCCCGCACCCCGGCGCTGCTGTCGGTGGCCGTCGACGTGCCGGTCGGGGGCGTCCGCACGGTCGCCGTGACCGGGTCCTTCGACGACCTCCGGCTCGACGTCCTGGCCGGGGACGCCGCCCCGCCCCCGGCCGATCGGGTGCGGGTGCGCGTCGTGGCCGCCGCGGCCGGCGCCCCCTCGCTCGACGTCACGGCCGGCGGGGTGCCGGTGGCCACCGGCCTGGCGTTCGCCCGGACCTCCGACTGGGCCGAGGTCCCCGCGGGGACGACGGCCCTGCAGGTCACCTCCGACGGGACGCCGGGTGAGGTGCCGGTCGACCTGGCCGCCGGCTCGGCGTGGTCGCTGGTGGTCCTCGACCGGCCGGGCGGGGGGCTGACCGTGCGGCCCGTGCTGGAGGCGGCGGGCGCCTCCGTCGTCCCGGTCGGGGGTGTCGCCGCCGGCGGGACGGCCACCGACGGCACGGCGGACGGGGGGACGGCGCCGGTCGCCCTCGCCGATCCCGGGGCCGGCCCCGGCGTGGCGGTGCCCCTGCGGCTGCGCATCCCGGGGATCGCCGTCGACGCCCCGCTGGACCCGGTGGGCCTGGACGGCGGCGGGACGCTGGTCCCGCCCGGCGCCGCAGGCCGGGCCGGCTGGTACACCGGCGCCCCGGCGCCCGGGGCCGTGGGACCCGCGGTGGTGACCGGGCACGTGGACTCCGCCGCCGGCCCGGCGGTGTTCTGGCGGCTGCGCGAGCTCGCCCCCGGGGACGAGGTGCTCGTCGACCGCGCCGACGGCAGCACGGTCCGCTTCACCGTCACCGCCACCGCCCGGGTGCCGAAGGCGGCCTTCCCCACGGCGGAGGTCTACGGGCCGGTTCCCGGGGCGGTGCTGCGGCTGGTGACCTGCGGGGGTCCCCTCGACCGGGCGGTCGGCAGCTACCCCGACAACGTCGTGGTCACCGCGGTCGCGGCGCCCTGACGCCGTCGGCCCCCGGCCCTACCGCCGGCGGCCGCGCGCCCGCCAGCAGGCGGTGTGCCAGTGCCGGCGGTCGTCCGCGGCGCTGGCGGTGTCCCAGGGCTCGAGGTCGGAGTCCCGGGTGAACGCGGCCCAGGTGACCACGTGCGGCGTCCCGGGCCGGATCTCCTGGTCGCAGCCCGGGCAGCGGTAGGTCTTGCCCGTCGCCGAGCCGGTCACCGGGCGGACCACCCAGTCGCCGTCGGCCGCCTCCTCCACCGGGTCGGAGGGACGCGAGGAGGGGGCCCGGCCGGTCGGCCGGGACCCCTTCCTCGTGTTCCGCCGGGGCACCGGGGGCGGCCTCGAGCAGGTCAGCGGGTGGCGCCTCAGCGGGTGGCGTGGTCCCGGAACCCGCGACCGGTCTTGCGGCCCAGGTAGCCGGCGGTGACCAGGTGCTCGAGCAGCGGGGCCGGGGCGAAACCGGGCTCGCGGAACTCGGTGTACAGCTCCCGCTCGATCGCCAGGGAGACGTCGAGGCCGACGACGTCCAGCAGCTCGAACGGGCCCATCGGGTAGCCGCAGCCGACCTTCATCGCGGCGTCGATGTCGTCGGCGGTCGCGTAGTGCGCCTCCAGCATCTTCACCGCGTCGTTCAGGTACGGGAACAGCAGCGCGTTGACGATGAAGCCCGCCCGGTCGGTGCACGAGACCGCGTGCTTGCCCAGCCGGTCGCAGACCGCGTGGCCGGTGGCCGCGACGTCGGGCGCCGTGGCGATCGTGGAGACCACCTCGACCAGCTTCATGACCGGCGCCGGGTTGAAGAAGTGCAGGCCCACCACGTCGGCCGGACGGCCGCTGGCCTGGGCGCACTCGATGACCGGCAGGCTGGAGGTCGTGGTGGCCAGCACCGCGCCCGGCTTGCAGATCTCGCCCAGCGCCGCGAACAGCGCCTGCTTGGTGGCCAGGTGCTCCACGACCGCCTCGACGACCAGGTCGGCGTCGGCGAGCTCGTCGAGCGTGGCGGTGCCGGTCACCCGGGCCAGCGCCTCGTCGCGGGCGGCCTCCTCCAGCCGGCCGCGGGCGACCTGCTTGTCCAGCGACCGGCGCAGCGCGGACTGCACGGCCTCGACCTTGTCGGGCGTGCGGGCCACGTAGGTCACCTCGTAGCCGCCCTTGGCGAGCACCTCGATGATCCCGGTCGCCATCGTCCCGGAGCCCACCACCCCGACCGAGCGCACCGGCCGCGCGCCCTCCGCGGCGCCACCCGGCGCGGGGGTGCGCTCGTCGGGCACCACCTCCGCGGAGTCGCGGCCGGCGTAGGTGTAGAAGCCGCGGCCGGACTTCCGGCCCAGCAGCCCGGCGGTCATCATCTGCTTGATGACCGGGCTCGGCGCGTGCAGCCGGTTGCGCGACTGCTTGTACATCGTGTCGAGGATCTCGTAGGCGGTGTCGATGCCGATGAGGTCCATGAGCGCCAGCGGGCCCATCGGCAGGCCGCAGCCCAGCCGCATCGCCGCGTCGATGTCCTCGCGGCTGGCGTAGCGGTTCTCGAACATGGAGACCGCGTGGTTGAGGTAGCCGAACAGCAGCGCGTTGGCGATGAACCCGGCCTTGTCCCCGATGGTCACGTCGACCTTGCCGAGCCGGGCGGCCAGCGCCTCGACGTCCTCGATCACCGAGGGCTCGGTGACCACGGTGCGCACCACCTCGACCAGCTTCATGACCGGGGCCGGGTTGAAGAAGTGCATGCCGATGACCTTGCTCGGCCGGCCGGTGGCCACGGAGATCTCGGTGACCGACAGGCTCGAGGTGTTGGTCGCCAGGATGGTGTCCGGCGGGCAGATCTTGTCGAGCTGGCTGAAGATCTCGCGCTTGAGCTCCATCCGCTCGGGCACGGCCTCGACGACGAGCTCGGCCTCGGCGAGGTCCTCCAGCGAGGTGCCGTAGCGGATCCGGCCGAGGATGGCCGCGCGGTCGGCCTCCTCCAGCTTGCCGCGGCGCAGCGCCCGCTCGGTGGACTGCTCGACGTGCGCCCGGCCGCGGGCCACCGCCTGCTCGTCGACGTCCACCGCGGTCACCGACAGCCCCGCGCGGGCCAGCACCTCGGTGATGCCGGCCCCCATGGTGCCGAGCCCGACGACGCCGACCTGGGTCAGTTCTCTGGCCACGCTGCCTCTCCTCCGCGTCGGGCCCGCCGTTGGGCGCCGTCGTCCGTGACGGGGAGTCTCCCACCCCGACGCCGGCCGGCCGACATCGGTCTACCGGCCGGTAGCACGGTTCAGAACAGCCGCTGGGTCGGGTCGTCGGTGCCCTTGAGGACGGCGTAGTCGACCGTGAGGCAGTCGATGCCGCGGTCGGTGGCCAGCACCCGCGCCTGCGGCCTGATCTCCTGCGCGGCGAACACGCCCTTGACCGGGGCCAGCAGCGGGTCCCGGTTGAGCAGCTCGAGGTAGCGGGTCAGCTGCTCCACGCCGTCGATCTCCCCCCGGCGCTTCACCTCGACCGCCACCGTGGTCCCGGAGGCGTCGCGGCAGAGCAGGTCCACCGGGCCGATGGCGGTGGGGTACTCGCGGCGGACCAGCGACCAGCCGGCCCCGAAGGTCTCGACGTGCAGGGCCAGCAGCCGCTGCAGCTCGGCCTCGACGCCGTCCTTCTGCAGCCCCGGGTCGACGCCGAGCTCGTGGGTGGAGTCGTGCTCGACCGACTCGATGGTGATGACCAGCTGCTCACCGGCCTTGTTGGTCACCGTCCAGGTGCCCGACCCGTCGACCAGCTCGTCGGCGAAGGTGCACGGCGGCGTCATCCAGTTCAGCGGCTTGTAGGCGCGGTCGTCGGCGTGGACGGAGACCGACCCGTCGGCCTTGACCAGCAGCAACCGGGGGGCCATCGGCAGGTGGGCGGTCAGCCGACCGATGTAGTCGACGGAGCAGCGGGCGATGACCAGGCGCACGGGTGCCGACGGTACCGAACCGGCAACGGTCCGACCGGCACGCCCGGGCCCGGGCCGCTCCGGGGGCATCCTGGGGGCGTGCGCCGCTCCTCGCTCCTCCGGCCCGCCGTCGCGCTCGCCGTCGCGCTCCCGGTCGCCGCCGTGCTGGCCGGGTGCGCCCAGCGCGGGGAGACCGCCGCCCCCCCGCCGGCCTCGCCCGCGGAGGGCCCGGCCCGGCTGGTCCTGGAGGTCGAGCACACCGGCGGGTTCGTGACGCCGGAGATGCTGGCCGGCCGGCTGCCGCTGGTGGCCGTCCTCGCCGACGGCCGGGTGGTCACCCAGGGCGCGCAGATCGCGATCTACCCCTCCCCCGCGCTGCCGAGCCTGCAGCTGTGGCAGCTCGACGCCGACGGGGTGCAGACGGTCGTGGACCGCGCCGTCGCCGCCGGCGTGACCGACACCGGCGACCTCGGCAGCCCGGCGATCGCGGACGCGCCGTCCACCCGGTTCACGCTCGTCACCGACGACGGCACGGAGGTGCGCGAGGTCTACGCCCTCGGCATGGAGGTCGACGACCCGGCGCTGACCCCGGAGCAGCGGACGGCCCGCGGTGCGCTGCAGGGCCTGCTCGACGTCCTCACCGACCCCGGTACGACGCTGGGCGCCGAGGGTCCCGAGCCCTACGAGCCCGAGGCCGTGGCCGCCGTCGTCCGGCCGTGGACGGCCGATCCCGACTCCGAGCTGGTCCAGCCGGAGGTGAGCTGGCCCGGCCCGGCGCTGCCCGGCGAGGACCTCGACGCCCGGCTCGGGCTCTCCTGCGTGGTGGCCCGCGGGGACGAGGCCGACGCCGTGCTCGCCGCCGCGGCGGGGGCGAACGTGCTCACCCCGTGGGTGGCCGCCGACGGCACCCGCTGGGCGCTGACGCTGCGGCCGCTGCTCCCGCACGAGACCGGCTGCGGCGACCTGGTCGAGCAGTAGGACGACGCGGGCCCGGTCCCGGCCCGGCTCGGCCCCCTGAAGGGTCCCGCCCGAGCGTGCGAGGGGTGGGGGCAGGGGGTCCTCCGTCAGGCGGTGACCCGCTCCCGGAGGTCGGCGTCCACGCCCCCGCGCTCCGCGGCCGGGGCCAGCGGGTCGACCGTCGAGGTCGACCGGTAGCGCGCGACGTCGAGGATGCCCTCGCGCCGGGCGACGACGGTGGGCACCAGCGCCTGGCCGGCGACGTTCACCGCGGTGCGGCCCATGTCGAGGATCGGGTCGACGGCCAGCAGCAGGCCGACGCCGGCCAGCGGCAGCCCGAGGGTCGACAGGGTCAGGGTCAGCATGACCACCGCGCCGGTGACGCCGGCGGTGGCGGCCGAGCCCACGACCGAGACCACGGCGATGAGCAGGTAGTCGGTCAGCGACAGGTCCACACCGAAGAACTGGGCCACGAAGATCGCGGCCAGCGCCGGGTAGATCGCGGCGCAGCCGTCCATCTTGGTGGTCGCGCCCAGCGGGACGGCGAAGGAGGCGTAGGACCGGGGCACGCCCAGGTTCTGCTCGGTCACCCGCTCGGTCACCGGGAGCGTGCCGATCGACGAGCGCGACACGAAGGCCAGCTGGATGGCCGGCCAGGCACCGGCGAAGAACCGCAGCGGCGAGAGCCCGTGCAGCCGGAGCAGGACCGGGTAGACGACGAAGAGGACCAGGGCCAGGCCGGCGTAGACGGCGCCGGTGAAGACCCCCAGCGAGCCGAGGGACCCCCACCCGTAGCTGGCCACGGCGTTGCCGATGAGACCGACGGTCCCGACCGGGGCCAGCCGGATGACCCACCAGAGCACCTTCTGCACGACGGCCAGGGCCGAGCGGGTCAGCGCGAGGAACGGCTCGGCCGGCTCGCCCACCCTGAGGACGGCGACGCCGACGGCGACCGCGACCACAATCAGCTGGAGCACGTTGAACGACAGGACGCCGTCCGGCGAGGACTGCAGGCCCAGGACGTTGCCGGGCACCAGGCCGGTGAGGAAGTCCCACCAGGAGCCGGTGGTCTCGGGGGCCGCCTGCGCGGCGGCGTCCACCGAGCTGTTGCGGCCCGGCTCGGTCAGCAGCCCGAGCCCGATGCCGATCGTGACGGCGACCAGGGCGGTGATCGCGAACCACAGCAGCGTCTGGCCGGCCAGGCGGGCGGCGTTGGAGACCTGCCGGAGGTTGGCGATGGAGACGATGACGGCGGTGACGACCAGCGGCGGCACCAGCGCCTTGAGCAGGGTGACGAACGTGCCACCGACGGTCTGCAGGGTGCTGGTGAGCCAGTTGGGCGAGCCGTCGGCGACGGGGCCCAGGTCGCGGGCGACGAGCCCGAGCGCGATGCCGAGCGCCAGGCCGAGGAGGACCTGGGCCGCGAAGGGGACGCGGCGGAGACGTGCGAGCACGAGGAGTGCCTTCCGGGGGAGGGGGGTGGACGACGGCGGGCGCGGTCGCGCACTCAGCCGCCGGCCGTCACCCGGCACAGGTCGACGACGCGTCGCCGCGTCAGCCCCCAGACGTTCCGCACGCCGGGGTGCAAGGCCCCCGCCGCCCCGCCTCATCCCGGGTGTGCGCACCCTCACCCGGACGGGCCGGCCGGCTGCTCAGTCGGGCCAGACCGGGTGCCGCTTCTCCAGGAACGCCGCCATCCCCTCGCGGGCGCCGGGCAGCTGGCTGGCCGCGGCCATGACCTCGACGGCGGTCGTGTAGGCGTCCCGCTCCGGGCGGTCGAGCTGGGCGTACATGGTCTGCTTGCCCCAGGCCTTGCTCGCCCGGGAGCCGCGGGTGGCGCGCCGCACGAGGTCGGCCACGGCGTCGTCCAGCTCGGCGTCGGGGACCACCCGGTTGACCAGCCCCCAGTCCAGCGCCGTTCGCGCGTCGATGACGTCCCCGGTCAGCGCCAGCTCCATGGCCCGCTTGCGGCCGACGTTGCGGGCGATGGCCACCATCGGCGTGTGGCAGAACCAGCCGCCCTTGCCGCCCGGCGCGGCGAAGCCGGCGGACTCCGCCGCGACGGCCAGGTCGCAGCTGGCGACCAGCTGGCAGCCGGCCGCGGTGGCCAGGGCGTGCACGCGGGCGACGACCACCTGCGGCACCTCCTGCAGGGTCTGCATCAGCTCGGTGCACAGCTGCAGGAGGCTGCGCAC
Organism: Geodermatophilus marinus; assembly: GCF_003428645.1. Taxonomy (GTDB): domain Bacteria; phylum Actinomycetota; class Actinomycetes; order Mycobacteriales; family Geodermatophilaceae; genus Geodermatophilus. The sequence continues at coordinate 34,085 of NZ_QVQH01000023.1, read as the reverse complement.
CTCCGGCAGCGACGACCCGGCCACGTCGGCGAAGTCGTGCCCGGCGCTGAACACCGGCCCCTCGGCGGCCAGCACGATGCCCGCGGCGTCGGAGCCGCCCGCCTCGGTCACCGCGTCGAGCAGCTGCTGCAGGTGCTCGCGGGACAGCGCGTTGCGGCGCTGCGGCCGGGTCATGGTGATGGTGACGACGTCGGCGTCGCGCGCCACCCGCGGTGCGCCCTGTGCGGTCATGGTCATGGCCCGACCCCACCACGCCGCCGCCGTCGGGGCAACGCCCCCGGCCGGCGCCCTGGGACGCTGGCCGGGTGGAACCGGAAGCGGTCACCGACACCGCACCCCGCCCCGCCGGCCGCACCGTCTTCTCCCAGGGCTGGCGGGACGTCACCTTCCTGCACTGGGCGACCGACCCGGCGGTGGTCGCCCCGCTGCTCCCGCCGGGTACCCGCCCCGACGAGCTCGACGGCGCCACCTACGTCGGGCTGATCCCCTTCCGCATGCGCCGCATCGGGCTGCTCGGCGCCCCGGGCCTGCCCTGGCTGGGGTCCTTCGCCGAGACGAACGTGCGGCTGTACTCCGTGGACGGCGCCGGCCGGCGCGGCGTGGTGTTCCGGTCGCTGGACGCCGACCGGCTGCTCCCGGTGCTGGCCGCCCGGTGGGTCGCCGGGCTGCCGTACCTGTGGTCCCGGATGCGCGTGCGGCGCGACGGGGACGTGCTGACCTACACCTCCCGCCGACGGTGGCCGGGGCCCCGGGGCGCGAGCTCGCGGGTCGTCGTCCGGGTCGGGGCGCGGCTGGCCGACCCCGGCCCGCTCGCGGCCTTCCTCACCGGCCGCTGGGGGCTGCACCAGACCGCGGGCGGCCGGCCGGCGTACTGGCCGAACGAGCACCCGGCCTGGCCGCTGCACGCCGCCGAGCTGCTGGGGTGCAGCGACGACCTCGTGGCCGCCGCGGGGCTCCCCGGCGTCGGCGGCGCCCCGGACAGCGTGCTCTTCTCCCCCGGCGTCGACGTGCGGTTCGGCCCCCGCCTGCGGTGAGCGCCGGTGCCGCGGAGCGGATCCCGCCCCCGTGGCACCCGGGTGCAGGATCGGCGCATGGACCCGGTGCGCTTCGGACTCGTCGGCTACGGCTTCGGCGGCCGGTGGTTCCACGCCCCCCTGCTGGCCGCGGCCGGCGAGTGCGACCTGCTGGGCGTGGTGACCACCTCCTCCGCGCGGCAGGCGCTGGTCGCGGCCGACCACCCGGGCCTGCGCACCTTCGCCTCGCTCGAGGAGCTGGTCGGCGCCGGGGCCGAGGCCGTCGCGGTCTCGACCCCGGCCGGCACGCACACCGAGCTCACCGAGCAGGCGCTCCGGCTGGGGCTGGCGGTGGTCTGCGACAAGCCCTTCGCCCTCGACGCGCCCGCCGCCCGCGGGACCGTGGCGCTTGCCGCCGAGCTGGGGCTGCCGCTGGCGCCGTACCAGAACCGCCGGTGGGACTCCGACTTCCGCACGGTCCGCGCGCTGGCCGACGGCGGCCGGCTGGGCGCGCTGCGGCGGCTGGAGTCCCGCTTCGAGCGGTGGGACCCCGAGCCGGGCCCGCCCGCCGCCGGGGGCGGCACGCTGCTGGACTTCGGCAGCCACCTGGTCGACCAGGCGCTGGTGCTGCTGGGCCCGGTCGAGGCGGTGCACGCCGAGCGGCGGGTGCGCGACACCGGCCTGGACGACGACGTCTTCCTCGCGCTGGTCCACACCGGCGGGGCGCGGTCGCACCTGTGGGGCAGCTGGAGCGAGGGGGCGCCCGGGCTGCGGTTCCGGGTGACCGGCAGCGCGGGCAGCTACACCGTCGCCGGCCCCATGGACGGGCAGGAGGCGGCGCTGCTGGCCGGCCGGCGGCCCGACGGCGGCGGCTGGGGGGTCGAGCCGCCGGAGCGGTGGGGCCGGCTCTCCCGGGGGGACGACGCCGAGACGGTGCCCAGCGAGCGCGGCGCCTGGGACACCTTCTACCCGGCCTTCGCCCGGGCGGTGCGCGGCGAGGGCCCGGTGCCGGTGGACCCGGCCGACGCCGTCGCGACCGCGGCGGTGCTGGACGCCGCCCGGGTCAGCGCCACCGAGGGCCGCACCGTCCGGCTGTAGCGGAGTGGATCCTGGAAGGACCCCCTGCTCCCCACCACTCATACGCTCGCGGCGGGCCCCTGCAGGGGGCCACGCCTCCGGATCCACCCCGCTGGGCTCAGGCGGGCGCGGGGGCCCGCTGGTCCAGGTCGTGGGCCTCGCGGACGACGTCGACGATCTGGCCCATGATGTCGGTCAGCGCGAAGTCCTTCGGCGTGAAGACGCGGGCCACGCCGGCCTCGCGCAGCCGGCGGGCGTCGCCGTCCGGCACGATCCCGCCCACCACCACCGGGACGTCGTCCAGCCCGGCCTCGCGCAGCCCGCGCAGCACCGCCGGCACCACCTGCAGGTGCGAGCCGGAGAGCACCGACAGCCCGACGACGTGGACGTCCTCCTCCACCGCGGCCGACACGATCTGCTGCGGCGTGAGCCGGATCCCCTGGTAGACGACCTCGAAGCCGGCGTCGCGCGCCCGCACGGCGATCTGCTCGGCGCCGTTGGAGTGCCCGTCGAGGCCGGGCTTGCCGACCAGCAGCCGCAACCGGCCGCCGAGCTCCTCCCCCGTCGCGCGCACGCGCTCCCGGACGCCCTCCAGGGTCGCGTCCGCCTCGCCGCCCGCGGCCGCCGCGACGCCGGTGGGGGCCCGGTACTCCCCGAAGACCTCCCGGAGGACACCGGCCCACTCCCCCGTCGTCACGCCGGCGCGGGCGCAGCCGAGGGTGGCCGCCATGAGGTTCTCCGACGTGCCGGCCGCCGCGCGCAGCCGGTCGAGCGCCGCGCGCACCGGCTCGGGGTCGCGCTCGGCCCGCCAGCGCCGCACCGCCTCGGCCGCCGCGTCCTCGACGGCGGGGTCCACCGTCTGGATCGCGGTGTCGAGGTCGGCGAGCAGGGGGTTGGGCTCCGAGGTCTCGAAGCGGTTGACGCCGACGACGACGTCCTCGCCGCTCTCCATCCGCCGCCGCCGCTCGGCCAGCGAGGCGACCAGCCGGCCCTTCATGTAGCCGGACTCGACCGCGGCCACCGCGCCGCCGAGCTCGGCGACCCGGGCCATCTCCCCGCGGGCCCCCTCGACCAGCTCGGCCACCTTGCGCTCCACGACGACCGAGCCGGTGAACAGGTCGTCGTACTCGAGCAGGTCGGTCTCGTAGGCCAGCACCTGCTGCAGGCGCAGCGACCACTGCTGGTCCCAGGGACGCGGCAGGCCCAGCGCCTCGTTCCACGCCGGCAGCTGGACGGCCCGGGCGCGGGCGTCGCGGGAGAGGGTGACCGCGAGCATCTCCAGCACGATGCGCTGGACGTTGTTCTCCGGCTGGGCCTCGGTGAGGCCCAGCGAGTTGACCTGCACCCCGTACCGGAAGCGGCGGAGTCCGGGGTCCTGCACGCCGTAGCGGTCCCGGGTCAGCTCGTCCCAGAGCTGGGTGAACGCCCGCATCTTGCACATCTCCTCGACGAAGCGGACGCCCGCGTTGACGAAGAAGGAGATGCGCGCGACCACCTCGCCGAAGCGCTCCTGCGGGATCTGCCCGGAGTCGCGCACCGAGTCCAGCACCGCGACGGCGGTCGAGAGCGCGTAGGCGATCTCCTGCACCGGCGTCGCCCCGGCCTCCTGCAGGTGGTAGCTGCAGATGTTGATCGGGTTCCACCGCGGCATGGCCGTCACCGTGTAGGCGACCATGTCGGTGATCAGCCGCATGCTGGGTCCGGGCGGGAAGACGTAGGTCCCCCGCGACAGGTACTCCTTGATGATGTCGTTCTGCGTCGTCCCGGCCAGCCGGGAGACGTCGTGCCCGTGCTCCTCGGCGACGGCCTGGTAGAGGGCCAGCAGCCACATGGCCGTCGCGTTGATCGTCATCGACGTGTTCATCTCGTCGAGGGGGATGCCGTCGAAGAGGGCGCGCATGTCGCCGAGGTGTGCGACCGGGACGCCGACCTTGCCGACCTCACCCGCCGCGAGCTCGTCGTCCGGGTCGTAGCCGGTCTGGGTCGGCAGGTCGAAGGCCACCGACAGCCCCGTCTGCCCCTTGGCGAGGTTCCGCCGGTAGAGGGCGTTGGACTCGGCCGGGGAGGAGTGGCCCGCGTAGGTGCGCATCACCCAGGGGCGGTCGCGGTCCTTCGGCGCTGAAGGGAACGGCATGCCGCCGGAGTCTAGGGCGGTTACCCACCAGTAGGAATCCCGGCACGGCGGGCGTGCGCGGTGGCACACTCGTCCGGGGGCCGAGGACGAGGGGGTGCCGTGTACGGAGGCAGTGGATTCGCGCCGCTGGGTCTCATCATCGCCTTCGCCGTGCTTCTCGGGCTGGCGCTGTTCCTGCGCTGGGCCTTCGGCCCGGGCTCGCAGCACCGGCCACGGACCGACGACGGCCTGCTCGTCCGGATCGCCACGTTCCCGCGCCGGGAGTCGGCCCTGGCGCTGCGCGCGGTGCTCTCCGACGCGGGGATCCGCTCGACGATCCGCACCCCCGCGCCGCTGCACCAGGAGGTCTTCGTGTTCCCCGAGGACCTCGCCCGGGCGCGGCAGCTGGCCGCCTCCTTCCCCGGCGGCTGACGGCTTCCCCGGCGGCTGACGGAGGCCCTCGCGCCCTGCGCGAGGGCCTAGTCGGGGCGCTGCACCCGCTCGACCCGCGCCCCCAACCCGCTCAGCTGGGCGACGAGGTCGGGGTAGCCGCGGTCGACGTGGTGCACGTCCTGCACCTCGGTCACCCCGTCGGAGACCAGGCCGGCCAGGATCAGCCCGGCGCCCGCGCGGATGTCGGTGGCCAGCACCGGGGCGCTGGAGAGCCGCTCCCGGCCGCGGACGACGGCGTGGTGGCCGTCGATGCGCACCGAGGCGCCGAGCCGCACCAGCTCGTTGACGAACATGAACCGGCCCTCGAACACGTTCTCCGTGATCAGCGCGGTGCCGGTCGAGACGGCGGCCAGCGCGACCGCCATCGGCTGCAGGTCCGTGGGGAACCCCGGGTAGGGCAGCGTGACGATGTCGACACAGCGCGGCCGGTCGTCCATCGCGACCCGCAGCCCGCCGTCGACCGGCTCGACGTGCGCGCCGGCGTCGGTGAGCTTGGCCAGGGCCACCGTCAGGTGGTCGGGGACGGCCCGCTCGATCACGACGTCCCCGCGGGTCATCACCGCGCCGATGGCCCACGTGCCGGCCACGATGCGGTCCGGGACGGTCGTGTAGGTGACCGGCCGCAGCTCCTCGACGCCCTCGACGGTGATCGTCGAGGTCCCGGCCCCCTCGATGCGGGCGCCCATCGCGCTGAGCATCGAGCACAGGTCGACGATCTCGGGCTCCCGGGCGGCGTTGTCGACGACCGTGGTGCCGTCGGCGAGGACGGCGGCCATGACCAGGTTCTCCGTCGCCCCCACGGAGGGGAAGTCCAGCCACAGCGAGGTGCCGGTCAGCTTCGGGGCGGTGGCGACGAGGAAGCCGTGCTCGCTGTCGATCGTGGCGCCGAGCCGTTCGAGCCCGGAGATGTGCATGTCCAGCCCGCGCGACCCGATCGCGTCCCCGCCGGGCAGCGCCACCCGCGCCGAGCCGCAGCGGGCCACCAGCGGCCCCAGCACGCTGATCGACGCCCGCATCTTGCGGACCAGGTCGTAGTCGGTCTCCGTGCTGGGCTCCTCCGGGACGTCGACGACCACCCGGCCGCCGCCCCCACCGGTCCCGTACCGCTCGTAGGTGACACCGCAGCCCAGGCGGCGCAGCACCTCGCTCATGATGGCGACGTCGAGGATGTCGGGGACCTCGTCCAGCGTCGTCCGCCCGGACGCGAGCAGTGCCGCCGCCATGAGCTTGAGGGCGCTGTTCTTGGCGCCGGTGACCCGCACCCGGCCGGAGAGGGCCGTGCCGCCGGTGACCTCGAAGCAGTCCACCGGCCCACCCTACGAGGCCCCGCTGCAGGGCCCCGCCGCGAGCCTGCGAGCGGTCGTACGGCCTCGGTCCAGGGTCCCGCCGCGAGCCCGCGAGCGGTGGGGGGAACCGCGGTCCTTCTAGGCTCGCGGGCATGACCGTCCGGCTGACCCGCATCTACACGAAGACCGGTGACGCCGGCGAGACGCACCTCGGCGACATGAGCCGGGTGACGAAGACCGACCCGCGGCTGGTCGCCTACGCCGACGTCGACGAGGCCAACAGCGTGCTCGGCCTGGCGCTGGCCCTGGGCTCCCCCACCGACGAGCTGGTGGGGCTGCTGCGCAGCGTGCAGAACGACCTCTTCGACGTCGGCGCCGACCTGTGCACCCCCGTGGTGGTCGACCCGGCCTTCCCGCCGCTGCGGGTCACCGAGGCCTACACCGAGCGGCTCGAGGCCGCCTGCGACCGGTACAACGAGACGCTGCCGAAGCTGACCAGCTTCATCCTGCCCGGGGGGACGCCGCTGGCCGCCCTGCTGCACCAGGCCCGGGTGGTCACCCGCCGGGCCGAACGCAGCGTGTGGGCCCTGGTGGCCGCCGACGCGGACGGCACCAACGTCGAGACCGCGCGCTACCTCAACCGGCTGTCGGACCTGCTGTTCATCCTCGCCCGGGTGGCCAACCCGGGCGGCGACTTGCTGTGGGAGCCCGGCGCGCACAGCGGGGTGCACGCCCAGCGCGCCGCCCGCGAGGCCACCGAGGGCTGAGCGCCGGCCCCTCCCGGGCACCGCCCCGAGCCTGCGAGGGGTGGGGAGGAGGCGGCCCCCTCCCGGGCACCGCCCCGAGCCTGCGAGGGGTGGGGAGGAGGCGGCCCCCTCCCGGGCACCGCCCCGAGCCTGCGAGGGGTGGGGAGGAGGGGGTCCCCTCCCGGGCACCGCCCCGAGCCTGCGAGGGGTGGGGAGGAGGGGGTCCTTGCTTCAGCCTCGATCCACCGCCGGAATGGTGAGCGGTTGAAAGGTGTGACTACGCGGATGCCCTTCTGAGCAGGGAGGATCTGGCTTGTCTAGGGCTTGATCCATCCGCGCAGAAGGGCATCCGCTGGATGCGACTGTCTCACGGCTCACCGGCGCTGTCGGCGTCGTTCGATGACCCCAACCTCGTGTCGGTCGGCGGGCTGGCTCCGGTGCTCGCGCTCGCGCAGTCCTGCCAGCTGGGTGACCTGGTCGCCGAGAAGCTGACGCTCAAGGCCATCGGCGGGGTGAACGCGGCGATCAAGGTGCCGGCGCTGGTGGCCGGGATGGTCGCCGGCGCGGACTCGATCACCGACATGGATCTGCTGCGCCACGGCGGCATGGGCCGGTTGTTCACCGGGATCCGGGCCCCGTCGACGCTGGGCACGTTCCTGCGGGCGTTCACCTTCGGCCACGTCCGCCAGCTGGACTCGATCGCCGCGGCGCTGTTGACGTCGCTGGTCGCGGCCACGCCGTTGCTGCCCGGCGCCAACCGGGTCACCTTCCTGGACCTGGACGACACGATGCGCCAGACCCACGGCTACGCCAAGCAGGGCGCCGGCTACGGCTACACCAAGATCAAAGGGTTGAACGCGCTGTTGGCCACCATCTCCACCCCGACCGCGGCGCCGGTGATCGGCGCCGCCCGGCTGCGGCGGGGGGCGGTCAAGTCCGCCCGCGGCGCGCAGCACCTGGTGGCCGAGGCGCTGGGCACCGCCCGGGCGGTCGGCGCCGGCGGCCCGGACCGCAGCGGGCTGGTGCTGCTGCGCGGGGACTCGGCGTTCTACGGCCACGCCGTCATCGCCGCCGCCCGCCGCGGCGGGGCCCGGTTCTCGATCACCGCGCGGATGGACGCCGCGGTGCGCAAGGCGATCGCCGCCATCGACCCCGAGGCCTGGACGCCGATCCGCTATCCGCAGGCGGTCTGGGACGAGCAAGAGCAGTGCTGGATCTCCGACGCCGAGGTCGCCGAGACCTCGTTCACCGCGTTCACCTCCCGCCGCAAGGCCGATCATGTGACCGCGCGGCTGATCGTCCGCCGGGTCCGCCGGCTCAACCCCGCCTCGGTGCCGACCGGGCAGGGCGAGCTGTTCGCCGCCCACCGCCACCACGCGGTGTTCACCGACTCACCCGAGCCGATGCTCGCCGCCGAGACCACCCACCGGCAGCACGCGGTCATCGAGCAGGTCCACGCCGACCTCAAGGCCGGGCCGCTGGCCCACCTGCCGTCGGGGTCGTTCGCCGCGAACTCCGCCTGGCTGGTGCTCGCCGCAATGGCGTTCAACCTCACCCGCGCCGCCGGCGCCCTGGCCTCGGCCTTCCACGCGAAGGCGACCACCGGCACCATCCGCGCCCAGCTGATCGCCGTGCCGGCGCGACTCGCCCGCTCCGCCCGCCGGCTGCGCCTGCACCTGCCCCGCGACTGGCCCTGGGAACACGCCTGGACTCAGCTGTTCGACGCCACCGGCGGACCACCAGCAGCGGCCTGACCCGACCACCGCCCACCGGGCCCGACCGGAGACGACAGTGGAACAGCCGGACCGACCGGCGGCTGTTCCACGCCCGGATCAGACAACCAAGATCACCTCAGCGCTCCACCGACCCCACCAAGATCGACGGTGGATCGAGGTTCAGCGGATCGGCGGCGCGGACTCCACCCAGGACAGGAAGCCGGTCACCGTCGAGGGCTCCATGGCCAGCTCCCGCGGGCCCGCGGCCGTGGCGCAGCTGAGGACGACGAGGTCGGCGGGCAGCGCGGCGTCGTCGGCGTCCGCCGGTCGCCGGCCCTCGACCCGGAACTCGGCGCGGCACAGCCGCTGCTGGGGGCGCACCGAGAGGGAGAGGGCCCGGTACCAGAGCAGCGCGTCACCGCCGTACCAGGCCACGCCCAGCGACCAGCGCGGGGACCCGGCGGGGCGCAGCCACATGGTGACCGCGCCGAGCCCGGAGAGCAGGAACCGCCGGCGCAGCAGGAAGGCGACCACGACGGTCACCACGACGGTGACGCCCAGCACCAGCCAGACGGTCGTCACGCCGCGGCCCGGTGCTGCATCGGGAGGAGCCGGTCCCCGGGCTCAGGCGTCCTGACCGGCGGCGCGCAGGCGCCCCTGTGCACGGCGGGCGGCGGCCAGGGACTCCGCGTCGTCACCGCCCTCGGCGCGGCGCAGGGCCTCGCGGGCCCGCTCGACGTCGATCTCCGAGGCGATCTCCGCGGTCTCGGCCAGGATCGAGACGCCCCGGTCGGTGACCGAGAGGAAGCCGCCGTGCGCGGCCACCACGAGGTCCTCGCCCTCCGTGGTGCGGATGGTCACGACCCCGCCGGGGGCCAGCTCGCCCAGCAGCGGCGCGTGCCCGGGCAACACCCCCAGCTCGCCCTCCGTCGTCCGTGCGATGACCATGCTGGCCTCGCCGGACCAGATCATCCGCTCCACGGCCACCAACTCGACCTGCAGGGTCGCCACGACACTCCTCGGGGTCCGGACGGGACGGTGCTCGGGTCACCGGCGTCCCGGAGGACACGGCGACGGATCGGACCCACTGTAACCGGCGCCCCCGGCCGGCCCCGCGCCACTCGGACGGGTGACCTGCCGGCCTGGAGGGTCAGTGCGCCCGGCGGTAGAGCAGGGTCCAGCGGCCGACCCGCAGCCACGGTCGGCGGACGGTGGACGACGGGGCCCACTCCTCGGTCACGTACTGGCGGCCCTCGACGTAGGGGATGCCGGCCGACGGAGGCCAGCTCCAGTCGAGGTCCCTGCGCGCCCCCGCAACACCGTCCACCGTGGTCTCCCTGCCCGACCTCTGCTGGCCACTTCTGCACCACGAGTCACATCGGTCACGAGCATCCCGCTCTTGAGCCGACGTGACCAGTCCCGTGGCCGCATCGTGATACCCGCGTGCCCCGGATCCAGACATGGCGACGGGCGTGGGCCCGGGCACGGCAACGGCCGGGCTCCCGTGACGGGAGCCCGGCCGCAGTGACGCCGGGCGGCCACCCTTCAGGGTCCCGCGCCGAGCGGAGCGAGGCGCGGGGGAAGGGTGGTCCTCTACTTCTTGAGCTTGTCCGCGTTGCGCTCGAGGTCCTCGAGCCCGCCGCACATGAAGAAGGCCTGCTCCGGCACGTGGTCGTAGTCGCCCTCGGTCAGCGCCTTGAACGCCTGCAGCGTCTCCGTCAGCGGGACGAACGAGCCCGGCTGCCCGGTGAACGCCTCGGCCACGAACATGTTCTGCGAGAGGAAACGCTCGATGCGCCGGGCCCGGTTGACCGTGACCTTGTCCTCCTCGGAGAGCTCGTCGATGCCGAGGATCGCGATGATGTCCTGCAGCTCCTGGTAGCGCTGCAGGATCCGCTTCACCTCCGAGGCGATCGCGTAGTGCTCCTGGCCCACGTACTGCGGGTCGAGGATCCGGCTGGTGGAGTCCAGCGGGTCGACGGCCGGGTAGATGCCCTTCTCCGAGATCGGGCGCGAGAGGTTGGTCGTCGCGTCCAGGTGGGCGAAGGTCGTGTGCGGCGCCGGGTCGGTGATGTCGTCGGCGGGCACGTAGATGGCCTGCATCGAGGTGATGGACCGGCCCCGGGTGGAGGTGATCCGCTCCTGCAGCTGACCCATCTCGTCGGCGAGGGTCGGCTGGTAGCCCACCGCGGAGGGCATGCGGCCGAGCAGCGTGGAGACCTCGGACCCGGCCTGGGTGAACCGGAAGATGTTGTCGATGAAGAGCAGCACGTCCTGGTTCTGCTCGTCGCGGAAGTACTCCGCCATCGTCAGCGCGGAGAGCGCGACCCGCAGCCGGGTGCCCGGCGGCTCGTCCATCTGGCCGAAGACCAGCGCGGTGGACTCGATGACGCCGGACTCGGTCATCTCGGTGATGAGGTCGTTGCCCTCACGGGTGCGCTCGCCGACGCCGGCGAACACCGACACGCCGCCGAACTCCTGGGCGACCCGGCGGATCATCTCCTGGATGAGCACGGTCTTGCCCACGCCGGCCCCGCCGAACAGGCCGATCTTCCCGCCGGCCACGTACGGCGTGAGCAGGTCGATCACCTTGATGCCGGTCTCGAGCATCTCGGTGCGGCCCTCGAGCTGGTCGAACCGCGGCGCGTGCCGGTGGATCTCCCAGTGCGGCGCGTCCTCGCCCCAGCCGGGCTTGTCCAGGCAGTCGCCGAGGGCGTTGAAGACGTGCCCCTTGGTGACGTCCCCGACCGGCACCGAGATGGCCGAGCCGGTGTCGGTCACCTCGGCGCCGCGCACCAGGCCGTCGGTCGGCTGCATCGAGATGGTGCGGACCACGTTGTCCCCCAGGTGCTGGGCGACCTCGAGGGTCATGGTCTTGCCCAGGTCGGCGAGGGTGACCTCGACCTTCAGGGCGTTGTACAGGTCGGGCATCGCGTCGCGCGGGAACTCGACGTCGACGACCGGCCCGGTGACCCGGACGACGCGGCCGGTCGTCTGGGTGGTCGGACGGTCCTCGGTGACGGTCATCTGTACTGCTCTCCTGCCCTCGGGCTCGCTTGCTCGCGTGTGCATGGTCCCCGCCGCGGGGCGGGGAGGGGGTCAGTCGCCGGCGCCGGCGGCCACGAGCGCGTCGGCGCCGCCGACGATCTCGCTGATCTCCTGGGTGATGTCGGCCTGGCGGATCTGGTTGGCCTGCCGGGAGAGGTTCTTCGCCAGCTCCTCGGCGTTGTCCGACGCCGACTTCATCGCCCGCCGCCGCGACGCCGACTCCGAGGCCGCGGCCTCGAGCATCGCCGCGTAGATGCGGGTGGTCACGTACTTCGGCAGCAGCGCGTCCAGCAGCGCGTCGGGCGAGGGCTCGAACTCGTAGGACGTCGGGACGCCGGTGTCACCGCCGGTGACCCCGTGCTCGCGGTCCTCCCGCTCGTAGTCGAACTCCTCGACCTCCTCGACCTCCAGCGGGGCCATCCGCCGGGCGACCGGGACCTGCGCCAGCAGCGACCGGAACTCGGTGTAGACGATGTGCAGCTCGTCCACGCCGAGCACGCCGTCGGCGCCCGCGCCGTCCCCCTCGTCGTCCAGGCCTGCCGTGAAGGCGGCGATGAGCTCCTCCCCCACCCGCTGGGCGTCGGGGTAGGACGGCTGCTCGGAGAAGCCGGTGAAGGTGTCCACCATCGGCCGGTCGCGGAAGGAGTAGTAGGTCTCCCCCTTCCGGCCGACGACGTAGAGCAGCGGCTCCTTGCCCTCCTGCCGCAGTAGGGAGAGCAGCTCCTCGGTGCGCCGCAGGACGTTGACGTTGTAGGAGCCGGCGAACCCGCGGTCGGAGGTGATGACGAGCACCGCCGCCCGGCGCGGGTTCTCCCGCTCGGTCAGCAGCGGGTGGTCCAGCGACGCCGAGCCGGCCAGCGCGGAGAGCACCCGGGTGATCTCCCGCGCGTAGGGCTTGGACGCCTCCACCCGGGCCTGGGCGCGCACGATGCGGGCACCGGCGATCAGCTCCTGGGCCGAGAAGATCTTCTTCGTCGACTGCGTGGAGCGGATGCGGCGCCGCAGCGCGCGGAGGTTGCCGGCCACGTCAGGCGCTCCGCTTGACCTGGACGCGCTCCTGGCCGCGCTCGGACGCGTCCATGGCCTCGGCCTCGGGCTCGTTGACCCGCAGCGTGCCGCCGTCGGAGAGCTGGAACTGGCCGTAGAACTCCTCGACGGCCGCCTCGAGCCCGCGGACGGCGTCGTCGCCGAGCGCCTTGCTCTGCCGGATCCCGTCGTAGACGCCGTTGTGGCTGCGGCCGACGAAGTCGAGGAACTCCTGCTCGAAGCGACGGACCTCGGGCACCGGCACGCGGTCGAGCTTGCCGGTGGTGCCCAGCCAGATCGAGACGACCTCGCGCTCCACCGGGTAGGGCTGGTACTGGCCCTGCTTGAGCAGCTCCACCAGCCGCTGCCCGCGCTCGAGCGTCGCCCGGCTGGAGGCGTCCAGGTCGGAGGAGAACGACGCGAAGGCCTCGAGCTCGCGGTACTGCGCGAGGTCCAGCCGGAGCCGGCCGGCGACCGACTTCATGGCCTTGATCTGCGCGGAGCCACCGACGCGGGACACCGAGATGCCGACGTTGATGGCCGGGCGGACACCGGAGTTGAACAGACCGGTCTCGAGGAAGATCTGCCCGTCGGTGATGGAGATGACGTTGGTCGGGATGTAGGCCGACACGTCGTTGCCCTTGGTCTCGATGAGCGGCAGGCCGGTCATCGAGCCCGCGCCGAGCTCGTCGGAGAGCTTGGCGCAGCGCTCCAGCAGCCGGGAGTGGAGGTAGAAGACGTCGCCCGGGTAGGCCTCGCGGCCCGGCGGGCGGCGCAGCAGCAGGGAGACCGCGCGGTAGGCCTCGGCCTGCTTGGACAGGTCGTCGAACACGATGAGGACGTGCTTGCCCTCGTACATCCAGTGCTGGCCGATGGCCGACCCGGTGTAGGGGGCGATGTACTTGAAGCCGGCGGCCTCGGACGCGGGGGCGGCGACGATGGTGGTGTACTCCATCGCGCCGGCCTCCTCGAGCGAGGCGCGGATGGCGGCGATGGTCGAGCCCTTCTGACCGACCGCGACGTAGATGCAGCGCACCTGCTGGGACGGGTCCCCGGTGGCCCAGGCCGTCTTCTGGTTGATGATCGTGTCGGTGACGATCGCGGTCTTGCCGGTCTGCCGGTCACCGATGACCAGCTGCCGCTGGCCGCGGCCGATCGGGGTCATGGCGTCGATGGCCTTGATGCCGGTCTGCATCGGCTCGTGCACCGACTGCCGCTGCACGACGGTGGGCGCCTGCAGCTCCAGCGCGCGGCGCCCGGTGGTCTCGATCGGGCCGGCCCCGTCGATGGGGTTGCCCAGCGGGTCCACGACCCGGCCGAGGTAGCCGTCGCCGACCGGCACGGAGAGGACCTCCCCGGTGCGGCGGACCTGCTGGCCCTCCTCGATGCCGGCGAAGTCACCGAGGATGACGACCCCGACCTCGCGCACGTCGAGGTTCAGCGCCAGGCCGCGCACGCCGCTCTCGAACTCGAGCAGCTCGTTGGTCATGACCGAGGGCAGGCCCTCGACGCGGGCGATGCCGTCACCGGCCTCGGTGACGATCCCGACCTCCTCCCGGGAGACGTCCGGGGAGTATCCGGTGACGTAGTTCTGGATGGCACTGCGGATCTCGTCGGCGGAGATCGTCAGCTCGGCCATGTGTGGGTCCTCTTCCCTGCGGGTGCGGTCGGTGTGGGAGGCGGTCAGCCGGCGAACCGGCGTCCGGCGGCCTCGAGTCGGTGGGCGACGCTGCCGTCGATGACCTCGTCACCGACGCGGATGACCAGCCCGCCGAGGACGGCGGGGTCGACGGTCACCTGCAGCCCCATCTGCCGGCCGTAGATGCGGCCGAGCACGTCGGCGAGCCGCCGCTCCTGCGCCGGGGTGAGCGCCACGGCGGTCGTCACGTAGGCGACCGAGCGCCCGCGCCGGCGGGACGCGGTCTCGGAGAGCCGCTCGACGACGACCTCCGCGGTGCCCGCCGACCGGGAGGTCAGGCGGTTGCGCAGCAGCAGCCCGGTGACCGGGGTCGTGCGCCCGTGCAGCAGCTCGTCGACGAGGGAGGCCTTGCCCTCGGCCGGCGCGGTCCGGTCGCCGAGGATCCGGGAGAGCCGGGGGTCGCCGGCGACGATCCGGCCGAACCGGAACAGCTCGTCCTCCACGTCCTCCAGCTGGCCCCGGCTCTCGGCCGACTCCAGCGCGGCCTCGGTGGCCAGCGACTCGGTCGCCTCGACCAGGTCCAGCGGCCGTGACCAGCGCTGCCGGGCCACCGTCTCGACGAGGTCGAGCGCGGTGTCCGACACCCGGCCGCCCAGCAGCCGGCGGACGACGCCGGCGCGGTCGGCCGGGGTGACCGCCGGGTCGGACAGGGCCCGGCGCAGCGACACGTGCCCGTCGAGCAGGCGCGCCACCGAGAAGAGCTCCTCGGCCAGGCCGAACAGCGCGTCATCGGTGACCGCCCGCGACGGCTGGCCGGTGAGCCGGTCGCGGGTCCGCTCGACCAGGCCCGACGCCGGCCGCGTCAGCTCGTCCAGGCGCTCGCGCGCCTGGGCGAGCGCCGCGCGGCTGGAGGCGTCCATCAGCGACCGCCCTCCGGGGCGTACACGGAGCTGCCGGTCCGGCCGTCCGGCGAGCCGCCGGCGGCCATCCCGTCCAGCTGGTCGAGGAAGCGGTCGACGGTCCCCCGTCGCCGCGCCTCGTCCTCGAGGGACTCGCCCACGACGCGGCCGGCCAGCGTGACCGCCAGCGCGCCGATCTGCCCGCGCAGCTCGTTGACCACCGACTGCCGGGAGGCGGCCAGCTGCTCCTCGCCGCGGGCGACGATGCGGGCCGACTCCTCCTGGGCCTGGGTGCGCAACTCCTCGAGGATCTGCTGCCCCTCCGCCCGCGCCTGGTCGCGGATCTGCGCGGCCTCGGTGCGGGCCTCGGCCAGCTGCGCGCGGTACTGCTCCAGCGCCGCCTTGGCCTCGGCCTGCATGGCCTCGGCCCGCTCGATGCCACCCTCGATGGCCTCCCGGCGGGCCCGGAAGACCTGCTCGAAGCGCGGCGCGACGAACTTGAACATCACCAGCAGCACGATCGCGAAGGCGATCAGGCCGATGATGATCTCGCCCACCGGCGGGATGAGCGGGTTGGGGCTCTCCGCAGCGAGGATGCTCATGGTCTCAGTGTCCCTGTCTGGAGTCGGAACCCGTACCCGGAGGTACGGATCAGGTGCCGAAGACGAAGGGGACGACGAAGCCGATCAGCGCCAGCGCCTCGGAGAGGGCGAACCCGAGGAAGGCGTAGGTGCGGGTCAGGCCGGCGGACTCGGGCTGCCGGGCGGTCGCCTGGATGTAGGCGGCCCAGACGATGCCGACACCGATGCCGGGGCCGATGGCGGCGAGGCCGTAGCCGACCGAGCCGATGCTGCCGGTCAGTTCTGCCAGAACGTCCATGCGGGGTCTTTCCTCCTGTGTCGTCGCCCGGCGGGCGCCGGGCGGCTTGCGGGGGGTCGTGCGGTGGTGCAGGTGCGGGGAGCGGGGGGAGCCGCTCGGAGCGAGAGGCTCAGTGCTCGGCCTCGATCGACCCGTTGAGGTAGGTCCCCATCAGGACGGTGAAGACGTAGGCCTGCAGGAAGATGACGAGCAGCTCGAAGAAGGTCATCACGATCGCCATGAGCGCCGAGATGGGCCCGAAGACGGCCGAGAAGTTCCCCACCGTGAAGAGGTAGGTCGCGCCGAGGGCGAAGACGACGAGCAGCATGTGGCCGGCGAACATGTTCGCGAAGAGCCGCACCGCCAGGGTGAACGGCCGCACGACGAAGTTCTGCAGGATCTCGATCGGCGTCACCAGGACGTACATCGGCTTGGGCACGCCCGGCAGGAACAGGATGTCCTTGAAGTAGCGCCCGGCGCCCTGCTCGCGGATGCCGATGTAGATGTAGAGGACCCAGCAGATCGCGGCCAGCACCAGGGGGAAGGCGAACTTCGACATCGGCGAGATCTGCGCGAACGGGATGATCGCCATCAGGTTGTTCGCGAGGATGAAGAAGAAGAGCGAGGCCAGGAACGGGGCGAAGGGCAGACCCCTCGGGCCGACGACGTCCCGGGCCACGCCGTCCCGGATGAGCGAGTAGCCGGACTCGCCGACGAACTGCAGCTTCCCGGGGACGATCGAGGGCTTGCGCACCGAGGCCACCAGGAAAGCGATCATCGCCAGCGTCGCGACCCAGAGGATGATCGTGATCCGGGTGATCTCGAAGTCCACGCCGAGGAGCGAGAAGGTGGCCACCGGCTCCGGGTAGAACTCACCGAGTCCCGGGGCGACGAAGCCGCCGCCGGGGTCGCTCTCGACAGCGAGCACGCTGCCGCGCTCGAGGGCGCTGGAGGTCACCGTTGTCCCTTCTGCGTCCTGGGCCGGCTCGGTCGGCCGCCCTGGGTGGTACGGGTGGGCCGCTTCCCCGCCGGGGGCGGGTCGACGGCGCCGTAGCGGGCCACCACCAGGTAGATGGCGACCGCCATGCCGAGGATGATGCCGACCGGGAAGAACGCTCGCGCGTCGAGCCACCGGTCGAGCAGCCAACCGGCCCCGCCCCACACGGCCATCCCCGAGATCATCGTCCCGATGACGGCCCACCCGGTGTCGGTGCCACTGCCCCGACGTGACGGGCTCGCAGGTCGAGGCCGAGCGTCCCCGTGCGGGGGCAGGTCCTCGGCCATCGGCCCGGACACTATCAGCCGCGTTCCGGGGGCCCCGTCGGGTCCACGCGTCCGGGTGACGTCGCGGGCGGGCGGGGCGGGGCGGGCGGGGGGACGTAGTACAGCTGCCGGGTCCAGACCCACCGCAGGTGCACGCCGCTCCACACCAACGCCCCGACGACGACGGTCCACGCGAGCGTGAGCCGGTCCAGCCAGCCCTCCTCCGGCAGCGCGTCGAGCACCGCGAAGAGGACCAGGGCCTTGACGAAGAAGGCGCCGAGGGCGGCCGGCAGCGTGAAGGCGTCGTTGATCCGGCCGGCCCACGCGACCGCGACGCCGGAGACGACGAAGAACGCGGTGACGACCACGGCGCCCAGCAGCACCCCCACGGCCGCGTCCCACCCGGCCAGGAGGCCGGTGACCGGCGCGGCCACGGCGGTGAGGGCGGCGGTGACCAGCGCACCGACGCGGAGGAAGGAGAGGTCCCAGGGGGCCTCGGAGGTCGGGTTCATCGGACTCCCTGCCCGGCGCCGGCGGCCCGCGGCGCGGACCCGGCGGCCGGGTCGGCCGGTGGTCGTCGTCCGGCGCGGACGGCCCGCGCCGTGGGGTGGTCGGCGCGGCTGCGTTCCCGCTGCGCCGCGATCTCGGAGGCGCGCGCCTCCCGGGCGGCCCGCCGGGTGCGCGGGGCCAGCACCACCACGACCCCGACGACCAAGAGCGCGCCGATGGCGGCCAGCAGCTCCGCCCGCCCCCCGGTGATGGACAGCCCGACGGCCCCCGAGGAGAGCAGTGCGGCCCAGAAGTACATGACCAGCACCGCGCGCCGGTGCGAGTGGCCGATGGCCAGCAGCCGGTGGTGCAGGTGCATCTTGTCCGGCGCGAACGGCGAGCGGCCGCGCAGGCTGCGGCGGACGACGGCCAGGACCAGGTCGATGAACGGGATGGAGAGGACCGCGATCGGCACCAGCAGCGGCAGCGCCAGCGGCAGCAGGCTGGCCGCGGAGTCGAACGACTGCGGGTCCACCCCCCCGCTGGCGCTCACCGCGGCGGCGGACAGCATGAGGCCGACGAGCATCGAGCCGGAGTCGCCCATGAAGATCCGCGCCGGGCTGAAGTTGTGCGGCAGGAAGCCCAGGCAGGCGCCGGCCAGCACGGCGGTGATCAGCGCCGGGGCGCTGGCCACGTCGTCGTAGCCGACGAGGCCGAGGTGGTAGCTGTAGGCGAAGAAGGCCAGCGCGGCGATCGCGGAGACGCCCGCGGCCAGCCCGTCGAGGCCGTCGATGAAGTTGAGCGCGTTGACCGTGAGGACGGTCAGCAGGATCGTCAGCGGCACACCGATGTCGGGGCCCAGCGACAGCGTGCCGATGTCGGCCACCGGCAGGAAGACGAAGGCCAGCTGGACGCCGAGCAGCACCATGACGCCCGCGGCGGCGATCTGACCGGTGAGCTTCGTCAGCGCGTCGAGGCCGAACTTGTCGTCGAGCACCCCGAGCGCGCAGATCAGGCCGCCGGCGACGAGCACCGCGGCGGTCTGCGAGTCCTCGAAGGTGCGCTGCAGCGCCGGCAACCGGCTGGCGACGAGCACCGCCGCGGTCACGCCGAGGTACATCGCCACGCCACCGCCCCGGGGGGTGGGGATGACGTGCACGTCCCGCTCCCGGGGTGCGGCCATCATGCGCAGCCGGACCGCGAGCACCCGGACCACCGGGGTGGACAGGAAGGTGACCAGCGCGGCGGTGAGCAGGACGACGACGTACTCACGCATCGGTCAGCCCGCGCGTCGTCCGGGGTGCGCGCCGGTGCAGGGGACGGTCACGGGTGCGCTCCATGGGACGGCGGACGGGGACCGGACGGCAGGCGCCCCCGGACGTTCCCCCCACGGTATCGCCCCGGGGGCCGCCCCACCGGCAGCCGCGTCCCGCGGCCCCTCTCCGGCCCCACCCGCACCGGCCAGAGGTCGGGTTGCGACCCCTCAGCTACTCGGTGATCTCCTGCACGACCTCGCGCAGCGCGTCGACCGGGACCGCGCCCACCCTGAGCACGCGCGGGGTGGGGCCGGTGCAGTCGACGATCGTGCTGGCCGCGGTGCCGGTGCGGGGGCCGCCGTCGAGGGCGACCGCGGCCCGTTCGCCGAGCTGGGCGACCGCCTCCTCGGCGGTGGTGGCCGCCGGCCGGCCCGAGCGGTTGGCACTGGAGACGGCCAGCGGGCCGGTGCGGCGGAGCAGGTCCCGGGCCACGTCGTCATCCGGCAGCCGGACGGCCACCGTGCCCTGCGCGTCGCCGAGGTCCCAGGCCAGCGAGGGGGCGTGCTCGACGACGAGGGTCAGCCCCCCGGGCCAGAACGCCTGCGCGAGCGCGGTGGCCACCGGCGGGGTGCGGACGACGAGCCCCGCGAGCGTCGAGGCCTCGCCGATCAGCACCGGAACCGGCATCGTCCGGCCGCGGTTCTTCGCCGCCAGCAGGCGGGTCACCGCCGCGGGGGTGAACGCGTCGGCGGCCACCCCGTAGACGGTGTCGGTGGGCATCAGCACCAGCTCGCCGCGGGAGAGCGCGGCGGACGCGGCGTCCAGGCCCGCGGCGCGCGCCCCGGCGTCGGTGCAGTCGTAGAGGTCGGCCACGGGGCCGGAGTGTGTCATCCCGGGATCGCCGGCCCCGGGCGGCCTCCGGTTCCCGGCCGGGTCCCCTGCGCTCGAAGATGGGAGGTGTCCGAACCACCGAGCTGGTCGTGGCGCCCGGCCACGGCCTGGGCCACCGGCGTCACCGGTGGCCTCGCGCTGCTGGCCGTCGTCTCCGGGGAGCAGGTCGCCGCCGGGCTGGTCGCCGCGCTGTCCAACGGGCTGCTGACGCTGTTCCTCGTCGCGGGTGTGCAGGCCGCGGCCACCGGGCAGCACCGCCGGTGGGTGGTCCCCGCGTCCGCGGCCGCGGCGACCGCCGTCACCGTGCTGGCGCTGCGGCTCGGGGCGTCGCTGGCGGGCGTCGGCGGCCCGATCGGGGACGTACCGGACACCCTCCTCGACGTGGGCTGGCGGACGGCTGTCGTCCTCGTCGTCGTCGCGCTGGCCGAGCGGTGGCGCCGGCCGGACCGGGCCGGGTAGCCGGCTCAGCGCGACGCGCGGACGGCGGTGGTGTACCGGGGCCGGCCGGCGAGGTCGCGGTGGTCGGCGACCTCGACGAAGGAGCCGGCCGCGCGGACGACGGCCGGCAGCGTGCTGCCCTGCTGGTCGGCGTGCTCGATGCCGAGTGCGCCGCCGGGCCGCAGCAGCCGGGCCGCGACGGCCAGCATGCCCCGGACGACCGCCAGACCGTCGGGGCCGCCCCACAGCGCCAGCGGCGGGTCGTGCTCGGCCACCTCCCGGGGGACCCGGGCGCCGTCGGGCACGTACGGCGGGTTGGAGACGACGAGGTCGACGGCGCCGTCGAGGGCCCGCAGCAGCTGCGGGTCGGTCATGTCGCCGGTGAGCACCTCGACGGGGGTGTCCCCCGCGGCCGCGCGGGCGGCGGCGTTGGTCCGCGTCCACTCGGCCGCCACCGGGTCGCGCTCGACCGCCGTGACGCGGGCACCGGGGTGCTCGTGCGCGACCGACAGCGCGATGGCGCCCGACCCCGCGCCCAGGTCGACCACCACGGGTTCCGGGATGCCGGCGAGCCGGTCCAGCGCCCAGCCGACGAGCTGCTCGGTCTCCGGGCGCGGGACGAAGACACCGGGACCCACCGCCAGCTCTAGGTGGCGGAACGGCGCCCGTCCCGTCAGGTGCTGCAGGGGCACCCGCCCGGCGCGCTGGTCGACCAGCGCGGCGAACCGGGCGGCGGCGTCGGCGGGGACGCCGGCCAGGGTGAGCAGCCGGCCGCGGGGCACGCCGAGGGCGTGGGCGAGCAGCAGCTCGGCGTCCACCCGCGGCGACTCGACGCCGGCCTCGGCGAGGCGGCGGGCCGCGTCGGTGAGGAGGGTGCGCGGCGTCAGGAGCCGGCCGCCAGCAGCTCGGCGGTGCGGGCGCGGGTCAGCGCGTCGATGACCGGGTCGAGCTCGCCGTCGAGCACCTGGTCGAGGTTGTGCGCCTTGAAGCCGACCCGGTGGTCGCTGATCCGGTTCTCCGGGAAGTTGTAGGTGCGCACCCGCTCGCTGCGGTCGACCGTGCGCACCTGGCTGCGCCGGGCGTCGCTGGCGGCGGTCGCGGCCTCCTCGCGGGCGGCGGCCAGCAGCCGGGAGCGCAGGATGCGCAGCGCCGACTCGCGGTTCTGCAGCTGGCTCTTCTCGTTCTGGCAGCTCACCACGATGCCGGTGGGCAGGTGGGTGATGCGGACGGCGGAGTCGGTGGTGTTCACGCTCTGCCCGCCGGGGCCGGAGGAGCGGAAGACGTCGATCCGCAGGTCGTTGGGGTCGACCGTGACGTCGACCTCCTCGGCCTCGGGCAGCACCAGGACGCCGGCCGCGGAGGTGTGGATGCGGCCCTGCGACTCGGTGACCGGGACGCGCTGCACCCGGTGCACCCCGCCCTCGAACTTCAGCCGGGACCAGATCCCCTCGGCCGTGCGCGACTTGATGGCCACGGAGACGTCCTTGAACCCGCCCAGCTCGGCGTCGACGGCGTCGATGACCTCGGCCGACCAGCCCCGGCGCTCGGCGTAGCGCAGGTACATGCGCAGCAGGTCGCCGGCGAACAGGGCGGACTCGGCGCCGCCCTCCCCCGCCTTGATCTCGAGGATGACGTCCTTGTCGTCGTCGGGGTCACCGGGCACCAGCAGGGACCGCAGCCGCTCCTCGAGCTCCGGGACGCGCTGCTCCAGGCTCTCGGCCTCGGCGGCGAAGGAGGCGTCCTCGGCGGCCAGCTCACGGGCGGCGGCGAGGTCCGCGCGCACGGTGTCGAGGGTGCGGGCGGTCTCGACGACCGGCGCGAGCTGGGCGTAGCGACGGCCCAGGCGGCGGGCGCGGGCGGGGTCGGCGTGGACGGCCGGGTCGGCGAGCTCGCTCTCGAGGGAGGCGTGCTCGGCCAGCAGCGCGGCCAGCCGGTCGGTGGCGGCGGTCTCGGTGCCGCTGCTCATGGCGTTCCTCCGGGGCGGGGGCGCGCCCGGGCGGGCGCGGGGAGGTGGGGTGCGGACACGACGACGGCGCCCGCCCCACGCGAGGTGGGACGGGCGCCGTCGGGGGTGCTACTTGCCGGCGTTCGCGCCGCGCTTGCCGAAGCGCTTCTCGAATCGGGCCACGCGGCCACCGGTGTCGAGGATCCGCTGCTTGCCCGTGTAGAACGGGTGGCAGGCCGAGCACGTCTCGACCGTCAGCTGACCGCCCGGTGCCGTGCTGCGGGTGGTGAAGGTGTTCCCGCAACCACAGGTGACCGTGGTGACGTCGTAGTGCGGGTGGATGTCGGGCTTCATGTCGCCTCTTCCGGGGAGTCCGTGCCGTTCAGGTGGTCGAACGCCGGCGGCTGTCCGTGGATTCCGGGCCGCGCGGCGCAGGCTCGGTCGGCCAGTATCCCAGACCGGTGAGCTCCGCCGGTGGGCGGCCCGTCCCCGGGCCGCCCACCGGCAGCGGCGGCCCCGCTGCAGGTCCCGCCGCGAGCCTGCGAGCGGTGGGGGGCAGCGGCGGCCCCGTCCCGAGGCTCACCCCGAGCGTGCGAGGGGTGAGGAGGACGGGGTCCTTTCTCAGTCGTTCGCGCCCAGCGTCGTCTTCTGGATCTGCATGAGGAACTCGACGTTGTTGCGCGTCTTCTTCAACTTGTCGAGCAGCAGCTCCAGCGCCTGCTGCGGCTCGAGCGCGGCGAGCACCCGGCGCAGCTTGATGACGATGGCCAGCTCGTCGGGCGACATGAGGATCTCCTCCTTGCGCGTGCCCGACGCGTTGACGTCGACGGCCGGGAAGACCCGCTTGTCCGCCAGCCGGCGGTCCAGCTTGATCTCCGCGTTACCGGTGCCCTTGAACTCCTCGAAGATGACCGTGTCCATCGTGGACCCCGTCTCCACCAGCGCCGAGGCGATGATGGTCAGCGAGCCGCCGTTCTCGATGTTGCGGGCGGCGCCGAGGAAGCGCTTGGGCGGGTACAGCGCCGTGGAGTCCACACCGCCGGAGAGGATGCGCCCGCTGGCGGGGGCGGCCAGGTTGTAGGCGCGCCCGAGGCGGGTGATCGAGTCCAGCAGGACGACGACGTCGTGGCCCATCTCGACCAGGCGCTTGGCCCGCTCGATGGACAGCTCGGCGACCGTGGTGTGGTCCGACGGCGGCCGGTCGAAGGTCGAGGCGATCACCTCGCCCTTCACCGAGCGCTGCATGTCGGTGACCTCCTCGGGCCGCTCGTCGACGAGGACGACCATGAGGTGGCACTCGGGGTTGTTCGCGGTGATCGCGTTGGCGATCGCCTGCAGCACCATCGTCTTGCCGGCCTTGGGCGGGCTGACGATCAGCGCGCGCTGCCCCTTGCCGATCGGCATGACCAGGTCGATGACCCGGGTGGTCAGCTGGTGCGGCTCGGTCTCCAGCCGCAGCCGCTGCTGCGGGTAGAGCGGGGTCAGCTTGGTGAACTCGGGCCGCTGCCGGGCCTGCTCGGGGTCGAGCCCGTTGACGGTGTCCAGCCGGACCAGGGCGTTGTACTTGTCCTTGCGCTCGCCCTCGCGCGGCTGGCGGACGGCGCCGGTGATGGCGTCGCCGCGCCGCAGGCCGTAGCGGCGGACCTGCGACAGGGACACGTAGACGTCGTTGGGCCCGGTCAGGTAGCCGGAGGTGCGGACGAACGCGTAGTTGTCGAGGACGTCGAGGATGCCGGCGACCGGCAGCAGCACGTCGTCCTCGCTGACCGCGGGCTCGTTCTGCTCGAAGCGCTCGCGCCCGCCGCGGCGGTTGCGGTCGCGGTACCGGCGGCCCCGGCGGCCGCGGCCGCCCTCGAAGTCGTCGTCGTCCTCGTCGTTGCGGTTGTCCCCGCGGTCGTTGCGGTTGTCCCCGCGGGTGTCGGTGCCCCGGTCGGTGCGGTTGTCCGGCCGGCCACCGCGGCCACCCTGCTCGGGGCCGCGGTTGCCGTCGCGGCCGCGGTCGCCGCGGTCGTCGCGGCCGCGCTCCGGGCGGTCGCCGCCGTCCCGGCCGCCGCGGTCGTCCCGGTTGGCGCGGTCGTCGCGGCCGCGCTCCGGGCGGTCGCCGCCGTCCCGGCCGCCGCGGTCGTCGCGGCTCCCGCGCTCGGGGCGCTCGCCCCGCTCCTCACGGGCGCCGCCGTCCCGGCCGCGGCCGCGGGCGCGCTCCGGCCGGTCACCGTCGGTGGTCTCGCCCGCGGGCGTGTCGCCGCGGGAGGGCGCGGTGGTGCCGGCCGCGGGGGCGTCCGGGGTCTCGACGCGCGGCGCGGGCGCCGGGGCGGTGCCGCCGACGGCCTCGTCGGGCCGGGCGGCCCCGCGGGCGTCCGTGCCGGGGGTGTCCGAGCCGGCCCCGGCCGGGCTGTCAGCGGTGGGCGCACCGGCCGGCCGGCTGGCCGCGCGGCGGCGCCGCGGGGCGGGGGCCTCGGCCGGCTCGATGGCCGGGCCGCTGTTCGCCCCCCCGCTGACCGGCGCCTCGAGGGGTGCGGCGTCCCGGGCGGGCGGGACGTCGCTCGCCGGCCGGGGCTCGGCCGGTGCCGCCCCGCCGACCTGGCGGGCGGAGATGGCGGCGACGAGGTCGCCCTTGCGCATCCGGCCGGTGCCGGTGATGCCGAGTTCGGCCGCCAGGCGCTGCAGCTCGGGCAGCAGCATCCCCGACAGCCCGCTGCCGCGGCGGCGGGTGGTCCTCCCGGCCGCACCAGGAGCGGCAGGTGCCTCGCCCGTGCCGCTCTGCGGCGTGACGGCGAGGTCGGTGGTCTCGCTCACGTACAGGTCCTTCCCTGCGAGAGACCTGCGCCTACCAGCGCAGGGGGTGACCCGGTCCCCCCGCCTCTGCCACGGTCCTGGACAGACGGGGGGACGAGATCGAGTAGGTGCGAGGCGGAATCTGCGGCGACGGGATGGATCGTCAGCAACGCCCCGCGCGAGGCTCGCCCGAGAGGGCGGCTACCTCGTGAGCCTAATCCGCGCCCACGGACACGACAACACTGGTCGGAACCGGTGTGTTCCTCGTTATCCAGACGATACCCGAGGTGCGCCACCCACGACGCACGCGCCCCGTCCGTCGACGGGCAGCACGCGCACCGACCACCCGGAAGGGGTGAGTCCTGCCACGTCCCGTACCCCGGACGGGTGGTCGGCCGCCTCCCCCGGCCCCCGGCGGACGAGGACCAGCACGCTCGGGCCGGCGCCGGACACGACCGCGGCGTGGCCCGCCGCGCGCAGCCGGCCGAGCAGCTCCGCCGTCCCCGGCATGGCCGCTGCCCGCTGCGCCTGGTGCAGTCGGTCCTCCGTCGCGTCGAGGAGCAGGTCCGGCGCGGCGGTCAGCGCGTGGGCCAGCAGCGCCGACCGCGCCGCGTTGAAGGCGGCGTCCCCGTGCGGGACGAGCTCGGGCAGCAGGCCGCGGGCCACGTGCGTCGACAGCGTGGCCCCCGGCACCAGGACGACCGGGACGACGTCGGGGTGGACGGGCAGCCGGACCGCGCGCGGGCCGGCGGGGGTCGTCCACGAGAGCGTGGCCCCGCCGAGCAGGCACGGCGCGACGTTGTCGGGGTGGCCCTCCAGCTCGGTGACCAGCCGGAGCACGGCGTCGTCGTCCCGCTCCGCGTGGGGGCACAGCTCGGTGGCGCCGACCACCCCGGCGACGACGGCGGCCGCGGAGGACCCCATGCCCCGCCCCTGCGGGATCCCGTTGTCGGCGGCGACCCGCAGGCCCGGGGGGTGCCAGCCGAGCACGTCGCAGGCCGCGCGGAAGGCGCGGACGACGAGGTGCGACTCGTCGGCGGGCAGCGCGTGCTCCCCCTCGCCGGTCATCGCGACCTCGAGCCCGCCCGCGGTGACGGCGAACTCCACGACGTCGTGGCAGGCCAGCGCCAGCCCGGCGCAGTCGAAGGCCGGCCCCAGGTTGGCCGAGGTCGCCGGGACGCGGACGCGGACCGGGCTCACAGTCCGAGCTTCGCGGCCGCGGCGGCGGCGTCCACCGGCACGGTGACCGGCGCGGGCGCACCGGAGATGGCCCAGTCCGGGTCCTTGAGCCCGTTGCCGGTGACCGTGCAGACCACCCGCCGGCCGGGCTCGAGCCCGCCCGCCTCGGCGACCTGCAGCAGCCCGGCGACCGACGCCGCCGACGCCGGCTCCACGAAGACGGCCTCGGTGCGGGCCAGCAGCCGGTAGGCGGCGAGGATCGCCCGGTCGGTGACCGCGTCGATGCGGCCGCCGGACTCGTCCCGGGCGGCCAGCGCCTTGGTCCACGACGCCGGGTTGCCGATGCGGATCGCCGTCGCGATGGTCTGCGGCTGCTCGACGACCTGCCCGGACACGATCGGCGCGGCACCGGCGGCCTGGAAGCCCCACATCCGCGGCCGTCTCGTGGCCGGGCCGTCGTCGGCGTACTCGCGGTAGCCCTGCCAGTACGCGGTGATGTTGCCGGCGTTGCCGACCGGCAGGCAGTGGATGTCGGGCGCGTCACCGAGGACGTCGACGACCTCGAACGACGCCGTCTTCTGCCCCTCGATGCGGAACTGGTTGACGCTGTTGACCAGGCTGACCGGGTAGTCGATGGCCAGCTTGCTGGCCAGTGCGAGGCAGTCGTCGAAGTTGCCGTCGACCTGCAGCAGCTTGGCGCCGTGCACCAGCGCCTGGGCGAGCTTGCCGAGCGCGATCTTGCCCTGCGGCACCAGCACGGCGCAGACCAGCCCGGCGCGGGCGGCGTAGGCGGCGGCGCTGGCGCTGGTGTTGCCCGTGGAGGCGCAGATGACCGCCTGCGAGCCCTCCTCCACGGCCTTCGTGATGGCCATCGTCATGCCGCGGTCCTTGAACGACCCGGTCGGGTTGGCGCCCTCGACCTTGAGGTACACCTCGCAGCCGGTGCGGCGGGAGAGCTCCGGGGCCGGCACCAGCGGGGTGGCGCCCTCCTGCAGGGTCACCACGGGGGTCGTGTCGCTGACCGGCAGCCGCGCGCGGTAGGCCTCGATGAGCCCGGGCCAGGCCGGGGAGACGGCGCCGCGCACCGGCAGGCCGCGGCTCACGACAGCCCCTCCACCCGCAGGACGCTGGTGACCCCGCGGACGGCGGGCATGTCCCGCAGCGCGTCGACCGTGGCCGACAGCGCGGCGTCGGGTGCGCTGTGGGTGACGATGACCAGCGTGGCGGCGTCCCCGTGCCCGTCCTGCCGCACCGTCGCGATGCTCACCCCGTGCCGGGCGAACTCCTGCGCCACGGTCGCCAGCACGCCGGGCCGGTCGGCCACGTCGAGGCCCACGTGGTAGCGGGTCGGCGTCTCGGCGATCGGCCGGGCCGGCAGCCCGGCGTAGGTGGTGACCCCGGGGCCGGCCACGCCGGCGACCCGGTTGCGCGCCACGGCGACCAGGTCGCCGAGGACGGCGCTGGCCGTGGCGTCCCCACCCGCGCCCTGCCCGTAGAACATCAGCTGCCCGGCCGCCTCGGCCTCGACGAAGACGGCGTTGAACGCACCGCCGACGGCGGCCAGCGGGTGCGTGGTCGGGATCATCGCGGGGTGCACGCGGACGGCGACCGAGTCGCCCCCGCCGTTCACCACCCGCTCGCAGATGGCCAGCAGCTTGACCGTGCAGCCGATCTCGGCGGCGCGGGCGACGTCGGTCGCGGTGATCGCGCTGATGCCCTCCCGGTGGACGTCGGCGGCGGTGACCTCGGTGTGGAAGGCCAGGCTGGCGAGGATCGCGGCCTTGGCGGCGGCGTCGAACCCGTCGACGTCGGCGGTCGGGTCGGCCTCGGCGTACCCCAGCTCGGTGGCCTCGGCCAGCGCCTCGGTGAACCCGTGCCCGGTCTCGGCCATCCGGGAGAGGATGTAGTTCGTCGTCCCGTTGACGATGCCGACGACCCGGCGCAGCTGGTCACCGGCCAGGGACTCGCGCAGCGGGCGCAGCATCGGGATCGCACCGGCCACGGCGGCCTCGTAGTAGAGGTCCACGCCGGCCTTCGCGGCGGCGGCGTGCAGGGCGCTGCCGTCCTCGGCGAGCAGCGCCTTGTTGGCGCTGACCACGGACTTGCCGGCCTCGAAGGCGGCCAGCAGCAGCGAGCGCACCGGCTCGATGCCGCCGATGACCTCGACGACCAGGT
Source organism: Geodermatophilus marinus (assembly GCF_003428645.1). Taxonomy (GTDB): domain Bacteria; phylum Actinomycetota; class Actinomycetes; order Mycobacteriales; family Geodermatophilaceae; genus Geodermatophilus. Next base: position 5,801 of record NZ_QVQH01000023.1, on the reverse strand, counting down.
CGACGTCGTCCCGGGTGACCAGCCCGTGCGCGTCGGTGGTCAGCAGGTGCGGCGGCACCTCCGGGTGCCGGTCGGGCCGGCGGACGGCGACGCCGGCGACCTCCACCGGCCGGCCGATGCGGGCGGCGAGGTCGTCGGCCTGCTCGCCGAGCAGCCGCAGGACCGCGCCCCCGACGGTGCCGCAGCCCAGCAGCGCGACCGTGAGCGGGGTGCTCACGAGGTCGTCCCGACGGGGTGCTCGGGCGCCGGCTGGTCGATCGCCGGGGAGGGCGCGGGGACGTCGGTGAGGACGGCGTCGAGGGCGAACACGTCCGACAGTGTCTGACGGCGCACGATCTCGGTGGCCACGCCCTCCCGGACGGCGACCACCGGGGGCTTGAGCAGGTAGTTGTAGTTGCTCGCCATCGACCAGCAGTAGGCGCCGGTGGCCGCGACGGCCAGCAGGTCACCGGGCTGCACGTCCGAGGGCAGCCAGAGGTCGCGGACCAGCACGTCACCGCTCTCGCAGTGCTTGCCGACGACCCGGCACAGCGCCGGAGGGGCGTCGGAGACCCGGTTGGCCAGCACGCAGGTGTAGGCGGCGTCGTAGAGGGCGGTGCGGATGTTGTCGCTCATCCCGCCGTCGACGGAGACGTAGTTGCGCACGAGCGGCGCGCCCGGGGTGCCGCTGGCGCCCAGCCGCACCGGCTTGATGGTGCCGATCTCGTAGAGCGTGACGGTGCCGGGGCCGGCGATGGCCCGGCCGGGCTCGACGGCCAGCCGCGGCACGGGCAGCCCGACCATGGCGCACTCGGCCTCGACCACGGCGCGCAGCCGGCGGGCGACGTCGGCGGGGCTGACCGGGTCGTCCTCGGCCAGGTAGGCGATGCCGAACCCGCCGCCGAGGTTGAGCTCCCCGAGCACCTCGCCGGTGGCCTGGTGCACCTGGCCCAGCAGCCCGACCACGCGGTGCGCGGCCGCCTCGAAGCCGGCGGTGTCGAAGATCTGCGACCCGATGTGGCTGTGCAGCCCGGCCAGCCGCAGCGCCGGCTCGCGGATGACCCGCACCGCGGCGGTCAGCGCGTCGCCGGTGGCCAGGGAGAAGCCGAACTTCTGGTCCTCGTGGGCGGTGGCGATGAACTCGTGGGTGTGCGCCTCGATGCCGACGGTGGAGCGCACGAGCACCGGCACCGGCGCGCCGCCGGCGGCCACCCGCGCCGCGGCCAGCGGGACCAGCCGGTCGATCTCGTCGAAGGAGTCGAGGACGACGCGCCCGATCCCGGCGTCGACGGCCAGCCGGAGCTCGACCGGGGACTTGTTGTTGCCGTGCAGGGCGATCCGCTCCGGCGGGAACCCCGCGGCCAGCGCCAGGGCGAGCTCGTTGCCCGAGCAGGCGTCGAGGTGCAGGCCGTCCTCGGCGATCCAGCGCGCCAGCTGCCCGCACAGGAAGGCCTTGGAGGCGTAGTGGACGTCGGCGCCGTCGAACGCCGTCGCGAAGTCGGCCGCGCGGCCGCGCAGGTCGGTCTCGTCGAGCACGAACAGCGGCGTCCCGTGGGTGCGGGCGAGCTCGGTGACCGGCCGGCCGCCGAGGTGGACCTCGCCGTCCACCCGCCGCGCGGTGCGCGGCCAGACGTGCGGGTCGAGGGCGCCGAGGTCCGCGGGCGGCGCGCCGGCGGGGGTCGGCTGCGCGATGCTCCCGTGCAGCGGACCGGCGGGGTGCGCTCTCACATCCGCTCCGGCGCGCTGACGCCCAGCAGACCCAGGCCGTTGCGGAGCACCACCGCGGTCGCCGCGCACAGCCACAGCCGGGCGACGTTCAGGGCCGTCGCCTCCTCGTCGCCGCGCGGCAGCACGCGGCACGAGTCGTAGAAGCGGTGGTAGGTGCCGGCCAGCTCCTCGAGGTACCGGGCGACCCGGTGCGGGGCGCGCAGCTCGGCGGCCGAGGTGACCACCCGCGGGAACTCGCCGATCGCCCGCAGCAGGTCGTTCTCCCGGTCGTGGGTGAGCTGACCGGCGTCGACGCCGTCGGCGGCGGGCGGGTCGAAGCCCGTGGCGAGCCCCAGGTCGGCGGCGTTGCGCAGCACCGAGGAGATCCGGGCGTGCGCGTACTGCACGTAGAAGACCGGGTTGTCGCTGGTCTGCCGGCTCCACACGTCGATGTCGATGTCGATCTGCTGGTCGACCGAGGCCCGCGCCAGGGCGTAGCGCGCCGCGTCGACGCCGATCGCGTCGACCAGGTCCGACAGCAGGACGATCGTCCCGGCCCGCTTGCTCATCCGGACCGGCTCCCCGCCCCGGAGCAGGTTGACCAGCTGGCCGATGAGGATCTCGAGGTGGCGGTCGGGGTCGTCACCGGTCGCCGCGACCAGCGCCCTGTACCGGCCGACGTAGCCGGAGTGGTCGGCGCCGAGCATGATCACGACCCGGTCGAACCCGCGCGCCCGCTTGTCCAGGTAGTAGGCGCAGTCGGAGGCGAAGTAGGTGGTCTCGCCGTCGGCCTTGACCAGGACGCGGTCCTTGTCGTCGCCGAAGTCGGTGGTCCGCAGCCACACCGCGCCGTCGGTCTCGTAGACGTGCCCCTGCTCGCGCAGCCGGGCCAGCGCCTTGTCGAGCGCGCCCGAGCCGTGCAGCGACAGCTCGCTGAACCACACGTCGAAGTCGACGCCGAAGTCCGCCATCGACCGGCGGATCTCGTCGAGCATCAGCTCCACGCCGCGGTCGCGGAAGACCTGCAGCTGCTCGGGCCCGGCCCGCTCCAGCAGGTCGGGGGTCCCGGCGACGACGGACGCCGCGATGTCGGCGACGTAGGTGCCACCGTAGCCGTCCTCGGGGACCGGCCGGCCCGTCGCCGCCGCCTGCAGGCTGCGGGCGAACCGGTCGATCTGCGCGCCGGCGTCGTTGATGTAGTACTCGCGGGTCACGTCGGCGCCGCCGGCCTCGAGCAGCCGGCCGATGGCGTCGCCGACGGCGGCCCAGCGGCTGCCGCCGATGTGCACCGGCCCGGTCGGGTTGGCCGAGACGAACTCCAGGTCCACCCGCTGCCCGGCCAGGGTGGCGGTGCGGCCGTAGGCCTCCCCCGCGGTGACCGCGTCGACGGCGATCCGGCCGAGGGCCCCCCGGGCCAGCGTGATGTTGAGGAACCCGGGGCCGGCCACGTCGACGGCGGCGATGCCCTCGTGCCCGCGCAGCTCCGCGGCGAGGACCTCGGCGACCTCGCGGGGCGGGCGCCCGGCCGGCTTGGCCAGGCGGAGGGCGACGTTGGTGGCGTAGTCGCCGTGCTCGGGGTTCTTCGGCCGCTCGACGAGGACGTCGCCGGGGACCTCGACGGGCAGCACGCCACGCTCGACGGCGGCGGCCAGGGCGGTCCGGACGACGTCGCGCAACTGCTCCGGTGTCACCGCGCGATCGTACGCAGCGGGACGCGGCGCCCCTGCCGCCCGCCCCGGTGCCGGCGCGCGCTGCCAGGGACCTCCCAGCCGACCGCCCTAGACTGGCCTCCCGGGAGCCGCCCCGGGCTCCCGGGGCCGGCGCACCGCGCGGCCCGTCGAGGACGAGCGCGAGGAGCACCCGTGGCCAAGGACCGCAAGCCCCAGGACGGCCGCGCGCGCGGCGGGTCCGGACGGTCCGGCTCCGGAGCCCGCCCCGCGGCCGGGGGCCGGCCGGCCGGTGGCCGCACCCGCCCGCCCGCCACGAACGTCGTCACCCCGCAGCGCCCGTGGGGGCTGATCGCCGCCGCGATCGCCGTCGTGGTCTTCGCCGCCGCCGTCATCACCTACGCGGTGGTGCAGGTCAACGAGGCCGAGGCCAACCGCATCGACTCCATCGACGAGATCGACGGGGTGGCGGCCTTCGACTACGCCGCCGGGCAGGAGCACGTCGCCACCCCGGTCCAGTACGAGCAGTCGCCCCCGGTCGGCGGGCCGCACGACGGCGAGTGGGCCGACTGCACCGGCACCGTGTACGACGTCGACATCCGGCACGAGAACGCGGTGCACAGCCTCGAGCACGGCGCGGTGTGGATCACCTACGACCCCGACGCCCTCAGCGAGGACCAGGTCGCCACGCTGGCCGACGTGGCCGGCGAGTCGGGCCGGATGCTCTCGCCCTACGCCGGCCTGGACTCCCCGGTCAGCCTGCAGTCCTGGAACCACCAGCTGAAGGTCGACTCGGTCGACGACCCGCGGATCGAGCAGTTCGCCGACTTCATGACCTTCAACGCCGAGTTCTACCCGGAGGTCGGGGCCAGCTGCGAGAACCCGACCTTCATCAGCGACCCCCTGACCGTGGACGACGCCAGCCGCGGCAGCGACGCCATGACCACCGACGCGCCGACCACCCCGACGGCCGAGGGCACGGGTACGCCGTGACCGCCGCGGACCGGCCGCTGCGCGCGGCCCTGCTCGGGGTCATCGCGGTGGCGCTGGTGCTGCTCGGCGGTGGCGCCGCGGTCGCCCTCGGCATCGGCCGGGACGAGGCACCGGGCGCGGACTCCGTCGACGTCGGCTTCGCCCGCGACATGTCCCGCCACCACCTGCAGGCCGTCGAGATGGCCAACCTCGTCCCCGAGCGCAGCACCGACCCGGAGATCCGGCAGCTGGCCTTCGACATCGCCGAGACCCAGCAGAACCAGGTCGGCCGCATGCAGGGCTGGCTGTCGCTGTGGGGGGTCGCCCCCAGCGGTGGCGCGACGATGGCGTGGATGAGCGGGCCCGCGGCGGGCGGGCACGCCGGGCACGATGCGTCGGCCGCGGACGGCGCGCCCATGCCCGGCATGGCCACCGACGAGGAGCTGGCCGCCCTGCGGGGGCTGTCGGGGACGGAGTTCGACGTCGAGTTCCTGCGGCTGATGATCCGCCACCACCAGGGCGGCGCGGAGATGGCCCAGTACGGCGCGGAGCACGCCCAGGAGGCCGCCGTCCGGAACCTCGCCGACTCGATGGCCCAGACCCAGGCGGCCGAGACGACGACCATGACCCGCATGCTGACCGCGCGCGGCGGCACCCCGCTCCCGGCGCCCTGAGAGCCGCCGTCCGGACCGCCGGGGCGGGCTGGTAGTTTCGTCGTCGCCCCACGGACGAGCCCCCGTAGCTCAGGGGATAGAGCACCGCCCTCCGGAGGCGGGTGCGCAGGTTCGAATCCTGCCGGGGGCACCACGCGAAAGCGCTGGTCAGTTGGCCACACTGTCGATCAGTTCGACGCCGGATCGAGCGTGTAGAGGTCCGGAGTCCGCAAACTGTCCGCAGAACGTTCGCGGACCATCCGCGCAGCGAGGTCCAATCCCTCCGCTACCGCGTCGAGATCCTCATCGAAGAGGTCGGCGTACGTGTCCAACGTCATGGCGGCCGAGGCGTGCCCGAGCATCCGTTGCACCGCCTTCACGTTGGCACCGGATGAAACGGCCAGGCTTGCGGCCGTGTGCCGAAGCTCGTGCGGCACGAGTCCCTCGAGCCCCAGCGACTGGGCGGCCCGGTCGAAGCCCGCCCTGCGGAACACCCGGTTGCGCAGTACTCCCCCGGCCCGAAGGCCGGTGAAGACGAGATCCTCGGGTCCCCGGGCGGCCAGCTGGTCGCGCAGATCCTCGGCGATGAAGGCCGGGATGGGAACCGATCGGCGCTCGTACCCCTTGGGGACGCCCCAGGTCAGCAGTCCGTCAACCTCGACGACCGATTCGGCGACCTCGATCCGGCGCCGACTCAGCCTCGATCCACCGTCGGATAGGCGTGTGACTGCGCGTCGGAAAGCACGAATGCCCCTCTGAGCAGGAACGATGTGGCTTGTCTAAGGCCCAAATCGTCCGCGCAGAAGGGCATCCGCTGGATGCG
>NZ_QVQH01000022.1 GCF_003428645.1 Geodermatophilus marinus | reverse complement strand
CAACGGACGACTCGAGCACCTCCGAGGCTCCGCGCTCGGCTTCCGCAACCTCACCAACTACATCGCCAGGAGCCTGCTCGAAACCGGCGGCTTCCGACCCCGACTACACCCCCGATCGTGAAGAGCCTCCAAACTCATCCGCGAGCCGCTCAAGGACGCGCAGCCCATCACGCCTGCGCGAACGGCGCTTCGTGGGTGAGGCTGGCAGCGACTACGGGGCCCGACTGTGGACCAGAACGGTGTCGTCGCTGCTGGTGATGGCGGTCGCGGTTGCCGCGACCGCACCGGGCATCGCCATCGCCGATCCTGTCGCCAGGCTGATCACCGCGGGCATGGTCCCTGCTGCAACCGAGGCGGTGGACCGCTGGCGGGCGCAACAGGCCGCGTTGGGCGCCGGTGCTACGGAGGCCGGCGTCCCGTCTATGACCTCCTGGAGCGGCTGTTGAACACCCCACCGCCTGGTCTTCCTGAGCGAGGCACTCACCCGGGGCCGCACGCTCCACATACAACGACCGCATCACGGCGCTCGCCCCGGGCCCCGGCCACCGGAGCCTTGGCAGAGGACACCGCCAAGGTCGATGACGAGCGCATTTGGGTGGGCCTCATCGTCCAACTGGAGGCTCTCACGTCCGAGCGCTGCTGCATCTAGACCAAGCCCAGCCCTGTCACCGGAATGACACACCGCCCTGTGGGCCGCTAAGGTGGCCTGCCCTGGTGCCCCCTCCCGCGTCGGACACCGACCGGGACGGCCGAAGCTGCAGCGGCACGGACCTCGACGAGGACGAGCAGGCTGCCGGGGCCGGTGGCAGCGGCCGGGACGTGCCGGAGGTGGCGGTCACGGTGCCATGGGCGTGGCCAGAGCAGATCGGCACGGCCCCGCGGACGTCGGCAGCATGCCGAACCACGTCGATCTCGCCGCTGCCCGTCTGATCATCAACCCCGCTACCGACGCCCCGTCCCGCGCAACGCCGCCGATGCCCTCGTGCAGGGGTTCCCGCCGATGACCGAGACCGCGAGGAGGCGCCTGCTGTACGCCACCGCCCGTGCCAGCCGATGCCGCAAGTCTGCACACCCCAAGCCCCCGTCCCCTGTTGTCGAGACCGTGCTCGCCTTCCTGGCCGAGCACGTCCTGGGCGAGGAGTGGGAGCGCCCCGCCCTGCTGTGAGCGGCGCGTTCACCCGGCGGGGACGCCGGGGACGTCGGCCACCGCGGCGGTCACCAGCGCCCGGAGCTCGGCCGGGGGCAGGCAGGCGGCCAGCCCCCGGGAGAGCAGCTCGGCCAGGCCGTAGCCGGGGCGGCTGGCCAGCGCCCGCTGGAGCGCGACGTTGGCCATCGCGCCGTCGCCGCGCAGCCAGGCGCTGACCGCCAGCAGCGTGGCCGGTGGCGCGTCGAAGGGGGCCGGGGCCCGCCGGGTGCACTCGGTCCAGAGCACCTCGGCCGCGGCGGCGTCCTCCCCCAGCGCGAAGCCCAGGGCGCGGTCCCGGACCCGGGTGTCGGCGACCGCCCACAGCACCCCGGCCAGCTCCCGGTCGGCGAGCGGTCGGGAGCCCGGACCGGGCCGGCACCGGGCCACCGCCCCCGTCACCGCCCGCCAGGACGCCCGCTCCGCTCCGGCCGGGTCGCGGCGCCGCGCCCGCACCTGGCGGTCGGCGACGCGCCACGTCGCGGCCTCGAGCGCGCGGGTCCCTGCCGGGTCCGCGGGGGCGATGCGCGCCTGCAGGGCGGCGCGGTCGGCCTCCACCACCACGCCGCTCAGCACCGCGGCCGCCGCGTACTCGCCGCCCTCCGGCACCGGCTGCCCCGCTCCCGGGGCGCAGCACGGCAGCGGGCAGTCGTAGGACCACCAGCGACCGCCCCGGACGAGCAGCACCTCCGGCACCGCCAGCCCGCGCTCGCCCAGCGCGAACACGAGGTCCCGCACCACCGCCCGGTGCGGCAGCCCGGGGACCCCGCACCCGGCGGGCTGCCCGGGCAGCGCCTCGGGCACGTCCGGCGCCTCCGACACCACCGCGACGACGACCGCCTCGGCGTCGTCGGTGGTCATCGTGCGGGCCAGCTCGCGGGCGCGGGTCAGCGACACCCCCGGCCCCGGCAGGTCGGCGCGGGCGGTGAGCCCGAGCCGCCGGCCCCCGGGCCCGCCGAGGGCGAGGAGGACCACCGACTCCCGGGGGCGGAAGCCCACCAGGTGCGGCAGGGCGGCGGCGAGGTCACCGGTGGAGGAGATCCGGACCGGGGAGGTGTCGTCCATGCCCCGGAGCCTGGGCCGCCGCGGGCGGGCGGTCCGGCGGGCCGCGGTGCCTGTGGACGCCCGGCGGGCCTGTGGAGACGCGCCGCCCGGGTCGTCGCACCCCTGTGCGAGGGGTCAGACCTCGTACTGCACCGCGGTCCGCGTGGCCAGCCACGGGGTGACGTGCTCCTCGATCACCCGCAGGTGCACGGGGTGCTCGGCGTAGCGGCGCCACGCGGCGGCGTCGGGGAAGTCGGCGACCAGCGCGGTGTGCGCGTTGCCCTCCCGCAGACCGGCGTCGGGGCCGACGGCGAAGCTGGTCATGCCCCCCACCTCCTCGGGCAGCCGCCGCAGCGCGGCCAGCGTGGTGGCCCGGCGCTCCTCGTCGGCGGCGTCGGACCAGGTGAACAGCACGACGTGACGCAGCATGCCCGCCACCCTGCCAGCTGCGGCACGGCCCGGTACCGAACCCGCCGGTAACAGGGAACTAGAGTCCCCGCCCATGGGACGGCCGCTGCGCATCGCACTGCTGTCCTACCGGAGCAAGCCGCACAGCGGCGGCCAGGGCGTCTACGTCCGGGCGCTCTCCCGCGAGCTGGTGAACCTGGGCCACGACGTCCGGGTGTTCAGCGGCCAGCCCTACCCGGAGCTGGACGAGGGCGTGCCGCTCACCCGCGTCCCGAGCCTGGACCTCTACCGCGAGCCCGACCCGTTCCGGACGCCGCGGCCGCGCGAGTTCCGCGACTGGCTCGACGTCGCCGAGTGGGCGCAGATGTGCACCGCCGGCTTCCCCGAGCCGCTCACCTTCAGCCTGCGCGCGGCCCGCCTGCTGCTGCCCCCCGCCGGCGGCGGCTACGACCTGGTGCACGACAACCAGAGCCTGGGTTACGGGCTGCTCCGGCTGGTCCGCGCCGGGGTGCCCACCGTGGCGACCGTGCACCACCCGGTGGCCATCGACCGGGACCTCGAGCTGGCCGCCGCCCCCACGCTGCGCCGCCGGCTCACCCTCGCCCGCTGGTACGGGTTCACCGGCATGCAGGCCCGCGTCGCCCCGCGGCTGCACGGCATCACCACCGTGTCGGAGAGCTCCCGCCGCGACATCGAGACCCACCTGGGGGTGCCGGCCGGCCGCGTCGACGTCACCCCGGTCGGCATCGACCCCGACGTCTTCACCCCGCCGCCTCCCGGCCGGCCGCGCGACCCCGACTCGGTCGTGGTGACCACCAGCGCCGACGTCCCGCTCAAGGGCCTGGTGCACCTGCTCGAGGCGGTGGCCAAGCTGCGCACCGAGCGGCCGGTCCGGCTCACCGTGGTCGGCACCGCGCGCCCCGGCGGCCCGGCCGAGGCCGCGCTCGACCGCCTGGCGCTGCGCGACGCGGTCCGCTTCACCGGGCCGCTGCCGGAGCCGGAGCTGGTCGCGCTGCTGCAGTCGGCGGCGGTGGTCGCCGTCCCGTCGCTCTACGAGGGCTTCTCGCTGCCCGCGATCGAGGCGATGGCCTGCGGCACCCCGCTGGTGACCACCGACGCCGGCGCGCTGCCGGAGGTGGTCGGCCGCCGCGCCGGGCTGACCGTGCGGGCCGGGGACGTCGGCGAGCTGACGGCGGCACTGCAGGTGGTGCTCGACTCCCCGGCGCTGGCCGAGCAGCTGGGCCGGGCCGGGCGCCGGCGGGCCCTGGCGTCCTACACCTGGCGCGCCACGGCAGAACGGACGGCGGGCTGGTACCGCGCGACGCTGGAGGAGCTGGGGCACCCGTGCTGACCGTCGACTACGACCGGTTGGACCTGCGGCCAGGCATGACCGTGCTCGACCTGGGCTGCGGCGAGGGCCGGCACGCCTTCGAGGCCTACCGCCGGGGCGCGCGGGTGGTCGCGCTCGACCACGGCGCCGCCGAGGTGGGCACCACCCGGCGGTGGCTGACCGCCATGGCCGAGGCCGGCGAGGCGCCGCCCGGCGCCGCCGCGGAGGTGGTCCGCGGCGACCTGCTGGCGCTGCCGTTCCCCGACGGCAGCGTGGACCGGGTCATCGCCTCCGAGGTGCTCGAGCACATCCCGGACGACGCCGCTGCGATCGCCGAGATCGCCCGCGTGCTCGCCCCCGGCGGGCGCGTCGCGGTCACCGTGCCGCGGTACGGGCCGGAACGGGTGTGCTGGGCGCTGTCGGACGCCTACCACGCCAACGAGGGCGGCCACGTGCGCATCTACCGCGGCCGGCAGCTGCGCGCCCGCCTGGCCGCGGCCGGGCTGGTCCCCGGCGAGCAGCACCACGCGCACGCGTTGCACGCGCCGTTCTGGTGGCTCAAGTGCGCGGTCGGGGTGGACCGCGACAGCGCCGCCGTCCGCACCTACCACCGCCTCCTGGTGCACGACCTGGTGCGCCGGCCCTGGTACACCCGCGCCGCCGAGCGGCTGCTCGACCCGGTGCTCGGCAAGAGCCTGGCCGTGTACGCCGGCAAGCCGGGGGCGGCCGCGGCCGCGGTCCCCGCACCGCGCCGGGAGACGACCGCTGTCTGAGCTGCCGGAGGTCGAGGGCGTCCTGACCGCCGGGCAGGTGCGCGCCACCGTCCGGGCGATCGCCGCCGAGCAGCAGCCCGACGGAGCCCTGCCGTGGTTCGCCGGCGGCCAGCTCGACCCGTGGGACTCCGTCGAGGCGGCCATGGCCCTCGACGTCGGCGGCGCGCACGCCCGCGCCGCGGCGGCCTACCGCTGGCTGGCCCGGCGCCAGCGCGCCGACGGCTCGTGGGCGGCCGAGTACCGCCACGGCGCCGAGACCGCGCCCGCGGTGGAGAGCAACCACGCCGGGTACCTGGCCGTGGGCCTCTGGCACAGCTGGCTGTCCAGCGGCGACGAGCAGCTGGTGACCGAGCTGTGGCCGGCGGCGCGCCGCGGCCTGGACCTCGTCACCCGGATGCAGCTGCCCAGCGGCGCGGTGAGCTGGGCGCTGCGCCCCGACGGGGTGCCCGACGGCACCGCCCTGCTCACCGGGAACGCCAGCCTCTTCCAGGCGCTTCGCTGCGGGGTGGCCCTGGCCGCCCTGACCGGCGAGGCGCAGCCGGACTGGGAGCTGGCCGCCGACGAGCTCGGTACGGCGCTGCGCGAGCGGCCGGAGGCCTTCGCCGACCGCTCCCGGTACTCGATGGACTGGTACTACCCGGTGCTCGGCGGCGCCCTGACCGGCCCGGCGGCGACCGCCCGGTTGGCGGCCGGCTGGGACCGGTTCGTCGTCCCCGGGCTCGGGGCGCGGTGCGTGGCCGACCGGCCGTGGGTCACCGGGGCGGAGACCTGCGAGCTGGCCCTGGCGCTGGCCGCCGCCGGGCAGCGGGACGCCGCCGCCGAGCAGGTGGCCGCGATGCAGCACCTGCGGCACGACGACGGCTCCTACTGGACCGGGCTGGTCTACGCCGACGACGCCCGCTGGCCGGTGGAGCGCACCACCTGGACCGCGGCCGCCGTGGTGCTCGCCGTCGACGCGCTGTGCGGGGCCGGTCCCGCGTCCGGGCTGTTCGCCGACCCCGGCGGGCTGCCGGCCGGGAGCACCACCGCGCGGGACGGCGGTTGGGTTCCCGGCGGTGCGGGCACCGTCCGGCCGTGAGCAGCGCAGACCCCGATCCCGACGTCACCGTCGTCGTCATCAGCCGCGACCGCCGCGAGGACCTGCTGGCCTCCCTCCCCCGGCACGAGGCCCCGGTCGTCCTGGTCGACAACGGCTCGACCGACGGGACGGTCGAGGCCGTCCTCGACCGCCTGCCCGCTGTGACCGTGGTGCCCCTCGACCGCAACCTCGGTGCCGCCGCCCGGACGGTCGGCGTCGAGCGCGCCGGGACCCCGTTCGTCGCCTTCGCCGACGACGACTCCTGGTGGGCGCCGGGATCGCTGGCCCGGGCCGCCGGGCTGATGCGGGCGCACCCGCGGCTGGCGGTCCTGAACGCGCGCATCCTGGTCGGGCCCGAGGGGCGGCTCGACCCGGTGTGCACCGAGATGGCCGCCAGCCCGCTGGGCACCCCGGCCGACCTGCCCGGCCCGGCGCTGCTCGGGTTCGTGGCCTGCGGGGCGATGGTGCGCACCGCGGCGTTCACCGCGGTCGGCGGGTTCGACCCCGTGGTCCGGTTCCCCGGCGAGGAGGAGCGGCTGGCGCTGGACCTGGCCGCCGCCGGCTGGGGCATGGCCTACGTCGACGAGGTGACCGTGCACCACCACCCCTCCCCCCGCCGGCACGCCCCCGAGCAGCGCCGGGCGGCGATCTGGCGCAGCAAGCTGCTCACCGCCGTCATGCGCCACCCGGTGCCGGACGTCGCCCGGCTGGTCGCCGAGGGGCTGCGGTCCGGCGGGCCCGAGCGGTCCGGCCTGGTGCGGGCGCTGCCCGACCTCCCGGCCGCGCTGCGCCGGCGTCGGCCGGTCCCCGCGGCCGTGCGCTCGGACCTGCGCACGCTGGCCGGCGCCCGGTGACCGCCACCCGGGCCGTGCCCGCGGGGGCCGGGGTGGGGGCCGACCCGCGGGTCGCCGTCGTCGTGATCACCCACCAGCGGCGCGACGAGGCGCTGGCCGCCCTCGCCCGGCTGTGCGAGCTGCCGGAGCGGCCGCACGTCGTCCTCGTCGACAACGGCTCCACCGACGGGACCGCCGGGGCGGTCGCCGAGCGCTTCCCCGGGGTCGAGCTCGTCGCCAGCCCCGAGAACCTGGGAGCGGTCGGCCGCAACGTCGGCGTGGCGCGCACCGGCACGCCGTACGTCGCCTTCTGCGACGACGACACGTGGTGGGACCCGGGCTCGCTGCGGGCGGCGGCCGACGTGCTCGACGCCCACCCGCGCCTGGCGGTGGTCACCGCTCGGATCCTGGTCGAGCCGGCGGGCACGGAGGACCCGATCGTGCCGGAGCTGCGGCACTCCCCCGTCCGCGGTGCCGACTGGCTGCCCGGGCCGGCGCTGGGGTCCTTCCTCGCCGGGGCGTCGGTGGTCCGCCGCGCGGCCTTCGACGAGGTGGGCGGCTTCTCCGAGCGGCTGTGGCTGGGCGGCGAGGAGGAGCTCATGGCCGGCGATCTGGCCGCCGCCGGGTGGGAGCTGTGCTACCTGGAGGAGCTGACGGTGCACCACCGGGCCAGCCGCGCCCGGGACCCGCACAAGCGGCGGCGCGACGGCATCCGCAACACGCTGTGGACGACGTGGCTGCGCCGACCGCTGCGCCCGGCGCTGCGGCGGACCCTGCACCTGCTGCGCACGCTGCCCCGGGACCGGGTCACCGCCCAGGGGCTGCTCGCCGCCGCCCGCGGCATGCCCTGGGTGCTGCGCGAGCGGCGGGTGCTCCCCCCGCACGCCGAGGCCCGCTTCACGGCGCTCGAGGAGGCCCAGCGCACCTCGACCGCGCGCCGCTACGTGAGCTGACCCGCCGGCGGCAGGCTGCGGGGGTGGCACCCGTGATCCGCGTTCGTCGCCGCCGGGCCGTCCGCGGTGGACGACGCCGGCGCGGCGGCGGTGCTCGAGACCTCGGCCGCCGACGACGTCGGGCGGTACGCCCGCCACGGGTCCTCCGTCTGCGCGGAGGTCGACCCGCCCGGTGGCGCACCCCGCGTGCGCGTCGTGCACCGGGCGTCGCGCACCGGCTGACGCCCGGGGTGCCGGGGCCGAGGAACAGGAGGCTGTGCGCCCGTCATCGGCTCCCGGACGCGGGAAGAGCCTCCTGTGCCTCGGGGATCCGGGCTCTCCGGTGGCGCGGCGGGCACGGCTCAGGTGGCGCAGTCGATGCAGCTGCGGGTGGCCGGCCGGGCGGCCAGCCGCTCGGGGGTGATCGGGCGACCGCAGCGCTCGCACCGGCCGTAGCTCCCCGCGGCCCGGCGCTCGAGGGCCGCGTCGACGTCGGCCAGCCGGCGCCGCGCCGCGTCGAGCAGCGTGGCCAGCTGCTGCCGCTCGAAGGCGATGGTGGCGCCCTCGGGGTCGTGCTCGTCGTCGGCGTTCGACGCCCGGGACGCCGCCACCACCGCGTCGAACGGCGGTCAGCGCCGCGACCTGCGCCAGCACCGCGGCCCGCTCGGCCCCCAGGGCGTCCCCGGCGGCCCCGGGCCCGTCCTCACCGGTCACGGCTCAGCAGCCGCATCGACCCGGTGCCCGGGAGCTCGGTGAAGTCCCCGGTCGCCACGACCCGGGTGTAGACCCCGAAGGGCGCCTGGCCGCCGTCGGCCGGGTCGGGGAAGACGTCGTGGATGGCCAGCGTGCCGCCCACTGCCAGCTTGCCCACCCAGGCGTCCTGGTCGCGGCGGGCGGACTCCTCGGTGTGGCTGCCGTCGAGGAACAGCAGCGCCGGCGGCGTCGTCCACAGCGGGGCGAGCACCTCCGAGCGGGCGACGACCGCGACGACGACGTCCTCGGCGCCGGCCTCGGCGATCGTGCGGCGGAAGCGCGGCAGCGTGTCCAGCCGGCCCACGACCGGGTCGACCAGCGACGGGTCGTGGTACTCCCAGCCCGGCTGGTGCTCCTCGGAGCCGCGGTGGTGGTCGACGGTGACCACCTGCCGGCCGGTCTCGCGCGCCGCGGCGGCCAGGTAGAGCGCGGACTTGCCCATCCACGACCCGATCTCCAGCAGCGGGCCGGGGACGGCGACCGACCGGGCGGCCTCGTACAGCGCCCGCCCCTCGGCGGCGGGCATGAACCCCGGCGCGGCCGCGGCGGCGGCCAGCAGGTCGGCGCTCACCGGGCGAACCGGGTCCGCAGGGCGGCCATCGGCCGCTCGGTCGCCGCACCGGCGGCGCCCCCGGCCGCGGTGGCGAAGAAGGCGCCGGCCGCCGTGGTCACCGGGACGGCCAGGACGAGGGCGATCGCGCCGACCAGCGTCCGGATCACCTCCTCGGCCAGCTCCGAGCTGGTGAGCACCACCTCCCAGGGCTGGGCGTAGAGCTCGAACAGCAGCAGCAGCGGCAGCGCGGCACCCGCGTAGGCGAACACGATCGTGTAGACGGTCGAGGCGATGTGGTCCCGGCCCACGGCCATGCCCCGGCGGTAGAGGCCCCGCCAGCCCATCGAGGCGTCGACCTCGTGCAGCTGCCAGATCGCGGAGGCCTGGGTGATGGTGACGTCGTTGAGCACGCCCAGCCCGGCCACGACCACGCCGGCGAGGACGAGCCCGGAGAAGTCCAGCGTCGGGTCGAAGGTGCTCAGCTGGACGGTCTCCTCGCTGGTCAGCCCGGTCAGCCGGGCCGCCTCGACGGCCAGGGCGCCCATCACCGCCACGAGGGCCAGCCCGAAGAGGGTGCCCACCAGCGCCGTCGTCGTCCGCGCGGAGAAGCCGTGCGCCAGGTAGAGGACGACGAACATGATCGCCGACGACCCCACCAGGCTGGTGAGCGTCGGCGACTGGTCCGACAGCAGCCCGGGCAGCACGAACTGCAGCAGGATGAAGAAGGCGAACGCGAGCCCGACCAGCGCCGCCAGCCCGCGCAGGCGGGCGACCAGGCCGACGACGACGGCGAACGCGACGGCGAGGACGACCAACGGCGTGTCGCGGGCGTAGTCGAAGAAGGCGTACTGCCCGGCCCCCGTCGCGCCGGCGTCCCGGGTCAGCACCAGCTCGTCGCCGACCTCGACGCCGGCGGCGTAGACCTCGGCGGGCAGGTCCAGCTGCTGGAACTCCCCCGCGCCCGGACCGTCCAGCACCTCCACGACGACGGTGGCGCAGGTCAGCTCCTGACCCGGCTCGCCCTCGGCTCCGGGCAGCGAGCAGTCCACCGGCTCCACCGAGACCACCCGGCCGTCGGGGTAGGTGGTCCCTGGCGGGAAGAACGTCGCGGAGACCTGCTGCGCCCGGCTGGGCTGGTCATCCGGCCACAGGGCGACCAGCCCGACGACGGTGGCCAGCCCGACCGGGACCAGCAGGAGCAGCATGAGCACTACCGCGCGCCGGCGCCGGGCCAGCACCTCCGGGGTCGGTGGCGGGGCGTCCGGGGCCGGTGCGTGGCTGTGGTCGTGACTCGGTGGCACGGGGCCAGGCTAGGAGCCCGGGGCCTCCTCGACGGCGAAGCGGGGCCAGAGACCGGAGGCCTGCAGCGGCCGGGTCACCGCCGGGGGCGGGTCGACCAGCACCAGGTCGACACCGCGGGGGCGGCCCAGCTTCTCCAGCTGCACGAGCACCGAGATGCCGGCGGAGTTGAGGTAGCCGACGCCGCGGGCGTCGAGCCGGAGCCGGCGCAGGCCCGGTTCGGCGAGCAGCAGGTCGGTCACCACCCGGACCATCGGGCGGCGGGCGTCCTCGGTGAGCTCGCCGGTGACGGTGAGGGTCGTCCTCCGAGGCGGGAGAAGGTCGATCCCGGCACCGTACGAGATCGGACCGCCGCCCGGTACCCGATCGGTCGCCCCGGCGGACGGTCGGGTGGAGGGCGGCGACGGGCTGGTGGGATCGCCCGGTGGGCGCCCGTCACCGAGGACCGGGAACAAAGTCGGCAGCTACACGTTTACAGGGATGCATGACAGAGGTAATCTCCAGTTGCCGATGGAGGTTCTCCCTCTGGCAGCGAACACAGCCCGCACCGCACACGGAGGTTGCACACCGATGATGCTGACCGCCTACGACCCGTTCGCCGCCACCAACGCCGCCTTCCGCGCCCTGGACCAGCTGGCCGGCCGGAGCGGGTCGACCGCCCGCCCGCTGTCGGGCATGCCGATGGACGCCTACCGGGTGGGCGACAAGTTCGTGGCCCACTTCGACCTGCCCGGCGTCGACCCCGGCTCGATCGACCTCTCGGTGGAGGGCAACACCCTCACCGTGACGGCCGAGCGCTCGGTCCCGCAGCTGGAGAACGCCGAGTGGGCGGTCGCCGAGCGCCCGTACGGGAGCTACACCCGCCAGCTGGTGCTCGGCCGGAGCCTGGACACCGACCGGCTCGAGGCCAGCTACCACGACGGCGTCCTCACGCTGAGCATCCCGGTGGCCGAGAGGGCCCGGGCCCGCAAGATCTCGGTGACCCGCGCCGACACGCCGACCGCGGTCGAGGGGCGGACCATCGAGGGCGAGTCCGCCCAGCAGGAGCGGAAGTCCGTCGAGAGCTGACGGCCGCACCGCCGCAGGGGCCGGGTCCGTCCGCGGACCCGGCCCCTGCGCGTCCCTGCCCGAGGAGGACCACCCATGACCGACCCGACGCCCGCCGACCGCGCACCCACGGAGCCCGGGGGCGGGGACGCCCTCCGCCGGCTCGACGACCCGGACTTCCCGACCCTCACCATGAGCCAGGCCGCGGAGCTGCTCGGCGTCCAGGCCGCCTTCCTGCGCAGCCTCGACTCCTCCGGCATCCTCGAGCCGCACCGTTCCCCGGGTGGGCACCGCCGGTACTCGCGGGCCCAGCTGACCGTGGCCGCCCGGTTGCGCGGCCTGCTCGACGACGGGCACACCCTCGCCTCGGCCGAGGTCATCCTCGGCCTGCAGGACGAGCTGGCCGACGCGCGCGCCGTCACCGACCGGCTGCGCGCCACCCTCGACCGGCTGGACCGCGACGGGTGACCGACCCCACCTGGCCACCTAAACCCTAGGGGGGTATGGTTCCGGAGGAGGACACCGCACGGCCAGGAGGACGGCGTGGAGCACGCAGCGCACGGCTACATCAACCGCAAGGACGACTACCTCAAGCGGCTGCGGCGGATCGAGGGCCAGGCGCGCGGCCTGCAGCGGATGGTCGAGGACGAGAAGTACTGCATCGACATCCTGACCCAGGTCTCGGCCATGACCAAGGCGCTGCAGTCGGTCGCGCTCGGCCTGCTCGAGGAGCACATGTCGCACTGCGTCGTCCAGGCCGCGCAGGCGGGCGGGCGCGAGGCCGACGAGAAGGTCCGCGAGGCCTCCGAGGCCATCGCCCGCCTGGTCCGCTCCTGACCCACCACCGTCGAGGGAGACCCGGCATGACCACGACCCGCTACACCGTCACCGGCATGACCTGCGCCCACTGCGTCAGCGCGGTCACCGAGGAGGTCTCCGCCGTGGCCGGCGTGACCGCCGTGGACGTCGACCTCGCCAGCGGCGCCCTCGCCGTGACCAGCGACCGGCCGGTCGACGAGGCCGCGGTGGCCGCGGCCGTCGACGAGGCCGGGTACGCGCTCGCGGACCGGTGAGCCGGCCCGTGGGCACCGCCGCCCGGGTCGGCGCCTTCGCCCTCGCCCTGCTCACCGTCCTCGGCGTGGCCTGGGGCGTGGGTGCGGCGGTGGGCCCGGTCGGCCCCGCGTCGGCGGGGGACCCTCCCGCCCACGGGCAGGACGCCCCCGCCGGCAGCGGCCCCGCGGCCGGTGGGCCGGACGCCGGCCCACCGGCCGGCCTGCAGGTCTCCGATGGCGGGTACACCCTCGCCCTGGACGGCCCGGTCCTGCCGGCCGGTCCCGGGACGCCGCTGTCCTTCCGCGTCCTCGGCCCCGACGGCGCGCCGGTGACCGCCTACGAGGAGGAGCACGGCGAGGACCTGCACCTCGTCGCCGTCCGCCGCGACCTCACCGGCTACCAGCACGTGCACCCGGAGCGGGACGCCGAGGGCACGTGGACCGCCCCGCTCGACCTGGCGCCCGGCTCCTGGCGGGTGCTCGCCGACCTCACCACCGGCGGCGCGGGCCGCGTGCTGGGGGCGGACCTCGCGGTGCCCGGGGAGTTCGCCCCCGAGCCGCTGCCGGCCCCGGCGGCGACCGCGGAGGTCGACGGCTACACCGTCGTCCTGACCGGGGACCTCGCCGCCGGGCAGGAGTCGGAGCTGACCCTCGGCATCAGCCGGGACGGCGTCCCGGTCACCGACCTGCAGCCCTACCTGGGCGCCTACGGCCACCTGGTGGCACTGCGCGACGGTGACCTCGGCTACCTGCACGTCCACCCCGCGGGGGACGACGGCGTCGCGCCGGCACCCGGCCCGCACGTCGAGTTCGCGACCAGGCCGCCGTCGCCGGGCACCTACCGGCTGTTCCTGGACTTCCGGCACGGCGACGCCGTCCGGACCGCCGCCTTCACCGTCGAGGTCCCGGCCGGTGCTGCTCCGGCCGGGGCCACCGCACCCCACGGGCACGGCACGACCGCCGAGGAGGCGCACGGATGAGCGCCGCCCAGCGGACGCCGGACGGCACCGCCATCGAGCTGTTGATCGGGGGCATGACCTGCGCGTCGTGCGCCAACCGGGTCGAGAAGAAGCTGAACAAGCTCGCCGGCGTGACCGCCACGGTCAACTACGCCACCGAGAAGGCCACGGTCGTCCACGGCCCCGGGGTGACCCCCGACGACCTCATCGCCACCGTGGAGCAGACCGGGTACACCGCCCGCCTCCCCGAGCCGCCGGCAGCGGCGGCCGCCCCCGCCGGGGAGGACGACCCCTCCCGGTCGCTGCGCACCCGGTTCCTCGTCTCCGCCCTGCTCAGCGTGCCGGTCGTGGCGATGGCGATGGTGCCGGCGCTGCAGTTCCCGTACTGGCAGTGGCTGTCGCTGACGCTGGCCGCACCCGTCGTGGTGTGGGGCGGGCTGCCGTTCCACCGCGCGGCCTGGACCAACCTGCGGCACGGCGCGGCGACCATGGACACCCTGGTCTCCCTGGGCACGACCGCCGCCTTCGCCTGGTCGCTGTACGCGCTGTTCTGGGGCACCGCCGGCACGCCCGGCCTGACCCACCCGTTCGAGCTGACCATCGCCCGCACCGACGGCGGGGCGAACATCTACCTCGAGGCGGCCGCCGGTGTGACCACGTTCATCCTCGCCGGCCGGTGGTTCGAGGCCCGTGCCAAGCGCCGGTCCGGCGCGGCGCTGCGGGCCCTGCTCGAGCTCGGCGCCAAGGAGGTCACGGTGCTGCGCGGCGGCACCGAGCAGCGGGTACCGGTCGACGCGCTGGGGGTCGGCGCCTCCTTCGTCGTCCGCCCCGGCGAGACGATCGCCGCCGACGGCGAGGTGACCGAGGGCTCCTCCGCGGTCGACGCCTCGATGCTCACCGGCGAGAGCGTGCCGGTCGAGGTCGGCCCCGGCGACACCGTCACCGGCGGCACGGTGAACGCCGGCGGCCGGCTGGTCGTGCGGGCCACCCGGGTGGGGGCTGCGACCCAGCTCGCGCAGATGGCGCGGCTGGTCGAGGAGGCGCAGACCGGCAAGGCCGAGGTGCAGCGGCTCGCCGACCGCGTGTCGGGCGTCTTCGTGCCGGTCGTGCTCGCGCTGGCCGTCGGCACGCTGGGCTTCTGGATCGGCACCGGCGCCGGGCTGCCGGCCGCGTTCACCGCCGCGGTCGCCGTGCTGATCATCGCCTGCCCGTGCGCGCTCGGGCTGGCCACCCCCACCGCCCTCATGGTCGGCACCGGCCGCGGGGCGCAGCTCGGCATCCTCATCCGGGGCCCCGAGGTGCTCGAGTCCACCCGCCGGGTCGACACCGTCGTCCTCGACAAGACCGGCACCGTCACCACCGGCCGGATGACCCTGCTCGACGTCGTCCCGACCCCGGGCGAGGACGCCGCCGAGGTGCTGCGGGTGGCCGGGGCGCTGGAGGCCGCCTCCGAGCACCCGATCGCGCAGGCGGTGGCCCGCGCGGCGGCGGAGGACGGCGCGCTGCCGGCCGTCGAGGGCTTCACCAACGTGGCGGGCCTCGGCGTGCAGGGCGTCGTCGAGGGCCGGGCGGTCGTCGTCGGCCGGCCGCGGCTGCTCGCCGACCGGTCGGCCCCCCTGCCCGCGGTGCTGGAGGGCGCCCGCGCGGCCGCCGAGGCGGACGGGCGGACCGCGATCGCGGTCGCCTGGGACGGCGCCGCCCGCGGCCTCCTCGTCGTGGCCGACGCGGTGAAGCCGACCTCGGCCGCCGCGGTCCGGCAGCTGCGGGCGCTGGGCCTGCGGCCGGTGCTGCTGACCGGCGACAACGCGCCGGCCGCCCGCGCGGTCGCCGCCGAGGTGGGCGTCGACCCCGGCCCGGGCACCGTGATCGCCGAGGTGCTGCCGCAGGAGAAGGTGGACGTCGTCCGCCGGCTGCAGGACGAGGGCCGCGTGGTGGCCGTGGTCGGCGACGGGGTCAACGACGCCCCGGCGCTGGCGCAGGCCGACCTCGGCCTGGCGATGGGGACGGGCACCGACGTGGCGATCGAGGCGAGCGACCTGACGCTGGTCCGCGGCGACCTGCGGGCGGCCGCCGACGCGATCCGGCTCTCCCGCCGCACCCTGTCGACGATCAAGGGCAACCTGTTCTGGGCGTTCGCCTACAACGTGGCCGCGCTGCCGCTGGCCGCGATGGGCCTGCTCAACCCGATGATCGCCGGGGCGGCGATGGCGTTCAGCTCGGTCTTCGTGGTGACCAACAGCCTCCGGCTGCGCGGCTTCGCCCCGCTGCCGGAGAACCGCGACGCCACCTCGGCGCTGCCCTCGGGTCGCCCGACGCGGGAGCCGGCCGCCCCCTGAGATCCGGCCGTCAGCGGGGGCGCAGGCCGTCGAGCAGGCGGTCCACCGTCTCGCCGAGGACGGCGTCCACCTCCCCGTCGGGCAGCACCCCGCCGACCGCCAGGGCGGCGACCCCGTGCAGGGCCGCCCAGAGGACCGTGCCCGTGCGGGCGGGGTCCGCTCCGGCGACCTCCCCGGTCGCCACCGCGTCGGCGACCACCGCCCCGGGCCCGGTGAGCTCGGCCTCCGGCGGGTGCGGGCGCGCCGCCTTCCCGGCGAACATCAGCTCGAGCAGGGCGGGCTCGGTCCGTGCGAAGTCGACGTAGGCCCGGCCCAGGGCCAGCAGCCGGGCGCGCAGCCCCGCGCCGGTGCCCGGGTCGACCGCGGCGAGCTCCTCCTCCAGGCGCCGCCAGCCGTCCTCTGCCACGGCGTCGAGCAGCGCCTGCCGGTCGGGGAAGTGCCGGCTGGGGGCGGCGTGGCTGACGCCGAGGTCGCGGGCGAGCCGGCGCAGCGACAGCTCGGAGACCGGTCCGGTGCGCAGCTGCTCGGCCGCGCGGCTCAGCAGCGCGGCCCGCAGGGCCCCGTGGTGGTAGGGCTGGTCGCTCCGGCGCACGCCGGGAGGATAGACGGTGTAGGCATTGCCATCATTGTTGTCAGCGCCTACATTCACTCGACATGAGCACCTGGAGCACCGCGGACATCCCCGAGCAGGCCGGCCGGACGGCCGTCGTCACCGGCGGGAGCAGCGGCCTCGGCCTGGCCGTCGCCCGCACCCTGGCCGCCGCCGGGGCGCGCGTCGTCCTCGCCGTGCGCGACGAGACCCGCGGGCGTGCCGCCGCCGACGGCCTCCCCGGGCAGGTCGAGGTCCGGCACCTGGACCTCGCCGACCTGGCCTCGGTCCGGGCCTTCGCCACCGACTGGACCGGCGACCTGGACCTGCTGGTCAACAACGCGGGGATCATGATGGTCCCTCGGGGTCGCACCGCCGACGGCTTCGAGCTGCAGTTCGGCACCAACCACCTCGGGCACTTCGCCCTGACCACCCTGCTGCTCCCGCACGTCACCGACCGCGTGGTCACCGTCTCCTCCGGGGCGCACCGGGCCGGGTCGATCGTCCTCGACGACCTCAACTGGGAGCGGCGGCGCTACTCCCCCGAGCGCGCCTACGGGCAGTCCAAGCTGGCCAACCTGCTGTTCACCCTGGAGCTGCAGCGCCGGCTGACCGCGGCGGGGTCGCGGGTCCGGGCCACCGCGGCGCACCCCGGCTGGGCGGCGACCAACCTGCAGAGCCGCACCGGCAACCGCGCCAAGGACGTCGCCATGGCGGTGGGCAACCGGCTGGTCGCGACCGGCCCGGAGGACGGCGCGCTGCCGATCCTGTTCGCCGCGACCGCCGACGTGCCGGGCGGCAGCTACGCGGGCCCGAGCGGCCTGTTCGAGATGCGCGGGGCCACCGCCCTCGTCGGCCGGACGCCCGCCGCCAGCGACCCCGGCCTGGCCCGGCGGCTGTGGGATGCCTCGGTGGAGCTGACCGGCGTCGACCTCGCGGCGTCGCTCGCACCCGCGGCCCGGTAGCCGGCGGGGGCCCGCTCGCGGCGCAGCGGCCGGGCTCACAGCGCGGCCGGGAGCAGGAGCAGGGCGGTGGGGACGGCGAGCAGCAGCGCGGCCGCGGCCAGCGCCGTCCAGCGCGCGGCGGCCGGCAGGGGGGACGGCGGGTCGAGCAGCCGGACCACCCGCTGGCGCACCGCCCCCCCGGTCACCGCGAGCGCGCCGCCGGGCACCCCGCCGGCGCCGCCGGCGGCCACCACGATCGCCTCGGCCAGCGTGCGGCGCGGCGCCGGGCCGGGCAGCGCGCCGAGCGCGACGTCGTCCGCGCGCATCTCCACGAGGGTGCGCACCGCGGCGTGCGCCCGGGCGGCCGCGGGCAGCACCGGCAGCGCCGCCTCCCAGGCCACGAACGGCAGCAGGTAGAGGTGGTGGCGCTCGCGCAGGTGCGCCCGCTCGTGCTCGACGACCGCGCGCAGCTGCCGCTCGTCGAGCTCGGCCACCATCCCGGAGGAGAGCACCAGCAGCGGACGGGCGCCCGGGATGCAGAACGCGACCGGCGCCGGGTGCTCGAGCAGCCGCGCGTCGGGCACGTCGGACGGGCGGACGACCAGCTCCAGCAGCTCGCGGTGCCGGCGCCGCGCGCGGGCGGTGCGCAGCCAGGACAGCGCCAGCACCCCGGTCAGCTCGGCGGCCAGCACCGCGGCGAGGGTGAGGGCCACCCAGTGGTGGCCGCGGACCGGGTCGGCGGCGGGCCGGCCGGTGAGGACGGCGGCGGCCGCGGCGGGCAGCGAGCGCCCCCACGGCGCCAGCCCGTGCACCAGCAGCGCCCCGATGATCGACAGGCCACCGGCCAGCCCGAGCGCCTGCCAGCACACCAGCGCGACCACCGGGTCGCGGCCCGGCCAGCGGGCGCGGCCGAGGGCGGCCGGCACGGGCCAGGCGAGCAGGGCGGCGAGCGCGGCGAGCGCGGCCGCCGTCGCGGGCAGCACGCCGGTCAGCCGCCGGCGAGCAGCTCGCGCAGCAGCCGGGCCTCCTCGGCGTCCACCCCGCCGACGAACCGGGCGAGCACCGCCTGCCGGTCGCCGGAGGTGCCCAGCACCTCGTGCATCAGCTCTGCGGCGTGCTCCTCGCGGGTCGCGCGCGGGCGGAACCGGCGCGGCCGGCCGTCGTCCTTGAGCACCATGCCCTTGGACTCCAGCCGGGTGAGGACGGTGTGCACCGTGGTGAGCGCGAGGCCACGGTCGGCCAGCCGTTCGCGCAGGTCGGCGGCGGAGACGGGACCTCCGGCCGCCCACAGGCGGTCCATGACCGTGCGCTCCAGCTCTCCCATCGAGGCCACAGGTCCCTCCCTGTCAGGGGTCTCACAGACCGATGGTCTGCCCGGCGCGGCGCCGCGTCTTCTACGAGCCGTAGAATTTCTACGAGACGTAGAAACCTCTCCGCCGATCGTACGACCCGCAAGGAGACCGCGTGGACGTCCTCGAGGTGGCCCGCTGGCAGTTCGGGATCACGACCGTCTACCACTTCCTGATGGTCCCGCTGACCCTCGGGCTGGGCGTCCTGGTCGCGGTCATGCACACCCTCTGGGTGCGCACCGGCAGGCCCGAGTGGCTCCGGATGACCCGCTTCTGGGGCAAGGTCTTCCTGATCAACTTCGTCCTGGGCGTGGCCACCGGCCTGGTGCAGGAGTTCCAGTTCGGCCTGGCCTGGAGCGAGTACAGCCGCTTCGTCGGCGACGTGTTCGGCTCGCTGCTGGCCCTCGAGGCGCTGCTGGCCTTCTTCCTCGAGTCCACCTTCCTCGGCCTGTGGATCTTCGGCTGGGGCCGGATCCCGAAGAAGCTGCACCTGGCGGCGCTGTGGGCCGCGGTCATCGGCTCGTGGATCAGCGCGTACTTCATCATCGCGGCCAACTCCTGGATGCAGCACCCGGTCGGCGTGGAGCTCGACGACGCGACCGGCCGGCCGGTGCAGGTCGACTTCCCCGCCGTCCTGACCAACAACACGGCGCTGGCCGCCTACACGCACACCCTCGTCGCCTCGCTCATGGTCGCCGGCACCCTGCTGGTCGGCGTGGGCCTGTGGCACCTGCGGAGGCGGGAGCTGGCCGGGCGGCCCGCCACCGAGGTCGACCACGCCGTCTGGCGGCGCTCCGTGCGCCTCGGCGGGTGGGTCACGCTGGCCGCGTTCCTGCTCGTGGCGCTCACCGGTGACTGGCAGGCCAAGCTCATGTACCACCAGCAGCCGCTGAAGATGAGCTCGGCCGAGGCGCTCTGCGAGACCGAGGCCCCCGCACCGTTCTCGGTGTTCGCCTGGGGCAAGCTCGGCAGCAACGAGTGCGACGACGTCCACTCCCTCACCGTGCCGGGGCTGCTGTCCTTCCTGGCGCACAGCGACTTCGAGAGCCCCGTCCCGGGCGTGGACGAGCTGCAGGAGGAGTACGCGGCCCTCTACGGGGAGACCTACCCCGACGACCCGGCGCGCTTCGGGGCGCTGGCCGGCGAGGAGGTCGACTACACGCCGCTGCTGGCCGTCACCTACTGGGGCTTCCGGCTGATGATCGGCATGGGCGCGGTGTCGGCCGGCGTGGCCGCCCACGCCCTCTGGTCGACCCGGAGGGGCCGGGTGCCGACCTCGCGGATCGGGGTGTACGGCTCGCTGCTGGCCGTGGGCGCGCCGTTCGTCGCCAACGCCGCCGGCTGGGTGTTCACCGAGATGGGCCGCCAGCCGTTCGTGGTCTACCCGAACCCGGACGTGCCGGTCGACGAGCAGGTGTGGTTCTTCACCGCCCAGGCGGTCTCCCCCGGCATCACCGCGGCCGAGGTCTGGACGTCGCTGTCGGCCCTGACGCTGGTCTACGGCGCGCTGGCCGTCGTCGAGCTGTGGCTGATCACCCGGTTCGTCCGGGCCGGCGTCACCACCGGGGACACGCACGCCACGCCGGTGACGCTGCCCTCGCAGCGCGACCGGGACGGCTCCCCCGACGACGGCTCCCCGGACGACGGACCGCCGGACGGCCGCGGCGACGACGACGTCCTCTCCTTCGCCTACTAGAGACCCGAGGACCCACCCGTGGACCTGCAGACCCTCTGGTTCATCGCCGTCGCGGTGCTCTGGACCGGCTTCCTCCTCCTCGAGGGCTTCGACTTCGGCGTGGCGGCCCTGCTGCCCGTGCTGGGCCGCCGCGCCGCCGACCGGCACCTGATGCTGCGGACCATCGGCCCGGTGTGGGACGGCAACGAGGTCTGGCTGATCACCGCCGCCGGCGCCGTCTTCGCCGCGTTCCCCGGCTGGTACGCCACCTGGCTGCCGGCGCTGTACCTGCCGTTCGTGCTGGTGCTGTTCGGGCTGATCATCCGGGCGGTGGCCTTCGAGTGGCGGCACGCCCACCACACCGCCGCGTGGGACACCACCTGGACCCACGTGATCACCGCCGGGTCGCTGATCGCCGCGCTCGGCGTCGGGGCCGCGCTGGGCGCGACCACCCTCGGCCTGCCGATCGACGCCGACGGCACCCGGGTGGGCGGGGCGTTCTCCGGCCTCGGCTGGCCGGCGCTGCTCGGCGCGGTCGCCGTCGGCGCGTTCTCGGTGGTGCACGGCGCGATGTTCCTGGCGCTCAAGACCGACGGGCCGGTCCGGGAGGCCGCGCGGCGGTTCGCGGTGCGCTGGGCGCCGATCGCCGCGGTGCCGCTGCTGGGCTGGGCCGGCGTGGTGCACCTGCGGTACGGGACGCCGGCGACCGCGGTGCTGTGGCTGGTGGCGGCCCTGGCCGTGGTGGTGGCCTGGGCACGGATCCGGGTCGGCCGGGAGGGCCAGGGCTTCGCGGCGTGGGGCACGGTGCTCGTCGCCGCGGCGGCCACGCTGTTCGGTGCCGCCTACCCGGTCGTCGTCCCCTCGACCGTGGACCGGGCCTTCGACCTCACCGTGGCGCAGGCGTCGGTCAGCGACTACACGCTCACGGTGATGACCTGGGCGGCCGCGGTCGGCCTGCCCGTGGTGCTGGCCTACCAGGCCTGGACGTACTGGGTGTTCCGCCGGCGCCTGACCGCCGAGCCGCAGCACGAGGAGCCGGTGCACGCGTGAGGAGGAGCTCACCGCACGCGGAGGCCCGCGAGCCGCGGGGCCCGCTCGCCCCGCTGGCGGGTGTCCCGGGCGTGACCGGCGCACTGGCCCGGCAGGCGGCCGCGGCGCTGGGCGCGGCCACCGGGCTGGTGCTGCTGTCGGCCGGTCTGGCGCACGCGATCGCGCGGGCGGCCGGCCAGGCCGAGGGCACGGTGACCGGCCCGCTGGCACTGGCCGTGGCCGGCATCGCGCTGCGCTCGGCCGCCGGCGCGCTCGGCGAGCTGGCCGCGGCGCGGGACGCCCGCCGCGCCGAGGAGGAGCTGCGGGCCCGGCTGGTCGAGCGGCTGGCCGCCTCCCCGGCGGCGGTGGCAGCGGCGGGTGGCCCGGGTCCGGCGGCGGCCCTCGCCACCACCCGGCTGGCCGGCCTCGCCCCCGGCCTGGCCACCTACCTGCCGGCCCTGGCCCAGACCCTCGTCGTCCCCCCGGCCCTGCTGCTGGTGCTCGCCCGGACCGACCTGCTCTCCGCCGTGCTGGTCGCGGTGACCCTGCCCCTCGTGCCGGTGTTCCTGGCGCTGGTCGGGCTGGCCACCCGCGACGGCAGCACCTCCGCGGCGCGGGCGCTGGACCGGATCGCCGCGCACGTCGCCGAGCTGGTCCGGGGCCTGCCCGTGCTGGTCGGGCTGGGCCGGGCCGCCGAGCAGGCCGCCGCGCTGGCCGAGCTCGGCGAGACCTCGCGCCGGCGCACGCTGGCCACCCTGCGGCTGGCCTTCCTCTCCTCCCTGGTGCTGGAGTTGCTGGCCACGCTGTCGGTGGCCCTGGTCGCGGTGACCGTCGGCCTGCGGCTGGTGCACGGCGAGCTGGCGCTGGCGGTCGGCCTGACCGCGCTGCTGCTGGCCCCGGAGGCCTTCGCCCCGCTGCGGGCCCTCGGTGCGGCGCACCACGCCACCGAGGACGCCGCGCTCGCCGCGGCCGAGGCCCGGGCGGTGCTCGGCGCTCCCGTCACGCCGGCCGCCCCGGCCTCCGGCGAGGGTGCGGACGCCGACCCGCGCGGTGCCGACGTCGCGGTCACCGGCCTGGGCGTCCGCTACCCCGGTCGCACGGTGCCCGCGCTGGCGCCGGTGGACCTCGCCGTCCGCCCCGGCGAGCTGGTGGCGGTGCGCGGGCCGAGCGGCTCGGGCAAGTCGACGCTGCTGGCCGCGCTGGCCGGGCTGCTCCCGCCCGGGGCCGACGTCGAGGGCCGGGTCACCGGTGTCCCGGCCGGCGGGGTCGCGTGGGTGCCGCAGTCCCCGCGCACCACCGGGGAGACCGTCGTCGACGAGCTGCGCCGGCACGCCGGGGACGACCCCGGGGACGACGTCCCCGCCGCCCTGGCGCAGGTGGGCGCCGCCGACCTCGCCGCCCGGCGCTGCACGACCCTCTCCCCCGGCGAGCTGCAGCGGGTGGCGGTCGCCCGGGCCCTCCTGCGCGTGCGCCGCGGCGCCCGGCTGCTGCTGCTCGACGAGCCCACCGCCCACCTCGACACCGCGAGCGCCGCGCGGGTCGCCGCCGTCCTGGCCGGGCTGCGCGGCACGGTCACCGTGCTGCTGGTCACCCACGACCCCGCGCTGGCGGCGCTGGCCGACCGGGGCGTGGACCTGCCCGCGCCGGCCCTCCCCGCCGCCGACCCGGCCGCGCCGGCCACCGGGGACGCCGCCCCGGCGACCGCGACGAGGCCGTGGCCGTCGGCGCCCGAGGGCCACGGGTCCGCCGCACCGGCGGGCGGGCACCGGGCACCGGGCACCCGGCTCGGCTGGCCACCGCGCGCGCTGGCCCGCGCCGTGGCGGCCGGCACCGCCTCGGCCGGGGCGGGGGTCGCCCTCGCCGCGGTCTCCGGCTGGCTGATCGTGCGGGCGGCCGAGGCACCGCCGGTGCTCACCCTCCTGGTCGCCATCGTCGGGGTCCGGTTCTTCGGCCTGGGCCGGGCCGGGCTGCGCTGGCTGGAGCGGGTGGCCGCCCACGACGCGGCGCTGCGCACGGCCGCCGACCTGCGGGTCCGGGTCTGGCAGGCCCTGGCCGCCCAGGGCGTGGCCGCCGACCGCACCCCCGGCGCCGCGCTGGCCCGCGTCGTCGGCGACGTGGCCCTCGTGCAGGAGCTCTCGGTGCGCGTCGTGCCCCCCGCCCTGGTCGCCGGCGCGGTGACGGCCGGCACGGTCGGTGCCCTCGCGCTGGTCTCGGCACCGGTCGCGGGCGTCGTCGGTCCCGTGCTGCTGGCCACCGTCGCCGCGGTGCTGCTGCTGCACCGCGGCGTCGACGCCGGCGCCGCGCGCACCGAGGCGGCCCTGCGGGTCGCGGCTCTCCGCGACACCGCCACCGTGCTCGAGGGCGCACCGGACCTGCGGGCCCACGGCCTGGCCGGCCGCACCGCCGCCGACCTCGCCGCCCCGGCCCGCCGCCGGGCCGGGGCCGCGCGCACCGGCGCCCGCGCCGGGGCGCTCGGCACCGCGGTCGTCGCGCTGGGGACCGGCCTGGCCGCGGTCGCCGGGGCCGCCACCGGCGCCGCGGCCGGCGTGCCGGGCACGACGCTGGCGGTCCTCGCGCTGGCCCCGCTCGCGCTGGCCGACCCGCTGGCCGGGCTGGTCGCCGCCCTCCAGCGGCGGGGGGCGCTCGCCGACGCCCGGGGCCGGCTGGACGCCGTCCTCACCGCACCGGTGCCGGCCGACCCCGCCGACCCGGTGCCGGCCCCGGCGCGGGTCGACCGCCTGGCGGTGGCGGACCTGACCGCCGGCTGGCCCGGCGGCCCGGACGTGCTGCGCGCGCTGTCGGCCGACGCCGCGGCCGACGGCGGCTGGCTGGTGGTGCGCGGGCCGTCGGGCTCGGGCAAGTCGACGCTGCTCGCCGTGCTGCTGGCCGCGCTGCGCCCCCGCGCCGGCCGCTACGAGCTCGCCGGGGTCGACACCGCGCGGCTCACCGGGGAGACCGTCCGCGCGGCGACCGCCTGGGTACCGCAGGAGTCGCACGTGTTCGCCTCGAGCATCCGGGCCAACCTCGCGGTCGCCGCGCCCCGCGGCGCGCTGACCGGCCCGGGCGGCGAGGCCCGGATGCGGGCCGCGCTGGCCGCGGCGGGGCTGCTCCCGCTCGTGGACCGGCTGCCCCGCGGCCTGGACACGCCGGTGGGTGCCGGCGGCACCGCGCTCTCCGGCGGGGAGCGCCGCCGGCTGGCCGTGGCGCGGGCGCTGCTGGCCGACCGGGACGTCGTGCTGCTCGACGAGCCGACCGCCCACCTCGACCCGCCCACCGCGGCCGCGCTGCTCGCCGACCTGCGGGCGGCCCTGGCCGGCCGGGTGGTCGTCTGCGTCACCCACGACGACGCGGTCGAGCGGGCCGGGGACGCCGTCGTCCGGCTGGGCGGGCGGGCCGCCGCGCTGGTGGCCTGACCGCCGTCCCGGGGGGCCGGCTCCCGGGAACCGTCGTACCGCTGCGGCACGCTGCGCGCCATGGACGCGCCCTTCACCGCAGCGGTCTTCCTCGGCATGAGCGTCGACGGGTTCATCGCCCGCACCGACGGCGACCTCACCTGGCTCACCGGCGGCCCGGCGGAGGCCGGCCCGCCGGACGACGGGGCCGGCGGCGACTTCGGCTTCGGCGAGTTCGTCGCCGGGGTCGACGCCCTGGTGATGGGCCGCGCCACCTACGAGTTCATCGCCCCGTTCGCCGAGTGGCCCTACCAGGGCCGGCCGGTGCACGTGCTGAGCACGACCCTGGAGCCGGGCGCCGACGCGCGGATCACCGTGCACCGCTCGCTCGGCGAGGTGGTGGCCGCGCTCACCGCCGCCGGCTGCCGGCGCGTGTACGTCGACGGCGGCCGCACGGTGCACGCCTTCCTCGCCGCCGGGCTGGTCGGGGAGCTGACGCTCTCGCGGGTGCCGGTCCTCATCGGCACCGGCCTGACCCCGTTCGGGGCGCTGCCGGCCGACGTCCCGCTGGAGCACCAGGGCACGCGGACCTTCCCGGGCGGGATGGTCCAGTCGACCTACCGGGTGCGGCGCGGGTGAGTCACGCCCGCCGGCCCGGGGGCACCGGCACCTCGACCGGGATCTCCGGGCCGAGCCGGGCGCCCTGCTCCAGGCGCAGGTCGTCGCCGGACCAGAAGCTCCCCGGGTCGTAGGCGTTGCGCGGCAGCCCGCCGTCGAGCAGGCCCATCGCGGTGTACGTGGCCGCGACCAGCTCGGCGCAGTAGACGGTCTCGGCGGGCGTGCCCCGGCGCAGCCGGCCGTTGACCCACCCGCGGACCAGCCCGGGCGTGGTCGGGAACGGCCGGCCGTCGAAGCGGGCGATGGTGCGCAGCACGGCGTCCTCCATCGCCGGGGTCACGCCGCCGTCGTCGGCCGGGCCCACCAGCTGGCGCAGCCACGGCCGCTGCCCGTAGCGGTGCACCCACGTGCGGACGGCGTCGGCCAGGTCGTGCAGCTGGACGCCGCGCTGGTGCCGGCCGGTCCACACGTCGGGCAGCGAGCGGCCGAGCTCGGCGTGCCAGAGCAGCGGCGGGAGGTCCTCCAGGACGACGGCCATCCCGACGTGGTTGACCGGCGCGTTGGTGACCGCGCGGATGGCCCGGTCGGCCACCGAGCCGCCGCGGAAGACCCAGACGTCGCCGGTGCGGGTCAGCTCGACGGCCTCGTCCAGGCTCAGCGCGGGCACGGCGCTACGTTAGGCGACCGTGCGCGTGTGGAAGCTGCTCGGACTGGCCGGCCTCGCCGGTGTGGCTGCGACCGGGGCGGTGCTGGCCCGCGGCGAGCGGCAGCGCCGGGCCGCCACCCCCGAGGAGGTGCGCGCCCGCCTGCGGGAGCGGCACGCCGCGCTCGCCGAGGAGGAGGCGCCGCCCCCGACGGCCGGCGAGCTGGCCGCGGGCCGCACCCACCGGCTCGCCCGGCTGCTGCGTCGCCGGTGACGGGCCCGGCGGGGTTTGAGCCCCGCCCGGGGTGATCAGGGAGCACAGGTGCCGGACGAGACGCCCGCCGCGGGCTTCCGCGATCCGACCGGTGAGCTGCCCAGCGCGGAGAGCACGGGCGAGCGGCTGCTGGGGTCGCTGCTCGACCGCGCCCACCTCATCCCGCCCCGGCTGATCGGCCCGCTGGTCGCCCAGGAGCTGCACCTGGTCGGCGCGTCCGAGGTGAGCATCCACCTGCAGGACTACGACCAGCGGGTGCTCCGCCCGCTCCCCGGGCGGCGGCTGGTCGGCCGGCCCACGCCGATCGACGGCAGCCCCGAGGGGCGGGCGTTCGCCACCGACAGCCGCGTCGAGCAGCCGCAGCCCGGTGGAGGTGTGCGGCTGCACCTGCCCATGCTCGACGGCTCCGACCGGGTGGGGGTCCTGTCGTTCACGCTGCCGGCCGTCACCGACCCCGACCGGGTCCTGGCCCAGCGGGTGGCCGGGCTGGTCGCCGACCTCGTCGTCACCAAGAACCTCTACACCGACACCTTCGCGCGGGTCCGGACCAACCGGCCGATGACGCTGGCCGCCCAGCTGCAGTGGCAGAGCCTCCCGCCGCTGTCGATGACGACCCCGGACATCGACCTGGCCGGCGTGCTGGAACCGGCCTACGAGGTGGGCGGTGACAGCTTCGACTACGCGCTGGACCACCACGTCCTGCACCTGGCCGTCTTCGACGCCATGGGGCACGGGCTCGAGGCCGCGACGATGGCGAGCGTCGTCCTGGCCGCCTACCGGCACGGCCGGCGCCGGGACGTCCCGCTCGACGAGCTGTACACCGAGATGGACGCCGTGGTCAGCCGCTCCTTCCCCGGCCGGTTCGCCACCGGTCAGCTGGGCCGCCTGGACTCCGACACCGGGGAGCTGAGCTGGGTCAACGCCGGTCACCCACCCGCGCTGTGGGTGCGCCGCAGCCGGGTGATCGGCGAGCTCACCGGTGCCCCGACCCGCCCGGTCGGCTTCGGGGGCGCGGCACCGGCGGTGCACTCGGTGCGGCTCGAGCCCGGCGACCGCGTGCTGTTCTTCACCGACGGGGTGGTCGAGGAGCGGCTCGACGGCGGCGAGCAGTTCGGCGACCGGCGGCTGCGCGAGCTGATCGAGCAGACGACCGCCGACCGGCTGGCCGCCCCGGAGACGGTCCGCCGGCTCTCGCACGCCCTCACGGCGGCGCGGGAGGGCCGCACCAGCGACGACGCCACGCTGCTGCTGGTCGAGTGGAAGTCCCCGCCGCGGGACGACGAGCTGGCCCGCGACATCCCGGAGGCCTCGCCCGGCGGCGCCCAGGAGCGCTGACCCACGGGCCCCGGCGGCCCGGTCACCCAGGGTGAGCGGATCGCCGGGGCGCGCCCCGGTGCGTTCCCCGGTGGGGCGCGCGGGTCGACACTGCTGCCGCCCGCCGGTGCCGCCGGGTGTCGTCTGGGTCGTCCGCCCGGCGGCGCCGACGCGGTGGTCCGCCCGTGCGGCCCTCCTGCAGCGGCCCGGCGCGAGAAGGCCGGCCGCGGGGAGGGGCGCTCCCCGGCGAGGAGGCAGCCATGTCCGAGCACCCCAACGTGCAGCGCATCCGGGACGCCTACGAGGCCTTCGGCAAGGGGGACCTCGCCGCCGTGCCGCGGTACTGGGCCGACGACATCCGGTGGCACTCGCCGGGGCGCAACGCGCTCACCGGCACCTACCGGGGCGCCGACGAGGTCCTCGGGCTCTTCGGCCGGCTCGTGGAGCTGACCGGGGGCACCCTCCGCGTCGAGCCGCAGGCGGTCTTCGCCGACGACACCCACGCCGTGGCGCTGGTGCACACGACCGGGCACCGGGACGGTCGCTCCCTCGACGCGCTCGACGCGCACGTCATGCGCGTGGCCGACGGCCTCGTGACCGAGTTCTGGTCCGCCCCCACCGACCCGGTGGCCACGGACGAGTTCTGGGCCTGACCCCACCGCGCAGGAGGCGGGTCAGCCCGCGCCCGGGGGCAGCACCGGCCCCTCGTCCTTGAGCGCGACGCCCGAGGCGCCGAGCTCGCGCGCCGCCGTGAGCAGCGCGGCGACGGTGTCGGCGGCCCGGGCGTAGGAGAGCCCGTGCGGCGGGCGGACGTTCGAGACGCAGTTGCGCTCGGAGTCCGCCCGCCCCGGCCGCGGGTCCCAGGTGAGGTAGACGCCCAGCGAGTCGGCCGAGGAGAGGCCGGGCCGCTCGCCGATCAGCACGACCACCGCCCGGGCGCCGAGGGCCTCCCCGACCGCGTCACCGAGCGCCACCCGCGCCTGGTGCGCGAGCACCACCGGGGACAGCGTCCAGCCGGTCAGCCGCTCGCGCAGCGCGACCACCAGGCCGGGGGCGTGCTCGTGCACCGCGGCCGGCGAGAGCCCGTCGGCCATCACCACCGCCAGGTCGGCGCCGGTGCGCGGCAGCTCGGTGCCGGCCGCGAGCTGCCGGCCGAGGTCGGGCCGCTGCAGGTAGGTGGCCCGGTCGGGTGCCGCGGAGCGCACCTCCAGCAGCTCCTCCCCCGGCAGCGCCGACCGGAGGACCGCCGGGTCCAGCGGCTGGTGCACCGCGTCACGGGCGGCGGCGTGGGCGGCGCGGAACTCCAGCTCGCGGGAGGTGGGCAGCGCGTCACCGGCCCGGCCGAGCGCGACCCGCGCCCGGGTGGCCGCGCGCAGCACCGCCCACGGGTCCCCCTGGTGGAGGGGATCGGTCGGCGTCACGCCGACCGATCCCCTCCGCTCCCCGTTCACGGCGTGGCCGCCGCGAGCAGGGCCCGCGCGGTCGGCGCGTCGGCGGTCAGCTCCCGCACCCGGCCGGCGTCGTCGAGCAGCTCCATGCGGGCCAGCCAGGCCTCGAACTCCGGCGCCGGGCGCAGCCCCAGCACCGAGCGGGCGGTGAGCACGTCGGAGAACGACAGCGACTGGTAGTGCAGCATCACGTCGTCGGCCCCCGGCACCGCGATGAGGAAGGTGCAGCCCGCCGCGCCCAGCAGCAGCATGAGCGAGTCGGTGTCGTCGCCGTCGACCTCGGCGTGGTTGGTGTAGCAGACGTCCACCCCCATGGGCAGGCCGAGCAGCTTGCCGCAGAAGTGGTCCTCGAGGCCGGCCCGCAGCACCTGCTTGCCGTCGTAGAGGTACTCGGGCCCGATGAACCCGACGACGGTGTTCACCAGCAGCGGCGAGAACTCCCGGGCCACCGCGTACGCGCGGGCCTCCAGGGTCTGCTGGTCGACCGGCCGGCCGCCGACCCCGCGGTGCGCGTCGGCCGACAGCGCCGAGCCCTGGCCGGTCTCGAAGTAGGTGACGTTCCTGCCCACGGTGCCGCGGCCGAGCGCCAGCGCCCCGGCCCGGGCCTCGGCGAGCAGGTCGAGGGTGACGCCGAAGCCCCGGTTGGCCGGCTGGGTGCCGGCCACCGACTGGAAGACCAGGTCCACGGGCGCCCCCTGCTCGAGGACCCGCAGCGTGGTGGTCACGTGGGCCAGCACGCAGGACTGCGTCGGGATCCCGTAGCGGCGGATCACCGCGTCGACCAGCTCCAGCAGCGCCGCGGTGCGGGCCGGGGAGTCGGTGGCGGGGTTGATCCCGATGACGGCGTCCCCGCAGCCGGACAGCAGGCCGTCGACGATGGCGGCGGTCACGCCGACCGGGTCGTCCGTGGGGTGGTTGGGCTGCAGCCGGGAGGCCAGCCGCCCGGGCAGGCCGAGCGTGCTGCGCAACCCGGTGACCACCCGGGTGCGCCGGCCGACCGCCACCAGGTCGGCGTTGCGCATCAGCTTGGCGGTCGCGGCCACCATCTCGGGGGTCAGCCCCCGGGCCAGCCCGCTGATCGCCGCCTCGTCACCGGCGGCCGCCCACGCCAGGAGCCGGTCGCGCAACCCGCCCACGGTCAGGGCGGCCACCGGCGCGAAGGCCGCCCGGTCGTGGGTGTCCAGGATCAGCCGGGTCACGTCGTCCTCGTCGTAGCCGACCACCTGCTCCTCCAGGAAGGTCGCCAGCGGGAGGTCGGCCAGCACGGTCTGCGCGGCCACCCGCTCGGCCGCCGACCCGGCCGCGCACCCGGCGAGCACGTCCCCGGAGCGCAGCGGCGTCGCCCGCGCCATCAGCTCGACGAGGGTCGGGAACTCGTAGGTGTGCCCGCCCACCGTCGCCCGGCGCCTCACTCGACCTCCTCCTCGGCGGCGGCGAGCAGCTCGAACTCCTCCTCGGGGGCCGAGGCGACCAGGTGGTGCCGGCTGTAGAGGGCGAACCAGGCGAGGAAGACGACGTAGGCGGCGAGGGTCCAGAACGCGGCGGTGACGTCGACGAGGAAGGTGGCGACGACGGCCGCGGCGGCCAGCACGAGGGCGACCCCGGTCGTGACCGTGCCGCCGGGCGTGCGGTACGGGCGCGGCAGGTCGGGCTCGCGGCGGCGCAGCACGATGTGGCTCACCATCATCAGCACGTAGGAGACCGTGGCGCCGAAGACCGCCATGTTGAGCAGCATGGCGCCCTGCCCGGTCAGCGACAGGGCGAATCCGATGGCGCCGGGCACCAGCAGCGCCAGCACCGGGGCCTTGCGGCCGTTGGTGACCGACAGCGCCCGCGGCAGGTACCCGGCCCGGGACAGCGCGAAGGTCTGCCGCGAGTAGGCGTAGATGATCGAGAAGAAGCTCGCCACCAGCCCGAAGAGCCCGGCGTAGTTGACCACCGTGGTGATCCCCTCGCCGGCGCCGGAGCCCTCCAGCGCGTCCACCGGCGGGTTGCCCGACTCCGCGATCGCCGCCGACCCGGCCGCGCCGGGGGTGAACACGAGCATGAGCAGGGCCAGCAGCAGGAGCAGGCCCATGGCCGCGACGATCCCCCGCGGCATCGACCGCGCCGGGTCCCGCGCCTCCTCCGCGGCCAGCGGCACGCTCTCCACGGCGAGGAAGAACCAGATGGCGAACGGGAAGGCCGCCCAGATGCCGATCAGCCCGTACGGCAGGAAGGACGAGGCGCCGGCCGCGTCGGTCGGGGCGATGTCGAGGAGGTTGCCCGCGTCGAACTGCGGGACGGCGCCGGCGAGGAACACCACCAGGCCGAGGACGGCGATGGCGGCCACCACGAACATGGCCTTGAGCGCCTCCCCGACGCCCATCAGGTGGATGCCGATGAACAGCGCGTAGGCGGCGAGGTAGACCCACCACCCGTCGGTGATGCCGAACAACCCCAGGGACTCGACGTACGCGCCGATGAAGGTGGCGATGGCGGCTGGTGCGATGGCGTACTCGATGAGCACCGCGACGCCGGTCGCGTAGCCGCCCCACGGGCCGAGCGCCCGCCGGGCGAAGGTGTAGCCGCCGCCGGCGGTCGGCAGCGCCGAGCCGAGCTCGGCCAGCCCGAAGACCATCGCGGTGTACATGACGGCCATGAGGACGACGGCGATGAGCAGCCCGCCGAACCCGCCCTCGGCCAGGCCGAAGTTCCAGCCGGCGTAGTCGCCGGAGATGACCGCCGAGACGCCGAGGCCGGCGAGCAGCAGCCAGCCGGCCGTGCCGGTGCGCAGCTGGCGCCTGTGCAGGTACCCCTCCTCGACCCGCTCGGCTTCGACACCGGCGTGGTGGCCGGGGCGGGTGCCCGGCCGGGAGGGGGTGGGTCGGGCACTCGGGTCGACGGTCATGCCGGGCCTTCCGCGACGGGCCCCCCGGGGGACGGGTGGGGTCAGCGTTCTCCCGACCCCGGGGGCGGTCAACCTGCGGCGGTGCGCCGGAACACGCTGTTCACCTGCGGCGGCGCCGGACGCCGGGACGGGAGCGGACCTGAAATAATATTCGGTCGAGCACCACCGGATGCCCCCCGACGTGGAAGGGACGAGGAGATGACCGGGTCCGCGGGCGACCGGACCGACGACACCGACCTGCTGCCGCTGCTGGCCGCCGGCGGGGACCTCACGCGCTTCCTCCGGGGGCTGGTCGACCTGGCCGTCGAGCAGGTGCCCGGCGCGCAGGCGTGCGGGCTCACCCTGGCCCGGTCCTCGCGCGCCGTCACGGTCGCCAGCACCGGGCCGCTGGCGCAGCAGGCCGACGAGCACCAGTACGCCGCCGACGACGGTCCCTGCCTGCAGTCCCTGCGCCAGGACGTCGTCGTCCTGGTCGACGACATGGCCGAGGAGACCCGCTGGGGCGGCTTCCCCGGCTGGGCCGTGGACATCGGGGTCCGGTCCTCGCTGTCCCTGCCCCTGGTCGTCGACGAGGTCCGCCGCGGCGCGCTCAACCTGTACTCCGCGCGGCCCCGGGCGTTCGCCGAGCAGGACCGGGGGACCGCCGCCCGCTGGGCCTCGTACGCGGCCGACGCGCTCGCGGTCGCGCTGCGCATCGCCGACAGCGACGACCGCGCCGGGCACCTGGCCGACGGCCTGGACTCCCGGACGGCGATCGGCCAGGCGGTCGGCCTGCTCATGGCGCAGGAGCGCTGCACCACCGAGCAGGCCTTCCAGCTGCTCAAGCACGCCTCGCAGCGCCGCAACGTCAAGCTGCGGGAGGTCGCCGCCGGCGTGGTGGAGGCCTTCGAGCGGAGCCTCGGGGACCGCCCGGCCCGCTGGTGAGGGCTCAGCGGCCGCGCCAGCGGGCGTCGCGCGCGTTGCGCTCCTCCCGGGAGGTGAGCACGTTGCCGGGGGTGGGCGCGGCACCGTCCCGGGTGAGGCCGAAGGCCCGCAGCAGCGGCCCGACCAGCGCGTCGTAGACCCCGGGCAGCAGCCGGAACCCGGCGATGACCACGGGGTTGGCGAACCCGGACTGCACCAGCCGGCGCGGGGAGTCCAGCCGGGCGACCACCGAGCGGGCCACCCGGCGGGCCGAGTAGACCGGGGGCGGCGGCCGGCCGGTGCTGCCGGCGAACGTGCCGCCCTGGTAGTAGATCGGGGTGCTGACCCCACCCGGGGCGACCGCGGAGACGTGCACCCCCGGGGCGTCGCGGACCTCCTGCTGCAGGGTGCGGACCAGGCCGAGCTGGCCCCACTTGGCCGCCACGTAGGAGCCCATGAGCGGGGTGCTGACCGAGGCCAGCAGGGAACTCACCACGACGAGGTGCCCGGCGCCCTGCCGGCGGAACAGCGGGACCACCGTGCGGGCCAGGTTCGCGGTGCCGTGCAGGCTGGTGTCGACGACGGCCTCGAAGACCTCCCGGGGGACGTCCTCGATGCGGCCGTAGGACATGACCGCGGCCGAGTGGACGACGGCGTCGAGCCGGCCGAACCGCTGCACCGCGGTGTCCACCGCGCGCCGCACCGCGTCGGCGTCGTTGACGTCCGCCGGGCAGACCACCACGTCGGCGGCCCCGAGGCGGCGCAGGTCGGCGGCGGCCTCCTCGAGCGCACGGGGTCCGCGGGCCACGATCAGCAGCCGGGCGCCGCGCTCGGCGAACTCCTCGGCGGTGGCCCGGCCGATGCCGCTGGAGGCACCGGTGACGAGCACGGACAGGGGGCTGGGCGGCGGCATGCGGCTCCTCGGGGTCGGCCGGGGCTCGGCGTGCCCGCCGGTACCCCGGCCCCACCCCGTCATGCACAACCCGGTGGGACCACCTCCTCCAGGGCGGCGAGCAGCCACCGCGGCCCGGTGACCGCGGCGCCCGGCGGCAGGCGGGCCCGCAGCCCCCGGTCGGCGGTCACCACCAGGACGCCGTCGCCGAGGGCAGCGGCCCGCTCGGCCAGGGCGTCGTCCCCGCTGCCGGGGGCCCGGACGACCGTGAGGGGCTCCGGGGCCGGGACGTCCCGCGCGGCGCCCTCGACGACGACCACCACGGCGGCCAGGTGCACCGGCGCGCCTCCGGGACCGGCGAGGGTCCGGCCGGGCAGCGCGGCCAGCCGGCCCAGCAGCCGCGCCGCCGCCCCGGCCCGGTCCCGCCACCAGCCGTCGGGCCGGGAGCCCACCACGTTGGCCGCGTCCACGAGCAGCACCGTCTCCCGAGCTCCCACGGCCCGATCGTGCCCCACCGCCCGCGGGGGCCGATCCCCGCCCGACCGTCGGCGCCCGCTCCTACGCTGCCGGGCATGTGCCGGAACATCCGCCCGCTGGCCAACTTCGAGCCGCCGGTCACCGACGAGGAGATCAGCGCCGCCGCGTTGCAGTACGTCCGCAAGATCAGCGGCTCGGCGCGGCCGTCCCGGGCCAACGCGGCGGCGTTCGACCGCGCGGTCGCG
Organism: Geodermatophilus marinus; assembly: GCF_003428645.1. Lineage (GTDB taxonomy): Bacteria > Actinomycetota > Actinomycetes > Mycobacteriales > Geodermatophilaceae > Geodermatophilus. The sequence continues at coordinate 42,261 of NZ_QVQH01000022.1, read as the reverse complement.
GAGGTCGCCGAGGCCTCGGCGCGGCTGCTGTCCTCGCTGGTGACCTCCGCCCCGCCGCGCGACCGCGAGGTGGAGGCGGCCAGGGCACGGGCCCGGGCGGCCGCCCGGTACGGCACGTGAGGCGGTCGGCCGCGTCATCCCCCGCCACGACCGCGCCGAGGGCTGACCGCGACCTCGCTCCCGGGGGTCCACGCCCCGGGCCACGCACGCCACCCGAGCGCCTGCGTCTGCGGGTGCAGCGGCACTCCGAGACGTAGGGCGCCGGGGACGACGTCCCCGGGTCGGCTCGCCCGACACCGCCGGGAGGCGCCCCGCGCCGGGTCAGGCCGCCGCGCCTCCCGCCGCGCGGGTGCGCGCCTGCTCGGCGACGGCCCGCAGGGCCGCCCGCATGATGTGCCCGACGAACGGCTCGACGACCCGCCAGTAGCGGGCGAACCTCCGCCGCGACGGGGCGTCGGGCACGGCGGTGCGCGCCTCGTAGCTGAGCAGGGTCCGGCCCCGGCCGTAGGGACGCAGCGAGAAGTTGGCCGCGATGCGCCCCCACCCGGGCTCGTCGAAGGCGGCGAACTCCTCCGGGGAGCCGGCGCCGCGCCAGGTGATGTCCGGCTGCCAGAACCGGCCGATGGCGCCGAGGGCGAGCTCGCGCTGCTCCCGGCGGCCGAGCGCGAGCCACCCCTCCATGGCCACGTCCCCGCCCAGGCGCAGCGACGCCGGCTCCGCGCGTCCCTGCGCGCCGCGCAGCCGCTCGGGCAGCCCGCGCACCCAGAAGGCCGCGTCCAGCAGCGGGGTGTGCACGTCGAGCAGGTCGGTGTCGAGCAGCGCGTCCCAGGTCGTCGCCACGTCGGCGTCGACGACGAGGTGCTCGGCGCGGGTGACGTCGAAGCGCGGCAGGGCGTCGTCGATCAGCATCGGCTCCGCGGCCGGGGCGGCCGCCGCGGGCTCGGGGGCGGCCGGACGAGGGGTCGTCTCCATGCCACCAGCGTCGGTCGGCCGGGCGGACGACGGCAGGGCGGAACGGCCCGCGGTGCACGGCCCGACGTCCCCCGGGCGACTCCTCCACCCGCGAGGAGGACGGACGTGGAGCAGCCGCCTCCGGAGCACTACCGTCATCCCTCCCAGGTGAACGGCAGGTGAACGGCAGGCGGACGCCGAGGGCGGTGAGGGTGATGACGGAGGTGGGTGCCCCGCGCCACGGGCGCCGCGACGGCGGGTCGCCGGAGGAGACCCACAAGGAGCGGATCGACCGGGAGCTGCTCGAGCTGCTCAACGAGCTGCGGGTCGCGCTGCCGGGCGTGCAGTTCCTGTTCGCGTTCCTGCTCATCGTCCCGTTCCAGCAGCGCGGCGCCGAGCTGACCACCTTCCAGCAGGACGTCTACTACGCCACCCTGCTCGCCGCGGCGGTGGCCACCGGGCTGCTCATCGCACCGGCGGCCCAGCACCGGGTGCTGTTCCGGCAGAAGGACAAGGAGGCGCTGCTGCGCCGCAGCAGCAGGTCGGCCCTCGCCGGGCTGGTCGTGCTGGCCTTCGCGATCAGCTCCGCGGTGCTGCTGGTCACCGACGTCATCTTCGACATGACCCAGGCCTGGATCGCCGCGATCGCCATCGCCGCGCTGCTGGTCTGGTGGTGGATCGTCTTCCCGTTCTGGCGGCGCGCGCAGACCGAGACCGACGACCCGCACGACCACGAGGCGTGACCGCTCACCCGCCGGGCCCCCGCACGCGCGCCACCGACGGGGACGGCGGGACGGCGTCCGGGTGCAGCACCGACGCGATCGCCGCCACGCCCTCGACCAGGCGCGGCCCCGGGCGGACGACGAGACCGTCGGCGTCGATCGCCCAGACCGGCACCCCGGGCAGCTCGTCGCGCACCGACCGCGCCTGCTCGACCGCGGCCGCCAGGCCGTAGCCGCACGGGGCGACCAGCACGAGGTCCGCGGTGGCCCGGCGCACCTCGTCCCACGTCGTCGGGACCGAGCGGGCACCGCTCGTCGCGCCGACCGGCTCACCCCCGGCCGCGGTCACGAGGTCGGGCACCCAGTGCCCGGCGGTGAACGGCGGGTCGACCCACTCCACCACGACCACGCGGGGCCGGGGCCGCCCGGCGACCGCCGCGGCCACCGCGTCGAGCCGGCCGCGCAGCCGCGCCACCAGGTCCGCCGCGCGGTCGGGCACCCCCGCCGCCCGCCCCACCGCGGTGACCGTGGCGAGGACGTCGTCGAGGGTGTGCGGGTCGAGCGTCAGCACCTGCGCGGTGCTGCCGAGGTGACCGAGCGCCTCGGCGACGGTGGCCCCGGGCAGGGCGCACACCCGGCACAGGTCCTGGGTGAGCACGAGGTCGGCGTCCAGGCCGGCCAGGGCGTCGGCGTGCAGGGTGTAGAGGTCCTCCCCGGCGGACGCCCGCGCCCGCACCGCGGCGTCGACCTCCCCCGGCGTCATCCCGGCCGTCTCCAGCCCCCCGACGACGACCACCGGGGCGCTGCCCTCCGGGGCGGTGCACTCGAACGTCATCCCGACCAGGTCGGCACCCAGACCCAGGGCGGCGACCACGTCGGTGGCCGAGGGCAGCAGCGACACGATCCGCACGCCCCTGACCGTAGGCCGGTCGCTCAGGGCGCGAGGCCGGCGGCGACCATCCGCAGCAGGCGGTCGAAGGCGGCCCCGGCGTCGGCTGCCTGGACCACCCCGGCCAGCTCCAGCGAGACCGCGCCGTGCACCGCCGACCAGACCACCTGGGCGGTCTCGACGGGGTCGGCCCGGCCCAGCACCCCGGCGGCCATGGCCATGGTCACCGTCTCCACCAGCACGCCGAACGCCGCGCCGGCGTGCTCGGCCAGCTCGCCGCCGTCGTCCAGCTGCTCGATCGCGGCGGGCTTGGCCGCCCCGAACATCGCCGCGTAGTGCGCCGGGTTCCCCAGGGCGAAGCGCCGGTAGGCGCGGCCGCAGGCCACCAGGCGGTCCGCGGGGTCGGCGGACCGGACGGCGGTGAGCGCGGCGGTCAGCCCGTCGAAGCCGCGCACGAGGACGGCGGCGACCAGGCCGTCCTTGCTCCCGAAGCGGTTGTACACCCCCATGGGCGCCACGCCCGCCTCGCTCGCGACCGCCCGCACCGTCACCGCGTCCAGCCCGTCGCGCACGAGCACCCGCTCGGCGGCGTCGAGCAGGGCGGCGCCCACGTCCCGACTGGGGGTCCGCTGCCCGCTCTCCGTCACGCGCCCATCCTGCCCTTGACCGTGTGTAGAACGCTGTTCTAGCGTTGTAGCACATCGTTCCACACATCTGAGGAGCACCCCATGGCGCAGCCGGTCCCGACCTCCGATCCCCGCCGCTGGTGGGTGCTCGTCGTCCTCTGCCTGTCGGTGCTCCTGGTGAGCGTCGACAACACGATCGTGAACGTCGCCCTGCCGACCTTCGGCCGCGAGCTGGGCGCCTCGACCAGCGGCCTGCAGTGGATCGTCGACGGCTACACGCTGGCCTTCGCGGCGCTGCTGCTCCTGGGCGGGCACCTCGGCGACCGGTTCGGCCGCCGGCGCGTGCTGCAGCTGGGGCTGGTCGGCTTCGCGGTCACCTCGTACCTGGCCACGCTGGCCGACACCACCGGCGAGCTGGTGGCCGGCCGCGCCGCGATGGGGGTGAGCGCCGCGCTGGTCTACCCGGCCACGCTGGCGCTGCTGGTCGCCACCTTCACCGACCGGCGGGAGCGGGCCACGGCCATCGGCGTGTGGTCGGCGGTCACCGGGCTGGCCGTGGCGATCGGGCCGGTGACCGGCGGCCTGCTCCTCGAGCACTTCGCCTGGAGCTCGGTGTTCCTGGTCAACCTCCCGGTGGCGGCGCTGGCCCTGGTCGCGGGGTGGCTGGTCGTGCCGGAGTCCCGGTCCGGCGAGGGCGGTGGGCTCGACGCGGTCGGCGTCCTGGGCTCGGTGGCCGCCATCGGCCTGCTGGTGTGGACGACGATCGAGGCGCCGAACCACGGCTGGACCTCGGCGACCACGATCGCCGGCTACGCGGGCGCCGCGGTCGCCCTCGCCGGCTTCGTGGCCTGGGAGCTGCGCCGCCGGCACCCGCTGCTGGACGTGCGGCTGTTCGGCGACGCCCGCTTCTCGGTCGCCAGCGGCTCCATCGCCCTGGCCTTCTTCGCGCTCTTCGGCTTCATCTTCCTGATCACCCAGTACTTCCAGGTGGTCCGCGGCTACGACACCCTCGCCGCCGGGCTGGCCACGCTGCCCTTCGCCGTCGTGATCGGCGCGACCTCGCCGCTGGCCATCGTCGCCATGCGCGCCGTCGGCACGAAGGCCGTCGTCACCGCCGGGCTGCTCACCATGGCGGCGGGCTTCGCGGTGGCCGCCGGCACCGCCGCCGACTCCGCCTACTGGGGCCGGGTCATCGTCGCGATGGTGCTCATGGCCGGCGGGCTCGGCCTGGTCACCAGCCCGGCCACCGAGGCCGTCATGGGGGCCCTGCGCACCGACGACCAGGCCGGCGCGGGGTCGGCGGTCAACGACACCGTCCGCGAGGTCGGCGGCACCCTCGGCGTCGCCGTCGTCGGCTCGGTGATGGCCACCGTCTACGGCCCGGCGGTGCGCGACGGTCTGGCCGGGCTGCCCGCAGCGGTCCGCGAGGCGGCCGCCGACTCGGTGGTGGCCGGCGCCGCGGTGGCCGAGCGGGTCCCCGGCGGGACGGCGGCGGACGTCGTCCGGACCGCGTTCCTCGACGGCCTGTCCGCCGGGTCCTGGGTCTGCGCCGGGGTGTGCCTCGCCGGCGCGCTGGCCGCCGCCGCCTGGCTGCCCGCCCGGCACCGCGCGGGCACGCAGGTGCCGGCGCCGGTCCCGGTCCCGGCCGGCTGACCGGGCACCGGCCGGCGCCCGTCCGGGGCCGCCCGCGCCGGGCCCCGAGGCCGCCGCGCCGTCCCCTCCGTGCGGGACGGCGCGGCGGCCGCCGGTCAGCGACCCCCGTCCGGGCCGACCCGGTCGGGGTCCGGCGTCGGGAGGGGCGGGTCGTCGTCGGCGTGCGCCGCCTCCACGGGCGACCGGCCCGGCTCGGGCACGTCGGGCTCCTCCGCCCCGGGACCGAAGCCCTCGGCCGGCTCGGGGGCGCCGCGGCCGGGGTCGGCCGCGGGGATGCCGCCGCCCTGGTCTCCCTCGCCCTGGAACGGGTCCAGCGGGGCCATGTACGTCACGGAGGTCTCCTCGCTCGTCGGGGCGGCCGGCGGCCGCGCTCCCGCAGCCGTACCCGCGACCGCCCCCGCCCACCGTCCGGTGCCGGGTGAACGGTCCGTGCACCGCGGGGGACGCGGACCGCGGCGCCGCACGCCGGGCAAGGGTCACCTAACCTGCCGGGGTGCGCATCCCGGCGACCCCCGTCCTCGACCGGCCGACGGCGCTCGCCGCACCGCGCTCGCCGCGGTGGGCCCCGGTGGAGCTGCTGCCGCCGGCGTCGCTGCTCCTCCTGGGCGCCGTGCTCCTGGCCCCCGGCCACGGGCTGTGGTTCGACGAGCTGTTCACCGCGGAGGTGGCCCGGCTCCCCCTGGCGGAGATCCTGCGCGCGGTCGTCTCCGGGCGGGGGACGACGAGCTACCTCGCCGACGTCCCCCCGAGCTACAACGCGCCCTACTACGTCGTGGCCCACGCCTGGGTCTCGCTGCCCGGGGTGGGGGGCGACACCTCGCTGCGGCTGCTGTCGCTGCTCGCCGCGGCCGGCGGCCTGGCCCTGGTCACCCGAGCGGTGGCCCGGCTGGCCGGGCGCGCGACGGGGGTGGTGGCCGGCTCGGTGCTCGCCGCCGCCCCGCTGCTGCTGGAGCAGGCGGTGGAGGCGCGCAGCTACGGCCTGGTCGTGCTCGCCACGGGAGGTGCGCTGCTGGGGCTGGTGCGCTGGCTGCAGGAGCGCCCCCGCGGGCTGCTGCTGTTCGGGGTGGCCGGGGCCGGCATGGGGCTCATGCACTGGTACGCGGTCACCGCCCTGGCCGCGTTCGTCGTCGCGGCCCTGCTCCTGCGCGGCCGCCGGGCGCTGCGCGTCGTCCTCACCGGGGCCGCGGCCGCCCTCCCCGTCGCCGGGCTGGTCGGGGTCAACCTCCTCAACGGCACCGGCGCCCGCAACGCCGAGCACCTCACGACCACCGACGGCGCCCTGGCCGACCTGGCCGTCGCCGCCTGGGCCGGGGGCTCCCGGGTGCTGCTGCACCTGACCGTGGGCCTGGCGCTCGTCGGCGCGCTGCGCGCCACCGGCGTGCGCGTGATCGGGGCGTGCTGGGTGCTGGTGCCGCTGCTGCTCCTGACGGCCGCGGAGCTGGTCCGGCCGGTGTACCTGCCGCGCTACCTGCTGGCCGGGCTGCTGGGCCTCGGGGTCCTGGCCGCCGCCGGGGCGCTGGCCCTCCCCCGCGCCGCCCGCGCCCCGGCCGCGGCCCTGCTGGTCGCCCTGTCGCTGCTCGCCGCCTCGCCGCTGGCCACCCGCGAGCCGCGGGAGCGGGCCGACGACGTGGTCGCGTTCCTCGCCGCCGAGCAGCGGGCGGGCGAGCCCGTGGTGGCCGCCGACCAGCGGGCGGCGACCGGCCTGGACCACTACGTGCGCACCGCCGCGCCGCGGCTGCGGCCCGACGTGGTCCTCCCACCGGACGATGCCCCCGTCACCGCCCCCGTCACCGCCCCCGTCACCGACGGCCGGGTCTGGCTGGTCCGCCGGCTCATCGACGGCGAGCCGGTCCCGACCGACGACGACGGGATCCTCCGGGCCGCGGGCTGGCGGCTCACCGGGGAGACCGCCTTCCCGGCCGTCAAGACCGACCTGGTGGTCCAGCGCTGGGAGCGCTGACCCGCGCCCGGCGGGCCCACGCCAGCGAGCGGGCGGACTGGGCCAGCCGCGCCCGCGCCGTCCACGCCGAGCGGCCCTCGGGGCGGCGGTCCCGCACGACCGGGACGCTGGCCACGGGACGGCGCGCGGCCGCCACGGCCAGGACCACGCTCGGCGCCCCCGCGGTGAGGACGGCGGCGCGGACGTCCGGCCCCATCGCCAGGAAGGCACCCGCGTCCGGGGGGAGCCCGGTGAGGCGGGCCGCGACCCGGCGGTGCAGCTCCCCGGTCAGCCGCCGTCCCGGCGCCTGGTAGGCACCGCGCCGGCCGGCGAAGACGGCCCCGACGTCACCGCCGGCCAGCCGGTCGAGCAGCAGGGGCACGGCCTCGGGCGGGTCCTGCAGGTCGGCGTCCATGCACACCCAGGCGCCGGCGGCCGGCTCGTCGGCCAGGCCCCGGGCCAGCGCGGCGTGCTGGCCGCCGTTGACCGGGAGCACGGTGACCCCGACCCGCGGGTCGGCGGCCGCGAGACCGCGCGCCACCCCGGCGCTGCCGTCGGGCGAGGCGTCCACGACCAGGCGCACCCGCCACTCCCGGCCGGTCAGCGCGGCGGCGAGCCGGTCCACGAGCGGGCGCAGCGTCGCCTCGTTGCGGTAGACGGGGACGACGACGGCGACCGCCGGCACCGCGCCGGTGCGGGCTCCGCTCACCGCCCGGCCGCCCACGTCCGGGCCAGCCCCTCGGCGAGGTCCACCGTCGGCGTCCAGCCGAGCAGCTCGCGCGCCAGCCGGGGGTCGCTGACCCAGCAGTCGGTGTCCCACTCCCGCCCCGGGTGGGCGCCGGGCACGGTGGCGATCGGCCGCCCGGTCACCCGGGCCGCGGTGGCGACCAGCTCCTCGGTCGCGGTCTGCACGCCGGTGCCGACGTTGAGGACCTGCCCGGGCGGCAGGTCGTCGGCGAGGGCGGCCCGGACGCAGGCGTCCACGACGTCGCCGACCCACACCCAGTCGCGCCGGCTGACCCGGGCCGGCAGCGGCACGGCGGCCCCGGTGCGCGCGGCGTCCAGCACGACGGGCACCAGCCGGGTCGGGTGGTCGCCGGGGCCGTAGACCTGGAAGGCCCGCAGCACGGCCGCGCGCACCCCCCGCTCGGCCGCCGCGGCCTGCAGGAGCAGCGAGCCCGCGGCCTTGGTGGCGCCGAAGAACCCGCGGGGGCGCAGCGCGGCGTCCTCCGCCAGCGGGGCGGGACCGGCGGCGTACTCGGTGGACGACCCGAGCCGGACGACGACCCGGCACCGGTCGGGCAGCGCGTCGACCAGCCACGGGCTGGTGTTCACGGCCGTGGTGGCGGCCCGCTCGGCGGGCGACCCCTTGGCCCGCCCGGCGGCCAGGGAGAACACGACGTCGGGGTCGGCGGCCCGCACCGCGGCGGCCCCGGCGCCGGGGTCGGCCAGGTCGACCGCCGCCCGCGTGAGCGGGGTGACGTCCCACCCGTCGGACCGCAGCCGGGCGACCAGGTGCCGGCCGACGAACCCCCCGGCTCCGGTGACCGCCGCCCGGGAGCGGGTCCTCACGCCGGCCGGGCGGCCCCGCCGCCGCTCACCCCGGTGACCGCGGCCACGAAGGCGTCGCGGTGGGCGGCGGCGCGCCCGGGCCCGGCCACGCGCAGGTCGTCGAGCGAGGCGAGCAGGCGGGGCACCTCCACGAACGGGTCCCGCCCGGCCATGTCGGCGGTGAAGGAGCGGCGCAGGAAGGTGAAGTCCGTGCCGGTGCGGAGCAGCTCGGCGGCCAGGAGCCACGCGGGCACCGGCGCACCCCGCTCGGGCAGGGTCAGCCCGCCGACCCCGAACGGCTGCCGGGTGGCGGCGCGGACGGCCTCCACCGTGCCGTCGCACAGCGGCAGGAACAGCGACGTCGCCCGCCCGTCGATGCGCAGGTCGTTGAGGCCCACGTACACCCGCGACAGGGGCCTGCGGGCCAGCTCGGCGGCCGCGGCCACGGCGTCGACGGTCTCGACCAGGATGCCGAGCCCGCAGCGGCCGCCGACGAGCTCCAGGGTGCGGTCGACCTCCTCGGCGGTGCGGACCATGGGCAGCAGCACCTCGTCGGCGCCGCGGGCGACGGCGTCGTCCACCTCGGCCGCCGTCCACGGGCCGTAGCCGTTGACCCGGCACAGCAGCCGGCCGTCGGTGGCGGCGCGCATCCTGGCGAGGTCGCCGGGGGTGTCGGCGTTGATCTGGGTGCCCTCCCCCCGCTGGCGGCGGTGCTTGCCGCGCCGCTCCCAGTCGACGACGATCCCGGCCGCGCCCGCCGCGACCACGTCGGCACCCCAGCCGGGGTCGACGGTGAAGAGGAAGAGGTCCACGGCAGGTGAGCTTAGGCACACCTAACCGAGCTGGGGCACCGGGTCCTGCGCGGACGGCACCACGGGGCCGGCCCCGGCCGGGCCGGCGGGGTAGGGCAGCCCCGCGCCGACGACGTCGACGCCGACGTCGTCGCCCGCCGCGGGCAGCTCCCCGCCCTCGACCCGGGCGGTGACCGCCTCGCCCGAGAGCAGCTCGAGGCGGACGCGGGCGTCGTGGCCGAAGAAGTCCACCCCCCGCACCCGGGCCGGCACCCGGCCGACGCCCGGCGGGGCCAGGCGCAGCTGCTCGGGCCGCACGAGCACGCGGGCCGGCCCGTCCGGGCAGGGCCGCGCCAGCCGGAGGAGGCCGAGCACGGTGCCCGCGACGCCGTCCCGGACCTCCCCGCGGAGCACGACGGCCTCCCCCACGAACGCGGCCACGTCGAGGTCCTGCGGCGCCCGGTACAGCGTGCGCGGGTCGGCCAGCTGCACCAGCCGCCCCCCGCGGAGCACCGCCACCTGGTCGGCCGTCGACAGGGCCTCGGCCTGGTCGTGGGTCACCACCACGGCGGTCGCCCCCGCGGCGGACAGGGCGTCGGCGACCGCCCGGCGCGTCTCCTCGCGCAGGGACGCGTCCAGCGAGGAGAACGGCTCGTCGAGGAGGACGAGGGACGGGCCGGGGGCCAGCGCCCGGGCCAGGGCGACCCGCTGCTGCTGGCCGCCGGAGAGCTGGTGCGGCGAGCGCCCGGCCAGGTCGGCGTCCAGGCCGACCAGGCCGAGGAGCTCGCGCACCCGGCCGGCGTCCCGGCGCTGCCGGCGGGGCAGGCCGAAGGTGACGTTGCCGGCCACCGACAGGTGCGGGAACAGCCCGCCCTCCTGCGGCACGAAGCCGATGCGGCGGTGCCGGGCGGGGACGCTGCGCCCCGCGCCGGCGACGACCCGCCCGCCGACGGCGATGGTCCCGGTGTCCGGGTCGTCGAAGCCGGCCACCAGCCGCAGCAGCGTCGTCTTGCCGCACCCCGAGGGCCCGAGCAGCGCGGTGAGGCTGCCCTCCGGGACGTGCAGGTCCACCCCGGCGAGGACCGGGGTGGACCCGAAGGACCGGCCCACGGCGGTGACGGTCAGGGAGCTCACGGGGTCGCACCTCGCCAGGCGTCGCGGGACAGGAGGACCGCGGCCGGCGCCGAGAGCAGCACCATGACCACGGCGTACGGCGCGGCGGCCCCGTACTCCAGCGCGCTGCTGGCCGACCAGAACGCGGTGGCCAGCGTCGACGTGCCGGTGGGGGCCAGCAGCAGCGTGGCCGTGAGCTCGGTGACGACCGCGAGGAAGACCAGGGCGGCGCCGGCTGCGATGCCCGGTGCCAGCAGCGGCAGGGTGACCCGCCGCAGCCGCTCGGGCGCCGACGCGCCCAGCGAGGCCGCCACCTCGTCGTGCACCCGCGGCGACTGCTCCACGGCGGCGCGCACGGTCACGACGGCCCTCGGGAGGAAGAGCACGGCGTACGCGACCAGCAGCACCGGCACCGTCTGGTAGAGCCACGGGGTGACGTCGATGGCGAAGGTGACCAGTGCCAGCGCGATGACGATCGCCGGCACCGAGCTGCCCAGGTAGGTGCTGCGCTCGAGGAGGGTGGCCACCCGCCCCCGCGCGCGCACGGCCAGCCACCCGGTGGGCAGCGCCATGGCGGTGGTCACCGCGGCGGCGACCGCGGCCAGGCCGAGCGTCGTGCCGGTGGTCTGCAGCAGGGCACCGGTGTCGAGGGCGGCCGACGAGCCGCGGACCAGCCAGGTGGCGAGGGCGGCCAGCGGCACCAGCACCGCGAGGACGACCAGGGCGGCGAGCGCGGCCAGCGCGGGCGCGGTCAGCCGGCCCAGCCGGAGCGGGCGCCCGGCCCGGGCCACCCCGGCGCCGGTGCGCGCGTAGCCGTGCCGGCCGCGCAGCCGCACCTCGGCCAGCAGCAGCACCACGCACAGCAGCACGAGGACGCCGGCCAGCGCCGTGGCGCCCGGCCCGTCGAAGGTCGCCCGGTACTGGTCGTAGATCGCGGTCGTGAACGTCGCGTACCGCAGCATCTGCAGCGCGCCGAACTCGGCCAGGACGTGCAGCCCCACGAGCAGGCCACCGCCGAGCACCGCCACCCGCAGCTGCGGCAGCTGGACGCGGCGGAACACCGACCAGGTGGACAGCCCGAGGCCTCGGGCGGTCTCCTCCAGGGCGGGGTCGAGGCCGCGGAAGGCGGCGACGACGGGCAGGTAGACGAACGGGAAGTAGGACAGCGTGACGACCAGCAGCGCCCCGCCGTAGGTGTCCAGCCCGGGCAGCAGGGAGATCCAGGCGTAGCCGTTGACGAACGCCGGGACGGCGAGCGGGGCGACCAGGAGCACGTGCCAGACCCGGCGCCCGGGCAGCGCCGTCCGCTCGACCAGCCAGGCCGCGCCGACGCCGAGGACCACGCTGAGCAGCACGGTCCCGCCGGCCAGCCGGACGGTGTTCCAGAGCAGCTCGCCGACCCGCGGGCGCCAGACCAGCTCGCGGAGCCCGGTCCAGCCGACCCCGCCGGCGGAGACGAGGACGTACCCGAGCGGCAGCAGCGCGAGCGCGGCCACCGCGACCGCGAGCGCCACCGTGACCGGCGTGCGGCGCAGCGGGGCCCGGACCGCGGGCGCCGTCACGGGACCCGCCGCGGCCTCCGGGGCCCGGACGGCGCTCAGAGCAGCCCGACCTCCTGCATCAGCTCGGTGACCCGCCGCTGGTCGAGCTCACCCGGGTCGACCGGCGGCGCCTCCAGCGTGTCGAGGGCGGGGAGCGCGTCGGCGGAGTCGACACCCGCGCCCACCGCGTACTCCAGCGCGCTGCTCTCGGCCAGCTTGCGCTGCGCCTCGGGGCCGGTCAGGTAGGCGACCAGCTGCTGGGCCTCCTCGGGCTGGTCGGAGGAGGCGAGCACGCCGGCACCGGAGACGCTGAGGAAGGCGCCCGGGTCCTGCCCGCGGAAGTAGTGCAGCCGGGCGTCGTCCCCCTTGAGCGCGTTCTCCGCCTGGTCGCGGTACCAGTAGTAGTGGTACATGACCCCGGCGTCGATCTCGCCCTCGTCGGCGGCGACCATCACGGCGGTGTTGCTCTGGTAGACGTCGGCGTTGCGCTCGAGCCCCTCCAGCCAGGCGCGGGTGGCCTCCTCGCCCTCCATCGCCAGGACGGCGGCCACGATGGCCTGGAAGTCCGGGCCACCGGCGGCGATGCCGATGCGGCCCTCCCACGCCGGGTCCGCGAGGTCGAGGATCGAGGCGGGCAGCTCGGCCTCGGGCAGCTGCTCGGGGTTGTACACGAGGACGGTGGAGCGGGCGGCGAAGCCGGTCCAGGTGCCCGACGACGGCCGGTACCGCTCCCCCACCTGGTCGAGGGTGGACTGCTCGAGCGGCGCCAGCAGGCCCTCGTCGTCCAGGATGTCGATCGCCGGGCTGTTCTCGGTGAGGAAGACGTCGGCCGGCGAGGCCTCGCCCTCCTGCACGATCTGGTTGGCCAGCTCGGCGTCGTTGGCGTCGCGGAACTCCAGCTCGATGCCGGTCTCGGCGGTGAAGTCCTCGAGCATGGTGCGGACCAGGCTCTCGTGCTGGGCGCTGTAGACGGTGAGCGTCTCGGCGGCCGACGCGTCGTCCGCGCCGCAGCCGGCGAGCGCGGCGGCGGCGGTCAGGGCGCCGAGGACGGCGACGGCTGGGCGCGCGGGCCTGGTCACGGAACGGTCTCCCCCGGTTGGGATAGGCAAGGCATACCTCACAGAAGGTGTACCACGCCGGGGCGCCGGGGGGTGCTGGGGTAGAACTCCCGGGTGACCTCCGGCCCCCTCCCCCGCCTGCGGACGGCCCGCTTCGCCGAGCTGACGCCCTTCGAGGTGTACGCGCTGTGCCGGCTGCGGGTCGACGTCTTCGTGGTGGAGCAGCACTGCCCCTACCCGGAGCTCGACGGCCGGGACACCGAGCCGGGCACCGTGCACCTCTGGTTCGAGGAGGACGGCACGGTGCTGGCCACCCTCCGCCTGCTCGACGACGGGGCGACCCGGGCGATCGGCCGGGTCGCGACGGCGGCGCCCGCCCGCGGCCGCGGCCTGGCCGCCCGGCTGGTCGAGGCCGGGCTGGAGCTCTGCGGGGGGACGCCGGTGACGCTGGGCGCCCAGGCCCACCTGGAGGGCTGGTACGAGCGGTTCGGGTTCCGGCGCAGCGGCCCCGGCTACGTCGAGGACGGCATCCCGCACGTGCCGATGCGCCGCGGCTGACCCGGCGTGGACGAGCGCACCGCGCTGCGGGCGGCGGCCGACCGGCTCGCCGCCCTGGCCGCGCGCAGCACCCCCGGGGACTGGCGGCTGCAGGGCCTGCTGGCCAGCCGGCCGGAGGTGGTCGCGCACGCCCCCGGCGGCGGCACCGAGCACGTCGCGGAGGCCCGGGCCGGGACCGGCGCGTGGATCGCCGCGCTCTCCCCCGAGGTGGCCGGCCCGCTGGCGGCGTGGCTGCGGGCCGCGGCGGACGCCGACGCGGTCCCGGCCGAGGCGGTCGCCGTCGCCGGCGTCCTCCTGCGCCGCCTGCCCGGGGGCTGACCCGCCGGGGAGCACGCGGTGGCCGGGCACACCCCCGTCGCGCCGGGCCACCGCGGCACCGGCAGCCTACGAGACGGCGGGGTTCCCGAAGCGCTGACGCCCCGGGCGGGGCCTAGACGGCCGCGGCCGGGACGAGGTCCGCGGCGCCGAAGGAGGCCCGGAACCGCTCGCACCAGATCACCACGCTGGCCCAGTCCCCCGGGTCCACCCCGGTGGGGACGGCGTAGTTCTGGTCCCCCACGTTGCCCTTGAGCCGGCCCAGGTCGACGAACTCCTCGTCCACCGTCGCCTGGTCGCCGTCCGCCGGCGTGGCCGAGAGGTAGACGTACAGGTCGGGCCCGTTGGAGGTGTCGAGGCCCTCGAGGCGGACCACGACCTGGCCGTCGGGGAGCCGGAGCACCCGCACCGAACCGGACGTGGCGTGCTCGTGGGAGACGAAGGTGCCGCGGGCCAGCTCCACCGGCTCGCGGGCACCGGCGATCGACCCGCCGCCCGCCGCGCCCGCCGTCCCCGCCGTCGAGGGCAGGGCCTCGGCGACCGCGCTGTCGTAGAGCAGCTTCTGCGGCTGGAACCACACCAGCACGAACGCGCCCACCGCCACGACCGCCAGCAGCGCTGCCAGCCCGATCCAGGTCTTCCTCCGCACGGCCACGGCGGGGCAGGCTAGCCGCGACCCCGCCCGGGCACAGCAGGTCCGCGCGCGGTGCGGGGTAGGGCCGGTGCATGGCTGTCGAGGCGGGAGCGCGGACGCGGGCGGGCGACGAGGGGCCGGAGCGGGAGGGTCTGGCCCGGCGGCTGGACCGGCCCATGGGCGTCCTGGGCGTGCTGTTCGTCTTCGTCGTCCTCGGCCAGTCGCTGGCGCGCGAGCCGTGGCTGGTCACCGCGCTGGTGGTCGGCGGCTGGCTGCTCTGGGCGGTGTTCGTCGCCGAGTTCCTGCTCCGGGCGGCCACCGCACGCGACCGGCGCCGCTTCTGGACGCGCAACTGGTGGCAGGTGCTCTTCCTCGCCCTGCCGTTCCTGCGCTTCGCCCGTGCGCTGACCCTGCTGCGGGCCGCCCGGGTCGGCGGGGTGCTGTCGGCGGCGGTGCGCGGCTCGCGGTCGGCCGGCCGGCTGCTCTCGGGCCGGGTGGGGCTGCTGGGCGCCGTCACGGGGGTGGTCGTGCTGGCGGCCAGCCAGCTGCTCTACGTGGTGGGCGCCTACCCGAGCTACGGCCCGGCGCTGCACGAGGCGGCGCTCGCCACGGTCACCGGGGAGCCGCTGTCGGCCGGCGGCCCGGTGGCGCGGGTGCTCGACGTCGTCCTCGCGGTCTACTCGGTCGCCGTCTTCGCGACCCTGGCCGGCGCGCTGGGCGCCTACTTCCTGCAGCGCCGCCCGGAGCCGGCGACGGACCGCCCCGCGGGGTAGCCGCCGGCCCCGCCCGGGCGCCGTCCCGGCGTCACAGCCAGACCGGCACCGCCGGGATCCCGCCGTCGGCCTGCAGCCCGTCACCGGCCGAGCGCCCGGTCAGCCAGGCGGTCACCGCCGGGAGCGGGCCGGACACGGCGACCGCCCCGGTCCCCCACTCCCGGTCGCCGGCGAACACCACGACGTCGGGCACCGCGTCGCGGCGGTCCCACATGCGGAACACGTCGTCGACCATCGCGGCCTGCACCTCGTCGTCGACGTCCTCGAAACCGACGCCCGCGTCGAGGTCGACCGCGTGCACGTACACCTCCCGGCAGCGCATCCACGGCACCTCGGCGGCCGGCACCTCGCGGCCCTGCGCGGTGCGCACCGGGGCCGACCAGCGGTCCTCCGGCAGCGTGCGGACCGCCTCGGCCAGCCGGCGCGTCGCGTCCAGCACCTCGGCGCGCAGCACCGGCGGGTCCAGCGCGGCCGCCTCGGCGATCCCGGCGTCCCGCGCGCCGGTCGAGGGGTACATGGGCGTCTCGACGCCCGTGCGCGCCCAGGTGAGCAGGTTGACCAGCGCGTCGGCGTTGCGGGCGACGTGGCCGAGCACGTGCCGGCGGTCCCAGCCGGGCAGCAGCGTCGGCGCGTCGAACTCCTCGTCGGTCAGCCGGCCCAGCGCGGTGGCGAACAACCGCTCGCCGTCCTCCCACCAGGGCAGGGTCCCCGGGACGCTCACGGCCTGCACCCCCCGGCGCGGATCGTTCCGGACCTCATGCGGACACCTCCGTGCGCGACAGCGGCAACTCCTCGGACACCGGCGCGTCGGCGGGGGATCGGCGGCCCCGCGCCGCGCCGTCACGCCGAACCGTGCCACCACCGGGGAGGAGCTGCCACACCGGGCGGCCACCGCCGGCGTGCGCGCGTGGCCGGGGCCGCCCGCGGGTAGGGGGCCGCGGGTGACCGACTCGACCGACCCCGAGGGCTTCGCCGGACGGCTCGGCGCCGTCGTGACCCGTGCCGACGACGGTGCCGCCCACCTGGGGTTCACCGCCCGCGAGGAGCACCTGAACCCGGCCGGCACCGTGCACGGCGGCGTGCTGGCCACGCTGGTCGACACGGCGATGGGCCGGGCCGTGCGCAGCACCACCGAGGACCACGACGTCCCGGCGACCAGCCAGCTCACCGTCACCTACCTCCGCCCGGGCAGGCCCGGGGCGATGGAGGTGACCGCGCGGGTCCGCACCCGGGGCGAGCACCTGACCGTCTGCGAGGCCGACGTGGAGCAGGAGGGGCGGGCGCTGGTGCACGCGGTGGCCACCTTCGCGCTGCTCCACCACTGACCGGCCCCTGTGCCACCTGCGGAGACGTCGGTACGGTCGGGGGACGGTCGCCGCCCGGACCGGGAGGTCCTGCCATGCCCGTCTTCATGATCGAGCGCCGGTTCGCCGATGCCCTCGAGGTCAGCGCCGAGGCCGCCGACGGCGTCAACCAGGTCAACGACGAGGAGGGGGTGCGCTGGCTGTACTCGTTCCTCTCCGCCGACAAGCGCAAGACCTACTGCCTCTACGAGGCGCCCACCGCCGACGCCATCCGGCGGGCCGCCGTCCGGGCCGGCCTGCCGGCCGACGTGGTCGTCGAGCTGACCGCCACGGTGCGGCCGGACGGGTCACTGGCCGCCGTCTGACCCGTCGAGCAGCCCGTGGGTGGCCGCGTAGCGCGCCGCCTGCGTGCGGTTCCCGCTGCCCGTCTTGGCCAGGATGCTGCGGACGTGGTTGGCGACCGTGTTCTCGCTGATCACCAGGCGCGCCGAGATCTCCCGGTTGAGCAGGCCCTCGCCCACCAGCCGGAGCACCTCGGCCTCCCGCTCGGTGAGGCCGGCCGGGCGGGACGGCGGCCGCCCGTCCGCCCCGCGGGGCTGCTCCGGCGGGCCGATCCGGTCCAGCGCGGCCAGGACCCGCCGCAGCCCGAGCTCCCGCGCCGGCCGCCGCGCCTCCTCGGCGGCCTCCTGCACCCGGCGGGCCGGGGCGCCGGCGCGCCGCAGGTGCGCGGCCAGGGCGGCCAGGCTCTGCGCCCGGTGCAGCGTGGCCCCCATCCGGGTGTCCATCGCGACGGCCGACTCCAGCAGCGCCTCGGCGGACCCCCGCCCCCGCGCGGAGTCGATCTCCCCGAGGTAGCGGTCGGCGCTGCCGAAGACGGCGACGAACTGACCGGCGAGCAGGTTCGTCCCCGCGTACTCGGCCATCCGGGGCCGCAGCCGGGTCAGCGCCGCGTCGTCCCCCAGGTGCAGCGCGGCCTCGACCAGGAAGGCGAGCACGCCGGGCCACTGCGCGGAGTCCGCGTACCGCTCCAGCCGGCCGTCGAGCAGCCAGCCGAGCAGCCGCGCCGCCGGCCCGTCGAGACCGAGCTCCGTGTAGAGCGCGAGCAGCCCCGGCGCCCAGTGCTCCTCCGGCGCCTCGTCCCCGCGCAGCAGCGGCCGCACCGCGGCCAGCGCGCCGGACTCCCGCCGCACCATGTAGGCCTGGACCCCGTAGCTGCCCTCCGTGTCGTCGGTGCCGAAGGACTCCCCCAGCTCCAGCAGCCGCGCGCAGGTCCGGTCGGCTCCCGGGAGGTCGCCCACGGCGAACCGGCGGCCGTACTCGATGCACCCGCCCACGTACTCGTGGTAGAGCTCCCCCGTCGCCCGCACCACGGACCGCACGTCCTCGTGCGCCTCCGCGAGGTCCTGGGGTGCGCCCCGGACGTAGGACATGGCGGCCCGCCAGAAGGACGCCGGCCCCACGTGCCCGAGCGTGCCGGTCCGCCGGGCCAGCCGGACCACCTCGGTCGCCCGCGCCAGCTTCCCGGGGGCCTCGGCCGGGCCCAGCCCGTTCCACAGGCTCGCCGCCAGCACGTCGGCGAGCAGCGCCTCGTCGCCGAGGTCCCGGGCCAGCGCCACGGAGCGCCGGCCGAGCTCGGCGGACTGCGCGGTGGCCCCGGTGAACGCCAGGGCCCGGCCGAGGCCGGCGAGCGCCCGCACGTAGAGCGGGTCGGAGGCCTCGTGCGGCACCGCCTGCAGCGCGCCGGTGAGCATCTCCACCGCGCGGTGCCCGAGCAGCCCGGGGCGCCAGGACGCCGCCTCGAAGCCGATGGCCGCCTCGAGCCGCACCCGCGGGTCGGCCGAGCCGGCGACCTCGGCGAACAGCTCCCGCGCGCGGGTCGAGTCGCCGCCGAGCAGGTGGCTGCGCGCGGCCGCCAGCAGCAGCGGGTGCCGGGCGTCGGCGGACAGCCCCGCCGCCCGCTCCAGCCACCGGGCGGCGTCCTCGTGGGCGAGGCTGCGCGAGGCCGCCTGCGCCGCCTCCGTCAGGTACCGGACCGCCTGGTCGACGCAGCCGAGCGCCGCGGCCTCGGCGTAGTGGTGGGCCAGCCGCTGGGTGCGCCGACCCGGCGGCGCGCCGTTGCCCGGCGCACCGCTCCCCGGGGCACCATCGCCCGGCCCGCCGGCCTCCAGGACCCCGGCGACCCGGAGGTGCTCCCGGGCCCGGCGGGTGGCCGGCATCAGGTCGAGCACCGCCTGCCGGGCCAGGGCGTGCGGGAACCGGAAGACCGCCCCGGCCGGCTCCAGCAGCCCGAAGGAGACCGCGGTGTCGAGGGCGGCCAGGGTGGTGTCGGCGGCCCAGGAGGAGACCGCGAGGACCGTGGCGGGGTCGGGCTCCTCCCCCACGACGGCGGCCAGCTCGAGGGTCTGCCGCTCCGGCGTGGTGAGCCGGTCCAGCCGGCTGGCGACCATGTCGCGCACCGACAGCGGCGTCGCGGGGACCGCGTCCGGCGGGGTGCCCCGGCCGGCCCCCTCGCGCACCAGCTCCCGGAGGAGGAACGGGTTGCCGCCGGTGAGGTCCCGCAGCAGCGGGGCCGCGGCCCGCGCCCGGTGCGGCGCCAGCCCCGCCTCGGCGGCCAGGTACTCCGCGACGGCCTCGGTGGGCAGCCCGGGCAGGTCCAGCCGCCGGACGCCGTCGAGCCGGTACAGCGCGGCGATCGCGCCGGTCAGCTCCGCCGACCGCTCGGGCGCGGTCGTCCGGTGGGTGGCCAGCACCAGCAGGGGGCACTCCGCCGTCCGCCGCACGAGGTGGCCGAGCAGCTGCAGCCCGGCCGTGCCCGCCCAGTGCAGGTCCTCCAGGGCGAGGACGACCGGCCGGGTCGCGGCCAGCGCCCGGACCGCGGCCGCGGCGGCCTCGAACAGCTCCCGCCGGCCGTCGGGCTCCGGGCCGTCGGCGACCGCGACCCGGCCCGCGAGCCGGGCGAGCGCGTCCCGCCGCGCACCCGCCCACGGGCCGGACAGCAGCGCCTCGGCCGGCTCGACGAACGGCTGGTAGGGCGGGCCGAGCTCCTCGACGCACCCGCCGAGGAGCACCGCGGCACCGCGGCCGTGCAGCGTGCAGCAGAGCTCGGCGAGCAGCCGCGACTTGCCCGCCCCGGGTTCCCCGCCGAGGAGGACGACCTGGCGGGCGCCGCCGGTCACCGCGTCCCACGCGGCCTCCACCACGGCGATCTCCGTGCGCCGGCCGACGAGGGGCGGGCGCGCGGCCGCGGCCCAGCGCGCCGGCAGCGCGGGCGGCGTCCAGCCGGACACCCTCCCGGACGCTAGCCCCCTCCTCCCCGGGCTGTCGATGGCCAGAACTGACCATGCGCCCCGTCCCCCGCGATCCCCGCAGTTCTGGTCATGTGCGCACCCCCCGGCCCTCCCTACCGTCGCGGCACCGGAGAGCGAGGAGGGGACATGACCACACAGCTGCCGGGCACGCTGGCCGACCGCGTGCGGGGCCGGGTCGTGCGGCCGGGCGACGACGACTACGACGAGGCCCGCCGGGTCTACAACGCGATGATCGACGCGCGACCGCACGTGGTGGTCCGCTGCGCCGGGCCCGACGACGTGGCCGCCGCGGTCCGCTACGCCGCGGAGACCGGCCGCGCGCTCGCCGTCCGCGGCGGGGGGCACAGCGTCCCCGGCTTCGGCACCGCGGACGACGCCGTGGTGGCCGACCTGTCGCTGCTGCAGTCGGTGGACGTCGACCCGGAGGCGCGCACCGCCCGCGCCGGGGGCGGCACGACGTGGGGCCGGTTCAACGACGCCACGGCGGCCTCCGGGCTGGCCACGACCGGCGGCATCATCTCGACCACCGGGATCGGCGGGCTGACCCTCGGCGGCGGGATCGGCTACCTGTGCCGCGGCTACGGCCTGTCCTGCGACAACCTGCTGGCCGCCGAGGTGGTCACCGCGGACGGCTCGGTCGTCACCGCGAGCGCCGAGGAGGAGCCCGACCTGTTCTGGGCGCTGCGCGGCGGCGGCGGCAACTTCGGCGTCGTCACGTCGTTCACCTACCGGGTCCACCCGGTCGGGACGATCTACGGCGGCCCGATGTTCTTCGAGCTGGCCGACGCGCCGGCGGTGCTCGACTTCTTCCGCGACTTCATCGCCGACGCCCCGCGGGAGTACGGCGGTTTCCCGGCGTTCCAGATCGCCCCGCCGCTGCCGTTCGTGCCGGAGGACCGGGTCGGTGACACCTTCGTCGCCGTCGTCTCCTGCTGGTCGGGTTCGGCGGCCGAGGGCGAGCGCGTGGTCGACCGGTTCCGGCAGGTCGCCCGCCCGGTCGCCGAGCACGTGGGCCCGATGCCCTACCCGGCGCTCAACAGCGCCTTCGACCCGCTGGTCCCGCCCGGGCTGCAGCACTACTGGAAGGCCGCGTTCGTCACCGAGCTCACCGACGCGGCGATCGCCGCGCACGTGGAGCACGGCGCGCGGGTGCCGGTGGTCAACTCGACGATGCACCTGTACCCGATCAACGGCGCGGTCCACGACGTCGCCTCGGACGCGACCGCGTTCGGGCACCGCGACGCCTCGTTCGCCGCCGTGATCGCCGGCATGTGGCCCGACCCGGGCGACAACGAGGCCAACGTCCGCTGGGTGCGCGAGTACCACGCCGCGATCGCCCCGCACTCCGCGCCCGGCGGGTACACCAACTTCGCCTCCGCCGACGACGCCCACAAGGCGGCCGAGAACTACGGCGCGAACCACGAGCGGCTGCGCGAGCTCAAGCGCCGGTACGACCCCGGCAACCTGTTCCACCTGAACCAGAACATCCGGCCGTGAGGGGGTGCGGACCGTGCAGACCGTCGACCGGACCGACCTGCCCGTGGCCATCGAGGGCGACGGCGTCGAGTTCCGCACCGACCGCGTCGGTGACATGAGCATCGCCTGGGTGCGGCTGCCGGCCGGTGCCGACCTGCGCCCCGCCCTGGCCGGCCTGCCCGGCGACCGGTGCCCCTGCCCGCACTGGGGGTACATGATCAGCGGGCGGCTGGTGATGCACGGCGAGGGCGGCAGCACCACCTACGAGGCCGGCCAGGCGTTCTACTGGGCACCCGGCCACGCGCCGGAGGCGGTGACCGACTGCGAGTACGTGGACTTCTCGCCGTCCCAGCAGCTGGGGGAGGTCGTCCGGCACCTGCAGGGCGGGTGAGCCTGGGCCGCCGGACGCCGGCGCCGGGCCGGAATGCCCGGCCCGGCGCCGGCGGTTGCCGGGGGCATGGCCACCGCACGCTGGAACGGCACCGTGATCGCCGAGTCCGACGACGTCGTCACCGTCGAGGGCAACGCCTACTTCCCCCGCGCCGCGGTGCGGGACGACGTCCTGCGCGAGTCGGGCACGCACACGTACTGCCCGTGGAAGGGGACGGCGTCGTACTACACCGTGGAGGTCGACGGGCAGCGCAACCCGGACGCCGCCTGGTACTACCCCGAGCCGCGGGACGCCGCCCGTGAGATCACCGGGCGGGTCGCCTTCTGGCGCGGCGTCGAGGTCAGCTGACCGTCCCGCCCTCCGGGCGGGCCCCGGCCAGCTCGCGGGCCGCGGAGGCGGCGTCGGCGTCGAGCACCTGCGCGCGCTCGTGCCGGGCGATGAGCTCGGTGTAGGAGGTCCACGCCTGCTGCGGCGTCAGGCCGAGGGCGGCGGCGATCTGGGTCCAGCTCGCCCCGCCGCGCAGGGCCGCGCGGAAGCCGACCAGCTGGCTGTCGTGCGCCTTGCGGGCGACGACCTCGCCGAGGGCGAGCAGCTCCAGGGACTCGGGCACGTCCAGCGAGGTCGCGGCGTCCTTGAAGGTGCTCCAGTCCTCGGCGTCGACCTCGGCGGCGGTGTTGAGCGTGGTGGCACCGCTGTCGCGGCGGCTGAGGAAGTCCAGCCGGGTGACCGCGGTGCTCAGGGAGAACTCCTGCTCGAGTTCGTCCGGGGTGATGCTGTCCATTGCTCCAGCTTCCCCGGCCGGGAGGACGCGGTCGAACGCGCCGGCCGGCCGGACGGGGAGGAGCCGCGGACCCGCACCCGATCGGGGGTGCGGGTCCGCGGCGTGCTCACGGTGCGCGAGCGGGCCGTGCCCGGCTCGCCGCTGCGGCGCTCCGGCCGTCGCCGGGCTCAGCCGTCGATGCCCACGGCCTCCTTGGCCAGGTCGGCCAGCCGGGTCTGCGTGGCGCTGATGACGCCCGAGCGGTTCTTGTGGGTCTCCTCGTAGCGGATCACCACGCGCAGCTCGTGCGGGCTGGTCAGCCCCTTGACCGCCTTGACCGCGTCCTGGGTGGACAGCGAGTCGTAGCCCTTGACCGGCAGCTCGTCGGCGGTCACGTCGCCGAGCTCCTCGCGGGCGGCCTTGGCGGCCTCGGCGGCCTCGCGGTGGCCGTCGCGGCGGGCGATCCGCTCGGCCCGGCGCAGCGACGCGCTGCGACCGACGGTGAGGGTCTCCCGGACGGCGTCGGAGAACGACCCGGCCTTGCCGGCCACGGCGCCCAGCTTGTCGCGCTGCTGCTGGGCGCTGTCGATGGCCACGTTGACGCGGTCGGCGACGAACCGCACCGGCGCGTTGGCGGCGCGGGCGGCCGTGCCGGCCACCCACTGGAACGGCGTCGGCCGCAGCGCGGCCGGCCCGCCCATGGCGTGCTCGGCGAGGACGACGGTCAGCCACTCGACGGTGGCCCGGTGGGCGGTGACCAGCCGCTCGGCCAGGCGCTGCACCGCGGGCAGCTCGGCCTGCTCGGCGAGCACCTTCAGGTAGGTGGCGCGGTCGAGCAGCTGGTGCTCGAGCTGCAGGTCCTGCAGCAGCGCCTCGTCGAGCGGCTCGGCCTGCTCGACGCCGGCCTTGAGCAGCGCGGCCAGCCGGCCGAGGGCGGGCGTCACGACGTCCGGCACGCCACCGAGCGCGCGCAGCTGCTCGGTGAGGGCGCGGGTGCGCTCGGCGGCGTGGTCGGCGTTCTGCTGCAGCTCGCGGCGGACCGCGTCGGTGCGGGCCTGCGCCACGCGGGTGCGGGCGACCTGCTCCTCGGTCTGGGTCAGCAGGACGAGGGCCCGCAGCTGCTCGACGACGGTCGAGGTGAGGGTGGGACGGATCGTGTCGGTCACGGGGGCTCCAGACTTCGGGGATGACCTGACGTCGGAGTGGGTGCCCAGGTGCTGCCTGCTGCAAGCGCCTTGCTAGCGGTGAGACGCGTCACGCCCGCCCGGGGCTCACCGCGCCGGGACGGCGGGCTTGCCCGGCCGGTCGAGCCGCAGCACCGGCTGGGTGAGCTCGTCGACGAGCGGGGAGCGCGGGCGCGGGGTCTCCCGCGGGGGCACGGCGCGGCCGCAGCCGACGCAGAACCGGCCGGCCTGCGCGAGGGCGCCGCACTGGGTGCAGGACATGGTGCCTCCTGGGGTCCGGGGAGCACGGGGCTCCGCTCGACCGGGGACCCTGCCACCCCCGGGGCCGGGCCCGCCCCGTCCCGGGATGGGTGGGACGACACGTCACCAAGCCGTCATGCGGGCCGGCTGCCGGGCGGGGCCGTGCAGGTCAGCCGGTCAGCGCCGCGAGCCGGTCGAGGAAGGGGAGCTGGCCGCGGACCAGCTTGGTGCGCGCCTCGGCCAGGCCGAACCAGGCGGCCCGGTCGATCTCCGGGAAGTGCTGCACCCGCCCCGACCGCGGGGGCCACTCCAGCGGGAAGGTGGTGCTCCGGCAGGCGGCGGCGTCCAGGTCGCCCTCGGCCGCCCAGAGCGCGAGCAGCTTGCCGCTCGCCCGGTGCTCGCCGAGCGGGACCAGCTCGGCGGCCGGCACCGGGGAGCCGAGCTCCTCCTCGAACTCCCGGCGCGCCGCGGCCAGCGCGTCCTCGCCGGCCGCGTACTCCCCCTTGGGCACCGACCAGGCGCCGTCGTCCCTGCGCGCCCAGAACGGCCCGCCCATGTGCCCGAGCAGCACCTGCACCCCGCCGTCCGGGCCGCGCCGCCACAGCAGCACCCCCGCGCTCGTCCTCGCCACGGGTGCAGCCTGCCCCGGGGTGAGCGGCGCCGCCCGGCGCTGGGGGGAGGCAGCCGGGCGGCGCCGCGGTCGGGGGCCGGCGCTACAGGTGCGCGAGGGCCTCGGTCAGGTCGACCACGTCGGCGTACTTGGCGTCGAGGTCGGCGAGGTTGGCCTCGTGGACGGCGGCGCTCCGGTCGGCGCAGGCCTCGCGGACCACCTGGGGCCGGAAGCCGGAGTTGAGCGCGTCCATCGCCGTGGCCCGCACGCAGCCCGACGTCGACACCCCGGTGACCACCACGGTGTCCACCCCGGCCGCGTGCAGCGTCGGGGCCAGCGAGGTGCCGAAGAAGGCCGAGGCGTACTGCTTGACCACCAGCGGCTCGCCCGGGGCCGGTTCCAGCGCCAGCGCCCCCCAGTCGCCCGGCGCGCCGTCGGCGAAGCAGGCCAGCGCCGGGACCTTCCGCGCGAACAGCCCGGCGTCCTCCAGCCCGGCGGCGTACCGGACGGCCGTCCAGACCACCGGGTGGCCGGCGGCCCGGGCCGACCCGACGAGGGCCGCCGTCGCCGCGACCGCGGGGCCGGGGTCGGGCAGCGCGAACGGCCCGCCCGGCTCCGTGTAGGCGCGGCAGAGGTCGATCACCAGCACCGCCGGGCGGGTGCCCCAGCCGACCCGCCCGGAGAACGCCGCCCCGTGCGGCCCGCCCACGACCCCGTCCCCGCTCCCGCTCACCCCGCCGTCCACACCGGGCGCTTCGGGGCGGGCAGGCCGGTCTCCTCCTCGCACCGGGCCAGCAGCTCCTCGATCGGCGGGCCGGGGTCGAACACCGGCAGCTCGGCGGGCCGGTCGGCGCGCAGCTGGTCGCGCAGCGTCTCGGTCGCCTCGCCGTCCACCTCCCCGCCGTCGCAGACCACGACCCCGTACCGGCGGGCGCCCTCCTGGGTCACCAGCCCGCGCCGGACCTCGCGCGAGACCAGCTCCGGGTCGCGCTCCAGCGGGTCCCCCCACCCACCGCCGCCCCAGGTGACGAAGTGCAGGACGTCGCCCGGCCGCACCGGCACCCCGTGGCACTTGCTGGGCAGCACCTCGCGGGTGCCGTCGGCGCGGTCGATCCACTTGCGCCCGCGCGCGCCCGGCTGCCCGCCGTTGACGCCCCACGGGTAGGTCAGCCAGCGGTCGTCGTGGATGGCGATCTCGCCCGGCTCCTCGAAGACGTAGGCGACGTCGACGCCGTTGCCGCCGCGGTGCAGGCCGGCCCCGCCGGTGTCCGGGACCGTCTCCCACCGTTCGATCCGCAGCGGGTAGTAGGACTCCAGGTACTCGCAGGGGATGTTGACGAAGCTCGGCCACAGCGAGTGCCCGTCCGGGCCGTCACCCAGGGGTCGGCCCGGGATGCCGCCGAACCCGATCGAGTAGAGCTGGAACCACTCCCCCGTCCGCTCGCCCGAGGAGTAGTGCCCGGAGTACATGAAGTGCGGCGAGGAGGAGAACCCAGCGGCGTTGAGCAGCGCCGGGTTGGTCTGCCCGAGCAGCCCGCCGAACAGGTCGAAGACCCGGCCGATGCCGTGGTTGCGGCCGTTGAGCGCGGCCGGGTGCGCGGGCTTCCAGTACGACCCGTCCGGGATGGTGACGTCGACCAGCGGGTAGAAGCCGTCGTTCCAGAGGATCTGCGGGTCGGCGACGGTGATCATGTAGATCCCGAAGAACATCCGGGTCAGGTTCTCGTTGATGTAGTAGTTGATCGGCCCGGCGGCCTGCGGCGAGGACCCGGTGAAGTCCAGGTGCACCTTCTCGCCGGTGCGGGTCAGCGACAGCTTCAGCTCGTACGGGCCGTTGCCCACGCCGTCGTCGCAGATGTAGTCGGTGAACGAGAGCGTGCGGCCCTCCTCGAAGACCGTCTGCAGCAGCACCTTCATGGCGTCGTGGTTGCGCTGGAGCAGCGCGTCCAGCGCGGAGAGGTAGGTGGCGGTGCCGAAGCGCTCGCACATCTCGACCACCCGCCGCCCGGCCGTGCGGCAGGCGGCGACCAGGCCGTTGAGGTCGGCGCGGTTCCAGTCGGGCATCCGGACCTGGTTGAGGATGGTCCGCAGCGCGTCCTCGTTGGGCACCCCCGCGCGGTACAGCTTGAAGGGCGGGATGACCACGCCCTCCTCGTAGATCGTGCGCGCGTCGGTGGGCATGGACGACGGCGTCTTGCCGCCCACGTCGGACATGTGGCCGAACATCGACGCCCAGCCCACGACCCGGCCCTCGTGGAAGACCGGCATCACGACCAGCCAGTCGTTGGCGTGGCTGATCGCCGCCCCGCAGGCGTACGGGTCGCTGGTGAGCAGGACGTCGCCCTCCTCGACGGTGTCGTCGAAGCCGTCGAGGAAGTCGGGGATGGACAGGCCGAACTGGCCGACGACCATCTTGCCGCTCGGGTCGCCGATCAGCGGGAACTCGTCGTGCTGCTCGCGGATGCCCGGGGACAGCGCGGTGCGGAACAGCACCTCGTCCATCTCGTAGCGGGCGTTGCGCAGGCCGTTCTCGATGAGGTCGAGGGTCACCGGGTCGACGTCGACCCGCTCCACCTCGCCGGTCGCGGTCTCGACGATGCGTGCCATCGCTCAGCCCTCCTGGACGGGGTTGATGAGCAGCGAGCCCGAGCGGTGCACGGCGGCCGCGTGCCCGGGCAGGACGAGGGTCGTGGAGTCCATCTCGGTGACGATCGCCGGGCCGGTCACCACGTCGCCGGCCCGCAGCCGCGCCCGGTCGTAGACCCGCGCGGTCACCTGCTCGCCCCCGACGTGCACGGGGTGCTCGGTGACCAGCGCCGCCGACGGGTCGCCGTCGCCCTGCTCGAGGTGGACCGGCGCGACGTCCGGCCGGGGACCGGTGACCGTGGCCCGGGCGTTGACCAGCTCGTGGTCGACGTCGAGCAGGAAGGAGAACAGCCGGTCGTGCTCGGCATCGAAGGCCTTCCCGAGCTCGGCCAGCGGGTCCCCGGCGTCCAGCCAGGACGGGTCGACCTGCACCGGGATCTCGAAGCCCTGCCCGTGGTACCGGACGTCGACCTGGAACCCGACGGCCTGCTCCTCGCGGGCCAGCCCCTGCCCGGCCAGGCGGGCCCCGGCCTCGTCGGCGAGCTCCCGCAGCACCTGCGCCAGCTCCGCGCCGGTCAGCTGGCCGAAGCGGCGCAGCACGGTGCGCGCGGACTCGTCGCGCAGGCTCGTCGTCGCGTCCCCGAGGGCGCAGAGCACGCCGGGGGACGGCGGCACGATGACCGGCCAGGCGCCGGTGAGCCTGCCGAGCGCGTTGGCGTGCAGCGGCCCCGCGCCGCCGAAGGCCACCAGGGCGAAGTCGCGCGGGTCGAAGCCCTGCTGCACCGAGACCAGCCGCAGGCCGCCGAGCATGTTCTCGTTGACGATGTCGACGATGCCCGCGGCCGCCGCCTCGGGGGACTCCAGCCCCATCGCCTCGGCCACCTTGGAGACCGCCGCCCGCGCGGCCTCGGCGTCGAGGGTGATCTCCCCGCCGGCCAGCGCGGAGGGCAGGTACCCCAGGACGACGTCGGCGTCGGTGACCGTGGGCTCGGTGCCGCCCTTGCCGTAGGCGGCCGGGCCGGGGTCGGCGCCGGCCGACTGCGGGCCGACCCGCAGCGCCCGGGTCAGCTCCGGCACGTGCGCGATCGACCCGCCGCCGGCACCGACGGTGCGGACGTCGACGCTCGAGGCCCGCACGGTCAGGTCGCCGACCTTCGTCTCCCGGCCGATCCGCGGGGCGAGGTCGCGGACCAGCGCGACGTCGGTGGAGGTGCCGCCCATGTCGAAGGTGATCAGGTCCCGGTACCCGCACTGCTCGGCCACCCAGACCGCGCCGGTGACGCCGCCGGCCGGGCCCGACAGCAGCATGGTGACCGGGGCGGCCACCGCGGCCCCGGCCGCGGAGAGCCCGCCGTCGCTGCGCAGGATAGACAGGTCGCCGGTCACGCCGCCCTGGCGCAGCCCCTCGGAGAGGTGCTGGACGTAGCGGGCGACCTGCGGCTGCACGTAGCCGTTGGCCACGGTGGTGAGCGTGCGCTCGTACTCGCGCAGCTCGGGCAGGACGTCGGAGGACAGCGACACCGGCACGCCCGGCAGCACCTCGGCGGCGATCTCCGCGACCCGCCGCTCGTGCGCGGGGTCGGCGAAGGAGTTGATCAGGCTGACGGCGAGCGCCTGGATGCCGCGGCCGGCGAGCCTGCCCAGCTGCCGGCGGACGTCGTCCTCGTCGAGCGGGCGCACCACGCCGCCGTCGGAGGCGATGCGCTCGTCGACCTCGACGGTGTTCTCCAGGTCGGCCAGCGGCTCGGGCTTCGGCCAGATGATCCAGCCGGCCAGCCCGCCGGGGACGAAGGAGCGGGCGATCTGCAGCACCTGCCGGAAGCCGCGGGTCGTGACCAGGCCGACGGTGGCGCCCTTGCCCTCGAGGATCGCGTTGGTGGCGACCGTGGTGCCGTGCAGCACCTGGGCGACCTCGGTGAGCCCGATGCCGGCCTCGGCGCACACCCGCTCGATGCCGTGCAGCACGCCGACGGCCTGGTCGGCGGGGGTCGAGGCGGTCTTGGCCCGCCAGGTGGCCCCGCTGTCCTCGTCGACGAGCAGGACGTCGGTGAAGGTGCCGCCGACGTCCACTCCGAGCCGGTAGCTCATGCGGACTCCTCTTCTCGGGTGGCGTGGTCACGGGCGGCCCGGACCATCACGGCGCGGGCGTTGGCGATGTGCGCGGTCATGACCGCTCG
This sequence comes from Geodermatophilus marinus, assembly GCF_003428645.1. Taxonomy (GTDB): domain Bacteria; phylum Actinomycetota; class Actinomycetes; order Mycobacteriales; family Geodermatophilaceae; genus Geodermatophilus. The sequence continues at coordinate 13,111 of NZ_QVQH01000022.1, read as the reverse complement.
GGCCCAGTCGGCGTCACCGGCACGCACGGCCGCGACGATCTCGGCGTGGTGGCCCAGGCTGCGCCGCAGCGAGGCCTCGTCGTAGGTGAGGAAGTTGCGCCGGACGATCGGCGGGTGGATGGCCGCGGCCAGCGCGGTCGCCAGCGCCGGGTGGCCGGCCAGGGCGACCAGCCGGTCGTGGAAGGCCCGGTTGAGCGGGACCAGCGCGTCGAGGTCCTGGTCCGGCCCGGGCGAGCCGACGGCCAGCATCCGGCGGGCGAGGTCGTCGAGCTCGGCGACGTCGGCGGGGGTCGCGTTCGGGACGGCGTGGGCGGTCAGCCGCGGCTCGAGGCTGGACCGCAGGTCGAAGACGCCCTCGAGCTCGGCCACCGTCCAGGTCGCGACCCGGGCGCCGCGATTGGGTGTGATCTGGACCAGGCCCTCGGCCGCCAGGCGGGACAGCGCCTCGCGCACCGGTGTGCGGCTGACGCCGAGCCGGTCGGCCAGCTCCACCTCGCCCAGGCGCGCGCCGGGGGCGAGCTCCCCGCTCATGATCATGTCGCGCAGGGTGGACAGCGCCCGCCCCGCCGACGTCAGCGACCGTGTCAGCCGTCACACCCCCTCGGAGATTGTGTGCAAAGGTAGGGGTGCGTGCGTCGCTTGACAACGCCGCTGCGGGATTTCGCGGCGAGCTGCATACAACCTGGGAGGCGGGCGTGGGGGATCTGATCGGGGGTGGCCGCGCTCCGCGGTCCCGGCTGCGGGAGCTGCTGGCCGATCCGCGGCCGCTGGTGGCGCCCGGCGCGTACGACGCGCTGTCGGCCCGGCTGGTCGAGCAGGCCGGCTTCGCGGCCGTCTACATGACCGGGTTCGGGACGACGGCCTCGCTCATCGGCCGCCCCGACGTCGGGCTGCTCACCGGCACCGAGATGGTGGACAACGCCCGACGCATCGCCGCCGCCGTCGACCTGCCCGTGGTCGCCGACGCCGACACCGGCTACGGCAACGCGCTCAACGTCGTCCGCACGGTGCAGCTCTACGAGCAGGCCGGCGTCGCCGGCATCCAGCTCGAGGACCAGGTGATGCCCAAGAAGTGCGGGCACATGAGCGGCAAGGAGCTGATCGGCACCGACGAGATGGCGGGCAAGATCCGGGCTGCGGCGGCCGCCCGGCGCGACCCGGACCTGGTGCTGATCGCGCGCACCGACGCGGTCGCGGTGACCGGGGTGGACGACGCGCTGGCCCGCGCCCGCGCCTACGCCGACGCCGGCGCCGACGTGCTGTTCGTCGAGGCGCCGACCAGCGAGGCCGACGTCGAGCGGGTGGCGCGCGAGCTCTCCGGGGTCGCGCCGCTGGTGTTCAACTGGGCCGAGGGCGGGCGCACCCCGCCGCTGCCGCTGGCGCGGATCACCGAGCTCGGCTTCTCGCTGGTCATCTACCCGATCGGCACGCTGCTGGCGGCCACGGCGGGGATGCGCGCGCTGCTGGCCGCGCTGCGCCGTGACGGCGTGCCCGCGCTGGAGGGGCTGCCGGCCTTCGACGAGTTCACCGACCTGGTCGGCCTGCCGGAGGTCCAAGAGCTGGAGCAGCGCTTCTCGGGGCGCTGACCCGCGCACCGGGCATCGTCCGGTGCGCGGGCCGGCCGGGTCACACCAGCGTCGTCTGCGTGACGCCGAGGCTGCGCCAGTACTCGTTGAGCGCGTTGTTGGTGCGGACGAACCAGACGATCGGCAGCACCAGCAGGAAGATGCCCGGGAAGACCCACAGCCCGGTCAGCGCGCTGACCGGCTTGACCTGCCCGCGGCGCTCGTAGAGCTGGCCGACCTCGTGGCTGGTCAGGAACGGCATGACGATGCCGAAGAACAGCGAGATCACCAGGGCGACGATGCCGCCGAGCCCCTCGCCGCTGTGCCGCCGCATCTCCTCGTGGACCTGGTAGTACCAGATGAAGCCCCAGATCCCGAAGGTGACGAAGAAGAGCAGGATGGTCAGGCCGGTGGGCCGCATCCGGCCGGGCACACCGGTGGGCTGGCCCTGCTGCGCCCAGGGCGGCGGCGCGGGCATGGGGGCCCACCCGGCCGGGCCGGGCCCCGGCTGCCCGTAGTCGGGTTGCCCGTACCCGGGCGGCGCCCAGCCCGGCTGCCCGTAGCCCGGGGGGCCGTAGCCCGGCTGCGCGGAGCCCGGCTGCGCGGGGCCCGGCCCGCCCGGGTCCTGGCCGGGGGTCTTCTTCGTGAGGTCCGGGCGGTCGCCGGTGGCCATGGCCGTGCCTCCCTCTCGCCGGTGCCCGTGCGCGCCTCTCGCCAGGGCGCGTGCACGCTGACGGCAACGTAACCCGCGGACCGCGCCCGCAGGGCTGCCACGCCCGCGGTCATCGGGGTGCGGTCGGCACGCTGCGGTCAGCGACCGCTCCACCGCGGCGCCCGGCCCTCCAGCCGCGCAGCGATCCCCTCCCGGCGGTCCTCGGAGAGGTAGGGGTTGGGCCCGACGTCCAGCCGCAGCGCCTGCCACAGCGGCAGCTCCAGGGCCTTGACCGCGGTCTCCTTCATCCGGCGGACCGACACCGGCGCGTTCGCCGCGATCCGCCCCGCCAGCTCCAGCGCGGTGGGCAGCACCTGCTCGGCGGGGACCAACCGGTTGACCAGCCCCCAGCGCTCGGCGACCTCGCTGGTCACGTGCTCGCCGGTGTAGAGCATCTCCAGGGCGATGCCCATCGGGATGCGCTTGGGCAGGACGACGGAGCCGAAGTTGGCGCCCATGCCGATGCGGGCCTCGGGCAGTCCCATCGGCACGCCGGGCGCGGCCACCCGCAGGTCGCAGGCCAGCGCGAGCTCGAAGCCGCCGGCGACCGCGGCCCCCGCGACGGCCGCCACCACCGGCACCGGCACCTGGGTGAGGACCTCGAAGACGGTGCGCCCCGGCCGGTCCATGGGCGGGCGGAACCGCTCCCCCCGCCGGTCGGCCTCCCGGATCTCGTGCAGGTCGAAGCCGGCGCAGAAGGCGGGGCCGTTGCCGGCCAGGACGGCGGCGCGGACCCCGTCGTCCTCCCCGCAGCGCAGCAGCTCCTCGACGAGGTCGGCCTGCAGCGGGGTGGACAGCGCGTTGCGCCGCTCGGGCCGGTCGAGCGTGAGCAGCCGGACGTGCCCCCGGTCCTCGACGAGCAGACCCGATCCCCGCCGCTGCACCTCGCCCATGCCCCGCAACCTGCGCCCGGCCGGGGGCGCGCGCAACCCGGGTCGCCGGCGACGCGGCACGGGGGCAGGGTGCGCGCCGGCATCGGGTCCGTCATGTGTTTCACATCACATCCAGGGGTTCAGGAAGATACGCCCTCCGGACCGCGGGCCGGGTATCGCCACGCCGCGGGTCGCCCCCGCCCGCGCGCCCGGAGGCGAAGCCCTGGTCGAGGACCCTCTCTCCGCCCTTCCCACGCCCTGCGGTGGGCGCACGGACAGGGCGGCCCGGGGTAGACGGGCCGCCCTGCGGAGCGGGCGATCAGCCGGTGAAGGCGAGCCACACGGCGCCCGCCACCGTGACCGCGGCCAGGGTCGCCGCGACCGCAGCCACGGGCGGCAGCGCCCCGGTCCGGCGCCGGACGTCCACCGACAGCCCGACGGCACCGCCGGCGAGGACGGCCGGCAGCCCCGTCCAGAAGACCAGGACCGACAGCGCGCCCAGGGTGGCGAGGACCGCGGCCCGCCGGGCGGTGCGCTCGGGCGGCACCGCCCGGGCGCGCGCGGTCGCCAGAGCGACCAGCACCAGCGCCACGGCCACGAAGGCGACGAGCAGCGCCAGGCCGGCCCACCCCCCGCCGCCGGCGAGGTCGATCCCCCACCCGCCGGATCCCGCCTTCCACGGGGTGCTGACGAACTGGCCGACCAGCGCGCAGGCCAGGGCCGTACCGGCACCGGCGAGGGTCCACCCGTCGGGTGACCGGGTGGCGGAGGTCGGGGGGGCGGCGGGGGCGGCGGTCATGGCGGTCCTCCTCGGGTCGGTCCCGGCCCGCACGGCCGGACGGGGACCACCGTGGCCGTCCCGGGTGTCCCGCCGGATGGGGCAGCGGGCCGGTCGACCCGGGAGGACCTCCCGGGTCGACCGGGACGTCGGGCACCCCGCTCGGGACGCCCCGGCGAAACACTGGCGCGGTGCGCTCACGCGTCCTCACGACCGGCGCCGCCGTCACGGCGACGCTGCTGTGCCTCGCGGCCTTCACCCTGGCGGCCTGGGTGGGCCCCCGGGTGCCGGAGGGCGACCGCTCGGTCCTCGGGTGCGTCTTCGCCGTCGCCTGCGCCGGGACCGGGGCCCTCCTGGTGCACCTCCGGCCGCGCAACGCGATCGGCTGGCTGCTCGTGCTGACCGGGCTGCTGCAGGCCCTGAGCGCCGGCGGCAACGCCTACGGCGCCTACGGGGTCGAGGTCGCCGAACCTGACTGGCCGCTGGCCCGGCCGGTGACCCAGCTCGGGATGCTCTACCTGCCCTCCCTCGTGCTCCCGGCCACCGTCCTGGTGGCGCTCTACCCCTCGGGCCGGCTGCCCGCGCGGTGGTGGCGCTGGCCGGTGCGTGCGGTGTGGGCCGGGCTCGCGGTCGTCACGGTGATGACCGCCCTGTCGCAGGAGGCCTTCGACGACGTGGTCTCCGGGCCGGCGCCGCTCGTGCTGCCGCGGACCTGGTGGACGGTGGCGGCCGGTGCCGCCGCGGTCGTCGCCCTGGTCGCGGGCGTGCTGGTCATCTGGGTCGCGACGGTGGTGCGCCTGGTCCGGGCACGGGCGCCGGAGCGCCAGCAGCTGGCCTGGCTGGTCTGCGTGGTGTTCCCGCTGATGCTGCTGACGTTCGCCGTCCCGGCACCCGACTGGGTGTTCATCGGCCTGGCCCTCATGGTCCCCGGGTCGATCATCGTCGGGGTCGTCCGCTACCGGCTGCTGGGGATCGTGGTGAGCCGCGCGCTGGCGTACGGGGCGCTGACCGCGGCGGTCGCGACCGTCTACCTGGTGGTGGCAGGGCTGGCCGCGGCGGTGCTCGGCCGCACCCTCACCCCCGTGCCGGGCGCCGTCGTCGCGGTCCTGCTGGCCCTGGCCCTCGGCCCGGCGCGGGATCGGCTCCAGGCGGGTGCCGACCGGCTGGTCTACGGCCGGCGGCGGGACCCGGTCGCCGCCGTGACGGAGCTGGGTGACCGGGTGGCCGGCGCCGACGAGGCCGACCTGCTGCCCGCGGTCCTGGGCACGGTGAGCACCGCACTCCGCACCTCGGCCGCGCGGATCGTCCGGCCTGGGGACGCCGCCCCCGGCGGCGCCGGCACGATCGCCGTGCCGTTGCGCGTGGGCGGGCGGGACGTCGGCACCCTGCACGTGCCCGAGCGGCGCCCCGGTGAGCCCTTCACGGCCGGTGACCGGAGATTGCTCGCGGCGCTCGCCCCCCAGGTCGCCGTCGTGGTGCGGGCGCTGGAGCTGACCGGCCGGCTGGAGCGGGAGCGGGAGCGCGTGCTGACCGCCACGCACGCCGAGCGCGACCGCATCCGCCGGGACCTGCACGACGGGCTGGGCCCGTCGCTGGCGGGCATCGGCCTCGGGGTGCAGGCCGTCCAGGCCCAGCTCGACGGCCGGGCCGGCCCGCTCGTCGGCTCCCTGCTCACCCGGCTCAAGGACGAGGTGGACGGCACCGTGGGCGAGGTGCGGCGGATCCTCGACGGCCTGCGACCGACTCCGCTCGACGACGTCGGGCTGGTCCCGGCGCTCCAGCGGCACGCCTGCACGCTGTCGCCGTCCCTCGCGGTGCGGGTGACGGCCGCCGAGCTCCCGGCCCTGCCCCCCGACGTGGAGACCGCCGCCTACCGGATCGCCCAGGAGGCCCTGACGAACGTGGCCCGGCACGCCGGCGCACGGTCGGCCGAGGTGGCGCTGCGCACCGCGGGGGGACGCCTGCGGGTGACCGTCGCGGACGACGGCGCCGGCTTTCCGCCCGAGGCGGACACCCGCCGGCCCGGCGGGCTGGGGCTCGGGTCGATGCGGGGACGGGCGCAGGCGGTCGGCGGCGAGCTGTCGGTCACCAGCGGCGCCAACGGGACGAGCGTGGTGGCGGAGCTGCCGCTGGGCGGACGGTCGTGACCGTCCGCGTCGTCCTGGCCGACGACCACCCGATGTACCGGTTCGGCCTGCGCGCCGTCCTCGACGCCTCCCCCGAGGTCGCGGTGGTCGGCGAGGCGGCCGACGGGGCGGAACTCCTCGCGCTCGTGGCCACGACGACCCCGGACGTCGTCCTCACCGACCTCTCCATGCCACGGCTCTCCGGGACCGCCGCGATCGACGAGCTGACCCGGCGGTACCCCGGTGTCGTCGTCCTCGTGCTCACCATGCACGAGGACGACGCCTCGCTGTTCGGCGCCCTGCGGGCGGGGGCGCGCGGGTACCTGCTCAAGGGCGCCGACCGGGAGGAGATCGTGCGGGCCGTGCTGGCGGTGGCCGGCGGCGACGCCGTGTACGGCGGCGCGGTCGCCCGTCGGGTGGTGGACTCGTTGACCGGGGCCTCCGCCCGGGTGCCGGCGCTGCCCGAGCTCACGGCCCGGGAACGCGAGGTCCTCGACCTCCTTGCGGCCGGCTTGCGGACCTCCCAGGTCGCCCGGAGGCTGGGGCTGTCCGAGAAGACCGTGCGCAACCACGTCTCCGCGGTCCTCACCAAGCTGCAGGTCCCGGACCGCGCGGCCGCCGTCGCCCGCGCCCGCGAGGCCGGCCTGGGGCCCCCGGGGGTCAGGGGTCGCTGATCGGCACCCGGGAGCCGGGGCATGACCGCCCGGGACCACCCCCGGGGTGCTCCGCAGCCCGAGCGGGCACACCCGTCACAGGCACCCCAGACGCCTCCGCCGCCTGACCGGACCGGTCCGTCCAGCCCGGTAGACACGTCCACCATGAGCGCCACGGACCTGCGGTCGACCGAGACCACCACCCGGCCGGCCGTGGCGATCCAGGCGACCTCGACGCCGGTGCTCAGCTACGCCCTCGCGCACAACCGCGTCCCGGTGGTCAGCCGGCTGTCGTTCACCAACCACGGGGCGGCCGTCCGCGGGGCGACGGTGCGGCTCGGCGTCCAGGACGCCGAGGGCCCGATCGGCGCCCCGGTCGAGCTGCTGGTCGACCTCGACGAGGGCCGCACCACCGTGCTCAGCGACGTCGGCCTGGTCATGGAGCCCGCCGCGATGCTGCCCATCGAGGAGCAGCGGCCCGGGTCGGTCGAGATCGACCTGCTGGTGGGCGGCGAGGACGTCGCCGGCACCGCGGTCCCGGTGCAGGTGCTCGCCGCGGGGCAGTGGCTGGCCGCCCCGGTGCCGCTGGCGCTGGAGATGCTGGCCGCGCACGTGCTCCCGCACCACCCCGCGGTCGCGGCGCTGGTCGGCGAGGCCGGGGCGCTGCTGGCCGAGCGCACCGGGGACCCGTCGGTGGAGGGCCGGGACGCCTCCCCCGAGCGGGTCGACGCCGTCGTCGCCGCGCTGGCCGAGGCCGTGCGCCGGCGCGGGGTCCGGCACAGCGAGGCCGCGGCGGGCTGGGCGGACGTCGGCCAGAAGGTGCGCACGCCCGGGGACGTCCTCGACGGCCGGGTCGGCACCTGCCTGGACACCACCGTCACCCTGGCCGCGGCGCTGGAGCGGGTCGGGATCCGGCCGCTGCTGTGGCTGACCGACGGCGGCCTGCCCGGCTCCTCCGGCGGGCACGCCTTCCTCGGCTACTGGCGCGAGGAGCGCAGCGGCGAGAGCGCGGCGACCACCGACGTGGCGCCGCTGGTGAACCTGGTCGACCTGGGCCTGGTCCGCCTCGTCGAGACCACCCTGCTGACCACGCGGGGCGGCGAGGACCCGGCCGAGCCGGCGGCGCTGCACGCCGCGGCCTACGACCGGTGGCTGGCCGGGGACCTCGACCGGGTCCTCGGGGTCACCGACGTCCACCGGGCCCGCCGGGACGGCATCCTCCCGCTGCCGGCCCGCACCCGCGGCCGCGACGGCACGGTGCAGGTCGTCGAGTACCGCCCGGCCGAGCACGGCGCGGCCCCCGCCCTGCCGCCGTCCCCGCCCGCGGCGGACCCCGGCCGCCCGGCCACCCCCGCCCGCGTGCAGCAGTGGAAGAACAGCCTGCTCGACCTGTCGCTGCGCAACCGGCTGATCAACTACACCGAGCGCTCGGGGCTGCCCCTGGCCGTGCCCGCCGAGCACCTCGGCACCCTGGAGCGGCTGCTGCGCAGCGGGGTGTCCGTCGCGGTGCTCCCCAGCGACCGCATCCCGGCCGTCGCCCGGGAGCGCGGCGCGACCGCCGCCGCGGACCTGCCGCCGGCCCAGCTGGCCGAGGTGCTGCTGGAGCGCAAGGCGGTGCACGCCGGGGTCACCGAGGGCAGCTACCTGCCGCGGCTGCGCAACCTGGCCTACAAGGCGAAGACGGTCGTCGAGGAGACCGGCGCCAACAACCTCTACCTGGCCCTGGGCAGCCTGGTCTGGGAGGTCGACGGGCGGCCGCTGCGCTCCCCCCTGGTGCTCGTGCCGGTCACCCTGGTGCCCACCGGCCGCACCGGCAGCTACCGGCTGGCCCTCGACGACACCGGCGCGAGCACGCCCAACCACTGCCTGCTGGAGAAGCTGCGCCAGCAGCACGGGCTGACCGTCCCGGGGCTCACCGACCCCGCCGACGAGGCCGCCGGCATCGACGTCGACCGCGCGCTGCAGGCCGTGCGGCAGGCGGTCGCCGACGCCGAGCTGCCCGCGCGGGTCGAGCCGAGCGCCGACCTCGCGGTCCTCCAGTTCGCCAAGTACCGGTTGTGGCGCGACCTCGACGAGCACTGGGCCGAGCTGGCCGCCAGCCCGCTGGTCGACCACCTCGTGCGCCGGCCCACCGAGGCCTTCGCCGACCCGGTGCCCGCCCCGGCCCGCGTGGACCTCGACGAGCTCGCCACGCGGTGCCCGGCCCCCGCGGACGCCTCGCAGCTGCGGGCCGTCGCCGAGGCCGCCGCGGGGCGCACCTTCGTCCTCGAGGGCCCGCCCGGCACCGGCAAGTCGCAGACCATCACCAACCTGCTGACCCGCGCGGTCGCCGACGGCAAGCGGGTGCTCTTCGTCGCCGAGAAGCGGGCCGCGCTCGACGTCGTCGCCCGCCGGCTCGACGCGGTGGGCATGGGGCCCTTCGCCCTGGACCTGCACGACAAGGGCAGCACCGCCGCCCAGGTGCGGGCGCAGGTCAAGGCCGCGCTGGAGCACGCCGTCACCGTCGACGAGCAGGGCCTGGCCGCCGACGGGGAGGACCTGCGCGCGGCCCGCCGGACCCTCGCCCGCTACGCCGACCGGCTGCACGCGGAGAACGCCGCCGGGCTGAGCTGCTACTCCGCGCGGACGGCGGTGCTGTCGGTGCGGGACGACGTCCCCCGGCTGCCGCTGCCGTCGGTGTTCGTGGCCGCGGCCGCCCCGGAGACGCTGACCGCCGTCCGCCGGTCGCTGGCGCTGCTGCCCGACATCGCCGACCTGGTCCGGCCCTCGCCGCGGCACGCCTGGGCCTTCGTCGACACCCCGCGGGTCGACCTGGTGGCCGCCCAGCAGGCCGCCGCCGCGGTGGACGCCGCCATCCGCGACCTGCCGGCGGAGCCGCACCTGGTGCGGGCGCTGCGCGAGGTCCGCACGCCGGCCCACCTCGACGCGCTGGCCCACCTGCTCTCGGGCCCCCCGGTCGGGCTCGACGTGCTCGACGAGGTGCCGACCGGGCGCTGGAGCGCGGCGACCCGGGCGCTGCTGGCCGAGGTGGCCGCCTTCGCCACCGCCGTGCACCCGGGTCTGGAGCGGGCCACCCCGGAGGTGCTGGGGCTGCCGCTCGGCGAGCTGTTCGTCGCCGCGCAGACCGCGCAGGCGGCCCGGTTCTTCCCGCGGCGGGCCGGGCTGCGGGCGGTCCGCGAGCAGCTGCGCCCGGCGCTGCGCCCCGGCGTGAAGCTCCCGCTGAGCGAGGTGCCGGAGTTCACCGCCCAGCTGTGGCGGCTGCAGCAGGCGGGGCAGGCGCTGGCCGCGCGGGTGGCCGTCGTCCCGGGGCTGTCCACCCCGCCCGGCTGGAACCCGCTGCTGGACCCGGGCGTGGTCGAGGCCCAGGTGGCGTGGCTGCGCACCGCGGGGGCCGCGGCCGACAGCGCCGCCGACTTCGCCGTCGCGCTGCGCCGCTACGTCGTCGCCGGGCCCGGCCCGGGCGCCGCCGCGGCCGCCGCCGTCGTCCGGCTGCGGGACGCGCTCACCGCGCTGCTGCGGGTGTGCAGCAGCGACCCGGCGCGGCTGGCGCGCTGGTGCGGGGACGACGGCGTGGTGCTGCGCTGGCAGATGACCCGGCCCGAGCGCGGGGTCGAGCACACCGGGCTGATGTCGCTGCGCCGGTGGGCCGACTTCCTCGACACCCTGGAGCCGCTGCGCGCCGCGGGCCTGCACGACGCCCGCGCCCTCCTGCTGTCGGGCCGGCTGCCCGCCGACGACGCCGTCCGGGCCTTCGAGCACGGCGTGGCGCGCAGCTCCGAGGCCGAGCGGCGGCACGCCAGCGGCCTCGACGACTTCGACGCGACCGCGCACGAGCGGGCGATCACCCGGTTCACCGCCGCCTCGCGCGCCGTGCGGGCCCACCTGCGGGCCGCGCTCCCCGCCGCGGTGCTGGCCGGCCGCCCGGCCGCGGACGACGACCGGCTCGGCGCGCTGCACCGCGAGCTGGGGCGCTCCCGCCGCGGGCTGGGGGTGCGCGGGCTGCTGGAGCGCTACGGGGACCTGGTCACCGCGGTGATGCCCTGCGTCCTGGTCAGCCCGGACTCGGTGGCCCGGTTCTTCCCGGCGCGGGCCGGCCTGTTCGACCTGGTCGTCTTCGACGAGGCCTCGCAGATCCGGGTGGCCGACGCGGTGGGCGCGCTCGGCCGGGCCCGCGCCGCGGTCGTGGTCGGCGACAGCCGGCAGATGCCGCCGACGTCGTTCATGGAGCCGTCGTCCGGCTCCGCCGACGACGACGCCGCCGACCTGCTCGGCAGCGCCGTGGAGGACGAGGAGTCGATCCTGTCGGAGTGCGTCCAGGCGCGGGTGCCGCGGCACTGGCTGTCGTGGCACTACCGCAGCCAGGACGAGTCGCTGATCGCCTTCAGCAACGCCACCTACTACGACAACCGGCTCTCCTCGTTCCCGGCCCCCACGCACGGCCGGCCCTCCCCCGCGGTCGACGGCCGCGGCATCTCGCTGGTGCGGGTCGAGGGCACCTTCCACCGCACCGGCGCCGGGCGGCTGCTCCGCACCAACCCGCTGGAGGCCAAGGCGGTCGTCGCCGAGATCCGCCGCCGCTTCGACGCCTCCCCGGACCGGGTGCCCTCGATCGGCGTGGTCACGTTCAACGCCCAGCAGCGCTCCTACATCGAGGGCCTGCTGCGCGACGCCGGGGACGAGCGGCTGGTCGACGCCCTGGACCGCACCGACGGCGAGGGGGTGTTCGTGAAGAACCTGGAGAACGTCCAGGGCGACGAGCGCGACGTCGTGCTCTTCTCCACCGCCTTCAGCGTCGACGACCGCGGTGTCCTGCCGCTGAACTTCGGGCCGCTGAACCGGGTCGGCGGCGAGCGGCGGCTCAACGTCGCGGTGACCCGCGCCCGCCGCCAGGTGGTCGTCTTCTCCTCCTTCGACCCCGCCCAGCTGCGCGCCGAGCAGACCTCCTCCGTGGGCGTCAAGCACCTGCGCGCCTACCTGGACCTGGCGGCCCTGGGCACCGACGCGCTGCCCCGGGACGCCCGGCCCGCCGCCGTCCCCGACCGGCACCGCGAGCAGATCGCCGCGGCGCTGCGCGAGCGCGGGCTGGTCGTGCGCACCGACGTCGGGCTGTCGGACTTCCGGGTCGACCTGTCGGTGGCCCGCGCCGCGCACCCCGACGTGCCGGTCATGGCGGTGCTGCTCGACGGGCCGGCCTGGGCTCGCCGGCGCACCGTGGGCGACCGCGACGGGCTGCCGGTCGAGGTCCTCTCCGGGATGCTCGGCTGGCCGGTGGTCGAGCGGGTGTGGCTGCCGACCTGGCTGCGCGACCGCCCGGCGGTGCTCGACCGGCTGGTCGCCGCCGTGGACGCCGTGCCGCCGCCTCCCGCCGACGGGCCGACCCCGGTCGCCGCCCCGGGACCGGTCGCCGCCCCGGTCGTGGAGCCGGCCGCGGCGGCGCTGCCCGCCCCCCGGGTGGTGGCCCCGCTGCTGTCCTCGGCGCCGGCCGCCGTCGCGGTGGCCGAGCCGGTCGCCGAGCCGGTCGCCGAGCCGGCCCCCGCGCCCGGCCCCCGGGCCGCCGCGCCGCGGACGGCCCGGCGGCCGGCGCGCACCGCGCCGGCCCTCGAGGGCGAGGCGCCGTTCGTGCCGTGGCTGCCCCGGCCGGCCGGTGAGCGCAAGGCCCTGGACCAGCTCGCCGACGCCAAGGTGGCCCGCACCGTGCGCCGGGTGCTGCACGCCGGGCTCAAGGCCGAGGGGCCGGTGCACCGCGACCGGCTCACCCGCCTGGCCGCGGGCGCCTTCGGCCTCAGCCGGGTCGGCGAGGCCCGCCGCGACGCGCTGCTCGCCCTGCTGCCCGCCGACTGCCTCGACGGCGAGTTCGTCTGGCCCCCGGCCCTGGACCGCGCCGGCTGGACCGCCTTCCGCCGCCAGGCCTCCGCCGCGGACCGCCCCCTGGAGCACGTTGCCCCGCAGGAGCTCGGCAACGCGATGGTGGCGCTCTGCCGGGCCGCGGGCCCGCTGACCCGGGAGGAGCTGTTCCCGGCCGCCGCGGAGGTGTTCGGGGCCCGCCGCCGCGCCGCGTCGGCCGCCCCGCTGCTGGCCGCGGCCCTCGACGGCGCAGTGGCCGCCGGCCGGCTCGCGGAGCGGGAGGACGGCGCCGTCGTCGTCCCCTGAGCCTCGATCCACCGTCGATCTTGGTGGACCCGGCCGGCTCGTGACCTGATTGTGGTTGTCTGATCTGGGCGTGGGTGGGCCGCCGGTCTGTCCGGCTCTTCCACGGTCGGTCTCCGATCGGGCCCTGCGGGCGGTGGTCGGCTCAGGCCGCTGCCGGTGGTCCGCAGGTGGTGGAGAACAGCTGGGACCAGGCGGTCTGCCACGGCCAGTCGCGGGGCAGGTGCAGCCGCAGCCGGCGGGCGGAGCGGGCGATCC
>NZ_QVQH01000021.1 GCF_003428645.1 Geodermatophilus marinus | reverse complement strand
CCTACCACCGCCGGCGTCGCCAAGACGCCCTCGGTCGACTCACGCCCATCGAGTACGAGACCATCACACCCACACTGGCCGCTCAGGCCGCCTGACCCAACCTGTCACCGATCCGTGCAGCAGTCCCTCCCGCAGACCCCAGCCGCCTCGGCATGGTCGGAATCACCGGCGGTCAGCGCATCGGCTGAGAGCTCAACCAGGTCCGCGCGGCCGTCTTGGCGGCCTCGATCACGGCCGCTCGAACGGCGGTGCAAACGGGGCTACCGCCTCTCGTCGCGACGCCCAAAGCCGGCCGAGCAACTCATCCAGACGCAAGGTGATCGTCTCGGCCACCGACGCGAGCACCGAGGGCCCTTCCGGTGAGCAGAGGCGGCGCACAGACGACGTGCGCCCACACACATTTGCGGCCGTCCGAGACCACCCAGCCGTGACCATCGCTGAGGCGGGCCACCAGATGCAGCCCCAGGCCACCCAAGGCGGCGTCACGACCCACGGCCGGAGTAGGTAATCGGTCCGGCTCGGCGTCGCTGACCTCGATCAACCAGCCAGTCGCGGTCAGAGTGACGGCCACCCGGGCCGGGAGACGACCGTGCCTGAGGGCGTTCGAACTCAACTCCTCGAACGTGAGCAGCAGCCGATCCGTGTCGTCGTCGACAGCGCCGGGCGGGCAGAACCCGACGGCCGCAGCCGCGCGCAGCCCTCGACGGAGCACCGCGAGGTCCAACGGCGTCTCCGGATCCCCCGTCCACGCCGGACGGCGACCTGCGCGTCCGGCCGGTGGTGACTTCTCAGGCCACGCCAGCTCGACCATGTCCGCTCCAGGCCCATCAGACCGTGGCTGATACGACGCGGAAGGTCCGCGCACCTGGATCGGCAGTCGCTCCTGGCCGTCTCTTCGACACTGATCCGTCTGCTACGGCGGCAACACCAGGCTACCGCTGTCGGCGGCAGGCGGCTCAGGCCCGCATCTCAACCGCCGGTGCCCCCTCCGCGGTGGGCCGACGCGATCGCATGACAACAGACGGCGCTGCGCCCTTGACTGCCCACCAGCCGCACGCCTTCGGCGACGTCCCCGAGGGTGGTGTAAGTCCAGGCCATGACCGCGTGGGTGATCAGTGGCGGGACAGGGACAGGTCTCGTTACAGGCCGAGGACGAGGCGCAGCGCGGCATCGACCTGGCGCAGCTCATCGAAGCTGAGGTGCCCGACCGACTCCCCCAGGCGCTGCGGATCGACGGCACTGGTCTGCTCGGCCAGCACCCTGGTCGAGCGCCCGACGATGGACACCTCGGGGCGGAAGGTCGCCGCGCGCGCCGAGGAGGACGTGGGCGCAACCAGCCATGTCGACAGTGGCAGCAGGTCGGACTGGACGACGACGGCGTAGCGGACGCCGGCCTGCTCGTGGCCCTGGGTGCCACGGGGAGCGCGCAGGCGGAAGACCTCACCACGCACGCAACGTCTCCATGTCCCGAAGGACCTGAGCCGCCTCGGCACGGTCTGCCTCATCGGCAGCCAGCGCAGCCGCTTCTGCACGCAGCCGGTCCTGCGCCGCGGTCCTGGCGGCCTCGATCAGAGCCGCCCGAACGGCGTTGGAAACCGAAGTGCCGTCCTGCGTCAAGACGGCCAACGCCCGTCGGACGTCCTCATCGGGGCGGAAGGTGATCGTGTCAGCCACCCCGACAGTGTCTCACGAATCGTAAGACGTAGGAACCGCAACTGCACGGAGGCCTCCTAGGGCCTGCATGAACGCTCAGGCACGTGGAAGGCACGAGTCCCGACCGGCGAGCCGTTCACCAGCACAGATACAGCTTCAGCGACCTAGCCTTCCAAGCTGGCCATGCGGGTTCGATTCCCGTCACCCGCTCCACGCGAAATCGCAGCTCAACCCGCCCTATTGGGCTCTCTGGAGAAGGTCCGGAGGACCCTCCGGACGGCCCGTTCGAACCCCTTCGTGACCCCTGTTTCCGCTGCGTGGGTCATGAATGGGTCACGCCGCCAAGCCGCATCCAGCTTGGTCAGAACCTCCGGGACCCCCTGGACGCGACTTCCGTGACCCCCCGGACGGGTCGCGGGAGCGCCGTCTATCGACCACCTGCCAACTTGGCGTGGCGCCCGGACGGTCGACCCGTCACCCGGCTCAGGTGGCCGCTGAGACAGGACGCCCCCGGGTCAGCCCTGTTCGTCGATGTCGACGCCGTGGCGGATGGCCAGGTCGGCGAGTGCGTCGGAATAGCCCTGGCCGACGGCGCGCCAGCGCCAGGTGCCGTGGCGCTGGTAGAGGGTGGCGAGGATGAGGCTGCGCTCGTCGGTGGCGGCGTCGAGCGTGGCGCGGGCGGTCGGCGCGCCATGTTCGTCGCGCAGGATCAGCTCGATGGGGCCGACGTCGCCGAAGGTGGCGGCGCCGTCGATCGCTGCGGCGAGGAGCACTCGCCGTTGTGTCGGCGGTAGCCGGTCGGGCCGCAGTGTGCAGATCGCCTCACCGGCGATCCCGGTGGTGAGGGCGACGGCGCCGGTGGGATGTTCGGGAGCGTTGTAGAAGACGAAGTCCTCGTCCACACTGACCTGCTCGTCGGGATCGACGACGAGGGCGACGACGTCGACGTCGAACCGGTCGGTTGCGTGGCGGCCCGGGGTCGCCCAGCGCACCTCGGCGAGCCAGTCCGCGTGGGCCGGGAGGTCCACGACCTCGCCGCGGACGAGGACCCGTGGTGCCGGCGCTGTGACCGTGACCGGTGGGGTGGGCGGCGGCTCGGGAGCCGGCAGCACCACGACGCGCTCGCCCGGCTGCGGCGGCCACGAGGTGGGGGTGAGGGTGTCGGCGTCGAGGGGGCGGACGCCGAGTGCCTGCGCCCGGCCGGTCCGCGGATCCGGCTCGACGCCGGGGACGAGCACGACATCGGTGACCGAGCTGGTGAGGTTGACCGCGACGCTGGCACCTGCTGCGAGGAGCCGTTCGCGGACCGCGGCGGCGGCGTCGTGCGAGCCGCCCAGCACCAGCACGCGACGGCCGCTGAGCGGCCCGCTCGGCACCGGCGGGCGCGCCGCTGGGGCTGCTGCGGCGCGGCTGCCGATGGCGACGGTTCCAGTGGCCTCGACGGTCTCCGCGGCCTTGGGCTGCCCGGGTGCGACGGCGGTCAGCAGGCTGAGGAGCTCGGGTTCGGTGATGACCGGTGTGCGGTGCTGGCGGGCCCGGGCGGCCTTGCCGGTCTGCTGGTCGGCGCGGTTGCACACCAGGACATGGGTGCGACCGCTGACGGTATTCATGACGTCGAGCCCGGCCTCGGTGCAGCGACGGGTCAGGATCTCCCGCGGGGTGCTCGTCGATCCGGTGATGACCACCTTCATGCCCTGCGCCAGCGGCGTACCGCGAGCCCAGGGGCCGGGGGTCCGCCACGGGCACGGGGTGCGTGGCGCCTTGGCCGGGAACGGTGCGGGCGCGGCGTCGGCGCAGGCCGCCAACGGCAGGTCGAGGTCTAGCCGCGCGGCCCACACCAGGGAGTGCCGCAGGATCTCCACCAGCACCCGGACGTCGTCCTCGGCGTCGTGGGCCCGCAGCGCCTGCACGCCCCAATAGTCGGCGACCGAGCCCAGCTTGAAGTCGGCGACGGGCAGGTCCAGCCGACGGGTCAGCGCCAGCGTGCACAACCGCTCCTCCACCGGCAGCCGCCGGCCGGCGCGCCGGGACTCCGCGGCCAGGAAGCGGTGGTCGAAGTGGGCGTTGTGCGCGACCACGACGCGCCCGTCGACCCGGCGGGACACGTCATCGGCCACGTCGGGGAACTGCGGCGCCCCTCGCAGTTTCGTCCGGGTCAGTCCGTGGATGTGGGTAGGGCCGGGATCGCAGCCCGGGTCCAGCAGTGTCGACCAGCTCGACTCGACCGCCCCGTCGGCGGCCATCTGGGTGACCGCAACCTGCAACACCCGGTCACTGGCAGCGCTCAGCCCCGAGGTCTCCACGTCCACGACCGCATAGCCGAACGGATAGCGCCGTGCGACCTCCGCCGGCAGCACCGCTGAGGACAGGACCCCCGTCATGGCCCGCAAGGTAATTCCGGTCAGTGATCGTTTCGTTGACCCTGAGGCGTGTCGGGGCACTCGGGAAGCTGATGCACCCGCCAGCCCCGCCGCCGCCGGGACGCACCAGCCGGTCCAGGCACTCATCCAGCTGATCCGCACCGAGTGAGCCCATAAGCGCCTCGGTGGACCACCGCCAGCGGCCGCCCAACACCACCGAACGCCACTGGAGCATCGCCATGATCAAGAGGGACACACCTAATGCACTGTGAGGGCCGCGACTCGTTGTGACGAGTGAGCCGAGGGCAGCGCGGGGCGTCGACCCGGGGGGAGGCCGCTGCTCGACGCCGCACGCCCGTTACCAGACGACCTCGACGGCGCCGGATCGCCCGACGGTCGTGATCGCGCGGTCCTTGGTGACCAGCGGAGCCTCGAGATCGATCGCCGTCGCGGTGACCAGCCGGTCCCAGGGGTCCCGGAGCGCCGCAAGCTCGGCCGAGTCGAAGTACGCCACGACAGGGCCCGTGATCGCGGCCGAGTTGATGTTCAGCTCGGATCCTGGGTGACCGCCCACCAGCGTTGGACGTCGGCCCGGCTGAACCGGCCGGCCCGCTGCAGGTAGTGCAGGTCGAGGCGGCTCGCTACAGAGACGACGATGCCACTGCCGGGGTCCTGCTGGGCTTGCTGGAGGACTTCCCGGGCTCGCACGCTCAGCCGTTGATCGGCCTCGAGGAACCAGATGAGGGCATGCGTGTCCACGACGACCTTCACCGGTCGGGGAACGTGGGACCGGACTCGACGTCCTCGACGGCCAGGCTGCTGGCCGCCTCGAAGTCCTCCCAGGACACCTCAGGGAGCTGTCCCCGGAGCGCGCCGTAGGCCGGACGGATCGGGGGACGGTCGACCTCGGCCACGATGCGCAGGTGCGCGCCCGGCCGGACACCGTGGCGCGCCAGCTCCTCGGGTGCGATGCCGCCGTCGGCACCCACCACGACCTCGAAGCCTGGGTCCGCGCTCACGCTTTCCATGATCACACGGCGAGACATCGACCGGAACCAGGACCGGAGGAGCACTGGAGGACGCCGGCGACGCTCGTCCTCATGACGACGCGACGAGCGGCACAGGGGCAGGATCTCGACCGCGACCCGCTGCTGACCGTCGCGCAGGCCGGCGAGTACCTCGGCACCAGCGAGCGGTTCGTCCGCCCGCTCATCACCGAGCGCCGGATCGGCTACGTGAAAGTCGGCAAGTATGTGCGCCTGGAGCGCTCGACGCTAGACGCCTTTGTGGACGCCGTCCGCGTCCCCAGCCAGCGGTGACGCCGACCGACGACCGCTGACCCGCCCGCCAAGGTCGCGCCGTGGCCAAGCGGACCTTCGGCACGGTCGACCGGCTCCCGAGCGGTCGCTTCCGCGCCCGGTACCGCGGCCCCGATGGTCGGCGCCACGCCGAGGTCTTCAGCACCAGGGCCGACGCCTGGGCCTGGCTGGCCACCCAGCAGACCGACCTCCTCCGCAAGAGCTGGCGGGCACCGACCTCCAAGCGCCCGACGGTCGTCGAATACGCCGAGGACTACCTCGCCCGCACCGACCTCCGCGAGAGCACCCGTCTCCTCTACTCCGGCCTGTGGCGCCACCACCTCGCCGGGCCATGGGCCGACGTCCCCGTCGACGAGATCACCCCGGCCGCCGTCCGCGCCTGGCACGCCAAGACCGGCCAGGCGACGGGCCCCACGGCGCTGGCCAGGTCGTACCGGCTCCTGCGTGCCATCCTCAACATCGCGGTCGCCGACGAGGCCATCGCCTCCAACCCCTGCCGGCTGCGTGGGGCCGGCACACCCAAGGCCTCCCGGCCCTCCCGGGCGCTCACCGCGGCCGAGGCCCTGCAGCTGGCCGAGCAACTGGGACGTGACCGGAGGACCGAGCGCTACCGCGCACTCGTGCTCGTCGTGGCCTTCGGTGGGCTCCGGTTCGGCGAGGCCACCGCGCTGCGCCGGTCCGACGTCCTGCCCGGCGGCCGGCTACGCGTCGAGCGGTCGGTCCGTCGTCTCGGCGGCCGGTGGGTGGTCGGCGAACCCGAGACCGACGCCGGACATCGCACCGTCACCCTCCCCGCCGCCATCGCAGCCGCACTGGAGGATCACCTGGAGAAGCACGTCCCCGACTCTCCGGACGCTCTCCTGTTCACCACCAGTTCCGGCGGCTACCTCGCCCGCAGCAACTGGAACTCGACCTTCCGCCGCGCCGCCGGCGCCACCGGCCTGCTGGCGGTCTGACCGCACGAGCTCCGCCACACCGGCGCCACCCTCGCCGCTGCCACGGGCGCGACGACGAAGGAGCTCATGCGCCGGCTCGGCCACTCCTCTCCCGCCGCCGCGCTCCTCTACCAGCACGCCGCCGACGACCGCGACGCCGACATCGCCCGCGCCCTCGACGCCATGCTCGGCGCTGCCAGCGGATCTCCGGACGACGTTCCGGGGCAGGACGAATAGCACCCCGGCCGCGAGCCTGCCCCCTGCTGATGTGGTGCGGGCAGCGGCCATGGGATGTCCCTGAAGCGGCCCCCGAAGGGGTACCGCACCGCCCTGATGGTGAGCGGGAACGGTGGGGACGCTCACTGAGGCACCCACGGCCGCGATTGAATGGTTCACACGGCGGGAGACGGCTCGGGGCTTGGGTCCGCTGCCGGTGCAGCAGATGCGGAGGCCGCACCATCCGCTTCAGCGGGCCGCGTGGACGTCGCGATGTGCAGGGCCAGTCCCAGGACGACCAGCACGGCAAGCGCAGGCAGCCGCTCGTCGGTCACGGAGTCGTTCTGCTGCTCGGCGATGATGGTCAGTAGGTCCTTCGCCACCCACCCATTGACCACCTGCTGCTGCGGCGCGCCGTGCGTGCGCGCTTCGTTGAGCCCATAGTCGGCCAACGCACTGGCGATGTCCGAGGATCGATCGCTGGACTCGTCGGGGGCCATTGCGAACCAGACGACGATGGCAGCAAGGGCCAGCAGGATGGCGCCAACTCGACGAGCAAGGGGCACGGTCGCTCCTGGCGAACGGGGCGGCACTCGACGCCCGATGCGTTACGTGGCCGTGCCGGTTATCGGCAGACCCACCAGGCTCTCGCGTCGAGAAAACCTCGATCAGCAACGGTGGCGGGTCCAAACTCGTGCGCGTCATCGACCAAGGACAGTCCCGTGGTCTGGGCGAGAGCCGCTCGGCGCGGAGCCGTGGCCGGTGTCCCCAAGCGGCCCATTCCGGGACAGGCTTCGGTGACGCCCACCCCGCAGGGAGGGCGGCTGCGAGCTCGACGACAGCCGGTAGTCAGCCAGCCCGTTCGAGGTGGGCCAGCGGCATATGGTGGGCGCCCGTCCCACTCGAGGGAGTGACGCATGACACAGGTTGAATCTCGCCTCTCGTCTCCGGAGTCGGTGGGGATGAGCGCCAACCGGCTTGAGCGCATCGCGCCTGCGCTCCAGAAGTACGTTGACGAGCGCGGCTATCCCGGCTTCGCGACGCTGGTGTCACGCCGCGGCCAGCTCATCCATGCCGGGCTGGTCGGTTGGCAGGACCGGGAAGCAGAGGTGCCCCTGGCCGAGGACACGATCTACCGGTTGTACTCGATGACCAAGCCGATCATCTCCACTGCGCTGATGACGCTCTTCGAGGAGGGGAAGTTCCAGCTCGTCGACCCTGTCGCCAAGTGGATCCCGGCGTTCGGGGCAACCAAGATCGCCGGGCCAGGCGGGACGCTCGAGGATCAGTCGCCGCTACGCCCGATGCAGATCCGCGACGTGCTGACCCATACGAGCGGGCTCACCTATGACTTTCTCGAGGACTTCCCGGTGTCGGAGCAGTACCGCCAGCACCGGATCTGCAACGACCCGACGCGCACGCTGGAGCAGTTCGTAGATGAGCTCGCGACGCTCCCGCTCGCCTTCGCGCCCGGGACGCAGTGGCACTACAGCGTGGGCATCGACGTCGCGGCCCGTCTGATCGAGGTCATCTCGGGCCAAGAGCTCGGCGACTTCCTCCAGGAGCGACTGTTCGGGCCACTCGGCATGACCGACACCGCCTTCGGCGTTCCCGAGTCGGCACGCGACCGCCTCGCCGCCATGTACGGCCTGCCGGACATCGTCAGCAAGGACATGACCTTCAGCAAGCTCGCGATGGCGTTCGCCACGGGCGATCTCGGCCGCCGGGAGGTGGAATCGACCTACCCGAGCGACACGCCGGACGTCTTCCAGCGCGGCGGCCACGGCCTGTTCGGCACCGCGTCGGACTACCTGCTCTTCGCGAACATGCTGCTCACGGGGAAGGCGGAGGACGGCACCCGCATCATCGGCCGCAAGACGCTCGAGCTGATGCACACGAACCATCTCGACCCGGCACTGCTCCCGTACGCGCTCGCGGGCGTACCGGTGCCCGGCCACGGGTTCGGCCTGGGCTCTCGCGTCGCCATGGACCTCGGCCCGGCCGCGCTGACCGGCTCTCCCGGCGAGTCCGGCTGGGCCGGTGCGGCGAAGACCTATTTCTGGGTCGACCCGGTCGAGGAGATCGTCGGCGTGCTCATGACGCAGCACATGGTGGGCTTCGACCTGCCCGAGGCCGACTTCCGGGCAGTCGTGTACGGGGCAGTCGAGGACTGACCGGCGGGTCCCGGGCGGCGGCGGGTTCTCCGCCGCCTGCGGGCGACCATCTCGTGCCACTGCACGCCCATGAACTGCTCGACTCCTTGTGCAGGCCAGTCGGGAGTCGTAGGCCCGGCCCAAGCGCGGATTGCCGACCAGTCAGCGCTCGGGCGTCTCAGAGGCCGCGTTCAGGGCGACCCCGCCGAGCGAGCCAGTAGCAGGCCACCTGCTGCGGTGGGTCACGCGTGGGTCACGCCGACCCCCTGGGTCATGTCTGGGTCACGAGCCACGTCAGGGCGCGACAGCAAGCCGCTGATCAGGAAAGACGCCGAGGAAGGTCCCGCCTTCCCAGCTCGCCGTGCGGGTTCGGTTCCCGTCACCCGCTCCGCGCGTTGCTGCAGGGTCAGCCGGCCTGTCAGTGCCTCAGCGCAAGGTCCGGAGGGCTCCCCGAAGGGCCCGGTCCGCCCCTGCGGACGGCCCGCCTCGTGACCACGACCGTGTCACGCGGTGAGCCCGAGGTCTGGTCCGGCAGCCCATGCGAGGCGATCCGCCGCCGCCCGGCCGTCGACGACGGCGGACCGTCACGTACGCCACCGCGGGATCTGCCACCTGCCGGCGGCGCCTGGGACCAGCCGGACGACGGGCCGGACCGGCTGCCGCCGCATCCGGCGAACCGACTCCACGATGCGGCAGCACCGGGAGCGCCGGCTGGCCCGGTTAGCCTCTGTGCCGTGGATGAGTCGAGCGTCGGGGGCATCGACGTCGGCCAGCTGCTGGAAGAGGTCGAGGCGGCCGCGCCGGTCGACTCGGTCCCGACGGTCGCGGCGCGGCTCGCCGAGATGGTCGGCGCCCGCAAGGTGCACCTCCTGGTCGCCGACGTCAGCGGGCGGGCCGTCGTCCGGTTGACGTCCTCGGGCCCGGTCGAGGGGGCCCGCAGCCACGGCGTCGAGCAGGCCGAGACGCTGCCACTGGCGGGAACCGCCTACGAACGGGTCCTGCGGACGCAGCAGGTCGACGTGCAGCAGATCGATGCGGGCGCCCGGATCGTCGCTCCGGTCACCAGCCGCGGAGACGCCATCGGCGTGCTCGAGCTCGAGCTGCCCCGCCTCCCCTCCACCCGGCAGGTCACCGACATCGGCAGCGCCGCGCACGCACTGGCCTACATCCTCATCGCCGCCCGCCGGCACACCGACGTCTTCGAGTGGGGGATGCGCTCCACCCCCTTCTCCCTCGCCGCGGAGATCCAGCGCCGGCTGCTGCCGACGTGCTACACGTGCGAGGCCGGGCAGTTCACCCTCGCCGGCTGGCTGGAGCCGGCGACCTCGGTGGGTGGGGACACCTTCGACTACAACCTCGACCGCACGTGCCTGCAGATCTCGATCACCGACGCCGTCGGCCACCAGGTGGCGGCATCCCTGCTCGCCACCCTGCTCGTCGGCGCCCTGCGCAACGGACGCCGGAAGGGGCTGAGCCTGCCCGAACAGGCCGGCTACGCCAACGACGCCCTGGCCCAGCACGCGGCGCCCGGCCAGTTCGTCACCGGCCAGCTCGTGCGCATCGACCTGCCCTCCGGCACGGCGACGATCGTCAACGCCGGCCACACCCTGCCGCTCCGACTCCGCGGCGGTGTCGTGGAGGAGATCGAGCTCCGTGTCGAGCCGCCGTTCGGGGTGCTGGCCGGCAAGGCCTTCCAGGTGCAACCCCTCCCCCTCGTGCCGGGCGACCGGATCGTCTTCCTCACCGACGGCGTGCAGGAGCGCAACGCGGCAGAGCTGGACGTCGCCGCCGCACTCCGCGACACCGCGGACCTGCACCCGCGCGAGGTCGTGCACGCCCTCGGCGCCGCGGTGCTGCGGGCGACCGGCGGGAACCTCCGCGACGACGCCACGATGCTCTGCCTCGACTGGTACGGCGGAGCCCCCCGCAGCCGGAACACCGAGCAGGGTGCCGACCCAGGCCGCGCCTCAGCCATCGCCTGACCCACGCGTCCGGACGGATGCCGGCCTGCCCGCCCGCGGGCGTCGACGCGCGGCCCGGCGGCTGCGGAGCCGTCGTGCGGCTGTCACCGTGATGCCGCAGACACTGGGATGGCATGATCGTGGCATGAGCAGAACACGGCTCAGCACCACCGTCGACGACGACCTCCTGCAGGCTGCTCGACGGGTGCGATCAGGCGACACCGACGCCGCCATGATCGACGAGGCGCTGCGCGCGCTGCTGGCGCGCCACCGGTCGGCCGAGGTCGACGCGAGCTACACCGCCTACGACGAACACCCCCTCGATGAACCGGACGAGTGGGGTGACCTGGCATCGTTCCGCGAGGCCGCCGCCCGGTCGTGACCACGCTGCCCGCACGCGGTGAGGTCTGGTGGTGCGAGATGCCCGAGATCGGGCGCCGCCCGGTCGTCGTCCTCTCCCGCGACGCAGTCATCCCCCGACACCGGCGCGCACTCGTCGCGCCGTGCACCACCACGATCCGCGGCCTCGTGAGCGAGGTCGGCCTCCAGCCCGGCGAGGACCCGGTCCCCCGCCGCTGCGTGGTCAACCTCGACTCCGTCGAGAGCGTCTCCGTCGCGGTCCTCGTCGAGCGGCTCGGACGGCTGGCGGGCACCCGCATGCGGCAGGTCTGCGGAGCCCTCGCCGTCGCGGTCGACTGCGCGGACTGACGCTGCGCGCTGAGGTACAGGCAGGGCGCGATGTCCACCTGACCAGGCACTGACCGGCCAAGAGAGCGCCTGCAGTCGGCAGCCCTCCGGGCCGGCCAAGCGCGTTCGGCTCCCGTCACCCGCTCCGGTGCGCCGCCGCGGGACACCCGCGCGTGCCACGCGGTCGTGGACCATGGGTGTGCAGCCGTCCGTGGGCCCCCTTCGACGGGTGATGACCGGCGGTCCCGTCGGCGGCTCGCCCTCGCGGGCCACGCCCCTTGTGCCCGACTCGCGGCGACCTCCGGACCGTCACCCCGCCGAGCGCTCAGTTCCGGCCGGCCGGGCGGTCGAACGTGGTGGCCGGCCCTCGATCGGAGGACGGTGACGACGAGGAGGGGACGGCGAGCCATGAGTCCGACGACGCGGGGCCGGGACGCCGGCGACGACGGCGCACGGGCTCCGCGGCTGGATCTGCGCCGCGGCACCCAGCGCACGTTCGCCCGCGTGCTGGTCAACGCGCTGTTCGTCTCCGTCGTGAACTACACCCTCTGGTTCGCGGTGACCTTCTGGGTCTACCTGCAGACCCGCTCCGTCTTCGCCACCGGGCTGATCGCCGGCATCTTCCTGGTGGCGACGGCGTCCACGGGCATCTGGTTCGGCAGCATCGTCGACCACCACCGCAAGCACCGGGTGTTCCAGGCGTCCGCGGCGGTGTCGCTGGCCATCTACCTCGTCTGCCTGGTGGGTTACCTGCTCACGCCGCCCGAGGTCTTCCGCGACCCGGCGAGCGTGCGGCTCTGGGTCTTCGTCGTGCTGCTCATGCTCGGCGTCATCGCCGGCAACCTGCGCACGATCGCGCTGCCGACGCTGGTCACCCTGCTCGTCCCGGAGGGCCTGCGGGACCGGGCCAACGGACTGGTGGGCACGGCATCCGGGGTGTCGTTCCTGGTCACCTCGGTCATCAGCGGCCTGCTCGTGGCGGTCGGCGGGATGCGCTACGTGCTGGTGCTGGCCGTGGTCGTCCTGGCCGGCTCGCTGCTGCACCTGACCCGGGTGCCCATCCCCGAGCGCCGGGTGGTCAGCACGGCGGCGGCCGAGGGTCAGGGCTCCGCCGGTCCGCCGGATGGCCCGGATCCGGGGCGCGGCGTCGACGTCCGCGGCACGCTGCGGCTGGTCCGCGGCGTCCCGGGCCTGCTCGCGCTGATCGCGTTCTCCTGCTTCAACAACTTCCTCGGCGGGACCTTCATGGCGCTGATGGACGCCTACGGTCTCTCCCTGGTGTCGGTCGAGGTGTGGGGCCTCCTCTGGGGTGCGCTGAGCGCCGCCATGATCGTCGGGGGTCTCGCCATCGCCCGCCTGGGGCTGGGCGACAACCCGGTTCGCACGCTGCTGCTGGTCAACCTCGTCCTGTGGCTGGGAACGGCGCTGTTCCCGCTGCGCTCCTCGATCGTGCTGCTCGCGATCGGGATGGCCGTGTTCATGTTCCTCGTGCCGTTCGCGGAGGCCTCGGAGCAGACAGTGCTCCAGCGCGTGGTGCCCTACGAGCGGCAGGGCCGGGTGTTCGGTTTCGCGCAGAGCGTGGAGCAGGCCGCCTCCCCGCTGACCGCGTTCCTCATCAGCCCGATCGCGCAGTTCGTCGTCATCCCGTTCATGACCGACGGCGCCGGCGCCCGCACGATCGGCGGCTGGTTCGGCACCGGTCCCGACCGCGGCCTGGCGCTGGTCTTCGTCGTCACCGCGCTGGTCGGTCTGCTGGTCACCGTGCTGGCCCTGCTCAGCCGGCCCTACCGGCGGCTGTCGGCCGCGTACCGCGGCTCGGCCCCGACGACGGGGGACGCCGACGTCCCGACCCCCGAGGCGACCGTGGGCGCCGGGGTCCCGGAGCCCGCCTGACCCGACGAGGTCATCGCGCTGATCGTCTACGCTGCGCCGCCATGGCGACGGACACCTACACCGTGCAGCGGTCGGCGACGATGGCCGCGCCCCCCGAGCGCGTGTACGAGCAGATCGCTGACTTCCACCGGTGGACGGCCTGGTCGCCGTGGGAGGACGTGGACCCCACGATGCGCCGGGAGTACTCCGGCGCCGAGGCCGGCGTCGGCGCCGTCTACGCGTGGTCGGGCAACCGCAAGGCCGGCGCCGGCCGGATGACCGTCGTCGAGGCCGACGAGCCCTCGCGGGTCCGCATCGACCTGGCCTTCGACAAGCCCTTCAAGGCGCGCAACGACACCGCCTTCGAGATCACGCCCGAGGGTGACGGCTCGCGGGTCACCTGGCGGATGACCGGTGTCAAGACCCTGGGCGTCCGGGTGATGAGCCTCGTCAAGCCGATGGACGCCATGGTGGGACCGGACTTCGAGAAGGGCCTCGCCCGCCTGCGCGCGGTGGTCGAGGCGCCGGCGGCCGGCTAGCCGCAAGCCGTCCAGTGGGGCGTCGGGGACGTCCACGGGCCGTCTTCGCAACGTCGTGCGGATCCGGTTCCCCACGAGCCGGGCATCGGCCCGCGGCCCGGACGGCGTTCGGTGGAGCGGCCATGCGTGTCCGATCCCCGTCACCGCTCCACGCGTTGCCGCAGACCGAGCGGTCGGTGCGACCACCCCTCCGACCCGCGCCGCCGGCCGCTCAACCCTCGCGCCACCGTGCGGTGACCACGCCGGCCATCGGGCAAGGGCAGCGGTCGTGACGGCCGGGTGACGCCGCCGCCCTAGCCTCCGGGCGCACGAGGGTCCTGGCGGCGGCACGGGAGGTCGGCATGGCGATGTCGCAGGAGCACGTCACGGCCGGCACACCGATGGGCGCCACTCCGGTGGACGGCGGCGCGACCTTCCGGGTCTGGGCGCCACGGGCGCGGGAGGTGTACGTGGCGCTCGGGGACACCCGTGCCTACCGGCCACGCCCCGAGGACCTGCTGGTCCGCGGACCCACACCGGATCACTGGGCGGGGTTCGCCCCCGGCGTCACCGACGGCACGTACTACCGGTTCTACGTGGTCGGCGCCGGCGGCGACGCGGACCTCAAGCGGGACCCCTGGGCCCGCGAGCTGGAGCCGGGGGTACCCCTGGTTGACTGCGACTGCGTCGTCCGCGATCGCACGGCCCACCCCTGGCACGACGACGGCTGGCGGCCGCCCCGGTTCCCCGACCTGGCCGTGTACCAGCTGCACGTCGGCGTCTTCTCCGCTCGCGACGAGAACGGCCGCGACATCCGGCGCGGCCGGGTCGCCAAGCTGCTCGACGCCGTCGACCGCGTCGAGTACCTCGCCGACCTCGGCGTCACCGCCGTCCAGCCGCTGCCGCTCGTGGAGTTCCACGGCGAGTGGAGCCTCGGCTACAACGGCACGGACCTGTTCTCGCCCGAGACCGACTACAGCGTCCCGCCGCAGGAGCTCGACCCCTACGTGGCCCGGGTCAACCGGCTGCTGGCGCAGCGGGGACGGGCGCCGGTGCGCCGGGAGCACCTGCTCGGTCAGGTGGGTCAGCTCAAGACCTTCGTCGACCTGTGCCACGTGTACGGCCTGGCCGTGCTGGTCGACGTCGTCCACAACCACGCCGGGGGCGACCTGGACCGGCACAGCCTCGACCACCTCGACATGCCGCCCGACCCGGGCCTGCACAACAGCCTCTACTTCTCCGACCGCGGCTGGGCAGGCGGGAAGGTCTTCGCCTTCGACCGGCCGGAGGTCCGGTCCTTCCTCATCGGCAACGCGCTGATGTTCCTCGAGGAGTACCACGTCGACGGCCTGCGCTTCGACGAGGTGACGGTGATCGACGACAACGGCGGCTGGTCCTTCTGCCAGGACCTCACCTCGACGCTGCGCTTCGTCAGGCCGTCCGCCGCGCTGATCGCCGAGTACTGGGGAAGGCACCGGTGGCTGGCCGTGCAGCCGCCACCGGGCGGGATGGGCTTCGACATCGGGTACGCCGACGGGCTGCGCGACGGCGTCCGCGGCGTCCTGGCGCAGGCGGCCGGCGGCGTCACCGCCCCGGTGGACCTCGGTCCCGTCCGCCGGGGGTTGCAGCGGCCCTGGGGCACGCACTCGGCATGGCAGGCCTACCACTGCCTCGAGAACCACGACCTCGTCCTGGACGCCGACGGCGACCACCGCCACCCCCGCATCGCGCGACTGGCCGGCGGCGGGGACGCCCGCTCCTGGTTCGCGCGCAGCCGCGCCCGGGCCGCCACGGGGCTGCTGCTGACCGCGCCCGGCGTGCCGATGCTGTTCATGGGCCAGGAGTTCCTGGAGGACAAGCTGTGGTCCGACGACCCCCACCGGGACGACCTGAAGATCTGGTGGGACGGCCTCGAGGGTGCCGACCGGCACATGGCCGACTTCCACCGCTGCACCCGCGACCTGCTGCACCTGCGCCGCCGGCACCCGGCGCTGCGCGCCGAGCCGGTCGTCGTGCACCCCCTGGACGACGCGGCCCGCGTGCTGGCCTTCCAGCGCTGGGTGCCCGGCGTCGGCCGCGACGTCGTCGTGGTGGTCAGCCTCCGCGAGTGGACGTCCTACGGCGACTTCGCGCTCGGCTTCCCGCGCCCCGGCCGCTGGCACGAGGTGTTCAACAGCGACCACTACGACCACTGGCCCAACCCGGAGGTCCGGGGCAACGGCGGGGCCGTGGTCGCCGACGGCCCTCCGCTGCACGGGATGCCGGCCTCGGCGCGGATCACCGTCCCGGCCAACAGCGCGCTCGTGTTCGCCACCGATCTCGGGGACTGACCGCCGACGTCCGGCCCGTCCCCGCGACCTCGGCGAGCCCGCCGCCGCAGGCCTCGACGAGGGGCGACCGGCTCCGACACGACCTGCAGCACGCGGTCCCGCACGGTGGGATGCCCGGCCGGTTCGATCAGCCGAACACGGCGGCGCCGGGGAACGGCTCGTCGGGGACGAGCGGGGGGACGAGGTAGATGCCCGCCCCCCGCACGGTCAGCAGGCGGTCCATCCCGGCTGGCTGCTGTCCCGCCTCTCCGCCGAAGTTGACGTCGCCGAGCCACTTCTGCTGCCGCAGGACCCTGATGAGCCGGTCCGGGGTGTCCTGGAAGCTCACGAAGTTCAGGCCGGCCCGGAAGCCGGGCGCGACCGGTGAGGGCTCGAGGAACTCGTAGCCCTGGCGGAAGATCCGCAGCGAGTTCGGGCGTGCGGCGTCCTCGAACTTGTTCTGGTTGGCGCGATGGACGTGGCTGGCCTGCACCACCGGGTCGTCGACCGTCCCGGGTTCGCGGAACTCCTCGTTGCCGGCATCGACGACCTCCGTGGTGGCGGCGACCGGGCAACGGGGATCGGGCCGAGGACCGCCCTCGGGGGTGCGGCCGACGAGCGGGGATCCGGTGAGCTTGTCCCGGCCCACCAGCAGCTCCTGCTGGTCGCGCGTCAGGTCACGCCAGAGGTCCAGGTCGACGGCGAGGCGGAGGAACGCCAGATAGGTGCCTCCGATGATCCAGTCGTCGCCGGCCGCGGTCTCCCCGTCGATCTGGATCACGCGGGCGCGCTGGTCACTGCGCAGGTTGGAGATGCCGTCGTGGAAGTCGATCCAGCTGCGACCGTCGGCCCGCTGGAAACCGGTGAAGACGGCGCTGATGGCCAGGAGGGCAACCCCGAGGGCGGGGTCGGCGCGGTCGTGGAGCAGCTTCCAGGTCTCGACCACCGGCCGGTGGACGCCGAGCGCCGTGTCTGCGGTGAACTGCACGCACACCTCCTCGGTCGCCGGGTTCTGCCTGACGTCCGGGGCGTACTGCAACCCCCGGCCGCTGAGCAGCGGCCCGCCCCCCGAGGGGCTGGCGGAACGGAAGCGGAACTCGGGGGCGAAGGTCGCGGGCAGGGTCCGCCCGGCGCCGGCCAGGTCGAAGACCTTGGGGCCGTACCCGATCAGGACCTGCAGGCCCCCGGGGTCGACGGGATGGCCGGGCAGATCCCGCACCGTCCCGCGCGTGAGGTCGCGGTACACCCCCCACAGCTCGGCGAGCAGCTCACCGACCCGCTCGGCACCGGTGCCGCGGTCCGCGCGCAGGAACAGCTGGGTGCAGTGACCCGGCGGGCTCGCTCCAGGGCCGTGGAAGATGCCCTCCTGCAGGGTGCCCGCCATGGCTCACCGGTTCCGGGCCATCGCGTTCCGGGCCATCGCGTTCCGGGCCATCGCGTTCCGGGCCATCGCGTTCCGGGCCATCGCGTTCCGGGCCATCGCGTTCCGGGCCACCGTGCGGGGGGCGATCCGGATCGACCCCTGCTCCTGGTCGAACTCGGTCCGCAGCTGCCGGATCGACTCGCAGACCCCGGCCTCGTTGCAGCGGATCGGCTCATCGCTGCCCTGGAGGACGACGCGTTCGCCGTCGGTCACCGGCGACTCGGGTCCCAGCGTCACGAACGGTCCGACCTCGAGTTGGCGGACCACCTGGAACCCGCCGCGCAGGGGCTTCTCGACGTCCCCGAGGACGACGGTGATGTCGTCGAGGAAGTGCGGATCGCTGTCGCCGGGGCCGAACTCCAACCGCTGGAACCTGTCCGGTTCCCCCCGGCTGAACCGGACCCACTCCTCGGGGACCGGCCCCCCGTCGAGGGCGAACACGTCGGCCGTGAAGCTCTTCAGGTACATGCCCAGGGGGTTCGTGAAGGCGACCGTCCGGCCGGCCACCGCGGCACCGGCGGCGGCCATCGCCGCGGCGGGATCGGCGTGCCGGCACGCGAGGTGCGCCACGTCGAAGGCGCGGAAGATCTCCTCACGACTGGCCGGCTCGACCCCGTCCGGCGTCTGGCGCACGTACGGCCGGGCACCGAACATCACGATGTAGAGCAGGTCGTCCAAGCCGTTGATCGGATGGGTCATGAACAGGGCGTTGGCCGCGTTCAGGGACCCGATCGGCTGCGCCGGCACCCCGGCGGCGGCGAGGTCCCGGTTCCCCCCGTGGCCGGCCATGTACGTCGCGAAGGCGACCGTGCGCTGCCGGGGGTCGAGCGCTGCGGGATCGCTCACGCCGGGGCCGTAGAGCTCCTGCCAGGCCGGCTGGACGCCCAGCATGCTCTCGACCAGGTCCCGCACGGTCGGCGGCGACCAGGTGGCCAGCATCAGCCAGTACTCGGACAGCTCGGTGGTGACCTGCACCCGCTTCGGTCGCACGACCCCGTCGGTGTCCGCGGCCATCTGCACGGCGTACTCGCAGTACTCGTTGTGGAGCACGTGCCGGCCCCGCACGCCCCAGTCCGACAGCTGCTCGGCAGCCTCCGGGCCGAGGCAGGAGCCCGGTTCGGCGGGATCGCCGAACCAGCCGACCTGCACCGTGGTCGCGTCGGCCCCCGTGTCGGGCTCCGGGCTGAAGAACCGGCTGCCGAGGGTCGGCTCGTGCGCGGCGTGGGCGGCCTGGACGAGGCCGTTCCAGCGGCCGATCAGATCGTCGGGGAGGTGGTCGGCCCGGCCCGGGGGGTCGTACGGCATGGCTCGCCTCTCGTCCGTCGACTGCCTCTGCGTCGATCTCACGCCGACCGAGGTACGGCCCCCTCCTCGTGCGGCGACGCCCGGTGGCGGAGCGCCTCGTCGAGGACTGCCCGTCGCCCCGGGCACCTCGGTGACGGGCCCCACTGTCCTGGATGCCGCGTCACCACCTCGTCACCGCGCCGTCATGCGGGAGCCCGGTGAGGGCCCCGGGTGGTCGCGGGAGCCGACGTCCCGGACGGGCGCGGCGAGAGGTCCAGCAGCGGCTGCGCATCACGGCACGCCGTGGCGCCGGGACCGGGCTGGTGCGGGACGCAGGCTTCGGCTACGGCCGCCTCGACGGCAAGGCTCTGCCGGGCTGCCGACGGCGCAGGCCGTGAAGGCCGGGCCTCCCCCGGAGCACGCCCGAAGGCCGCACCGCGCCGCTCGTCATCCCCGGCCGCGGCCGGCCCCCGGCTGCCCGAGCGCGGCCGGCGGCGCGTTGCCCGCGGTCGCGCCCGCCGCGTACTGCGGCGTCGTCAGGTAGACGAACTCGTGGACGCCGTCCGCCGCGAGCTCGTCGGTGATGATGCCCTCGCCGATCCGGATGCCGTTCTTGACGAGCAGCTCCTGGTGCACGGGGAACACGGCCTGCACCACCGGGTTGCCCAGCACCTCGAGCGCCCAGGAGTCCGAGCCGATGATGGCGGGGCGCCGGTCGGCCAGGTAGCGCGCCTCGGCGAGGTAGATGCCCGGCTCCCGGGCCAGGTAGCGCTCCGGCTCGCTCCGGGCGATCTTGTTCCAGCCGGTCCGCAGCAGCACGACGTCGCCGGGGCGGATGTCCCGGATGCCGCCCCGCGCCGCCGCGGCCTCCAGGTCGGCGATCGTGATCCGGTAGTCGTCGCGCAGCACCGGGTCGCCGTCCGCGCTGCGCGACAGCGCCTCGCTCGCCCCTTCGTCGAGCTTGAGGCCCAGCACGTCGAGCAGGACGCCGCGGGTGGCGATCGGCCCCATGTGCTCGTTGCCGAGCCTGCTCGTCCCGCTGGGAGTCGCGATGTCCGGGCCCTGGAAGCCGTTGTAGAAGGTCGGCCCGACGCCGATGTGGTTCAGCCCGTCGAGCTGGGTGACGATCTGGTAGGTGTAGCCCTCGGGGAAGCGCTCCTCGTGGATGCTGACCCGGTTCTCCCCCAGCGGCTCCGTGCCCTGCAGGATCCCGCCGCCCTCGGTGAAGCCGGCGGGAGGCTCGTACCCGAGGACGGTCAGGCGCTGCTCGTACACCCGCGGCGGCGTGGTCGCATAGGCGGGGAACCCGTTGGTCATCAGCTCGCCCAGGTTGTACGTCCTCACCGGACGGCCGTCGGCCAGCAGCCGCAGGGCCGCGGCGGTCGTGGCGGCCGTCACCTCGTTGAACGTGCCGCGCTGGTCGGTCGGGCCGTAGCGGGACGGCGCCCAGCCGCCGCCCTCGGCGAGAGCCACGTCGAACATCACGTCGTCGTAGCCCGCGCCGCCCGCGGCCTCGCCGGGTCCGGTCGCGGCGGCCGGCGACACGCGGCCCAGACCGGCGACGCCGAGAGAGGCGGCGCCGGCGAGCCCGAGTGCGGCGCGGCGGGACAGGGCGGTGTGGGCCAGGAACAGGTCGGCACGCATGGCACTCCTCGGGAGGCAGGTGGCTGACCGTACGGGGGCCGGTGTGACGCCGGCAACACGTGCTCCGCGTGCACCCCCGTGACCTGAGGGTGACCGGGAAGCGTTCGCGCGGGCCCCCGGCGCCGCACGAGGCCCGCTCACCCGCCGGCGGACCGGCCCGCGTGGTGGTCACCCGGGGCACGTGGCGGCCGCGCCGGCCTGGGCAGCGGGTCCGGGACGTGGTGGCCGTTGCGGGCCTTGGCCGAGAGGTAGGCCGAGTTCGCCGAGGACAGGTGCACGCGGGTGGGGACCTGCTCGACCACGGTCAGGCCGAGCCGGTCGAGCTGGTCGGCCTTGTCCGGGTTGTTGCTCAGCAGCGCCAGCCGCGACACGCCGAGGGCGAGCAGCATCTGCGCCGCGACCGTGTAGTCGCGCTCGTCCGGCGCGTGGCCGAGGGCCACGTTGGCCTCGTAGGTGTCCAGGCCGGTGTCCTGCAGGGCGTAGGCGTCGAGCTTGTCGTACAGCCCGATGCCCCGGCCCTCCTGCCGCAGGTAGAGCAGGTAGCCGCCGGCGGCGGTGATCCGCTCCGCCGCCTCCCGCAACTGGGGCCCGCAGTCGCAGCGGAGGCTGCCGAGCACGTCCCCGGTGAGGCACTCGCTGTGCGGCCGGACGAGGGGGACGGCGCCCGGGCCCCGGCCGCCGAGCCCGAGCGCGAGGTGCTCGCGGCCGTCGACGAGGCCGTGGAAGCTGACGACCTCGGCCACGGTCTCGTAGCCGTCCGGGAAACGCAGCGGGACGTCGACCCGCCCGCGGACCGCGGCCTCGGGAGCCGGGGCCCTCACCGGGCCTCACCCGGCGACCGCTCGGCGCCGAACCGCGGCGAGAGCGCGTACCGCAGCAGCACCACGTCCCCGATCTGCCGGACGCCGACCAGCTCGGCGCGCCGGTCGGGGTTCCAGGGGAAGCGCCCGTCGCCGACCACCCGCGCCGCGCGCGAGTCCCCGACGAACAGCGGCGCCACCACGAGGTGCAGCTCGTCGGCGAGGTCCGCGGTGAGGAACTGGGTGAGCACGAGCCCCCCGCCCTCGACCATCAGCCGGTCCACCCCGCGCGCGGAGAGGTCCTCGACGACCCGCGCCACGTCGACGTCCTCCCCCGGCCCGGTGTCGACGACGGTCGCGACGGGGCCCAGTCGCCGCCGCGTCGTCCCGGCGGCCGCGGTCGGGCAGTAGACGAGCTTCTCGGCGTCCCCGCAGGTGAAGAAGTCCGCCGCGGGGGCGAGGTCACCGCGCCGCGTCAGGGTCACCTTCACCGGGGACGGCGGCAGCCCGTGCACGAGCCGCTCCCGGCGGCGGGCCGGCGAGCGGACCAGCAGGCGCGGGTTGTCGTTGCGGACGGTGGCCGCCCCCACCAGGATCGCGTCGCACCCGGCGCGCACGGCGTCGACCCGGTCGAAGTCGGCCGCGTTCGACAGCTGCAGCCGCCGGATCCCGGGGCTGTCGAGGTAGCCGTCGATCGACATCCCGCAGCTGAGCAGGGTGTAGGGCCGGTCAACCACGCGCTGCACCGTCCTCTCGTACTCCGCCGTGCACGACATGGTGCCCCTGCACGGACGGCCCGGTCCGCGCCGAGCGCTCGGCCGAGCGCCGTCGCCGCCGGTGGACGAGCAGCACGACGGCGCCGGGCAGCACCGACACGAGCGTGAGCACCCCGAACGCGGTCGCGACCGCCGCCCCCTCCGCGGCCGTGTAGCCGGCGGCCGCGAACACCCAGGCGGCCACCCCCTCCCGCGGACCCCAGCCGCCCACGTTGAACGGGATCGCCGCGGCGATCAGCACGACCACGGCCAGGGGCAGCAGCCGCGCCGGTGAGCCCGGCACGCCGGCGGCCCCGGCGGCGAGCAGGAACAGCCCGAGGTGGCCCGCGCAGACCAGCGCGGAGCTGGTCAGCACGGCCGGCGCGAGCAGCCCGGCCCGTGCCTCGCCGGCCACGGTGCGCACGGCCCGCGCCAGGCCGGCCGGCACCCACCGGACCGCGACGCGGCCGGTGGCGGCGACGGCGACCGCCGCCCCCGCCGCCACGGCCGCGAGCACCGGGACCGCGCCCTGCACCGGTGAGGGCAGCGCGAGCAGCACCCCGAGCGCCAGCACGGCCAGCACCAGTTGACCCGCGGTGCGCTCCCAGGCGACGGCGCGCACCCCGCGGACCGGGTCCCCGCAGTCCGCGCCGTGGCGCAGCCCGCGGTGCAGGTCGCCGAGCACCCCGCCGGGCAGCGTGCAGTTGAGGAACTGGGAGCCGTAGTACGCCGCGGTCGCGGCGGGCAGCGCCAGGCCGGCGCCGAGCGCCCGGGCCACGACCCGCCACCGCCAGGCCGAGCACACGGTGGTGACGGCGCCGACGGCGACGGCGGCCAGCAGCGTGCCGGGGCGCAACCCGCGGACGCCGGCCAGGAACGGCCCGGTGCCGAGCAGCCAGACGAGGACGGCGAGCACGAGCGCACCGCCCACCGGGCCCGCCGCCGCCCACGCCCGCCGGTGGCGGTCGCGGGGAACCTCGCCAGCCGCCGTCCCGGGGTGGGCGATCTGCGCCGTCACGGCTGCCCGCCGACGGCGGCCAGGACCGACCCGATGCGTTCGGCGGTCTCCCGCCAGCGGGGCAGGGTCCGGCGGCGCCGCCGCGCGGCCCCCCGGAGCCGGGTGCGCAGCGCCGGCTCGGTGAGCCAGCACCCGAGCGCCCCGGCGAGGGCGACCGGGTCCTCACCCGGCACGAGCAGCCCGGGCCGGCCGGCCGGCGTGCACCCCACCGCCTCGGGCAGCCCGCCCACGGCGGTGGCGACCACCGGCAGCCCGGCGGCCAGGGCCTCGGTGACCGCCATGCCGTAGGTCTCGGTCCGGGAGGGGGCCACGAGGACGTCGGCCGCGCGGTACTCGCGCTGCAGCGCCGCCCCGGCGGCGACGCCCGTGAGGGCGACCCGGTCGGCGATCCCCGCGGCGGCGGCCCGCCGGGTCAGCGCCGCGACGAAGGCCGGGTCGCGGTCCAGCGGGCCGACCAGCCGGCAGGTCCACGGCAGCCAGGTCAGCGCGGCGAGCGCCTCGACGAGCAGGTCCTGCCCCTTGTGCCGGACGAGCGCGGCCACGCACAGCAGCCGGC
The DNA here is from genome assembly GCF_003428645.1 of Geodermatophilus marinus. Lineage (GTDB taxonomy): Bacteria > Actinomycetota > Actinomycetes > Mycobacteriales > Geodermatophilaceae > Geodermatophilus. Next base: position 58,012 of record NZ_QVQH01000021.1, on the reverse strand, counting down.
CGCCGGACGCCGTCCCCGGTGCCGTCCCGGCCGGGTCGGTGCCCGGGCGGGCCACGTGCACGCGGTCGGGGTCGAGCCGGTAGCGCGCCAGCAGGCGGTCCCGGGTCCAGCCGCTGGTGGTCAGCACCGCCCGCGCGGCCGCCAGCACGGCCTCCTCCTCGCCGGCCGGGACGTCGGCGCCGCCGAGCGGCAGGTGCACCAGGACGACCAGGCGCAGCCGGGCCGACCGCGGGACGAGCACCGCCGCGGCGGCCGAGGCGACCAGGCCGTCGACGAGCACGAGCGCGCCGTCCGCCAGCCGGTCCAGCGCGCGCCCGAGCCCGGCCAGCGCGCCGGGGTCGGGGCGCGGCCAGCGGCCCGGGGCCGTCACCTCCTCGACCGCCCACCCGCGCCCGCGCAGGCCGTCGCAGGCCCGGCGGTCGTAGCGGTTCCCCCCGCTGACCCGGGTGGGGTCGTCCACCCCGGGCGGGACGACGACGGCGACCGCGCTCACAGCGTCCGGTCGTAGCCGGCCCAGGCGACGTGGGACTCGTGCAGGGTGACCGCCAGCCCGTCCAGGCCGTCGGCCCCGGGGCCCAGGGCACCGGCGCGCAGCCCGGCCACGAGCCGGTCGGAGACCACCCGGGCCAGCACCTCGGTGGTGGTGTTCGTGCCCGCGAGCGCCGGCTCGTCGTCGAGGTTGCGGTAGGTCAGCTCGCCGAGGACGGCCCTGAGCAGCTCGGTGGCGGCGCCGATGTCGACGACCACGCCGTCGTCGTCGAGCTCGCGGCGCCGGAACGTCGCGTCCACGACGAACGTGGCCCCGTGCAGCCGCTGCGCCGGGCCGAAGACCTCCCCCCGGAGGCTGTGCGCCACCATCATGTGGTCGCGGACCGTCACGCTGAACACCCGCTCACCCCTTCGGCGTAGTCGATCGTGTGGCACAGGGCCGGCAGCCGCCCGTCCGCGAGCCGCGGCATCACCCCGGGCAGCTCGTCGAACGGCGAGCTGCCGGTGAGCAGCACGTCGAAGGCCGGGTCGCGCAGCAGGTCGAGCGCGAGCGCCAGCCGGTCACCGGTCGTCCGGGAGCTCCGGCGCGCCGGGGCCACCGCGCCCACCTGGCTGGCCCGCACGTCGAGCCGCCGGGAGTGGAAGGCGCCGCCCAGGGAGACGGTGACCTCCCGGTCGCCGTACCAGCTCAGCTCGAGCACCACCCCCTCGGGGCGCAGCAGGTCCAGGGCGAGCTGCAGCCCGGCCGCCGACGCGCTGGTGTGCACGACCAGGTCCCGGCCGCGCGCCGCGTGCTCCGGCCGGGCGAAGGCGGCCCCGAGCCGGGCGGCGGCGTCCGCCCGCCCGCCGTCGACGTCCACGACCTGCACCGCCACGCCGGGCACCCGGGCGAGCAGCCGGGTCACGGCGCACCCGACCATCCCGGCGCCCACGACGCTCACCCGGTCGCCGATCAGCGGCGGGGCGTCCCAGAGCGCGTTCACCGCGGTCTCCACCGTGCCCGCCAGCACGGCCCGCCGGGCCGGGACGCCGTCGGGCACGGGGGTGACGGCGGCAGCCGGGACCACGTACGCCGTCTGGTGCGGGTACAGGCAGAAGACCGCGCGCCCGCGCAGCTCCGCCGGCCCCCGCTCGACCACCCCGACGCTCAGGTAGCCGTACTTCACCGGCGCGGGGAAGTCGCCGTCCTGGAACGGGGCCCGCATCGCCGCGCGCTGGCCGGCCGGCACGCCGCCGCGGAAGACGAGCGCCTCGGTGCCGCGGCTGACCCCCGAGTGGAGGGCCCGGACGAGGACCTCGTCGGGGCCCGGCTCCGGCAGCTCCACCGCGCGGATCTCCCCGCGCCCCGGCTCCCGCAGCCAGAACGCGCGGGCCGCCCCCGGCGCCGCGGTCACCGGCCCCTCCCCCGTCGTGCCGGGGAGGGGAGCCGCACGGGTGCGCGCCGGCCGGTCACGGCGCCTCGAACGCGTCGAGGAACCGGTCGCGGAAGGAGTCCATGGGCCACCGCGGGGCGTCGGCGGGCGGCACCAGGCCGTCCGCCCACCCCCAGCCGGCGGTGCGGGCGAGCACCGCGGGGTCGCGGGTGATGAGCGAGACCGGGACGTGGGTGCCGGCGTCGGGGCCGCTGACGACGGGAACGGGCTGGTGGTCGCCCAGCAGGACGACGACGGGGTCGCCCTCGACCTGCGTGGTGAGCCACGAGAGCACGACCTCCAGGGAGTACTCGACCGACTGGCCGTAGAGCGAGCGGACCACCGCGGGGTCGCGCCAGGCCTCCTCGACCGACAGGCCCTGCGCCGGCACGGGGTCGAAGACCGAGCCGTCGCCGACCTCCTCCCAGGGCACGGGGGTCGGCAGCGGCGTCCACGGGTGGTGCGAGGAGACGAGGTCGATCTCGGCCATGACCGGGCCGTGCCCGGGGCCCAGCTCCAGCCGCTGGAAGGCGGCCAGGGTGTACTGGTCCGGCATCGGGGCGTAGCTGAACCCCGGGCCCTGGTAGCCGACGGTCCGCCGGTCGTAGATCTCGTCCCAGCCGTAGAAGGCCTTCCCCTCCGGCCAGTCCCGGTCGTTCGCGGGGATGGCGGCGACGGTGCGCCAGCCCGCCTGGCCGAAGGCGGCGGCCAGGGTGAACCGGTCGCTGGCCAGGAGCCGGTCGTAGCTCTGCTGGTCGTCGATCCACAGCCCGGAGTGCAGGGTCGCGTGGGCCAGCCAGCTGACCCCGCCGAAGGTGGGTGAGTCGAGCAGCGCGCTGCGCGCGGTCCAGCCGTCCCGGGCCAGCGCCTCGGTGCCCTCGTGCAGCACGGCCTGGACGCCGGCGGAGAACGAGCCGCCCCGGAGGGCGACCTCCCCGTAGCTCTCCACGAAGACGATGAGGACGTCCCTGCCGCGCAGCCCGGCGAGCAGCTCCCCGCCCGACCGGGACACGAGCTCGTCGCTGCGCAGCGCCGCCTCCAGCTCCCGCTGCTCGCGCACCGACGCCGCGACGTCGCGCACCTGCGCCGCGACCAGCCCGGCGGTGCTCGCCGAGGCGACCGGGGCGCCGGGCACGAGCTGCAGCGACAGCGCCGCGCTCACCGCCCACGCCGTGCCCAGGGCGGCGAGCGCACGGGCCGAGCGCCGCCGGTGGCGGGCGGTCACCCGGCTGACCCGCACCGCCGACGCGGTGACGACCGCGACCAGCAGCACGACGGCGAGGCCGACCAGGGCCAGCAGGCCGTTCGTGGCGGCGTCCCCGACCGAGTCGCGCAGGACGCCGATCGCCGGCCCGAAGCTGCCCCAGTCGAGCAGCGGGTCGAACCGCCGGCCGAGCTGGGAGCGGAACCCCATGTCGAGGAGCTTGGCGACGGCGAGCAGGCCGCACACGGCGCCGACCGCCGGCGCGGCCGCGCGGCGCAACGGGGGCGGCAGCAGCAGCCCGACCGCCACGAGGGCCAGCCCCTCGACGGGGACGCGGGCGAACGCGGCCGGGTGCAGCAGGTCCAGCCGGTCGGGGGCGACGAGGACGGCCCAGAGCACCGCGACCGCGGCCGCGCTGAGCGCCCACCGCAGCGCCCGGCGGGTGCCCTCGCCGGCGCCGTCCCGGTAGAGCCGGACGACGTCACGGCCGAAGGACTCGGCCAGCAGCAGCAGGGCGACGGCCAGCGCGGCCGTGGGCAGCGCGCCGGGCAGCACCCCGGAGACCGCGACGGTGAGCACGACGCCCTGCACGGCGGCGACGACCTTGCGCCAGTACCGGAACGGCAGCGGGGCGGCCAGCCAGGGCAGCACCCACCCGGCGACCAGGAACGCGTAGCGGGCGGCGCCGATGGCCAGCACCCAGCCACCGTGCTCGCGCGCCACCGCGACGCTGAGCACCAGGATCAGGAAGGCGTCGACCTCGCCGTCGAAGCGGCCGCCCAGCGGCGTCGCGGTGCGGGTGCGGCGCGCCACCCGGCCGTCCACGGCGTCCAGGGCGAGCGCCACGGAGGCGAGCACGACCACCGCGATCACCGGCAGCGGCCGGTCGGCGGCGGGGACGACGAGGGCGGCGACGCCGGCGGCCAGCAGCGCGCGGGCCAGGGTGACCAGGTCGGCCGGCAGCAGCCCCTCCCCGCCGCGCACCCGGGCGGCGGCCATCAGCGCGGTGGCACCCCACCCGGCGGCCAGCCCGACCACCCAGCCGGCCGGGGGCAGGCCGGCGGTCGCGGCCAGGGCACCGAGCAGGGCGGGCACGGCGAGCACGGCGGTTCCCACCGGTCGCCGGACCGTGCCCACCGCGCCCCCCTCGCCGCACCGGTCAGGTGCCTCGGACCTCAGGTGCTTCGGTCTTCCCAGGTACCCAGGTCTTCTCGGGTGCCTCGGACCTCGGATGCAGTGAATCGCAGGTGTCTTGAGATCTGACGTGCAGTGAACACCAGGCTGAGTGAATCGCGCCCGACCGATCCAGCGCCCGTCCCGGGGCCTGGTCGGGCCACCCCTGGTCGACGCGTCGGCTCCGCAGCGTCCGCGTCCGGCTGCAGGCGGTGTCCGCGCTGCTCTCCCGAGTCGGGCGGGGTCAGACCGGGGCTGCGCCGGGCGCCCGGCCGAGGACGTCGAGCTGGTGGGCGATGTAGACCAGGTCGCCGTCGGCCAGCTGGCGGCGGCGGGCGGCCAGCCAGTCGGCGAGGGTGGCCGGCGGCACGCGGCCGGCCAGGGCGGTCCCGACCGTGCCGAGGACGAAGTCCAGGAACCACGCCTCGTCACCCGGGTAGCGCCCGTCCGGGCCGGCGTGCACCACCCAGTCCGACGAGCCCGAGGACAGCACCGGGGCCCCCGCGTCGCGCAGCCGGTGGAACAGGTGCCGCCCGGCCCGGCTCTCCCCGGCGGGCCGGCCGTACCGGACGCGGTCGTCCATGCTCGCGTGGTAGGCCCCCAGCATGTCGTCGTCGGCCGGGTGGTCCGGCGCGAAGATGGTGTCGCCGTCGAAGGTGACGGTGAACCAGTAGGCGCCGCCCGGGGCCAGCAGCCGCAGCAACCCGGGCAGGACGGCGGGGACGTCCACCACGTCCAGCACCGCGTGGGCGACCAGGACGTCCACCGGGTCGCCGCGACCGGCGTCGAGGTGGGCCCCGAGCTCGGCCTCGACCAGCCGCACCCGCAGGTCGCCGAGGAGCAGCCCGTCCGGCTGCGGGTCGACCGGCAGACCGCGGCCCCCCGCCCACGCGGTGAGCCAGGCGCGGGAGTCCTGCAGCAGCTGCCGGTCGACGTCCAGGAGGGTGTACTCCCCGGCGTCGAGGACCCGCCACTCCACCAGGCGGGCGACCATGGTGCCGAGCCCCGCGCCGACCTCGAGCACCCGCGGCCGGTGCGCGGGCACCAGCTCGCGGAGGTCGTCGAGCACCCGGCGGTTGAGGGCGCGGTCGTCCACGGTGCGCTTGGCGGCGAGGTAGCGCGTGTAGGGGTAGGTCACCGCTTCTCGGCCACCAGGGCGAACTTGCGCACCCGGCCGGTCCCGAGCCAGGTCACCCACAGCTCGTGCGCGGCGACCAGCTCGGCCGCGGCCCGCGGCCCGACCCGGGCGGCGATGCCGGCCTCCTCGGCGCGGTAGGCGCCCAGCAGCGCCGCCGCCGTCCCGTGGTGGGCGGCCGTGCACTCCTCCTGCCAGGTCACCGCCAGCCCGGCCGCGTCGAGCAGGGCCGCGAGCCGGGGCAGCTCGACGGGCCAGACGGTGTCGGCGTCGGCCATCCGCCGCCGCTCCACGGCGTCGAGCGGGCGCCCCTCCTCGACGGTGCAGGCGAAGCGGCCACCGGGCGCCAGCGCGCCGGCCACCGCGTGCAGCAGCGCCGCCTTGTCGGGGAAGGCGAGCAGGGTCTCCAGCAAAAGCACGACGTCGAACCGGCCGTCGGGCAGCGGTGGCACGTCCCCCTGCACGAAGCGGCAGGGCAGGTCGCCGGCCAGCCGGCGGGCGATGCGGAGCGCTGCGGCCGAGCGGTCCACGCCGAGGTAGCCGCAGCCGGTCTCCGCCGCGATCAGCCGGCCGGGCCCGGCGACCCCGCAGCACAGGTCGAGCACCGCGGTGCCGGGGCCGATCCCGGCGGAGCCCGCCAGGCGGCGGACCTCGTCGGCGAGCACGAAGCTCTCCTGCCCCACGTACTGCCCGGCGGGGTAGGCGGCCGACCGCGCCCGTTCCAGCGCCCCCGCGAACGGCGCCCGCTCGTCCTGCCCGACCACGAGCGCATCAGACCACGGACCGCTCCGCGCCGCCCGGCCGTCGACCGCCGATCGGCCCGGCCGTCTCCGGTCACAGGCAGTAGGGGCAGTCCGAACCCCCCTCGGCCACCGTGCGCAGGCAGCGCAGCAGCGGACCGAGGCGGGTGCCCTTCGGGACCAGCGCGTGCGCTCCGGCGACGACGGCCTCGGCCCGCGCCTCACCGCCCTCCGCGGTCAGCACGATGACCCGGGTCTCGGGCCGGGCCGCGCGCAGCGCCCGCGTCGCCGCCAGCCCGTCCATCACCGGCATCGAGAGGTCCATGAACACGACGTCGGGTCGCAGGCGCGCGGCGGCCTCCACCACCTGCGAGCCGTCCTCGCACTCACCGACGACGGTGAGGCCGTCCTCCTCGGACAGCACGTCCGTCAGCGTCCTGCGCGCCAGCGGGTGGTCGTCGACGAGGAGAACGCGGACGTCGGCGGACGTGTCGCACGCGCAGCTCTTCCCGTTCATCCCGCACACCACCTGATCGCACGACGCAGCCCTCGGACGTCCGGCGCGACCGATCAGCCGGGCACGCCGGCCACGACCCTCGGGCACGTCGGCCGCTCCCCGCAAGGGTCCTGCGGCACGCCGCTCGGGGCCCGACCGCCGGGGAGGAGCCGGTGCAGGTCGAACGGCCAGGCACCGATCAGAACCCGGCTGCAGTGACCCCGTGCTCGGCCTGCTCGCGGGTGAAGCCCTCGAAGACCAGCTGGTCGACGAGCCCGGAGCGGGAGAAGGACGTGAACGACAGGTACTCCTCGGCCTTCTCGGCTGCCTGCGCGTTCCAGTCCACGGCCGCGTGGTCGACGGCCCAGGTGGCGTCGGCGGTCGAGAAGCCCTCGAACTCCAGCTGCCCGATCAAGCCGGAGCGGGAGAAAGCGGTGAACGACAGGTACTCCCGGGCCTTATCGAGTGCGTTCCTCTGACCTGCCGTCAGGTCGGCCGCCGGGGCCGGAGCGGGTGGTGGTGCCGGGGCCGGAGCGGGGGCGGGCGCCGGAGCGGGGGCTGGCGTCGGCTCGGGCGAGGGGGCCGGCGTGGACGACGGGGCGGGCGGCGGCGTGACGCCCGGTGCCGATGCGACCTGCGCCTCGGCGTCCGCCGCAGCCGCTCGGTCCTCCGCGGCATCCGCGCGCTCCTCGGCAGCCGCCAGCTGCTCCTCGAGCTCCCGCACCTCGGACCGAGCGGCGACGATCCCCGCACCGTCGCTGGCCGGGTCCCCACCACCTGCTGCGCCGCCGATCACGATGCCCACCACCAGGGCGGCGACCGGGATGGCCCACCGGAGCCATGTCCGCGGCTGCGCCGGGGGCTGCGTGCCGGGCTGCGCTGGTGGTGGTACGGGCATGGTCATGCTGTCCCCCGCGACGTGCTCCAGTAGGTGCCGGGACGGTATCGGAACTCCATCTCGACTCCAGGCGGCTCGCGGCCGAGCGCCGGGTCTGCCATCGGGACGGCGCAACTGCGGGTACCGACGGCTTTCCCGGCCGGCGGCGACACCGCGGTGACCGGCGTCCGATCCAGCCCGAGCTCACGTCTCCTGGCCGGCCGACAACGCCCGGTGCAGGTCAGACCCCCTCCAGCTCGACCGCATGCCGCGCGGCGGTCCGCCGGGCGATCTCGGCCACCGGCACGGCCAGCCGCTCGGCCGCGGCCCGGCTGTAGATGACGACGGCGAAGACCGCGTACTGCCACAGCGGCGCCTGCCACCAGCCGGCGTCGGCGAGCAGGTCGGGCTGCAGGCCGCCGCGCATGCAGGCGACGGCGTACAGGGCGTATTGGCTGTTGCGGTGCTCGACCCGGCCGCGGAACGGCACCTCCGGCAGGAGGCGCTCGCGCAGGCCCTCGTACCCGAGCGGTTCGGCGCCGGCCGGGCAGGCGAGGTCGAGCGCGGTGGCGGCAAGCTCCAGCAGGGCGACGTCCGGGCTGAACCGGCCGGGCACGTGGCTGGGCGCGACCGCCGCCATGAGGTCGTCGACGTCGTCCCCCCGGACCAGGCCGGAGAGGACGGCGACCTGGGCGTGACGGCGCAGCGCCGCACGGTCGATCGGTTCGCGCTTCGGCACCACGGCATCCTCCCGCGACCCGGGGCCGGGAGCGGGAGACTCGGCGTTCCCGCGGAACGCCGTCAAGGGTGCAGGCTTGCCAGGAGCCGGCGGGTGCCGTGGCCGGTCCGGCGTCAGGCGGCCCGCCGGATGGCGGCGCGGGCGTGCGCCGCGGCGGCCGCGATCGGCAGCCGGCTCCCCTCGTCCAGCAGCGCCGCCAGCTCGGCCGCCGGGAGGTGGCGCGCCAGCTCGTCGACCGCCCGGGCGGGCCCGTCGTCCCCCCGCACGAAGGCCGGGAACCGGTCGGTGTTGGCCGAGACCGCCCCGGCCAGCAGCGCGGCGTCGGCCCAGGCGCCGGCCCGGGTCAGGCAGATCGCCAGGTTCTGCAGCACCCACCACTGGGACAGCTCGCTGCCGATCTCCTCCCACTCCCCCAGCACCCGCTCGAACTCGGCGACCGCCTCGCGCGGCGACTGGTGCACGGCCACCAGGGCGACCGCCGAGCTCCGCGCGAGCACCACGTAGAGCCGGTTGTCCACCGGCGTCCCGTGCTCGATGCACGCGGCGTACGCGGCCAGCGCCCGGGTCGGGTCGAGCCCGGCCAGGGCCTCACCCAGCACGTAGTGCCCCCAGGACAGGGCGCCGGGGTTGCCGAGCTCCCGCGCCTCCTGCAGCAGGGGCCCGAGGGCCTCGACCGCCTCGGCGGCCCGCCCGGCGTAGGTCAGCGCCTGGTGGACGGAGAGGTCGCCGAGCAGGCCCATCACGTCCTCCCCGACGGACCGGTGCAGCCGGGCCCGGAGGCGGAACAGCCCGGCCGCCTCCTCGCCGCGCGTGCGGAACATCGCCACGCAGGCGCACTGGTTGACCGCCCGCCCCGCCGCCGGCGTGTCGGGACCGCCGGCCGCCGCCACGCCGCGGCGGGCGAGCTCGCCGGCCTCGTCGATCCGGCCGACCGCCCAGGCCGCGGCCGCGGCGGCCGCGAGGGCGTCGGGCAGCCGGGGGTGCTCGACGTCCCACCCGGCCACGGTCGCCCCCCACTCGAGCAGGTCGAGCCGCTGGCGGACGTAGGCGTAGTCCATGACGTCGGCGGCCATCCGCACCGCGAGCCCCCGGTCGTGCCGGACGGCGTGCGCCCACGCGACGTGCAGGTCCGGTTCGAGCGCGGCGACGGCGGCGGCGACCTCCGCCTCGTCGGGACCGGCCAGCCGCGGGCCCAGCGCGGCCAGCCGGGCGGCGACGTCCTCCGCGTGCCGCCGGGCGAGGAGCTCCCGTTCCGCGGGGTCGCACCGCTCGCGCGCGTAGGCGCGCAGGGTCTCCAGCAGCCAGAACCGGCCCCGGCCGGCCTGGACCAGCGACTTGTCCACCAGCCGGCCGAGCAGGCCGGCCACCTCCTCCGCGGGCACCCCGTCGCCCCCGCAGACGGCCTCGGCCCGGTCCAGCGGGAAGGACGCCGGGAAGACGCCGAGCCGGAGGAGGAGCCGGGCCTCCTCGTCGGTGAGCAGCCCGAAGGACCAGTCCACGACCGCCCGCACCGAGCGGTGCCGTTCCGCGGCCGTCCGGCGGCCGCCGGTGAGCAGCCCGAGCCCGCGGTCCAGCCGCTCGGCGAACCCGTGCAGGCCCAGCGCGGGCGCGCGGGCGGCGCCGATCTCGATGGCCAGCGGGAGGCCGTCGAGGCGGCGGCAGATCAGGGCGACGACCTCGACGTCGTCGTCCGGGAGCCGCCCGGCCTCCAGCCCGGGCGCGCGGTCGAGGAACAACCGGACGGCGGGGTTGCCGCGGTCGGCGCCGGAGGGCAGGGGCAGCGGGGCCAGCAGGTGGACGTGCTCGCGGGCCACCTCGAGCCGCTCCCGGCTGGTCGCCAGCAGGGTCAGGCCCGGCGCGGTCGCGAGCAGGCGCTCCACGAGGGGGGCCAGCGGCGCGAGGACCGTCTCGGCGTTGTCCAGGCACAGGACGCCGCGGAACCCGCCCAGCGTGGCGGCGAGCGCACCGACGGCGTCCGGACCGCGCGGCGTCTCGGTCCCCAGGGCACCGGCGACCACGTCGGCCAGGCGGTCGGCGTCCGCGGTGGACAGGTCCACCCACCACACCCGCGTCCCCCCGGCCGCCAGCTCGTGCGCGACCTCGAGCACCAGGCGGGTCTTGCCGACCCCGCCCGGGCCGACCACGGTGACCAGCTGCTGGGTCCGCAGGCAGGCGCGCACGAGGGCGAGGTCCTCCTCCCGCCCGAGCAGCGCGTCGGGCCGCCACGGCAGCGCCCGGGACGGCCCGGGGTCGCGCGGCACCGGCCGCCGGGTGCCGCCGCGGAGCACGCGCGTCGCGAGCTCGCCGAGCTCGGGCGACGGGTCCATGCCCAGCTCGTCGGCCACCAGCCGGCGGTGCCGGTGGTAGGCCTCGACCGCCTCGGCGGGCCGCCCGTCGGCGGCCAGCGCCTGCACAAGCACCTCGACCGGACGCGAGCGCAGCGGCTCGCGCTCGACCAGGTCCCGGGCCGCGGCGACCGCGTCGGCCACCGCCCCGGCGGCCAGCAGCCGGTCCGCGCGCTCCTCACAGGCCGTCGTCCGCAGCTCCTCCAGCCGGACGGCGGCGGCACGGGCGAGCCCGTCGGCGAACTCCCCGTAGGCCGGCCCGCGCCAGAGGGCCAGGGCCTCCTCGAGCAGGCGGACGGCGGCGGCCGGGTCGGCCGTGCCGACCCGGCGCGCCTCGCGGCACGCGGCCTCGAAGCGCTCGGCGTCGACGGCCGCCGGGTCGACCGCGAGCTCGTAGCCCGGCGCCCGGTTGCGCACCAGGCCACCGAGCGGGCCCAGCGCGGTCCGCAGCCGCCGCACCGCCTGGTGCAGCGCGTTGGCCGGGTCCTCCGGCGGGGCGCCGGGCCACAGCGCGTCGACCAGCCGGGAGGTCGGGACGGCGGTACCCGGCGCGAGCACCAGGGCGACGAGGAGCGCGCGGGACCGCTCCCCCGGGATCGTGATCCGCTCGGCCCCGACCTCGACCTCCAGCGGACCGAGCACGCGGACCAGCATGGCCGTCCACCTCGACGTCGGTCCGGTGGAGTCTGGCACGGCCGCCCCGCCCGGGGGGCCGTCCGCGGCACCGCGACGACAGGGGGACGACAGCCGTGCCCCCGAGGCTCGGGGCACCGGGCCGGGCGACCCGCCGGCCCACTCCCCGGGAGGCACGACGATGCCCTTCTTCACCGGATCCCACGGCCGCGTCCACCACGAGGCCTGGCTCCCCGACGGCGCGGCCGAGCGCGTGGTCGTCCTGCTGCACGGCTACGGCGAGCACCTCGGTCTCTACGGCCCCCTGGTGCGCCGGCTCGTCGCCGACGGCGCCGCGGTGCACGCCCTGGACGCCATGGGACACGGCCGCAGCGACGGCGAGCGCGCCGTCCTCGACTGGGACGGTTGGGTCGACGACGCCCGGCAGCTGACCGACCTCGCCCGTGACCGGCACCCCGGCCGGCCGGTCGTGCTCGTCGGGCACTCCGCCGGGGGCCTGGCCGCCTACCTGCTCGCGCTGCGCTCCCCGGGCACCGCCGACGGGCTGGTGCTCTCCGGGGCACCCCTGCGCCGGCAGGAGTGGGTCGAGGCCGTGCTCGCCGACGGCCCGGAGGAGGAGGTCGCCGACGTCGACCCCAGCGAGGTCTTCAGCACCCACCCCGGGTACGTGCACGCGCTGCTGCACGACCCGCTGACCTGGCACGGGGGCTTCCGGCCGGAGATGCTGCGGGCGCTGGTCCGCGCGTGGCCGGAGGCCGCCGCGGGTCTGGCGCAGGGACTGCCGGACCTGCCGGTCCTGTTCGTGCACGGCGAGGACGACCCGGTCGTCCCCGTCGCCGATTCCCGGGCGAGCGCCGCGCAGCTCCCGCAGGCGCGCGTCGTGACCTTCCCCGGGGACCTGCACGACGTGCTCAACGAGCACGACCGCGACCGCGTCCACGAGGTCGTCGCCGGCTTCGTCGCCGCCCGCACCGAGATCCGGGCGACCGCACCGGTCTGAGCGCGAGAGCGACCGGCACGCACCGTCCGGCGCCCGACACGCCTGCCGACCTCCCCGGACGCCCGCCGGACCACCTGGCCGCCGTCCGGTCCGGGGGTGCGCGGTCTCCGGTGAGGATCCGGGTGCCGGGCCGCCGGCCCTTGTCCCGCGCCCGTCGGTGTACCTACCCTCCCGGAGCCGCCGGCGTTCCCAGCTGGCTCACAGCCAGCACGACGACCGACGGCTCCGACCCGTTCCGACGGAGGGTGGCCACAGTGCGCGGACGAGCGGGGGACGGTGCGCGCAGGCGCGGGTGGGCACCGCTCCGAGCCCTGATCGTGGTCCTGGCGGCCCTCGTGACCGTGGTCGGCCTGGCGCCGGCCGCGTCGGCCGCCTACTCCCCCGAACCGGTCGGCCCCGCCTGGGTGCCGGACGGCGGGGTCCACGCGGTGGCCGTCTCCGGTGGCGTGGTCTACGTCGGCGGCTCCTTCACCGGCGGTGTCGCGGCGCTCACCGCCGACACCGGGCAGCTGATCTGGCGGGGCACGGCCAACGGCGACGTCCGCGCGCTGGCGCTGACGACCGACGGCAGCCACCTGCTCCTGGGCGGCGCCTTCACGACGGTGGGCGGGACCACCCACCGCAAGCTGGCCTCCGTGCACGCCGGCACCGGCGCGGTGGACAACACGTTCCGCGGGACGGCCGGTGGCACCGTCCGCGACATCGTCGTGGTCGGCAACACCGCCTACTTCGGCGGCGCGTTCACCCAGCACGGGGGGATGGCGCAGCAGGGGCTCGGCGCCGTCGACGCGACCACCGGGGCGCTGGTCAGCAGCTTCACCGCGAGCGCCAACGGGACCGTGTACGCGCTGGGCACCGACGGCTCCCGGCTCTTCATCGGCGGCGGGTTCACCACCGTGGACGGCCAGCCCCGCAACCAGCTCGCCTCCGTCACGCTGTCCTCGCACAGCCTCGACAGCTGGGCCCCGGCGCGCGCGTGCACCGGCTGCAACCTGATCTGGGACCTCACGGTCGGCGGCAACCGGGTGTACACCGTGGGCCGCAACGCCGGGACCGGGTACACCGTAGACAAGAACACCGGCGCCTTCGTCCTGCGGGTGACCGGTGGCGTCAACGGGGACAGCCAGGCGGTGACGCTGTCGCCCGACGGCAGGACCCTCTACATCGGCGGTCACTTCGTCACGGTCGCCGGCCAGACCCGGATGCTCGTGGCCGAGTTCGACGTGAGCGGGAACCGTGCGGTGCTCGGCCCGTTCTCCACCCGGTTCGTGACCAGCTACCCGGGCGTCTGGGCGATGGCCAGCACCAGCAGCCGCCTGTACGTCGGCGGTGACTTCACCGCGGCCGGCTCCCGGGTGGGCGGCCAGAACAGGTACCCGTACTTCGCGATCTTCCCCGATGCGTCCGCCGACAGCACGGCGCCGGCGGTCACCGCCACCGACCCCGCCGACGGCGCCACCGGGGTGCCCACCACCACCCCGGTCACGGCCACCTTCGGCGAGCCGGTGCAGAACGTCACCACCGGCACCTTCACCCTCACCACCGGCGGCACCACCGTGCCCGCCGCGGTCAGCTACGACGGCACCGGCAACGTGGCCACCCTGCAGCCGGCCGCCGCCCTGACCGCCGGCACCACCTACACCGCCACCCTCAGCACCGCCATCACCGACGCCGCCGGCAACCCGCTGCCCGCCACCAGCTGGAGCTTCACCACCGCCCCCGCGGCCGACACCACCCCGCCGGCGGTCACCGCCACCACCCCCGCCGACGGCGCCACCGGGGTGCCCACCACCACCCCGGTCACGGCCACCTTCGGCGAGCCGGTGCAGAACGTCACCACCGGCACCTTCACCCTCACCACCGGCGGCGCCACCGTGCCCGCCGCGGTCAGCTACGACGGCACCGGCAACGTGGCCACCCTGCAGCCGGCCGCCGCCCTGACCGCCGGCACCACCTACACCGCCACCCTCAGCACCGCCATCACCGACGCCGCCGGCAACCCGCTGCCCGCCACCAGCTGGAGCTTCACCACCGCCCCCGCGGCCGGCGACGGCACCGCCCCGACGATCACGGCCGCCAGCCCGGCCGACGGCGCCGTCGCCGTCGGCGCCGCCACCAACGTCGTCGTGACGTTCAGCGAGCGGGTCATGGGGGTCGATGCCGGTCTCACGCTGACGCCGGCCGGCGGGGCGCCGGTCAGCGCGGCGTTGAGCAGCAACTCGGCCGGCACCCGGTGGGTCCTGAACCCCGACGCCAACCTGGCCGCGGACACGCGGTACACCGTCCAGGCGACGAGCGCCGTCACGGATGCCTCCGGCACCGCCCTCGCCCCCGTCTCCTGGACCTTCCTGACCGGTCCGGCGCCGCGCGTGACCCTGCAGATCCCCGCCGCGGGCGCGACCGGCGTCGATCCGGCCCAGCCCGTCACGGTGGCCTTCAGCGAGGCGGTCCAGAACGTCACTGCCGCCACGGTCACGCTGACCGCGGGCGGCTCCACCGTGGACGCGACGGTGACCCCGAGCGGGACCGAGGGCCGGAGGTGGATCCTCACGCCGAGCGCTCCGCTGTCGGCCGGCACCACCTACACCGCGACGGTCGCCGGCGGCGCCGACGGGGTCACCGACCTGGCCGGCAACCCGCTCGCGGACACCGTGACGTGGACCTTCACGACGGCCTGACCCGGGGCCCGTCCGCCGTCCCCCGCCGCGGCCGCTGACCGGCGGTCGCGGCGTCAGCGGCTGTCCCGCTCCGGACGGGCCCGGCTCCGGGCCAGCTCGGCCCGCAGCCGGGCCACCTCGTCGGCCAGCGCGTGCACGTCCCGCCGCGTCGCCGCCTGCGACTCCTCCTCGACCTCCTCCACCCGCTCGACCAGCCACGACGCCAGCGCGGCGGTCACCACGCCGAGCAGCGCGATGCCGGCGAGCATCAGCCCGACCGCGATCGCGCGGCCGGTCGGGGTCACCGGGAAGCGGTCGCCGTAGCCCACGGTGGTCACGGTGGCGAACGCCCACCAGACGGCGTCAGGGAAGCCGGTGATGTTGGCGTCCGGGGCGTCGCGCTCGGCGTCGAGGGCGGCGACGGCGGCGAGGAACAGCACCAGCGTCGTCGCGCCCGCCACGTACACCGCCACCCGCCCGCGCAGCGACCGGCCGGCGTTGCGGTTGAGCACGTTGAGCAGGGTCACCAGGCGCAGCAGCCGCAGCGGGCGGAACAGCGGCAGGACGACGAGCGCGAGGTCCACCACGTGGGTCCGCACGAACGCCCCCCGGTCGCGGGCCAGCCCCAGCCGGACGAGGTAGTCGACGGCGAACACCGTCCAGGTCGCCCAGGTGAGCACGGTGAGCACCTCGGGCCACGGCGCGGCCAGGTCGGGGTCGATGACCGGCCACGCGTAGGCGACCACGAACAGGACGGCGGCGGCGATGAGCGGCCACTCGGCGGCCTGCTCCCACCGCTCCAGTCGGTCGTCGGTCGGGACGGGGTGGGCCATGCGCCGGGACGCTAGCGGCGCCCCGCCGGCCGACCGCGGCACCGCCCCCGCGCCCCGCGTCCTGTCACCAGGACGACACCTGCCGGGGCGGACGGGAGGGTGGGGCGGCGTCCGCGGTCAGGCCGGGGGGTGCGCCGGCAGGCCGAGCCGGGCGAACAGGTCGTTGTCGAGGTCGAGGAAGCTCGAGATGTGGGCCACCCGGCCCGCCCGCACCTCGAGCACGTGCAGCGCCCACGGCGTGTGACCACCTCCCTCCAACGGGCGCCACTGGGCCACCGCCGGCGCGCCGTTGGCCTCGGTGAGCAGCACCTTCGAGCCGCGGCAGCCGCCCCCGGGGCCCAGCATCCAGGCGCCGATGTCGTCGCGGCCGCGCAGCCACATCTCGAACGGCGGCATGTGCTGGGTCGCGTCCTCGTGCAGCAGGGCGACGAAGGCGTCGATGTCGTAGCGCTCGAAGGCGTCGACGTAGCGGTCGAGCAGGTCGCGGGCGTCGTCGTCCAGCGGCTGGGTCTGCAGCTCCCCGTCGAGCGCGGCCAGCGTCGCCCGGGCCCGCTGCAGCGCGCTGTTCACCGACGCCACCGTGGTCTCCAGGAGCGTGGCGACCTCGTCGGCCTTCCAGCGCAGCACGTCGCGCAGCAGCAGGACCGCCCGCTGGCGCGGCGGCAGGTGCTGCAGCGCGGCGACGAAGGCCAGCCGCACCGACTCCCGCTGCACGGCCTGCTCGGCGGGGTCGGCGTCCTCGGCGACGACCCGGCGGTCGAGCACCGGCTCGACCCAGGCCTCGGCCGGCCGGCGGGCCGACAGCGAGGCCTCCACCGGCTTCCACGGCGACCCCGAGAGGTCCATCGGCAGGGCGCGCCGCTGCCGGCCGGAGAGCTGGTCGAGGCAGACGTTCGTGGCGATGCGGTACAGCCACGAGCGCAGCGCCGAGCGGCCCTCGAAGGCGGCCAGGCCGCGCCAGGCCCGGACCATGGTCTCCTGCACCGCGTCGTCGGCGTCGAACGCCGAGCCGAGCATGCGGTAGCAGTAGCCGGTCAGCTCGCGCCGGTGCTCGAGCAGGCGCGGGTCGAGCTCCTCGCCGACGACGGTGGTCACGGGCCCTCCTCAGGAGACGGTGCAGGAGTGAATGGCCCGGTCACCTCACCACAGGGGACCGACGGAACGGGAGCCCCGGCGGCCTACTGGTAGCTGATCAGCTGCGGGCGCGGGTCGACCTGGGCGATGGTCTCCTCCGGGCTCAGCATGGGCAGGTCCTCGTCGTAGAAGTTCTTCCAGCCCCAGTACAGGTCCTCCGGGCCGGTCTGGTGCAGCACCCGCCAGGTGTCCTGCTTGGCACCCTGCCCGCCCTGGCCGTCGGCGTGCACCATGACCGCGAGCTCGTCGCGCGACATGTCGAGCTGATCGCGGTCCGGGATCATGTCGACCCGGAACTGGTGCAGCACGAGCAGCTTCTGCGGCAGCTGGTTCTCCCGGGTGAGGTCGGCCAGCCAGGTCACGACCCGGTTGACCTCCTCGATGTCGACGTGCCCGATCTGGGTCAGGTGCACCTGGTTCGGCCCCAGCCGCCACTCCGGGTCCAGGGCCAGGCCGACGTGCGGCATCTCCAGCAGCGACCGGTAGAGCTCGGCCTGGGTGACGAAGTCGGTGCGCCCCGGCTGCAGGTCGATCACGATGTAGAGCCCGGCCTCGCCGGCGGCCTCCACCCACGGGCGCAGCTCCTCGGCGGGCACCTCGGTGGAGTAGTTCCCGTCGGGGCCGGCGAACTCCGAGGCCACCGTCGCGATGATCTCGAAGGAGGGGACGACGGTGGCGTCCTGGACCAGCGGCTCGTACGGCGCCGCGTGCGCCTGCGCCCGCTCGATCGCGGCGTCCAGCGGCTGCTCGCCGAGGACGCCGAGCGCGCCGGTGCCCGGGTGCCCGTAGAGCGCGACGAAGAAGTGCTCCGGGAACAGCAGCTGCCCGCCGGCGGGCAGCTGCGTGCCGGTGGCCGCGGTCTGCAGCTTCCAGTCCAGGCCGTCCTCCGCGGCGAACCCGGCACCCAGGGCGACGACGCTGCCCGGGTCCGCCTCGCCCATCAGCGCCACGAGGTCCTCCGAGGCCCGCGGGTCGGTGGCGCCGTCGGTGAGCTGCACCTGCGCGCCCGCGGCCCGGGCGGTGGCCAGGCCGGCCAGCTCGTCGTCCGCACCGGTGGCCAGCACGAGGGTGTCGGCCAGCGGCTCGCCGCGCTCCACCTCGGGCAGCGTGCCCGGGTCCTCCCCGGCGGCCTCCTCCTCCCCGGTGCCGCCGGCGACGAGGGCGACGGGATCCTCCGGGTCCAGGCCCGCGACGGCCGCGGCGGCCTCGCCGTCGGCGACCTGCTGCGGGTCGCCGAGGTCCAGCCCGGTGACCTCGCCCACCGCGGCGGGGTCGGCCGGGACGCGCACCACCGCGGGGCCGTCCTCGGCCGGGCCCTCGGCCTCGCCGACCGCGAGCACGGTGCCCGCGCCCAGCCGCTCCAGCTCCTCGGCGACGGCGGCGCCGCCCCCGCCGCCGGGCTCCAGCAGCAGGGGGACGCCGAGGCCCGCGGCGGCCGAGGCGGCCAGCAGCGTGCCGGGGGTGTCACCGTCGCGGGCGAGCGCGACCACCCCGGCGCCGTCGAACAGCGCCCGGCTGGCCGACACGGCCGCCGCGACCGGGTCCTCGTCGGCGACGAGGGTGAGGCCGGCGTCCGGCTCGGCGGTGGTCACCGCGGCGGACTCCCGGGCGTCGGCGTCCGACCCCGGCGAACCGGTGCACCCGCTCCCGACGAGCAGCACGGTGAGCACGATCGGCACGGACGTTGCGCGCACGGGACCTCCCCCGGCCGGGCTCCCGGTCGCGCGGTGGCACGACGGCGGCGGGGGGCCACGGCTCGCGGCCGACAGTAGCGACCCGGGTGCTGGACACCGCCCGGGCGGGCCAGGACCATCGCCGCCGAGATGAGCACCTGCCCGTCGGGCCAGCCCGACACCCGATCGGCCTGCTGGCGGGATCGGCCCCGCGCCGTCCCGCCAGCAGGCTCGACGGCATGACCACCGACACCGCCGTCCGGCCTCCCGTGTCCACGCCCCCGCCCGCCGTCGCGCTCCGCGGGCGGCTGCGGCAGCTCGGGCTCGACACCGGCTACTCGCTGGCCGCCTTCCCGCTGGGGGTGGCCGCCTTCGTCGTCGTCGTCACCGGGCTGGCCACCGGCGCCGGGCTGCTCGTCGTGTGGGTGGGCGTGGCCGTCCTCGCGGCCACGCTGCTGGCCGCCCGCGGCCTGGCCGCTGCCGAGCGGGCCTGGCTGCCGGCCGTGCTGGGCCGCCCGCTGCCGCGGCCGGCGTACGCCACCCCCACCGGCGGCCGCGTCCGCCGGCTCACCACGCCGCTGCGCGACCCGCAGTGCTGGCTGGACGCGCTGCACGCCGTCGTCCGGTTCCCGTTCGCGGTCCTGGCCTTCGTCGTCACGGTGACCTTCTGGGCCGGCGCCCTGGGCGGGCTGACCTACGGCGCCTGGGACTGGGCGCTGCCCGAGAGCGAGGGCGACCAGGACCTGCTCCAGCTCCTGGGCCTCGACACCGGCCGCGGCGCGCGGATCGCCTTCTACACCCTCATCGGCGTCGTCTTCGCCCTGCTGCTGCCGCTCGCCGTCCGGGTCGTCGCCGTCCTGCAGGCCCAGGTCGGCCGGGCGCTGCTGACCTCCCGCGCCGCCACGCAGGCCGAGCTCGGCCGGCTGGCCGGGGGGCGGGACGCCGCCGTCGCCGCCGAGGCGGTGGCGCTGCGCCGGCTGGAGCGCGACATCCACGACGGCCCGCAGCAGCACCTCGTGCGCCTGGGCATGGACCTCTCCCGCGCCCAGCGGCAGCTCGAGCGCGACCCCGAGGCCGCGCGGGCCACGCTCGGCGAGGCGGCGGGCCTGGCCAAGGAGGCGCTGGAGGAGCTGCGCGCCCTCTCCCGCGGCATCGCCCCGCCGGTCCTGGCCGACCGCGGCCTGGCCGCGGCGCTGGCCGCCGTCGCCGCCCGCTCCCCCGTGCCGGTCGAGCTGGCCGTCGACCTGCCGCAGGAGCGCCTGGCGCCGGTCGTGGAGAACACCGCGTACTTCGTGGTGAGCGAGGCGCTGGCCAACGTGGCCAAGCACAGCGGCGCCACCGCGTGCCAGGTCGTCGTGGTCGCCGCCGGCCCGGCCCTGCGGGTCGTCGTCGAGGACGACGGCCGCGGCGGCGCGGTGGCCGCGCCCGGGCACGGCCTGGCCGGCCTGGCCGACCGGCTGCGCGCGGTAGACGGCGTCCTGACCGTGGACTCCCCCGCCGGCGGGCCCACCCGGCTGGTCGCGGAGGTGCCGTGCGGGTCGTGATCGCCGACGACTCGGTGCTCCTGCGGGAGGGCCTGGTCCGGCTGCTCGAGGACGAGGGCTCCGAGGTGGTCGCCGCCGTCGGCGACGGGCCCTCCCTGGTCCGGGCGGTGCGCGAGCACCGCCCGGACGTCGCCGTGGTCGACGTCCGCATGCCGCCCACGCACACCGACGAGGGCCTGCGCGCGGCGGTCGAAGCGCGCGCGGCGGTGCCGGGGACGGCGGTGCTCGTGCTCTCCCAGTACGTGGAGGTCGCCTACGCCGACGAGCTGCTCGCCGACGGCCGCGGCGGCGTCGGCTACCTGCTCAAGGACCGGGTGACCGACGTCGACTCCTTCGTCGCGGCGCTGGCCGACGTCGTCGCCGGCGGCACCGCGCTGGACCCGCAGGTGGTCGCCCAGCTGTTCGCCCGGAGGCGCGCCGACGACCCGGTCCGCCGGCTCACCCCGCGCGAGCGCGAGGTGCTGGGCATGATCGCCGAGGGCCACTCCAACAGCGCCATCGCCCGCCTCCTCGTGGTCACCGAGGGCGCGGTGGAGAAGCACACCCAGCGGATCTTCGCCAAGCTCGGCCTGGCCCAGGACGAGGACCACCACCGCCGGGTCATGGCCACCCTGGCCTACCTGCGCGGCTGAAGGAGGCCATCGTGGCCCTGCACCCCGACGACGTCGTGCAGGTCGCCGACGGCGTGCACCGGGTCCGCGGCGGCCTGGTCAACTGGTACCTGCTGGAGGACGGGGCCGACCTGACGCTGGTGGACGCCGGCTACCCGGGCGACGCCGACGACGTGGCGCGCTCGGTCGCGCTCACCGGCCACCGCACCGAGGACCTCCGGGCCGTGGTGGTCACCCACGCCCACACCGACCACCTGGGCGCGGTGCCCCGGCTGCAGGCCGCGCACGGCATCCCGGTGCACGCCGACCCGGTCGAGGTGGCCCACGTCCGGCGGGAGCGCCTCGAGCAGGTCACGGTGCCCCGCGTGCTCGCGGAGGCGTGGCGGCCGCGGGTGGCCGCCTGGGCGGTGCGCGCGCTGGGCCGCGGGGGGACGCGGGAGGTGCGGGTGGCGTCGGTCGTGCCGTTCCCGCCGGGCGGACCGCTGGACCTGCCGGGGGCGCCGGTGCCGGTGCCGACGCACGGGCACACGTCGGGCCACACCGCCCTGCACCTGCCCGCGGCCGGCGTCGTCCTCACCGGCGACGCGCTGGTCACCGGGCACCCGACCTCGGCGCGCCCGGGCCCGCAGCTGCTGCCGCGGATGTTCCACCACGACCCGGCCGGGGCCGCCGCCGCGCTGGAGGCGCTCGCCCGGCTGGACGCCGACGTGGTGCTGCCCGGGCACGGCGAGCCGTTCCGCGGTGCGGTGCGCGACGCCGTGGCGCGGGCCCTCGACCGGTAACCGGGTCGCCGGCCGTCGTCCCCACCCGGTAGACAGCGGAGGTGACCGAGCTCGCCGACCACCTCCGCCCCGTGACCGCCGACGAGTGGCCCGCGTTCGCCCGCGCGATGCACACCGTGTTCGCCGAGGAGGGGCCCGCCTCGTTCGTCGACGCCGTCCCGCCCTACGCGGAGCTGGACCGCTCGCTGGCCCTGTGGGAGGGCGACCGGGTGGTCGCGACCTCGGGGGTCTACAGCCGCGAGCTGACCGTGCCGGGCGCCGTCGTCCCCTGCGGCGGGGTGACCTGGGTGACCGTCTCCCCCACCCACCGGCGCCGGGGCGTGCTCACCGGGATCATGCGCCGCCAGCTCGACGGGATGCGCGGCCGCGAGCCGGTCGCGGCGCTGTGGGCGTCGGAGGCCTCCATCTACGGCCGGTTCGGGTACGGCACCGCCACCTGGAAGGGCGGGCTGCACGGGCGCACCGAGCGGCTGCGGCTGCGCCCGGACGTCGACCTCGGGGCGGGCCGGGTGGACCTGGTCGACGCCGCCGCCTACCGGGCCGCCGCCCCGGCCGTGCACGAGCGGCTCCGGCGCTGGGTGCCCGGCAACCTGACCCGCGACGACCGCTGGTGGGACCGCCAGGTGCGCGACGACCCCTCCCGGCGCGAGGGCGCGATGCAGCGGCAGTACGCGCTGTGCACCGAGCCCGACGGCACGGTCAGCGGGTACGCCGCCTTCCGGCTCAAGGCCGGCTGGACCGACGCCGGCGAGCCGGAGGGCACGATCACCGTCGAGGAGGTCCGCGCCTCCTCGACGCCGGCCTACGCCGCGCTGTGGAGCCTGCTGCTCTCGGTGGACCTCGTGCGGACCGTCCGGGCGCCGCTCCTGTCGCCCGACGACCCCGTCCGGCACCTGCTGGCCAACCCGCGGGCCCTCAACGCGCAGCCCTTCGACGGGCTGTGGGTGCGGCTGGTCGAGGTCGACCGGGCCCTGGCCGCCCGCCGCTACCCGGCGCCGATCGACCTCGTCCTCGAGGTGCGCGACCGCTTCTGCCCGTGGAACGAGGGCCGCTGGCGGCTGACCGGCCACCCGGCGGGCGGGCACTGCGCCCGCACCGACCGCGACCCCGACCTGGTCGTCGACGTCGAGGCGCTGGGCGCCGCCTACCTCGGCGGGGTCTCGCTGGCGACGCTGCAGGCGGCCGGCCGGGTCACCGAGGTCAGCCCGGGCGCGGTCACGCTCGCGGCCACCGCGTTCCGCTGGCCGGTCACCCCGTGGTGCCCCGACGAGTTCTGAGAGGACCCCGTCCTCCTCACTGCTCGAAAGCTCGCAGCGAGCCTCTGGACGGGGCCGGGGGCGGGACCCTGCAGGAGGGCCGGGGGCGGGACCCTGCAGGAGGGCCGTGCCCCCACGCCGCGCTGACGCTCGGCGCGGGGCCCTGCACGGAGGCCGCCGTTGCGCTGCGCGAGGTGCCCGCTAGACGCGGTCCTCGCGGGTGGGCAGCCCGCCGGCCGGGCGGTGCCGCTCCTGCTCGTACTCGCTCACCAGGTCGATCCGGCGGGCGTGCCGCTCCTCCCCGCTGAACGGGGTGGCGAGGAAGACCAGCACCAGCTCGGTGGCCTCCTCGACGCTGTGCTGGCGGGCGCCGATCGAGACCACGTTGGCGTCGTTGTGCTGGCGGGCGAGCTCGGCGGTCGACCGGTTCCACACCAGCGCGGCCCGCACCCCGGGGACCTTGTTGGCCGCGATCTGCTCGCCGTTGCCGGAGCCGCCGATGACCACGCCCAGGCTGCCCGGCTCGGTGACCGTGCGCTCGCCGACCTCGAAGCAGAACGGCGGGTAGTCGTCCTGGGCGTCGTACTCGAAGGCCCCGCAGTCGACCGGCTCGTGCCCGGCGTCGGCGAGGGCCCGCTTGAGGTGCTCCTTGAACTCCAGGCCGGCGTGGTCGGTCCCGACGAAGACGCGCATGGGCGGGAGTCTGTCAGGCTGCGCGGGTGGCGGTGCTGGGGGTCGACGGCTGGCGCGGCCGGTGGGTCGGCGCCCTGCTCGACGGGCGGTCGGTCCGCCTGCTCGACCTGGCCGACGTGGCCGCCGTCCTCGCCGTCCCGGGGGTCGACGTGGTCGGCATCGACATGCCGATCGGGCTGGCGGACGACGGCGTCCGGGCCTGCGACGTCGCGGCGCGCGACCGGCTCCGCCCGTACGGCGCGGCGAGCTCGGTCTTCCCGACCCCCGTCCGGGCGGTGCTCGCCACCGACGACTACGCCGAGGCGCGCGCCCTCTCCCGGGCGGCGACGAACCCGCCGCGGGCGCCGTCCGCCCAGTCGTTCCAGCTGGTGAAGGCCATCCGCGCCCTCGACCGGGCCCTCGGGGAGCCCCCCGCCGGGCACGTCGTGGAGGTGCACCCCGAGCTGGCCTTCCGGGAGCTGGACCCGGCGCTCCGGGACGCCAAGGTCACCGCGCGCGGCCTGGCGCGGCGGCTGGCCGCGCTGCGCACGGTCATGGACGTGGACGCCGCCCTGCTGGAGGCCCCGCCGCGGGTGCCGGCCGTGGACGCGCTCGACGCCTGCGCCGCCGCCTGGTCGGCGCGGCGGGTCGCCGAGGGCACGGCGGAGTGCGTCGGGGACGGCGCGGTCGACGCCCGCGACCGGCCGATGCGTATCTGCTGGTAGGACCCCGCAGGAGGGCCGCCGTCAGGTGACGCGGCGCACGGCGGGCAGGGGGAGCACCCGCAGCAGGGCCGACACCGGGCGCCACGGCCAGGTGGGCACGTAGGCGCGCACCGGCTCCCGCTCGATCGCCGCGGTGAGGGCGTCCACCCCGGTGTCGAGGTCGACGGTGAACGGGCCGCGCCGTCCCACGTTGATGTCGGTGGCGATGTAGCCGGGCAGCACCGTCGTCACCCGGATGCCGGTGCCCAGCACGTCGGAGCGGATGCCCTCGCCCAGCGCGTTGAGCGCCGCCTTGCTGGCGCCGTAGGCGGTGCGGGTCTGCCGCATCCCCCGGACGCTCGCCACGGAGGAGACGAGCACCAGGTGACCGCTGCCCTGGGCGCGGAAGACCTCCATCGCGGCCTCGCACTGGGCGTGCGCGCCGAGGACGTTGGTGTGCAGGACGGCGCGGTTCACCGCCGCCTGACCGGTGCCCACGGAGGCGCCCTTGCCGATGCCGGCGTTCACGACGAAGCGGTCCAGCCCGCCGAGCTCCTCGACCAGCCCGGGCACGACGCGCGCCACCGCGTCGGGGTCGTCGACGTCCAGCCCGGCGGTCACCACGCGGATGCCGGGGTGGTGCTCCAGCAGGTCGGCGCGCAGCGCGTCGAGGCGGTCGGTGCGGCGGGCGACCAGGGCGAGGTCGCGGCCGAGGGCGGCGAACCGGCGGGCCATGCCCTCGCCCAGGCCGGAGCTGGCACCGGTGATCAGGATGCGCTGGCGGACGGGGTGCGGCACCGGGCCAGCATGCCGCACCCCGCCCGCCGTGCCGCAGCCCGCACGCGACGGCCCCCCGGGCGGGCCCCGTCCAGCGGCTCACCACGGCCCCGTCCAGGCCCCGCCCGGGGACGAGGCCCTTCCTCAGCGGCGGCCGGTCAGCTCCAGCGCGTCGGCCGGGACCGACGAGATGTCGGGGCCGGAGGTCCGGGTGCGCTTGAGCTCCCAGAAGTCGGGCAGGTTGGCCAGGAGGACGGCACCGTCGAAGGCCTTGCCGGCCTCCTCACCGGTGGGCACCCTGCTGATCACCGGGCCGAAGAAGGCCACGCCGTCGATGTGCATGACGGGGGTGCCGACGTCGTCGCCCACGGGGTCCATGCCGGCGTGGTGGCTCTTCTCCAGGTCCTCGTCGTACTCGGTGGAGGTGGCCGCCTCGGCGAGGGATGCCGGCAGGCCGACCCGCTCCAGGGCCGGGGCGACGAGCTCGTCGATCTCGACGCCCTCGTGGTGCCGCAGCGTGCCCATGGCGGTGTAGAGGTCGCCGAGGACCTCGTCACCGTGCTGCTGGGCGGCGGCGACGGCCACCCGGACCGGGCCGATGGCCTTGGTCATCATCTCCTGGTAGTCGGCGGGGAGGTCCCGCCCGCGGTTGAGCACGGTCAGGCTCATCACGTGCCAGTGCACGTCGATGTCGCGCACCTTGGCGGCCTCGAGCACCCAGCGGCTGGTCAGCCACGCCCACGGGCACAGCGGGTCGAACCAGAAGTCCACCCGGGCCTTCACGGGGGCGCTCTGCACTGCCTCGGTCATGGGGTCTCCTCGCTGCGGGTCGGGTCGGTGCCTCCTCCGTGCCAAGCCGACCGGCGAGGTGGTTGTTCCCTCAACCGACGGTGCGTCGGCAGCGCGTGGGAGGCTGCCGGGCGTGGCCGTACCCAACCTGACCCGCGAGAACGCCGCCGCCCGCGCCCGCCTGCTGGCGATCGGGGGCTACGACCTCCGGTTCGACCTGACCGACGGCGCCGGCCGGCCGGGTGAGGGCACCTTCCGCTCGACGACGACGGTGCGCTTCACCTGCCGCGAGCCGGGCGCGGGCACGTCCATCGACCTGGTCGCCGAGCGGGTCCGCTCGGCGACCCTCAACGGGGTGCCCCTCGACGTCGCCACCTGGACCGAGGAGGACGGGCTGCCGCTGCCCGGCCTGGCGGCGGAGAACACGCTCGTGGTGGACGCCGACTGCCGGTACTCCAACTCCGGGGAGGGGCTGCACCGCTTCGTCGACCCCGAGGACGCGCAGGTCTACCTCTACACCCACTTCGAGCCGGCCGACGCCAAGCGGGTGTTCGCCTGCTTCGACCAGCCCGACCTCAAGGCCACCTTCGCGGTGCACGTCACGGCGCCGTTCGACTGGCAGGTGGTGTCCAACAGCGGCGAGCGCACCGTCGAGGCCGGCCCCGGTGGCTCCCAGCTCGTGCACTTCGCGGCGACCAAGCGGCTGTCGACCTACCTGCTGGCCCTGGTCGCCGGCCCCTACGCCCGGGTGACCGACTCGCACGAGGGCATCCCGCTGGGGCTGTACTGCCGCGCCTCGCTGGCCCAGCACCTCGACCCGGAGGAGCTGTTCCGGGTCACCAAGCAGGGCTTCGACTTCTACCAGCGGGTCTTCGACTACCCGTACCCGTTCGACAAGTACGACCAGCTGTTCGTCCCCGAGTTCAACGCCGGGGCCATGGAGAACGCCGGTGCGGTCACCTTCCTCGAGGACTACGTGTTCCGCTCGCGGGCCACCCGCGCCCGCTACGAGCGGCGCGCCGAGACGGTGCTGCACGAGCTGGCCCACATGTGGTTCGGCGACCTGGTCACCATGCGCTGGTGGGACGACCTGTGGCTCAACGAGTCGTTCGCCACCTACATCTCGGTGCTGTGCCAGGCCGAGGCGACCGAGTACGCGACCGCCTGGACCACCTTCGCCAACAGCGAGAAGGCCTGGGCCTACGCCCAGGACCAGCTGCCCTCCACCCACCCGGTGGCCGCCGACATGGTCGACGTGGCAGCGGTCGAGGTGAACTTCGACGGCATCACCTACGCCAAGGGCGCCTCGGTGCTCAAGCAGCTGGTGGCCTACGTCGGCCGGGAGGAGTTCCTGGCCGGGATCCGCCGCTACTTCCGGGCCCACGAGTACGGCAACACCACGCTGGCCGACCTGCTCGACCCGCTCTCGGAGGCCACCGGCCGCGACCTGTCGGAGTGGTCGCGGCAGTGGCTGGAGACCAGCCAGGTCAACACCCTGCGCCCGGTCCTCGAGCTGTCCGACGACGGCCGCTACCGCTCCTTCGCCATCGAGCAGACGGCGGTTCCCGAGCACCCGGTGCTGCGCCGGCACCGGCTGGCCGTCGGCCTCTACAGCGCCGGGCCCGAGGGGCTGACCCGCACGCACCGCGTCGAGCTGGACGTCGACGGCGAGCGCACCGAGGTCCCCGAGCTGGCCGGCCACCCGGCGGCCGACCTGGTCCTGGTCAACGACGAGGACCTCACCTACGCCAAGCTCCGCCTCGACGAGCGGTCCCTGGCCACGCTGCAGCGGTCCATCGCCGACATCCCCGACTCCCTGGCCCGGGCACTGTGCTGGTCGGCGGCCTGGGACATGACCCGGGACGCCGAGCTGCCGGCCCGCGACTGGGTGGGGCTGGTGCTGGCCGGGGTGGACGCCGAGACCGAGATCAGCGTCGTCCAGTCGCTGCTGGCGCGGGTGCAGAGCGCGCTGACCTCGTACGCCGACCCGCAGTGGGCCGAGAGCGGGTGGCGGGCGCTGGCGGACAAGGCGCTGGCCGCGCTCCAGACCGCCGAGCCGGGCAGCGACGTGCAGCTGCAGTGGTCCCGCACCCTCGCGGCGGCCGCGCGCACCGAGGAGCACGCCGCCGTCCTGCGCGGCCTGCTCGACGGGTCACGGGTGATCGAGGGGTGCGCCGTGGACGCCGACGCCCGCTGGGCCTTCCTCAACGGGCTGGTCGCCATCGGTGCGGCCGGCGACGCCGAGATCGACGCCGAGGAGGAGCGCGACCCCACCGCCACCGGGCAGCGCCGGGCGGCGACCGCGCGGGCCCTGCGGCCGACGGCGGCGGCCAAGGAGGAGACCTGGAGCCGCACCTTCACCGACGACACGCTGCCCAACGCCGTGCACGAGGCGATGGTCGGGGGCTTCTGGCACCCGGCCCAGCGCGAGCTGACCGCCGGCTACGTCGACCGCTACTTCGCCGAGATCGGCCCGTTCTGGGCGCACCGGCCGGGTGAGATCGCGAAGAACGCCGTCCAGTACCTGTTCCCGCCGGTGGTCGAGCAGCGCACCCTGGACGCCGCCGACGCCTGGCTGGCCGACGGGGCGCACCCGGCACCGCTGCGGCGGCTGGTCACCGAGGGCCGGGACGGCATCGCCCGGGCCCTGCGGGCGCGCGAGCGTGACACCGCCGCGGGCTGAACCGGCCCCTCGCCGCGACGATCATGATGTCCGGGAAGCGCCGCGCCGGCGTGGGCCGGGGTGTCGCTTCCCGGACATCATGATCGCGGCTCACCCGCCCGCCGCGGCCCCGTCCCGAGGCCCGCCGCGAGCGTGCGGGTGGCGGGGGGCAGGACGGCCCCGTCCCGAGGCTCGCCGCGAGCCTGCGAGCGGGGAGGAGGACGGGGTCCTTCTAGTGGGTGTGCAGCCCGCGCGGGTGCCCCGCCTGGTCGGAGAGCTGGCGCAGCCCGTTGACGATGCCGCCGACGAGGTCCCCGCCGGCGAAGGCGTTGGTCATCGAGAGCACCGCCAGGGCGCAGGCCCGGTCGGGCAGCCGGCGCGCGGCACCGGCCCCGGTGACGACCTCGATCACCCGCTGCCCGGGCGAGATCGCGAGGAGGCAGGAGTCGGCCAGGTGGTCCCCCGAGCGGGCGAACAGCTCCTCGGCGTAGCTGCGGGTCTGCGGCCCGAGGTCGCCGATGTAGAGGGTGAACCGCAGGCCGGTCTCGCGGGAGGACATGGTCAGCGCCTCGTCGAGGCGCGCCAGCTCCCGGTCGGAGAAGATGGGCGGGCCGTCCGGCTCCTCGTCGCGCGTCGGCAGCGTGCCGGCGTTCGTCGCGGTGTCGTGCGAGGTGACTTCCAGCGAGCCGGTCATCGGCGGTCTCCGGGGGCGCTCGGGGTGCGGGGGTCGGGAGCGGTCACGTCGTCACCAGGTGCCGCGGGCGCCGCCGAGCGGGCCACCGACGACGGCCTGCCCGCCGGCCCCGACCGCGGTGGCCCCGGCCGCGCGCGCCTGCCCGTCGCCGGCCTCCAGCTCGGGCCGCTGCTCCGGGTACATCGACGAGCCGAGGGCGCTGGTGCCCGAGCCCGGGACGGCCGCCGGGCCGGTCCCGTGCCCGCCACCGGCGCCGCCGGCCGGGTGCGGCTCGTACCAGACGGGCTCGTGCTCCCAGGCCTGCCCCGGCTTGTAGCGGAGCTTCCGGCGCCGCCCACCGGGCAGGTAGACCAGCGCCCAGAAGATCAGGATGACGGCCAGCGGGGCCACGACGAAGACGAGGAGTGTCTCGACGACGGTCACGCCGCCAACCTACCGGCTGGCGCCTGCCGGCCCCCGCTCAGGCCCACCCGGGCGGGTGCCGGTGCGCCCAGGGGCGGGCGGCCTCCAGCTGCGCGGAGAGCGCGACCAGCGTGGCCTCGTCGGCGGGGCGGCCGACCAGCATGGTGCCGACGGGGAGGCCCTCGGGTGTCCAGTGCAGCGGCACGCTGACCGCCGGCTGGCCGGTGACGTTGAAGACCGCGGTGAAGGCGGCGTACCGCTTCTGCCGCTCGAAGTCCGCCGCCCCGTCGCCGTCGGCGTCGAACCAGCCCAGCGGCCGCGGCGTCATCGTGGTCACCGGCGCGACGAGCACGTCGAAGCGCCGGGTGGCGTGCAGGAAGCGGCGGGAGAACAGCCGGAGGGCGGTGAGCGCCTCCATCGCCGCCTGGGCCGAGAGCGCCAGGCCCCGGGAGCGCAGCTCGCGGGTGAGCGGGCGCAGCTCGTGCGCGCGCTCGGGCGGCACGGGCAGCAGGGTGCCCGACAGCGTCCAGGCCCGCTCGAAGGCGGCGAGCACGTCCGGGCCGAGCAGCCCGCCGGGGACGTCCTCGACCTCGTGCCCGAGGCCGGTGAGCAGGGTGGTGGCGTCGTCCAGCGCCGCCTGCACGTCGGGGTCGAGGACGGCGTCGGGCATGGGCGACTCCAGGTGCCGGCCGATCCGCAGCCGGCCCACCGGCCGGTCGGCCGCGCCGAGGAAGGTCTCCCCCGGCGGCAGCGGGGGCGCCCAGGTGGCGTCGCCGAGCACCGGCCCGGCCATCGCGTCGAGGAGCGCGGCGGCGTCCCGGACGGTGCGAGCGATCGGGCCGTTGGTGCCCAGGCCGGTGACGTCGCCGCCGAGCGGGGCGTTGCTGACCCGGCCGCGGCTGGGCTTGATGCCGTACAGCCCGTTGATGCTGGCCGGGATGCGGATCGAGCCGCCGCCGTCGCTGCCCTGGGCGACCGGCAGCATCCCGGCGGCCACCGCGACCGCGGCCCCGCCGCTGGACCCCCCGGCCAGCCGCGCGCGGTCCCACGGGCAGCGGGCCGGCCCGGCGAGGGCGTTGTCGGTGTAGCAGGGGAAGCCGAACTCGGGCGTGTTCGTCTTGCCCACGCTGATCGTCCCGGCCGCGGCGAGCTTGGTGACGACGGCGTCGTCCACCGCGGCCACGTTGTCGGCGAACAGCGCCGAGCCGAACGTCGTGCGGACGCCGGCGGTGTTGTTCAGGTCCTTGATCGCGGTCGGGACGCCGAGCAGCGGCGGCAGCTCCCCGCCGCGCGCCCGCCGGTGCTCGGCCCGCCGGGCGGCCGCCAGCGCCCGGTCGGGGGTCACGGTGAGGAAGGCACCGAGCCCGCCGTCGAGGGCCTCGATCCGGCGCAGCGCGTGCTCGACGAGCTCGACCGGGCCGGTCTCCCCCGCGCGGACGGCGGCGGCCTGCTCGAGCGCGGTCAGGTCGTGCAGCTGGGTCACGGTCGTCGACGCTAGCCTCCCCGCGTGAGGCTGGGCCGCCCGTTCTGGACGTTCTGGTCCGCCGCGGTGCTGGTCAACCTCGGGGACGGCATCCGGCTGGCCGCCTTCCCCCTCCTCGCGGCGTGGCTGTCCGGGGACCCGCTGGCCGTCGGCGCCGTCGCGGCGGCCGGGACGCTGCCGTGGCTGCTCACCGGCCCGGTGGCCGGCGTGCTGGCCGACCGGCACGGCGCCCGCGTGCTGCTGCCGTCCGCAGACGGCGGCCGGGTGCTGGTGCTGCTGGCGCTGGTGGCGCTGCTGCTGGCCGACCGCGCGACCGTGCCCGCCGTCGCGCTCGCCGCCTTCCTGCTCGGGGTGGCCGAGACCGTCCGCGACGTCGCGACCGAGACCGCCGTCCCCCGGCTGGTGCCCACGGCGCTGCTGGAGCGGGCCAACGGCCGGCTGGTCGCGGGCACCCTCGTCGGCAACGAGTTCGTCGGCCCGCTGGTGGGCGGGCTGCTGTTCGCCGCGGGGGCGGCGCTGCCCTTCCTCGTCAACGGTGCGGCCACGGCGGTCGCCGTCCTGCTGGTGCTGTCGGTACCGGCCGCCGTGCTGTCGGTGACCGCCGCTCCCGCGGGGCCCGGGGCGAACCCGCCCCGGGGGGCCGGTGCGGGGCTGCGGTGGCTGGCCCGGGACCGGCTGCTGCGCGTGCTGGCCGGCGCCGTCGCGGTCGTCGCGCTGGCCGACAGCGCCTGGTTCGCCGTCTTCGTCCTCTACGCCGAGGCGCGCCTGGGGCTCGGGGCGGTCGGTTTCGGCGGCCTGCTGGCGCTGGGCGCCGGCGGCGGGCTGGCCGGCGCCCTGCTCGCCGACCGGCTGGTCGGCGGCCGGCGGCACCGCGGGGTGGTCGCCGCCGGGGCGCTGCTGGCCACGGCCACCCCGTGCCTGCTGGCGGCCGCGCCCGGGCTGTGGTCGGCCGGCGCGGTCGTCGTCACCACCAGCGCCGGCTTCGGCCTGCTGAACGTGGCGGCCGCGGGGCTGCGCCAGCGGGTGGTCCCCCGGGGGCTGCTCGGCCGGGTGACGGCGACCTGGCGGACCGCCGTGTACGGCGCCGCCGCGCTCGGTGCCCTCGGCGGCGGGTGGCTGGCGTCGGGCGCCGGCCTCGAGGCCCCGTTCCTGCTCGCCGCCGCCCTGGGGGTCGCGGCCACGGCCGCCTGGTGGCTGGCGTCCACCCCCGGCCCGCGCCCGGCCTGAAACCCGGTAGACACGACGGCGTGGACCTCACCCGCGCCGCCGCCGCGGCCCTCGACGACGCCGACCCGCTGGCCGGCTTCCGCGCGCGCTTCGCCGGCGCCGGCGAGGACGGCGTGCTGTACCTCGACGGCAACTCCCTCGGCCGGATGCCCCGCGAGACGCCGGCCGCGCTGGCCCGGGTCGTCGAGGAGGAGTGGGCCCGCGGGCTGATCGGCTCGTGGTCGTCGTGGATCGGCGCGGCCACCCGGATCGGCGACCTGCTGGCCGAGGGCGTGCTCGGCGCCCGGCCCGGCGAGGTGCTGGTCGGCGACTCGACCACGGTGGACCTGTACAAGCTGCTCGTGGCCGCCGCCGACGCCCGGCCCGGCCGGGACGTGCTCGTGTGCTGCGCCGACGACTTCCCCACCGACCGGTACGTGGTGGCCGGGGTGGCGGCGGCCCGCGGGATGACCGTGCGGGAGGTGCCGGCCGACATCGACGAGGGGCTGGACCCGGCGGTGCTGGCCGCCGCGCTGGACGAGCGGGTGGCCGCCGTCGTCCTCTCCGCGGTGGCCTACCGCTCGGGCGCCCTGGTCGACCTCGCGGCGGTGACGCGGACGGCGCGGGACGCCGGGGCGCTGGTGGTCTGGGACCTCTCGCACGCCGCCGGCGCGGTGCCGGTGGAGCTCGCCGCCGCCGGCGCCGACCTGGCCGTCGGCTGCTCGTACAAGTACCTCAACGGCGGGCCCGGGGCGCCGGCCTTCCTCTACGTGCGGCGCGAGCTGCAGGAGTCGCTGCGCCAGCCCATCTGGGGCTGGTTCGGCCAGCGCGACCAGTTCGCGATGGGCCCGGCCTACGACCCGGTGCCGGGGATCGAGCGCTTCGCCGTGGGCACCCCGCCGGTGCTCGGCCTGGCCCCGGTCGAGGTCGGGGTCCGCCTGGTGGCCGAGGCCGGGGTGGACCGGCTGGCCGCCAAGGGCCGGAAGCTCGGCGAGCTGGCGATCGCGCTGGCCGACGCCTGGCTGGCCCCGCACGGCGTCGCGGTGGCCTCCCCCCGGGACCCCGCCCGCCGCGGCGGGCACGTCACGCTGGCCCACCCGCAGGCCTGGCAGCTGACGCAGGCGCTGGTCGACCGCGGCGTGGTGCCGGACTTCCGGACGCCGGACCGCGTGCGCCTGGGCCCGGCACCGCTCTACACCCGCTTCGTCGACGTGTGGGACGCGGTGGACCGCCTGCGCGAGGTGCTCGCCACCGGCGCCCACGAGAGCTACCCGACCGAGCGCTCCCGGGTCACCTGACCTCGCGGCGGCGCCCCCCGACGACGATCAGGTCAGATCACCGTTGCCGGTCCTGGCTCACCACCGGTGGTGAGCCAGGACCGGCAACGACCAGGTCACCTGATCATCGGCGGGGCTACGGGGTTGGCGCGGTCGGCGGGCGTCACGCCTCGGCGACGACCACCAGGTTCTCGGTGGCCTCGCGACCGTCGGCGCGCTGGAAGCAGGTGATCAGCACGAGCCGGCCCGGGGAGCTCTCCCACACGCCGGCGGCGTCGGGCAGGGCGCCCTTCGCGACCCGCTGGGTGCCGGTGACGGTGTAGCTGACCGTGCCCTCCGGCGTGCGCACCTCGACCACGTCGCCCGGTCCCACCGCGGCACCCCGGTGATCCGGCGTCAGCAGCGGGTCGAAGCCGTCGTCCCCGCGCCCCGCCGAGTGCGCCGCGACGTACAGGGTGTTGGTCGCCCGCTCGGCGGCCCCGACCGGCGCGCCGTACGGCTCGAGCCAGTAGCCGGCGGTGAGCAGCGGCGGGTCGATCACGCCGCGGCGCGGGGTGAGCCCGAGCAGCGGCAGGTCCAGGCCCACCGACGGGACGACCAGTCGCACGGCGGACGACGGCGTGTGGCGGGCGGTCGGGAGGGAGGACGGCGCCGGCGCGGGGGTCGGCGACGACGCGGGCGGCACCGGGGTCGACGGGACGGCCGGCGCGGCCACCGTTTCCCCGGCCCGCGTCGGGGCGAGAGGGCCGCCTGCCGTCAGGCCGAGGACCAGCAGCAGCACGCCGGCCACGCCGAGCGCGGCGGCCCCCGTGAGGGCCGCCGCGCGGCGGGTCGGCCGGGTCGGGCGGCGCACGTCAGGACCGGGTGCCCGCCCGGCGCCGGAGCACCAGCACGGCGACGGTCCCGGCGGTCAGCACCATCCCGGCGCCGAGCGGCACCAGCGGGGACGTCCCGGCGCCGGCCGGGGCCTCCTCGACCCATCCGGTGTCCGACCGCAGGCCGGTGTTGAGGGCCTGCGAGACCTCGAGGCGGACCACGGCCCGCGCGATCACCTCGTCCGTGGCCTCGCCCACGGCGATGACGAGGAGGTAGGAGCCCGCGGTGGTCCCGGCCGGGACCGTGACGGTAGCGGTCCGGCCGTCGGCCGACACGGCAGGCGTGACGGGCACCGCCGGGCCCGTCCGGAGGTCGTGCTCGGCCGCGGCCAGGGCGGCGGTGGGGACTCCCATGCCGGGGAAGCCGTGGGTGTCCAGCCACGACCCGGCGGGGATCGTCACGTCGAGGCTCTCGCCGGCACGGAGGGAGGGACCGTCGAGCCAGGCGTTCAGCGTGGCCTGCGGCGACAGCGTGACCGCGGCCGGCCCACCTGCGGAGAGGTCGAGCCAGTACCCGAACGTGTCGAGGCCGAAGCCGGCACCAGCGCTGACGACGACGTCGTGGGAGGAGTCGATCGGCTTGAGCGAGAGCAGCCCGATCGGCCCGTTGACCCCGTCGTCGGCCGGGAGGTCGACGCGGTAGCTACCGCCGCCGAGGTCGGTGAGCGCGATCTGCTCCGCCGGGTCGGTGCTGAGGCTGGAGTACACCCGGGTGGCGTCCGCGCCCGGGGAGGAGGTCAGGACGAGCCGCGCCTCGGTGGCCGCTCCGTCCACCACGTCCGGCAGTTCGAGGGTCACCGCTCCTCCCCAGGCCACCGGCGCGGGAGTGCGGGTGGGCTCCCCTCCCGACATGGTCAGGTCGACGGGCCCCACGTTCTCGGTGGCCGACAGCCCGATGAGACCGGGCCCGCCCCACACCACGGCGTCCGCCGGGGCGGCCGACGCGGCCGCCACCCCGAGACCGCTCGAGACCAGGGCGACCAGACCCACCAGGGAGACGCGGGCGCCGATGCGCCGGGCGGCAGGTCGACGAAGGGGCGGGCGGACGGACATGCTGCGGACTTCCCTTCCCGGTGGTCGGCACCCCGTGCACCGACGATCCGGAACCTAACGGTCACGCAGCGCTGTCAGCAGGAAACGACAGGGCGGCCAGCCCTGTGGGTGATCCCGTCATGGCACCGCAACAAGCCGTCGGCGAGTCGTCACCCGACCCCTCGGCAGGACCTGCCATGACAGCGGGCGATCCATGAGGAACAGTCGCCCACCGGGTGACGACGACCGGGTGCCGCCGCCTCGCCGCGGTCAGACGGGGTCGGGGACGCCGATCGGGTTGCGGTCGGGCCACAGCCCGGCGGTCACCACGGCCAGGCGCACCGGCGCCAGCAGCTCGGCCAGCCGGTCGCACCCCGCGTCGCCGAGCGCCTGCCACGGGCCCAGCGCCAGGCGGTCGGTGTCGGCCTCCACCGCGGCCACGATCGCCGCGCCCTCCGCGGACAGCTCGCCGTCGGCCAGCCAGCCGCGCGCCGCGAGGTCCGCGGCGGCGACGTCCCAGGCCGCGTCGTCCCACCCGCGGGCGCGCTGCAGCCACTCCCGGTCGGTGCGGCCGGCGGCCGCGGCCAGCACGTGCCCGCCGACCCCGGGGATGCCGCGCTGGAGCAGCGCGGCGTTGTGGCCGTCCCCGCGGTGCTCGCGCAGCGTGGTGAGCGCCTGCCACACCGCCAGGTGCGGCTCCGCGGGCACCGGCAGCCCCGCGTTGGCCGCCGCCATCGGCCGGCCGGGCAGGTCGACCGCCGCGGCGGCCTCGCCCAGCAGCCGGGCGGCCTCCCCCGCCTCCTGCGAGCCGGCCCACTCCCCGAGCACCCGCCGGACGGCGCCGTCGACCCCCGCCAGCCGGGCCTCCAGCGCCGCCGCGGGCGTCACCGCCGACCAGACCGCCGGCACCCGCCGGGCGACGAAGCCCGGCGCGAAGTTGTAGAACACCGCGGTGACCAGTTCGGGACCGGCCGGGCCCAGGGGCGCGGCCCGCAGCCCGAAGTAGGTCTGCCAGAAGCCCTGCAGGCCGGCGTCGGCACCGGCCGCCCGGCACTCGTCGGCGAAGTAGGTGAGCGCGTGGTACGGCTCGCCCAGCGCCCACAGCCGCCGCGCCGTCCCTGGCGACGTCACGCCGACACGCTCTCCGGCACGCCCAGCCACTCGCGCCAGCGGGGGTCCACCGTGCGCGCACCGAGCAGCCGCCACGCCGCCCCGCTGGGGGTCCGCGGCGGGTGCGGCAGCTCCCAGCCCATCTCGGCCAGCGAGCGGTCGGCCTTCGCGTGGTTGCACCGCCGGCAGGCCGCCACGACGTTGTCCCAGGTGTGGGTGCCCCCGCGGCTGCGCGGCACGACGTGGTCGATGCTGGTCGCCGACCCCCCGCAGTAGACGCACGAGGACCCGTCGCGGGCGAAGACCGCCCGCCGGGACAGCGGCACCTGGGCGGTGTAGGGCACCCGCACGTAGCGGGTGAGCCGGACGACGACGGGGACGGGCAGCGCCACCGTCTCGGCGTGCACCACGTCGGCGGCCGAGTCGACCGACACCGCCTTCTCGGTCAGCACCAGCACGATCGCGCGCCGGCTGGAGACCACGCACAACGGCTCGTACGTGGCGTTGAGCAGCAGCGTGGCTGCCGTCGTGGCCCGCGCCGGGACAGGCGTGCGGGGCCGGGGTGGGGAGTCGCGCCGCGGACCTGGATGGCCTGCGGGCGACCCCGGGTGGGATCGCGGCACGGAGCACCTCCGGTGCCCGCCGACCGCGCGCCGGGTGCAGTGCGGCCCACGGGCGCCCCCATTCTGACCTGCGAGTGCGTGCGCGCGCTCGCGTGCGGTCCCGACCGGGCACGCGGCCGTCGCTACCGTGCCTCCCGTGCGCTACCCCGACGCCCCGCGGCTCGACCTCGTCGAGCACCTGCACGGCCACCCCGTCGCCGACCCCTACCGCTGGCTGGAGGACCCCGCCGACCCGCGGACCGCCGCCTGGGCCGAGGCCCAGGACGCGCTCACCGCCGAGGCGCTGGCCGGGCTGCCGCTGCGCCCGGCGTTCGCCCGCCGGCTCGAGGAGCTGGTGCACGCCGGCGCGGTCGGCGTGCCCGTGCACCGGGGCGGCCGGGCCTTCTCCACCCGCCGCGACCCCGGCCAGGAACACGCGGTGCTGCGGGTGCGCGAGGCCGACGGCAGCACCCGCGTGCTGGTCGACCCGATGGCGCTGGACCCGGAGGGGACCACGACGCTCGACGCCTGGTCCCCCTCCTGGGAGGGCGACCGGCTGGCCTACCAGCTCTCCACCGGCGGCGACGAGGAGTCCCGGCTGCACGTGCTGGACGTGGCCACCGGCGACCTGCTCGACGGGCCGGTCGACCGCTGCCGCTACTCCCCGGTGGCGTGGCTGCCCGGCGGCGAGGAGCTCTTCTACGTCCGGCGGCTGGCCCCCGACCAGGTGCCCGCCGGGGAGGAGCAGTTCCACCGCCGCGTGTGGCGCCACCGCGTCGGCACCGACCCCGCCGAGGACGTCCTGGTGCACGGGGAGGGGCTGGACCCGACCAACTACTACGGCGTGCGCACCAGCCGCGACGGCCGCTGGCTGGTCGTCTCGGCCTCGGCCGGCACCGCCCCGCGCGACGACGTGTGGCTGGCCGACCTCGGCGGGGACGGCGCGCTGCAGCCCCTGCAGGTCGGCCTCGACGCGCAGACCGCCGCCTGGGTGGCCCGCGACGGCCGGCTGTGGCTGCTCAGCGACCGCGGCACCCCGCGCTGGCGGCTGGCCGTGGCCGACCCGGCCGACCCGGCGACCTGGGAGCCGGGCGCCTGGCGGGACGTCGTCCCCCAGCAGGAGGACGGCGTCCTCTCCGACGTGGCGCTGGTCGACGGGCCGGACGGCGGCCTGCTGGTGCTCGCCGTCCACTCGGTGGACGCCACCGACCGGCTGTCGGTGTGGGCCGGCCCCGGCTCCCCGGACGGCCCGGCCCGCCGCGCCGAGGTGACCGCGCTGCCGCCCGGCAGCGTCTCCGGCGTGAGCGCGCCGCCCGAGGGCGGGACGACGGCCTGGGTCGGGTTCACCGACCACGCCACCCCGCCGTCGGTGCTGCGCTGGGACGCCGCCCGGCCGGCCGACCTCGCCCCGGACGAGCGGGCCCCGGTCGCCGGCGAGGTCCCGGCCGTGCAGGTCGTCGAGACCCACGCGACCTCGGCCGACGGCACCCCGGTGCACCTGTTCGTGCTCTCGGGGACCGGCCGGCCCGGCACCCCGCGGCCGACGGTCCTGTACGGCTACGGCGGGTTCAACGTCCCCCTCACCCCCGCCTACTCGGCGCAGGCCCTCGCCTGGGTCGCCGCCGGCGGCGTGTGGGCGGTGGCCAACCTGCGCGGCGGGTCCGAGCACGGCGAGGAGTGGCACCGCGCCGGGATGCGCGAGCGCAAGCAGAACGTCTTCGACGACTTCGCCGCCGCCGGCGAGCACCTGGTCGCCGAGGGGTGGACCACCCACGGCCGGCTGGCGGTGATGGGCGGGTCGAACGGCGGGCTGCTGGTCGGTGCCACGCTCACCCAGCGGCCCGACCTCGCCGCCGCCGTCGTCTGCAGCGCACCGCTGCTGGACATGGTCCGCTACGAGCGCTTCGGCCTGGGCCGCACCTGGAACGACGAGTACGGCACCGCCGACGACCCGGAGGAGCTCGGCTGGCTGCTGGGCTACTCGCCGTACCACCGGGTGGTCGAGGGCACCGCCTACCCGGCGGTGCTGTTCACGACCTTCGAGTCCGACACCCGGGTCGACCCGCTGCACGCCCGGAAGCTGGCGGCCGCGCTGCAGCACGCGACCGCCTCCGACGCGCCGGTGCTGCTGCGCCGGGAGACCTCGGTCGGGCACGGGGCCCGGGCGGTCAGCCGGACCGTGGGCCTGGCCGCCGACCAGCTGGCGTTCCTGGCCGCGCACACCGGCCTGACCGGCTGACCGCCGTCCGCCCCGCCCCGGACCTGCACGGGGCGGGGCGGACGACGCTCCTACTCGACGATCAGGTTGTCGAGGTCGACCTCGCCCTCGACGATGCCGTCCTGCTCGCCGAGATCGAGCAGCAGCTCGACCGACTCCCGGTTGATCTCGGTCGGGTAGGCCGGCAGGGTCAGCTCCTGCGCGACGTCCGGCGGGATCTGGGTGTAGGTGCCCAGCACCTCGCGGACGGCGTCGGGGTTGTCCTGCGCGTACTGCTGGGCCTCGACCATCGCCTCGGTGAAGGCCTGCACGACGCAGGGCTCCTCCTGGACGAACTGGTCCGAGGTGAACCAGCCGGCGACGAGCAGGTCCTCGTCGGTCTCGGTGTACGGGAACGACACGGCGCGCAGCCCGGCCCGCTCGCCCAGGGTGACGAACGGCTCGACGGCGAAGACGCCGTCCACCTGCCCGGAGCTGACCGCGGACACCATGTCCGGGAAGGGGATCTCGACGAACTCGATCGAGTCCGGATCACCGCCGGCCTGCCGGACGCTCTCCCGCACCACGGTGTCGCTGATGTTGTTGATCGAGTTGATCCCGATCCGCGTGCCGTCGAGGTCCGCGGCGCTCTGGTAGGGGCTGTCCCCGGCGACGATGACGGCCGCGTAGTCGTCCTCGGCGTTGCCGCTGGCCCCCGAGTTCGGCGCCACCAGCGCCAGCGGGACGCCGCGGCCCTCGGCCTGCAGCAGGCTGGTGATGTTGGAGACCCCGAACTGGGCCTCGCCGTTGACCACCGCGGGCACGATCGCCGCCCCGCCCTGGGCCAGGAACGCCTCCACCTCCAGGCCGGCGTCGGAGAAGATCCCCTGCTCGATGCCCAGGTACAGCGGGGCGACGTCGACGATCGGGATCGCCCCGACGCGGATGCTCGCGTCGACCTCGCCGCAGTCCTCGGTCGGTGCCCCGCCACCGGCCTCGGGGGCCTCCTCGTCCGCGCCCCCGCAGCCGGCCAGCAGCAGGCTGCCGGCGACGGTGAGGGTCATCAGGGTCCGGCGCACTCGGTCCTCCACGCTTACCGCTCGGGCGGCGACCACCGCCGGCCGCCGTGACCGCGCTTCCGCGCGGCCCGTGGAACACGGTACGGACGCCGGCCGACCGCACCCGCCGGCGTGACCGCATCGTGTCCTGGGCGGCTCCGCACGGGTGCGGTGCCTCCGCGCAGGTGAGCCGCCTCCGGGCGGGTGGGGGCGGGAACGCGGGGGCCCCGCACCGCGGCGGCGGTGCGGGGCCCGGCGGGCGAGGTGTCAGTCGGTCTCGGCGTAGATCGCCTCGAGGTCGACCTCCCCCTCGATGATCCCGTCCTGCTCGCCGAGTTCGAGCAGCCGCTCGATCGACTCGCGGTTCAGCTCGGTCTGGAAGGTCGGCAGCGTGAGCTGCTGGGCGACCTCGGCCGGGATCTGGGTGTAGGTGCCCAGCACCTCCCGGACGGCGTCGGGGTTGTCCTGGGCGTACTGCTGGGCCTCGACCATGGCGTCGGCGAAGGCCTCCACCACGTCGGGGTTCTCCGCGGCGTACTGGTCGGAGGTGAAGTAGCCGGCGACGCTCAGGTCGTCGTCGGTCTCGGTGTACGGGGAGGAGACCACCCGCAGGCCCTGGCTCTCGCCCAGCGTGGCGAACGGCTCCACGGCGAAGGCGGCGTCCACCTGCCCGGAGCTGACCGCGGCGACCATGTCGGGGAAGGGGATCTCGACGAACTCGATCCCGCTGGGGTCGCCCCCCGCCTGGCGCACGCTCTCCCGCACCACGGTCTCGCTGATGTTGTTGATCGAGTTGATCGCCACCCGCAGGCCGGCCAGGTCGGCGGCCGACTGCACCGGGCTGTCGGCCGGCACGATCACCCCGGCGAAGTCCTCCGCGGGGTCCCCCGTCGCACCGGGGCCCGGCGCGACCAGGGTCAGCGGCACGCCGCGGGCCTCGGCCTGCAGCAGGCTGGTGATGTTCGAGAAGCCGAACTGGGCCTCGCCGTTGACCACCGCGGGCACGATCGCCGCCCCGCCCTGGGCGAGGAACGGCTCCACCTCCAGGCCGGCGTCGGAGAAGATGCCCTCCTCGATGCCCAGGTACAGCGGGGCGACGTCGACGATCGGGATCGCCCCGACGCGGATCGAGGTCGTCCCGCCGTCCCCGGCCGCCCCACCCCCGCCACCGGAGGCGGTCCCCTCGTCGTCCCCGCCGCAGCCGGCCAGCACCAGGGCACCGGCCACGGCCAGGCTCGTCCACGTCCCTCGTCGCACGCGCTCCTCCTCGTCCGCCCACACCGCCGCCCCCGGGACGGGGACCGACGGGTCGGGCGACGTTAGGCAGCCCGGACGACGACCGTCAACGCGAAGCCTCGGATCTCGACCGCATCGTGACCCGCGGCCTGTCAGCCGACGTCGGTGAGGACGTCGGAGACCTCGACGTCGCCCTCGATGATCCCGTCCTGCTCCCCCAGCTCCAGCAGCCGGGCCACGGAGTCCTCGTTCACCTCGGTCTGGAAGTCCGGCAGCGTCAGCTGCGCGGCCACCTCCGGCGGGATGCTCGTGTAGCTGCCGAGGACCTCGCGGACGGCGTCGGGGTTGGCCTGCGCGTACGCGTTGGCCTCGGCCATGGCGGCCGTGAAGCGGCGCACGACGTCGGGGTTCTCCGCGGCGTACCGGTCGGAGGTGAAGTAGCCGGCGACGGTGAGGTCCTCGGCGGTCTCGGTGTAGGGCGCCGCCACCGAGCGCAGGCCCTGGGCGGCGCCGAGGGTGGCGAAGGGCTCCACCACGAACGCCGCGTCGACCTGCCCGGAGGCGACCGCGGCGACCATGTCGGGGAAGGGGATCTCGACGAACTCGATCCCGCTGGGGTCGCCCCCCGCCTGGCGCACGCTCTCCCGCACCACGGTGTCGCTGATGTTGTTGATGGTGTTGATCCCGACCCGGCCGCCCTCGAGGTCGGCGGCGGTGCGGTACGCGCTGTCGCCGGCGACCATGACCAGCGCGTAGTCCGCCGCCGGGTCGCCGGTCGGGCCGGCCCCCGGCGCCACCAGGCCCAGCGGCACGCCGCGGGCCTCGGCCTGCAGCAGGCTGGTGACGTTCGAGAAGCCGAACTGGGCCTCGCCGTTCATGACCGCCGGCACGATCGCCGCCCCGCCCTGGGCCAGGAAGGCCTCCACCTCCAGGCCGTGCTCGGCGAAGATGCCCTGCTCCTGGGCCAGGTAGACCGGGGCCACGTCGACGATGGGGATGGCGCCGAGGCGGACGGCGGTCGTGCCGCCGTCGACGGTCGCGGCCCCGGGCGCGGCGGGCGCCGCCTCCTCGGCACCGCAGGCGGTGAGCAGGGCGGCCCCGGCGAGGGTCAGACTGAGC
This sequence comes from Geodermatophilus marinus, assembly GCF_003428645.1. Taxonomy (GTDB): domain Bacteria; phylum Actinomycetota; class Actinomycetes; order Mycobacteriales; family Geodermatophilaceae; genus Geodermatophilus. The sequence continues at coordinate 15,384 of NZ_QVQH01000021.1, read as the reverse complement.
AACGAGCGGCGCACGGGTCCTCCAGGACGACCGGTCCGCGCCGGTCGGCGGCGGACTCGGGCCGCCCGCTAGGCAGGCGCCGGCCGCCGCGGCACCCGCCCGCGGTCGGTCGCACCCGATCGGGTGCCCCCGGGTCGCCCGCCCCGGGGACGGCCCGACACGCGGGTGCCGGAGCCGTTCCCGCGCCGGTGGCACATCTGTCACAAACCGCTGACGCGGCCCCTCCGACCTGAGAGGATCGCCCGTGATGAGATCCTCACTGAACGTGGTCGCCGCCGCGGACGGGGGGCTGGCGGAGACGGTGCCCGACTGCGTGGACGACCCCACCACGCTGTGCGCCCGGGTCTACGACCTCGCCGGGCTCGACTGGCTGGCGGCCAACGCGGACACGCTCGTGGCCACGCCGGCGCGCATCGCCGTCATCCTGCTCGTCGCGGTGCTGGTCCGGCTGCTCGCCCACCGGGCCATCCGCCGGCTCACCGACCGGACCGCGAGCGGCGCGGTGCCGGCGGTCCTGCGCCCGCGGCGGCCGCGCGCCACCGTGCCCGGCGACACCCCGGAGCCGGCCGCGGCCCGCCGCACCCAGCGCGCCGAGGCCATCGGGTCGGTGCTGCGCAGCTGCGCGTCGATGGTGGTGACCGGCATCGCCGTCGTCCTCGTGCTCGGCGAGCTCGGCATCAACCTGGCGCCGATCCTCGCCAGCGCCGGGGTCGTCGGTGTGGCCCTCGGCTTCGGCGCGCAGAACCTGGTCAAGGACTTCATCGCCGGCATCGGCATCATCCTGGAGGACCAGTACGGCGTCGGGGACGTGGTCGACCTCGGGGAGGCGCGTGGCACGGTGGAGGCCGTGGGGCTGCGGACGACCCGGTTGCGCGACGTCAACGGGGTGGTCTGGTACGCCCGCAACGGCGAGGTGCTCCGCGTCGGCAACAAGAGCCAGGGCTACGCCCAAGTCGTGATCGACCTGCCGGTGGCCCACGACACCGACCTCGAGCGCTGCCGGGAGCTCATGCAGGAGGTCGCCGACGCGATGTACGGCGAGGCCGAGTGGGCCGCTGTGCTGCTGGCGCCGCCGGAGTCGCTCGGGGTCGAGCAGATCACCACCGAGGCGGTGCTCATGCGGGTGCAGGTGCGCAGCACCAACGCCGACCAGTGGCAGGTCGGCCGGGAGCTGCGGCTGCGGCTGAAGGAGCGGTTCGTCGCCGAGGGCATCCGGACGCCGCTGCCGCTGCTGGGCGCGGTCCCCGCCGCGACCGCGGGCTCGCCGTGACCGACGACGTCCCGCGTCGGCGGCCGGCCACCTTCCGCGAGGTCTTCGCCGTACCGGAGTTCCGGCCGCTGTTCGGCACGTACCTGCTGTCGACGATCGGCGACGAGCTGGCCCGCGTCGCCCTGACCGTGCTGGTCTACCAGCGGACGTCGTCGCCCCTGCTCGCCGCGATCACCTTCGGCATCAGCTACCTGCCCTGGCTGCTCGGCGGGCCGCTGCTGTCCACGCTGGCCGACCGGCTGCCGCGGCACCGGGTGCTGATCGCCAGCGACGTGCTGCGCGCCCTGCTGGTCACCGGCATGGCCGTCCCCGGCACCCCGCTGCCGGTGCTGCTCGCCCTCCTCCTGCTGGTCGCGGTCTGCGCGCCCCCGTTCGACTCGGCGCGCTCGGCGCTGATGGCCGACGTCCTCACCGGGGACCGCTACGCCGTCGCCACCTCGCTGACCAACGTCTGCGGGCAGGTCTCGCAGGTCGTCGGCTTCGTGCTGGCGGGCGCGCTCATCACGGTGCTGTCGCCGTCGCTGGTGCTGCTCCTCGACGCGGGCACGTTCGTGCTGTCGGCCGTCTGGCTCGGCGCGCGGCTGCAGCGGCGCCCGGCACCGGCCGCCGAGGAGGACGACGGGCCGCGGTCGGTCTGGCGGGACACCGGCCAGGGGCTGCGGCTGATCGGCCGCTCGGCCCGGCTCCGGACGATCATCGCGCTCACCTGGGTCGGCACCCTGTTCGCCAACGCGGCCGAGGGCATCGCCGCGCCGCTGGTCGACCAGCTGGACCAGCGCGCGGCCGAGGTCGGGGTGCTGCTGGCGGCCAACCCGCTGGGGGCCACGCTCGGCGGGCTGGTGATCGCCCGGCTGGTCCCGCCGCACCTGCGCGAGCGGCTGGTGCCGCCCCTGGTGGTGCTGTCGCTGGCGCCCATCCTGCTCGCCGGTCTGGTGGCCACCTGGGCCGAGCCGGGCCGCGGCACCTACCTGGTCGTGGTGGGCCTGATGTTCGTCGCCGGGCTCGGCGCGGCCTGGTCGATCCCCCTGAACGTGGCCTTCGTCCAGGCGGTGCCGCCCGCCTACCGGGGGCGCGCCTTCGGCGTCGCGGTCAGCGGGCTCTACGGCGTCCAGGGCATCGGCGTGCTGGCCGCGGGGGTGGTCGCCGAGCGGCTCGCCCCGTCCGAGGTGGTCGCGGTCATCGGGGCGCTCGGCCTGGTGGCCGTCGTCGTCCCGCTGCTCACCTACGTCCGAGCCCAGGGTCACATGGCAGCGGGGGCCCGGGCTGCGGGACGATCGGTGCCGTGAGCGACCCCGGCCGGACCCTGCCCTCGGCGCGGACCTTCTACGAGGAGGTCGGCGGCGCCCCGACCTTCGCCCGGCTCGTCGCCCGCTTCTACGCCGGCGTCCGCACCGACCCCCGGCTCGCACCGCTGTACCCCCAGGACGACTGGGCGGGCGCCGAGGCCCGGCTGCGCGCCTTCCTGGCCCAGTACTGGGGCGGGCCGACCACCTACTCCGACCAGCGCGGGCACCCCCGGCTGCGGATGCGGCACGCGCCGTTCGCCATCGGCCCGGCCGAGCGGGACGCCTGGCTCGAGCACATGCGCGACGCGGTGGACTCCCTCGACCTGCCCGCGGAGCAGGACGCCACGCTGTGGGGGTACCTGGAGATGGCCGCCCGCAGCATGCAGAACCGCTGGCCCGACGACGCCCCCGGCGGCCTCTCCCCCCTCCGGTAGGACCCCCGTCCCCCGGCCTCGGCCCGAGGTCCGCCCCGAGCGTGCGAGGGGTGAGGAGGCCGAGGTCCTTCCCCTGGGGATCCGCGCCCGCCTGCCGCACCTGGTGGAGCTCGGCGTCGACGCGCTGTGGATCACCCCGTTCTACCCGTCCCCGATGGCCGACCACGGCTACGACGTGGCCGACCCGCGCGACGTCGAGCCGGTGCTCGGCGACCTCGCCGGGTTCGACGCGCTGCTGGCCGAGGCGCACGCCGCCGGCCTGCGGGTGACCGTCGACCTGGTCCCCAACCACAGCTCGCACCAGCACGAGTGGTTCGAGGCGGCCCTCGCCGCCGGCCCCGGGTCGCCCGAGCGGGCGCGCTACCTGTTCCGCGACGGCCGCGGCCCGGACGGCGCGGAGCCGCCGAACAACTGGCCGTCGGTGTTCGGCGGCCCGGGGTGGTCGCGGGTCCCCGACGGGCAGTGGTACCTGCACCTGTTCGCCCCCGAGCAGCCGGACCTGAACTTCGGCAACCCCGAGGTCCTCGACGACCTCGAGACGACGATGCGGTTCTGGCTCGACCGCGGCGTGGACGGCTTCCGGATCGACGTCGCCCACGGCATGGCCGAACCCGACGTGCTGCCGGTGGAGGACACCGGGCTGCTCGCCGACCACGGCCCGGGCGACCACCGGTTCGACCAGGACGCCGTGCACGACATGCACCGGCGGATCCGCGCCGTGCTGGACGCCTACCCGGGGCGGATGGCGGTCGGTGAGGTCTGGGTCTCCGAGGACCGCCCCCGGCACGTCACCCGCTACGGGGGCGGGGAGGTCGGGACCCGGCGCGCCCGCGCCGCAGCCCTGCTGCAGCTGGCCCTGCCGGGGGTGGCGTACCTCTACAACGGCGACGAGTTCGGCATGCCGGACGTCGAGCTGCCGGACGCGGCGCTGCAGGACCCGATCCGGGAGCGCTCGGGCCGGACCGAGCGGGGCCGGGACGCCTGCCGCATCCCGGTGCCGTGGTCGGGCACCGAGCCGCCCTACGGCTTCTCGACCAGCCCCGACACCTGGCTGCCCGTGCCGGAGAGGTGGGCCGCGCTGACCGCCGAGGCCCAGGCCGCCGATCCGAGATCGATGCTGTCGCTGTACCGAGGTGCGCTGCGGCTGCGGACGTCGGCCGTGGCCTCGGGTGGGTCGCTGGAGTGGCTGCCGGCCCCCGAGGGCTGCCTGGCCTTCCGCCGTCCCGGCGGGCTGGTCTGCCTGGTCAACCTCTCCGGGGCCCCGGTCCCCGTCCCGGAGGGCGAGGTGCTGCTGGCCAGCGCGGACGTCTCCGCGGGGGAGGTCGGCCCGGACGTGGCCGTGTGGCTGCGCGGCTGACCGGTCCGGTGCCGTCCCCGTGCCCGGCGCTGCCGCGGGGCACGCGGATGCGGCAGACTCACCCGCGACCGACGGCGCCCGACCCCGGGGGCCGCCCGAGCCGCAGGAGGATCCTTGGCCACCGCATCCGTGCCGGCGCTGCCGTCCCGCCCGCTCGTCCTCGCCGACCTGGTGCCCGCCGTCCGGGCGCGCAACGCCGCGCTCGTGGCCGCGGGGGTGCTGTTCACCGCGCTGCTGGCGCAGGTGTCGGTGCCCGTGCCCGGGTCGCCCGTGCCGATCACCGGCCAGACGCTGGCCGTGGTGCTCGTCGCGGCCAGCCTGGGCCCGGTGCTCGGCGTCGCGGTCCAGGTGCTCTACATCCTCAGCGCCCTGGTCGGCCTGCCCTTCTACTCGGAGGCCAGCGGCGGGTGGGACGTGGTGTTCGGCGCGACCGGCGGCTACGTCCTCGGCTTCATCCCGGCCGCCTACCTCATCGGCCTGGCGGCGCGGCGCGGCGCCGACCGGACCCCGCTCAAGGCGGTGCCGCTGTTCGTCGCCGGCCAGGCCGTGATCTTCGCGGTGGGCGTGCCGTGGCTGGCGGTGAGCACCGGCATGACCGCCTCCCAGGCGCTGGACGCCGGCTTCTACCCCTTCATCCTCGGCGGGCTGGTGAAGGCCGCGGTGGCCGCGGCCGTGCTCGGCACCGCGTGGCGGGTGGCGCAGCGCCGCCGCTGAGACCGGTCCCGACGGGCTCCGCTCCCCTGCCGGGGGCGGGGCCCGTCGCCGTCCGGGGGGCGGGGCCGTCCCAGGGGCGGGCGCCGTCCCGGGGGACGGAACCCCGCTCGCGCGCCGGGCGTGAGACAGGTGTGGACACCCTCCGACTGCTGCTCAACCTCGTCTGGCTGGTGCTGCAGGGCTGGATCCTGGCGCTGGCCTACGCGGTCGCCGGGCTGATCGCCTGCCTGCTGGTCGTCACGATCCCCTTCGGCATCGCCGCGTTCCGGCTGGCCTCCTTCGTGCTGTGGCCGTTCGGGCGCACCACCGTGCCCGTGCCGGGCGCCGGGGTCGCCTCGGCGGTCGGCAACCTGCTGTGGTTCCTCGTCGCGGGCTGGTGGCTGGCGCTGATCCACATCGTCGCGGGCATCGGCTTCTGCCTGACCATCATCGGGATCCCCTTCGGCGTCGCCTCGTTCAAGCTGGCCGCCGTCGGGCTGTTCCCGCTGGGCAAGCGGGTGGTGGAGACCGCCCCGCCGCGGGACTGGGTGCACGCCGGCTCCGGCGTGGTGGCCGGGGCGCCGGCCGGCTCGGCCTACCGCTACTGAGCCGCGTCCCGGCCGGGTGCCCGGCCGGGGGTCTCAGTCGGCGGGCTCGTCGCCCCAGCGGGCGAGGAACTCCCTCTCCCCCGGGGTGAGCCGACGGGGCCGCTGCAGGGCGAAGTCGAAGGGCGCCAGCAGGGTGCTGCCGGTGACCGCCAGCCGGCCGTGGTCGAAGACCTCGTAGTGGCAGGTGAAGGCCGCCGCGCGGACCCCGGACACCCAGATCTGCACCTCCAGCGGCTCGGCGTCGTAGACCACCGAGCGCTTGTACCGGATGTCGTGGGCGGCCACGACGAGCCCGCGGCGCATGCCGGTCCGCTCGTCGTGGGTCGGGTGCTCGAAGAGCAGGCTGACGCGGGCCATCTCGAAGTAGCCGAGGAAGGCGACGTTGTTGATGTGCTGGTAGGCGTCCATGTCCGACCAGCGCATCGGGACCTGCACCGTGTGCCTCACGGCCGACACTGTGCCGCACCGGCTCCCGGCGCCACGCAGGCACCGGCCTACGGTGGCGCCGTGGCGGGGCCGGAGGACGCCGCACCCCCCGGTGCGGGCGGTGGCGTGTGGGACGCCGCGCTCCCGGGCGTGCTCGAGCTGCCCTCGGGCCGCCGGGTGCGGGGCCGGGCGCTGCGGGAGCCGCCGGGCGGGCCGGTCGCGCTCGGGGTGTACCTGGCGGGGCGCCCGGTCACCGGGCCGGCCGCGGAGAGCCGGTGGGTGCGCTGGCGGGACTTCTCGCTGCCCGCGGACCCCGCCGTCCTGCGGGATGCGCTGCGCGCGGCGTGGGAGCGCTCGGCCGCGGAGCGGGTGGAGATCGCCTGCCGCGGCGGCACCGGCCGCACCGGGACGGCGCTGGCCTGCCTGGCCGTGCTGGACGGCGTCCCCGCGCGGGAGGCGGTGGCCTTCGTGCGGGCGCGCTACCGCCGCCGGGCGGTGGAGACGCCCTGGCAGCGGGCGCTGGTCACCCGGTTCACGCCTGACCCGCCGTGATCATGGGCTTCTCACACCCGGACACGCCGCGGTCCGGCGTGTCCCCGGCATCATCCCCATGATCACGGTGATGGCGCCCCCGGACGGCGACCGGCCGGCCGGAGCAGTGCTCCGACCGGCCGGTCGTGGGTCCACCGCGGGGTCGACCGCGGCCGCGCTCAGTCGCGGGCGAGCTTGCGGTAGGTGGCGCGGTGCGGGCGGGCCGCCTCGGGCCCCAGCCGCTCGACCTTGTTCTTCTCGTAGTCGCCGAAGTTGCCCTCGTACCAGAACCACTTCGAGTCGCCCTCGTAGGCGAGGATGTGCGTCGCGACGCGGTCGAGGAACCACCGGTCGTGGCTGACCACCACGGCGCAGCCCGGGAAGTCGAGCAGCGCGCCCTCGAGGCTGGTCAGCGTCTCGGTGTCGAGGTCGTTGGTGGGCTCGTCCAGCAGGAGCAGGTTGCCGCCCTGCTTGAGGGTCAAGGCGAGGTTGAGGCGGTTCCGCTCCCCGCCGGACAGTACACCGGCCGGCTTCTGCTGGTCCGGGCCCTTGAAGCCGAAGGCGGCGACGTAGGCCCGCGAGGGCATCTCGACGTTGCCGACCTGGATGTGGTCGAGGCCGTCGGAGACGACCTCCCACAGCGTCTTGTTCGGGTCGATGCCGCTGCGGCTCTGCTCGACGTAGGACACCTGGACGGTCTCCCCGACCTTGATGTCGCCGTCGTCGGGCTTCTCCTCGCCGACGAGCATCTTGAACAGCGTCGTCTTGCCGACGCCGTTGGGCCCGATCACGCCGACGATGCCGTTGCGGGGCAGCGTGAAGGACAGGTCGTCGATGAGGACCCGGTCGCCGAAGCCCTTGGTCAGGCGGTCGGTCTCGACGACGACGTTGCCCAGGCGCGGGCCCGGCGGGATCTGGATCTCCTCGAAGTCGAGCTTGCGGTACTTCTCGGCCTCGGCGGCCATCTCCTCGTAGCGCTGCAGCCGGGCCTTGCTCTTGGCCTGGCGGGCCTTGGCGCCGGAGCGGACCCACTCCAGCTCGTCCTTCAGCCGCTTCTGCCGCTTGGCGTCCTTGGCCCCCTCGACCTTCAGGCGGGCGGCCTTGGTCTCCAGGTAGGTGGAGTAGTTGCCCTCGTAGGGGTAGGCGCGACCGCGGTCGAGCTCGAGGATCCACTGGGCGACGTTGTCGAGGAAGTACCGGTCGTGGGTGACGGCGACGACGGTGCCGGCGTACTTCTCCAAGTGCTGCTCGAGCCAGGCCACGCTCTCGGCGTCGAGGTGGTTGGTCGGCTCGTCGAGCAGCAGCAGGTCCGGGGCCTCGAGCAGCAGCTTGCACAGCGCGACGCGGCGCCGCTCACCACCGGAGAGGACCTTCACGTCGGCGTCACCGGGCGGGCAGCGCAGCGCGTCCATGGCCTGCTCGATGCGGGCGTCGAGCTCCCACCCGTCGGCGTTCTCGATGACCTCCATCAGCTCGCCCTGCTCGGCGAGGAGGGCGTCGAAGTCGGCGTCGGGCTCCCCCATCGCCGCGCTGACCTCCTCGAACCGGGTCAGGGCGTCCCGCAGGGGCTTGACCGCCTCCTCGACGTTGCCGCGGACGTCGAGCTCCTCGTTGAGCGGGGGCTCCTGCTCGAGGATGCCGACCGTGGCACCGGGGGCCAGGGACGCCTCGCCGTTGGAGGGCTGCTCCATCCCTGCCATGATCTTGAGGACCGTGGACTTGCCCGCGCCGTTCGGCCCGAGCACGCCGATCTTGGCGCCGGGCAGGAACGACAGGGTGACGTCGTCCAGGATCACCTTGTCGCCGTGCGCCTTGCGCGCACGGACCATCGTGTAGATGTACTGAGCCACTGGGCTGGGGGCCTTCCGTCGGTCGCGATGAGGGGCGGGCCGGCCGGTGGCCGGCCCGCCCCGTGCGTGCTCGCCCCCGATCCTCCCAGCCCGGGCAACTAGACGTGCGCGGGCTCCGCGGCGAGCTCCGGGGCGTCCGACCGGTGCAACGCCGCGTCGGCGGTCACGTAGTCCCGCCCGGGCACCGGGATCTCGTCCGATCCGGTCGGCCCCCCGCCGGCCCCCTGCCCCTCGGCCTCCGGCTCCTGGCCGCCCTCGCCCCCGGGCCGGGCGGCGCGCTGGGTGCGGGTGAAGTCGGCCCGGCCCCGGGCGAGGTTGGGACCGACGGCGAAGGCCTTGATCCGCGGCACGCTGCGGCGGCCGCTGTCGCCCTCCCAGCTGTGCGTCGTCAGGGCGCCGTGCACGATCACCGGGTCGCCCTTGCTGATGCTGCCGGACACGTTGCCCGACAGGTCGTTCCAGCACTCGACGTCGACCCAGAAGGTGCCGCCGTCGACGTACTCGTGGCTGCGGTTGTCGTAGCGGCGGGAGGTCGACGCCATGCGGAAGTTGGTCACGGGGTTGCCGCTGTCGGGCCGGTAGCGGCGGGGCGCGTCGACCACGTTGCCGACGACGGTCACGTAGGTGTCGTTCACGGTGCTCCTCGAGATGTCCCCGCCGGGTGGCGGGACCGGCGCGGTGCCGGACACCGACGACCGTGGCCTCTCCGCGCCGGGCGGGGAGCCCGTCGGGCCGGTGTGTGGACGGCGGGCCGGCCTGTGGACGGACGGCGCGGTCGCGTCGGGGGCCGGTGCTCGGCTGCGGCTGTGACGAACCCGCCGCCCGCCCGCGCGGCCCGCCCAGGCCGGCGGCACCCGCGGTGCGATGATCGGTCGCGAGCGCCCGTAGCTCAGCGGATAGAGCAGGTGCCTTCTAAGCACTTGGTCGCAGGTTCGATCCCTGCCGGGCGCGCCATCCATGGCCCTGACCTGCGCTTACTTCTTGCTCGATCCAAAGAGGAACGAGTCGTTACCGAGATAGTTACCTACTATAGGTGCTGAGCAACCGACCTGCGCTCACCGAGGGAGTCCCGACCGAGGTAGATCCGGGCGGTCATCGACGGGTCAGCGTGACCGAGCTGGTCGGCGATGGCGACCAGTGGCGCGCCCGCCTGATGAGCGATGGTGGCCACGGTGCGACGCCAGGTGTGTGGGGTCGCCCATGACAGCCCGGCACCCTTGAACAGCTCTGCCAGAGTTTTGGCAGCGTTGGACTGATCCCACATGCGTTCGCCGTCGCCGACGAAGTGCGGCGAGGCGAAGACGTAACCCGTGCCCCCCGTCCGCTCCGCGCGCACCCGAAGGCGATCGGCCAGCCAGTCGGGGAAGTCGACCCGTCGGCGGGAGTGGCGGGACTTTGTCCCCCGGATCAGCGCGGCCCCGGAGGTCAGGTCGACGTCCTCCCATCGCAGGGACCGAGCCTCGGTAACCCGGACACCGGTCCCCATCATGAACGCGGCTAGGTCGGCGGCGGCCTGCCACTTGCGCCGGGTCTGCGGCAGCGCGGGCTCCTCTGCCGCCCGTTCATCCGCGTACGCCAGCAGGGCCGCTCGCTCCGCCCGGGTGAGCGCCCGTGTGGTGTCCCGGGCTTCGCGGCCTTCACGGAGAGACTTCGTCGTCTGCGACGCGATCGGTCGGACGTTGCGCAGCGCGTTGGCGTTCAGCGTCCCGTTGTCCACAGCCAGGTTGAAGATCCCCATCAGGACGGACCGGGTCATCTTCGCCGCCCCGGTGCCGTGCTTGTCGGCGACCGCTTGCAGGAAGGCTCGGAGCCGCTGCGTGTTGTTGGCCTCGGCCAGAGTCAGGCCGTGGATGGTCGCGCCCGGCCTGTCGATGTAGCGGACGAAGGTGCGGCCGTAGTCCTCGACGGTCCGTGGCGCTAAGCCCGAGTCGGTGCGCCGGATGCCGGCGAGCCATACCCGGCCAGCCTCGACCAGGGGCATGGTCGCGGTCATCTCGACGTCGCCGACGCTGTTCAGGCGCTCGGTGAACGCCGCGTCCAGCGCCGCCATAGCCTTGGCCTTCGTCGGGGCGACCCGGGACAGGTCGCGCTGAACGCCGTCGTATCCCCGGTAGTAGCAGCGAGCACGCCACCTCTCCGCACTGCGAGCGTTCGGGGCCGTCTTCCACTTGCCCTGCTCGTCGCGCCGTTGCGGGGTCGCCTCGACCTCGCCTCGCTCCCCTAGCCCGAGGGCTCGTCTACCCATGCGCACGACCATACACAGGTAACGATTAGAGAGGTAGTAACCAACTGACTCCCTCCCCCAGACGGGGTGGTCAACCTTTCAGCTCTTGAGCAGTCAGAGGCCCTGGTGCTCCCGCTGTTATGCGAGAGGGCCAGGGCCTCGTCTGCTGCTCGTGCGCGGTTCTACTGGGGCGGCGTCGTGGTCGTGTGCTCCGTCCAGTCCTGCCCGTTCCACCATCGATAAGGAGCGATCCCTTGGGGGTCCGGGTAGAAGCCTGCTGGCGGACCACTCGCCACCGGCGGCGCTGCCGGTGCCGGCGGTGCTGACGCCGAAGCGATGAGCGACGATGCCCGCTGCGTCAACGACACCGCAGGCTGCGGCGTGCTGGCGTCGGCACCCTGGTGAAGGCTGAGCTGGTGGTTGCAGATGCGGCACTTTTTGGCCAATGCCCGCATCCCGACCTCGGAGAGACCGCCCGTCATGAGCGCCATCGATGTGCGGCCCGTGTTCCGCCCCAGGTTGGCTACTCCTGAGTTCGTGCACTTCTTGCAGTCTCGGCATCCCTGCTCGACACGCACCGACTTGCCCAACGTCCTACCTCCGGTCCCGACTCACTGGCTGAGGTCGCTCGGCCTCGGACGGTAAGCGAAGCGGACGAACCGGTATCGTAGCGACGCGCCCGCGCCATTAGGAGGGACGGGCGGGTATCCGGGGGCCCCTGGTCCTCGCCTGCCCACGCGGGCCTCTGTGAGGTCCGCGAGGCCGGCCGACAGCCCTGCCGAGCATCCTTGGGTGGATGTACCAGATGGGCCGCGTCCCGCCGGGCATCTTCACAGGGGTGGGGACATGACCCCCGAAGTCCGTTCACGGACACCGCCTCGTGATAGCAGCCCGGATCGCGCCACGGTGCCAGGGTCGTTGAGCGGGGCCGGTCGGTGGACCGCCGGGGATGTGCGGGCAAGCTTGTCGATACCGTTATGTCGTGGTCGTCGAGAAGCGCGAACAGGTCTTCGTCAGCTCCACCTATGTTGACTTGCAGGAAGAGCGGCAAGCCGTCATTCAAACACTATTGGAGGCTGACTGTTTTCCAGCGGGCATGGAACTTTTCCCGGCCTCAGACGAGGAAAAGTGGGACCTAATCAAGCGCGTTATCGATGACAGTGACTACTATGTTGTCATCGTCGGAGGAAGATATGGAAGCCTAGACGACAGTGGACTTAGTTTCACGGAGAAGGAGTTTGACTACGCCGTCGAGACGAAGACGCCAGTCCTTGGCTTCCTGCATGGCGCTCCCGGGTCGATCGTTGCGGATAAAATGGACCTAGACCCGGCGTTGCGCGAGAAACTTGAAGCGTTCCGCGAGAAGGTAAGCAAGCGGATGGTGAAGTTTTGGAGCTCACCAAGCGATCTCGCTGGAGCTGTGGCGCGAAGCCTCATCCAGGCGCGCAAGTATCACCCGGCGGAAGGTTGGGTGAGGGCGCGAGGTGCCCTGACGCCTGAAGTAGAGCAGGAGATGGCAGAGCTGCGGGCGACAGTCGAAAAGCTAAACGCTGAGCTAGAGGCGCAGAGACACCAGCAGGCCGAAGGCGTCGACGTTGGCGAGCTGGCGCAAGGCGAAGACGTCCACATGTTCAACACCCTCTTGTACTACTGGACGCCTGCCGATGTTCAGGCCGGTCGAACATGGCCGGCGAAGCGGCAGATCCACTCCAAGAACTACAGGGTCACCTGGGACAACATATTCTCGATACTCGCGCCGTTGATGCTAGACGAGGCGTCGGAAGTCGACCTATCCGAGGAGTTGGATTTCCAGGCGACTTTTCTGCGGGATGACGATCCCGAAGTGCCTGAGGAGGTTGGGGAAGTCGATCGAGTCATGGCGGGACCTGACGTCCTGAACAAGATAAAGGTGCAGCTCTTTGCGCTTGGACTTATTGGACACAGTCAGAAGCGCCATCCCGTGCAGGATCAGAATAGTTACTGGACCCTCACGCAGAAGGGGAGGGACCACCTGATGCGGCTGTCTGCTGAGCGTCGGCCGGAACCGGCACAGCAAGCGATCGAGATTTAGACGTTGGGTCAGCCCTCGGACCGCGTTGTCCCGGGGCTGACAGGTGTTCAGGGTCAGTCGCCTTAACGGTCACGCTGTTGTACTAGGCCACCATCCGGTACCTGATGGTGGTGACGGCACGGGCGAGGACGGCCACGATCGCCTGCGGCGGCGTGGTGACCGGTATGCGCTCACCACGGATGTGCACGGCGGTGGGGTGCTTGCGAAGCCAGCCCACCTCCCAGCGGAACGCCACGCTCTTGTCCTGTGGATCCACCCCTGCGGCTCGTGCATCGACGACAGCCTCACCAACGAGGCACTGCCGCGTGTCCATGCCCTCGGCCAGCTTGACCAGCGCGGCGGTGGTCTCGACGGCATTCGGCCTTGTCCTCGCTGCCCGCTTCGGCCACACGGTCCGCTAGTGCTCCGTAACTGACGTCGTTTGCGTCTTCCGGCGGTGAGGGTCGGTGGCCTTGGCGATGACGGTGTCGGGGTCCTTGGTCCAGGTGAACGGCCGGCAGCGGTCGTTCCAGGCGGCGATGAAGCTCTCGATGGCGGCGATGAGGTCGGCGACGGTCGGGAAGTTGCCGCGGCGCAGGGCCTGGCGGGTGATGATCGAGAAGAACGCCTCGACGAGGTTCAGCCAGGACCCCGAGGTCGGCGTGAAGTGCAGGGTCACCCGGGGATGGCGCTCGAGCCAGGCGCGCACCGCCGGATGCTTGTGGGTGGACAGGTTGTCGACCACGACATGCAGCTCGCGGCGCGGATAGGCCCGAGCCACCTGGCGCAGGAAGGCCAGGAACTCCTGGTGACGGTGTCGCTCGGTACAGGCCTCGGTGACCTTGCCGGTGGCCACCTCGAGGGCAGCGAACAGCGTGGTGGTGCCGTGCCGGACGTAGTCGAAGCTGGCCGCCGCCGGATGCCCGGGTCGCACCGGCAGGGGTGGGGCGGTGCGCTCCAGCGCCTGGATCTGCGGCTTCTCGTCGACGCAGAGCACCACCGCCTTCTCCGGCGGATGCAGGTAGAGGCCCACGACGTCGCGGATCTTGGCCTCGAGTTCGGGATCGGTGGAGAACTTGAACGTCTGCGCCCGCCAGGGCTGCACTCCGAAGCGGTGCCAGATCCGGGCCACCGTGGCGTGCGAGATCGGCGTGCCCTCGCCGGCCAGCGCCGCGGCCAGCAACCGCGAGGACCAGTGCGTCGCCGCGAACTGGATCGGCGGCTCGGTCAGGGTCAGCTCGAGCACCCGATCCCGCAGCTGTTCGGGTAGCTGTGCCGGCTTGCCCGGCCGGGGCAGATCCTCCAGGCCGGCCAGGCCGCGTTCGGCGTAGCGGCCGCGCCAGGTGACCACGGTCGGTTCGGCGCAGCCGACGATCGTGGCGATCTGCTTGCCCGGCACCGCCTCGGCGGCGAGCAGCACGATCCGGGCCCGCTCGATCACCCGGGCCGGCGCCCCCTTGTCCCGGACCCGCCGCTCCAGCTCCTGCCGATCGGCCTCCGATACCTCGACCGTCCGCACATGCGCAGGCATAGGAAATGGTCGACCCCGAGCCGTGATCACATCAAGGAGCATTGCGACGGAGCACTAGCCCCTCCGCCCAGTGCTCGGCCAGCACCGAAGCCTCAGCGGCGCGGGCTGCCTCGACGGCGTCGGCGGCAGCTCCGACCAGTCCACGGTGGACGGTGGTGTCCGCCTCGGCGGACAGCAGCTCCATCCCGGTCACTGTGGTGTCGCCGTTACGGTTCCGCCCAGTCAGGCCGGCGTGGTGCGCTTCCGCCTGTGCCAGCGCGGCGACCGCCTCGGCGTGCGCCTGTTCCGCAGCCTCGCGGTCCCCGGAGGACAGCCTCGTACTCCGGCGGCGGTGGTGGTGGTCTTGGTCTTGCGGGTGGTGGCGACGGGGGACGGATCTCCTGTTCTGCTCGGCCCTTTGGCAGAGCTGTTGACGGCATGACCGAGGTGGCCCCCGGAGGGGGCCTGTTCTCGATCACGGGTGTGTGCGATGCCGGGATGGCCCTCGGGACGAGGGCACAGACGGTTACCGGCGTTCCTCGTCTCCTGATCGCCGTTGACCTAGAAGACTTAGAGAAGGGCGAGGCGAAGGTGCAGGTCAGGGGCTTGCCACCTGGCACTCAGTGCCAGCTCGGCTAGCACTGAATGTCAGCTATCGCCCTGAATCGGGGCACTGAGTGCGCAGTGCCTCACTTCCCGAGCGCGCGCAGGTGTCGCCCGACGCGTCGTTCCGGGTCGTGGACGGGGCAGGGGGTGTGCTCGGTGGAGAAGCCCCCGCGGCCGCCCTCGATGGCATGCCTAGGGATGATCAGGCACCGCGCCCCCGACCCCTCGGCCAGCCACCCGTACCCCACGGCGGTCCTGATTGCGCGGGTGACGTCGCTGCTGGCCGGCTGACGCAGGACGCCATCCCGATCCACGGTGCTCAGTGCCAGCCGCACCTCGCCCGGCCCGAACGTCGCGTGTCCGTTCCCGAGGTGGTGGCCGTAAGCCAGGCAAGCCACGCGCAGCCACAGGGGGGACTGCTGCACGGATCGGTGACAGGTTGGGTCAGGCGGCCTGAGCGGCCAGTGTGGGTGTGATGGTCTCGTACTCGATGGGCGTGAGTCGACCGAGGGCGTCTTGGCGACGCCGGCGGTGGTAGG
>NZ_QVQH01000020.1 GCF_003428645.1 Geodermatophilus marinus | reverse complement strand
TCACCTTCGGCGAGCTCACCGACCGGATGGAACTGGCCCGCCACGGCGCCCACACCTTCTGGGGCCTGCTGACCCGCACCGCCGCCACCATCGCCGCGCACACCCTGCTACGGGTTCACGCCGCCGAGCTGAGGGTTGCATAAGTCAACCCCCATAACGCGCCTCAGGCCTGGCCCTCCTGGTGCACCCGCGGGCCGGCGTACTCGATCACCTCGTAGCTCCACAGGTGGCTGGAGCCGGCCGCCGCGGGGGCCAGGGTGTCGCCGCCGCCGGCGTGCGCGCGGTCGAAGTCCTGGCTGTTCTGCCACGCCTCGTAGGCCTCCTCGCTGCTCCAGCGGGTGTAGACGAGGTACTGGTCGGTGCCCTCCCGGGGGCGCAGCAGCTCGAACCACTCGAACCCCGGCGTGCTCTCCACGGCCCCGGCGCGACCGCGGAAGCGCTCCTCGAAGCGCTCCTGCCGGTCCTCGGGCACGGTGATGGCGTTGATCTTCACGACGCTCATGGGCTCCCCCGTTCCCGGCCGGGCGCGCGGTCAACCCCGCCACCCGTCCTGCGCCGGGTCCGGCCGCGGACGACGATGACCCGATGACCCCGTCGGCCCGGCCCGGCGTCCTCTTCGACGTCGACGGCACCCTCCTGGACACCAACTACCTGCACGTCCTGGCCTGGTGGCAGGCCTTCCGCGACACCGGGCACACCGACGTGTCCATGGCCGACTGCCACCGCTCGATCGGCATCGCCAGCGCCGAGCTGGTGGGCCACCTCCTGGGGGACGACGTCCCCGGCACCGACGAGGTGGTCGAGGCGCACAGCCGGCGCTACGAGGCCCTGCGCGACCAGGTGGTGGCCTTCCCACGGGTGGCCGAGCTGCTCAGCGCGTGCGAGGAGCGGGGCCTGGCCGTGGTGCTGGCGACCAGCGGCGCGGAGTCCGACCTCGAGTGGATGCAGCCGGCCATCGGGGCCGGGGACGCCGTCGCCGGCGCGACCACGTCGGCCGACGTCACCTCCGCCAAGCCGGCACCGGACCTGCTGCAGACGGCGGCGGCCGACCACGGCCTGGACCCCGCCCGGACCGTGGCGGTCGGCGACACCGTCTGGGACGTCCGGTCCGCCAAGGACGCCGGCCTGCCCTGCATCGCGGTGACCTGCGGTGGGATCGGGCGCGGCGAGCTGGTGGAGGCCGGCGCCGACGAGGTCTACGCCGACCCGGCCGACCTCCTCGCCCACCTCGACGACTCCCTGCTCGGGCGGGTCGCCCGGGGCTGACGCGCAGGGAGCGGGACGGCGGGCCGAGACTGGCGGCATGGACGCGCCCCGCACCGCCGACCTCGGGTTCGCCCGCCTCGACCTCGACCGCGGCAGCCGGACCGGCACCCCCGAGGTGGTGTACGCGGCCGGCAAGACCCCGGAGCAGACGGTCGCCTGCCTGGCCGCGCTGCTGGAGGGCGCCGGCTTCGCGTGGGCCACCCGGGTGGACGGGCCGACCGCGGCCGCCGTCCGCTCCCGGTGGCCCGGGGCGGCGGTCGACGAGGCGGCGCGCTGCGCGTTCGTCGGCACGCCCCCGGACCCGGTGGGCGAGGTCCTGGTGCTCACGGCGGGCACCTCCGACGGACCGGTGGCGGCCGAGGTCGCGGCCACCCTGCGGGCCTGCGGGGTCGGCGCCCACCGGGTGGACGACGTGGGCGTGGCCGGGGTGCACCGGGTGCTGGCGGTCGCCCCCGACATCGCGGTGGCCGACGCGGTCGTCGTCGTCGCCGGGATGGACGGCGCGCTGCCCAGCGTGGTCGCGGGGCTGACCGACCGCCTGGTGGTCGCCGTCCCGACGTCGGTGGGCTACGGCGCCGCCTTCGAGGGGCTGGCCGCGCTGCTCACCATGCTCACCGCCTGCGCCCCGGGGGTGCTGGTGGTCAACATCGACAACGGCTTCGGGGCCGGGGTGGCCGCGGCGCGGATCGTGCGCTCGGTCCGGGGGGTGGCACAGGAAGCTCTTCCCCGTCACGGGCCCGCTGACGCAGGGATGGCTTCCTCTTCCGCGAGGGTCAGGGGCCGGGGAAGCCCACGGTGACCCGGGCGGTCCGGCCGGCGTCCTCGACGAGGGCGACGAGGCGGCCGTCGGGGGCGAGCGCGGCGTGCAGCCCCGGCGCACCGGTCGCGGCGACCCGCCGGCCGTGGCCGAGGGCGACCGCCTCCTCGGCGGTGAGCGCCCGCGCGGGGAAGACGGTGCGGGCGGCGTCGGCCAGCGGCAGCACGCCGGCCCCCCCGCCGGCGGCCAGGGCACCCGCGGCGTCCTCGACCGGGGCGGCCCGGTCGACGGCGAAGGGCCCGGAGGCGGTGCGGCGCAGCGCGGTGAGGTGGCCGCCCACGCCGAGCGCGGCACCGGCGTCCCGGGCGATCGCGCGGACGTAGGTGCCCGCCGAGCAGGTCACGGTGAGGTCGACGTCCACCAGGTCGGCGGTGGGCCGGGTGACCCGGTGCACCTCCAGCGCGTGCACGGTGACCGCCCGCGGCTCGAGGACGACGTCCTCGCCGGCGCGGACCCGGTCGTAGGAGCGCCGCCCGGCGACCTTGACCGCGCTCACCGACGAGGGCACCTGCAGCAGCGGGCCGGTCTGGCCGGCCAGCGCGGCGCGCACCGCGGCCTCGTCCAGGGCGGCGGCCGAGGTGGTCGTCAGCACCTCGCCCTCGCGGTCGTCGGTGACCGTCGTCCGCCCGAACCGGATGGTGGCCGCGTAGGTCTTGTCGTGCCCGCCCACGTGTCCCAGCAGCCGGGTGGCGGCGCCGACACCGAGCACGAGCAGGCCCGTCGCCATCGGGTCGAGGGTGCCCGCGTGCCCGACCCTGCGGACCGACAGCACCCGGCGGGCGCGCGCCACGACGTCGTGCGAGGTCATCCCGCCGGCCTTGTCGACCAACAGGAGGGCGGGCGGGACGTCGGCGTCGGGTCTGCGGGGGCTCACGCCGTCACGGTGCCAGGCGCCTGCAGCCAGCGGTCGCCGGCCACCCGGGCCAGCACGGCCACCAGCCGCAGGACGACGAACAGGGTGAGGCCGGTCCAGACGCCGGCCAACCCCCAGCCGAGGGGGACGGCGAGCAGCGAGAGCGGCAGGAACCCACCGAGGGCCGCGCCGACCGTGACGGTCCGGAGCCACGCGACGTCCCCGGCGCCCATGAGCACGCCGTCGAGGGCGAACACGACCCCGGCGGCCGGCTGGATCGCCGCGAGGAACCACCACGCGACGCCGGCCTGGGCGACCACCGCCGGGTCGTCGGTGAACAGCGGCGGCACGACCGGGCGCAGGGCGAGCAGCCCGGCGGCCACCAGCACACCGGTGCCGAGTCCCCACAGCGTCACGCGGCGGGCGGTGGCGCGGGCGTCCGCCGGCCGGCCGGCACCGAGGGCCTGGCCGACGAGGGTCTGCGCGGCGATGGCGTAGGCGTCGAGCACCAGGGCGAGGAAGAAGAACAGCTGGACGGCGATCTGGTGGGCGCCGAGCGCCGCGGCCCCGACCCGGGCGGCGACGCCGGTGGCGACGAGGAAGGCGACCTGCAGGACGGCGGCCCGCAGCAGCAGGTCCCGGCCGATGACCAGCTGGGCCCGCAGCGCGCCCACCCGCGGCCGCCACGGCACGCCCTCGTGCAGCAGGGCCCGGACGAACAGCGCGGCCGACACCGCCTGGCCGGCGACGTTGGCGACCGCCGACCCGACCAGCCCCAGGCCGGCCGGGTACACGAGCACGGGGCAGAGCACGAGGCTGACCGCGCTGCCGGCGAGGACGTAGCGCACCGGGCGGTGCAACTCCTGGACACCGCGCAGCCAGCCGTTGCCGGCCAGGGCGACGAGCAGCAGCGGCGCGCCGAGGGAGGCGACGCGCAGCCAGGTCTCCCCCGCCTCGGCGACCGGGCCGGCGCCACCGGCGAGCAGCCGGGTGAGGGGCCCCGCGGCGGCCTGGAAGAGGGCGAGCACCAGCGCGCCGAGGGCGAGCGCGAGCCAGGTGGCCTGCACGCCCTCGGCGACGGCTCCGGCCCGGTCGCCCGCGCCCGCGCGCCGGGCGGCTCGCGCGGTGGTGCCGTAGGCGAGGAAGTTCAGCAGCGCCGCGGCCCAGGCCAGCAGGCCGCCGCCGACGGCGAGCCCGCCGAGGGCCACGGTGCCGAGGTTCCCGACGACGGCGGTGTCGACCAGCAGGTACAGCGGTTCCGCGGCCAGCACGACCAGCGCCGGGGCGGCCAGCGCCAGGACGCCGGGCGCCCGCCTCCCGCCCTCGACGATCATGGCGCGGGGACCGCGCCCGGGGCTCCCGGGGCGGTCACGACACCATGATCGCGGGCCCGCCCAGCAGGGACCGGAGGGCGGCCACGGTGCCCTCGCGGTCCCGGTCCGACGTGAAGCCCGCCGCGGCGCTGTGGCCGCCGCCGCCGAGGGCCGCGGCGACCCGGGCGACGTCCGTGGCGCCGCGCGAGCGCAGCGACACCGACCACGAGCCGTCGTCCTGACCCTTGAGCACGCAGGCGACGTCGGCCTCCTGGGTTGCGCGGACCACGTCGACGAGCGCCTCGAGCTGCTCGCCGGGCAGCCCGTGCTCGGCGGCCTCCGCGGTGCTCGACCAGGTCCAGACCAGGCCGGCGCCGACGTCGGGCTCGAGCGTCGCCCGCCCGGCGACCACCGACAGCAGGCCGAGCCAGCTGAACGGCGCGGTGTCGAACAGCCGCCGGCTGATCGCCGCGTGGTCGATCCCCGTGGCCAGCAGGCGGGCGGCCAGCTCGTGGGTGTCCGGCCGGGTGCTGCCGAACCGGAAGGAGCCGGTGTCGGCGGCCAGCCCCGCGTAGAGGCAGGTGGCCAGCCGCCGGTCTAGCTGCACCCCGAGGCCGTCGAGCAGGTCGGCCACCAGGGTCACCGTGGCCGGAGCGGCGGGGTCGACCACCCGCACCCGCCCGAACCCGGGGTTGCTGGCGTGGTGGTCGACGACGACGGAGGTGCCGGCCCGCTGCAGGAGCGGGGCGAGCTCCCCCAGCCGGGCCGGCGAGGCCGCGTCCAGGCTGACGAAGACGTCCGGCGACGCGGGCACCTCCGAGGAGGGCACCAGCGCGTCGGCCCCGGGCAGCCAGGCCAGGGACGCCGGCAGCGTGAACGGTTCCGGGAAGGTGGGCAGCACACGGGCGCCGCGGCGGCGCAGCCCCTCGGCCAGGGCCAGGGTGCTGCCCAGCGCGTCGGCGTCGGGCTGCACGTGCCCGGAGAGGACGACGGTCGCCCGGTCCGCGGCGGCGGCGGCCAGGACCGCGGTCGCCTCCGCCGTCAGGTCGCTGCCCCGGGGCGGCGAGAGGGTCACTCGGACGGGCCCGGGTCGGCCACCGGGGGGGCGTCCTCCTCCTCGGTCACCCGGCCTCCCCCGACGGGGTACTGCGACCCGTCGTCCGGGGAGTCGGCGGCGATGCCGGCGGTCTCCCCCACCGCGCCACGGCGACCGCCCCGGGTGGGGTCACCGGCGTCCGGCTGCGGCCGGCCGCCCAGCTCCGAGCGCTCCAGCCCCTCGTCGGGCAGGTGCGGATCCGGGTCGTTCTCGCTCACGAGTGGCTCCTGATCTCGGTAGCGCCGGTGTCGGTGGCGCCGGTGTCCGTGCCGACACCGTCATCGGCAGTCCCGGCGCCGTCGGGGTCGTCGTCGTCCTCGACCGCGGGGCGCCGGTAGGGGTCGGCCTCGCCGGCGTAGCGGGCGCCCTGGCGGATGCGGGCGAGCTCGGCGTCGGCGTGCCGAACGCGCTCCAGCGCGGCGTCGAGCTCCCGCGCGGTGTCGGGCACGTGGTCGGCGACGAAGGTGAGCGTCGGGACGAACTTGATGCCCGTCTGCCGCCCCACGGTCGAGCGCAGCACGCCGGTGGCCGAGGCCAGGGCCTTGGCGGAGTCCTCGACCTGACCGGCGTCGCCGTACACGGTGTAGAAGACGGTCGCCTCGCGGAGGTCACCGGTCACGCGGGCGTCGGTGACGGTCACCATCCCCAGACGGGGGTCCTTGATCTGCGTCTCGATCGCCGACGAGACGATCTGACGGATGCGCACGGCGAGCTTGCGCGCGCGAGCCGGGTCGGCCATCGGACCTCCTGGTGCCGGGCACCCCCGGGTGGGGGCACGGGATACGGGTGCGGCCGCCGGTCTGGACCGCGGGTGCCTCCGAGCCTCAGTCGGACCCGGAGAACAGCTGCCGGTGCGTCGACAGCAGCGTCACCTCGGGCCGCTCGGCCAGCAACCGCTCGCAGGCGTCGAGCACGTCGGTGACCTGGGCGGCGTCGGCCGCCACCGCGGCGACCCCGACCTGCACGCGGCGGTGCAGGTCGAGGTCCCCGACCTCGGCGGCGGCCACCGCGAAGCGACGCCGCAGCTCGGCCACGATGGGGCGGACGACGGAGCGCTTGCCCTTCAGCGAGTGGACGTCACCCAGCAGCAGGTCCGCGGTCAACGACCCGGTGAACATGGTGGCTCCGTCCCGGGCCCCGCCCCGAGCCTGCGAGGGGCGGGGAAGCGGGGTCCTCCCTCTCCCTCGGACCTGCTGCCGGCGACGACGAGGGACGGCCCCGCTGCAGGGACCCGCGGCGTGCGAAGCGCGTCGCGGGGTGCAGCGGGGCCCTTCCTCAGGCGCGCGGCTTCTCGCGGACCTCGAAGGTCTCGATGACGTCCTCGACCTTGATGTCGTTGAACGAGCCGAGGCCGATACCGCACTCGTAGCCCTCGCGGACCTCGGTGACGTCGTCCTTGAACCGGCGCAGCGACTCGACGGTGAGGTTGTCGGCGACCACGACACCGTCGCGCAGCAGGCGGGCCTTGGAGTTCCGGTTGATCGTCCCGCTGCGGACGATCGAGCCGGCGACGTTGCCGATGCGCGGCACGCGGAAGACCTCGCGGACCTCCGCCGAGCCGAGCGCGACCTCCTCGAACTCCGGCTTGAGCATTCCCTTGAGG
Organism: Geodermatophilus marinus; assembly: GCF_003428645.1. Taxonomy (GTDB): domain Bacteria; phylum Actinomycetota; class Actinomycetes; order Mycobacteriales; family Geodermatophilaceae; genus Geodermatophilus. The sequence continues at coordinate 76,288 of NZ_QVQH01000020.1, read as the reverse complement.
GCCGCCTCGATCTCCTCGATCGCCTGGTAGATGACCGAGTAGTACCGGACGTCGATGCCCTCGCGGTTGGCCAGCTCGGTCGCCTGCCCCTCGGCCCGGACGTTGAAGCCCAGGACGATGACGTCGTCGGCCAGCGCCAGGTCGATGTCGCTCTTGGTGATCGCGCCGACGCCGCGGTGGATGACCCGCAGCGAGACGTCGTCGCTGACCTCGATCTTCATCAGCGCCTCCTCGAGCGCCTCCACGGTGCCCGAGTTGTCGCCCTTGATGATCAGGTTGAGCTGGCGGTTCTCCCGGAGGGCCGCGTCGAGGTCCTCGAGGCTGATCCGCTTGCGCATCGAGGCGTTCTGCGCGTTGCGGATGCGGGCCTGGCGGCGGTCGGCGATCTGCCGGGCCACCCGGTCCTCCTCGACGACGAGGAAGGTGTCACCGGCACGCGGCACCGAGGTGAGCCCCACGACCTGCACCGGGCGGGCCGGCAGGGCCTCCTTCAGCTTGTTGCCGTGCTCGTCGAGCAGCGAGCGGACGCGGCCGTAGGCGTCGCCGGCCACGATCGAGTCGCCCTGGCGCAGCGTGCCGCGCTGGACCAGGACGGTCGCGACCGGGCCGCGGCCCTTGTCCAGCTTGCCCTCGATCACCACGCCCTGCGGATCCTGCTCGGTGTTGGCGCGCAGGTCCAGCGAGGCGTCGGTGGTCAGCAGGATCGCCGCGAGCAGGTCGTCGATGCCCTGGCGGGTGATCGCGGAGACGTCGACGAACATCGTGTCGCCGCCGTACTCCTCGGCCACCAGCCCGTACTCGGTGAGCTGCTGGCGGATCTTGGCGGGGTTGGCCCCCTCCTTGTCCACCTTGTTCACCGCGACCACGATCGGCACGTCGGCGGCCTGGGCGTGGTTGAGCGCCTCGACCGTCTGCGGCATGACGCCGTCGTCGGCGGCGACCACGAGCACGACGATGTCGGTCACCTTCGCGCCTCGGGCACGCATCGCGGTGAACGACTCGTGACCCGGGGTGTCGATGAAGGTGATCGGCCGCTCCTGGCCCTCCAGCTCGGAGGTGACCTGGTAGGCGCCGATGTGCTGGGTGATGCCACCGGCCTCCCGCGCCACCACGTTGGCGTCGCGGATCGCGTCCAGCAGCTTGGTCTTCCCGTGGTCGACGTGACCCATGACGGTCACGACCGGCGGGCGGGCCTCCCAGTCCTCCTCGTCACCCTCGTCGCCGAAGGTGAGGTCGAAGCTCTCGAGCAGCTCGCGGTCCTCGTCCTCGGGGCTGACCACCTGGATGTCCCAGTCGATCTCGGCCCCGAGCAGCTGCAGCGTCTCGTCGTTGACCGACTGGGTCGCGGTGACCATCTCGCCCAGGTGGAACAGGGCGGTGACCAGCGCGGCCGGCTGGGCGCCGATCTTCTCGGCGAGGTCGGTCAGCGAGGCACCCCGCGGCAGGCGGACGGTCTGCCCGTTGCCGCGCGGCAGGCTGACGCCGCCCATGCTGGGCGCCGCCATGGAGTCGAACTCCTGACGCCGCTGCTTCTTGCTCTTGCGGCCGCGGACCGGACCGCGGCCACCGGGGCGGCCGAAGGCGCCCGCGGTGCCCGCACCGGAGCCGCCGCGGCCGCGACCGCGACCGCCGCCGCCACCACCGCGGAAACCACCGCCGGCGGGCGCTCCGCCGCCGCCGCCGGGGCGGAAGCCACCGCCACCGCCGGGACCCCCGGGGCGGCCACGGCCACCGGCACCGCCGGGACCACCGGGCCGCCCGGCACCGGCCGGGCGCGGCGGCATCATGCCGGGCGACGGGCGCGGCGGCATCATGCCCGGGTTCGGGCGCGGGCCGCCGGGACCGGCCGCCGGGCGCGGACCGCCGGCACCGGGACCCGGGCGCGGGCCGCCGGCACCGGGACCCGACCGGGGACCGGGCCGCGGACCGGCGCCGGGGGCACCCGGACGCGGACCACCCGCACCCGGGGCGGGGCGGGGCCCACCGCCACCGGGGCCGGGGCGCGGACCGCCGGAGGGCGCGGGGCGCGGGGCGCTGCTGAAGGGGTTGTTGCCCGGCCGCGGGGCCGGACGCGGGCCCGGGCGCGGGCCGGCGCCGGGAGCACCCGGGCGCGGGCCGGCGCCACCGGTCTGGCCGGGACGCGGACCGGCCGGACCCGGGCGGGGGCCGCTGGGGGCCACCGGGGGCTGGGCGGGTGCACCGGCCGCCGGGGCCTGCGGAGCCGGGGCCTGCGGAGCCGGGGCCTGCGCAGCCGGGGCCTGCGCAGCCGGGGCCTGCGCAGCCGGGGCCTGCGCAGCCGGGGCCTGCGGAGCCGGGGCCTGCGGAGCCGGGGTCTGCGCAGCCGGCGCGGTCGGCCGCGGGCCGGGCGTCGGGGCGCCGGGCCGCGGCATGCCCGGGCGCGGTGCACCGGGACGCGGCCCCTGCGTCTGCGGGGCCGCCGGGGCCTGCGGAGCCCCCGCCGCCGGGGCCTGCGGAGCACCCGCCGCCGGGGCCTGCGGGACCGGCCGGGCCTGGGGTCGGGGCGTGGCCTGCGAGCCACCGTCGGCGGAGCCACCGGCCCCGCCGAGCGCCTCCCGCAGCCGACGGGCCACGGGGGCCTCGACGGTCGAGGAGGCGGACTTCACGAACTCGCCCTGCTCCTTGAGCTTGGCGAGCACGGTCTTGCTGTCGACACCGAACTCCTTGGCGAGTTCGTGTACGCGGGCTTTGCCTGGCACGGGTCTCCTCTGGTGAGGCCGGCGGCTGGCCCGCTCGACCTCGTCGTCAGTACTGCATGGTCATCGTGGGGACTTCACGGCTTGCTCATCCGACGACGTCCTGCTCTCGACTGCGGACCGGCCGGGTGCCGGTCCGTCTGCTCTGGTGCGGTTGTCGTTCGTCCGTCGCCCGCCTCGGCGCCGCGCCCGGGAGGCACCGCGGACGGCGCACCGAGGACGTGGACCCGGAGCGGACCGGCCTCCACCGGGCCGCTGCAGCGCAGCGCCCGGACGAAGGCCCGGCGTCGCTCTGCCGCGCGCAGGCACTCCGGGGTGGGGTGCAGGGAGGCACCCCGGCCGGGGAGCCTCCGCCGCAGGTCGGGGACCAGGGCCCCGTCCCGCACGACGACGCGCAGCAGGTCGGTGACCGGAGCGCGTTCCCGGCAGCCCACGCAGGTGCGCACCGGGATCGACGATTCGGCCACCCCTGATGTTAGCGCGCGGCGGAGCCGGGGTGTTCCGCGCTCCTGGGACCGCCCACCCGACCGGGTCGCCCGGGGCGCCCACCGGCGGCCGCGGGGCGCAGCGGCGGGCCGGAGCGCAGCGGCGGGCGGCCGACGCCCGGGGACGGCGCGGCGTCGTCGGGCTGGGCGTCGCTGCGGATGTCGATCCGGCACCCCGTCAACCGCGCGGCCAGGCGGGCGTTCTGCCCCTCCTTGCCGATCGCCAGCGACAGCTGGTAGTCCGGGACGACCACCCGCACGGCCTTGGCCTGGGCGTCGACCAGCCGGGCGCTGCCCACCCGGGCCGGGCTCAGCGCCGAGGCGACGAAGGTGGCGGGGTCGTCGGACCAGTCGACGATGTCGATCTTCTCGCCGTGCAGCTCGCTCATGACGTTGCGGACCCGCTGCCCCATGGGCCCGATGCACGCGCCCTTGGCGTTGAGCCCGGGCACCGACGTCCGGACGGCGATCTTCGAGCGGTGCCCCGCCTCGCGGGCGACCGCGACGATCTCCACGCTGCCGTCGGCGATCTCGGGCACCTCGAGGGCGAACAGCTTGCGCACCAGGTTCGGGTGCGTCCGGGAGACGGTCACCTGCGGGCCGCGGAAGCCGCGGGACACCGAGATCACGTAGGCCTTCACCCGGGACCCGTGCGGGTAGCTCTCGCCGGGCACCTGCTCGCCGGGGGGCAGCACCGCCTCGACCTTGCCGATGTCGACCAGGACCGTGCCGCTGGCGTTGCGCCGCTGGTCGGCCTGGACGACGCCGCTGACGATGTCGCCCTCCCGGCCGGCGTACTCGCCGAAGGTCTGCTCGTGCTCGGCGTCGCGCAGCCGCTGCACGATGACCTGCTTGGCCGTGCTCGCCGCGATCCGGCCGAAGTCCGAGGGGGTGTCGTCCCACTCCCGGACCACCTCGCCGTCGTCCCCGAGCTCCTGGGCCAGCACGGCGACCTCGCCGCTCTTGCGGTCGACGTGCACCCGCACGTGCCTGGCCGCCCCGTCGGCGTGCCGGTAGGCGGTCACCAGCGCGGTCTCGATGGCCTGGATGACCGTGTCGGCGGGGATGCCCTTCTCCCGCTCGACCGCCTTGAGGGCGGTCACGTCGATGTTCACTGCTCGTCTCCGTCGTCGTCGTCGTCCGCGGGCCCGGCCGGTCCGGCCTGCCCCGCCGTGGTGTCCCCGGAGGCCGACCGGCCGAACTCCACCTGCACGCGACCGCTGCCGAGCTCCTGCCACGGCACGAGCCGCCGCGTCGGCGGGCGCCGCTTGGCCCCGGGCTTGCCCGGGGTCTCCACCGCGAGCGTCACCCCGTCACCCCCGACCTCCTCGACCCGACCGGTCAGCTGCTCGGTACCGCGGTCGGTGGCGACCGCCACGCTGACCAGCCGGCCGGTGTTGCGCCGCCAGTGCCGGGGCTCGGTCAGCGGCCGGTCCACGCCGGGGCTGGTCACCTCGAGCACGTACGGCGCGCGGCCCAGGTCGCCGTCGTTCTCGTCGAGCGCGGCCGACACCGCCCGGCTGACCTCCGCGACGTCGTCGAGGGTCACGCCCTGGTCGCGGTCGACGACCACCCGGACGACGCTGCGCCGCCCGGCCGGGGTGACGACCAGCTCCTCGAGGTCGTAGCCGGCGGCCGACACGACGGGTGCGATCCAGCCGGCCAACCGGGTCGCGACCGGGTCGGTGCGGGGTGCGGCGGGCACGGGCTCCTCCCTCTCCTGGCTCGGCGACCGGCACACCGGCGGTCCCGGGTCGCCCTCGGGCAGGCGCGTGGTGCGGCCCGGCCGGGAACCGGCGAACAGTCAGGCTACCGCCCGCGGCCCGACCCCGAGAGGTCGCGCCGGGGAGGCCGGCCGTGGGCGGCCCGGGGCCGGGACCCGCCGCGGCGGGTGCCCGGCGAGCCCGCCGCACCCTGAGAGGATGGGCGGCGATGTCCGCACCGCCCGCACCCGCTCCCCCGGTGCTGTCCCGGCGAACGTTCCTCGCGGGCACCGCCGGGCTCGCCCTGCTGGCCGCCGGGTGCACCGGCTCGGGTGGCGGGGGCGCCGACGAGGTCACCGGCGAGCAGGCCGGCCGGCTCGACACGCAGGTCGCCGTCCAGGAGGAGCTGGTCGCCGCCTACGCGTCCGCCGCCGCGGCCGACCCCGCGCTGGCCCCGGACCTGGCGGAGCTGGCCACCCAGGCGTCGGTGCAGCTGGACCGGCTGCGCGCGGCGGCCCCGTCGGCGACGCGGTCGGGCACGGCGTCGGCGACGCCCCCCGCGGCGTCGACGGCGGCCGCGCCGCCGGCGGGGAGCGACGTGCGCGCCTGGCTGCGCGAGCGGGTCGTGGCCGCGGCCGCGTCGCACGCCGAGGCCTGCGTGGACCAGTCCGGCGCCCGTGCGGCGCTGCTGGGCTCGGTCGCCGCGGGGCTGCTCGGGCACGGGACGGTGCTGGCGTGACCGCCGGCGACACCGCGGGCGCGGGCACCGCGGCGCTCCGCGAGGCGCTGGCCGCCGAGCACGCCGCCGTGTGGGGGTACGGGACGGTGGGCGCCGCCCTGCCGCCGGAGGCGCGGGCCGGCGCGGTCGCCGCCGAGCTGGCCCACCGCGGGCTGCGCGACGTCCTGGTGGCCCTGCTCGAGGACCGGGACGCCGAGCCGGTGCCGGCCGAGGCCGGGTACCGGCTGCCGTTCCCCGTCCTCTCCCCCGTGGACGCCGCCGCGCTGGCGGTCGTCCTCGAGGAGGGCGTCGCCGAGGCCTGGGCCGTGGTGCTGGACCGGGCCGACCAGGGCACGGTGCGCCGGCTGGCCGTCGACGCCCTCGGCGGCACCGAGACCCGCGCCGTGGCGTGGCGGGCCGCCGCCGGGCAGACCCCGGTGACCCGCGCCCTCCCCGGGCTGTCCCCGACCTGACCGCGCCCGCACCCCAGGGCCCATCGCCCCTGGGGCACCGCGCCCCCCGGGAGGACGCTCGGTCCCCGCAGGCGCCCACCCCTCCGACGTGGCGCCCGGCCCGGAGGTGCCCGTGAGCGCGACCGAGGGGACGCACGTCCCGCAGCTGTCCCTCCCCGGCCAGGCCGCGACGGCCGACGGGCCGACCGACCTGTCCGTCATGTACGTCCTGCACCACGCCTTCCGCCGGGACCTGGACCGCTTCGTCACGGCGGCGCGCTCCACCCCGGTGGACGCCGCTGCGACCTGGGCCGCCCTGGCGACGCGGTGGCGCCGGTTCGCCGCCCAGCTGCACCACCACCACCGGGTCGAGGACCGCACCCTCTGGCCGCCGCTGCTGGCCGCGGTCGATGCCGCCGGTGCACCGGGGGACCGGGCGACGCTCGAGGCCATGCAGGCCGAGCACGAGGTGATCGACCCCCTGCTCGACGGCTGCGCGCGGGCGTTCTCGGCGATGGTCGAGCGGCCCGGCGCCGCCGCGCGCGACGCGCTGGTCGAGCGGCTCGCGGAGGCGCGGGCGTCGCTGGGCCGCCACCTCGCCCACGAGGAGACCGACGCGCTGCCCCTGCTGCAGCGGCACCTGTCCCCCGACGCGTGGGCGCGGTCCAACCGGGTGGCCAAGCGCACCCTCGGCCCGCGGGAACTGCTGTTCCTCGTGCCGTGGGCCGCCGACGGGCTCGACCGCCCGACGCGGGAGCACGTGCTCGCGGACGCCGGCTGGCCCTTCCGGGTCCTGTACCGGTCCACCCGCGGCCGCTACACCCGCCGGGAGGCCGAGGCGTTCCGGTACGCGTGAGGGCGCGGGCTCGGCCTCAGCCGAGGGCGCCGAGGAAGGCGTCGGTGACGGCCACCGCGGCGCTGCTCGAGCCGCCGCCCTCGACCAGCACCGCGAACGCGACGTCCCCGGCACCGCCGTTCCCCCCGGGGCCGGCGACCCGGTAGCCGGTGAACCAGCCGTGCGCGTCCGGGGGCGTGCCGCTGCCGTACTCCGCCGTCCCGGTCTTGCCGTAGACCTCCCCGCGGTCGGCCAGCGCGGTCGCCGTCCCCGAGAGCACCACCTCCCGCATCATCGGCCGCAGGGCGTCGAGCACCGCGGCGTCGGGCGCCTCGGGCGCGGGGCCGGCGGGCTCGGCGCCGACGACCTCCACCGGGGCGGCCGGCCGCCCCGAGGCGATGCCCGCGGCGACGAGGGCCAGCTGGGCGGGGCTCATCAGCACCTCCCCCTGGCCGATGGCGTCGGCGGCGGCGCCGGTGCCCGTGCTGTCGGCCGGGACGCTGCCGCCGAAGACGTCGACGGGCAGCTGCCAGTCGGTGCCGACCCCGTAGGAGGCCGCGGCCGCGGCGAGGGCGTCGGCCGGCAGCTGCTGCGCCTGCTGCATGAAGGTGGTGTTGCAGGACCGCGCGAAGGCCTCGGTGAACGGCACCGTGCCCAGGTCGAAGCGGTCCTCGTTCTCGAACTCCCGGCCGTCGACGACGAGGGTGCCGGGGCAGGCGACCGGGGTCTGCGGGGTCAGCACGCCGGCGGAGAGCAGGGCGGTCGCGGTGATCGCCTTCATGCTCGAGCCCGGCGGGAACTGCCCGGTCAGCGCGTTCACGGGCACCGCGGCCTCGTTCGAGGCGACCGCGAGGAGCTCCCCCGTGCCCGGGCGGACGGCGACCAGGTGCGTGGGCTGCGCCGAGCCGGCGACCGCCGCGTCGGCGGCCTCCTGCACCGCACGCACCAGCGGGGTCCGCAGCGGCTCCCCGGGCACCGGTGCCACGGCGTCGACCTGCCGCCCGGCGTCCCCGGTGGCCACGTCGGTGCTGACGACGGTGACGGTGAACCCGGGCGTGCCGGTGAGCTGCTCCTGATAGGCCCGCTGGAGGCCCGACAACCCGAGCCGGTCGCCGGCGGCGTAGGCCGGGTCGCCGTCCTCGGTGGTCTCCTCGAGCACCTCGGCGGTGGCCGGCCCGACCCGGCCGAGGAGCGCCTGCGCGAACCGGGCGCTCGGGGCCAGGAGGCGGGTCGAGGTCGGGAAGACCGCCCCTGGCAGGTCGTAGACCTGGGCCCGGATCGCCTCGAAGTCCGGTCGCCGGAGGGAGATCACGGGCACGAACTGCCCCGCGGGGGCGGCCTGGACGTCGGCGCTGATCTCCTCGGCGGGGATCCCGGTGGCCGCCGACAGCCCCGCGGCCAGGGCGGGCAGGTCGGTGACGCCGGCCGGGTCGACGCCGACCTCGACGACCTCGGTCGGGGTGAACAGCGGCTGCCCCGCGGCGTCGGTGATCGCCGCCCGCTCGGGCAGCCGGCGCTCGAGGACCAGGTGCTGCCCCTCCCCCAGCTCGGGGTGGACCACGGTCGGGTCGGCGACGACGTCCCAGCCCTCCTCGGCCTCCCGCAGCCGCAGGGTCGCGCGGTAGCTCCAGTCGGGTGCCGCGGCGAGGTCCCAGGTGGCGGTCCAGTCGACGGTGGCGCTGCCGTCCTCGACGGTGACGCCGCCCACCTCGAGGGTGAGCGTGGCGCCGGGGAGGTCCGCGGCGGCCTGCTCGAGCAGCGCGGTGGTCGCGTCGGGGTCGGTGGTGGCGCCCGCGGCGGCGGCGGTGTCCCCGGCGGCCCAGTCGGACAGGAAGGCGTCGGCGGCGGCGCGGACGTCGTCGCGCGGGTCGGCCGAGCACGCGCCCAGCACCGGGAGGGCGAGCAGGGTCAGCGCGGTCCCGAGAACGGTCCCCCGACGTGTGCGCACGGTGGGACAGCGTCCCAGATCCTCAGAAGAGGACGCTGGCGAACCGCCCGACCTCGCGGAACCCGACCCGGGCGTAGGCGGCCCGGGCCGGGGCGTTGTAGTCGTTGACGTAGAGGCTGACCACCGGGGCCATGACGGCGCGGGCGTAGTCGACGACCGCCGCCGTCCCCGCCGCACCGATGCCGCGGCCGCGGTGGCGCGGTGCCACCCAGACGCCCTGGACCTGGCACGCCGAGCGGGACACCGCGCCGATCTCGGCCTTGAACAGGACCTCGCCCCCCTCGATCCAGGCCAGCGACTGCCCGGCCCGGACGAGCTCGGCGACCCGGGCGCGGTAGCCGGCGCCGCCGTCGACCCGCAGCGGGCTGACGCCGACCTCCTCGGTGAACATCGCCACGGCCGCGGGGAGCAGGGTCTCCAGCTCCTCGGGGCGCACCGGGCGGACCCGCGGCTCGGGGACGGTGGCCGGCGGGCCGTCGATGGCCATGAGCGGCTGGCAGGGGCGGTGGTCGCGGGCCGGCCCCCACGCCGGCGCCAGCAGGTCCCACAGCGGCCCGACCGCGGCCGCCGGGCCGACGATGGTCGAGCACCGGCGCCCGGTCCGCCGGGCCCGCCCGGCGAACGCGTCGGCGGCGGCCCGCTCGGCGCCCGGGACCGCGAACGGGATGAGGTTGGCCCCGGCGAGGCAGACCGCCTCGAGGCGGCCCGCGCCGCCGAACCCCCACAGCGGCGCGCCCAGCGACGCGGCCGCGGTGCCCGCGGCCTCGACCCGGCCGGCGATGACGCAGGCGGCGACCGGGTCGGTGGCCAGCAGGCGCCGGACGGCGGGCTCGTCGTCCTCGTCGAGGACGCGCGCGGTGGGCGTGCGCAGCACCTGCGTCGTCAGCCGACCGTGACGGTGGGCGACCCGGGACCGACGCCGGCACCGGCCTGCTCGCCGTCCGGGCGCATCTCCCCGGCGAGCCGCATGGCCTCCTCGATGAGCGTCTCGACGATCCGCGACTCGGGCACGGTCTTGATGACCTCGCCCTTCACGAAGATCTGGCCCTTGCCGTTGCCGGAGGCCACGCCGAGGTCGGCCTCCCGGGCCTCCCCGGGGCCGTTGACGACGCAGCCCATGACGGCGACCCGCAGGGGGACGTCCAGGCCGTCGAGACCCGCGGTGACCTCGTCGGCCAGCGTGTAGACGTCCACCTGCGCCCGCCCGCAGGAGGGGCAGCTGACGATCTCCAGACCCCGCTGGCGCAGGTTCAGCGACTCGAGGATCTGGGTGCCGACCTTGACCTCCTCGGCCGGCGGGGCCGAGAGGGAGACGCGGATGGTGTCGCCGATGCCCTGGCTCAGCAGCGCGCCGAAGGCCACGGCCGATTTGATCGTGCCCTGGAACGCCGGCCCGGCCTCGGTGACGCCCAGGTGCAGCGGGTAGTCGCACTGCGCGGCCAGCAGTTCGTAGGCGCGGACCATGACCACCGGGTCGTTGTGCTTGACCGAGATCTTGATGTCGCGGAAGTCGTGCTCCTCGAACAGCGAGCACTCCCACAGCGCCGACTCGACCAGCGCCTCCGGGGTGGCCTTGCCGTGCTTGGCCAGCAGCCGCTTGTCCAGCGAGCCGGCGTTGACCCCGATGCGGATCGGGATGCCGGCGTCCTTGGCGGCCTTCGCGATGTCGCCGACCTTGTCGTCGAACTTCTTGATGTTGCCGGGGTTGACCCGGACGGCGGCGCAGCCGGCGTCGATCGCGGCGAACACGTACCGGGGCTGGAAGTGGATGTCGGCGATGACCGGGATCTGCGACTTCTTCGCGATGATCGGCAGCGCCTCCGCGTCGTCGGTGTCGGGTACGGCGACCCGCACGATCTGGCAGCCCGAGGCCGTGAGCTCGGCGATCTGCTGCAGCGTGGCGTTGATGTCGGCGGTCTTGGTCGTCGTCATCGACTGCACGCTCACGGGGTGGTCGCTGCCGACCCCGACGTCCCCCACCATCAACTGGCGGGTCGTGCGCCGGGGCGCGAGGACGGGCGGGGGCGCAGCGGGCATGCCGAGGCTGACGGGGATCGCCATGGCACCCAGTATCCCCCGCCCGCGCGTTCCCGCCGGTACCGCGGCAGGTGGCCCCGTCCAGAGGCTCGCCGCGAGCCTGCGAGCGGTGAGGACGACGGGGTCCTCCTCCTACTGGAGCGTGATGGGGTTGACCACGTCGGCGACCAGCAGCAACGCCGACAGCCCGATGAACAGGCCGGCGACGACGTAGGCCACGGGCATCAGCCGGGCGATGTCGAAGGGGCCGGGGTCGGGGCGGCCGCGCAACCGGGCAACGACCGAGCGGGCCTTCTCGTACAGGGCCCCGGCCACGTGACCACCGTCCAGCGGGTAGATCGGCAGCAGGTTGAACAGGAACAGCACCAGGTTGACGCTGGCCAGCAGGCTGAGGAAGAAGCTGACCTTCTCGGCGCCGGTGAACTCCTGGATGGCGAACACCTCGCCGGAGATCCGGCCGACGCCGACCACGCCGATCGGGCCGTTCTCGTCCCGCTCCTCGCCCAGGAACGCCGCCCGGAACAGCTGCGGGATCCGCTCGGGGATCTCGACCAGCCGCTCGACGGAGGTCACCACCACCGTGCCGAGGTACCCGGGGACGTCGGGGAGCGACTGGCGGGCGAAGCCGACCACCGGGCTGACGCCCAGGTAGCCGGCGGTCATGGTGCCCTCGCCGTCGTCGGTGACCACCGTGTTCTCGATCGGGACGACCGTCAGCGCGCGGCGCTCCCCGTCGCGCTCGATGGTGAGGTCGAGGGGCTGGCCCGCCGAGCCCCGGATGGCCTCCTGCACCGCCACCCAGCTGTCGTGCGCGGTGGGGTCCAGCGGCCGGCCGTCGACCGCGACGATGGTGTCGCCGGGCCGCAGCCCGGCCTGCGCGGCCGGGCTCGGGGCGGGGAGGGCGCAGCCCGGCGTCCCCGCCTCGCAGACCTGCCCGGCGTCGGCGCCCTCGGTGACGACGGGGATGCCGCAGACGTCGGTGCCCTGCTCGTCGGCGACGGCGATGCTCTCCGCGCCGGCCGGGACGACGCAGGCCGGGACGGCGTCGACCTGGGTGGTGATGACGCCGGTGCCGACAGCGGTGAGCGTGACCGTGAAGAACACCACCGCCAGGACCAGGTTGTGCACCGGCCCGGCGGCCATGACGACCACCCGCTGCCACCAGGGCTTGGCGTAGAACACCCGCCCGGCGTCCTCGGGCCGGACGTCGTTGAGCGCCTGCCCGCGGACCTCGGCGATGAAGCTGCGCATGCGGGTGGCGCGCGCGCTCTCGTTCTCCTCGGCCGGGGGGATCATGCCGACGATGCGGATGTAGCCGCCGAGCGGGACGGCCTTGAGCCCGTACTCGGTCTCCCCGCGCCGCCGGGACCACACGGTGGGGCCGAACCCGACCATGAACTGCGGCACCCGCATGCCGAACCTGCGGGCCCAGAAGAAGTGACCGGCCTCGTGGAAGGCGATCGAGAACAGCAGGCCGACGGCGAAGGCGACGATCCCGAGGACGGTCAGCAGGAACCCGCTCAGCTCTGGCCTCCGGCGATCAGACCCCGGGAGTGGTCCCGGGCCCACCCCTCCGCCGCCAGGACGTCCTCGACGCAGGTGGGGGCGCCGAGGTCCGGCGCGTCGTCGAGCGTACGCGCGACGGTGTCCACGATGCCGTGGAACGGCAGCCGACCCGCGGTGAACGCCGCCACCGCCTCCTCGTTGGCGGCGTTGTAGAGGGCCGGCAGCACGCCCCCGGCCTCTCCGGCGGCGCGGGCCAGGCGCACCGCCGGGAACGCCTCGTCGTCCAGCGGCGCGAACTCCCACGTGCTGGCGGCCGACCAGTCCAGGGCCGGCTGGACGTGCGGCAGCCGGTCGGGCCAGGCGAGCGCGAGGGCGATCGGCAGCCGCATGTCCGGCGGGCTGGCCTGGGCGATGGTGGCGCCGTCGGCGAAGGTGACCATCGAGTGGACGATCGACTGCGGGTGCACGACCACGTCGATGTCGGCGTACGGGACGCCGAAGAGCAGGTGGGCCTCGATGAGCTCGAGCCCCTTGTTGACCAGCGTGGCCGAGTTGATGGTCACCACCGGCCCCATGTCCCAGGTCGGGTGGGCCAGGGCATCGGCGACGGTGACGCCCTCGAGCTCGGCGGCGGTGCGGCCCCGGAACGGCCCGCCGCTGGCGGTCAGCACCAGCCGGGCCACCTCCGCGCGGGCCCCGCCGCGCAGGCACTGGGCGAGGGCCGAGTGCTCGGAGTCCACGGGGACCAGCTGCCCCGGCTGCGCCACGGCCGTCACCAGGTCACCGCCGGCCACCAGCGACTCCTTGTTGGCCAGCGCCACGGTCCGCCCGGCGGCCAGCGCCGCCAGGGTGGGCCCGAGGCCGATGGAGCCGGTGATCCCGTTGAGGACGACGTCGGCCGGGCGGGCGGCGAGCTCCTCGGCGGCCCGCGGGCCCGCCAGGATCTCGGGCAGGGCGTACTGGCCCTGCGCCCAGCCGCGCTGCTGGGCCGCCGCGTAGAAGGCCAGCTGCAGGTCCTGGGCCGCGGTCGCGCGGGCCACGGCGACGGTGCGCACGCCCAGGGTGAGCGCCTGCTCGGCGAGCAGCCCGACGTCACCCCCGCCCGCGGCCAGCGCGGTCACCCGCAGCCGATCGGGGTTCTGGCGGACCACCTCGATCGCCTGCCGGCCGATCGAGCCGGTGGAGCCGAGGACGGTCACCTCGCGCGCGGTGCTCACGCCCGCATCCTCCCCGACGGCCGGCGCACCCACCGACGCGCCGCCCCACCTCCGCGGGTGGGCCCCGTGGCCGGCTGGCAGGATGGAGGGCGTGAGCGAGCAGACCCACCGCGAGCGGATCTCCACGAACTCCCCCGCGACCGAGCGGGTCAACCAGCCCGGCCGCGAGGAGGCGCTGGTCCGCCACGACGCCGCGCCGATCGAGCACGAGCGGCCCGAGGACTGGGGCTGGCACGGCGAGACCGGCAAGTGGGGCCGCATCGCCTCCTGGATCGCGATCCTGTTCATCGCGGCCTACCTGATCGGCAACCACGAGGGCCGGGTCGAGGACATCTGGCTGATCGCCGTCGTCGGCCTCATGATCCTGCTCAAGGTCTACGACTGGTTCCGGCGGAAGAACGCCTGGCGGAGCCAGTAAGAGGACCCCCTCCCTCCCCCCGCCTCGAGCACTCGGCGCGGGCCCCTGGGAGGGGGCCGTTCCACCCGGTCACCGGCTCGCGGCGAGCCTCGGGACGGGGCCACCTGCCCCCCGCCTCGAGCACTCGGCGCGGGCCCCTGGGAGGGGGCCGTTCCACCCGGTCACCGGCTCGCGGCGAGCCTCGGGACGGGGCCACCTGCCCCCCGCCTCGAGCACTCGGCGCGGGCCCCCGGGAGGGGGCCGTTCCACCCGGTCACCGGGGTCGGCGCCGGATGGTGCGCTCAGGTGATGCTCACGCCGATCGCCGCGCCGATCAGGTAGGTCAGGCCCGCCGCCGCGGCTCCGAAGAGCAGCTGCCGGCCCGCGGCGTACCACCAGGGGCGCGGGGTGAAGCGGCTGCTCAACGCGCCGGCGGCGGCCAGCCCGACGCCGCCGCACAGCAGGGCGACCCCCAGCAGGGAGAACCCGAGCAGGTACGGCAGCAGCGGGATCACCGCGCCGGTGGCGAAGGTCAGGAACGACGAGACCGCCGCCGTCCGCGGGCTGGGCTTGTCCTCCGGGTTCAGGCCGAGCTCGGCGACGACGTGCAGCCGCAGGGCGACGTCCGGGTCGCGGTGCAGCTGGACGGCGACCCGCTGGGCGAGGTCGGCGTCCACCCCTCGCGCGCGGAGCATGGCGACCAGCTCGGCGAGCTCGCCGCGGGGGTTGCGCTGCAACTCGCGGCGCTCCTTGGCCACCTCGAGGTCGAGCTGCTCGTTCTGCGTCTTGACCGAGGTGTACTCGCCGAGGGCCATGGAGATCGCCCCGGCGACCAGGCTGGCCACGCCGGCCAGCACGATCGCCCGCGGCGCGGCTCCCCCACCACCGACGCCGGCGACGAGCGCGGTGTTGGTGACCAACCCGTCCATCGCCCCGAACGTGGCTGCGCGCAGCCACCCGCCGGAGACGTCGGCGTGGCTGTGCTCGTGCGCCTCGGCCGCGGGCGCCTCGCCCGCGCTCACCCGTCCGACTCGGCGCCGAGCTCGACCGGGGGCTCGACCGCTGCCGGACCCCCGTGCCCCCCACCGCTCACCGGCTCGCGGCGGGCCCCCGCGACGGGACCGACCGCGACGCTCGGCACACCCTCGACGCCGTCGGCCGCGGCGAGCTGCCCGCAGGCGCCGTCGATGTCCTGGCCGCGGGTGTCGCGGACCGTCGTCGGCACACCCGCCGCACGGAGGCGGGTGACGAACTCGCGCTGGGCGGGCAGCGGGCTGGCGTCCCAGGGGCTGCCCGGGGTCGGGTTGAGCGGGATGAGGTTGACGTGCGCGCGGCGGCCGGCGAGCAGGCGGCCGAGCAGGTCGGCCCGGTGCGGCTGGTCGTTGACGTCGCGGATCAGCGCGTACTCCACCGAGTACCGCCGGCCGGTGCGCCCGGCGTACGCGTCGGCGGCCTCGACCACCTCGCCGACCTTCCACCGGGTGTTGACCGGCACCAGGGTGTCGCGCAGCTCGTCGTCGGGGGCGTGCAGGCTGACCGCGAGCGTGACCGCGAGGCCCTCCTCGGTCAGCCGGCGGATCGCGGGCACCACGCCCACCGTCGACACGGTGACCGAGCGCTGCGACAGCCCCAGCCCGTGCGGCGCCGGGGTGACGAGGGCGTCGAGGGTGCGGCGGACGCGGGCGTAGTTGGCCAGCGGCTCCCCCATGCCCATGAAGACGACGTTGGACAGCCGCCCCGCCCCACCGGGGAGCTCGCCGGACGCCATCGCGGCGGCGGCCGCCACGGCCTGGCCGATGATCTCCGCGGCCGACAGGTTGCGGGTCAGCCCCTGCTGACCGGTCGCGCAGAACGGGCAGGCCATGCCGCAGCCGGCCTGGCTGGAGATGCAGACCGTGGCGCGGTCCGGGTAGCGCATGAGCACGCTCTCCACCAGGGCGCCGTCGTGGAGCCGCCACAGGGTCTTGCGGGTGCGCCCGCCGTCGGCCGACTGGTGCCGGACGGGCGTGAGCAGGCCGGGCAGCAGCGCCTCGGTGAGGGTGCTGCGGACGGCGGCCGGCAGGTCGGTCATCCGCTCGGGGTCGCTCACCCCGCGGTAGAAGTGCCGGGCCAGCTGGTCGGCGCGGAAGGCCGGCTGGCCGAGGTCGGCGACCGCCTCGCGCGCCTCCACCCGGGTGAGGTCGGCGAGGTGCCGCGGGGGCCGGCCCCGGCGGGGGGCGTCGAACACGAGAGGGAGGGCAGTCATGACGCCCCCATGGTCCCACCCGGGACGGGGACGGCGCGCGTGATCTCCGCGGCTCAGGGCACCACGCCGGTCGCGCGCAGGAGCTCCCCGCCCGGATCGCCCGGATCGGCCGGAGGCGTGGGGGACGCCCCGGGGCTCTCGTCCGCCTCCTCGCCCGCGTCCCCGTCCGGGTCCGCGGTGGGCGCCGGGGACGGCGTGGTCGACGGGCTCGTGGGCGGCGGCGGGGTCGTGGGCGTGACCGACGGGGTGCGCGGCGCCGTCGTGGGGGTGGGCGCGGACGACCGGGGGGTCGCGGTGGGCGCCCTCGTGGGGGTCGCGGTCGTCGGCGTGGTGGTCTCGGGGGGCACCGTCGGGGAGGGTGCGGCGGTCGACCGCACCGGCTCGCGGACGGGTCCGGCGTCCCGGTCGGACGGCGTCCCCGTGGAGCCCGTGCCGGCCCCGGGCAGGACCCGCGTCGGTGGCGCCGGCGTCCTGGGCGCCGCTGCCGTGCGGGCCGGTGCCGTCCGGGCCGGTGCCGTGCGGGCCGGTGCCGTCGCGCGGACCGCGGGGCGCGGGGGCGGCGGAGGTGCGGGCGCCACCGCGGAGGACGCGGTCGTGGTGGGGGGTGCCACCGGGACCGGTGCGGTCGACCCGGGGGCGGGCGCCTCGTCGGGGGTCGCCGCGCCCCAGCGGTCCGGCGCGGTCCAGGTGCCGCCGACCTCGCCGGACCGGTCGCTGGCCTGCGAGCGGGTGGCGGGGGTGTCCGGCCCGCCCAGCAGCCAGGCGCCCGCGACGCCACCGGCGACGAGCAGGGCGACCACGAGGCCGGCGACGGCCGCCCTCGTCCGGCGTGGCCCTGCCGGTGCGGCGACCGCCCGAGGCACCGTCCGCACCGGCTCGGCGGCGTGGTCGGGCGGCGGCCCTGCGGCCGCGACGAGCACCGGCAGGGGATCGGCGGCGGGGGCGTCCTGCGGCGGCCCGTCCACCGGCTCGGCGGCATCCACCGGCTCGAGGGCATCAACCGGCTCGGAAGCGTCCTCCGCCTCCCCGGCGTCCACCGGCTCGGGAACGTCCTCCGCAGCCTCGGTGGCGTCCGTCTGCTCCCCGGCGTCCACCGGCTCGGGAGCGTCCACCGGCTCAGGAGCGTCCTCCGGCTCGGGAGCGTCCACCGGCTCAGGAGCGTCCTCCGGCTCGGGAGCAGCCCCCGGCTCGGAGGCGACGGCCGGCTCGGCGGCGTCCGGCGCGGGCCGGCCGTCCTCGGCCGGCGGCCCGGCGACCGGGGCGGCGGTCTCGTCGGCACCCCCGGCGTCCAGCCACCCGGGCAGCCAGGCCTCGTCCCAGTCGGGGGCCTGGGGTCCGTCGGCCCCGCCCCGCTCGTCCGGCGTCCCCATCCACCCTCCTGACCACGCACAGTGTCTTTGTGGCAACTCACCGCTGTCGGTGCGATGGTGCCGGACACCGGCGGTCGGTCGCCGGAGGCACGGCCGAGGTGCTGCTCACCCGTCCCTGCTGCCAGGCTGGCCGCATGAGCCGGCTGGCCGAGGTCGACCTGTCCCTGCGCCTGTCGAAGGGGGAGGGCAAGCGGCAGCTGGCCGCGGCGCAGGAGCGCCTGGTCCACCTGCGGCTGCTGCTGGGCGGCCAGATCGGCCCCGGCGAGCTCGGCCCGCCGCTGCTGGTGCTCTTCGAGGGCTGGGACGCCTCCGGCAAGGGGGGTGCGATCAAGCGCCTGGTCGACCACCTCGACCCCCGGCACGTCCGCGTCGCCCAGTTCGCCGCGCCCACCCACGACGAGAAGCGGCACCACTTCCTGTGGCGGTTCTGGCCCGTGCTGCCCGGCTGGGGTGGCATGGCCGTGCTCGACCGCACCTGGTACGGCCGGGTGCTGGTCGAACGCGTCGAGGGGTTCGCACCCGAGGAGGCCTGGCGGCGGGCGTACGGGGAGATCGTGGACCTGGAGACGACCCTGGCCGCGGAGGGCACGGTCCTCGTGAAGTTCTGGGTGCACGTCTCCCCGGAGGAGCAGCTGCGCCGGTTCGAGTCCCGGCACCGCGACCCCTACCGGGCCTGGAAGCTCACCGACGAGGACTGGCGCAACCGCGAGAAGCGGGGGGCCTACGAGTCGGCCGTCGAGGAGATGCTCGAGCGCACCGACCACCCCGCCGGCCCGTGGCACCTGGTCGCCGGCGACGACAAGCGGTGGGCCCGGGTGGACGTCGTCCGCACCGTCTGCACGGCCGTCGAGGAGGCGTTGCGGGCCCGGGGTGTCGACCCCGACCCGCCGCTGTCCTGAGTCACCGGGCGCCCCCCCCGGTCGGCGTGCTGCCGCACCCAGGCGTGCATGGCGATCCCCGCGGCCACCCCGGCGTTGATCGACCGGGTGGAGCCGAACTGGGCGATGGAGACGGTGACGGCGGCCGCCGCGCGCGCCTCCGGGGTCAGCCCCGGTCCCTCCGCGCCGAAGAGGAGCACGCAGCGTTCCGGCAGCACGGCGGTCTCCAGCGGCACCGCCCCGGGTCCGGTGTCGACGGCGACGACGGGCAGCCCGGCGGCCGCGGCGAAGCCCGCGAGGGACGCCACGTCGGGGTGGTGGCGCAGGTGCTGGTAGCGGTCGGTGACCATCGCACCGCGGCGGTTCCACCGGCGCCGCCCGACGACGTGCACCTCGGCGGCCAGGAACGCGTTGGCGGTGCGCACGACCGTCCCGATGTTCAGGTCGTGGCCGAAGTTCTCGATGGCGACGTGGAAGGGGTGCCGGCGGGTGTCCAGGTCGGCGACGATCGCCTCCACGGACCAGTACCGGTAGCGGTCGGCGACGTTGCGGCGGTCCCCGGCGGCCAGCAGCTCGGGGTCGTAGCGGGGGTCCTCGGGCCAGGGACCGGCCCAGGGGCCCACGCCGACGGCGCTCCCCCACTCGGTCGGCCCGGCCCCGGGCTCGGGCTCGGCGGTCACCCGGGCAGGATCGCAGAGTGCCCGACGACGTCCTGCTGCACCTGGTCGAGCCGGCCGCCTGGCGGGCGGCGCTCGACACCGGCGCGCTGCGCCCGCCGTCCCTCGCCGAGGCCGGCTTCGTGCACCTGTCCACGCCCGCCCAGGTGCACCTGCCCGCGCGGCGGCTGTTCCCCGGCCGCCGGGACCTCGTGCTGCTCGTCGTCGACCCCGCCCGGCTGCCCGACCCGCTGCGCTGGGAGCCCGGCGCGCCCGGTGACCCGGCCGGGATGCGCTTCCCCCACCTGCACGGGCCGTTGCCCACCCGGGCGGTGACCGCCGTGGTGCCCTACCGGCCGCCGGTGCCGCCGCTGCTCCCGGGGCCGGACGACGCCCTCGGCCGGGCCACCGCGCTGTTCACCTCGCTGCAGGTCCGGCGCGCCCCCGAGGTCCGCGACGTGCCCGGCGGGGTCGCGGTGCTCGACCCCGCGTACCGCTTCTCCCGGGACGACAACGCCCTCGTGCTCACCGCGCCGGTCGACGCCGCGACCGTGGCGCGCACCGCGCGGGAGGTCGCCGCCGACGCCGGGTGGCCGGCCGAGTCGGTGGCGCTGCGGGGACCCGGCGGCGGGGAGGTCGCCGCCGAGCTGGCCCGGCGCGGGTGGGAGGTGGGCGAGCTGCGGGTCATGGCCCGGCGCCTGGACGGACCGGTGGACGGCGGCCGGCGCGCCGAGGTCGTCGCGCAGGAGGAGGTGCACGACCTCTGGGTGCGGTCCTGGCGCCGCGACCTGCCGGCGCGGCCGGACCTCGACGAGGTCGTGGCGCAGCTGGTCGGCCGGGAGCACCGCACCGGGGCGGTGGTGGCGGTCACCGACGTGGCGGTGCGCGAGTCCGGTCGGCTGGTGGCCACCGGCCAGCTGCGGGTGGACGGCGCCACCGCGGCCGTCGAGGGGGTGGCGACCGAGCCGGAGGTGCGGGGCCGCGGGTACGCCGACGCCGTCCTGACCCGGCTGCTCGGGCGGGCCGCCGCGGCCGGGTGCGACCTGGTGGTGCTCGAGGCCGCGGCCGACGACTGGCCGCGGCACTGGTACGCCCGGCGGGGCTTCGTCGACGTCGGCGCCTGCTGGGACGCCACGCGCCCCGCGACGACCTACGCCGGGACGACCCAGGACAGCAGCAGGTAGGCCACCGCCGCCGAGGGCAGCAGCGAGTCGAGCCGGTCCATCAGCCCGCCGTGGCCGGGCAGCAGGCTGCCCATGTCCTTGATCCCGAGGTCGCGCTTGAGCAGCGACTCGGCCAGGTCGCCGACGGTCGCGCTGACCGCGAGGGCGACGCCGAGCAGCACGCCGCCCCACCAGGGCCCGTCCAGCGCCAGGACGACGATCGGCGTGGCGACGAGGACGCAGGCCAGCACCGACCCCGCCATGCCCTCCCACGACTTCTTCGGGCTCACCGAGGGCGCCATGGGGTGCCGGCCGAGGAGCACCCCGGCCGCGAAGCCGCCGACGTCGTTGCCGACCACGGTCGCGATGAACAGCAGCACGCGGACGGCGCCGTCGTCGGGCACCAGCAGCAGGACGGCGAACCCGGCGAGGAAGGGGACGTACAACGCGACGAACACCCCGGCGGAGGCGTCCCGCAGGTAGTCCTCGGGCCCCTCGGCCAGCCGCCAGAGGAGGACCCCCAGGACCGTCAGGAGGAAGGCCACGACCAGCCCCGAGGGGCCGCGCGTCCAGGCGAGG
Organism: Geodermatophilus marinus; assembly: GCF_003428645.1. GTDB lineage: Bacteria > Actinomycetota > Actinomycetes > Mycobacteriales > Geodermatophilaceae > Geodermatophilus. The sequence continues at coordinate 55,385 of NZ_QVQH01000020.1, read as the reverse complement.
CCGATCATGGCCAGCGTCCCGACCAGGACGGGGACCAGCGGCGGCCGGACGTCCCCGGCCTCCAGGGCGCGGGTCAGCTCGACGACCCCGATCAGGATCGCCACGGTCAGGACGCCGAGGAACGCCGGCCGCCAGACCAGCAGCGAGACCAGGACCAGCGCCCCGAGCGTGGCGCCGACGCCGATGGCGGCGAGCATGTTGCGCCCGGCCCGGCCGCGCGGCTTCGCCGGCGGGTCGACCAGCCTCGGGCCGACCGACTCCGTCGTGGGCTCGTCGTCGGGCGCGCGGGCCGGCACCGGCCCGGGGACCGCCAGCTCGACCGTCCGGGGCTCGCCCGTCCGGGGCTCGGCCGGCGGCCGGGTCGGGGACGTCGGCGGGACCGGCCGGCCGGAGGCGGGCAGCGGACCGGTGTCGGGATCGCGGGTCATCGCAGGGGGGACGGGGGCGCTCAGACCTCGAGGAGCTCGGACTCCTTGTTCTTGACCGCCTCGTCGATGCTGCCGACGTGCTTGGCGGTCAGGTCGTCGAGCTCCTTCTCGGCGCGGCGGACGTCGTCCTCCCCCGCCTCGCCGTCCTTGGCGATGCGGTCGAGCTCCTCCTTGCTGCGGCGCCGGATGTTGCGGATCGCGACCTTGGCGTCCTCGCCCTTCGAGCGGGCCATCTTGACCAGGTCGCGGCGGCGCTCCTCGGTCAGCTGCGGGAAGACCACGCGGATGATCTGGCCGTCGTTGGTCGGGTTGACCCCGAGGTCGCTGTCGCGGATGGCCTTCTCGATCGCCGAGAGCTGGCTGACGTCGTAGGGCTTGATGACCGCCATGCGCGCCTCGGGCACGGTGATCGACGACATCTGCGGCACCGGTGTCGGGGCGCCGTAGTAGTCGACCAGCACCTTGTTGAACATCGACGGCGCGGCGCGACCGGTGCGCACCGAGCCGAGGTCCTCGCGCGCGACCGACAGGGCCTTGTCCATCCGCTCCTCGGCGTCGAGCAGGGTGTCGTCGATCACGGGTCTCTCCTCCTGGGGCAGCGGCGGAGCCGCCGGTCTCACGGGACGCGGGCCGGTCGTCGGCACCGCGGGTCAGGCCGGGTCGCTGATCAGCGTCCCGATCCTCTCACCTGCCACGGCGCGGGCGATGTTGCCGTCGCGCAGCAGGTTGAAGACCACGATCGGCATGCGGTTGTCCATGCACAGGCTGATGGCCGTCGCGTCGGCCACCTTGAGCTGCTTGGCCAGCACGGTGGCGTAGTCGAGGTCCCCGTACATCACCGCGCCCGGGTTGGTGCGCGGGTCGTCGTCGAAGACGCCGTCCACCCCGTTCTTGGCCATGAGCAGCACCTGGCAGCCGATCTCCAGCGCCCGCTGGGCGGCCACCGTGTCGGTGGAGAAGTACGGCATGCCGGCGCCGGCCCCGAAGATGACCAGGCGGCCCTTCTCCATGTGCCGCACCGCCTTGCGCGGGATGTAGGGCTCGGCGACCTGGCCCATCTCGATCGCCGTCTGCACCCGCGTCTGCAGGCCGACCTGCTCGCAGAACGCCTGCAGCGCCAGGGCGTTCATGACCGTGCCGAGCATGCCCATGTAGTCGGCCTGCCGGCGGTCCATCCCGGCCTCGGCGAGCTCCGCGCCGCGGAAGAAGTTGCCGCCGCCGACGACGACGGCGACCTGCGTGCCGCTGCGGACGACGGCCGCCAGCTGCTCGGCGATGCCCTGGACGATGGCCGAGTCCACGCCCACCCGGCCGCCGCCGAAGGCCTCGCCGGAGAGTTTGAGCAGGACGCGGGTGTAGCCGGCGCCGTCGGCGGGCTGGAAGGCGCTGGGCGCGGACAGCGGGACGGCGGTGGTCGGCGCGGCGGTGTCGGTCAACGGTTCTTCCCTCGCTCGGCGGCGTTCCCCTGATCCTGCCGCATGGCCCCTGGTCGTTCTCCCGGAGCACCGGCCGCCCCTCCCGTACCCGGGCAGGCCCGCGGTCCCGACGCGGGAACCGGACGGAGAAGGACCCCGCCACCCCCTCCGCGCCTCGCAGGTGCGGCGCGGGCCCCTGCGGCGGGGCCGATCGGGGGTGGCGGGGTCCTCTGCTCCGCCGGTGTCAGGCCTGGCCGACCTCGAAGCGGGCGAAGCGCTCCACGGTCAGGCCCGCCTCGTCGACGATCTGCTTGACCGTGCGCTTCGGCTCGGTGATCGACGGCTGCTCGAGCAGGACGAAGTCCTTGTAGTAGGCGTTGACCCGACCCTCGACGATCTTGGTGATCGCCTGCTCGGGCTTGCCCTCCTCCTTGGCCGTCTGCTCGGCGACCCGGCGCTCGGTCTCGACGGTCTCGGCCGGGACCTCGTCGCGGGAGAGGAAGCGGGGGCGCGCGGCGGCGATGTGCATCGCCAGGCTGCGCGCGGCGTCCTCGGACCCGCCGCTGTACTGCACGGCGACACCGATGGCCGGCGGCAGGTCGGTGGCGCGCTTGTGCAGGTAGGTCGCGGTCTGCCCCTCGAAGGCGACGAACCGCGACAGCACGAGCTTCTCGCCGATGCGGGCCGACTCGCCCTCGACCAGCGAGGCCACGGTCCGGCCGTCGACCTCGGTCTCCAGCAGCCCGGCGGCGTCGGCCGGCCTGCTGTCCAGGCCGATCTGGAGCAGGCGCTCGGCCAGTGCGACGAAGTCGGCGTTCTTGGCGACGAAGTCGGTCTCGCAGTCGAGCTCGAGCAGGGCGCCGTCCCTGCTGACGACGACGCCGTTGGTCGTCGAGCGCTCCAGGCGCTTGCCGACGTCCTTGGCGCCCTTGATGCGCAGCAGCTCGACGGCCTTGTCGTAGTCGCCCTCGGCCTCGGTGAGCGCCTTCTTGCAGTCCATCATGCCGGCGCCGGTGGCGTCGCGGAGACGCTTGACGTCGGCCGCGGTGAAGTCAGCCATGTCTCTTCTCTCTGGTGTCAGGTCCGGCCCTGCTGCAGGGCCCCGCGCCGAGCGTGCGAGGCGTGGGGGGCAGCAGGGTCCTTACGCGTTCTGGGCGCCCTGGGTGCCGGTGGTCGTGTCGCCGGTCGCGGGCACGCCCTCGACCGGGGCGACCTCGTCGGCGGTCACCTCGGGCGCGGCGGCGGGGGTCTCCGGCAGCGGCTCGGCCTGCACGGCGGCGTCCTGCGCGGCGGCCTCCTGGGCGGCGTCCTGCTGACCGGTCAGCAGCTCGCGCTCCCAGTCGGCCAGCGGCTCGTCGCCGCCGATGGCCGGCGCCTCGCCGTCCGCGCGCCCGGCGTTGGCCTGCGCCGCCGAGCGGGCCATCAGACCCTCGGCGACGGCGTCGGCGACCACGCGGGTGAGCAGGGCGGCGCTGCGGATCGCGTCGTCGTTGCCCGGGATCTTGTAGTCGACCTCGTCCGGGTCGCAGTTGGTGTCGAGGATCGCGACGACCGGGATGCCCAGCTTGCGTGCCTCGCCGACGGCGATGTGCTCCTTCTTGGTGTCGACGACCCAGACGGCGCTGGGGACCTTCTGCATGTCCCGGATACCGCCGAGGCTGCGCTCCAGCTTGGCCTTCTCGCGGGTCAGGCCGAGGGTCTCCTTCTTGGAGAGACTGGCCATCACGCCGGTCTGCTCCATGTCCTCGAGCTCCTTCAGCCGCTGCAGCCGCTTGTGCACGGTCTGGAAGTTGGTGAGCATGCCGCCCAGCCAGCGCTGGTTGACGTAGGGCATGCCGACCCGCTGCGCCTGCTCGGCGATGACCTCCTGCGCCTGGCGCTTGGTGCCGATGAACAGGATCGTGCCGCCGTGCGCGACCGTCTGCTTGACGAACTCGTAGGCGTTGTCGATGTACCCGAGCGTCTGCTGCAGGTCGATGATGTAGATGCCGTTGCGCTCGGTGAAGATGAACCGCTTCATCTTCGGGTTCCAGCGACGGGTCTGGTGCCCGAAGTGGACGCCGCTGTCGAGCAGCTGCTTCATGCTGACGACTGCCATGGTGCGCAGCCTCTCTGTACGCGCGCGGCCGCCGGGCGGCCGCGCTCCTCGGTTGACGCGGGCACCGGGGTGGTGGCCCGCCCTGGCGTCCTGCGGCGTCACGAACCCCGCAGGGACCGAGGTGACGACCGCCCCGCCGACCGGCGGGGGAGGACGCGCGAAGTCGACCCGCCGGAGCGGGCCGCACCGGACAGCATACCCGTCCCGCGGGCACCCCCACCCGCGCCCCGGGGGCCGTCCACAGGCCCGCCGCCCGGCCCCTCCCGACCCCCTCCCCCGCGGACCGTGGGCAGGTGCGCTCCCTCTCCCTCGGCGTCGTCCGGCTCCGGTCCCTCCACGGGCTGGCCCTGGTCGTCCTGCTCCCCGTCGGCCTGCTCGTCGCCGGCCCCGTCCTCGCCGCCGGGGCGGCCGGTGCGGAGCCGGCGCGGCCCTCCCCCGCGGCCGCGGCGGGGGCGTGGACGCGCCCGGTGGAGGGCGCGGTCACGCGCCCGTTCGACGACCTGCCGCACCCCTACGCGGCGGGGCACCGGGGCGTGGACCTCGCCGGCTCACCGGGCCGGGTGGTGCGCGCCGCCGGCGACGGCACGGTGGTCTTCGCGGGCATGGTGGCCGGCCGTCCCGTGGTCAGCGTCGAGCACGCCGGCGGCCTGCGGACGACGTACGAGCCGGTGACCGCCCTCGTCGGCGCCGGCCGGGCGGTGCTGCGGGGGGAGCCGCTGGGCACCCTGGCCGCCGGGCACGACGGGTGCCCGGTCGAGGCCTGCCTGCACTGGGGCCTGCGCCGCGGGGAGACCTACCTCGACCCGCTGACGCTGCTGTCGCGCGCAGTTCGGCTGCTGCCGCTGCTCAGCCCGGCAGCCCCCGCGGGACCTCGGTGACGTGCTCGACGACCGGGAACGGGTCGTCGAGGTGGTGCCGCGGCAGCAGGGCCTGCTCGAGGGCCTCGCCGTCGCTACCGGCCGCCGTCCCCGCCGTCGTCACGCGATGTCGGCGAGCCGGCTCCGCAGGTGCAGCACCGCCTTGGTGTGCAGCTGGCAGATGCGGCTCTCGGTGACGCCCAGCACCCGGCCGATGTCGGCGAGCGTGAGGCCCTCGAAGTAGTACAGGCTGACGACGACCTTCTCGCGCTCGGGCAGCTGCTCGACCGCCCGGGCCAGGAGCTGACGGGCCTCGCCGTGCTCGGCCATCGCCTGCGGGTCCAGGGCGCTGGAGTCCTGCAGCGTGTCGACCAGGCGGGGGGCGCCGCCCTCGTCGTCCCCGAGCAGCTCGTCGAGCGCCACCACGTTGACCAGCGACAGCTGGCCGAGGAACTTGCGGACCTCCTCGACGTCCATGTCCATCTCGGCGGCCACCTCCTCGTCGCTGGGGCTGCGCTGCAGCCGGCTCTCCAGCGCCGCGACGGTGCGCTCGAACTGGCGGGCCCGCATGCGCACCGACCGCGGGATCCAGTCGGTGCTGCGCAGCTCGTCGATGATCGCGCCGCGGATGCGCGCCATCGCGTAGCTCTCGAACTTGACCTCGCGGGAGGGCTGGTACCGGGTGATGGCGTCGATGAGGCCGAAGGTGCCGTAGGACACCAGGTCGGCCTGCTCGACGTGGGCGGGCAGGCCGCTGCCGACGCGGCCGGCGACGTACTTCACCAGCGGCGCGTAGTGCAGGATCAGCCGGTCGCGCAGCGCGGTGTCGCGGTCGACGACGTAGCGCGACCACAGCTCGGCCAGGGTGTCGTCACCGGCCTCGTCGAGCCGGTCGATGGTGACCTCGGGCACGGTTCGCGCTCCCCCGGCGGGTCGTGGGCCTCCGGTGAGGCCGTGGTCGGGCACTGGGTGGGCGGCCGGTGCCGATCGCACCCACGGCCACTCTCCCAGACGGACGCCGAACTCCTCTCAGGCTCGCGGGTGCGCCTGGGCGTGGACCGCGCGCAGCCGGTCCACCGTGACGTGGGTGTAGATCTGCGTGGTCGCGAGGCTGGCGTGACCGAGCAGCTCCTGCACCGAGCGCAGGTCGGCGCCGCCCTCGAGGACGTGCGTGGCCGCCGAGTGCCGCAGCCCGTGCGGGCCGACGTCCGGCGCACCGGGCGCGGCGGCGACCGCGGCGTGCACCGCCCGGCGGGCCTCCCGGGGGTCCAGCCGGCGCCCGCGCCGACCGAGCAGCAGGGCCGGGCCCGAGCCGGGGGTGGCCAGCACCGGCCGGCCGCGGGTCAGCCAGGCGTCGAGGGCCCGCTCGGCCGGCGCCCCGTAGGGCACGCTGCGCTCCTTGCGACCCTTGCCCAGCACCCGCAGCAGCCGGCGGCCGCGGTCGACGTCGTCGACGTCGAGGCCGACGAGCTCGCTGACCCGGATGCCGCTGGCGTAGAGCAGCTCCAGGACGACGGCGTCGCGCAGCCCCACCGGGTCCTCGGCGCCGGCCCGCGACTCGACGGCCGCCCGCGCCTGGTCGGGGGCGAGCACGTCGGGCAGCGTGCGGTGGGCCCGGGGGCTGACCAGGCGCTGGCCCACGTCGTCGGGGGTGAGCCCGGCCCGGCGCAACCAGGCGGTGAACGAGCGGGCGGCCGCGGCGCGGCGGGCGGTCGTGGCCCGGCTCGCCCCGCGCGTGCGGCCCTGCGCCAGCCAGCTGCGCAGGGTGGCCAGGTCGAGGTCGTCGACCCGCCCGCCCCCGCGCCGCGCCAGGTGGTCCAGCAGCCGGACGACGTCACCGACGTAGGCCCGCACGGTGTGCGCGGACAGCTCCCGCTGGGCGCGCAGGTGGTCCTCGTAGACGGCCAGCGCCCCGGCCAGCGGCGGCGCGAGAGCCGCGCGCACCTCCTCGGTCCGGTCCCCCACGCCGGCACCGTGCGCCGGCGGCGAGGCCCGGTCAAGCTGCCGCGCCGGTGCCGCTCTCAGCCCCCGCCGGCGCCCTCCGGCCCGTCCCCCGCGCCCCCGGGGCGCGGGGTGAGTCGCCAGCCGGTGCCGGTCCACTGCACCAGGTCGGCGAGCTCCAGCGCCGGGAGCACCCGCAGCACCTCCACCACCTCGCAGCCGGCGGTCGCCGCCAGCCGCTCGGCGCTGACCCCCCGCCGCACCGGGCAGGCGTCGAGCACCCGCACCGCGACGTCGGAGAGGGAGTCGCGGGCCTGCTGCGGCCGGGCCGGCGGGTCGGCGAGGTCGGCACCGATCCGGCCCACCACCTCGACCACGTGCGCGGCGTCGGCGACGAGCGCCGCGCGCAGCGCCTCGTCGCGCAGCAGCTCGTGGCAGCCCACCGACATCGCCGAGGTGACCGGCCCGGGCACGACCATGACCGGCCGGCCGAGGCGCTCGGCGCGCCGGGCGGTGGCCTGCGCCCCGGAGCGGGCGGCGGCCTCGACCACCACCGTGCCCCGGGTCAGGGCGGCGATGAGCCGGTTGCGGACGAGGAAGCGGTGCCGGTGCGGGGCGGCGCCCGGTGGCCACTCGCTGACCAGCAGCCCGTCGGCGGCGATGCGGTGGAAGAGGGCGCCGTGCCCCTCCGGGTAGGGCCGGTCCACCCCGCAGGCGAGCACGGCCGCCGTCGGCCCCCCGGCCGCCAGCGCCCCGCGGTGGGCGGCGCCGTCGATGCCGTAGGCCCCGCCGGAGACGACCGTCCAGCCGCGGGCGGCGAGGTCGTGGCCCAGCTCGCCGGCCACGTGCTCGCCGTAGGCGCTCGACGCCCGCGCCCCGACGACCGCGACCGACCGGTCGAACAGCTCGTCGAGCCGCGCCGCCCCGCGGACCCACAGCGCCACCGGCGGCACGGGCGCGACCGTGCGCGGGGACTGGTACCGGGGTTGCCCCGGCTCCTCGGCCACCGCCACGGTCAGGGCGTGCAGCCCCAGGGCCGGCCACTCGTCGTCCTCCGGGGTCACCAGCCGCGCGCCGCACCGCTGCGCCCGCGCCAGGTCCGCGAGGGTGGCGTCCTGCTGCGCGCGGGGACCGACCAGCGCGCGGACGGCGTCGGGTGCCGAGCCGGCCCGCAGCCGGCGCACCGCCTCGACCGGCCCCCACTCGTCGACGAAGCGCCAGAAGGCCACGCTGCCGGGCTCGGCGGCCCGGGTCAGCCAGGCCCGTGCACGGCGCAGGCCGGTCGCGGTTGCCGGCCCGGACACCGTGACCGAGGCACCGACCGAGGCCTCCTCCAGGGCCTCGTCGAGCGAGGGTCCGGCGCTCACGCGGCGGCCCGCTGCAGCCGCATCCCCAGGGCCTCGGCGACGTCGTCGGGGTCGGGCACCGGGCGGCCGGCCAGGTCGGCCAGCGTCCACGCGACCCGCAGGACGCGGTCCAGCCCGCGGACGGACAGCGCGCCGCGCTCCAACGCCCGCTCGGCCAGCGCGAGCGCCCGCCGGGGCGGCGCCCACCGCTCCCGCAGCAGACGGCCCGGGACCTCGCTGTTCAGGTGCAGCCCCGTGCCGCGCAGCCGCTCCCCCGCGGCCGACCGGGCCGCGGACACGCGGCGAGCGACGACGGCGGTCGGCTCCGGCGCCGCGACGCCGTCCAGCCACGCCGCGCGGGTCACCGGGGGCAGGTCGACGCGCAGGTCGACGCGGTCGAGCAGCGGCCCGGAGAGCCGGGCGCGGTAGCGGCGGCGCTCCAGCGGGCTGCAGGTGCAGGCGGTGTCGCCGGCGGCGGAGGCACACGGGCAGGGGTTGGCCGCGAGCACCAGCTGCGCGCGGCACGGGAAGGTGGCCGCGGACCGCGCCCGCGCGATGGTCACCTCACCCCGCTCGAGGGGCTGGCGGAGCGTGTCGAGCACGGCGCGGGGGAACTCCGGCGCCTCGTCGAGGAAGAGCACGCCGCGGTGCGCCCGGCAGAGCGCGCCGGGCCGGATCGGGCCCGACCCGCCCCCGACCAGCGCGGCCGTCGTGGCCGAGTGGTGCGGGGCCTCGAACGTCGGCCGGGTCACCAGCGGGGCCCCCGGCGGCAGGGTGCCGGCCACCGAGTGGATCGCGGTCACCTCCAGGGCCGCGGCCTCGTCGAGCGGCGGGAGCAGCCCCGGCAGCCGTTCGGCGAGCATGGTCTTCCCGGCCCCGGGCGGGCCGGAGAGGAACAGGTGGTGGCCGCCGGCCGCGGCGACCTCCACCGCGCGCCGCCCGGCCGCCTGGCCGAGGACGTCGCCGAGGTCGGGCCCCGGTGGCGGCGGCGGGACCCGGACCCGGTGGTGCCGGACCAGCGGTGCGCGGCCGGTGAGGTGCGCGACCACGTCGGCGAGCGTCGCGGCGGGGAGGACCTCGACGCCGTCGACCAGGGCCGCCTCGTCGGCGTTGCCCGCCGGGACCACGACCGCGGGGTGGCCCGTGCGCACGGCGGCGAGCACGGCCGGGAGCACCCCGCGGACCGCGCGCACCGAGCCGTCGAGCCCCAGCTCGCCGAGGAGCACCAGGTGGTCGAGCGCCGCGGCCGGCACCGCCCCGTCGGCGGCCAGGACCGCCGCGGCCAGCGCCAGGTCGAAGCCGCTGCCCTGCTTGGGCATGGCGGCCGGGGACAGCCCGATGGTGATGCGCCGCAGCGGCCACCGCGCGCCCGTGTTGACCACCGCCGCCCGGACGCGGTCCACCGACTGGCGGACGACGGCATCGGGCAACCCGACGAGGACGACGCCGGGCACCCCGGCGGACATGTCCACCTCGACCTCGACCATCGCCCCCTGCACCCCGGCGAGGCCGACCGACCACGTGCGGGCGAGCGTCACGTGAACGCCCCCCGCAGGTGGGTGACCTCGGCCGGGCCGCTCTGCCGCACCAGCACGCCGACCACGTCGAAGCGCAGGTCGGGGGCGTGCTCGTCGTGGGCGGCCAGCCAGCGCTGCGCGAGGACGCGCAGCCGGCGCTGCTTGGCCGGCGTCACCGCCTCGACGGGGTGGCCGAAGCCGGTGGCGCGCCGGGTCTTCACCTCGCAGAAGACCAGCGCGGACCCCTCGCGGGCGACGATGTCGACCTCGCCGTCGCGGCAGCGCCAGTTGCGGTCGAGGACCCGCAGGCCCTGGTGGGTCAGGTAGGCGGCCGCGATGCGTTCACCACGGCCGCCGAGGTCGTCGGTAGGCACCGGGCGACCGTGCGCCGCCGCCGGGGCGGCCGGGGGACCCGGCCGGGGTCTGTGGACGGGTCAGCAGGCTGTGGACGGCGGCGGCCCCGCCGCCCCCGGCCGGTGGCAGCCTGCCGGGCGTGCGGGGATCAGGGCAGGCGCGGGCCGTCGGGCAGCTCGAGGTCGGGCTTGTCGAGCTCCTCGACGTTCACGTCCTTGAACGTCAGCACGCGCACGTTGCGGACGAAGCGGGCCGGCCGGTACATGTCCCACACCCACGCGTCGGAGAGCTTGAGCTCGAAGTACACCTCGCCCCCCGCCTCGCGCACCTGCAGGTCGACGGCGTTGGCCAGGTAGAAGCGCCGCTCGGTCTCGACCACGTAGGTGAACTGGCGGACGATGTCCCGGTACTCGCGATAGAGCTGCAGCTCCATCTCGGTCTCGTACTTCTCCAGGTCCTCGCTGCTCATCGCGGCTCTCCGGACGCAGGGCGCATGGACCCATCATCGACCATGCCGGCCGAACCGGTCGGAGGGAGCCCCCGCCCGGCGTGTGCGCCCAGCGCCCGGGCCACGTTGACGAAGCGCATCCGGTGCTCGGGGCAGGGCCCGAACCGCTCGAGGGCCGCGGTGTGGGCCTCGGTCGTGTAGCCCTTGTGGACGGCGAAGTCGTACTGCGGCCAGCGCTCGTGCAGGTCGAGCATGATGCGGTCGCGCGTCACCTTGGCCAGCACCGAGGCGGCGGCGACGCAGGCGGCCACCCGGTCGCCCTTCCACACGGCCAGGGTCGGCCGGGCCAGGCCGGGCACGGCGAAACCGTCGGTGAGCACGTAGTCGGCGCCGGGGTCGAGGGTGCACACCGCCCGGCGCAGCGCCTCCAGGTTCGTCACGTGCATGCCGCGCTCGTCGAGGTCGGCGACCGGGATGACGACCACCGACCAGGCCACGGCCCGGTCGACCACCTCCGCGTAGACCCGCTCCCGGGCGGCGGCGGTCAGCAGCTTGGAGTCGGCCAGGCCGGGGACGCGCCCGCGCCGCCCCTCGGGCAGCACGCAGGCGGCCGCGACCAGCGGGCCGGCGCAGGCGCCGCGGCCGGCCTCGTCGGCGCCGGCGACGGCGGCGAACCCGCGCCGCCGCAGGGAGCGCTCCATCTCCCAGAGAGCGTCCGGCCGCCCGGCCGCCGCGCGGGTGCGGGGCGCCGGGAGGGTCGGGGTGGTGCGTCCTGCCATCGCTCCCCGACAGTACGACCCCGCGGCCGCGGCCGGCCGGGAGGCGCCCGGGACCGTGACGGGCCGGCCGGTCCGGCTCCGGAGGTGCCGGGAGCCGGCCCCCGGGTCGGGGGCCGGCTCCCGGTCGGGCCGGGCGCCGCAGCGCCGGCCGGTCCGCGCGGCGTCCGCCCGGGCCGCCGAGGAGGCGGACGGCCCGGGCGGGCGCCGGGTGGTCCCGGGAGGAGGCCGGGACCACCGGAGGCGGTCGGGGGCGGCCCTCAGGCCTCGGCCGACGCCAGGCTGTGCGCCCCGCAGGTGCAGCCGGGGTTGCGCGAGGAGAGGACCAGCGACACCGCGTGCGCCCGGTCCCGGGCACCCAGCTTGCGCAGGATGGCCTTCACGTGCGACTTGACGGTGTCCTCGCTGATGAACAGGTTGCGGCCGATCTGCCGGTTCGACTGGCCCTGGATGAGCTCGTCGAGCACGTCGGACTCGCGCCGGGTCAGCGGCACCTGGGGGGTCAGCGGCTTGCCCGCCGGGACGGCCGAGGGCTCCACCCGGCGGATCTGCGGGTCGACGACGACCCGCCCGGCGCGGGCGGCGAGGATCGCCCAGCCCAGCAGCGTGGGCGAGGTGTTGAGCAGCAGGTACCCGCGGATGCCGGCGGCCAGGGCCTCGTTCACCACGGCCGGGTCCTCGGAGGTGGCCAGGGCGATGATGGTGACCCGGGGGTAGCGGCGGCGCAGGTCCCGGCAGACGTTGAGCGTGGCGGCGCGGCCGGGGCCGAGCTCGACGACGACGGCGTCGGGGCGGGCGGTCTCGACGAGCGTGAGGGCGCGCCGCACCTCACCCGGGGTGCCGACCGCCTGCATGCCGGCGGTCTCGTTGACCATGCTGACCAGGCCACGACGCACGACGGGGGCATCGGCGAGGAGGAGCACGCGGGTGACACCGCGGACGCTCGCCATGGGTGCGGACACAACTGACTCCGTTTCACCGTTCGGGGGGAACTCTCACGTTCTCCATCGGACGGGTGAGACGGTTGCTTGAACGCTTTTCCGACATTTTCTCGCGGCGCCTGGAAATCCAGTTCAGAATGGCACCGGGTCACATCCGTAACGCTTCTCGACGACAGTTGCCATTTCTGTCGACATGGCGACGCGTACCGTCCCCCGCCGGGACGACGACGGCCCGCACCCCGGGTCCGGGGTGCGGGCCGTCGGCCGCCGGCTCGGTCTCAGCCGGGTCGATGCCTGCCGCGGCGGGCGCGCCGGCGACGCCAGGCGCGCAGCGGCAGGGCGCCGGCGAGGCCGAGGGCGTAGGGGGCGGCCAGCGCGGCGGCCCCGCCGCCCGGCGTCGCGGTCCCCGCGCCCGCGGGCTGCAGGCCCTGCGCCTCCGTGCCCTGGATGTCCGGGGAGTCCAGGACGTCGAGCCGGTCGAGCGGCCAGACGATGAGCGCGGCCTTGCCGATGACGTCGTCCACCGCGATCGTCCCGGAGTACCGGTCGCCGATGTGCGCCTTGGAGTCCGCCGAGGCCGAGCGGTGGTCCCCCATCACCCACAGCCGGCCCTCCGGCACGGTGACCGGGCCGAAGGCCCGCGACTCCGGCGGGGTGTTCTCGAAGAGGTAGGGCTCGTCGAGCGGCTCGCCGTCCACGGTGACCCGGCCCTGCTCGTCGCAGCACTCGACGGTCTGCCCGCCGACGGCGATGACGCGCTTGATGTAGTCGTCCTCGCTGGGCGGGGCGACGCCGATCGCCCGCCCCAGCCACAGGGCGGCGCCGGAGAACCAGTTGCCCGGCTCGCTCACCGTCACCTCGGGCGACCAGGTGTCGGGGCCCTCGAAGACCACGATGTCGCCGGGCTCGGGCTCGCCGAACCAGTACGGGACCTTGTTGACCAGCACCCGGTCCCCCGTGCAGCCGGGGCAGCCGTGCAGCGTCTGCTCCATCGACCCGGAGGGGATGAAGAAGGCCTGCACGAGGAAGGTCTTCACCAGGAGGGCGAGGACGAAGGCCACGAGCAGCAGCACCGGCAGCTCGCGGAGCAGGGAGCCCTTCTTCGGGTCCTGCGCCCGGCGCCGCGAGCCGGCGGCCGCCGGCCCCTGCCCGGTGCCGGCACCGGGCTCCTCGGGCTCCGGAACGACGTCGGCGGGCCTCCCGGGCCGGTCACTGGTCATCGAGAGCCAGGGTACGGCCGCGGGGGACCCGCCGCGGACGGGCCGCGCTGCGGCGGCCCGGGACGTCAGCGCGCGACGGTCTCGCGCTTCTCCTTGATCTTGGCGGCCTTGCCGCGCAGCTCGCGGAGGTAGTACAGCTTGGCCCGGCGGACGTCACCGCGGGTCACCACCTCGATCTTCTCCACGACCGGGGTGTGCACCGGGAAGGTGCGCTCGACACCCACGCCGAAGCTGACCTTGCGCACGGTGAAGGTCTCGCGGATGCCGCCGCCCTGGCGGCGGATGATCACGCCCTGGAAGACCTGGATGCGCGAGCGGTTGCCCTCGATGACGCGCACGTGGACCTTCACGGTGTCACCCGGGCGGAACTCGGGGATGTCGTCGCGCAGCGAGTCGGCGTCGAGTGCGTCCAGGGTGTTCATCGCGGCAGTCCTGTCCTAGCGGTGGCGGTGTCTCGGTGCGGACAGCGGCCTGCCCCGGCCTGTGGTTCCGGGGGGCTGGGCTCCGGGAGGAGCTGACGTCGAGGGTGCCGACGGTCCGCAGCAGCTCTCTACTGTGCCACATCCTCAGCCGACGAAGCGCGGCGGCTCCGTCCAGGGGCCGGCGAGCAGCTCCGGGAGCAACCGGGCGAGCTCGGCCGGGGCGAAGGCGACCGCGGCCTCGGCGATCTCCGCCGCGCTCCACCAGCGGTGCGGCTCGTCGCCGAGGACCTCGAGCTCCGTGCGCCCCCCGGGGTCGACCTCGTGCACGACGTCCCGCAGGACGAAGAAGGTCTCCCGCGAGTCGATCTGCCGGCCGGCGAACGGCCCGACGTGCCGGCGCAGCCACACCGGGCCCTCCAGCGCCTCCGGGGCGACGACCAGGCCGACCTCCTCGGCGAGCTCCCGGGCGGCGGCGTCCCGGACGCCCTCGCCGTCCTCGACACCGCCGCCCGGGGTGTACCAGAACAGCACCTCCCCCGGTGGGACCGCCGGGTCGGTGAGCCGCGCACCGAGCAGCAGCACCCGCCCGGCCGGGTCCAGGACGACCACCCGGGCGGTCGGCCGGACCCACGGCCGGTCAGGCACCGTCGAGCGCGGCCCGGTCGGCCGGCGAGAGGGCGGCCTCGTCGAGGGCGCCCATCAGGTCGGGACGGCGGGTCGCCGTCCGCCGCAGCGACTCGGTGCGCCGCCAGCGGGCGATGGCGGCGTGGTCGCCGGAGAGCAGCACCGCGGGGACGTCGTGCCCGCGCCAGGACGCCGGCCGGGTGTAGGCCGGGCCCTCCAGCAGGCCGTCGGCGTGCGAGTCGAACTCCACCGACTCCCGGTTGCCCACCACCCCGGGGAGCAGGCGGGTGACCGCCTCCACCATGACCAGCACCGCGGACTCCCCCCCGGCCAGCACGTAGTCGCCGATCGAGACCTCCGACACCGGGCCGGCGTCGCGGGCCCAGTCGGCCACCCGCTGGTCGATGCCCTCGTAGCGCCCGCAGGCGAAGACCAGCCCCGGCTCGGCGGCCCACGCCGCGGCCGTGGCCTGGGTGAACAGCTCCCCGGCCGGCGTGGGCACGACCAGGCGGGTGCCCGGCGGCCGGACGGCGTCGAGGGCCCGCCCCCACGGCTCCGGGCGCATCACCATGCCCGGGCCGCCGCCGTAGGGGGCGTCGTCGACGGTGCGGTGCACGTCGTCGGTCCACTGCCGCAGGTCGTGCACCCCGATGCTGACCAGGCCGCGCTCGGCCGCCCTGCCCAGCAGCGACTGGCGCAGCGGGGCGAGGTACTCGGGGAAGATCGTGACGACGTCGATGCGCATCTAGAGGTCCAGCAGCCCCTCGGGCGGGTCGACGACCAGCGCCCCGCCGGGGAGGTCCACGGTCGGCACGATGGCGGTGACGAACGGCACCAGCAGCTCCCCGCCGTCGACCCGGCGGACGACGAGCAGGTCGGCGCCCTCGTGGCGGACGGCGACCACCTCGCCGAGCTCGGTGCCGTCGGGCAGCCGGGCGGTGAGCCCGACCAGCTGGTGGTCGTAGTAGGCGTCCGGGTCCTCGAGCGGCGGCAGCTCGGCGACCGGGACGTGCAGGAGGGTGTCGCGCAGCTCCTCGGCGGCCTCGCGGCTGTCGACCGGCCGGCCGCCGGGGCCCTCGACGGACAGCAGGAGCACCTCGCGGTGCCAGCGGCTCCCGGTCACGGTGAGCGGCCCGCGCCCGGCGGGCTCGGTGAGGAGCGCGGCGCCGGGGGCGAAGCGGAGGTCCGGGTCGTCGGTGCGGACCTCGACGGTCACCTCACCGCGGACACCGTGGGGCCGGCCGATCCGGCCGACCACCACGGTGTCGGGTGGGGTGGTGCTGGGCTGCACGGAGGCGGCGGCTCAGCGCCCGTCGGTGTCGACGACGTCGACCCGCAGGCCCCGGCCACCGACCCCGGTCATCACCGTGCGCAGGGCCTTGGCGGTGCGCCCGCCGCGGCCGATGACCTTGCCCAGGTCGTCGGGGTGCACCCGGACCTCGAGCGTCTTGCCCCGGCGGCCGCCGACCAGGTCGACGGTGACGTCCTCGGGGTGGTCGACGATGCCCTTGACCAGGTGCTCGAGCGCCTCTTCGAGCACGTCTTACTCGGCGGGCGTCTCGGCCGGCGCGGCCGCGTCGTCGGCCTTGGGGGCGGCCTTCTTGCGCGGGGTGGTGGCGCCGCCGGCGGGCTCCTCGGCACCGGCGTTGCGCACGGCCTCCTCGTAGATGGCCTTGCGGTCGGGCTTGGGCGCCGCGACCTTCATGGGCGGCGGGGCCGGCTCGCCCTTGAACTTCTGCCAGTCACCGGTGACGCGGAGGATGGCCGCGACGGCCTCGGTCGGCTGCGCGCCGACACCCAGCCAGTACTGGGCGCGCTCGCTGTCGACCTCGATGAAGGAGGGCTCCTCCTTCGGGTGGTACTTGCCGATCGTCTCGATGGCGCGGCCGTCCCGCTTGGTGCGGGCGTCGGCGACGACGATCCGGTAGTACGGGGCGCGCATCTTGCCCAGGCGCATGAGCTTGATCTTGGTGGCCACGGTGTGCGGTGTTCTCCTCGAACGCAGGTCGTGTGCAGCGCCCCGGGCGGCGCGTGGGGGTACGCCGGGGGCGGTGCGGCTGGACACGGCCGGCAACGGTGAGAGGGCCGCCCACCGCCGTGCTCGACCGTCCATCATGCCAGACGGCGGGCCCCGGCCTCCCGGCCGTGGGTGGCGGACGGGCGGCCCCTCTGCAGGGGCCCGCCGCGAGCCCGCGAGCGGTGGGGGGCAGAGGGGCCCTTTCTCAGGCCGGCTCGACCTCGACGAGGTTGTCCGAGAAGGTCGGCGCGTTGCCCAGGTCGGCGAAGACCGAGGGGCTCAGCGCGTTGACCGTCGCGCCCCGCGAGTGCTTGCGCCAGGCGCCCATGGGCGAGACCACGACGCCCGGCGCGACGTCCGCCGTCACGTGCAGCCGGGCGGCGAAGCGGCCCCGGTCGTTGACCACGCGCACCTCCGCGCCGTCGGCGAGCCCGCGCGCGGAGGCGTCCTCGGGGTGCATGTGCAGGGCGGGATCGCCCTGCACCCGCTGCTGGCCCGGCCGGTCGGCGAAGCTGGAGTTGAGGTAGGCGTGCGACTTCGGCGACAGCAGGGTGAGCGGGTGGCGCCCGTCGGGTCGTTCGCGCGGCGGCACGTAGTGCGGCAGCGGGTCCACCGGGTCGCCCGGCTGGTGCTCGTTGCTGCCCTGCCGGAACAGCGGCAGGACGAAGTTGCCGCCGGCGGCCGCCGAGGAGACGAACTCCACCTTCCCGGACGGCGTCGGGAAGCGGCCCTCGGCGTGGGGGGCGTACTCGTCGGGGCCGGGCAGCCGCAGCCGGGCCCAGCCGTCGCGGGCCAGGCTCTCCGGCGTGATGCCCGCCATGACCGGGGAGGACCAGTCGAACGCCTCGGCGACCATCTGCTCGTCGGTGCGGGTGAACACCGGCTCGGTGAAGCCCATCCGGGCGGCCAGCCGGCGGAACAGCTCGGTGTTGGGCACCGCCTCGCCCATCGGCGGGACCGCCGGCTCGTTCACGGTCACGTACAGGTGGCCCCACGAGAACATCACGTCGCGCTGCTCGACCTGGGTGGTGGCCGGCAGCACGATGTCGGCGAAGTCCGCGGTGTCGGTGAGGAAGTGCTCGCTGACGACGGTGAACAGGTCCTCGCGCGACAGCCCGGCGACCATCTTGTCCTGCTCGGGGCACACCACCAGCGGGTTGCTGTTGTAGACCACCAGCCCGCGGATCGGCGGATCGAGACCCAGCTCACCGGTCAGCGCCCGGCCGAGCAGGAACTGGTTGACCACGCGGGTGCCGGGGCGGATGAACTCCGCGCCGAGGAACGCCGGCCAGTTGACCGGGAAGGCCCACAGGGGCAGCTGCAGCAGGCCGCCGCCGGGCTTCCGCCAGGCGCCGGTCAGCGCGGGCAGGCAGGAGATGGCCCGCACGGTCTGCCCGCCGCCGGCGTGCCGCTCGATGGCCACCCCGATGCGGATGACCGACGGGTCGGCGGCGGCGTACTCGCGGGCCAGCGTCCGGATGTCCTCGGCGGGGATGCCGGTCTCCCCGCTCGCCCACTCCGGGGTGTAGGTCTCCACCCGCTCGGCCAGCTCGTCGAAGCCGACGGTGTACCGGGCGACGTAGTCCGCGTCGGTCAGCCCCTCGCCGATGATCACGTGCATCATCGCCAGCGCCAGCGCGCCGTCGGTGCCGGGGCGGATGGGGATGTACCAGTCGGCGTGCTGCGCCGTCCGGTGCCGGACCGGGTCGATGACGACGACCTTCGCCCCGCGCCGCTGCGCCTCGGCGACGAACGGCCACAGGTGCAGGTTGGTGCTGAGCATGTTGTTGGCCCAGATGACGATGTAGCGGGCGTGCACGAAGGACTCCGGGTCGACGCCGGCGGTCGCGCCGACCGTCATCGCGTAGGCGGTGCAGGAGCCGGAGTCGCAGTAGGTGCGCTCGCTGATCGTGGCGCCCAGCCGGTTGAAGAACGCGTCGCCGACGTTGAGC
Organism: Geodermatophilus marinus; assembly: GCF_003428645.1. Lineage (GTDB taxonomy): Bacteria > Actinomycetota > Actinomycetes > Mycobacteriales > Geodermatophilaceae > Geodermatophilus. The sequence continues at coordinate 37,029 of NZ_QVQH01000020.1, read as the reverse complement.
CCGTTGAGGATGCCCTGGGTGCCCAGGTAGCTCACCGGCATGATCGCCTTGGGGCCGGAGGTGCCGGCGATCTCCCGGAACCGGTCGGCGATCTCGTCCAGCGCCTCGTCCCAGGAGATCCGCGCGAAGCGCCCGCTGCCCTTGGGGCCGGTGCGCCGCAGCGGGTGCAGGACCCGCTCCTCGCTGTTGACCGTGCGGTCGTAGTCGTTCATCTTCACGCACAGCCCGCCGCGGGTGTAAGGGTGCGTGCGGTCCCCGCGGACCCGGGTGACCCGCCCGTCCTCGACGGTCACCTCCAGCGCGCAGGTGTCCGGGCAGTCCAGCGGGCAGGCGCCGTGCACCGTGGTCGTCCCCGGCATCGGCAGGTCGGTCACCGACATGGTCGCCCTCCTCCCCGGCGCCGGCGGCTCGGCGCGGTTCCGCGAGCGTGGACCCCGCGCCGGGAGGCGGGTCGACGGTGCGCGCCGCGCCCTCGACGACCGGCGACTTCCCGCGGCGGCCCCGCCCGTGGCACGCTCGGGACCGACGTCCCGGAACGCGACGCGCGGCCCACCCCAGCGAGGCCCCATGCCGACACCGCCGAGCACCCGCTGCACCGGGGTCCGGCCGTGGCAGGACCTCCTGGGCGAGCACTTCGTCGACCTCGACGTGCACCCCGCCACCGACGGCCCGCTCGCCGGCGAGGTGCGCAGCCGGGCCGTCGGCTCGCTGCAGCTGTCCTCGGTGCGGTCGGTGGACCAGCACGCGGTGCGCACCCCGGGGCTGGCCCGGGCCGACGAGCGCAGCTACGTGCAGGTCGGGCTCGTCGAGCGCGGGGTCGCGCGGGTGCGGCAGGACGGCCGGGAGTGCCGGCTGGGCCCCGGGGACTACGTGCTCTACGAGACCGCCCGCCCGTTCACCTGGGAGCTCTCCGGCGGCCCGGGGCCGGAGTGGTCGCTGCTGGTCCTCACCTGGAGCCGGCCCGCGGCGACGGCGCCCGCGCTGACCGCCCGCCGCATGGACGGCTCGACCGGCCTCACCGGCGTGCTGAGCCGGATGATGACCGACCTGCTGCGCAGCGAGGACGTCGTCGGCGGTGACCCCGGCGACCGGCTCGCCGCCGAGCTGCTCGACCTGGTCACCACCGCTGCCGGGCCGGCCGCCCGGCCGGTCACCGGCCCGTCGCGCGGCGAGGCGGCCCTGCTCACCGCCGTCCGGGCCTACGTCGAGGAGCACCTGGCCGATCCCGACCTCGACCCGGCGGCGATCGCGGCGGCCCACTTCGTCTCCGTCCGCCAGCTGCACCGGCTGTTCGCCGGGCAGCAGGAGACCGTGTCCCGTTACGTGCGGCACCGCCGGCTGGAGCGGGCCCGGGAGGAGCTGGCCGGCAGGGGTGCCCGCGACCTGCCCGTGTCCGCGGTCGCCCGCCGCTGCGGCTTCCCCGACCCGACGGTGTTCGGCCGCGCCTTCCGGGCGGCCTACGGGATGACGCCGTCCCGCTACCGGGGGCTGACCGCGGGCGGCTGGTGAAGGACCCCGGCCCCCTCACGCCTCGCAGGCTCGGCGCGAGCCTCTGGACGCGACCGGGAGGAGGTCGCCGCTCAGCCCTTCACGGCGGTGAGCACCCGGGCGGCGGCGTCCTCCAGCGGGACCTCCTCGCGCTCCCCCGTCACCCGGTCGCGCAGCTCCACCACGCCCTCGGCCAGACCGCGCCCGACCGTCACGATCGTCGGCATCCCGAGCAGCTCGGCGTCCTTGAACTTGACCCCGGGCGAGACCTTGGGGCGGTCGTCGTAGAGGACCGTCACGCCGGCGGCGACCAGCTCGCCGGCCAGCTGCTCGGCGGCGGTGAAGACCGCGGCGTCCTTGCCGGTGGCCACGACGTGCACGTCGGCCGGCGCGATCTCCCGCGGCCAGCACAGGCCCAGCTCGTCGTGCGTCGACTCGGCGATGGCCGCCACGGCGCGGGAGACGCCGATGCCGTAGGAGCCCATGGTGACCGTGACGAGCTTGCCGTTCTCGTCGAGCACCTTGAGCTCGAGCGCCTCGGCGTACTTGCGGCCCAGCTGGAAGATGTGGCCGATCTCCACGCCGCGGGCCAGCTCGAGGGCGCCGGACCCGTCGGGGGCGGGGTCGCCGGGGAGCACCTCGGCGGCCTCGACGACGCCGTCCCAGGTGAAGTCGCGCCCGGCCACCAGGTCGAACACGTGCTTGCCGGGCTCGTTCGCCCCGGTCACCCACCGGGTGCCCGGCACCACGCGCGGGTCGACCAGGTACCGGATCCCCGACGCGCTGCCCTCGCCGAGCACCTGCGGGCCGATGTAGCCCTTGACCAGCACCGGGTGCTCCGCGAAGTCCTCGAACGGCGCCACCTCGGCCGGCGCGACCTGGGCCTCGAGCCGCTTGGCGTCGACCTCGCGGTCCCCGGGGATGCCGATGACGACCGGCTCCCGGGCGCCGTCGGGGTGCACGAGCGTGACGACGACGTTCTTCAGCGTGTCCGCCGCCGTGTACCCGGCGTCGGGGAACAGCTGCCGCGCGACGGCCACCAGCGTCCCGATGGTGGGGGTGTCCGGGGTGTCCTCCACGTGCGCCGCGGGCAGCCCGTCGAGCGGGACCGCCTCCGGGACGACGGTGGACACCGCCTCCACGTTGGCCGCGTAGCCGCCGGGCGAGCGGACGAAGGTGTCCTCCCCGATCTCGGTCGGGTGCAGGAACTCCTCGCTCTTCGAGCCGCCCATCGCGCCGGACATGGCCGAGACGATCACGTACTCCAGGCCGAGGCGGTCGAAGATGCGGATGTAGGCGTCGCGGTGGGCGGCGTAGGACTTGTCCAGCCCGGCGTCGTCCACGTCGAAGGAGTAGCTGTCCTTCATCGTGAACTCGCGGCCGCGGAGCAGGCCGGCCCGCGGCCGCGCCTCGTCCCGGTACTTGGTCTGGATCTGGTAGAGCGACAGCGGGAGGTCCTTGTACGACGAGTACAGGTCCTTCACCAGGAGCGTGAACATCTCCTCGTGGGTGGGGCCGAGCAGGTGGTCGACCCCGCGGCGGTCCTGGAGCCGGAAGAGGTTGTCGCCGTACTCGGTCCAGCGGCCGGTGGCCTCGTAGGGCTCGCGCGGCAGCAGCGCGGGGAAGTGCACCTCCTGGGCGCCCATCGCGTCCATCTCCTCGCGGACGACGCGCTCCACGTTGCGGAAGACCCGGTAGCCCAGCGGGAGCCAGGTGAACCCGCCCGGCGCGGCCCGCCGGATGTAGCCGGCCCGCACCAGCAGCCGGTGGCTCGGGACCTCGGCGTCGGCCGGGTCGTCGCGCAGGGTGCGCAGGAACAGGGTGGACATCCGCAGCAGCACGACGACATTGTCGGCCTACCGGCCGACACCGCGGCCAGGTGCCCTCCCGCAGCGCCGCGGAGCGCCCACCACCCAGCGCCGCTCGGGGACCCTCCGGGCCCCGCTCCCCCCGCCCACACCGCGGCCAGGTGCCCTCCCGCAGCGCCGCGGAGCGCCCACCACCCAGCGCCGCTCGGGGACCCTCCGGGCCCCGCTCCCCCCGCCCACACCGCGGCCAGGTGCCCTCCCGCATCGCCGCGGAGCCCGCCCCCGGCCGGGCGCGGAGAGGCGCCGCCGGGCTCGGTGCGGGGGGTCACCGAGCCCGGCGGCGGGTCCGGGAGGTGGGCCGGTCAGTCGTCGCTGCCGCGGCCCCGCCCGCGTCCGCGGTCGTCGTCCCCGTCGTCGTCACCGGAGTCGTCGACCCGGCCGGCCGAGTCGTCACCGGGCGGGTCGTCGGAGCCGTGCCCGCCACCGACCCGCCCGTCGGAGTCGTCGACGACGGACGGCGTGCCGGCCGACGGCGTGCCGCTCGACGGCGCCGGCGCCACCGTGCTGCCGACCGCGGTGTCGTCCCCGCCGCGGCCGCGGCCGCTGGAGTCGGCGCGCGGGCCCTCGACGAGGAAGCGGGGTGCACCGGCGACGCAGGAGACCTTCACCTCGAGGTCCTGGGTGCCGTTCTCGAACTCGACCTCGCCGGGGTCCTGCGAGTCGTCGAGCCACCAGCCGGGGGCGGGAGCGCTGGCGAGGGAGAGGACACCGGCGGCGTCGCAGGAGGCGAAGACCGTGCCGGCGACCGTCACCTGCTCGCCCGAGGACGACGGGACCGGTGCGGGGGCGGGCGGCGGGGTGGACGTCGAGGTCCCGGCCGACGGGCCCGGCGCGCGGGACGGCGACGGGGTATCCGTGGCCGCGACCGGCACGGTGTCCGCCGACGCACCGGTGTCGACGAGGTCGACGGCGAGCAGGCCGAGGCCGACGGCGACCGCCGCCGACGCGGTCCAGAGGGCTCCGAAACCAACGGTTCGCTTCATGGCGTGGACTCTGTCGCCGGGTCGGTCAAGGGCACGTCAAGACGGTCCCAAGGCTCGGCGCGGATCTCATCCCCCTGGGTAGGGGGTCGCGGTGGGGGCGTCGCGGGCGGCCCGCCCGGCGCTAGCGTCCGCCCGTGGCCCGGCTCCTGGTCGTGGAGGACGACGAGCGCATCCGCACCGCCCTGATCCGGGCGCTGCGCGAGCGCGGCCACGCCGTCGCCTCGGCCGGCACCGCGCTCACCGGTCTGCGCCAGGCGGTCGAGGAGCGCCCCGACCTCGTCGTCCTGGACCTCGGCCTGCCCGACCTCGACGGCGGGGAGCTGCTGCGCATGCTCCGCGCGGTGTCCGCCGTCCCCGTCATCGTGGCCACCGCCCGGGACGACGACGCCGGGATGGTGCAGGCCCTGGACGCGGGGGCCGACGACTACGTGGTCAAGCCCTTCTCGGCCGGCCAGCTGGAGGCCCGCATCCGAGCGGTGCTGCGGCGGTCCGCCGGGGCGGAGGGCGGGCCGGCCGCGGTGACCGTCGGGGACCTGACCGTCGACCCGCGCAGCCGCCGGGTCACCCGGGCCGGGCGCGCGGTCGAGCTGTCCCCGAAGGAGTTCGACCTGCTCGCCTACCTCGCCGCCCGCGCCGGCACCGTGGTGACCAAGCGGGAGCTCCTGGGCGAGGTGTGGCAGCTGCCCTACGGCGGGTCGGACCGGACCGTCGACGTCCACCTGTCGTGGCTGCGCCGCAAGCTGGGCGAGTCGGCGTCGCAGCCGCGGCTGCTGCACACGGTGCGCGGGGTCGGCGTGCGGCTGGCCGGGCCCGAGCCGTGAGGCGGCGCATCACGCTGCTGGTGGCGGCCACCACCTCGGTGGTCCTCCTGGCCTTCCTCGTGCCGGCGGCCCTGCTCGTCACCCGGGTCGCCGAGGCCAGCGCCCTCGACGCCGCCCAGGCCCGGGTGCAGGCCCTCGTCCCGACCGTCGGCCTCGACGACCGCGAGGAGGTCGCCGCCGCGGTCGTCGGGCTCACCGGTGTGGGCGTGCGCTGGCCCGACGGGGCGTGGCTGGGCACCGAGGGCGCCCTCGCCGACGACGTGGACCCGGCCAGCCCGCGGCTGACGGCGACCGGGACGGGCGTCCAGCTGCTCCAGCCGGTCGAGCGGGGCGAGGGCACCGCCGTCGTCGAGGTCTTCGTGCCCGCGGAGCGGCTGCGTGCCGGCGTCGCCCGCACCTGGCTGGTCCTGGCCGGTCTGGGTGTCGTCCTGTTCGTCCTCGCGCTGGTGGTCGCCGACCGGCTGGCCCGGTCGCTCACCCGGCCGGTCACCGACCTGGCCGCGACCGCGCACCTCCTGGGCAGCGGCGACCTCGACGCACGGGTGGCACCGGACGGCCCGCCGGAGGTGCGCGAGGTCGGGACGGCGCTCAACCGGCTGGCCGGTCGCATCGGCGAGCTCCTGGCGGCCGAGCGGGAGACCGCCGCCGACCTCGCCCACCGCCTGCGGACGCCGCTGACCGCGCTGCGGCTGGACGTCGAGGCGCTCCCGCCGGCCGACCGCGAGCGGCTGTCCGGCGACGTCGACGCGCTGCGCCGCGGCATCGACGAGGTGATCTCGGAGGCCCGGCGCACGGTCCGCGAGGGGGTGGGGGCCGGGTGCGACGCCGTGGCGGTGGTCGGCGAGCGGGTGCGGTTCTGGACGGTGCTCGCCGAGGAGGAGGGCCGCCCGGTGGCCGTGGACCTGCCCGACGGGGAGCTGCCCGTGCGGGTCTCCCCCGCCGACCTCGGCGCGGCCGTGGACGCCCTGCTCGGCAACGTCTTCGCCCACACCCCCGAGGGCGCCGGGCTCCGGGTCGCCGTCCGGGCCCGGGCCGGTGGCGGGGCGGAGGTCGAGGTGGCCGACGACGGTCCGGGGCTGCCGGCGGCGGCGCCGGTCCGGGGCCACAGCGGCGGGGGCTCGACCGGCCTGGGCCTGGACATCGCCCGCCGCACCGCCGAGGGCGCCGGCGGGGAGCTGCGGCTGGCCTCGTCACCGGCGGGGACGGCGGTCACCCTGGAGCTGGGCCCGCCGGCGGCCTGACGGTCAGGCCACCACGCGGCCGCGCAGGACGATCCGGGCGGGGCGGGCCAGGGTCGCGAGGTCGGCCCGCGGGTCGGCGTCGTAGACCACGACGTCGGCCCGCGCACCCTCCTCGATGCAGGGCAGGCCCAGCCAGGCCCGCGCACCCCAGGACGCCGCGGCCAGCGCCGCCTCGGCGGGCAGGCCGGCCTCGTGCAGCGCGCGCACCTCGTCGGCGATCCGGCCGTGCTCGATCCCGCCCCCCGCGTCGGTGCCGGCGAAGACCGGGACGCCGGCCTCGTACGCGGCGCGGACGACGGCCCCCGACCCGGCGTGCAGCCGGCGCATCGTGCTGGCGTAGGCCGGGAAGCGCTTCTCCCCCGCGGCGGCGAAGGACGGGAAGTGCTCGACGTTGACCAGCGTCGGGACGACGGCGGTGCCGCGCGCGGCCATCTCGGCGACCAGCTCCTCGGTCAGCCCGGTGCCGTGCTCGATGCAGTCGATGCCCGACCGGATGAGGGCCGGCAGCGCGTCGGTGCCGAACGTGTGCGCGGTGACGCGGGCGCCTTCCTCGTGGGCCGCGGCGATCGCCGCGGCGACGGCCTCCTCGGGCCACTCCGGGGCGAGGTCCCCCACGCCGCGGTCGATCCAGTCGCCGACCAGCTTCACCCAGCCGTCCCCGCGGCGGGCCTGGACGCGGACCTCGTCGGCGAGGTCCGCGGGCCCGAGCTCGACGGCCAGGCCGGGGATGTAGCGCTTCGGGGCGGCCAGGTGCCGGCCCGCCCGGATGACCTGCGGCAGGTCCGGCTCGTCGTCCAGCGCCCGGGTGTCCACCGGCGCACCGCAGTCGCGCAGCGCCAGCACTCCCGCGGCGCGCTCCGCGAGCGCCTGCTCGCGCAGGCCGGCGAGGTCCTCGACCGGGGTCCCGCCGCGGCCGATCCCGACGTGGCAGTGCGCGTCGACCAGGCCCGGGACCAGCCACCCGCCGCGGCTGACCGTCTCCGCACCGGGGACCGGCTCGGTGGTGAAGCGGCCGTCGCGCACCCAGAGGTCGCGGTGCTCCCCGTCCGGGAGGACGACGCCGGAGAGGTGCAGCGGCGGGGTGCTCACCGGCCGGGCCGCTCGTCCCCGAACTTGCTGAAGTCCAGCTTGCTGAGGTCGGGCAGGCCCTGGCCGGGCGGCAGCGACGGCATCTGCCCGCCGGGGAACCCGCCGCCGGGCAGGCCGGCGCCGGGGGGCAGGCCGGGCACGCCGGCGGGCCGGCGGGCGGGCCCGCCGCCCTTCTTCGCGGCGGCGCCCTTGCCCTTGCCCTTCCTGCCCTTCTTCGACTGGGCCTGCATCTGCCGGCCCCGGGCCTTCTTCGACATCGGGCCCATCCCGGGCAGGCCCATGCTGCCGGCCATCTGGCCCATCATCTTCTGGGCCTGCGCGAACCGTTCCAGCAGCTGGTTGACCTCGGTGACCGTCACGCCGGAGCCGTTGGCGATGCGCACCCGCCGCGAGGCGTTGATGATCTTGGAGTTGACCCGCTCCTCGGGGGTCATCGACCGGATGATGGCCGCCGTCCGGTCCAGGTCGCGGTCGTCGACCTGCTTGAGCTGCTCCTTCATCTGCCCGGCGCCGGGCAGCATCCCGAGCAGGTTGGCGATCGGCCCCATCTTGCGGATCGCCATCATCTGCTCGAGGAAGTCCTCGAGGGTGAAGCCCTCGCGGGAGGCGAGCTTGCCGGCCATGCGCTCGGCCTGGTCGGCGTCGAAGGCCTGCTCGGCCTGCTCGATGAGGGTGAGCACGTCGCCCATCCCGAGGATGCGCGAGGCCATCCGCTCGGGGTGGAAGACGTCGAAGTCGGCCAGCTTCTCGCCGGTGGAGGCGAACATGATCGGCTGGCCGGTGACGTAGCGGACCGACAGCGCGGCACCACCGCGGGCGTCGCCGTCGAGCTTGGTGAGGACGACGCCGCTGAAGCCCACGCCGTCCCGGAAGGCCTCCGCGGTGGTGACCGCGTCCTGGCCGATCATCGCGTCGACGACGAACAGCGTCTCGTCCGGCCGGACGGCGTCGCGGATGCCGGCGGCCTGGGCCATGAGCTCGGCGTCGATGCCCAGCCGGCCGGCGGTGTCGACGACGACGACGTCGTGCATCGTGCGACGGGCGTGCTCGAGCGAGTCGGCCGCGACCCGGACGGGGTCGCCGATGCCGTTGCCGGGCTCGGGGGCGTAGACGGCGACCCCCGCCTGCCCGGCCACGATGGACAGCTGGTTGACCGCGTTGGGCCGCTGCAGGTCGCAGGCCACGAGCAGCGGGGTGTGGCCCTGCGCCTTGAGCCAGCGGCCGAGCTTGCCGGCCAGCGTCGTCTTACCGGACCCCTGCAGACCGGCCAGCATGATGACCGTCGGCGCCTGCTTGGCGTAGCGCAGCCGCCGGGTCTCGCCGCCGAGGATCTCGATGAGCTCCTCGTTGACGATCTTGATGACCTGCTGGGCGGGGTTGAGCGCCTGCGACACGTCGGCCCCGCGCGCCCGCTCCTTGACGGCGCTGATGAACGACCGGACGACGGGCAGCGCGACGTCGGCCTCCAGCAGCGCGATGCGGATCTCGCGCGCGGTGGCGTCGATGTCGGCGTCGGTCAGCCGGCCCTTGCCGCGCAGGCCGCTGAAGACCGTGTCCAGGCGGTCGGAGAGGGTCTCGAACACAGCACGTCCTCGTCAGAGCTCGCGGGCGCGGCCTGCCGGTCGAACCGATCGGCGACACGGGCGACGGGCCCGGTCAGGGCCGGACCCTCGCGCCTCCTGACCGCCAGGGTATCGAGCGCGGCACCGCCGGGGTGGGACCACGAGGGGCCACTCCACCCGGAGGTGCGCCGCGGAGGCGCCGGAGCGCCGGGCCGGCAGCGCAGGCGGCGGGGCACCATGGGGCCGACCGGCCCGGACCCTCCCCGCTCCAGGAGAACGCCGTGACCCGCACCGCCGCCCCCGCCCCCGCCCCGGTCGCGACAGGGGTGGACGACGCACGGCTGGCCGGCCTCCGGCGCTGGAACCTCGCACTGGCGGTGCTGCACGCCGGGCAGGCCGTCGCCGTCCTCGTGCTGGCCAGCGGCTTCGCGATCACGGTGACGTCGTCGTTCCCGGCCGGGCCGCCGGGCACGGCGGTGCCGGCGCCGGAGCCGCTCGTCGACGTCGGCGTGGGCGCGGCGATCGCGGTCTTCCTGGGGCTGGCCGCGGTGGACCACCTGGTCACCGCCACGGTGCTGCGCCGGCGCTACGAGGAGGACCTGCGCCGCGGCATCAACCGGTTCCGCTGGCTGGAGTACTCGCTCAGCGCGACGATCATGGTGCTGCTCATCTGCGCCTACACCGGCATCACCGGCCTCGCCGCGCTGATCGGCATCGCCGGCGCCAACGTCGCGATGATCCTGTTCGGCTGGCTGCAGGAGCGGGCGAACCCGCCCGGACGCGCCGGGACGACGATGCTCCCGTTCTGGTTCGGGTGCATCGCGGGGGCGGCGCCCTGGGTGGCGATCACCGCGAACATCGTCGGGGCCGAGCAGATACCGGGTTTCGTCTACGGGATCTTCGTGTCGCTGTTCGCGTTCTTCACGAGCTTCGCGGTCAACCAGTGGCTGCAGTACCGCGAGGTCGGCCCGTGGCGCAGCTACGCCTACGGCGAGAAGGCCTACCTGGTGCTCAGCCTGGTCGCCAAGAGCGCGCTCGCCTGGCAGGTCTTCGCCGGCTCGCTGGCCGGGTGACGGGCGCTCACGCCCGCCGGCCGGCCCGCTCGGCCCCGTTGACCGACGCCCCTCCCCCGGCGCCCCGCAGCACGAGCGCGAGGAAGTCCCCGATCCGCACGTGCTGCTCCAGCGGGTGCCGGAACCGCCCCCGGTCCACGACCGTGTAGTGGTTCCGGCGCCCCACCCGCTCGCGGACCACGTAGCCCGCCTGCTCCAGGTCGCCGACGATCATCTGCACCGCCCGCTCGGTGATGCCCACCCGGGTCGCGATGTCCCGCATGCGGACCTCGGGGTCCGCGGCGAGGCTGACGAGCACGTGCCCGTGGTTGGACAGGAAGGTCCACCCCGGAGAGGTCCCGGTCACCGGGAGGACACTACGCGGACCAGGACGCGGGCCAGGACGCCGACCACTGCGCGGCGCCACCGCGGCACGGCACCACGCCGACGCGTGTCCATGGCAGCGAATTTCGCGTAAGATGCTTCGTGCGAGGGGAGTACCCGAGCGCACCCTGCGCAGCCGCCGCCCGTCAGTCCCGGCCCCGGCCCGGGCCCGGCCGGCCCCACCCGGGGTCGGGGGAGACCTCGCCGCACCGCTGGGAGATCCCCGTGACCGTCCTCGGCCCGCCCCCACCGGCCCCCGCACCCCAGCGCGGCGCGCCCCCGCCCCGCCCGGGGCCCCGGAGACTGCTCGCCGTCGTCACCGACCGGAGCGACGTCGCCGCCGACCTCGGCCCCGCGCTCGCCGCGGCCCGGCGCGGCCGCGCACCGCTGCACGTCGCCGTGGTCCTCCCCCGACCGCCCTCCGCCGTCGACGCCGAGCTCGCGGCCCTGCTGGTCGAGCTCTCCGACCGCCTCGCCCACGACCTGCGCGCGGAGGTCCGGCAGGCGCTGGCGGCGGCGGGCGTGCCCGCGACCGTCGCCCTGCACCGCTGCCCGGGCCTGTCCGGGCGGCGGCGCCGGCGGGTCCTCGAGCGCACGGCCGCCCGGCTGGCGCGCCGGCTCGACGCCGTCGTCGTGGGCGCGCCCCGGTGACGGCCGCGCCCGGGCGGGTCGGCTGGCCCACCCCCGAGCAGGTGCTGCTGCTGCAGTCCGTGCGGACCGACCCCTGCGTCTCCCTGCTGGCCACCACCCGGCCCGCGCCGCGGATGACCGAGGCCGACGCCGCGACGCTCCGGCGCCTGGCCGCCGGAGCCGCCACCCGGCTCGCCGGGCACGGCCGCGCCGGGGCCGAGCTCGCCGACGCGCTGGCCGAGACCGTCGCCGGTGCGCGGGCCGGCCCGACCGGTCACGGCATCGCGGTGTTCGTCAACCCCGCGGTCCGCGAGGTGGTCCGGCTCCCCGTGCCGGTGGCCGACCGGGTCGTCGTCGACCCCACGTTCGCCACCCGCGACCTGGTCCGCGCCCTGCACCGCACCCCCCGGCACCTGGTGCTCCTGCTCTCCGAGCGGGAGGCGCGGCTGCTGGAGGGGGTGGCCGAGGACCTGCGCCCCCCGCCCCGCTCACCCTTCCCCGTGCTGGCCGAGGGCACGGGCCGGGACGCCTTCCTCCGCCGGATCGACGAGTCCCTGGGCACCCACCTGCGGCTGCACCCGGCGCCTCTCGTGCTGGTCGGCGCCGAGCGCACGCTGGCCCGCTTCCGCCGGGTGTCGCGCAACCTCGGCCGGCTCGCGGGCACGGTCACCGGGGGCCTGACCCGGGCCCCGCTGCCCGACCTGGTACCGCGGATCCGCGAGGTGCTGGACGCCTACCTGCTCTCCCGGCAGGACGAGGCCCTCGCGCTGCTCGACCGCCGCCGGTCGCGGCACGCGGTGGTCGACGGCATCGAGGCGGTGTGGCTGGCGGCGCGGCGGGAACGGCCGGAGATGCTCGCGGTGGAGGAGGGCTACGTCTTCCCCGCCCGGCTCAGCCCGGACGGGGACTTCGTCACCCCGGCCGACGACGTCGACCACCCCGACGTCGTGGACGACCTCGTCGACGAGGTCATCGAGGTCGTGCTGCTGCGCGGCGGCTGGGTCGCCCTCGTCACCGACGGCGCGCTGGCCGACCACGGCCGGGTGGCGCTCACCGTGCGGTGAACACCGGGGCCCGGCCCGGTCAGGCCGCGCGCGTCACCCGCGTGGCGGCGGCCGGCGCCGGCGCCCCGGCCCACACGGCGGCGCCGCACTCGCCGCACGCCCAGTCGGGGCACTCGCCGCCGTCGTCGGTGTGGCCGTCGGCGCACGGGGGCTGCACGAACTCGCGGTCGTCGCCGCACACCGCGCAGGCCCAGACCCGCCCCTCGGCGGTCGCGACGGCGAAGCGGTCGGTCATGCGGGCTCCTCTCCCGGCGGGGTGGGACCGTTCCGTCCCCTCTCCGTCACCGACGGTGGCACGGACCACCGACAGAACCGGGGAGCCTCAGCCCGGCGTGTCCGCGCCCCCGGGCACCGGGTCGGGCACCGCACCCCGGGCCGCGGCCGCGAGCGCCGCCTCCACCCGCGCCCGCTGCTCCCCGTCGATGGGCGTCCCGGAGGCGTCGGTCACGTAGAAGTGGTCGGCGGCGTCGGCCCCGAGGGTCTCCACCCGCGCGGAGGTGACGTCGAGGCCCTCGGCGGCCAGCGCCGCGGTGAGCCGGTAGAGCAGGCCGGCCCGGTCGCCGGCCCGCACCTCCACGATGCCGGTGGCGTCGCCGGTGACCTCGCCGTTGTGCCAGGAGATGCGGGGCGGGGCCGCGCGGCCGTCGTCCTGCCGGTAGTCGGCCTCGCGCTGCCGCAGCCGGGCCGACAGCGGCAGCGTCCCCTCCAGTGCGGCCCGCACGGCGTCGGCCAGGATCGCGGGCACCGGCGGTCGGCCGAAGCGCGGGCGGACGGCGAACACCGCGGTGGCGCGGGAGCCGTCGGTGTTGACCTTGGCCGCCCGGACGTCGAGCTGGTTGAGCGCGAGGACGCCGGCCAGGCAGCTGAACAGCCCCGGGCGGTCGGGCGCGCGGAAGGTCACCTGCTGGCCGTCGGCGACGTCCTCCACGGTCACGGTCACCGCCCCGTCCGCCTCCACCCCCGGGGCGGGATCCCCCGGGTGCAGGACGGGCTCGGTGTCGGGCGCGGCGGAGCCGCCGATCCGCGCCTGGACGCGGGCCACCAGCGCGGCCACCAGGTGGGCCTTCCACGGCGACCAGGCCGAGGTGCTCGTCGCCGCGCCGTCGGCCTGCGCCACGGCGTGCAGCAGCTGCAGCAGCGCCGGGTCGTGGCCGAGGGTCGCCGCCACCCGCTCGACCGTCGCCGGGTCGTCGATGTCCCGGCGGACCGCGATGTCGGGCAGCAGCAGGTGGTGGCGGACGACGGCGGTGAGCGTGGCGACGTCGGCCGGCGCGAAGCCCATCCGTGCGGCGACCCGCCCGGCGACCGGCGCCCCGACGACGCTGTGGTCGCCCGGCCAGCCCTTGCCGATGTCGTGCAGCAGCGCACCGACCAGCAGCAGGTCCGGCCGGTCGACGTCCCGGGTCAGCTCGGCCGCGGCCGCCGCGGCCTCCACCAGGTGCCGGTCGACGGTGTAGCGGTGCCACGGGTGGCGCTGCGGGAGGGAGCGCACCCGGTCCCACTCCGGCAGCAGGCGGACCAGCAGCCCCTCCTGGTCGAGCTGCTCGAGCACCGGGACGGCGGCGCGCCCGCTGGCCAGCAGCCGCAGGAAGTTCCAGCGGACCTCGGCCGGCCACGGCTCGGGCACCGGCGGGGAGTGCACCGCGAGGACCTTGAGCGTGTACGGCGACAGCAGGAGGTCGGCGCGGGCGGCGGCGGCGGCCCCGCGCAGCACCAGGCCCGGGTCCCCGGCCGGGCGGGCGTCCCGGGCGAGGACCACCTCGTCCCCCTGGCGCACCACGCCCTCGGCCAGCGGTTCGCGACGCACCCGGCGGTAGCGCCCGCGGGGGCGGCGCTCGAGGCCGGCCTCGACCCGCCGCCACGTCTCGTCGGCGAGGAAGGCCAGCCGCCGGCCGGCCAGGCTCACCTCGCGCAGCAGCGCGTCCTCGTCGGCCAGCCCGAGCGCGGCGGCGACCGGGCGCTGCTCCTGCCGGACCAGCACGTCGGCCGGACGGCCGGTCCGGCGGCGCAGCTCGTCGCGGACGTCGAGCAGGAACGCGTACGCCTGCCCGACCTCGGCCGAGGGCTCGTCGGCGAGCTGCGCGGCGGCCGCGGCGCGCAGGACCTGGCCCTCCCGCAGGCCGCCGTAGGCCTCCTTGAGGTCGGGCTCGAGCAGGAAGGCCAGCTCCCCCACCTGGCGGGCGCGGCCCCGGCGCAGGTCCCGCAGCTGCGGCATCAGCCGGGCGGCCGACTGCCGCCAGCTGGCCAGGGTGGCGGTGCGCAGGGCGGCCGCGAGGTCGGCGTCCCCGGCGACGAAGCGCGCGTCGAGCAGCCCGAGACCGGCCTTCACGTCGGTCGAGGCGGTGGTGACCGCCTCGGCGACGGTGCGCACCGAGTGGTCGAGCCGCAGGCCGGCGTCCCAGACGGGGTACCAGACGGCGTCGGCGAGGGCGGCGATCTCCGGCCGTCCCTCGTGCACGAGGACCAGGTCCAGGTCGCCGTACGGCGGGGGCTCCCGGCGACCCAGGCTGCCCACCGCCACCAGGGCCAGGCCGTCGGTGCCGGTGCGGGGCGGACCGCCCCGGCGGCTCCGCGGCGGCGGTGTCCCGGCGGCCGCGTCCTCGAGCAGGCCGCGCAGCCAGGCCTCCAGCGCCTCCGCCCGCCGCGCCCGCGGCAGCGCGGGCAGCGCCTCGGTGTCGAGCACGGGTCCCCCTCGGTCTGCGGTGCGCCGCGGTGCGGCGGCGTGTGCCGGATCGCTGTCGTGGATCGGTACCCCGGGACGGCGTCGGCCGGGGTGGCGGGGCTCCGCCACCCCGGCCGACGGGTGTTCTCGGCCCCCCTTGCAGGGTCCCGCCCCCGAGCGTGCGCGGGGTGGGGACGGGCGGCCCCGTCCCGAGGCTCGCCGCGGCCCCGTCCAGGGCACCGCCCTGAGCTCGCGAAGGGCGGGAAGGACGGGGTCCTTCCACGGTGAGGAGGACGGGCGGCCCCGTCCCGAGGCTCGCCGCGGCCCCGTCCAGGGCACCGCCCTGAGCTCGCGAAGGGCGGGAAGGACGGGGTCCTTCCACGGTGAGGAGGACGGGGTCCTTCTAGAGGGCGTCGGCACCCCGCTCACCCGTGCGGACGCGCACGATCTCGTCGATCGTGGTCACCCACACCTTGCCGTCGCCGATCTGGCCGGTGGAGGCGGCCTCGACGATCGCGTCCACCACGCGGGCGGCCTCGATCTCGCCGACGACGACCTCGATGCGGACCTTCGGCACGAAGTCCACCTGGTACTCCGCGCCGCGGTAGACCTCGGTGTGGCCCCGCTGGCGACCGAAGCCCTGGACCTCGCTGACGGTGAGCCCGGCGATGCCGATCAGCTCGAGGGCGTTCTTGACGTCGTCCAGCTTGAACGGCTTGACGATGGCGGTGACGAGCTTCATGCCCGGATCCCTTCGGTGTTGCGGGCCTCAGCCCGTGCCTGGCCGCCGACCGGTGCGGTCGAGCCGCTGCTCCCCAGCGAGGCGAAGTCGTAGCCGGACTCGGCGTGGACGACGGTGTCGATGCCCGTGACCTCGTCCTCCTCGGTGACCCGGAAGCCCATGGTGGCCTTGATCGCGGTACCGATGATCCAGGTGACGACGAACGAGAACACGAGGACCGCCAGCGCGCCGACGACCTGCCGCCACAGCTGGTCGACCCCGCCGCCGTAGAGGAGTCCGTCGACACCGGCCGGGGCCGCCTCGGTGGCCAGGAAGCCGACAGCGATGGTGCCCCACAGGCCGCCGACCAGGTGGACGCCGACCACGTCGAGGGAGTCGTCGTAGCCGAACCGGTACTTGAGGCCGACCGCCAGTGCGCACAGCGCGCCGGCGGCGACGCCCAGGACGACCGCGCCCACCGGGTTGACCGCGGAGCAGGCGGGGGTGATGGCGACCAGGCCGGCGACCGCGCCGGAGGCGGCGCCGAGCGAGGTGGCGTGCCCGTCGCGCAGCTTCTCGGTGGCCAGCCAGCCGAGGACGGCGGCGCCGGTCGCGGCCAGCGTGTTCACCCACACCGTGGCCGCCGTCTCGTTGGCGCCCAGCGCGGAACCGGCGTTGAAGCCGAACCAGCCGAACCACAGCAGGCCGGCCCCCAGCATCACCAGCGGCAGGTTGTGCGGCCGCATCGCCTCGCGGCCGAAGCCCCGCCGCGTGCCCAGCACCAGGGCCAGCGCGAGGGCCGCCGCACCGGCGTTGATGTGCACCGCGGTGCCGCCGGCGAAGTCGATGGCGGCCAGGTCGTTGGCGATCCAGCCGCCGACCACGCCCAGGTCGTCGTTGTCGAAGGCGAAGACCCAGTGGGCCACCGGGAAGTAGACGACGGTCGCCCAGATGCCGGCGAAGACCATCCAGGCCCCGAACTTGGCGCGGTCGGCGACGGCGCCGCTGATCAGGGCGACGGTGATGATGGCGAAGACGGCCTGGAAGCCGACGAAGGCCATGTCGGGCAGGCCGTTGGTCACGCTGGTCATCAGCCCGGAGAGGCCGAGGTACTCGAACGGGTCGCCGAGCAGCCCGCCGCCCACGTCGTTCCCGAAGGCGACGGAGTAGCCGTAGAGGACCCAGAGGACGCTGATCAGCGCCAGCGCCCCGAAGCTCATCATCATCATGTTGAGGACGCTCTTCGCGCGGACCATGCCGCCGTAGAAGAGCGCCAGGCCGGGGGTCATCAGCAGCACGAGCGCCGCGCTGGTGAGGATCCAGGCGGTGTTGCCGGTGTCGACCACGGCAACCTCCTGTACGTGTCGTGGGCCATCGGCCGCATCGGTCGGGTCCACCGGCGCAGGGGGAACGCCGGGCGGTGTGCTGGTGGGGCCGTCGTCCGGAGGCCGGCCGACGCGGCGTTCACGGTGCCGCCGACCTGTTTCGCGCGGTGGCGCGCCGCTGTTTCCGCGCGGTGAACTCCGGCCCGCGTGTCCCCACCCCGTGTTCCGGCCGTGTTGCGCCGCCGCCCGCCGGGGCACCCTGCCCGACCGGACGGTTCCTCCTGCGAACGAAGTGCACCTGCAAGGAGGGTGCAATAAGGTCACCGAGGCCGGCCCCGCAGCGGGACCGGCGCCGAGAGGAGGCAGCGTGCACGTCCCCGACGGGTTCCTGGACGCGACGACGTCGGCCGGCACCGCCGTCCTGGCCGCGGGCACCGTGGCCGTGGCGCTGCGGGGGGCGCGCGCCGAGCTCGACGAGCGCACCGCTCCCCTGGCCGGCCTGACCGCCGCCTTCGTCTTCGCAGTGCAGATGATGAACTTCCCGGTCGGCGCCGGGACCAGCGGGCACCTCATGGGTGGGGCGCTGGCCGCCGCGCTGGTCGGCCCCTGGACGGCGGTGCTCTCGGTGACCTGCGTCCTCGTCGTCCAGGCGCTGCTGTTCGCCGACGGGGGGCTGACCGCGCTGGGCACGAACGTCGTGCTCATCGGCGCGGTCACCGTCGCGGTGGGGTACCTGTGCACCCGCCTGGCGACCGCGCTGGCACCGCGCAGCCGCGCCGCCCTGCTCGCCGGCAGCGGGATCGGCGCCTTCCTGTCGGTCCCGGTGGCCGCGCTGGCCTTCGTGGGGCTGTTCGCCGTCGGTGGGGCGGTCGACGTCCCGCTCGGCGCGATGGCGGCGACCATGACCGGCGTCCACCTGCTCATCGGCCTGGGCGAGGCGGCCATCACCGTCGCCGTGCTCGGCGCCGTGCTCGCCGTGCGGCCCGACCTCGTCCACGCCGCGCGGCGCCTGCGCGGTACCGCGACGCTGGCCGACCGCCCGGCCACGGCCGTGGGCGGTGCCCGGTGACCCGCGCGCGCCGCACCGGCGGCTTCCTGCTGGCCGGGTTGCTCCTCGCCCTGCTCGTCGCGGGGGTCGGCAGCTACTACGCCTCCTCGCACCCCGACGGCCTGGAGTGGTCGGCCGAGCAGGAGGGCTTCGGGGACACCGCGCGCGACAGCGCGGTCGCCGGGTCGCCCCTGGCCGACTACGCGGTCACGGGGGTCGACGACGCCCGGCTCTCCGGCGGGCTGGCCGGGGTCGTCGGGGTCGCCGCGACGCTCGTCCTCGCCGGCGGGGTGACCCTGCTCGTGCGCCGGCGCGGGCGCGACCGGGCGGACGCCCCCGCCGGCCGGACCGGCTGACGTGGGCGCGGGGCACGGCGGTGCGCTCGGCGCCGCCTACGTCGCCGCGGACACCCCGGCGCACCGGCTGCCGGCGCACCTGAAGCTGCTGGCGGTGCTGGCCTTCGCGGTGGTCGTCGTGGCCACCCCCGTGCACGCCGGCTGGGCGCCGGCCGCCTACGGCGGCTACCTGGTGCTGGTCCTCGCCGCCGCGGCGGTGGCCCGGGTGCGGCCGGGCCGGCTGGTCCGCGGGCTGGTCGTCGAGATCCCCTTCGTGGTCTTCGCGCTGCTCCTGCCCGTCGTGGCGCGCGGTCCCCGCGTCGAGGTCGGCGGGCTGTCGCTGTCCGAGAGCGGGCTCGCGGCGGCCGGCGGGCTGCTGGCCAAGGCCACCCTGGCGGTGCTGGCCGCCACCGTGCTGGCCGCGACGACCGAGCCCCGGGCGCTGGTGCGCGGCCTGGAACGGCTGCGGCTGCCCTCCGCGCTCACCCAGATCCTGATGTTCATGATCCGGTACGTCGACGTGGTCGGCGGCGAGCTGCGCCGCATGCGGGTGGCCCGGGAGTCCCGCGGTTTCCGCGGTCGCGGCCCCGGCGCGCTGCGGGTGCTGGCCGCCACCGCGGGCGCGCTCTTCGTCCGCTCCTACGAGCGCGGCGAGCGGGTGCACCTGGCGATGCTCGCGCGCGGCTACACCGGCCGGGTGCCCACCGGGCCGGGCGCGGCGGTGGCACCCCGGGAGTGGCTGGCCGCCCTCAGCCTCCCCGTGGCCGCCGCCGCGGTCCTGGCCGCGGGCATGCTGGTCGGGTGACCCCGACCGGCATGCCCTCCCCGTCCCGCCCCGGGCCCGCCCTGCTGGTCGAGGACCTCGCCTTCGCCTACCCCGACGGGCACCAGGCGCTCTTCGGCGTCGACCTGCGCCTGGACCCCGGCGAGCGGGTCGCGCTGCTGGGGCCCAACGGGGCGGGCAAGACCACCCTGGTGCTGCACCTCAACGGCATCCTGACCGCCGGCCGGGGCCGGGTCTCGGTCGCCGGGCTGCCGGTCGACCGCGACCACCTCCCGGAGGTGCGCCGCCGGGTCGGGATCGTCTTCCAGGACCCCGACGACCAGCTGTTCATGCCGACCGTCGGGGAGGACGTCGCCTTCGGCCCCCGCAACCTGGGCCTGCCGGAGACCGAGGTCGCCGCCCGCGTCGCGGCCGCGCTGGACCAGGTCGGCATGCCCGGGGCCGCCGAGCGGCCGCCGCACCACCTGTCCTCCGGCCAGCGGCGCCGGGTGGCGGTGGCCACGGTGCTCTCGATGCACCCCGACGTCCTCGTGCTCGACGAGCCGTCGTCCAACCTCGACCCGGCCGGGCGCCGGGAGCTCGCCGAGGTGCTCGAGGCGCTCCCGGTGACCATCCTCGTGGTCACCCACGACCTGCCCTACGCCCTGCAGCTGTGCCCGCGCTCGGTGGTCCTCGACGGCGGCGTCGTGGTCGCCGACGGGCCCACCCGCGACCTGCTCGCCGACGCCGACCTGCTCGCCGCCCACCGCCTCGAGCTGCCCTTCGGGTTCGACCCGCGCTCGGTCGCCTGAGCCGACGGCACGTTCACCGCCGCGCCGGGCCGCGGGTATGCAGACCCGAGCACCAGGAGGAGCCCGTGGCGGGCTGCGGACGGGAGGGCGAGCACCGCGCGTCGGCCGAGCGGGACGCACGGCGACCGGGGGACCTCCCGGCCCCGGACTTCGCGCGCGTCTTCGACGTCGCCCCCGCCCCCTTCCTGCCGCCCCCTTCCTGCCGCCCACCAACGCTCAGTCCTCCCCGCCCACCAACCCCTCGGCGAAGGCCTCCGGCTCGAACGGCGCCAGGTCGTCGGCCCCCTCCCCCAGCCCGATCAGCTTCACCGGGATGCCCAGCTCCCGCTGCACGGAGACGACGATGCCGCCCTTCGCGGTGCCGTCGAGCTTGGTGAGCACCACCCCCGTGACGGTGACGGCCTCGGTGAACACCCGCGCCTGGACGACGCCGTTCTGGCCGGTCGTCGCGTCGAGCACGAGCAGCACCTCGGTCACCGGGCTCTGCTTCTCCACGACCCGCTTGATCTTGCCCAGCTCGTCCATCAGGCCGCCCTTGGTGTGCAGCCGGCCGGCGGTGTCGACGACGACGGTGTCCACCTCGGCCTCCACGCCGGTGCGCACCGCCTCGAAGGCGACCGAGGCCGGGTCGGCACCCTCCCGGCCGCGCACCGTGAGCACGCCGACCCGCTCACCCCACGTCTCGAGCTGGTCGGCCGCGGCGGCGCGGAACGTGTCGGCGGCTCCCAGGACCACGCTCCTGCCGTCGCCCACCAGCACCCGGGCGATCTTGCCGACCGTCGTGGTCTTGCCGGCCCCGTTGACGCCGACGACGAGCACCACCCCGGGGCGGCCCTCGCGCCGGTCCACGCCGAGCGAGCGGTCCAGGTCCGGGCCGAGGACGGCGGTCAGCTCGCGGACCAGCAGCCGGCGCAGGTCGGCGCCCGACGCGGTGGCCAGCACCATCGACTGGGTGCGCAGCCGGTCGACGATCTGGGTCGTGGCCGCGACGCCGACGTCGGCGGCCAGCAGCGTCTCCTCGATCTCCTCCCAGTCGTCCTCCGTCAGCCGCTCGCGGGCCAGGACGGTCAGCAGCCCGCGGCCGAGGGAGGACTGGGACCGGGCCAGGCGGGAGCGCAGCCGCACCAGCCGGCCGGCCGAGGGCGGCGGGGTCTCGAAGACCACGCCCCGGTCGGGCTCCGCCGGCGGGAGCTCCACCTCCGGCGGGGCCTCGGGGGTGACGGCGTCCGGCTCCGCCGGCGGTGCGCCGAGCCCCGACGCCGTGGCCCCGGACGGGGGCGGTGGCTCCTCGCGCGGCGGCGCGGGCGGGCGCGGCCGGGTGAGGGTGGTGCCGCCGGCGGCGTCCTCGTCGAGCCGGGTGGTGCGGCGACCGCGGCCGACCAGCAGGCCGACCCCGGCGATCAGGGCGACGACGAGGATCGCGATCGCGATCAGCACGAACTCCATGGCCGCCAGTCTCCCAGCCGGCGCACACCCGGCTCTGGGCGGAACCCGGGTCGGTGGAGGAGGCTGGCCGGCATGCCGTTGACCGCCGGGGACGCCCCCGCCCTCCTCCTGGGGCCGCTGCTGCGGCACGTGGACCCGGTGTCGGCTACCGTCTGGGTGGAGACCGACCGGCCGTGCGACGTCGACGTCCTCGGCCGGACCGCGCGGACCTTCGAGGTCGGCGGCCACCACTACGCGCTGGTCGTGGTCGACGGCCTGGAGCCCGGCAGCAGCACGCCGTACGAGGTGCGGCTGGACGGGGCGCGGGTGTGGCCCGAGGCGTCCTCCCCGTTCCCGCCGAGCCGGATCCGCACCCCCGGGCGGCCGGGGCCCTTCCGCGTGGTGTTCGGCTCCTGCCGGTACGCCACCCCGAGCACCGTCGACCTGACCGAGGGGATCCCGCCGGACGCGCTGGACTGCTACGCCGCGGACCTCGCCACCCGGCCCGAGGAGACCTGGCCCGACGCGCTGGTCCTGCTCGGCGACCAGGTCTACGCCGACGAGCTCACCCCTGCGACGCGCGCCTGGCTGGAGGTGCACCGCGGCGAGCCGGTGCCGGCGCACGCGCACGTGCGGGACCGGGAGGAGTACACCCGGCTCTACGCGGAGTCCTGGAGCGACCCCCAGGTCCGCTGGCTGCTGTCGACCGTCCCGTCGTCCATGGTGTTCGACGACCACGAGATGATCGACGACTGGAACACCTCGGCGGCGTGGCGCCGCCGGGTGGGCGCCACCGACTGGTGGCACGAGCGCATCGTCGGCGGTCTGGTCAGCTACTGGGTGCACCAGCACCTGGGCAACCTCAGCCCGCAGGAGCTGGCCGCCGACCCCACGTGGGCGGCGGTCCGGCAGGCCGAGGGGGACGCCGAGCCGGTGCTGCGCGCCATGGCCGAGGCCGCCGACGCCGACCCGCGGTCGTTCCGGTGGAGCTTCGTCCGGCACTGGGGGGACGCACGGCTGGTCATGGTGGACACCCGCGCCGGCCGGGTGCTGGACGAGGGCGCGCGGCAGATGCTCGACGACGACGAGATGGCCTGGGTCGAGGCCGCCCTGCGCCGCGCGGTCGACGAGGGCGTCGAGCACCTCGTCGTCGGCAGCTCGCTGCCCTGGCTGCTGCCGCACGCGATCCACGAGCTCGAGCGGTGGAACGAGACGCTGGTGGCCCGGCACCGCGGGGGCCCGCTGGGCCGGCTGTCCGAGGCCCTGCGCCAGGCGGCCGACCTGGAGCACTGGGCGGCCTTCGGGAACTCCTTCGAGCGGCTGGGCCGCGCGCTGGTGGCCTTGGCCCGCGGGGACCACGGGCGTGCACCCGCGACGGCGCTGGTCCTCTCCGGCGACGTCCACCACGCCTACGCCGCCGAGCTGGTCGCCCCCGGTGACCTGCGCACCCGCGTGCACCAGCTGACCGTGTCCCCGCTGCACAACCGGGCGCCCTCCGTGGTCCGGCTGGGCTTCCGGGCGGGCTGGAGCCGGTGGGCGCGGCGGCTGACCACGGCGCTGGGCCGGCTGGCCCGGGTCCGCCCGTCGCAGCTCGACTGGGCGCTGGCCGCCGGCCCCTTCTTCGGCAACCAGCTCGGCGAGCTGGTGCTCGAGGGCCGGGCGGCGCGCCTCCGGCTCTGGGTCAGCGAGCGGGACGACGAGGCGCGGGAGTCGGTGCGCCTGGTGGCCGACCTGCCCCTCTCCGCCGACGTCCCCGCCGGGCTGCCAGGCTGACCGGTGTGAAGCCCGCACCCGGACCCGACCAGCCGCCCGTCCCGGTCCGGCTGGTCACCTTCAACACCCACCACGGGGTCGGGCTGGACGGCCGGCACGACCTGCCGCGCCTGGCCACGGTGCTGGCCGACGCCGACGCCGACCTCATCTGCCTGCAGGAGGTCGACCGGCGCTTCGGGGAGCGCAGCGAGGAGGTCGACCAGGCGCTGCTGCTGTCGCGGGCGCTGGACATGCAGCTGGCCTGGGGGCCGGCCATCGACCGTCCCCGGGGCGGCGACGGGTCGCGGCAGTACGGCAACGCGCTGCTCTCCCGGCTGCCGCTGCTGGTCAGCGACGTCCACGCGCTGCCCGGGAGCGGCGAGCCGCGCAGCGCGCTGCGGACCCTCGTCGAGCTCGACGGCGGCACGCTCTGGGTGACCACCACCCACCTCACCACCGGGCCGGCCCCCCACCGCGCCGCGCAGGTCCGCGCGCTGCTGGACCTGCAGACCACGCCGATGGGGGCCGGCGTGCTGGTCGGTGACCTCAACACCGAGCCGGACGCGGCCGAGCTGGCCCCGCTGCGCGAGCGGTTCACCGACGCCTGGCAGCTCGCCCGGGAGCGCGAGGACGAGGTCGGCTGGCGGTTCTGGCACCGCGAGCACGGCGAGACCCACCCCGCCCGCCGCCCGGTGCGGCGCCTGGACCACGTGTGGGTCACGGCGGGGGTCACCGTCGCCGCGGCCCGCGTCCTGGAGGGGGCCGGCGCGTCGGACCACCGCCCGCTGGTGGTCGACCTGGAGGTCCCGAGCGGCGTCTGATGTTCGCGGGAGGCGTCCGATCCCCGCGCCGGCGGCTGCGTCCGCGGGGTTCGCGGGTCCCGCGCCGCCGGCGATGGTCCTGCCGGCCCCCGGCGGGCCCGCCTCAGGCGGGTTCGGCCTCGCGCAGGCGCTGGCTGATGACGCCGGTGATGCCGTCGCCGCGCATGCTCACCCCGTAGAGGGCGTCGGCGATCTCCATCGTGCGCTTCTGGTGGGTGATGACGATCAGCTGCGACGTCGCGCGGAGCTGCTCGACCAGGGTGAGCAGCCGGCCGAGGTTGACGTCGTCCAGCGCCGCCTCGACCTCGTCGAGCACGTAGAACGGCGACGGGCGGGCGCGGAAGATCGCGACCAGCAGCGCCACCGCGGTCAGCGACCGCTCGCCGCCGGACAGCAGCGACAGCCGCTTGACCCGCTTGCCCGGCGGGCGCGCCTCCACCTCCACCCCGGTGGTGAGCATGTCCTCGGGGTCGGTGAGCACCAGCCGCCCCTGCCCGCCCGGGAAGAGGGTGGCGAACACCTGCTCGAACTCGCGGGCCACGTCGGCGAAGGCCGCGGCGAACACGTCGTGGATCCGCTCGTCGACCTCCCGGACGACGGTGAGCAGGTCCCGCCGGGTGGCCTTGAGGTCCTCCAGCTGGGTGGCGAGGAAGGAGTGCCGTTCCTCCAGCGCCGCGAACTCCTCCAGGGCCAGCGGGTTGACCTTGCCGAGCGTGGCGAGGTCCCGCTCGGCCCGCGCCGCGCGCCGCTCCTGGGCGGCCCGGTCGTACCGGGTCGGGGCCGGTGGTTCCTGCCCGGCCGCCTCGGCGGAGGCCACGTCGGCGGGGGACGGCGGCACGGGGGCGGCCGGCCCGTACTCGGCGACCAGGGTCGGCAGGTCGACCCCGTACTCCTCGGCGGCCCTGGCCTCGAGCGACTCGATCCGGTAGCGCTGCTCGGTGCGGGCGACCTCGTCGCGGTGCACCTCGTCGGTGAGCCGCTCCAGCTCCGCGGTCGCCGCGCGGACCGCGGTGCGCACCTCCAACAGCTCGGCCTCCCGCGTGCTGCGGACCCGGGCCAGCTCGTCGCGCTCGGCGGCGGCACGGGCCAGGGAGTCGGTCAGCGCGGTCAGCGCCGCCTCCGCGCCGGCGCGCACCCGGGCGGCCACCGCCGCGCCCCGCTGCCGGGCGGCCCGGGCCACCGCGGCCCGCTCCCGGGCGGCCCGCTCCTGGCGGGCCTGGCGGCGCAGCGACTCGGCCCGGCCCGCCAGCGAGCGGGCACGCTCCTCGGCGGTGCGCACGGCCAGCCGGGCCTCGGTCTCGGCCTGGCGGGCGGCGGCGGTCTCCAGCCGCAGCCGGTCGCGCTCGGCGGGGTCGGGCTCGTCCTCGACCGGTGCCGCCTCGGCCCCGGCCAGCCGCTCGGCCAGCGCGGTGAGCGCCCCCCGGGCCTGCTCGAGGGCCTCCTCGGCGCGCCCGCGGGCCGCGGTCGAGCGCTCGGCCTCCGCGCTCGCGGAGCGGGCGGCGGCGCCGAGCTCGGCCAGCTGGGCGGCGGCAGCCGAGCGGGTGCGGTCGGCCGCCTGGCGGGCGGCGAGGGCGGCGTCGACGTCGGCCGAGCGCTGCCGGGCGGTCTCCCGGGCGGCGGCCAGCCGGTCGGCGAGCTCCGCGGCGCGGGCGGCGGCGGTGGCCAGCTCCCGCTCGGCCTCGTCGACCCGGGCCCGCACCTCCAACCCGGAGGGCGCGTCGGCCTGCCCGCCGGCCGCCCAGTCGGCGCCCACCAGGTCCCCGTCGGCGGTCACCGCCCGGACGCGGGGGTGGGTGGTCACCAGCCCGACGGCGGCGGCCAGGTCGGCGACGACGGCCACCCGGTCCAGCGCGCGGGCCAGCGCGGGCGCCAGCTCCCCGGGCGCCTGCACCAGGTCCAGCGCCCAGCGCGCCCCCTCGGGCAGCTCGGGCCAGCCCTCCCGGGGCAGGGCGGGCAGCCCGGCGGTGACCAGCAGCCCGGCCCGCCCGGCGCCGGTGTCCTTGAGGTGCGCCAGGGCGGCGGCGGCCTCGGCGACCGAGCCCACGACCAGCGCGTCGGCCAGGCCGGCCAGCGCGGCGGCGACCGCGAGCTCCGCGCCCGGGGCCACGGTGATCTGCTCGGTGACCGGGCCCTGCACCCCGGGCAGCGCGGCGGCCAGCACCGCGGCCGCGCCGTCGGCCGGCGCCAGCCCGAGGGCCAGGGCGTCGCGGCGGGCCTGCCAGGAGGCGCGGTCGCGCTCGGCGGCCCGCTCGGCGGCGGTGAGCTCGGTGACCTGGCGGGCGGCCTCCGCGTGCGTGGTGACGGCGTCGGCGTGCGCGGTGACGAGCCGGACGTCGGCGTCCTCGGGGTCGCCCACCTCGGCGCGCCGCGCGGCGAGCCGGTCCGCGGCGGCCTGGGCGCGCTCGGTCGCCCCGGCGGCGGCGGCGGTGAGCCGCTCGATCTCGGCCTCGCCGGCCGTGACGCGGGAGCGGGCGGCGGCGACCTGGCCGGAGAGCCGGGCCAGCCCCTCCCGGCGGTCGGCCAGCGCCCGCGCGGCGGCCACCCAGGCCCGCTCGGCCTCGGTCAGCGCCGCCTCGACCGCGGTCCGCTCGGTGACGGCGGCCGACAGCCGCTCCCGCTCCGCGGCCAGCCCGGCGGCCAGCTCGGCCTCGGTGGCGGCCACCCGCTCGGCCTCGGCGTCGAGCTGGTCGGGGTCGCGGCCGGGGGCCGGTGCCGCGGGGGCGGCCGAGAGGTGCCGGTGCCGCTCGGCGGCCAGCTGGGCGGTGGAGCGGAACCGCTCCCCCAGCGCCGACAGCCGGTACCAGGTCTCCTGCGCGGCCCCGAGCCGCGGCGCGTCGGCGGCCAGGGCGGACTCGAGCGCGGCCTCCCGGCGCGCGGCCTCGGCCAGCTGCGCCTCGACGACCGCGCGGCGGGCACGCGCCGCGGCCTCGTCGGCGACGTCGCGCTCCAGCGCCTCCCGCAGCTGTACCAGGTCGTCGGCGAGCAGCCGGAGCCGGGCGTCGCGGAGGTCGGCCTGGACACCGGCGGCGCGGCGGGCCACCTCGGCCTGCCGCCCCAGGGGCTTGAGCTGGCGGCGCAGCTCGGCGGTCAGGTCGGCCAGCCGGTCGAGGTTGGCCTGCATCGCGTCGAGCTTGCGGAGCGCTTTCTCCTTGCGCCTGCGGTGCTTGAGGACGCCGGCGGCCTCCTCGACGAAGGCGCGGCGGTCCTCCGGGCGGCCGGAGAGGACGGCGTCGAGCTGCCCCTGCCCGACGATGACGTGCTGCTCCCGCCCGATGCCCGAGTCGCTCAGCAGCTCCTGGACGTCGAGCAGGCGGACCTTGTCGCCGTTGATCTCGTACTCGCTCTCACCGGAGCGGTACATGCGGCGGGTGATCGACACCTCGGTGTAGTCGATCGGCAGGGCGCCGTCGGTGTTGTCGATGGTGAGCGTGACCTCGGCCCGGCCGAGGGCGGGGCGGCCGGCGGTGCCGGCGAAGATCACGTCCTCCATCTTGCCGCCGCGGAGGCTCTTCGCGCCCTGCTCCCCGAGGACCCAGGCGATGGCGTCGACGACGTTGGACTTACCGGAGCCGTTGGGGCCGACGACGGCGGTGATGCCGGGCTCGAGCCGCAGCGTCGTCGGGGACGCGAAGGACTTGAAGCCCTTCAGCGTCAGGCTCGACAGGTGCACGAGTACCGGACCTTAGCCGGTCGCCCGCCCCGCCCCCGGCAGTTCAGGGGCGGGCGGGACGCGTGCGGCCCCGCGCGGTGGGGGCGGCGGGATCCTGCTCAGGCGAGCGCGGGCTCGGCGTTCTCGCCGGCCATAGTGAGCAGCTCGTGGGCGATGCGGGCGTCGCGCTCGGCGCGCAGCTGCGCGACTTCCTGCTCCAGTCGGCGCACCTTGGCCCGCAGGACGGCGTTCTCCTCGGCTACCCGGAGCTCCGCGGGGGCGACGACGTGACCGAACAGGGCCTTGGCCATGGCAACAACGGCCTTTCGACTGCGTGAGGGTTGGACCTGCGCCCCGTACGACGGTCGGCGCGGTCGTGGTGTTCCCAGGGTGACAGGACCAAGCACGCAGGTCAACGGCCACACTGCAGACCCCCTGTGTCAGGGGTATGTCGCGTTGGTCACGCCGTGGTGAAGCCCGTCCCCCGGCGTGGCGGCTCGTCCCGCACCTGCACGTCCGTCACGTGCCCGGGTGCCCCGGGGCCGTCCAGGTCGGCCAGGACGGCGGCGACCACGGCGTCGTCCCCCTCGAGGACGACCTCGACCCGCCCGTCGGCCAGGTTCGTCGCCGAGCCGGCCAGCCCGGCCGCCTCCGCGCGGCTGCGCGCGAACCAGCGGTAGCCCACGCCCTGCACGGCGCCGGAGACGAGCGCGACGGCGCGGCGGGTCACGACCGGCGGGACCGTGCCGCGGAGCTGCGCGGCCGGGGCTGGCACACCGGGCAGCTGTAGCTGGAGCGGTTCATGAACGACTCCCGGACGATGGGTGTCCCGCAGCGGGGGCAGGGCCGGTCCCCCTGACCGTAGACGGCGAGGAAGCGGGAGAAGTACCCGCTCTGCCCGTTGACGTCGACGTAGAGGGAGTCGAACGAGGTGCCGCCCTGCGCCAGCGCCTCCCCCAGCACGTCCCGCACCCCCTCGAGCAGGTCGTGCACCTGCGCGCGGGTCAGCCGGTCGGTGGGCCGGTTGCCGTGCAGCCGGGCACGCCAGAGCGCCTCGTCGGCGTAGATGTTGCCCACACCGCCGATCAGCGTCTGGTCGAGCAGGGCCCGCTTGACCTCGGTGCGGCGGCGGCGCAGGGCCGCGCTGAACCCGGCCTCGTCGAAGGAGGGGTCCAGCGGGTCGATGGCGATGTGCCGCAGCCGGGGCGGCAGCGCGCCCGGGGCCGCCCCCTCGTCGTCGGCGGTGTCCTCCACCGCCAGCCCCCCGAAGGTGCGCTGGTCGACGAAGCGCAGCTCCCGGCCGCCGTCGGTGAAGACGAACCGCGCCCGCAGGTGGGTCTCGTCGGGCTGGGACGGCTTCTCCACCAGCAGCTGCCCGCTCATGCCCAGGTGCGCCACCAGGGCCTGCCCGACGGCCGTGCCGTCCGGCTCGGCGAGCGGCAGCCACAGGTACTTGCCGCGCCGCCGGGCCGCGGTGAGGGTGCGGCCGGTCAGCGCGGCCACGAAGTGGTCGGCGCCCTCGAGGTGCCGGCGCACCGCCCGCGGGTGGCGGACCTCGACGGAGGCCACGGTGCGGCCGGCGACCCAGCGCTCGAGGCCCCGCCGGACGACCTCGACCTCGGGCAGCTCCGGCACGGTCAGTCCCCTACCGGCGCGGGGGCCGGCGCCCGGGACGCGGTCTCCTCCGCGGACGCCGCGTCCTCCGGCGGGCGTGCGGTCCCCTCCGCGGACGCCGGGTCCCTCGCCGGTGCCGGGTCCGACCCCGGGCCCCTGGTCTCCGCCGGGGCCGCGGTGCCGGCGGCGGCGGGCGACAGCGCGCGCCAGGCGGCCTCCGCCGCCTCCTGCTCGGCGGCCTTCTTGGTCCGCCCGCTGCCGCGGCCGCGGACGACGTCGGCGAGGAGCACCGCGGCCGTGAAGGTCTTCGCGTGGTCGGGGCCGGTGTCGGCCACCTGGTAGGTGGGTGCGCCCAGGCCGAGGGCGGCACCGAGCTCCTGCAGGCTGGTCTTCCAGTCCAGGCCGGCCCCCCGGGTGGCGGCGTGGTCCAGCAGCGGGTCGAACAGCCGGTGCACGATGACCGCGGCCGCCTCCAGCCCCAGGCCGAGGTGCACCGCGCCGATCAGGGCCTCGACGGCGTCGGCCAGGATCGAGTCCTTGTCCCGGCCGCCGGTGGTCTCCTCACCGCGGCCCAGCAGCAGGTGCGGGCCGAGGCCGCCGTCCCCCAGCTGCCGGGCGACCCCGGCGAGGGAGTTCATGTTGACCACCGAGGCGCGCAGCTTGGCCAGCCGCCCCTCGGGCAGCTCGGGGTAGCGCCGGTAGAGCTCGTCGGTGACGACGAGCCCCAGCACCGAGTCGCCGAGGAACTCCAGGCGCTCGTTGGTCGGCAGACCGCCGTTCTCGTAGGCGTAGGAGCGGTGCGTGAGCGCCAGCGCCAGCAGGCCGCCGGGCAGCTCGACGTCCAGCGCGTCGCGCAGCCAGGCAGCCGCTCGCGCGGCGTGCACCGCACCGGCCGGGGAGCCCGGCGGCCCACCCGACGGCGGCGGCGTCCCCACGGCCGGTGCGCCGGCGCTCAGACGGACAGGACCTGGCGGCCCTGGTGCTGCCCGCAGGTGGGGCAGGCCTGGTGCGGGGGCTTGAGCGCGCCGCAGGCCCGGTTCGGGCACGGGGTCAGCGTCGGGGCGGTGGCCTTCCACTGCGACCGGCGGGCACGGGTGTTGGCGCGGGACATCTTCCGCTTCGGGACGGCCACGGTCAGTTCTCCTCTGGGTTGTCCGGACCGGGGGTGCCCGGTGCGGGAGTGGGACGGTCGGCCTGCGGGGCACCCGGGCCGACGCCGAAGCGCTGGGCCAACCCGGCCCAGCGGGGGTCGGTCACCTCGTGCGCGTGGTCGGCCGGCAGCTCGTCGAGCCGCTGGCCGCAGTCGGCGCACAGCCCGGAGCAGTCCTCGGTGCAGGTGGGCGCCAGCGGCAGGCTGAGGACGACGAGGTCGCGGACCATGGGCTGGAGGTCGAGGTGGTCGCCCTCGACGCGCCGGACCTCGTCCTCCTCGCTGGTCGCCTCGGTGGTGCTGCCCTCGTAGGCGAACAGCTCCTGGACGTCGAGCTCGAGGGTCTCCTCGATCGGTTCGAGGCACCGCGCGCAGGACCCGGTCACGGGGGCGTCGACCTCGCCCGAGACCAGCACGCCCTCCATGACCGACTCCAGCCGCAGCCGCAGGTCGATCGGCGCTCCCTCGGGGACGCCGATGAGCTCGACCCGCCAGTCCGCCGGCGCCGGGATGCTCCGCTCGAGCTCGTGCAGGGAGCCGGCCCGCCGGCCGAGCTCGCGCAGGTCCACGCGCCACGGGTCGGCTGAGGGGCGCCGGGCGTCCGGGGACGCGGCGCCGGGACGGGGCGTCGGTGCGGCAGGCATGTCGGTACTCGCGGTAGGCAGCGGGGAGGTGACCGGGCGGACCCGCCGGGTGCGGGACCGGCAGCCGGACCGGACGTCGAGACTACCCGATCGGTGCGGACCGGGCTCCGGGCCGGGAGGGGCCTCTCAGCCGCGCAGCGCGCCGCGGGCCTTCTCCACCGAGCGCAGCATGCGCTCCAGCGTCGTGCCGAAGTCGGCCAGGCGGGTGTCGACGTACTCGTCGACCTCGCCGCGCACGCGGGCGGCGTCGGCCTGGCTCTGCGCGCCGACCTCGTCGGCGCGTTCGACGGCGCTGCGGTAGACCTCGGTCTCGGTGACCAGCCGGTCGTGCTCGGCCTGCGCGGCGGCGAGCAGCTCGGCCTGCTGCACCTGCGCGTCGGCCAGGACCGCCTCGTGGTGCCGGCGGGCCTCCTCGACGATCCGCTCGGCCTCCTCCTCGGCCCGGGCCAGCAGGTCCTCGACCTCGGCCTGCGCGCGGGCCAGCAGGTCGTCGCGCTGGCGCCGGGCGGTGCCGAGGATCTCCTCGCGCTGCCGCCGGGCGGCCACCACGACCTGCTCGCTCTCGCTGCGGGTGCGGCCGGTCAGCCGTTCGGCCTCCGCCTGGGCCTGCTGGAGGATCTCGGTGCGCTGCTCGACGATCGCCCCGGCCTTGTGCACCTCGTCGGGCAGGTTCTCCCGGAGGTCGTCGAGCAGGTCGAGCAGGTGGTCGCGGGGGACCATGCACGAGCCCGACATCGGCACGCTGCGGGCGTTCTCGATGACGCTGCTGAGCTCGTCGACGGTCTCGTAGAGGCGGTAGACGACCTCCGTCACGACCGCTCCCCCCGCGCGGCGACGAGCCGGTCGAGCACGGCCTTGGGCACCAGGCTGGAGACGTCCCCGCCGAAGGTGGCGATCTGCTTGACCAGGCTGGAGGACAGGTGCCCGACCTGCGGCGCGGTCGGTACGAACAGCGTCTCGATCCCCGCGAGCTCGCGGTTCATCTGCGCCATCTGGAGCTCGTACTCGAAGTCCGAGACGGCGCGCAGGCCCTTGACGATCACCGGGACGTCGTGGGCGCGGCAGTAGTCGACCAGCAGGCCCGAGAAGCTGTCGACGGTGACGTTGGGCAGGCCGGCGACCGCGTCGCGCAGCAGCGCCATCCGCTCCTCGACGGTGAACAACCCGGCCTTGCCGGGGTTCACCAGGACGGCCACCACGAGCTCGTCGTAGAGCGCCGCCGCCCGGGTGATGACGTCGACGTGCCCGTTGGTGACGGGGTCGAACGACCCGGGACAGACCGCACGTCTCACGGACAGCGACCGTACCGGAGCACGGCCTCGCCGTAGCGTCGATCGCGCAGTCCGCGCAGGGGTGTCGGCCAGGGCCACGGCTCCTCGCGCGCCGGCCGCTCGACGACGACGACGGCGCCCTCGGCCAGCCACCCGCCCCTGACCAGGGATCCCAGCACGGCGACGACCCCGGCGGCGGGCGTGGCGTACGGCGGGTCGGCGAGCACGAGGTCGAAGCGCGCCGGCGGCGGGCCGGCGACGACCGCGGGTACCGAGCCGACCACCACGCGCCCGCCGGGCAGCCCGACGGCGGCGAGGTTGGCCCGCAGCACCGGCAGCACCCGCGGCGCGTTCTCGACGAGGACCACGCCGTCCGCGCCGCGGGACAGGGCCTCCAGCCCGAGCGCCCCCGAGCCGGCGTACAGGTCGAGGACGGTCGCGCCCTCGAGGTCCAGCAGGCTGCCCAGGCTGTTGAACAGCGCCTCGCGCGCCCGCTCGCCGGTGGGCCGCACCCCCGACGGCGGGACCTTCAGCCGGCGCCCGCGTGCGGCGCCGGAGACGATCCGGGTCACCCGCGGCTCACGCCTTCTCCAGGTAGGTGGCGCGCTCGTCGGTGGCGAGGGCGGCGACCTCCGCCGCGAGGCCCGGGTGGTCGGCCAGGCCGCGCTCGGTGGCCAGCAGCGCGGTGGCCTCGGCGCGGGCCTCGGCGATGAGCTGCTCGTCCTCCAGCAGCGAGAGCAGCTTGATGCCCGACCGGCGGCCGGACTGCGCAGCCCCGAGGACGTCGCCCTCGCGGCGGGTCTCGAGGTCCAGGCGGGCCAGCTCGAAGCCGTCGGAGGTGGCCGCGACGGCCGCCAGCCGCTGCCCGGTCGCCGACCCGCCGGAGGCCTCGCTGACGAGCAGGCAGAGGCCCTCGTGCCTGCCGCGGGCGACCCGGCCGCGCAGCTGGTGCAGCTGGCTGACGCCGAACCGGTCGGCGTCCATGACGACCATCACGGTGGCGTTGGGCACGTCCACGCCGACCTCGACCACGGTGGTGGCGACCAGGACGTCGACGTCCCCGGCGGCGAAGGCCCGCATCCGGGCCTCCTTCTCCTCGGGCGCCAGCCGGCCGTGCAGGACCTCCAGGCGCAGGCCGGCCAGCGCACCCTCGCGCAGGGCCTCGGCGACGTCGAGCACCGCCAGCGGCGGGCGGCGCTCGTCGCCGCCCTCCTCGGCCGGCGCGCCGTCGGCGTCCCCCGGCTCCTCCTCGGCGCCGGCCTCCTCCCCGATGCGGGGGCAGACGACGTAGGCCTGCCGGCCGGCCGCCACCTCCTCGCGCAGCCGCTCCCACGCCCGGTCCAGCCAGGCCGGCCTGTCGCGGACCGGCACGACGGAGCTGCGCACCCCGCCCCGCCCGCTCGGGAGCTGGCGCAGCGTGGAGGTCTCCAGGTCGCCGTAGACGGTCATCGCGACCGTCCGCGGGATCGGCGTGGCCGTCATGACGAGGACGTGCGGCGGCCGGCTGCCCTTGGCCCGCAGCGCGTCGCGCTGCTCCACGCCGAAGCGGTGCTGCTCGTCGACCACGACGAGCCCCAGGTCGGCGAACTCCACGGTCTCCTGCAGCAGGGCGTGGGTGCCGACGACGATGCCGGCCCGCCCCTCGGCGACCTCGGCCAGCGCCTCGCGGCGGGCGGCCGCCTTCAGCGACCCGGTGAGCAGCGCCACCCGGGTGCCGGCCGGGTCGCCGTCGAGCTCGCCGGCCCGGCCGAGGGGGCCCAGCAGCGCGCGGATGCCCCGGGCGTGCTGCGCGGCGAGCACCTCGGTGGGCGCCAGCAGCGCCGCCTGGCCTCCGGCGTCGACGACCTGGGCCATCGCCCGCAGCGCCACCACGGTCTTGCCGGAGCCGACCTCCCCCTGCAGCAGCCGGTGCATCGGCTGCTCCCGGGCCAGCTCTCGGGCCAGCTCCTCGCCCACCGCGCGCTGCCCCTCGGTGAGCGCGAACGGCAGGCCGGCGTCGACCGCGTCGAGCAGCCCCCCGGGGCGCCGCGGCCGGGCGATGCCGGGCTCCAGGGTCGCCGCGCGCCGCCGGCCGGCGAGGACCAGCTGCAGGGTCAGCGCCTCGTCCCACTTGAGCCGCTGCTCGGCGCGTTCGACGTCCTCCTCGCCGGTCGGCCGGTGGATGTCGAGCAGCGCGGCGGCCAGGCCGGGCAGGCCGTGCCGGGCGCGGACCTCCTCGGGCAGCGGGTCCTCGACGAAGCCGAACCCGCCCGTCGCGTCGAGCAGCAGCTTGACCGAGCGTTGGATGACCCAGCTCGAGACGTCCTTGGTGGCCGGGTAGATGGGGATGAGCGCGCGGGCCCAGTCCTCGTCGTCGTCCCCGGTCATGAGGTGGCAGTCGGGGTGGGCGAACTGCTTGGCGCGGCGGTACTCGCCGACCGTGCCGGCGAACAGGCCCCAGGCCCCCTCCCGCAGGTTGGCGTGCTTGCGGTTGAAGAACACCAGCTGCATGGACCCGGCGCCGTCGCCGACGGTCACCTCGGTGAGCGTGCCCGGACGGTTGCGCATCTTGCGGGTGGTGACCTTGCGCACCTGGGCGAGCACCGTCACCCGGTCCCCCACCTGGAGGTCCTCGAGCCGGGTCATCTCACCGCGGCGGGCGTAGCGGCGCGGGTAGTGGCGCAGCAGGTCCCGCACGGTGTGCAGACCCAGCTGCTCGGCCATCACCCGGGCCGTCTTCGCGCCCAGGACCCGGTCCAGCCGGGTCGCCATGTCGACGGCCATCACTCCACCCCCACGAGCAGCGGGACACCCCCGGCCCCGCAGTCGTAGCGGGCCACCTCGACGGTCGGGTGCCGGCCGGCCAGGTGGGCGCAGACCGCGTCGCCCAGCCCCGCCTCGGCACCGACGACGACCGTGGCCAGCTCCCCGCCGGCCGACAGGAGCCGGTCGAGCAGGTCGCAGGCCACCTCGGCGGGGTCGCGGCCGATCACCACGACGTCGCCCTCGGCCGAGCCGAGCACGTCACCGGGGTGGCAGCGCCCCGCGCTGGTCAGCGCCTCCCGGTCGGCCACCGTCACCTCGGCCCAGCGCGTGGCGGCCGCCGCCTCGGCCATCGTGATGACGTCGTCGCCGAAGCGGCGCGCCGGGTCGGCGACGGCCACCGCCGCCAGCGCCTGCACCGGGGACCGGGTCGGGACGACGGCGACGTCGCGCCCCAGGCCCCGGGCGTGCTCCGCGGCGTGCGAGGCGGCCGCGGTCAGCGCCGCGTCGTTGGGCAGCAGCACGACGGTCGCCGCCCCCGAGTCGACGACGGCGGCCACCAGCTCCTCCTCGGTGAGGCCGTCGGGCCCGCAGGTCACCGCGCGGACGCCCTCGGCCTCGAAGAGCCGGGCCATCCCCTCGCTGGGCACGATCGCCACCACCGCCCGCGCCGCGGGGTCCGGGGCCGGCGGGGGCTGCGGCGCCAGCGGGGTGACCGCGATGCGGTGCGGCCGCCCCGCCTCGATGCCGGCCTCGATGGCCGCGCCGACGTCGGAGACGTGCACGTGGACGTTCCACTCCCGGCCGGCGGCGGTGTCGACGCCGACGACCACGAGGCTGTCGCCGAGCGCCGCGAGCCGCTCCTGCAGCCGGGCCACGGCCTGCTCGTCGCTGTCGGCGAGCAGGTACTGCACCTCGCTCCCGGGGCCGGGCGGCGGCTGGTGCGGCCGGTCCCCGCCGTGCGCGTGAGGGCGGGCCGGCCGGCGGACCAGCGGCGGGCGGGCCGGCTCCACGCCGGTCACCGTGGTCACCAGCGCGTCCAGGACCAGGCTGAGCCCGGCTCCGCCCGCGTCCACGACCCCGGCGTCGCGGAGCGCGGCGAGCTGGCCGGGGGTGGCGTCGAGCGCGGCCCGCGCCCCGTCGGCGGCGGCCCGCACCACCTCGGGCAGCGCGGTGCACCCGCCCGCGACGGCCGCGGTGGCCGCCTCCCCGGCGGCGCGGGCGACGGTGAGGAAGGTGCCCTCCTCCGGGTCTGCCACCGCGCCGTAGGCCGTCCGGCCGGCCCGGTGCAGCGCCTCGGCGAAAGCCGGCCCGTCGGCCGGCCCCTTCCCGGCCAGCCGCTCGGACAGGCCGGACAGCAGCTGGGCGAGGATGGTCCCGGAGTTGCCCCGGGCGCCCAGCACCGCGCCGCGGGCCACGACCACCCAGGCCGGCTCGCCGTCGACCCGGCCGTCCAGCGCGGCGAGCACGGCCTCGGCGGTGAGCAGCAGGTTGGTGCCGGTGTCCCCGTCGGGCACCGGGAAGACGTTGAGGTCGTCGAGCTCCCCGCGTGCTCCGGCCAGCGCCGCGTGCGCGGCCCGGCACCAGCGGCCGACCGCGGCGTCGTCGAGCGCCTCCAGCACGGGCGGAGGGTACCCACGGTCCCGACGGGGTCGCCCCGCGCCGGCCCGGCAGCGGGGACGGCGCCGGGCCTGCCCCGGCAGCGGCTGCCGGGAACGGCTAGACTCGCCGACGGTCTGTGTGCGGCTGCCGTGGGTGCGCCGCCGTCTGTGAACGACTCATCTGGGAGTGATCCGCCGTGGCTGCCGTGTGCGATGTCTGTGGCAAGGGGCCCGGTTTCGGTATGTCGGTGTCGCACTCGCACCGCCGCACGCCGCGCCGGTGGAACCCGAACATCCAGTCCGTGCGGGCCCTGGTCGCCCCCGGCAACCGTCGCCGGATCAAGGCGTGCACCTCGTGCATCCGCGCCGGCAAGGTGACCCGCGCTTAGAGCCCCCGCCAGTAGGTCATCGGATGCGTCGTGATCGTGGTCGGGTGTCCCAGCGGTAGAGCAGCCAGGCGGCCCGACACAGCGCACGGACGGTGACGATGGCCGCGGCCAGGGCGAGGTAGG
>NZ_QVQH01000002.1:62996-363621 GCF_003428645.1 Geodermatophilus marinus | reverse complement strand
AGAGCAAGCCCTCAGCGGCCCAAACGTGTACCTACACATTCACGCCCGTCGGGAACGCTACGCCCGCTCGACCAGCACCTTCGTCCGCGCTACCCGCCTCGTGTGCCCATCAACTGCGGAACTCGGGTTAGGGAGCGGTGGAAGCTGGCCGGGGGCATGTCCACGACGTTGCGGAGGTCGGCCTTGGTCGCTCCGGTGGTGCCGAACGCGGACATGAACGCGGACATGAGGGTCCGTGCGTTGCTGTTCATGTCCGCGCCGATCGCGGACACGATGACGCCGCTGGACAGCACCGGGTTGAGCCTCACCTGCAGTTGGTCCTCCCGGGGCCCGTCCTTGCGCTTGGTGCGGCTCAACCGCATGCACCGGGCGTCGCCCTCGGTCTGGTAGACGGTGTCGACACCGGCCTCGAGCGCGCTTGACCCGCGAACGGTGGCCCGGTCCTTGCCGGTGTGGTGGAGGACGACGACGGTGCCGTCGCCGGTGGCGTCACGCAGTCGGTAGAGGGCGTCGACGGCGATGCCCATGTCCTTGGCGCTGTTCTCGTCGGCGCCGACGAGGCAGCGGGCGAGGGTGTCGACGACGACGAGGGCCCGTCCAGCGACCAGCTCGCACAGCTCGGCGACAGCCGCCGAGTCGCTGAGGTTGACCGGCTCGGGGAGCACTGTGAGCGCGTCGTCGGGGATTCGGCGCTGCCACCCGTGTTCCCATGCGGTGAACCGCGGGTGGAGGCCGTGAGCGCCCTCAGCGGCCACGTACAGCGCGGAGCCCTGCTGGACCGGGCGCCCCATCCAGGGTCGCCCGGTGGCAACGCAGGCTGCCCAGTCCTGAGCGACGAAGCTCTTGAGGGAGCCGAAGTGGCCGGCGACGAGCGCGACGGTGCGCCGGTCGATGGTGTCGGCGATCAGCGGCTCGGGCTCAGGAAGCTCCGCGAGGCTGCTGCGAGTCAGCAGCCGGTCACGCATCGGCGCCCGGCGGGGCTGCTCGTCCGCGGCCGGTTGCCCGACGCGGGCCAGGGCGAGCACCTGGGCGACGGTGGCCTCGTCGACGCTCATGCCGCACCCGCCGATCGCAGGCCGGAGGCGATGGTGCGGACCGCCTCATGCTCGGGCAGCCCGACGGCGGCAGCAGCTGCGAGCAGTGCCGAGGCGGCCGCCTCGGGGGCGAGACGGCCACGGGCGATGTGCTCTCCCGCCCTGTACGAGGCCCAGTTGACCGCGTTGTTGCGGGTGCCGGGCTGGGCGTTGAGCACCACCCGCACCAGCCCGGCCAACGGGCCGTCTCCGGGGCGGTGCAGCGGGACCACGACCGGGCGCGGCGCCGCTGCCCGCGCTCCGGTGCGCAGCACATGCGCCGGCCAGTCGGGCAACGGGTGCGCCCACGGGCGGGGGTCGCTGCCGTCTGCGGTCAGCCACTGATACACGTGCCCGGTGGGGTGGACCGATGGCGGAGCGACGATGTAGCCGCCGTCGCCGCGGTGGTCCAGTCCGCGGCCGTAGGTGCCGGCGCCGTTGCCCAGCCCGCCCGGCCACCGGTACAGCAGGTGGCAGCCGCGGGCGGTCAGCGCGGTGACGGTGCCCGGCAAGGCCCCGTGGGCTGCCTCGAGGTCGGCGAGGCTGTCGCGGCCGGGTTCGCCGTCCACGTCGAGCACCGCCAGTCCGGAGGCGGGGCCGGTGGCGATGCCGACGTTCGCGGTGGGCCAGCGTCGCCACCATCCGTGGATCGTGTCGGGGTCGGTGGTGGCGTTGCGGCAGCCGCCGGGGTTGGTGGGGTGCTTGCCCGGCGAGGTGCAGCGGTCGGCCGGCCACCCGCAACTGCACCGGCCGTCGGTAGCGCGGGCGAGCGGCAGGACCGGCCAGCCGTGGGCGGCATAGTCCAGGGCAGCGCGGAGCGCCGCGCTGTGCGTCGGGGTCACGGTGCGCCCCACAGGATGATGCGCCGCCGACGGGCCTCGGGCCGCCGTGACCGAACCATGCCGACTTCGCGGATGCGGCCGGCGCGGGCCAGCTTGGCGAACAGCGCCCCGAACGCGGCGCCAGAGGCGGAGGGCTCGTGGGGGTACCGCTGGTGTAGGTCGTCGCTGGACACCTGGTGGCCGGAGTCGATCAGGGCAAGCACGATGCGCTCGGCCTCGGCCCACCACCACGCCGGTGCCTGGGCCTCCTCGCGCCCGGTGGTGGCCGGGCGCGGGCCGGGGCCGGTCACGTACGCCGACGGGACCAGGGTGGTGCGTCGGCTGTACGCGTCGACCTCGACATGCGCATCGAACAGTGCCGGATCGCCTGTGACAGCCCTAGAATCGACACCAGAACGAGGCGGCTTGGTCGCGGCGGAGTTCTGCTTGGGCCCGGTTCCCCCGGTGGTGCGGGGGGCCGGGCCGTTCTGCGCGGTCACGCGGCACCGACCCCCGTGGAGGTCGAAGCGCCACCGCGAATCAGGAGGGCTAGCCGATCCTTCTGTGCCTGAGTGAGTTCCGGAGCGTCGGCCAGGACGCGCTGGACGTACGAGCTGATGCGCTCGGCCGCGAGGTCGCGGCGGGCGTCTTCGGCGTCAGGCCGGCGCCAGCGAGCGGCTGCGCCGGCTCGGGCGGTGCTTGCACGGAGGGATGCGCTGTTTGCGGGCAAGGCGGAACCTCGGGAGTTCCGGGTCGCCCAACTTCATTCCCGTTCGGCATTCCATGCCGGGCTCAGCGTGCTGCTGTCGATCATAGCACACGGAGCGTGATCTAACGGATGCGTTTAGTAATCGGCGCGCCTGGCCGTCCTCGCTCGACGTCCGCCAGCAGGTGGACCCCGGAGATGAACCGTGAGACGTGATCGCAATTCACCTCAATGCCGAGTTCGGGAAGCTGTGCGTCCGAGAACTGGTCCAGCGGCGCCACCCTCCCCTTCCAGCGGCGCTCGCCATCGACCGTTCGCGCCGCACGGGCAGAAGCAGCCGACTCCGCGTTCCGCTCAGGGGACTTCCTGTATCGCGGAAGGGCAACGAGCAGTCCAACGGGCGCCCTGAAGACAGTCACCAACTGACAGTCCCGTATGACGCACATGTACTGCACGACCGCAACGCTTCTCTGCTCTTTGCGAGAGAGCCCCGACCAAGTGACTGCAAGCGCCTCCCACTCTTGCTCCTGTAGAAGCCACTGGTCAGTCACGAACGCCTCCACTCGATCTCGACTTGCTCGGGGATGAACCGCTGTCCCTTGCCGGCGGGGAGAATCGTCACGGTTATCAGCATGTCCACGACCTGCTTACGGTCTCGCAGGGGCAGCGCTTCCCACGCCGCCCGGACGTCCTCGGCTGCGGTCAGCACGGCCAGGGGGGACTCCCCCAAGACACGGCTGATCCGGTCCTCGAGGCCGTTGATCCTCTGGGTGAGCTGCCCGGACCGCTCGCGGACCGCCGATGCGGACAGCAGCCCATCAGCGAGCAGACCGGCCAAGTCGTCGCGGCGGGAACGCAGCTCGGCGGCCTCGGCGCGCAGCGCTGGCACGTCCTCATCCTCGGCGAACAGGTGCGCCGCGTCCGGCTGCGACAGTCGGGCGACAACGACCGCCTCCACAACCTCGTCGACGAGGTCCTGGCGTCGGGCGAGGTAGCAGCCCGGACCGCTCTTGGTGGCCGCGCACTTGTAGACCATCCAGCGCCTGCCCTTGGAGCCCATCGGGGACGCGAACATGACCGCCCCGCAGCGCCCGCAGCGGGCCAGCCCCGACAGAAGGAACTTCACGTCGGTGCCCTGCTGCACCCGGCGGCGCACGTCTCGCAGCTTCTCCGCCAACCTCTCCTGCACATCGGCGGGAAGGATGATCGGCCACTGACCCGCGACGCCCTTGCCGTCCTTCTGCAGTTCCTCGCCGTTGTAGGTGACCCGGCCGGAGTAGCGGGGGTTCAGCAGCGCCCGCCGCAGGGTGGTCACGTTCCACGGCAGGGCATCCCGGTAGATCGGCCTGCCGTCGTCCCCGAGGACTGGGTCACCGTCGTCGTCGCGGACCATGCGCCGGCCGGTAGTGGTCAGACCCGCATCGTTGAGCATCCGAGCGGCAGCGGCCAGTGTGCCCCCCGATAGCACCATCTCGGCGGCCCGCTCCAACCCCTTGGCCTCCTCGTCGACCACGACGACAGCACCGTCCTGCCGGTCGTAGCCGAACGGCCGCCGGGTCCATCCCATGTGCCCGGCCGTAGCCCTCTGCTCGTTGGCCCGGCGTTGCCGGACCCCCTTGCGCTCAACCTCCCCGCGGGCGACCGAGGCGAGGATGCGGGCCAGC
Source organism: Geodermatophilus marinus (assembly GCF_003428645.1). Classification (GTDB taxonomy): domain Bacteria; phylum Actinomycetota; class Actinomycetes; order Mycobacteriales; family Geodermatophilaceae; genus Geodermatophilus. The sequence goes on along the minus strand of NZ_QVQH01000002.1, from coordinate 359,357 downwards.
ATGCGGCCGGTGTCGGTGCTGAGGTCGATGTCCCCGGTGACCGTTGCAAGGCGGACGCCGGTGGCCTCGCAGATCGCGATGACCTCCTCCAAGTCGACCAGGCGGCGGGTCAGCCGGTCGAGGTGCCACACGACGACGGCATCCACGGAGCCCCCGCGCATCATGTGCAGTAGCCGCTCGTAACCCTTGCGCCGCTTGCCGGTGCTGGCGGACATGTCGTTGTCGGTCAGGGTCTCCACAACGGTCCAGCCGCGCCGGTCGGCGAGATGCTGGCAGTCGTCGACTTGCCGGTCGACGGCCGCTCCTTCTCCGGACCGGTCGAGCGACTGCCGGGCGTAGATCGCTGCTCGTGTGGTGGACACACACGGAACAGTAGCGGTTGACAACGGTGACCATCATCGCGATCTCCTTGCGGCCACCGGCCTCCAGCAGCCGCCGCTTGCCGGCCTCGCGGGCGTCGGCGGCCTGGGAGCGCAGCACCTCGGCCAGCGGGGTACCGCGTTCCAGGGCCACGAGCAGCCCGTCGACGAAGCGGGCCAGCGGCTCCAGGGAGGTCCGCTCGGCCACCAGCCGCAGCGAGTCCGGCAGCGGCATGCCGGCCCGGGCCCGCCCCAGGGCCGCACCGAGCTCGGCGGCCAGCTCCCCGCCGGAGAGCCGGGTGACCCGGGCGATCGCCGCCGCCGGGCCCTCCCCCGCGGTCACGGCCAGGGCCAGCAGCTCGGCCACCACCGGGAACTCGGCCAGCAGGAGCTCCTCGCGCCGCCGCACCTGCCGGCTCAGCCACCAGTCGCGGCCCAGCACGCCGCCCAGCAGCCCGGCCAGGCACAGCAGCGACACCGAGAGCAGGTTGACGCCACCGGCGGCGAGCGACCCGACGGCGGCGACCAGCGCGGCGCCCAGCAGGCCGAGCGCACCCCACACCACCTGCTCGACGCGCAGGTCCTCGACCGTGGTGCCACCGCCGAGGGCGTCCAGGCGCCGGCGCACCGACGCCCGGCCGCCCACCAGCCGGTCGACCAGTCGGGCGCCGTCGGCCACCACCGGGCCCAGCAGCCGGCGGACCGCCACCAGCAGGCCCGGCTCGGTCGCGCTGCCCAGCAGCCGGGACGGCGCGGGCGTGTCGTGGACGTAGGGCGCGAGGCGGTCGACCAGCCGTGCGGTCCGGAACGGCGGCGCGAACGCGACGGCCAGCAGCAGACCGCCCGCGGCGACCAGGCCGAGCAGCATCCCGGCGGCGACCCCGCTCACCGCAGCACCCGCACGTCCTGGGGCAGCCGGCCGATCCGCAGCATCACCTGGTACGCCACCGCGCACACGACCGCGCCACCGAGCAGGATCGCCGTCCCCAGCGGGGAGTCGTAGGCGGCCAGCGTCGTCGACTGGGTGGCCAGGAGCAGCAGCACCACCCACGGCGCGCCGACCGCCAACCGGGCCGCGTGCACCACCCAGCCCTGCCGCGTCTCCAGCTCGGCGCGGGCCCGGGCGTCCTCCCGCAGGAACGCCGCCAGGGTGCGCAGCACCCGGCCGAGGTCGCTGCCGCCCACCTCCCGCGCCACGCGGAGGGTCTCGACCACGCGGTCGCCCACCGGGTCGGCGAGGTCGTCCTTGAGCCGGTCGAGGCACGCGCCGAAGCGGCCGCTGGAGCGGTGGTCGGCGGCGAACCGGGCGAACGCCGGCCGCAGCACCTCCGGCCCCCGGGTGGCCAGCGCGGCCAGCGCCTCGGGCAGCGACATCCCCGCCCGGACGGCGGAGGCCAGGTTGTCCACCACCTCGGGCCAGACCTCGCGCAGGTCCGCCCGGCGGCGCCCCGCCAGCCGGCGGACCTGCAGCGGCGGCAGCGCGGCGCCGAACCCGCCGAAGAGCAGGCTGACCGTCACGGTGCGCGTGGTGACCAGCACCACGACGAACGCCAGCAGCGCCAGCCCGACCTGCAGGGCCAGGAGCTGGACGGGCGTCACCCCGGTCAGGCCGGCGGCGGCCAGCCGCTGCCGGCGGGAGCTGACCCGCTCCGGGCGGTCGACCCGCTGCGGGGCACGCGGGCCGCTGCGCCAGACCAGCAGCAGGCCGACCCCCAGCGCGAGCCCCAGGAGAGCACCGGTCACGCCGGACCGCCCCTGAGCAGCGCCGTCAGGTCGATGCCCAGCGCGGCGAAGCGCTCGGGGTGCGGCGGGTACCCGTCGGCCCGCACCAGCCGGCCGTCCCGGGTCGTGAAGACGTCGGCCAGCTCGACGACCCCGCCCTCCGCACGGCCCGGGACGGCGACGACCTCGCGCACCCGCCGTCGTCCGTCGGGGTCGGTGCCCACGTGCACCACCAGGTCGACGCTGGCCGCCACCGTGGGGACGACGAAGGCGTGGCCGATGTTCTCCCCGGCCAGCAGCGGCAGCGTGCACATCTTGACCACGGCCTCGCGGGCGCTGTTCGCGTGCAGCGTGCACATCCCGGGCAACCCGGAGTTGAGGGCGATCAGCAGGTCCAGGCACTCCTCCTGCCGCACCTCGCCGACCACGAGCCGCGAGGGCCGCATCCGCAGCGCCTCCTTGACCAGCCGGCGCAGCGGGATCTCCCCGGTCCCCTCCAGGTTGGCCTGCCGGGTCTGCATCGCCACCACGTCGGGCAGCGGCACCCGCAGCTCGAAGACCTCCTCGCAGGTCACCACCCGCTCCCGCGCCGGGATCGCCGCGCACAGGCAGTTCAGCAGCGTCGTCTTGCCCGCCTGGGTGCCCCCGGCCACGAGGATGTTCAGGCCCGCGGCGACCGCGGCCTCCAGGAACCGCGCCGCCGGCGCCGTCAGCGTGCCCAGCGCGACCAGCTCGTCGAGCGAGTGCGCCTGCAGCACGAACTTGCGGATGTTGACCGCCATGTGCCGACGGGTGATGTCGGGGATGACCACGTGCAGCCGCGAGCCGTCGGGCAGCATCGCGTCGACGAACGGCGTCGACATGTCCAGCCGCCGCCCGGACGTGCGCAGCATCCGCTCCACCAGGTCGGCCAGCTCGCCGGCGCCGAGGATCGTGGTGGTCAGCTCGCTGCGCCCGCGCCGCGCCACGAACACCCGGCCCGGCTCGTTGACCCACACCTCCTCGACCTCCGGGTCGTCGAGGAAGCGCTGCAGCGGCCCGAAACCGGCGACCCGGTCCAGCACGTCCCGGACCACCGACTCCGCGTCCCCGATCGGCGGCAGCGCCGAGGTCAGCGACCGCTCCGAGTAGTCGGCCACCACGTCGCGCACCAGCAGCCGCACCGGCGCCGGATCGCTGAAGGGGTCCAGCCCGCGGCGGCGGATCAGCTCCCGCACCTCGCCGTCGACGACCTCCAGCGCACTGGTCGCAGTCGGCACGTTCCCCCCGTCGTCGTCCCACACCGGCAACCCGCCCACCGGGCGGGACGAGGGACGTTAGGTGAGCCGGCCGGTCCGCGGGGTGCCGTGACCACGATCTGTGGACGACGCCGCGCACCGGTCCACCCGCCCGGGTGTCACCCGCCACCGGCGCCGGTGACCGACCGCAGGGAACCGGCCGGGGGGGCCTACGTCTCTGAGTGCACCTGCACTCAGAGACGTAGGACCCGCGGTGGGCAGGTGCGTCCGACCCGGCCACGCCCCCGTCAGCAGGCGCCGACCACCGCCGGCTGCTCCTCCCGCGGTGACGGCCGCGGGGCGGCGCCCTCCACGGTGAGGTGCGGCAGGGCGCGCTCCAGCCGGCGCGGCAGCCACCAGTTCGCCCGGCCGAGCAGTTCCATCGTCGCCGGCACGAGCACCAGCCGGACCAGCGTCGCGTCGACCAGCACCGCCACCGCGAGGCCGAAGCCGAACAGCTGCAGCTCCCGCGCCGAGCCGAGGACGAAGCTGCCGAAGACGCAGACCATGATGGCCGCCGCGGCGGTGATCACCCGCGCCGTCCGCGCCAGGCCGGTCGCCACGGCCGAGGCGTTGTCGCCGCTCGCGTCGTATTCCTCGCGGATCCGGGAGAGCAGGAAGACCTCGTAGTCCATCGACAGCCCGAAGACGATCGCGATCAGCATCATCGGCACCCAGGCCTCGACCGGGGCCACGCCCTCGACGCCGAGCAGGTCGCCCGCCCACCCCCACTGGAACACCGCGACCAGCGCCCCGAAGGCCGCGCCGATCGACAGCAGGTTCACCACGACCGCCTTGAGCGCGACCAGCAGGCCCCGGAACACGACGGTCAGCAGCAGGAACGACAGCCCGAGGACGACGGCCAGGAACAGCGGGAGCCGCTGGGCGGTGTAGTCGGCGAAGTCGATCGCCGCCGGCTGGGTCCCGCCGACCGCCACCTCCACGCCGGTGCCACCCACGACCCCGGGGACGACGTCCTCGCGGAGCCGGTGCACCAGCTCGGCGGTCGCCTCGTCGCGGGGTGCGGACGCGGGCACGACCTGCAGCACCGCGGTCCCGCCGTCCCCGGAGAGCACCGGCGGGGCCACCGAGGCCACGCCCGGGTCGGCGGCGACGGCCGCCGCCAGCTCGCCGGCCGGGGCGGCCGCCCCGCCACCGGCGGCGTCGACGGCCACCACCAGCGGCCCGTTCGCCCCCGGGCCGAACCCCTCGGCGACCAGGTCGTAGGCCTGCCGGGCGGTCGACCCCTCGGGCAGGGTGCCGGCGTCGCTGAACCCGAGCCGCAGGTCCAGCACCGGCAGCGCGAGCAGCACCAGGGCCGCGAGGGAGGCGGTGGCCCAGGCGACGGGACGCCGCTGCACCGTGCGGGCCCACCGCCCGGCGGCCGCGCCCGACCCGTCGGTGCTCCGCCGGCGGGACCGCGCCGTCCGGTCGATGCGGCCGCCGACGATCGCGAGCAGCGCGGGCAGCAGGCTGACCGCGCCCAGCATGGTCACCAGCACCGACGCGGCGATGCCCAGCGCCACCCCGGTGATGAGCTCCATGCCCATGAGCACCAGGCCGAGCGAGGCGATGACCACCGTGGTGCCCGCGAACAGCACGGAGCGGCCGGCCGTGTGCTGGGCGAGCGCCACCGCGTCGGGCACCGTCAGCCCCGAGCGCCGGGCCTCCCGGAACCGGGTCACGACCAGGAGCGAGTAGTCGATGCCGACCCCGATGGCGACCATCCCGGCGGCGGCCCCGGCGAAGCTCGGCACGTCGAGCACGTGCGCGGCCAGCCCGATCGCCGCCACCCCGCAGGCGGCGCCCAGCACGCCCACGACCAGCGGTAGCAGCATCGCCACGAACGAGCCGAACGCGACCAGCAGGACCACCGCGGCCGCGGCCACGCCGATCACCTCGGCCGGCGGGCCGCTCTCCGCCTCCTCCTCCACCGGCAGCCCGATCTCCACCCGCAGGCCGGGCACGTCGAGGTCGGCGCGGAGCCGGTCGAGGGTGGCCGCGGCCTCGGCCACGTCGGCGGGGTCGCGCTGGGGCAGGTCGACCTGCAGGTAGGCGACGTCGCCGCCGGGCGCCACCTGGTGCTGCCCGCCGGGCTCGAACGGGCTGGTCACCTCCACACCGGGCAGCCCGTCCTCGACGGCGGCCGCCAGGTCGTCGACCGCCGCCCGCACCGCCGGGGCGCCGACCCCGCCGTCGGCCTGCAGGACCACCTGCGCCGACGTCCCCGACCGGGCCTCGAACCCGGCGCCGGCGAGCAGGTCCGCGGCCCGCCGGCTCTCCGACCCGGGCAGGGCGAAGTCGTCGCTGGTCGGGCCGGCGAGGGCGCCGGAGAGCGCGGTGAGGGCGACGACCGCGGCGATCCAGGCGGCGGTGACCGGCCAGCGGTACCGGACGCAGCGGCGGGCGAGCGAGGCGAGCACGGCGGCCTCCTGGCGGGAGCGGGACGGGACGGCTCCGGACGCTAGGAACGGGACCGGCTCGCCGTCGTCCGCCCACCGGACCGATCTGGGTACGCACCTGGACGTACGCCGGACCGCCGGACCGCGCTCCCGGGCGGACGCCACGGGCCGCCGCGACGTCCTAGCCTCGCCGCATGACCAGGCGCCCCGGGCGCGTCGACGTCGCCCTCGCCCTCGCCGCCGTGCTCCCCTCGTGGGCCGCGCTCGCCGCCCACCTGGAGCCCGAGGCCCGGCCGGCCGACGTCGCGGCGGTGCTGCTGCTCGCCCTGCTCGGCGCGCCCATGCTGGTGCTGCGGCACCGCCCGGCGGTGGCCCTCGCCGCCACGCTGGCCGTCCTCTACCTGTACTACGTGCTCGGCTACTCCGCGGTCGGCCTGGTCGTGCCGCTGGCCCCCGCCTTCTACACGCTGGCCGAGGCCGGGCGCTGGCGGACCGGCGTCGCCGCCGGCGTGGTGCTGACCGCCCTCACCACCACCTGGCGGCTGGTCGAGCCCTCCCCCGACGAGAACCCGGGGCTCGTGCTCGGCTACGACCTCGCGCTGTCCACCGTCCTGCTCGCCGCGGTGCTCGCCTTCGGCGACGCGGTGCACTCCCGCCGGCGGTGGCGGGCCGAGACCGCCGAGCGGCTGCGGCGGGCGGCCGAGGAGCGGGACGCCGAGGCCGCCCGCCGGGTCGCCGCCGAGCGCATGCGCATCGCCCGCGACGTCCACGACTCGCTCGGCCACGCCGTCGCCGTCGTCACCCTGCACGCCGCCGTCGCCGCCGAGGCGCTGCACGACGACCCCGCCGCCGCCCGCCGCGCGCTGGAGACCATCCGCACCGTCAGCCGCGACGTGCTGCACGACCTGCGCGGCACCGTCGGCCTGCTGCGCGGCGCCGACCCGGAGGGCGGCGCCGGGCCGGCCGGCCTGGCCGACCTCCCCCGGCTCGTGGCCGCGACGGCCGCCACGGGGCTGGACGTGCGCCTGGCCGTCGAGGGCGAGCCGGGGCCGCTCCCGGCCGGCGTCGAGGCCACCGCGCACCGGGTGGTGCAGGAGTCGCTGACCAACGTGCTGCGCCACGCGCGGGCCGCCACCGCCACGGTCACCGTCGCCCACGGGCCCGGAACGCTGACCGTCAGCGTCGTCGACGACGGCCGCGGGGGGAGTGGCCCCGGCGGAGCCGGTCACGGGCTGGCCGGCATGCGGGAACGGGTGGGGCTGCTCGGTGGCCGGCTGTCCGCCGGGCAGCGGCACGGGGGCGGCTTCGCGGTCCGCGCGGTGCTGCCGGTGGCCGACCGGGTGGGGACGCCGGCGTGATCCGGGTCCTGGTCGTCGACGACCAGCCGCTGGTGCGCGCCGGGGTCCGGGCGGTGCTCGAGCGCGGCGGCGACATCGAGGTGGCCGGGGAGGCCGGGGACGGCCGGGCCGCGCTCGACCGGCTGCGCGCCACGCCGGTGGACGTCGTCCTGCTGGACCTGCGGATGCCGGTGCTCGACGGAATCGAGACCACCCGCCGCGTCGTCGCCGACCCCGCGCTCGGCGGGGTCGCCGTCCTGGCGCTGACCACCTTCGACGACGACGAGCTGGTCTTCGGGGCGCTGCGGGCCGGCGCCAGCGGTTTCCTGCTCAAGGACGCCGAGCCCGACGCCCTGCGCCGGGCGGTGCGCGCCGCGGCCGCCGGCGAGGCGGTGCTCGACCCGGCGGTGACCCGCAGCGTGCTGGCCGCGGCGCTGCACGCTCCCCCGCCGACCGACGCAGGCCTCGTGGCGCAGCTCACCGGGCGGGAGCGGGAGGTGCTCGTGGCCGTGGCGCAGGGCCTGTCCAACGAGGAGGTCGGCCGGGCGCTGCACATGAGCCCGGCCACCGCCCGCACGCACGTCGGCCGGGTGCTGACCAAGCTCGCCGCCCGCGACCGCGCCCAGCTGGTCGCCATGGCCTGGCGGGCGGGCCTGGTGCCCGCGGGCGGCGAGGGGGCGGCCGGCGCCCCCTCCCCGGTCAGCGGGCCGCGCGGCGCACGGTGAGCTGGGGCGGGCTGGCGAGCGATTGCGCCACCACGCAGTACCGCTCGGTGAGCCGGCCGAGCGTGGCCAGCGTCGCCTCGTCGGCGTCGGTGTCCAGCTCGGCGTCGACGGTGATCGGGCCGAACCCGACCGGCGCCTCCCGGGAGACGCCGAGCGTCCCGCGGGCGTCCATGTCGCCGCGGGCGGTGAGCCGGGCCGAGCGGATCCGCACGCCCATCGCCGTGGCCACGCTGCGCATCGTCACCCCGGTGCAGGCCAGCAGCGCCTGCAGCAGCATGTCCCCCGAGCAGGCGTCCGAGCCGTCGCCGCCGGTGGCCGGGTGCAGGCCGGCGCGGGCGGGCCCGGACCAGGTCTGCACCGTGCACGTGACCCCGGGGTCGGAGAAGTCGGCGTGCGCCTCCATCCGCGCGCACGCCGACGCCGGGTCGTCGCGGTAGCGCTGCTTGAGCGGTGCCTGCAGTTCCCGCAGCTGGACGGCGTCCACCCGACCTCCTCGTGCGCGATCGACCGGCCCATCGTTGCTGCTGCGCGAGGGTCCCGCCAGCCCGGTGCCCGGGCGCTAGCCTGCGCGGCATGGCCGACTGGTCGGACGTGCGGGCGCTGGCCCTGGCGCTGCCGGAGACGGCCGAGCGCACCTCGCGCGGCAGCCTGCAGTGGGTGGTGCGGGCCCGCGGGTTCGTCTGGGAGCGGCCGCTGCGCCGGGCCGACCTCGCGCACCTGGGCGACCGGGCGCCCGCGGGTCCACTGCTCGGCGCGTACGTCCCCGACCTCGGCGTCAAGGAGGCGCTGCTCGCCGACGACCCGGCGGTCTACCTGACCACCCCGCACTTCGACGGCTACCCGGTCGTGCTCGCCCGGCTCGAGGTCATCGGGCCCGAGGAGCTCGCCGAGCTGGTCACCGAGGCGTGGCTGTGCCGGGCCCCGACGCGGCTGGCCCGCGCGCACCTCGCCACCCACCCGCCGGAGGACCTCAGCCCGTGACCTCCGCGGCCAGGTCGACCACCGTGCCCACCAGCGCCTCGCCGTCGAGCAGCACCCGGTCGTTGTGCCCGGCGCCGGGCACCTCGACCAGCCGGTACGGGTCCGCCGCGGCCGCGGCGACCTCTCGGCTCTGCGCGGGGGGCACGATCGCGTCCGCCGTCCCCAGGACGACGGCCGTGGGCACCTGCACCGTCGCGATCCGCTCGGCGACGGGGAACCTGTCCCGCAGCAGCGCGCGGACCGGCAGGAACGGGTAGTGCTCGGCGCCCACCGCGGCCAGGTCCACGAACGGAGAGCGCAGCACCAGCCCGGCCGGCGGGTGCTCGGTCGCGAGCTCCGTGACCACCGCGGCCCCGAGGCTCTCGCCGAAGTAGAGCAGCCGGTCCGGGGCGCCGCCGGCCTCGCCGAGCAGGTACGCCCGCGCGGCCCGGACGTCCCGGGCCAGCCCCTCCTCGCTCGGGCTGCCCGGGTTGCCGCCGTAGCCGCGGTAGTCGAACAGCAGCACGGCCAGCCCGTGGTCGGCCAGCGCGCGCGCCAGCGGGGCCCGGTACCCGCGGTGGCCGCCGTTGCCGTTGGCCACCAGCACGGTGGGTGACGCCGGCCCGGTCCCGGGCACGAACCACGCGCCCAGCCGCAGCCCGTCGGAGGTCTCCAGCACGACGTCGCGCGCGCCGGGCAGCACCTCGGCGGCGGCCGGCACCGGCCCGTCGTCGGGCAGGTAGACCAGCCGCCGCTGCAGCCCCCAGAGCAGGCCGGTCAGCACGACCAGCACCAGCAGGACGACGAGCGCCGCCCGGCCCGCGCGCCGCCGCACCGCCCGCTCAGTGCCGCCCGGGCAGGACGGCGTCGACCAGGTGCGGGCCGGGCTCGGCCAGCGCCGCGCGCAGCTGGTCGGCCAGCTCCTCGGCGGACGTGGCCCGGGTGGCGGGCACGCCCATGCCGGTGGCCAGCGCGACGAAGTCCAGCCCGGGACCGCTGAGGTCCAGCAGCCGGCCGGCGCGCTCGCCGCCGCCGCTGGCCCCGACCCGCGCCAGCTCGTGCTCGAGGATCGCGTAGGAGCCGTTGTCGCAGACGACCACGGTGACGTCGAGCCGCTCGCGGGCCATGGTCCACAGCGCCTGCGGCGTGTACATCGCGCTGCCGTCGGCCTGGACCGCCACCACCGGCCGGTCGGGGCAGGCCACCGCCGCGCCCACGGCCATCGGCAGCCCGTCGCCGATCGCCCCGCCGGTGAGGGCGAGCCAGTCGTGCCGCGGCGCCCCGGAGGTCAGCTCGGCCAGGCCCACACCCGAGGTGAGCGCCTCGTCCACGACGACCGCCCGCTCGGGCAGCAGCGCGCCGAGGACGGCCGCCAGCGAGCGCGGGGTGAGCGCGCCGGTGGGCAGCTCCGGGCGGCCGGCCTCGAGCAGCACGGGCTCGGCCGCGGGCGCCACCGCGTCGGCCAGGGCCCGCAGGGCGGCCACGCCGTCCTCCCCCGGCTCGGCGAGCACGTGCACCGCGCAGCCGTCGGGCACCGGCGTGCCGGGCACGCCGGGGTAGGCGAAGAAGTGCACCGGCGATGCGGCCCCGACCAGCACCACGTGCGCGGTGCCGGCCAGCGCGGCGATCGCCATCTCCGGCGGGTACGGCAGCCGCCCCACGTCGGGCAGGCCGGCGCCGCGGACGGTGCGCGCCGGGAAGGTCTCGGCCAGCAGCCGGGCACCGGTGCCGGCCGCGACCTGCCCGGCGGCCAGCAGCCCCTCCTCGCTCGCCACGACGTCCCCGCCGACGAGGAGCACCGTCGGCTCGCCGCGGCCGAGCACGGCGGCGACCTCGTCCACCACGGCGCCGGCCACCTGCGGCGCGGGGCGGAGAGGCCGGGGCGCGGCCACCGACGCGCCCTCCTCCCACGAGACGTCGGCGGGCAGGACGAGGGTCGCCACCCCACCGCGGGCGGCCGCGGCCACCGCCTCGGCGGCGTCGGCGCCGACGTCCTCGGCCGTCAGCGACCGGCGCACCCAGGTCGACACCGACCCGGCCAGCGCGTCGATGTCGGACTCCAGCGGCGCGTCCAGCCGCTTGTGCCCGCGCGCGTGGTCGCCGACCACGACGACCTGCGGTGCCCGGCCGCGCCGGGCGTTGTGCAGGTTGGCCAGCGCGTTGCCCAGGCCCGGGCCCAGGTGCAGCAGCGTGGCCGCCGGGCGGCCGGCCATGCGGGCGTAGCCGTCGGCGGCGCCGGTGGCCACGCCCTCGAAGAGGGTCAGCACGCCGCGCATCTCCGGGACGTCGTCCAGCGCGGCGACGAAGTGCATCTCGGAGGTGCCGGGGTTGGCGAAGCAGACGTCCACCCCGGCACCGACGAGCGTGCGGATGAGGGCCTGCGCGCCGTTGGGGGCGTCGGTCACGGCATGAACGGCAGGCCGGAGTGCAGCTCGCGCACCTCGAAGTGGGCGATGCTCGCCCCGCCGGTGGCGAAGTTGGCGACGTCGGCGGCCGCGGCCTGCCCCTCCGGGGAGGCGAAGGCCTTGCCCATCGCCTCCTCGGACTGGAAGTCGAGCTCGGCGACGAGGTAGGGCGCCTGCTGCGAGGGGTCCAGCGCCGCCGCGTGCCCGACCGTGAAACCGACCAGCCCCGGCATCTCCACGACCAGCGGCACGTGGGTGTCCCGGTAGTACTCGTCGAAGGCCCCCGGGTCCTCGGGCTGCCCGTAGCTGACCACGACCCTGTGCACCATGTCAGACCGCTCCTCGGCGTCGGCCCGGGCACCGCTGCCCGGGGGTCGCCCCCCACCCTGGCAGGCGGGGGGCGACCGGCGCGACCGGGGAGGTGCCGCGGCTCAGAAGGTCAGCACCAGCCGGCCGCGGACGCCGCCGGCCTCCAGCACGCGGTGCGCCTCGGCGCCCTCCTCCGCCGGGAAGGTGCGCGCCACCCGCAGGGTGAGCACGCCCTCGGAGGCCAGCGCGCGCAGCCGCTCCAGCGCGGCGGCGTCCTCGGCGGCACGGCGCACCAGCACCGGGGTCACCCGCAGGTCGCGCGCGCCGTCCCCGCGGTAGCCGCGGACGGTGGCGACCGCGCCGCCGTCCCGCACGGCGGGCAGCACCTGCGCGTCCTGCACCGACCCGTCGGCCAGGCCGTCCACCCCGTCGGGGTGCAGCTCCCGGATCCGCTCGGCGACCTCCGGGCCGCGGCGCACCACCTGGTGGGCCCCCAGCTCCCGCACCAGCTGCTCGTCGGCCTCGGAGGCGTCGGCGACGACGGTCAGCCCGGCGTGCCGGGCCAGCTGGACGACGTAGCCGCCGAACGCGCCGGCCGCGCCGGTCACCGCGAGCACCTGCCCCGGCCGCAGCGCCAGCGCCGCGAGCGCCAGGTGCGCGGTCAGGCCGTTCATCGGCAGGGTCGAGGCCGCGACGTCGTCGGCCCCGTCCGGCGCCCGGGCCACGGAGGCGGCCGGGAGCACGAGGTCCTCCCGGTAGGCGCCGTGCGCCCCGGTGGGGACGACGACGGCCATCACCCGGTCGCCCGGCGCGAGGTCGGTCGCGGCGTCCGGGCCGACCTCCAGGACCTCGCCGGCGGCGTCCATGCCGGGCACGTAGGGGAACTCCTGCACCGGGTCGCGGGAGGCGTAGGCACCGCTGCGCAGGTGGGTGTCGGTCGGGTTGACCGTCGCCGCGCGCACCCGCAGGCGCACCTGGCCGGGGCCCAGCGGCTGGTCGGGGACGTCGACGACGTGCAGGGCCTCCGGCCCGCCGAACTCGGTGACTGCGACAGCTCTCATGCCCCCCGGCAAGGTCCCGGGCCGCCGTCGTCTTCCCGCCGCGCCCCGGACCGGCAGCGCCGCCGGGGAATGACCGCGGCGTCCCGCGTGCTGCACACCACATCCCCCCTCCTCCCGCGAGAGGTCGCCCATGCCCGCACTCCTGCAGGACCGCCCGACGCCGTCCCCCGCCCCGCGGCCCCGTCGATCCCGCCGCCGGCTCGTCGCCGTGGGCGTCGGCCTGGCCGTGCTCGTGCCCGTCGCCGCGCAGGTCCGCGACCGGCTGCCCGGCTTCGGCGACCCGTTCGAGCAGCAGGTCGTCCACCGCGACACCACCCCGCTGCTGCTGGCCCTGGAGGACCTCGCCGAGTACCACGCCGCCGCGGCGACCTTCCAGGTCGTCGTCGACCGCGAGGTGGACACCCCGTGGGTGCCCTCGGCGATCAGCGGCGAGCGCGTCTCCTTCCTCGCCACCGGCACCGTCGACGCCGCCGTGGACTTCTCGGGCCTGGACGACGACCGGGTGACCCTCTCGCCCGACGGCCGCTCGGCCACCGTCGTCCTCCCCGCACCGGAGCTCGGCGACGTGCGCATCGACCCGGAGGAGAGCCGGGTCCTCGACCGGGACCGCGGGGTGCTCGACCGCGCCGCCGACGCCCTCGGCGACGGCCCCGCGGACGACGGCGAGCTGTACGCGCTGGCCGAGCGCCGGCTGGCCCGCGCGGCCGCCGCCAGCGACCTGCTGGAGCGCGCGGAGGGCAACACCCGGGCCATGCTGACCGGGCTGGCCGGCTCGTTCGGGGTCGAGGACGTCGAGGTCCGGTTCGAGGAGGCCCGGGGCGACGCGGGCTGAGCCGCGGCCCCCCGGGCCGGCCGTCGTCAGCGCTTGAGGCCGTACTCCTTGAGCAGGCCGCGGCTGATGATCGTCTTCTGGATCTCGCTGGTGCCCTCGCCGATGAGCAGGAACGGCGCCTCGCGCATCAGCCGCTCGATCTCGTACTCCTTGGAGTAGCCGTACCCGCCGTGGATCCGGAAGGCCTGCGTGGTGACCTCGGCGCAGTACTCGCTGGCCAGCAGCTTGGCCATCCCGGCCTCGACGTCGTTGCGCGCCCCGGCGTCCTTGAGCTTGGCGGCGTTGACCATCATCAGGTGCGCCGCCTCCACCTTGGTGGCCATCTCGGCCAGCTGGAAGGCGATGGCCTGGTGCTGGGCGATCGGCTTGCCGAAGGTCTCCCGCTGCTGGGCGTAGGCGACGGCCAGCTCGAAGGCGCGGATGGAGATCCCGCAGGCGCGGGCGGCGACGTTGACCCGCCCGACCTCGACGCCGTCCATCATCTGGGCGAAGCCGCGCCCGGGCTGCCCGCCGAGGACCGCGTCGGCGCCGATCCGGAAGCCGTCGAACACCAGCTCGGTGGTGTCCACGCCCTTGTAGCCCATCTTGTCGATCTTGCCGGGGATGGTCAGCCCCGGGAGCACCTCGCCGAAACCGGCCGGCTTCTCGACCAGGAACGTGGTCAGGTTCTGGTGGGCCTTCTCGGCGCCCTCGTCGGTGCGCACCAGCGCGGCGACCAGGGTCGAGGAGCCGCCGTTGGTCAGCCACATCTTCGCCCCGTCGACGACGTAGGAGTCGCCGTCCCGCCGGGCCCGGGTGCGGATGCCCGCGACGTCGGAGCCCAGACCGGGCTCGGACATCGAGAACGCGCCGCGCACCTCGCCGGTGGCCATCCGCGGCAGCAGGCGCTCCTTCTGCTCCGGCGTGCCGTGCTGCATCACCATGTAGGCGACGATGAAGTGGGTGTTGATCACCCCGGAGACGCTCATCCAGCCGCGGGCGATCTCCTCCACGACCAGCGCGTAGGTCAGCAGCGACTCCCCGAGGCCGCCGAACTCCTCGGGGATGGTGAGCCCGAAGATGCCCAGCTCCTTGAGGCCGTCGACGATCTCCTGCGGGTAGGCGTCGGCGTGCTCCAGCTCCTGGGCGTGCGGGATGATCTCCTTGTCCACGAACGTGCGGACGGTCGCCAGGATCTCCTGCTGGACGTCGGTCAGGTCGGCGGTCTGCGCCAGGCGGGCCATGCGGGTGCCTCCTCGGGACGGCTCTGTCCGTGGTTACCGGTGAGTATGGGCCACCGCCCACGCCGGGCCCCGGTGTCCCTCGTCACTCCCCCGGCGCGGTTACCGTCGAGCCGGTGGGTTCCCCGCGCGTCGCCGCCGTCGTCACCGCTGCCGCCCTCACCGCCGGGCTGCTCGGCGGGTGCGGCGGGAGTGCCGGGGAACCGGCCGCGACCCCCACCGGCGAACCGGCCCCGGCCCGGGCCGAGCGCTCGGCCGCGGCGGCGGCCGACCCGGCGACCGCCGGCACGGCGGCGGAGGCGGCCCTCGCCGTCGCCCTGCGCGCCTCCGACCTGCCCGAGGGGTGGACGGTGCAGGCCAACCCCGTGCCGGACGGCGACCTGGCCGGCAACCCGAGCCTCGCCGGGATCTGCGGCGTCGACCTCACCTCCGAGGCGCGGCGCACGGCCAAGTTCCCGGTCGTGGGGGTCGACCCGGCCGGTCGGGCCGCGGTGGCGTCGGAGGCGATCGCCTACGACTCGCCCGCGGCCGGGGGGCTGGCCCTCACCGAGCTCCGCGACGCGCTGGAGTCCTGCCCGGCCGGCGACCGCACCCTGGTCGAGCCCCCGGCCCTCGAGGGGCTGACCGGCACCGTCGTCGCCGCCCGGTGGCAGCTCGAGGACGGCACGACCCAGGACCTCGTCGCCCAGGGGCGTGGCGCGGTGGTGTCGGTGCTGATCGCGGAGGATGCTGCGGCGGGCGCGACGGCGGCCCGGGGCATCGCCGCCCGGCTGGCCGCGCTGCCCGCGGCCGCGGTCGGCAGGTGACCGGCGGCCCCGCGACGGGAGGACGGCATGGGCACCCACGACGACCGACGGCACGGCACCCCGCCGCCCGGCTGGGGGCAGGTGCCGGCGTACGGGCCCCCGCCGGGGCCGGGCGTCCCGCCGGGGTACCCGTACGGCCCGGGGCCCTACCGGCGCCCGACGAACACCCTCGCCGTCCTGTCGCTGGTCATGGCGTTCGTCTTCGCGCCGGCGGGCCTGGTGCTGGGCATCGTGGCGCGGCGGCAGATCCGGCAGACCGGCGAGGAGGGCGACGGCCTGGCGCTGGCCGGGATCGTCGTCGGGGCCGTCGCCTGCGCCCTCGTCGTCCTGCTGGTCGTGCTGTGGGTCGTCGCCGTGGTCGCCCTGGCCGGGGTCTCCTTCGCGCCGTAGGCCGCGGGAGCGGGCGGGGGTGCGCGGCTCCCGGGTCCGCGCTCAGCCCTCGGGTGGGGTGAAGGACGACGTCCGGGCCATGCCGGCGGCCCGGCCCTTGCCCGCGATGACCAGCGCCATCTTGCGGCTGGCCTCGTCGATCATCTCGTCGCCGAGCATCGCCGACCCCTTCTTCCCCCCGGCCTCCGAGGTGTACCAGTCGTAGGCGTCGAGGATGAGCTCGGCGTGGTCGTAGTCCTCCTGCGACGGCGCGTAGATCTCGTTGGCCGCGTCGATCTGGCCGGGGTGCAGCACCCACTTGCCGTCGAAGCCCAGCACCGCCGAGCGCTTGGCCACCTCGCGGAAGGCGTCGACGTCGCGCACCTGCAGGAAGGGGCCGTCGATGGCCTGCACGCCGCGGGCGCGGGCGGCCATGAGGATCTGCATCAGGATGTAGTGGAACGGGTCGCCCGGGTAGTCGGGGTGCAGGGCGCCGACGACCAGGGACTTCATGTTGATGCTGGCCATGAAGTCGGCCGGGCCGAAGATGATCGTCTCGATCCGCGGGCTGGCGAAGGCGATGTCGTCGACGTTGATCAGCCCCTGCGCGGTCTCGATCTGCGCCTCGATGCCGATCCGCCCGACCTCCAGGCCGTTGGCCTTCTCGATCTGGGTGAGCAGGAGGTCCAGGGCCGCGACCTGGGCGGCGTCGGCGACCTTGGGCAGCATGATGCAGTCGAGCTCGGTGCCGGCGCCCTCGACGACCTCGACGACGTCGCGGTAGGTCCACTCCGTCGTCCAGTCGTTGACCCGGACGGTGCGGATCTTCTCGCCCCAGCCGCCCTCGGTGAGCGCCGCCACGATGTTCTTGCGCGCCCCGGGCTTGGCCAGCGGGGCGCAGGCGTCCTCCAGGTCGAGGAACACCTGGTCGGCGCCCAGCTCCTTGGCCTTCTCCAGGAACCGGGGGTTGCTGCCCGGCACGGCGAGGTTGGAACGGCGGGATCGGAGCTCGGCCACGGTGCCTCCGCGAGACGTCGACGTCGGTTCACCGGAGGGTAGCGACGGCTCAGGTGGCCGCTTCCACCAGCGTCGAGGGCCGCCCGGCACGCACCACGAGGGCGACGCCCGCCACGACCAGCGCCACCCCGGGCAGCGCCAGCAGCGGCGGCACCTGCTGCAGCAGCACGAGCGCGAACAGCAGCGCGCCGGGCACCTCCAGCAGCACAACCAGGCTCACCACGGTCGGGCCCACGGCGGAGAGCACCAGGTTGAGCAGGGTGTGCCCGAACAGCTGGGCGCAGACGGTGATGGCGGCGATGAGCAGCCAGTCGCGGGCCGTGAAGCCGACGAGCGGGTCGCCGACCACGGCCGCGGCGAGGGCTACCACCACCGCGCAGGTGGAGTAGCAGACGACGGCGTAGGCCGACGTGGACAGCCGCTGCCGGGCCCGTGCCCCGGCCAGCACGTAGCCTGCGGCGCAGATCGCGCCCAGCAGCGCCAGGCCGTCGCCGGCCAGGGCGCGCAGGCTCACGCGGACGTCGACGCCGGCGATGAGGACCACCCCGGCGACGGCCAGCACCAGCCCCCACCAGACCGCGGCCGGCAGGCGCACCCCGCTGGCCCGGGCGACCAGGGCGGTCCAGACCGGGGTCGTGGTGACCAGCGCGGTGGAGGCGGCCACCGTCGTCATCGACAGGCTGGGCAGCCAGGCGGCGAAGTGCGCGGCGAGGAACAGCCCGGCCAGCGCGGAGGTGCGCAGGTCGGCCGCGCCCAGCCCGGCCAGGGCGCGCCGCTCGCGCATCAGCAGCACCGGCAGCAGCACGGCCGCCCCGGCGGCGTTGCGCCAGAAGGCCAGCGCCAGCACCGGCGCGGCCAGCAGCGTCGTCAGCGGCGCGGACAGCGAGATCCCGACGACCGCCAGCGACATGACCCCGAGCTCGCGCCCGCCGGGCCGGTGCACCGCCCACGCGGAGGCGGATGCCGGGGCGGTCACGGGGCCCGACGGTAGCCTCGTCCCCCGTGACCACGGTGACCCGGGCGTACGTCTCGCGCGTCGCCGGGCTGCCGGTGTTCGACCCCAACGGCGACCGCGTCGGCAAGGCCCGGGACGTCGTCGTGGCCCTCCGCGTGGGCACCGCCGCGCCGCGGGTCCTCGGCCTGGTGGTGGAGGTGGTCGCCCGCCGCCGCATCTTCGTGCCCATGGGCCGGGTGACCACCCTGGACCCGGGGGCCGTCGTGCTCGCCTCCGGCACCCTCAACCTGCGGCGGTTCGAGCAGCGCGCCGGGGAGACGCTGGTGCTCGGTGAGCTGCTGGACCGGTCGGTGCGGATCGCCGAGTCCGGGCGGCCGGCGACCGTCGTCGACGCCGGCATGGAGCAGACCCGCACCGGCGACTGGGTGCTCTCCCGGCTGGCCGTGCAGGAGCCCGGCCGGCTCGGCCGCCGCGGCCAGTTGCAGCAGCTGGCCTGGGACGAGGTGACCGGGCTGGCGCTGCCCGAGAGCGGGCAGGGCGCCCAGACGCTCATCGCCACCTACCGCGAGCTCAACGCCGCCGACCTCGCCCACGCGCTGCAGGAGCTGCCGGTCAAGCGGCGGCACGAGGTGGCCGAGGCCCTGGACGACGACCGGTTGGCCGACGTCCTCGGCGAGCTGCCCGAGGGCGACCAGCTGTCGATCCTGGGCACCCTCAACGAGGGCCGAGCCGCCGACGTCCTCGAGGTCATGGACCCGGACGACGCCGCCGACCTGCTCGCCGAGCTGTCCAACGTCGACCGCAACCGGCTGCTCGAGCTGATGGAGCCCGACGAGGCCGAGCCGGTGCGCCAGCTGCTGCAGTACTCCGAGGACACCGCCGGCGGCATCATGACCAGCGAGCCGGTGATCCTCACCCCCGACGCGACCATCGCCGAGGCGCTGGCCCGCGTGCGCCAGCCGGAGCTGAGCCCGGCGCTGGCCAGCCAGGTCTACGTGTGCCGCCCGCCCTCGGCCACCCCCACCGGGCGCTACCTGGGCCTGGCGCACATCCAGCGGCTGCTCCGCGAGCCGCCGTCCAGCCTGGTCAGCGGCGTGCTCGACGACATGGACCCGCTGCGTCCCGGGGCGCCGCTGGGCGAGGTCACCCGCTACTTCGCCACCTACAACCTGGTCGCCGCCCCCGTCGTCGACCCGCAGCGCCGGCTGGTCGGCGCCGTCAGCGTCGACGACGTCCTGGACCACCTCCTGCCCGACGACTGGCGCGAGCGGGCCCGCCGTGGCTGAGGGGCGGCGGCTCGACGTCCCCCGCGGGGCGCGGACCTTCGGCAGCTTCCTGCGGCTGGACCCCGACGCGGTGGGCCGCTACGCGGAGGGGATCGCCCGCTTCCTCGGGACCGGCCGCTACCTCGCCGTCCAGACGCTGCTCGTCATCGTCTGGATCGCCCTGAACGTCTTCGCCGTCCGGCTGCGGTGGGACCCGTACCCGTTCATCCTGCTCAACCTGGCGTTCTCCACCCAGGCCGCCTACGCCGCGCCGCTGATCCTGCTGGCGCAGAACCGCCAGGCCGACCGCGACCGGGTGCAGGCCGAGGAGGACCGCGCCCGCGCGGCGGTGACCCGCGCCGACACCGAGTACCTGGCCCGCGAGCTGGCCGCCCTGCGCGTGGCGATCGGCGAGCTGGCCACCCGCGACTTCATCCGCGGCGAGCTCACCCGGCTGACCGAGGAGACCGCGGACGAGGCCGAGCGCCGGGAGCGCAAGGCCCGCAAGAAGCGGGAGCGCGAGGCCGCCGCGCAGGAGACGGCCGGCTGACCCCGCCGGCCGGCGACCTCAGCCGGTCAGCACGTTCACCAGGGCGCCGGCCGCCCCGGCCAGCAGCAGGACGACGACGAACGGCGCGCGCAGCGCCAGCGCCAGCGCAGCCACGGCCAGCCCGGCCAGCCGGCCGTCGACGACCAGGGCGGTGCCCGCCGTGAGCGCCTGCACCGCGACCAGCGCGGCCAGCAGGGCGGCCGGGACGACGTCGACCACCCGGGTCACCCACGGGTGCTGCACCCACGCGGCCGGCACCGACAGCCCGGCCAGCTTGAGCAGGTAGCAGCCGACCGAGGCGGCGACCACCACGGCCCACAGCGCGCCGCCGCTCACGCCCGCCCCCCGGCCGGGCGCGGCCGGCCGGCCAGCAGCACGGCCACCGCGGCGGCGAGCACCTGGACCCCCGGGGGCACGACCGGGGTCAGCAGCAGCGCGACCGCCGCCCCGCCCGCGGCCACCCGGCGCTGCACCGGGGCCTCGGGCGCCCCGCGCCGCAGCCGGGGCCAGAGCAGCGCCAGGAACGCCGCGGGGACGACCGCGTCGAGCGCGGCCCGCGCGGTCTCGCCGAGCGCGGCCGCGCCGAGCACGCCGGCCAGCGTCGCCGCGTTCCAGGTCAGGTACAGCGCGGCGCCGCCGGCGAGGAAGGCCAGCCGGGCCAGTCGGCGGTCGGGGGCGGCGACGGCGAGCGCGGTGGTCTCGTCGATGACCCAGTGCGCGGTGCCGGCGCGGCGGAGGAACCCGCGGGGGCGCAGCAGCGGCAGCAGCCGCACCCCGTAGAGGGTGTTGCGGGTGCCGAGCAGGAGGGCCGAGCCGATCGCGGCCGGGCCGCCGCCGCCGGCGCCCAGGACGCCGACGAGCGCGAACTGGGAGGCACCGGTGAACATGACCGCCGAGAGGACGACGGCCTGCCACGGGGACAGCCCGGCGGCGCCGGCCGTCGCCCCGAAGGCGGCGCCGTAGAGGCCGACCGCCAGCCCGAGGCCGATCGCGTCGCGCAGGGTCGCGGCGCGCTCGGCGGTGGTCACCCGGCGACCCTAGGGAACGCCACCGACAGGTCGTGTGACCTCCCCCGTGGGCGGGCACGGGGAGGGGGTCGGCCGGCCGAGACGAGGTGCTGATGACGCTGACCCAGCGGCTGGACCGGTTCCAGCGGCGCCACCGCTGGGCGGGGTTCCCGCTGGCGGTGCTCTACAAGTTCTTCGACGACACGGGGATCTACCTGGCGGCGCTGATGGCGTACTACGCGCTGCTGTCGCTGTTCCCCCTGCTGCTGCTGCTCACCACCGTGCTCGGGTACGCCCTGGCCGGCAACCCCGAGCTGCAGGCCGACATCGTCGGCACCGCGCTGGCCCAGTTCCCGGTCATCGGCGCGCAGCTGGAGGAACCGGAGCAGCTCGGGGGCGGCGCCGTGGGCCTCGCCATCGGCATCGCCGGCGCCCTGTACGGCGGCCTGGGCGTCGGGCTGGCCCTGCAGAACGCCGTGAACACCGCGTGGGCCGTGCCGCGCAACCGCCGTCCCAACCCCGTCGCCGCCCGGGGCCGCAGCCTGCTGCTGCTGTGCACGGTGGGCCTGGCGCTGCTGGCCACCACGGCGCTGTCGACCTTCTCGGGCAACGCCACCGTCTTCGGGACCGACCTGGGCACCGCCCTCCCGGTCGTCATGATCGGCGTCTCGGTGCTGGTCAACGCCGGCTTCCTCGTGCTGGCCTTCCGGCTGGCCACCGCCCGCGACCTGGGCATCCGCGACGTCGCCCCCGGCGCCCTGGCCGCCGCGGTCGTCTGGCAGCTGCTGCAGTCCTTCGGCGGCATCCTGGTCACCCGGGTGGTCCGCGACTCCAGCGCGACCAACGGGGTCTTCGCCCTGGTGCTCGGTCTGATCGCCTTCCTGTTCGTGGCCGCGATCGCCGTCGTCCTCTGCGTGGAGGTCAACGTGGTGCGGGTCGACCGGCTGTGGCCGCGGGCGCTGCTCACCCCGTTCACCGACGACGTCGAGCTCACCCGCGGCGACGAGCGGGTCTACACCCGCGCCGCCCGCGCGCAGCGCACCAAGGGCTACGAGCGGGTCGAGGTCCGCTTCGACAAGCGGCTCGACGAGGACACCTCCCCGGGCGTCCCGCTCCCGGGGACGCCGGTGATCCCGGTGCTGCGCGAGCCGGAGGACGAGCGGCCGCGGTGAGGGGTACCTCACGGCCGCAGCCGCCGGTGCCCTCCGGGGCCGCCGTACAGTGGCGGTGGTCCGAGTGAGCAGGTCGTGGCCCGGATGCGGCCGGCCGCCCCCGGATCCCCGACGGAGGAGACAGACGAGAACGATGCCCGACCAGCTGACCGGCACGCCCGCGCTGGACGCCGTCAACGCGGCGCTGGCGACCGTCCAGGACCCGGAGATCAACCGCCCGCTGCCCGAGCTGGGCATGGTCAAGGACGTCCAGATCGAGGCGGACGGCACCGTCCGGGTCGAGGTCTACCTCACCGTCGCCGGCTGCCCGATGCGCCAGACCATCACCGACCGGGTCACCGAGGCCGTCTCCGGGGTCCCCGGGGTCACCGCGGTGCAGGTGGGCCTGGACGTGATGAGCGACGAGCAGCGCGCCGAGTTGCGCCGCACCGTCCGGGGGGACGCCGCCGACCCGGTGATCCCGTTCTCCCAGCCCGGCTCGCTGACCCGCGTCTACGCGGTCGCCTCCGGCAAGGGTGGCGTCGGCAAGTCCAGCGTCACGGTCAACCTCGCCGCCGCGCTGGCCAAGCGGGGCCTGTCCGTGGGCGTGGTGGACGCCGACATCTACGGGCACTCGGTGCCGCGCATGCTCGGCGTCGAGGACAAGCCGACCCAGGTCGACAACATGATCATGCCGCCGCAGGCCTTCGGCGTGAAGGTCATCTCGATCGGCATGTTCACCCCGGGCAACACCCCGGTCGTGTGGCGCGGGCCGATGCTGCACCGGGCCCTGCAGCAGTTCCTCGCCGACGTGTGGTGGGGCGACCTCGACGTCCTGCTGCTCGACCTGCCGCCCGGCACCGGCGACGTCGCCATCTCGATCGCCCAGCTGCTGCCCAACGCCGAGATCCTCGTCGTGACCACGCCGCAGCTGGCCGCGGCCGAGGTGGCCGAGCGGGCCGGGGCGATCGCCACCCAGACGCACCAGCAGGTGGTCGGCGTCATCGAGAACATGTCGTGGCTCGAGCTGCCCGACGGCTCCCGCATGGAGGTGTTCGGCTCCGGCGGCGGCCAGACGGTCTCCGACGCGCTGACCCGCACCCTCGGTGCCCGGGTCCCGCTGCTGGGGCAGATCCCGCTGGACACCCGGGTGCGCGAGGCCGGGGACGCCGGCGCGCCCGTCGTCCTGGCCGAGCCGGGGTCGCCGGCCGCGCAGGCGATGAGCGCGGTGGCCGAGGGCCTCGCCGTCCGCCAGCGCGGGCTGTCGGGCATGTCGCTGGGGCTGACCCCGGTCCGCCACTGAGCCCGGTCGCCGAGAGGCCGGTCCCCGCGCGGGCCGGCCTCTCGCGCTGTCGGGGGTGGTAGCGGGGCGTGATCGGCACCGGCCGGGTCACCCCTCGCTGGCCGAGGGGCCGGGGTGCCTCCGGGGCCGGACCTCCGGCTGCGCCGCCTCCGGCGGACGCAGCGCGGCGGGCCCTCCCGGCGCGGACCGGCGGATCAGGTCGCGTCGACGTCGAACGGCGGCGGGGTGGCGTGGTCGCGGGTGCGGACGGCGTCCCTGGCGGCCACCGCACCGCCGGTCTTGGTCAGCCCGACCGAACCGGTGGCGCTGCCGCGGCGGGCCGGTGGGGCGTCGTCGTCGGCGAGCAGCTGGCTGCGGATGAAGGTCTTCGGGTGGTACTGGCGCAGGTCGAGGTCGCGCAGCCCGGCCAGGTCCTCCCCCAGCGACTCGTCGACCTGCGCCCGGACGCCGGTCACCGCCGCGCGCACCTTCTTCAGCCCGGCGGCGGCCTCCTTGGCCAGGTCGGGCAGCCGCTCGGGGCCGAAGATGAACAGCGCGGCGAGCACGAGGACGACGATCTCGCCCCAGCCGATCGAGTCGAACACACCCGCTCCCGTCCTGCCGGCGCACGGACCGGTGCCGCGCGCCCTCAGCGTAGGCCCCCGCCGCCGCGGGTCACCGCCCCCGAGCTGGGGGGCGGGTCACGCCGCGTCGAGGGTGGCCTCGAGCGTGGTCGACGACCCGGTGCGGACCACCTCGACGGTGACGGTGTCCCCCGGGTCCCGGGAGTCCACGGCGACGACGAGCTCCTCGGAGCTGCCCACGGGCTGGTCGTCCACGGCGATGATGACGTCCTGCTCGCGGATGCCGGCCTCCGCGGCCGCGCTGCCCGGCTCGACGTTGACCACCAGGGCGCCGTCCCGGGTGCCGTCGGTCACCGACCGGGCGTTGACGCCGAGCGAGGCGTGCACGGCGCGGCCGGTGCCGATCAGCTGCTCGGAGATGTCGCGCACGGTGTCGATGGGGATCGCGAAGCCGAGGCCGACGCTGCCGCCGCCGAGCGAGGCGATGGCGGTGTTGATGCCGATGACCTCGCCGGCGCCGTTCACCAGGGCGCCGCCGGAGTTGCCGGGGTTGATCGGCGCGTCGGTCTGCACGGCGCTGATGACGGCGTTGGTGTCGCTGCCCTCACCGGCCAGCCGCACCGGCCGGTCGAGGGCGCTGACGATGCCGCTGGTGACCGTGCTGGCCAGGCCGAGCGGCGACCCGATGGCGACGACCGGGTCACCGACGACGACGGAGTCCGAGCTGCCGAGCGCGGCGGTGAGCAGGCCGGGCCGCTCGACCTTGAGGACGGCGATGTCGCTGGCCGGGTCGCGCCCGACGATGCGCGCCGCCGAGCCGCTGCCGTCGTCGAAGACCGCGCGGATCTCGGCCCCCTCGATGCCGTCGGCACCGGAGACCACGTGGTTGTTGGTGACGATGTACCCGTTCTCGCCGTCGACCACCACGCCGGAGCCGGTGGCGCCGGCCTGGCCGATGCGCACCTCGACCGAGACGACGGCGGGGGTCACCCGGGCGGCGATGTCGGAGACCGAACCGGGCTCGCGGGCGATGCCCTCGTCGGTCTCGTTGAGCTGGGTGCCCGGCGCGAGCAGCGGCGTCTCCTCGGCGGTGCGGGTCAGCAGGTAGCCGATCCCCCCGCCGAGGGCGCCGGCGACCAGGACGGCGAGCAGCACGAGCGCCGACACCCGGACCGACAGGTCGCGCAGCCGCAGCCGCCGGCGGCCGCGCGCGTCGACCACCACGGGCCCGGGCTGCTCGGCCAGGTCGTCCGCGAAGACGGCCGGCCCGGTGAGCCCGGCCGGGGCGTGCGGGTCGCGCCAGGGGTCGGAGCGCGCGTCGGGCTTCCACCACGGCCCGGCCGAGGTGCGGCGGCGGCCCGGCCGACCGCCCGGCGGCTCCTGCAGCCCGCGCCCGGCGCCCGGCGGCGGGGCGAAGGCCCGCAGGACCGCCTCCGGCGGCGGGGCGGGGACCGGGGGCGGCGGGGGCAGCGGCCGGTCCCGGCCGAAGCTGCCGTCGACCGCCGCGGGGCGGGAGAAGGCGGCCTGCTGCGCGGCGTCGGGCCGCCCGGCCCGGGGCAGCGCGACGGGCCGGGTCGCGCCCGGCGGCGGGTCGAAGCCGCCCACGCCCTCCCGGGGGCGGGCGAAGGCCTCGTCGGGGACCTGCTGCGGCGGTGCGCCGTCCTGCGGGTCGCGGCTGTCCTCGGGGTCGGCGGGCAGCGGGTCCTCCCCGGACGGTCCGGCGGTGGGGGTGGTCAGGGCGTGCCGCCCGCGGCGCCGGCAGGGGCGGGGGCGGCCGAGCCGGTGCCCGCGACCCGGGCGGCGAACGGCGGCACGATCTCGCTGCGCTGGTCACCGGACGGCCGGGCCACCGACGGGGGTGCGCCCCCGTCACCCGCCCCGCCGGCCGGGAGGCTCAGCGCCATCAGGGTCACCCCGAGGCCGAGCCCGGCCAGCGCGCCGGTCATCCCCCGGCGCAGCCACCGGGCCTGCCCGGGGCGCTCCTCCGGCCGCCGGACGTCGAGCGGCACCGACCAGGAGCCGGACGCGCCGGAGACGGTGAGCTGCCCGGGGCCCGCGCTCAGCGAGCCGCCGCCGGACCCCGGGACGTCCGCGGTGAACGGGATCGCCTGCAACCGGCTCAGCAGGTCGCCGGGGACGCAGACGTCGGAGGCCCGGTGCAGTGTCTCCTTGGCCTCGCGCTGGGCCTCGACGGCCGTGCGGCACTGCGCGCAGCTGCCGAGGTGGCGGGCGGCCCGGGCGGCCGGGCCGCCGGACAGCTCACCGTCGACCAGGGCGGTGATCGCCTCCTGGGCCAGGTGGCTCTCGGGGATGTTCACCCCGCACTCCCCTCCGGGACCGGCGGCCGACGCGGGGCGAGGTGGGCCAGCGCCTCCCGCAGCTGCACGCGGCCGCGGTGGATGCGGCTGCGGACGGTGCCCAGCTTGATGCCGAGCGTGGCCGCGATCTCCTCGTAGGTCAGGCCCTCGATGTCGCAGAGGACGACGGCGACGCGGAACTCCGGGGAGAGGGCGTCGAGCGCCGCCTGCACCTGCGGGTCGAGGTGGGTGTCGGCGTAGACCTGCTCCGGGCTCGGCGCCGTGCCGGGTAGCCGTTCGGTGTCCTCCGGCAGCGCGTCGAAGCGGATGCGCTGCCGGCGGCGGACCATGTCGAGGAACAGGTTGGTGGTGATGCGGTGCAGCCAGCCCTCGAACGTGCCGGGCGAGAAGTCGGCCAGCGACCGGAACACCCGGACGAAGGTCTCCTGGGTGAGGTCCTCGGCGTCCTGGGCGTTGCCGGAGAGCCGGTAGGCCAGCCGGTAGACCCGGGCGGAGTGGTCGCGGACCACCTGCTCCCAGGTCGGCGCGACCCAGGGCTCGCCGCCCGCGGTGGTCGCGGGGGTGGGCACGTCGGGCTGCTGCACGGCTCCAGTATCGCGGACGGGGGCCGTGCCGGGCCGTCCAGCGTCAGCGGGTCGGGGGACGGTGGCTCGCTCGGGGCGCACGTACGGGTCAACGGGGCCGGATCGGGCCGGTGTTCCCGTTCACAGGGTGTTCACAGCTGCGCGGCGCCGCCGGGCGGAGCGGCACCGGCCACTACCCTCGCCCGGTGATGACGGACGCGGGGACGACGGGCGGGCGGCCCTCGCCCCCGCGCGGGGTGCGGCGGTGACCGCCGGGGCGCCGCGGCCGGGCGTCGACGCCTGGGCCGACCGCTACGCCACCGAGACGACGGCGGTCGTGGCGGCCCGCTCGCGGGCCGCCCGGCTCGGCGGGCCGCCGCCGGTCGAGCCCGCCGTGGGGGCCACGCTGGCCGTCCTCGCCGCCGGCGGCGGCGCCCGGGCCGTCGTGTCGATCGGCAGCGGGGGCGGCGTGGTCGGGCTGTGGCTGCTCCAGGGCATGCGGCCCGACGGCGTCCTCACCGCGCTGGACGCCGACCCCGAGCAGCTGCGCGCCGCCCGGCGCGCCTTCGGCGAGGCCGGGTACCCGGCCGGCCGGACGCGGATGATCTTCGGCACCCCGGCGGAGGTGCTCCCGCGGCTGTCCCCCGGCGCCTACGACATGGTGGTGTGCGCCGGTCCGCCCACCGAGTACGCCGGGCACCTCGCCGCGGTGCTCGACCTGGTCCGGGTGGGCGGCACGCTGACCTGCCACGGCCTGCTGGAGGGCGGCCGGATCGCCGACCGGGCGGCCCGCGACGAGCAGACGGTGGCCTGGCGCGAGCTGGCCCGCACGGTGCGCGAGCACGAGGACCTCACCTCCGCCGTCCTCCCCATCGGGGCCGGGCTGCTGGTGGCCACCCGCCGCCGCTGACCGCCCGCGGCAGCCGGGGGTCCGATCAGACGGTCGTCAGCCAGATCGACGCGCCGTCGCCCTTGCGGGCCCCGAAGTCCGGCCAGCGCGCCTCGAGCACCTCCCGGTGCTCGCTCATCAGGTAGGCCGAGAACCACAGCACCCGGAACCTCGGGTTGTCCGTGAGCAGGGCCCGCAGGAGGTACGCCTCGTTCCAGTAGCGCCCCTGGGCGACCCAGTGCTTCCAGTACTCGAACGGCCAGGGGATGTCGTGGACGTGCACGAGGACCCCGGCGGGCAGCCGCGGCAGCACCTCCAGGAAGAGGTGGTTCACGTCGGACCCGATGCGGGAGACGTGCGACGAGTCGATGAACAGGAGGTCACCGGCCCGCAGACCGGAGAAGACGACGGGGTCGAGCAACTCGGCCCGCTCCTCGATCACCGTGACCCGTTGCCGGTCGCGGTCGGACAGGAGGCCGTGCAGCCGCTCCGGGTGGGGGTCGATGAACGTGAACTCCGTCCTGCTGCGGAAGTGGGTGTCGTCGGTGTCCAGCATCAGGGCGGAGCTGAAGCCGGAGCCGACCTCCACCACGCGCGGCGGCCGGTGCAGGCGCAGCATCGCGTAGAGGACCAGCGCATCCCCCCGGGCGAACATGTGGTTGTCCATGCGGTACCGGAGCGCGTGCCCGTCCTGCCAGGGGTGCTCCGCCGCCAGGTCGGCCAGTCGGCCGGCGAGGGCGAGCTGCTCGTCGGCGTGCAGGTCGATGCCCGGCACGTCGTCCCGCGATGCCCACAGCGCCGCCTCCCGCGCCCAGACGTCGTCCATGTCGGGGACCGGCGAGTGGAAGTGGCCCACCGGGTACTCGCCGACGGAGGCCGCACGGGCCGCGGTCGCCAGATCGGCACGCAGGCGCTCCACCTCGCGGTGCAACGACTCGACCTCCGCTGCCGCCGCCCTGCGCCGGTCCACCACCCGCCGGGCGACGGGCACGGTCCGGATCATGGCACTAGCGTGACGGCGCATGTACTGAGAGTAGTTCAGCAGGGTGGGGCCGCCGGGCAACCTCGCCTCAGGTGCGGTCGGGGGCGAACGGGAACTCGGCGACCGGCTCCCACGGGCCGCCGGCGTAGCGCCACAGCCCGAGTCCCCGCGCGGGCACCCGCTCGGGGACGAACGCGGCCGAGAGGTCGGCCAGCAGGGCTCGGGCGGCGGCCGGGTCCACCTTGTTCTGCACGGTGACGTGCGGCCGGTGCGGCTGCCGGTCCTGCGGGGTGAGCCGGTCGGCCCAGCGGGCGGCCAGCCCCGCGCGCAGGGCGGCGAGCTCGGCGGACTCGAGGGTGTAGGCCACGCCGCGGCCCAGCGAGCGCAGCCCGGTGACGGCCACCTCGAAGGCGGGGCGGTGCGCGGCGGCGGCGAGGTCGGCGGTGACGGCCTCGGCGTCCTCCCCGGGCAGCGCGTGGAAGAGCGTCACGTGCGCGGCGAGGTGGTTGCGCTCCGGCGGGAAGTGCGCGGCGCGCAGCCGGTCGAAGCGGGCCTGGGCCTGCCCCCCGAGCAGCAACGTGACGATCAGGGGGCGCACGGCCGCCGTCCGCGGGCGGGCCTCACACGTGGGCCCGGGCGCCCTTGCCGAGCACGGTGACCCCGCCGGGGCTGACGTGGTAGCGGTCGGCGTCGCCGATGACGTCCACGCCGACGCGGGCCCACGCGGGCACGACGACGTTCTTGTCGAGGATCGCCCGCCGCACGTAGGCCCCCTCGCCGACGTGGACGCCGTCCATGAGCACGCTGTCCTCGACCCGCGCGCCCCGCTCCACCCGCACACCCGGGGAGATCACGGAGTTGTGCACGGACCCGCCGCCGATGATCACCCCGGCGCTGACCATCGACTCCTCGGCCCGCCCGCCGAGGACGAACTTCGCCGGGGGCTGCTGCGGCGGCAGCGTGAGGATCGGCCAGCGGTCGTTGTAGAGGTTGAAGATGGGGGTCACCGACACGAGGTCCATGTGGGCGTCGAAGTAGCTGTCGATGGTCCCGACGTCGCGCCAGTACCCGTGGTCGCGCTCGGTGGCGCCGGGGACGACGTTGGTGGAGAAGTCGTAGACCCAGGCCCGGCCCTCGTCGGCCAGCATCGGCATGATCGAGCCGCCCATGTCGTGCACCGAGTGCTGGTCCTCGGCGTCGACCCGCAGGGCCTCGAGCAGGGCGTCGGTGGTGAAGACGTAGTTGCCCATGGAGGCGAAGCTCTCCTCGGGCGAGTCGGGCAGCCCCGGCGGGTCCGCGGGCTTCTCCAGGAAGCCGCGCACCCGCCCCTCGGCGTCGGCGTCGATGACCCCGAACTCGGTGGCCTCCACCCGGGGCACCCGCAACCCCGCGATGGTGACGCCGGCCCCGGTCTGCAGGTGCTGGTCGATCATCTGCGCCGGGTCCATGCGGTAGACGTGGTCGGCGCCGAAGACGACGACGATGTCGGGCCGGGCGTCGTAGATGAGGTTCAGGCTCTGGAAGATGGCGTCGGCGCTGCCCATGTACCAGCGCGGGCCGAGGCGCTGCTGCGCCGGCACGGGGGTGATGTAGTTGCCCAGCAGCTGCGAGAGCCGCCACGTGGTGGTGATGTGCCGGTCGAGGCTGTGGCTCTTGTACTGGGTGAGGACGGCGATCTGCCGGATGTCGGCGTTGACCAGGTTCGAGAGCACGAAGTCGATGAGCCGGTAGTTGCCCCCGAAGGGCACCGCGGGCTTGGCCCGGTCCTGCGTCAGGGGCGCGAGCCGCTTGCCCTCACCACCGGCGAGGACGATGCCGAGAACCCGAGGACCGCCGCGCATGCCCGCAACCTAGTCCCTGGCCAGGGCCGCCGCGCCCCCGCAGGGCACCGGCGCCCGTTCAGGGGACCCCCCGGTTCACCTGCGCGGCCCCCCCTGCAGGGTCCCGCCGCGAGCCCGCGAGGGGCGGGGGCAGCGGCGGCCCCGTCCAGAGGCTCGCCGCGAGCCCGCGAGCGGTGAGGAGGACGGGGTCCTCTTAGGGTGACCGCGTGCACATCGGGATCGTGACCCGCGAGTGGCCCCCGGACGTCTACGGCGGGGCCGGCGTCCACGTCGAGCACCTCGCCGCCGCCCTCCGCGGGCTGGAGGACGGCCCGCGCGTCGACGTCCACTGCTTCGGCGGCGAGCGGGCCGACGCGGTCGGGCACGCGGTCCCGGCGGGCCTGCGCGAGGCCAACGGCGCGCTGCAGGCGCTCGGGGTCGACGTGGAGATCGCCGGCGCCCTGGCCGGGGTCGACCTGGTGCACAGCCACACCTGGTACGCCAACGGGGCGGGCCTGTTCGCCGGGCTGGTGCACGGCACCCCGCACGTGGTCACCGCGCACTCGCTCGAACCGCGCCGGCCGTGGAAGGCCGACCAGCTCGGCGGCGGCTACCGGCTCTCCTCCTGGGTGGAGCGCACCGCCTACCTCGCCGCCGACGCGGTGATCGCGGTCAGCAACGGCATGCGCGCCGACGTGCTCGACGCCTACCCCGACCTGGACCCGGCGCGGGTGCACGTCGTGGGCAACGGCGTGGACGCCCAGGCCTACCGCCCGGTGGCCGACCCGGACGTCGTCCGGTCGCTGGGCGTGGACCCCGACCGGCCCTACGCGCTGTTCGTCGGCCGGATCACCCGCCAGAAGGGCGTGACCCACCTGCTCGCCGCCGCCGAGCAGCTGCCCGCCGAGGCCGGCCTGGTGCTGTGCGCGGGCGCGGCCGACACCCCCGAGGAGCGCCGCCAGGTCGCCGACGCGGTGGCCGCGCTGCAGGAGCGCCGGGACGGCGTGGTGTGGATCGAGGCCATGCTGCCGCGCGAGCAGCTCGTCCCGCTGATCACCGGGGCCACGGTGTTCGTCGTCCCGTCGGTGTACGAGCCGCTGGGCATCGTGAACCTGGAGGCCGCCGCCTGCGCGACCGCCGTGGTCGCCAGCGCGGTCGGGGGCATCCCCGAGGTGGTGGACGACGGCCGCACGGGCCTGCTCGTCCCCTACGACCCCGGGGACACCGCGGCCTTCGAGGCCGGGCTCGCCGCGCGGGTGGCCGAGCTGCTCGCCGACCCGGCGCGGGCCGCGGCGATGGGGGCGGCCGGGCGCGAGCGGGTGCTCGCCGAGTTCGGCTGGCCGGCGATCGCCCGGCAGACGGTGGAGGTCTACGCCGCCGTCCTCGCCGGCCGGGGCTGACCAGCGGCGCTGGTACCGTCGCCTGGCCGGCCCACGGCCGGTGGCGCGCCCGCAGCGAAGTCCGGTGGGAACCCGGCACTGTCCCGCAGCTGTGATGGCCCGAGAACGGGCCCGAGTCAGATCGCCTGCTCGCGCCGTGTTCCGACCCTCGCGGCAGGGGTCGCACACCCGGGCGCCCGGCGTCCGCGTGGGCGGCGCGTGCCGCCCCTCCGGAGAGGCCCCGTTGTCCCGCACCCCCCGCCGGCTCTCCGCCGCCGCGCTGCTCCTGCCCCTCGTGCTCGCCCTCCCCGCCTGTGGGGACGACGCCGAGCCGGGCGCCGTGGTCCCCGAGGCCCCGTCCTCGGGGAACGCCTTCCCCGTCACGGTCACCGGGGACGACGGCGAGCTGACCCTGGACGAGCGACCCGAGGCCGTCGTGTCGATGTCGGCCACCGCCACGGAGATGCTCTTCGCCGTCGGCGCCGGGGACCAGGTCGAGGCGGTGGACAGCACCTCCGACTTCCCGGCCGGGGCCCCGACGACCGACCTGTCGGCCTTCACCCCGAGCGCCGAGGCGATCGCCGGGTACGAGCCCGACCTCGTCGTCCTCAGCGACGACCTGAACGGCGTCGTCGACTCCCTCGACGCGCTGGGGATCCCCACGCTGCTGCTCGGCGCCGCCGACGACCTCGAGGAGGCCTACGACCAGATCCGGGCCCTCGGCGCGGCCACCGGGCACCCCCAGGAGGCCGCCGAGGTCGTCGCCGACGTGCAGGAGCGCATCGACGCGGCGGTCGGGTCGGTGCCCGACGACGCCGCGGGCATGCGCGTCTACCACGAGCTGGACCCGAGCTACTACTCCGCGACCAGCGACACCTTCATCGGCGGCGTCTACTCCCTGTTCGGCCTGGAGAACATCGCCGACGGCGCGGCCGACCAGGCCGGTGGGTACCCGCAGCTGTCGGCCGAGTACGTCGTGGGCCGGGCGCCGGACCTCGTGGTGCTCGCCGACACCGCGTGCTGCGGGGAGACCGCCGCGACGCTGGCCCAGCGGCCGGCGTTCGACACCGTCCCCGCCGTCCAGGAGGGCCGCGTGCTCGAGGTGGACGACGCGGTCGCCTCGCGCTGGGGCCCGCGGGTCGCCGACCTCGCCGAGGCGGTGGCCGGCGCGCTGCGGGGCTGAGCCGCGTGACGGTGACCGCCGGCGGCACGCGGGCTCCCGGTGCCCTGGCCGCCACCCGCCGCCACCCCGGGGTGGTGCTCGCCGGGGCCGGCGCGGCCGTGGTCGCCGCGGTGCTGGCCGGGGTGTGGGTGGGCGCGCTGCCGCTGCCGCCGGGCGCGGTGGTGGCGACCCTGCTCGACCGGGCCGTGGCCCCGCTGGGGCTCGACGTCCCCGGCGGGCTGACCGGCACGGAGGCCGCGGTGCTGCTGCGGCTGCGGCTGCCGCGCGTGGTGCTGGCCGCGTTGGTGGGCGCGGCCCTGGCGGTCTCGGGGGCGGCCTACCAGGGGGTGTTCCGCAACCCGCTGGCCGACCCGTACCTGCTCGGCGCGGCGGCCGGGGCCGGACTCGGCGCGACCCTGGTCATCGCCCTGGCGCCGGGTGCCTCGGTCGGTCCGGTCGGGGTGGTGCCGCTGGCCGCGTTCGCCGGGGCGCTGCTCGGCGTCGGCGCCGCGCTGGCGCTGGGGACGGCGGCCGGCGGGTCGCACACCGCCACCCTGCTGCTCGCCGGGATCGCCGTCGCCTCCTTCCTGGCCGCGGCCCAGACCCTGGTGCAGCAGCAGAACACCGACGACCTGCGCGAGGTCTACGGCTGGCTGCTCGGCCAGCTCGGCCGCGCCGCCTGGTCCGACGTCGTCCTCGTGCTGCCCTACCTGGGGGCGGCCTGCCTCGTGCTGCTGCTGTGCGCCCGCGCCCTCGACGTGCTCGCGGTCGGGGACGACGAGGCCCGCGCCCTGGGCGTGCACCCGGCACGGGTGCGGCTGCTGGTGGTCGCCGCCGCCTCGCTGGCGACGGCCGCGGCGGTGGCGGTCAGCGGCCTGATCGGGTTCGTCGGCCTCGTCGTCCCGCACGTGGCGCGCCGGCTGGTCGGCGGGGCCAACGCCCGGGTGCTGCCGGTGGCCCTGCTGGCCGGCGCGGCGTTCCTGGTGCTGGCCGACCTCGCGGCCCGGGTCGTGCTCGCCCCGGCCGAGCTGCCGCTCGGGGTGGTGACGGCGTTCGTCGGGGCGCCGTTCTTCGCCGGCCTGCTGTGGGCGGGGGCGCGGCGCCGGTGAGCGGGGCCCGCCTGGAGGTGGTCGGGCTGTCGGCCGCCCACGGCCGCACCCGCGTCCTCGACGACGTGCGCCTCACCGTCGAGCCCGGCGGCTGGACGGCGGTCATCGGCCCCAACGGCTCGGGGAAGACGACGCTGCTGCGCGCCGTCCTCGGCCTGCACCGGCACGCCGGCGAGGTGCGGGTCGACGGCCGCCCGGCCGCCGGGCTCGGCCGGCGCGGGCGCGCGCTCGTGCTGGCCTACGCCGCGCAGCAGCCGGTGCTGCCCGAGGGCGTCACCACCCGGGACTACGTGGGGCTGGGCCGCACGCCGCACCGGGGCCTGCTCGCCGCGCCCCGCGCCCGCGACGCCGCGGTGGTCACCGACGTGATGGCGCGGCTGGGGCTCACCGGCCTGGCCGACCGCCTGCTAGGGACGCTCTCGGGCGGCGAGCAGCAGCGCGCGGTGCTGGCCCGGGCCCTGGCCCAGCAACCGCGGGTGCTGCTCCTGGACGAGCCCACGGCCGCCCTCGACCTGGGGCACGCCCAGCAGGTGCTCGACCTCGTCGACCGGCTGCGCCGCCAGGACGGCCTGACCGTCCTCTCCACGCTGCACGACCTCAGCCTGGCCGGGCAGTACGCCGGCCGGCTGGCGCTGCTGGCCGGCGGGCGGGTGGTGGCCGAGGGACCGCCCGCGCAGGTGCTGACCGACGCCGCGCTGGCCGCGCACTACGGCGCCCGGGCCCGGGTGGTCGCCGGTCCCGACGGGCCCGCCGTCCTCCCGCTGCGGCACCCGCCGGCCCCCGCACCGGGCGGTGCCGCGTGAGCGCCCCGCCGGCCGCCCCGCTCGTGGAGCTCGGCCTGGTCCGCGGGCCCGGGGTCGCCGCCGACCTGGCCGACCGGCTGGCCGGCGAGCTCGGCCGGGTGCTGGCCGCCCGGCACCCGCAGGTGCGCTGGTCGGTCCGCACCGTCGAGGACCCGCTGGCCCGCCCGCCGGCCGACGACGACGACCTGGTCGACGCCGCCCGCCGCCGGCTGCTGGCCGAGGACTGGGACCTGGCCGTGGTCCTCACCGACCTGCCGCTCACCGTGGCCCGCCGGCCGGTGGTGGCCCACGCCAGCCCGCTGCACGGCGTGGGCCTGCTGTCGGTGCCGGCGCTGGGCGCGGTCGGCACCCGCCGCCGGGCCCTGGAGGTCGCCGTCGGGCTGGTCCGCACGCTGCTCGGCGACGAGGACGACGGCGACCGGGACGCCGTGGGGCGGCGGCTGCGGGAGCTGGCCACCGACCCGGCCGACGCGGACGCGGGGGTGCGCTTCACCGCCCGGGTGCTGACGGGCAACCTCACCCTGCTGCTCGGGATGGTGCGGGCCAACCGGCCGTGGCGGCTGGCGGTCCGGCTCTCCCGGGCCCTGACCGCCGCGGTCGCGGCCGGCGTCTTCGCGCTCGTCACCCCCGACGTGTGGGTGCTGGCCGACGCCTACGGCGGGGTCCGGCTGACCGTGATCGCCCTGGGGTCGGTGGCGGCGGTGGTCACCGCCCTGGTGGTGGGCGGTGCGCTCTGGGAGCGGGTGCCCCGGGGCCGCGGGCGCAAGCAGGTGCTGCTGTTCGACCTCGCCACGGTGGCGACCGTCGTCCTGGGCGTCCTCACCTTCCACGCGGCGCTGTTCGTGCTCGCCCTGGCCGGGGCGCTGCTCCTGGTGGTCGACCCGGTGCTCGCCGGGGCGCTCGGCCACCCGGCCGGGTTCGGTGACCACCTCGCGCTGGCGTGGCTCACCTGCTCGCTGGCGACCGTCGGCGGCGCGCTCGGGGCGGGCCTGGAGTCCGACGACGCCGTCCGGGAGGCGGCCTACACCCGCCGGTCCGAGGCGTCCGGGTCCGAGGCGTCCGGGACCGGGGCGGCCGGGGCCGAGCCGGGCCCGCCGGCGGCTGGGATGATCCGACCGTGACCATCGCCGAGCGCTTCTCCGCGGCCCTGCACGAGGCGGCGGACCCGGACCTGGGGGCCCCGGCCCTGCTGCCCGAGCGTCTGGCGCGGGTGTGCGCCCGGATCCTGCCGGTCGACGGCGCCGGGCTCAGCGCCGACGACGGCCGGGACCGGCGGCTCCCGCTGGGCGCCAGCGACCCGGTGGCGTCGCTGGCCGAGCGGCTGCAGTTCACCGCCGGCAGCGGCCCGTGCGGCACCGCCCAGCACGAGGAGCAGCCGGTGTTCGCCCCCGCCGACGACCTCGAGCGCCGGTGGCCGGCGTTCGCCGCGCTGCTGCTGGAGCAGACCCCCTACCGCGGGGTCGTGGCGCTGCCGTTCGTCCGGACGCTGGCCGGCGCCGGCGCCCTCGACCTCTACTTCACCGACGACTCCGCCATCCCGTCGCTCGACGTCTTCGAGGCGATGGCGGTCGCCGACCTGGTGGCCACCGAGCTCGCCGAGGCCGCGGTGTGGTCGACGTGGCCGGCCGGGCAGGGCCCGGCCTGGCTGCAGGCGCCCCAGGCGCGGCAGCGGTCGGCGGTCTGGGAGGGGCTCGGGCGGCTGTCGCTGGCCCTGGACGTCGACGTCCCGGCGGCGCTCGACCTGCTCCGGGCCGCGGCCTGGTCGGCCGGCCGGTTGGTCGACGACCTCGCCGCCGAGGTCGCCGACGGCCGGCTGGACCCCGCCCGGCTCCGGCCCGCGGACGACCTGGGCCCCGGCGGCAACGGGCACGGAGCGTGACCGGGCGGTTCCGTTTCCCCCCTGGATCGGGGGTCGGCGGACCCCAGCCCTGGCGCTGGCCGCCGTCGCCTGGTCGGATGACGCTGGCGGCACGGCACCGGACGGATCCCGGTGGCCGATCCGGCTCGGGAGGTGACGCGTGATCAAGGTGCTGCTCGCGGACGACCACGCGTTCGTGCGCTCCGCCCTCGCCGACCTCCTGCAGTCCAGCGGTGACGTGGCCGTCGTCGCCGAGTGCGAGGACGGCGAGGAGGTGCTCGACGCCACCCGCCGCACGCAGCCCGACGTCGTCCTCCTCGACGTGGCCATGCCCCGGGTGACCGGGCTCGAGGCCGCTCGGGAGCTGCTGGCCGAGCACCCCGGTGCGCGGGTCGTGGTCCTCACGGGGCAGCTGACGCCCGCCCTGGTCGAGGAGGCGCGGTCCCTCGGCGTGGCGGGGTACCTGCTCAAGGACGACGACCCCGCGGCCCTGCCCGGGCACGTCCGCACCGTGGCCGAGGGCGGCGAGGCGTGGAGCGAGGCGGCGACGGCCCTCTCCGGGTGAGGGGTGCGGCCGCAACCCTGCACTCGGGTGCTCACCCTCGGTGACGACCCGCGAGGCGTCTCCTCCGAAGTGGTGGGGTCCGAGGTCCCGTCGGTGGTGAAGCCGCTGGTCATCGCGTCGTGGACACGCTCACATACCCCTGCCACACCGTGTGAGGCACATCGCACATCCGGACGGACGGGGGGTCCACCGATGACGCTCGCCCAGCTCGAGCCACCCAGCGCCACCACGACGACCAGGGCGCGGGTGCTCGTCGTCGACGACCACCGCACCTTCGCCGAGCTGCTGACCGTCGCCCTGACGTCGTCCGGCATGGACCCCGTCGGCATCGCGCACTCGGCTGCCCAGGCCGTGGCGATGGCCCAGGACCTCCAGCCCGACATCGTCGTCATGGACATCGAGATGCCCCGGCAGGACGGGCTGGCGGCGACGCGGCGCATCCGCGACGTCGCTCCCGGCGCCGTCGTGGCGGTCGTCACCGCGCACCGCGACCCCGACTGGGTGGTCCGGGCCGCCCAGGCCGGCGCCTCGGCGTTCGTGCCGAAGGACGGCTCACTGGCCGAGATGATCGACGTCCTCACCCGGGTGCGGCCCGGCCAGATGCTCGTGGCGCCGTCCACCTTCTCCGGGGGCCCGACCGTCGCCCGACCGGCCGACCGGCACGGCGCCGTGGTGCCCCAGCTGACCCGCCGGGAGCAGGAGGTGCTCGACTGCCTCGGCCGCGGGATGCAGGTCAAGGCGATCGCCCGCGTCCTGGGCATCACCCTGGAGACCTGCCGCGGCTACGTGAAGAGCCTGCACGTCAAGCTCGGCGTGCGCTCGCAGCTCGAGGCCGTCGTCAAGGCCCAGCAGCTGGGCCTGCTCGGCTCCCCGGAGTGAGCGCGGCACCCGACCAGCTCGACCGCACCACCCCTCCCCCGGTCCCCCGGCGCCCGCGCCGGCCGGCCCGGGGGACGGGGCGGCCGCGCCGCGAGCTGGTCGCCTTCTGCGTGACCGCCCTGCTGGTGCTGCTCATCGTCTCCACCGGGACGGTGTGGGTCAGCGAGCGGATCGCCCGCGCCAACGCCCTCGCCGAGGCCGAGCGCACGGCCGAGCGGCTCGGCCAGTACCTGGTCGCGCCGCAGCTGCCCGAGGTGCTCGCCGGTGTCCCCGGCCGGCGCGAGGAGCTCGACCGCGCCGCCGCGAGCCGGATGCGCGACGGCTCGGTGACCCGGATGGTCGTCTGGAGCCCCGACGGCGAGGTGCTCTGGTCCAGCGACCCGGAGCTGACCGGCCGGGTCTTCGAGGTCGAGCGGGAGCTGGCGGCGGCCTTCGCCGGCGAGACGCACTCCGACGTCGACGAGGCCCCGGAGACCGCCCCGGCGGGGACCGGCTCGATGCTCGAGGTCTACGCGCCCCTGCGGGCGGCCGGCCAGGACCTCGCCTTCGAGGCCTACATCACCTACGAGGGCATCCAGCGGCAGGCCGCGCTCCTGCGCTCCCAGATCATCCCCATGGCGATCGGTGCGCTCGTCCTGCTGCAGCTGGTCCAGATCCCGATCGCCACGTCGCTCGCCCGGCGGGTCGCCCGTCAGGAGGCCGAGCGCACCGCGCTCATGGAGCGCAGCATCACCGCCTCGGAGCGGGAGCGGCGGGCGATCGCGGCCGACGTCCACGACGGCCCGGTGCAGGACCTCGCCGGGGTCAGCTACGCCTTGACCGCCCTCCGCGGGAGCGTGCCGGAGGACCGGCAGCCCACCGTCGACCGGTTGGTGACCACGGTCCGGCACGCCGTCGCCTCGCTGCGCCGCCTCATGGTCGACATCTACCCGCCCGACCTCTCCGGGCCGGGCCTGGGTGCCGCGGTCGCCGACCTCGCCGTGCCGCTGCGCGAGCAGGGCACCGAGGCGGTGCTCGACGTCGGGCTCCCCCCCGACCTCGCCCCCGGCACGGCCGCGGTGCTGTACCGGACGGCCCGCGAGGCGCTGACCAACGTGGCCAAGCACGCCGCGGCCGGGGTCGTCTGGATCACGCTGGAGGAGGCCGTGCTGCACGGGCGCCCGGCCGTGCGCCTCGAGGTCGCCGACGACGGGACCGGCCTGCCGGAGGACTGCGCGGACCGCCGCGGCGAGGGCCACCTGGGGCTGGCGCTGCTGCGTGACCGCGTGCGGGACGCGGAGGGCGAGTTCACCCTCGGCGCCCGGGCCGGCGGCGGGACGGTCCTGACCGCAGTGGTACCGCAGGGACACGAGGAGTGACCACAACAGGCCTCTGACCTGCACGGACCCCCCAATTGCGGGAGCCCCTCCACCCCCCGCGGCGGCTGTGACGGGAGGGGCTCCCTGGACGAAGGTCCTTCCGGACGAAGACGGGCCGGGACGAGAGGGGACCGACCTCATGGAGACGAGGATCAGCAGGCGGGACGTCCTCAAGGTGGGCGCGGCCGGGGCCGCGGCGCTGGCCCTGCCCTACGCCCCCGTGCTCCGGGCCAAGAGCGCCTCGGAGCTCGACGAGCGGAGGTTGCCCCGGCCCTACGCCGCCGCCTTCCGCGCGCCCCGGGTGCTCACCCCGGTCGCCCGGGACGACGTGCGCGGGCGCAGCTTCGGCACCCTCCCGGTCGCCCCCTACACCGACATCACCGGGCCCGAGTACTACGGCACCGAGTACTACCGGATCACCCAGAAGCCCACCACCGCGAACTTCATCAGCGGGGTCGCGACCACGATGTGGGGCTACGAGGGCGAGGTCCCCGGCCCGACGATCCGCACCTACCTGCGCCGCGACCCCCGGGACGGGGTGAAGAAGCCGAGCCGGGTCGTCATGCAGCAGATCAACGCCCTGCCGGCCACCCACCCGACGCTGCGGTACGTGCCCTGGACGTCGACCCACCTGCACGGCTCGCCGTCCAAGCCGCAGTTCGACGGCTACGCCGGCGACCTGACGAACCCGGGCGAGTGGAAGAACTACCAGTACCCGAACAACTGCACCCCGCGGACGCTCTGGTACCACGACCACGGCGTGCACCACACCGCCGAGAACGTCTACATGGGCCTGGCCGCCCAGTACCACGTCGTCGACCCGGAGCTCGAGGACGCGCTGGACATCCCGCGCTTCGACCCCGGCCTGCCGGTCACCGACCCGCGGCAGTACGAGTTCCCGCTGATCATCAGCGACGTCATGTTCGCCGCGAACGGCCAGCTCATGTGGGACGACGACGGCGAGTCCGGCGTCTACGGCGACGTCATCCTGGTCAACGGCGTCCCGTGGCCGACCATGCAGGTGCAGCCCCGCAAGTACCGCTTCCGCGTGCTCAACGGGTCGCTGGCCCGCGGCTACCGGCTCCGGCTGTCCAACGGCAAGCCGTTCCAGGTCATCGCGACCGACGGCGGCTTCATGAGCAGCCCGCAGACGGTCACCACGCTCACGGTCGGCATGGCCGAGCGCTACGAGATCGTCATCGACTTCGCCGGCCTGGCCGGCCAGAAGGTGCAGCTGGTCAACCTCGGCGTGAAGAACGCCCGGGACTTCGACCACACCGGCAAGGTCATGCAGTTCCAGGTCGGCACCTCGGTGCTCTCCACCCGCGGCAACACCGTGCCCGGCGTGCTCGGGGACCCGCACCCCACGATGACGCTGACCCCGGCCATGGCCACCGCCACCCGCCGGATGGAGCTGGAGCGCAGCAACGGGCTGTGGGTCATCAACGACGAGACCTGGGACGACGTCGTCCGCAGCAGGTACGAGCGGGTCTTCGCCCACGTCGAGCCGAACGCGGTCGAGATCTGGGAGGTCACCAACTCCTCGGGGGGCTGGTTCCACCCGCTGCACATCCACCTCGTGGACTTCCAGGTGCTCAGCCGCAACGGGCAGCCCCCGCGACCGGAGGAGCGCGGCCCCAAGGACGTCGTCTACGTCGGCGAGGGCGAGACCGTCCGCCTGCTCATGCGCTTCGAGCACGAGGAGGGGCGGTACATGATCCACTGCCACAACCTGTCGCACGAGGACCACGACATGATGACCCAGTTCCAGGTGGGTCACCACGACATCGACTGCGACTCGATCAACACCGCCCCACCGAAGAGCGGCACCCCGGAGCCGCTCGAGCCGCAGGTGGAGCCGGCGCCCGAGCCCGAGGACCCGGCGGACGACGACCCGGCCGACCCCACGGAGACGCCCGAGCCCACGGAGACGCCCGAGCCCACGGGCACGCCGGAGCCGACGCCCCCGGCGCCCACCACGACCGCACCCTCCACCACCCCGCGGCGTGCGCCGACCACCACCACCACCGCACCGACCACCACCGCACCGACCACCACCGCTGCGCCCACCACGACCCGGGCACCGCGCCGGGGCACGCGGTGACCACGGTCCCGCCGCCGCCCCGCCCGGCCCTCCTGCGGGCCCCGCGGGACGTCGCCCCGCGCAGCACGGGGCGCTGGCAGCTGGCGGCGGCCGCCGGGCTGGCCGCGGCCGCCGGGCTGCACGTGGCCGCCGGCGTCGACCACCTCGGCGCCGGGGACCTGGCGGTCGGCTTCTTCCTGCTGACCGCGCTGGCCCAGGCCGGGCTGGCCGCCCGCCTGGTGCTGGCCGCCCTGACCCGCTCACGGCCCGCGGTCGCGGTGGTCGCGGCGGCCCTCCTGGGCACCGTGCTGCTGCTCGGGCTCTACCTGCTGGCCCACACGACGACGCTGCTCGACGCCTTCGCCGTCCCGGGCTCGGGCGCCGGGGGCGGGCACGCCCACGCCGACACGCCGCAGACCCGCTTCGACCCGGTCACCGGTGTGGACTTCACGGCCGGCATGGCGCCGTCGGTCGAGGGGCCCGTCGCCATGGCCGGCGCCCCGCCGGTCACCGCCGCCCACGGACCCGACGGGGTGGGCTCGGCCGCCGTCGTCGCGGAGCTGCTGGCCACCACGGCCCTGCTGGCGCTGCTGCCCTCCCCCACCGCCCGCCGCCGCGCAGCGGATGCGCTCCTGGTGCTGGGCGGGGGCGCCTGGGTGCTGTGGTTCGCCGGCGTCCTCGGGTGACCCGCACCCCCCGGACCGCCGCCGCGGTCACCGGTGACCCCCGCACCGGTGACCGCGGCGGTGCCGTGCTCGGCCTCCTGCGGCGCACCGCGGCCGTCACCGGCCTCCTGCTGGCCGTCGCCGTCGCCGCCTCCGTGGCCGGCCTGCTGCCCCTCCAGCTGATGCGGGTCCAGTCGACCAGCATGGAACCCACGCTCGCGGCGGGCGACCTGCTGCTGGTCCACCACGGCCGGCACCCCGTCGCCCGCGGGGACGTGGTCGCCGCCACCGACCCGCTCGGCAGCGGCCTGCTGGTCAAGCGGGTGGTCGGCCTCGGCGGGGACCGCGTCGCCCTCGAGGACGGCGTGCTGGTGGTCGACGGCGAACCGGTCTGCGAGCCGGCCATCGACCCCGCGCTCATGGACGGTGTCTGGTTCGGGCCGGTCACCGTGCCGCCCGGCGAGCTGTTCCTGCTCAGCGACCACCGGGACGGCGGCATCGACAGCCGGGCTTTCGGGACGGTCCCGGAATCCGCGCTGCTCGGCCCCGTCACCGGCCGGGTCTGGCCGGACCCGGGCGCGCTGCCCTCCCGCTCCGCCGGCTGCTGAGCACTCCCGCCGGCTGCCCGGGTTGCGGCGCCCGCCGGTCAGCCGGCCGGTGCGGGCAGGTCGTCGCCGGCCGACCGGGAGAGCTCCCGCCACAGCCGGTTGGTGTCGCTGAGCTGCCGCTCGACCGCGGTCAGCGTGAGCCGCACCGGGATGCCCGGGCGGCCACCGACCTTGACCAGGAAGTGGCCGCGGCCGGGGGGCTCGACCTCCGGGCCGGTCCCCGGGTCCCATGACGGCGGGTCCTGCCAGCCCTGGAGGAGCTCCTGCTCGGCCCGGCTGAGCGGGACGGCCTGGGTGAGCGCCGGCATCTCGGCGGCGGGCAGCCCGGCGCAGATGACCATGCCGGCCCGCTCGACGAAGCCGCGGGCCTTGATCCGGTCCTCCTCGGTCGGCAACGCCAGCAGGTCGCCCATCGTGTGGCTGACCATGGCGGTGCCGACGCCCCGCTGGCGGTTGAGCCGGGTGAGCGCGTCGACCCGGTCGACCATGCCGCGCCCGGCCCGCAGCGCCCGCCACAGCTCGTCGAGCACCACGAAGTGGTGGCGGCGGGGCTCCAGGCCGGCGTCGGCGAGCGCGTGGGCCACGCTGATCGCCCCGAAGCCGGCCGACCAGCAGGCCAGCAGGACGGCGGCCTGCAGGTCGCCCTGGGCGTCGTCGAGGCTCGAGACGTCGACCACCACCGGGCGGTCCCGGCGGATGGGCGTGCTGGTCGGCTCGGCGAACACCCGGCCCAGCCGGCCGCCGCCGACGAGGCCGACCAGGGTGGCCTCGAGCTCCTCGGTCACCTCGTCGTACCGGGACCGGTCCCCCCGGTCCAGCGCGGCCGCCCGGACGGCCTCCGGGGCGGCGCGCAGCACCTCCAGCAGGTGGCGCAGGGTGGGAGCACCGAGCCGTGCCCCGTCGTGCGTGTCGTCGAGCACGCGCAGCCCGCGGTCGAGGACCGTCTCCTCGCGGTCCGAGGGGGGCGCGCCGCGCACGACCGTGACCAGCGCCGAGACGATGGCCTGCCGCCGGCCGTGCGCGTCGGCCAGCACCTGCTGCCGGGCCTCACCGGTGAGCCGGCGGGCCGCGGCCGCCGCCTCGCCCGGGTCGAGGACGTTGAGGTGCCCACGGCCCGGGCCCAGCCGCACGACCTGCCCGCCGACCGCCTCCACCAGGTCGACGTAGTCGGGCTTGAGGTCGCCGAGCACCATGGGCAGCACCCCGTAGCCGGCCAGCCCGAGGGCCATCCGCCGCACCACGGTGGACTTGCCCAGCCCGGGCCGGC
Source organism: Geodermatophilus marinus (assembly GCF_003428645.1). GTDB lineage: Bacteria > Actinomycetota > Actinomycetes > Mycobacteriales > Geodermatophilaceae > Geodermatophilus. The sequence continues at coordinate 315,454 of NZ_QVQH01000002.1, read as the reverse complement.
CCAGGACGAACACCGACGGGTTGCTGATCAACCGGGCCCGCTGGAACCAGCTGATCGGGTCGCAGCACAGCGTGGCCCCGGAGAGCAGGTTGCGCCCCAGCGGGACGCCGGTGACCGGCGTCCCCGCGCCGACGGCGAAGGGCCACAGGCCGCAGGCCTGCACGGTCGTGGCCCGCCACTCGTCGGGCGCGTGGACGACGGTCGCCGCCCCGCGGCCGCGGCCGGGCCAGCCGCGGGGACCGGGCGCGGCGGGCGGCGGCCGGCGCTTCACAGCGCGTCCCGGAACTCGCGGGGCACCGACAGGTGGGCGGAGGGGACGATGCCCAGCGGCAGCGCCGCGGCGAACGCGGAGTCCTGGGAGCCGTGGACCGGCCGCAGCCGGGTCCGCGCGGTGGCCGCCAGGCCCTCCACGGCCGTGCGGGCGGCCTCGACCGCCGCGCGGGGGTCGTCGAACAGGTCCACGTCCGCGACGGTCGCGGTGACCAGCAGGGCGAAGTCCACCAGTCCCGCGCCGCGGGCCTCCTCCTCGGCGGTCAGCGCCGCGGCCTGCTGGTCGGCCAGCGCCCGGGCGCTGGGCCGGGAGGTCGCTATGGCCCGGAAGTCGGCGGTGCGCCGGTCCTGCTCGACGACGCGCGCGGCGCTGCCGGGGTCGAGCGGCCGGTAGAGCACCGTGACCCGCTTGCGGTCGACGTCGGGGTGGGGGGCGAGCAGGTCGGCGAGGACGGAGGAGAACACCTCCCCGCGGGGTGCCTCCGTCATGGACCAGGTCACCGACACCGCCCCGTCGTGGCGGTACCAGCCCCACGCGGCCTGCGCCGCAGTGGGGCCGACGTCGTCCCACCGCAGCTCGGGCACGTCGCCGGCGGCGTGCGCCTCGTCGAGCAGCGGGGCGGCCGAGGGGTCGTACGCCACGCGGATCGCCTCGCACAGCTCCTGGGCGGTGGCCGGGCGGACCGCGCCGGCCCCGGTCGCCGACAGCCCGGTGGTCAGCCCGGGGAGCCGGGCGGCGAGGTCTCGGGCCACGTCGGCGACACCACGCCGGCGCCCTCCGCGTCCGGCGGCGACGGTGAGCGCGACGTAGGCGGTGACCGTGGCCGATCCCGCGGGGTGGGTCTCGACGACCTCCCGCAGCACGGCCAGGGCCAGCTCGGGCGCGCGGGGGTCGAGGGCCGAGGCCACCTCGCGGCGCAGCCGGGCGCCGGAGTCGGGGGCGGTCTCCACCGTCACGGACGCCGCGACCAGGCCGGGTTCGTGGCCGAGCCCGGCCAGCCACACCCCCCAGTGGGCCACCCAGGTGTCGACCTGGTCCTGGTCGACCAGGGAGGCACCGTCGGGCTCGGAGACCAGGACCACGGTCGCGTGGCCGGTCGAGGGCAGCCACACCAGGGCGAAGGGCCGGCCCCGGGCGTCCTGCCACTCCGACAGCTGCGAGCCGGCGGCCAGCCCCGGCAGCTGGGCGGTCCCCCACGGCGTGCACCCGAGCGCGCCGGAGCGGTAGAGGTGCGCCCCGCGGCGGCGGGCCCGGGCCCACCCGGCCCGGGCGGCCAGCCTCTGCGCTCCGGTGCGGTGGTGCCGGTCGCGGAGCGCGAGCGGGCCCAGGACCGCCGCGATCGCGACGGCGGCGAGCACCGCGCCGAGCACGCCGGCCACGGCCAGCGCCGCGACCACCCCGACCAGGCCGGCCAGCAGCAGGCCGGTCGTCAGGGCCCCGAGGGAACCGAGCCCGGCCGTGCCGGGGCGCCGCCAGTTGCCGTAGGTGCGCGGGGCGGTGGGGGGTGCGGTCGTCACGGCAGGCGCTCCTCGTCGCGCGGTGCGGGCAGCGGGCGGGGTCCGCTACCGCGGCGGTGCCGGCCCTCGCCGGCCGGGACCAGGCGGTCGGGGGTGCCCGGCCCGCCGAGCGCGGGGATCTCCACCGGCGCGCCGCTGCGCAACCGGCGGCTCCGGGGGACGTCGACCGCGACACCGGCGGGGCCACCCCCGCGGCCGGAGGGCACCCGCAGGGCCGCGCCGGGCGCGGCGGCGGGGCCGCTCCCGGCCGGGACAACCACCCGGGCACCGGTGGGCAGCCCCCCGGCTCCCCGGCGCCGCCCGCCCGCGGTGGCGGTGCGGACGACCGGCTGCAGGAGCCGCAGCAGTGCGGGCAGGGTCGCCACGGCCAGCGCGAGGAAGGTGACGCCGGTGAGCGACCCGACCAGGGGGGCGTCGGACGCCGGGGGCAGCAGGAAGCCGGCGGAGTACACCAGCGCGGCGGCCGGCTGGTAGAGCACGAAGGCCAGCACCCAGGCGACCGTGCGGGTGAACACCGACCGGCCGAGGTCGGTGTTCGTCGCCGCCGCGGTCAGCGGCAGGGCGCCGGCGAGGACCACCAGGACGACGCCGCGAGCGACCAGCAGGACGATCTGCACCAGGGCCCCGAGCAGCACCGCCGTCCCGAGCAGGACGGTCAGCACCGGGGAGGAGGCCCCGTCCTGCGGGACGGCGAGCAGCTCGGTGAGCCCGGCCTCGACGTCCCCGGTCGCCTGCTGCAGCACCCAGAGGGAGAAGGCGTCGGCGGCGCTGACCACCAGGGTGACGCCGGTGACCGCGGCCCCGCCGACGAGGACGAGCGTGAGCAGGCCGCGCAGCAGGTCGGCGACCGGTGCCCCCCGGCGTTGCCACACCATGCGGCCGGCCGCGACGAGGACCGCGACGACGGCGAGCGCGGCGGTGTACCACGTCAACGACCCGACGACGAGCTGGGCCGCCGCCGACGGGTCGATGGTCCCGTCGGCGCCCACCGCGCCGATGCCGGGGGACGGCGGGTCCGCCCACAGCCGCGCGACCGCGGCGAGCGCCTCGCCGGCCGCCTCGACGACCTCTCGCGCGAGATCCTCCACGGGGTTGCCTCCTCGTGCCTCGTCCACGACCCCGACGCCGGCGGCCGGCATGGCGGGGTCGATCCAGCCGGCGACCGGTTCGGTGCCGCGCGATCCGCCCCGACCGTCGGTGACCACGTCCACCGGCCGCAGGTCGCCCGCCGCGGTGCCGCGGAGGGTCTCGTCGGGGACGACGACGCCCGGGACGCGGTCGAACGCGGCATCGGGCGCGGGGAGCTCCGGGGCGGGGACCAGCACCCCGGGCACGCGGTCGAACGCGGCCTCGAGTGCGGGGGGCTCCGGGGCGGTGGGGACGACGCCGGTGAGCGGGTCCTCCGGCGGCGCGGTGTCCGCGGGCGGCGCGGTGACCGGCGGTGCGGGACCGACCGGCTCCACGGGCGGGGACGGCGGCGCCGGATCGGCGGGTGGGGCGGGGACCGCGGGCTCGGCCGGCGGCGCGGGCGTGGCGGTCGCGGCCGGTGCGCCCGTCGGCTCCGCCGGTGCCCCCGTCGGCTCCGCCGGTGCCCCCGTCTCGACCGCCATCGCCGTCGCCTCGCCCTGCGACTCAGACGAGTGCCGCGACGAGCCCGGAGGCCGAGCCCACGAGCACCGCCGCACCGAGGACGTAACCCAGGCTCACCGCGTGCTCGGCCCCGTCGCCCCGCCGGTGCGCGAGCGCCATGCGGGCCCCGACCAGCAGCACGCCCAGGACGCAGAGGGCGAGCACCGTCCAGGCCACCCAGGAGACGATCGTGACGACGCCCTCGGCGCCCGGCGGGGCGATCCCGGTGCCGGGGTCGACCACCGCGGCGATCGGGTCGGGGCGCTCGCTCATCGCATCCGTCCTCGGGTCCTTCGGATGGGGCGGGTCCACGGTGCGGTCCCGGCGGGAAGTGCGGCAATGCCCGGAATTGGGGGTGCCCCGAGCCGGCCCGCGGGAGCTGTACTCGGGAGGCGACGGGAGGGGAGGGCACCGATGTCCGCGAGGGGACGACGCCGGTCGGCAGCCGTGGCCCGGCTCGCCGCCGTCGCGGCGCTGGCCGGGTGCGCAGCCGTGCTGGCCGGGTGCGGTTCGGTGCGGACCGAACCGGTGCCCGATGCGGACCGGCCCGCCGCCACGGCGGCACCGGGCCCGGGCGACGCCGGGGCGGCGCTGCCCTCCGCGCTGCCCTCCCCCACCGACGACGCCGCCTCCGACGGCGCCGCGCTCGAGGCCGCCCGGACCGCGGTCACCGCGTTCGCCCGACCCCGGCTGGACCCGGCCACCTGGTGGGCCGGGCTCGCGCCGCTGCTCTCGCCGTCCGCGGCCGTCGCCTTCGAGGGCACGGACCCGGCCGAGGTCCCCGCGAGCGCCGTCACCGGGCCCCCGCGCGCGGCCGCCGACGACACCGCCTACCTGGCCACCGTCCTGGTGCCCACCGACACCGGGGACCTCGCCGTCCTCCTGGTGCGCGAGGGCGCCGGCGCCCCCTGGCTCGTCGAGCGGATCACCCCCGTCGGCCCGGCGCCGTCCGCCCCGTGATCCGCACCGCCGTCGCCGGCACGCTGGCCCCGGTCCTGGTCGCGGCCGGGTTGCTGACCGCCGTCCTCGTCCTGGACGCCCGGCCGGCAGGGTGCGCCCCCGCCGGCGGGTCGCTGTCGGTGACCGGGGTGCCGGGCGGGGAGGTGGCCGGCTGGTCCGGTGAGCAGCTAGCCAACGCCGCGGCGATCGTGCAGGCGGGTGCGGCGCTCGGCGTGGGCGCGCGCGGCCAGGTCGTCGGGGTGATGACCGCGATGGGCGAGTCGTCGCTCACCGTGCTGGACCACGGGGACGCCGTCGGGCCGGACAGCCGCGGGCTGTTCCAGCAGCGGGACAACGGCGCGTGGGGCAGCTACGCCGACCGCATGGACCCCGCCACCTCGGCCGCCAACTTCTTCCGGGCCCTGCTGCGGGTGGAGAACTGGGATCAGCTGCCGCCGACCATCGCCGCGCACCGCACCCAGCGCAACGCCGACCCGTGGCACTACGCCCGCTGGTGGGACGACGCGCTGGCCGTGGTCGGAGCGCTCACCGGGGGCCGGCCGGACGGGCTGGCCCCGGGCACCGGTTCGGTCTCCTGCACCGGGGCCGCACCGGTGCTCCGGGCCGTGACCGGGGGGTGGACGTCCCCGTCGGAGGGCCCGATCACCAGCGGTTTCGGCCTCCGCGACGACCCGACCGGCGACGGGACGGCGGTGCACGCGGGCCTGGATCTCGCACCCGGCTGCGACGCCCCGATCGTGGCCGCCGCCACCGGGGTCGTCGTCCGGGCCGGGGCGGCCTCCGGGTACGGCAACCTCGTCGTGGTCGACCACGGCGGCGGGGTGGTGACCCGCTACGCGCACATGGCGGACGACGGCCTGCTCGTCGTCGTGGGCCAGCCCGTGGTGGCCGGCCAGCAGGTGGCGCGGGTGGGCAGCGAGGGCGACTCGACCGGGTGCCACCTGCACTTCGAGGTGCTGCTGGACGGCGTCCCCACCGACCCCCTGGCCTTCCTCACCGATCGCGGCCTCGATCCGCGCTGACCGGCCCGGCTCCCGGAACAGCGCGGTCCCGGCCGGTGCTGCACCCGGCGTGCCCGACGCCGTCCCCACCGTCCCCTCCCCCACCCCCGCAGCGACCGCCCCGGGCCGCCTGCTGCAGGTGCGCCGGGTCTACGCCGAGCCAGCCGCGCTGACCTCGACCCGGGGCCGGGAGGTGCTGGCGCGCTTCCCGGCCGCGGAGGTCGTCGAGGTCGACTCGCACTGGCGGATCCCCGAGCTGCACGGCAACGAGGGCAACGTGGAGCGCTGGGTCCGGGTGAAGACCGAGACGCTCGTGCTCGGCGTCAAGAAGTCGCTGACCGCCCGCCCCAACGGCCGGTCGGCGGACTGGATCGCCCCGTCGACGGCCAACGGCTGCGCGATGGCCTGCGCCTACTGCTACGTGCCGCGGCAGAAGGGCTACGCCAACCCGATCACGGTCTTCACCAACATCGAGCAGATCACCGGCTACCTGCGCCGGCACGTGGCCCGGCAGGGCGTCAAGGCCGAGCCCGACCAGTGCGACCCGGTCAGCTGGGTGTACGACATCGGCGAGAACAGCGACTGCTCGGTCGACGCCCTGGTCAGCGACAACGTCGCCGACCTGGTGGCCACCTTCCGGGAGCTGCCGACGGCGAAGGCCTCGTTCGCCACCAAGTACGTCAACCGGCAGCTGCTGGACCTCGACCCGCGGGGCCGCACGCGCGTCCGGTTCTCGGTGATGCCGGACGCCGACGCCCGCGTCGTCGACGTCCGGACCAGCCGGGTGGCCGAGCGCGTCGCCGCCGTGGACGACTTCGTCGCCGCCGGCTACGAGGTCCACCTCAACCTCTCCCCCGTCATCCTCCGGGACGGCTGGGAGGCCGACTGGGCCGCGTTGCTCCGGCAGCTCGACGACGTGCTCGGCCCGGCCGCCAAGGCCCAGGCCGCCGCCGAGGTGATCATGCTGACGCACAACCGGGACCTGCACGCGGTCAACCTCGGCTGGCACCCGCGCGCCGAGGAGCTGCTGTGGCGACCGGAGCTGCAGCAGCCCAAGCGCAGCCAGAACGGCCAGTGGAACGTGCGCTACCGCAACGACGTCAAGCGGGCGGGCGTGGAACGGCTGCGGGCCCTGGTCGCGGCGCACGCCCCCTGGTTGCGCATCCGGTACGCCTTCTGACGATCGTGTGACCTCGGTGTCCGGGCACCGGGCACCGGATACGGGTGTCCCATGGCCGACACCACCCTCGACGACCGCACCCGGGCCGAGCTGGCCGCGCTGGCCCGGGAGGCCGACCTGCCCGGGCGCTCGTCCATGAACCGGGCGCAGCTGATCGAGGCGCTGCGCGACCGGGGGAACGGGGGCGGCGCCGACCCGAACGGGGACGGTGCCGGGGCCCTGGGTGACGGACCGGAGCCGCCCGAGGACGCGGCCCGCACGACCGGGGAGCGCGGCGGGCGCTCGCCGGTCTCCCGTGTGGCGGCCTTCGAGACCCTGGCGCGGGCCCGGGCGGAGGGCCAGATGGTGCTGGTCCCCCGCCAGCTCCACGGCAACGACCGGCGGATGCACGTGCGCGAGACCGTCCGCGAGGACCACCGCTTCCGCATCGACCGCAACGCCGAGGGCACGCAGGAGAAGTTCGACGTCCTCGCGGACTCGCAGTACGCCTTCTTCCGCGGCACCGCGCTGCTCTTCTACCGCGACATGGCCGGCGAGGACGCCCGGATGCCGACCGTGCTGGCCCTCGGGGACGTGCACCCGGGCAACTTCGGCGTCATGCCCAGCGCCGACAACGTGCCCATCTTCGGCGTGAACGACTTCGACGAGGCCTCCTACGCCCCCTTCACGTGGGACCTCAAGCGCGGGTCCACCGGGTTCCTGCTGGGCGCGGAGGTCCTCGGCGGCCGCGGCCCGGGGAAGGCCGAGGAGGTCGTGCGCTGCTTCGTGCGCGGCTACCTCGACGGGATGGCCACCTTCGCCCGCCGCGGCGACGAGACCGACACGCAGGTGCGCCGGGACAACGCACCGCCGCTGATCGCCGACCTGATCGCCGGGGCGGTCGCCCGGCCCCGCGCCGGGTGGCTCGCCGACAAGCACCTGAACCCGACCCGCACCGGCTTCAAGGTGAGCCGCAAATGCGTGCCGGTCACCTCGCGGGTCGAGGAGTTCCAGGAGATCGTCGACCGGTACGTGGCCGAGAACGGCATCGACGTCCCGGCCCGCGCGAACGGGATGCAGGTCAAGGACGTCGCCCGGCGGCTCGGCAAGGGCACCGCCTCGCTGGGGCTGACCCGCTACCACGTGCTCCTCGGCGGGCCGGCCGGGGACGGCACCGACGACCTGGTGCTGGAGTTCAAGCAGGCCCGCCGGTCGGCGCTGGCCGGGCTCGTCCCGCCCTCGAACTTCCGCCTCGACGGGTACGGCGGCCGGATCCGCGACGCCCAGCGGGTCCAGCTCGTCGGCGGCGACGTGTTCTTCGGCGCGGCGAGCGTCGACGGGCAGAGCTTCATGGTGCGCGAGCGGGCGCCCTACCGGGACGACCTCGACCTCGAGGACATCTCCGGCAGCGAGTGGCGGGAGTACGCGGGCATCTGCGGGCGGGTGCTGGCGCACACGCACTCGCTGTCCGACGACGCCGGTGAGGTCGACTACGACGTGGAGCCGGCGGTGCTCGAGGCCGCCGGGGAGCCGGAGCTGTTCGTCGACGACATGCTGCGCTTCGCCGGCGAGGCGGTGGACCGGCTGCGCGCCGACCACGCCGCCTTCCGCGCCGACCACGCCCTCGGGGCCTTCCAGCACCTGGAGCTCGTCTACGACTGACCCGCCCGGCGCCCGGGCCGTAGCGGCGCTCTACCGTGGCGGGCGTGGCGCGGGTGGCGGTGGTCGGGGCCGGCCTGGGCGGGCTCGCCGCGGCCGCCCGGCTCGCCGCGCAGGGCCACGCGGTCACCGTCCTGGAGCAGGCACCGCAGGTCGGCGGCAAGCTGGGCTGGTACGCCCGCGACGGCCACGGCTTCGACACCGGGCCCAGCCTGGTGACCCTGCCGCAGGTGTACCGGGACCTCTTCGCCGCCACCGGCGCAGCGCTGGAGGACGCCGTCGACCTGGTGCGCCTCGACCCCGCCGTCGCCTACCGCTTCCCCGACGGCACGCGGCTCGCCGTGCCGGGGGAGGCCGCGCGCATCCCGGCCGCCCTCGACGCCGCCCTCGGCGCGGACGCCGGGACCCAGTGGGACCGGCTGACCGCGCGCGCCGAGGCGATGTGGCGGATCACCGAGCAGCCGTTCCTCCGCTCCCCGCTGGCCGGCGCCGGCACCCTGGCGCGGCTGGCCCGCAGCCCGCGGGACGTGGCCACCGTCGCGCCGTGGCAGACCCTGCGCGGCCTGGGCGCGGAGCTGCTGGACTCCCCCGCGCTGCGCATGCTGCTGGACCGGTACGCCACCTACTCGGGGTCGGACCCGCGGCGGGCCCCGGCGGTGCTGGCCACCGTGCCGTACGTCGAGCAGCGGTTCGGCTCGTGGTACGTCCGCGGCGGGCTGCGCCGGCTGGCGCTGGCGGTCGCCGCCCGGGCGGCCGAGCGGGGGGCGGTGGTCCGCACCGGCTGCCCGGTCGAGCGGGTGCTCGTCGAGGGCGGCCGGGCGGCCGGGGTGCGGCTGGCCGGCGGCGGGGTGCTGCCGGCGGACGTCGTCGTCGCCGCCGGGGACGCCGCGGGCCTGTACGCCGACCTGCTGCCGCCGGGGCGCGCGACCCGCGGGGTGCGCCGCGACCTGGCCCGGAGCACCCCCTCCCTTTCGGGCTTCGTGCTGCTGCTGGCGCTGCGCGGCCGCACGCCCGGGCTGGCCCACCACACGGTGCTGTTCCCGGCCGACTACGACGCCGAGTTCGACGCGGTCTTCGGCGTCGGCCGGCACGCCGGTGCGCCGCGCCCCGTGCCCGACCCGACGGTCTACGTATCGGCGCCCGACGACCCCGCCACCCGGCCGGACGACGACAGCGAGTCGTGGTTCGTGCTGGTCAACGCCCCGCGGCACGACCCGGCCGGCGGGGCGGACTGGGACGCCCCCGGCCTGGCCGACCGGTACGCCGCGCGGGTGCTCGACGTGCTGGCCGCCCGCGGGCTCGACGTCCGCGGGCGGGTGCGCTGGTCGGTGGCCCGCACGCCGGCCGACCTCGAGCGGGACACCCGCAGCGTCGGCGGCTCGATCTACGGGACGTCGAGCAACGGCGCCCGGGCGGCGTTCCTGCGCCCGGCCAACGCCTCCCCCGTGCCCGGGCTGTTCCTCGTCGGCGGGTCGGCCCACCCCGGCGGCGGGCTGCCGCTGGTGACCCTGTCGGCCGAGATCGTCGCCGCGATGGTCGGCCCGGCCTGACGACCGCGGTACACCTGTCGTACACCTGTGGCGGGTACGGTAGGTGCATGACCCGGTCCCGGACCAACATCGAGCTGCCCGACCACCTCGTGGAGACGATCATGGAACGGTACGGCGTCCGGACCAAGACCGAGGCCGTGGACCTGGCGCTGCGCCACCTCGCCGGCCAGCCGATGACCCGGGAGGAGGCGCTGGCCATGCGCGGGGCCCGGGCGATCGGCACGCTGCCCGACGACTCGCCCCCGGCAGTTCGCGGGTGATCCTGGCCGACACCTCCGCCTGGGTCGAGTACGACCGGGCGACCGGCAGCCCGGTGGATCGCCGGCTGACCGCGCTCGTCGCGGCCGACGGCCCCCTCGCCGTCACCGAGCCGGTGGTGATGGAGGTGTGCGCCGGAGCGCGCGACGACCGCCGGGCCGCGGACCTGCGCCGCCTGCTGCTGCGGCACCACCTGCTGCCGGTCGACCCCGCCGCCGACTTCGACGCAGCCTCGCGCGTCTACCGCCGCTGCCGACGCGTCGGGGTGACCCCGCGCGGGATGGTCGACTGCCTCATCGCGGCCGTCGCGTGGCGCACCTCCGCGGTCCTCCTCGCCCAGGACGTCGACCTCGACCGGGTCGCGCGCGTGCTGGACCTCGAGGTGGACGCCGCCTCGCTCCGCAGTTGAGCCGTGGTCCGCGCGCGCGTGACGCCCTGATCCCGGTCGGGGACGCCGGGGGTCACCCGCGGGCGGCCCCGTAGCCGAGCAGCGCGGCCAGGCCGAGCGCGCTGCGCGGGGCGTAGGCGGCCCGCCACAGCCCGCCGTGCGCGGCGGCGAACGCCTCGTCCTCCCACGGGTGCGCGTGCGCCGGGCCGCCGCCGGTGTGCAGGTCGTGCACGAGCAGGGCCGCCATGAGCACGTTGGACGTCGCCGGCTCGAACACCTCCACGCCGAACCGGTGCGCCCCGGCGTAGGCCGCCGCCAGCGCCCGGTTGCGGACGACGGAGCGGGTGCGGGTCGGCGGCGCGACGTTCATCGACACCGTCGTCCCGGCCGCCCGGGCGACGGTGGCCCGCCAGCGCTGCAGCCGCTTGGCCAGCGCGTAGTTGGGGCCCTGCTGGGCGACCAGGCTGTCGGCGATCCCGGGCGCGCTGCCCGGCACGTAGGCCCGCTGCAGCAGCCGCCCCGCCGACAGGGTGCGCAGCGGCCGGCCGATCAGCTTGGCCGTCCGCGAGCGCGCGCCGTAGGCCCGCACCGACTGCTCCACCGCGTCGGCCGGGACGGCGAAGACGTCGGTGGGGGTCGCGAGGAAGGCCAGCGCCAGGTCCGGCCGCTCGGCCGAGAGCCGGGCGGTGAGCGCGTCGACGGCCACCGACACCCGCACGTTGGTCGCGCCGTCGGCGTACACGTAGTTGCCGAGGACCGGCCGGCCGGGCAGCCCGGCCAGCCAGCCGGCCACCGCCGGGACCTCGGTCACCAGGTCGGCGCCGGCCCGCCCGGTGAGGTCGCCGTCGCCGCCGGACGCCGGCACGAGCAGGGTGCCCGCGCCGCGGCGGGCGGTGTCGAGCACCCGCTCCCACAGCGGGCGGCGGGGCAGGTCGACCCCGGCCACCCGCGCCCCCCAGCGCAGCAGCGCGGTCAGCGGGCCCATCTCCGCGCCCGCCCCGAGGACGGCGACCGTGGTGCCGGGCACCGACAGCCACTCGGGGTGCGCCGCGACCGTCCGCACCGCCTCCGCGCAGGAGGGCTCCACGACCCCGGCGCCGACCCAGGCGTCGAGCCGGCGCAGCAGGTCGTCCCCGCGCAACCGGCCGCCGTGGAAGGGCAGCGACAGCTCCCGCTCGGGCTCGGCGGTGCCGGTGACCTCGACGGTCTGCGGCACCCGGCCGGCCGGCGCGGTGGCCAGCTCGCCCAGCCCCTGCTCGGTGCCGTCGGGCCCGGCCACCCGCATCCGCCGGTGCAGCGAGGCCAGGCCGGCGTCGGCGACGGCCAGCGCGGCCTCGCGGCTGGGCAGCCCCGCCTCGACCAGCCGGCGGAAGTGCACCAGGTACCCGGACCGCCAGTTGGTCTCCCGCTCGGCGGCCGCGGCCCCGGTCGGGTCGACCGGTCGCAGCGCGTCGGCGACCACCGACCGGCCCAGCACCGCGGTGCTGCGCCGCCCGTCCGGCCCGGCGGGGAAGACGACCCCGGTGTCCTCGCCGGTCATCGGACGGGGTCCTTCCACGGCGCGCCGGCCTCCAGCCAGCGCAGCAGGGTGCGGGCACCGAACCCGGTGCCGCCCTTGACCAGCTCGGCGTCGTCGGAGCCGGCGCGCGCCGGCCCGGCGACGTCCAGGTGCGCCCAGGGCAGGTCCCCGGCGAAGGGCCGCAGGAACAGCGCCGCCGTCGTCCCGCCGGGGTTGCCGGGGGCGTTGTTGGCGTCGGCGACGGCACTCTCCAGCAGGTCGGCGTGCTCCTCGGCCAGCGGCATCCGCCAGACCGGCTCGCCGGCGTGCGCCGCCGCGGTGGTCAGCGCGTCGGCCAGCCCGTCGCCGGTGGCGTACAGCCCCGCGGTGCGGGTGCCGAGGGCCACCTTCATCGCGCCGGTGAGCGTGGCGACGTCGACGAGCACGGTGGCGCCGAGGTGCAGCCGGGCGTGCGCCAGCGCGTCGGCGAGGACCATGCGGCCCTCGGCGTCGGTGTTGAGCACCTCGGTCGTCCGGCCGCCGACGTGCCGCACGACGTCCGAGGGCCGGTAGGAGGAGCCGGAGACGGCGTTCTCCGCGGCCGGGACGACGGCGGTGACCGCGACCGGCAGCGCGAGGCGGGCCGCGGCGTCGACCGCGGCGAGCACGGCCGCCCCGCCGGCCATGTCGGTTTTCATCTCCCGCATGCCGGCGTTCGGCTTGATCGAGATCCCGCCGGTGTCGAACGTGATGCCCTTGCCGACCAGCACGGGGGCGGCCGGCCCGGCCCCGGGCGGCCGGTAGGCGGCCACCACCAGCCGGGGCGGGGACGCCGAGCCGCCGCCGACGGCGAGCACGCCCCCGAACCCGCCGGCCCGGAGCTCGTCGGGGCCGAGCACGGTGACGGTGACGTGCGCCAGCCCGGCGAGCCGCGCGACCGCCTGGTCGGCCAGCCAGGCGGGGTCCTTGGTGCTGCTCGGGGTGTTGACCAGGTCGCGGGCCCAGGCGACCGACCGGCCGGTGACCTCGCCGGCGCGGGCCGCGGCGAGCACCGCCGGGTCGGCGCCGTCGGCGGCCACGACCGCGACGGTCGCCAGCCGGGGCGGGTGCGGCTTCGACGTCTCCCGGTACCGGTAGCCGGCCAGCAGGGCGACCTCGACGGCGGCGCGGACCTCCTCGGCCCCGGCCGGGGCGGCCGGGTCGTCGAGGGGGAGCACCAGCCGGCGGGCGCCGTGCTCGGCGAGGGTCTGCGCGCGGCGGACCGCGACGGCCGCGTAGCTGCGCAGGTCGGGCAGGGTGGCGTCGCCGACGCCCACCGCCACCACGCTGCGCGGCCGGCGGCCGGGCACCGGCAGGTTGGTGATCGTGCCCGGCTTGCCGGTGTTGCCGGTGTCGGCCAGCGCTCCGGCCAGCAGCGCGGCGTCCAGCGGCGCGCCGGGACCCGACAGCCAGGACGGCAGGACCGCCCCGGGGCCGACCGGCACCGCGAGGACGTCGTCCTCGCCGAGCGGGGGCAGGGTGGACAGGACCTCGACCCGCGGCAACGGCGCGGCCCCGGTCGCCGGGGAACCGGCGGCCGGGGCCGTGTCGTCCTGCGCGGGGCTGCCCGGGGGCAGGCTCGCGGGGGTGTTCAGCTGGTCGCGCCCTTCAGTGCCTCGGAGAGGGCCGCGGCCTCGTCGGGCGACAGCTCGACGACCAGGCGCCCGCCGCCCTCGAGCGGTACGCGCATGACCAGGCCGCGCCCCTCCTTGGTGACCTCCAGGGGACCTTCACCCGTGCGCGGCTTCATGGCCGCCATGCGTGCCTCCTTCGCAGACCACCCGCGGCCGGTCGACCGCGGTGTCGCTCTCGTCGATGTCGTGAGCTCCGCTCCCATGATCCCGTATGGGGGGTCCGTAGACCAACAGGAGGTCCCCCGCGCGGAGCCCCGCGCCGCGGCGGGTCCCCGGGAGGGGCCGGTCAGCCGGTCGCCCGGAAGCAGCCGGCGACGTGGTCGTCGACCATGCCGGTGGCCTGCATGAGGGCGTAGGCGGTCGTGGGTCCGACGAAGACGAACCCCCGCCGCTTGAGGTCGCGGGCCATCGCCGTCGACTCCGGGCTCGTCGCCGGGACCTCGGCCAGCGTCGCCGGGCGGGGGCGGGGACCGGCGGGCGCGAAGGACCACAGCAGCGCGTCGAGGCCCTCCGGGAGCTGCCGGGCGGCGCGGGCGTTGGTGACCGCCGCGCGGATCTTGGCGCGGTTGCGCACGATGCCGGCGTCGGCGAGGAGCCGGGCCTCGTCGTCCTCGGTGAAGGCCGCCACCGCGTCGATCGCGAAGCCGGCGAACGCGGCCCGGAACGCCGGGCGCTTGCGCAGGATGGTGATCCAGGACAGCCCGGACTGGAACGCCTCGAGGCAGAGCCGCTCGAACAGCGCGTCGTCGCCGTGCAGGGGCCGGCCCCACTCCTCGTCGTGGTAGGCCGCGTACTCGGGGGTGCTGTTCCCCCACGCACATCGAACGAGCTCTGCGCAGCGGGTGCGGTCGTCCACGGGCGGCAGGCTAGACCGGCCCGCCGACAGGTCGGCGCCGCTCAGGGGACGGCGGTGTCCACCGGGGGCGGGACCTCGGTGGCCGGGCGGGGCCGGCCCCGCCGCGTGGCCAGCACGCAGCCGAGCACGACGAGCGGCAGGCCGACGGCCAGGCCGAGGGTGAACGGCTCGCCGAGCAGCAGGACGCCGAGCAGGACGGCCACCGCCGGGTTCAGGAAGGTGATCACCAGCGCGCGCTGCGGCCCGACCTCCCGGATGAGCGCGAAGAACAGGGCGAGGGCGACCGCCGTGCAGAGCACCCCCAGCAGCGCGACCGAGGCCAGCGCCGGCGCCGGCGCCCGGGCGGCCTCGTCGAGCCGGGGCAGCGCGAAGGGGGCGTAGACCACGGTGGTGACCGTGAGCGCGATCGCGCCGGCGGCCACCCCGGGCACCTCCGCCAGCGCCCGGCTGACGACCAGCGGCGCCGTGGCGTAGCCGACCACGGTGAGCGCGACGGCGAGCAGGGGCAGCAGCGCCACCCGCTCGACGTCCAGGCCGAGCAGGACGGCGATGCCGACCACCCCCACCCCCATGCCGAGCAGCCGCACCGGGGTGAGCCGCTCCTCCTCCCCCGCGAGCCGGCCGGCGAGCGCGGCGACGAACGGCACGCCCGCGACCAGGAGGCCGGTCAGCGAGCTGGAGAGGGTCTGCTCGGCGTAGGAGAGCAGCAGCCACGGCCCGGTCATCTCCAGCACCGTGAACAGCAGCAGCGCCCGCCAGTGCCGCAGTGCCGGCCGCAGCTGCCCGCGGGCGACGGTCCAGGGCAGCAGGAGCGCGGCGCCGAGCAGGCACCGGCCGAAGACGACGGTCACCGGCGAGAGGTCGGTGACGGCGACCTTGATGAGCAGGTAGGGCACGCCCCAGATCACCGACATCGCGAGGAAGAGTGCCCAGCCGCGCCGGCTCACCGCTCCTCGCGCGCACCGTCGCACGCCCTCACGGGGACATCCTGCCCCGGGCTCTAGGCTGGACCGGTGTCGGGGTACGGCGGGTTCGTCGCCTTCGCGGTGGTGCTGGTCCTCGTCCCGGGGCCGGACGTCGCCGTCGTCGTGAAGAACACGCTGTCCGGCGGCCGGCAGCGGGGCGCCTGGAGCGCGGTCGGGGTGACGTCGTCCAACGCGGTGCAGGGGGTCGCGGCCGCGGCCGGGCTGGCGGCGCTGCTCGTGCGGGTCGAGCCGGTCTTCCAGACCGTCCGCTGGCTGGGCATCGCCTACCTCGCCTGGCTGGGCGTGCAGGCCCTGCGCTCGGCGGTGCGGGGGAGGTACCCGGCGCCCCCGTCCGGCGGGCCCCTGCACGGGCAGGCGCTGGCCGGCTGGCGGCAGGGGTTCCTGTCCAACATCACCAACCCCAAGGTGCTGGCGTTCTACCTCGCCGTCCTCCCGCAGTTCCTCGGTCCCGGCGCCGCCGTGGCGGTCCTCGCCGCCTTCGCGCTGACCCACGCCGTGCTGTCGCTGGCCTGGCTGCTGTTCCTCGTGGCCGGGCTGCACCGGGCGCGGGCGGTGCTGTCGCGGCGGCCGGTCCGGCGGGCGCTGGACGCGGTCACCGGGTGCGCCCTGCTCGGCTTCGGCGCGCGGCTGGCGGTCCAGCGCGCCTGATCCCGGCGCCGGCGCGGTCCCCGGGGCGCCCGGCTCAGCCGGGGTGGCGGCGGGCGAAGTCCCGGAACCGGCTGAGCGAGAGCCGGACGCCGGCGACCACGAACGGGCGGGCGAGCGGCCAGCCGAGCCGGCCGAGCCACCCGAACGGCAGGTGCAGCCGCTCGGTCCACACGAACGTCGTGCCCGCGCCGCGCGGGCGGACCTCGAAGATGCCGGGGCCGCGGATGATCCGCCCGGTGTGCTGCACGGTGACCCGGTGCGGCGGGTCCCACTCGGTGATGACCATGGTGTCGAGGACGCCGAGGTGCCGCCCGCGCCGCACGGGGACGCCGGTGCGGGCGGCCAGCCGGCCCCCGACGCCCTGGGCCGGGCCGCCGACGATCTCGACGTCGGTGAGCAGCATCCACTCGCCCTGCCGGGTCCAGTCGGTGAGCGCCGTCCACACCTGCGCGGGGGGCGCCTCCACGTCGACCGACAACTGCAGCTCAGGCATCCGCGTGCGCTCCGTCCGCCGGGGCCGGCGGCGGGACGTCGTCCGGACCGGGACCGGACGGACGACGGCGCAGCGCGGCGATCTCCTCGTCCCGCTCCTCGATCGTGCGGGCCAGCTGCTCGAGCAGCCAGTCGACCTCGGTCATCCGGTAGCCGCGCGCGGTCACCGAGATGCGCACGCCGCGGACGTCGTCGGCGGTCACCGGCCGGTCGGCGGGCAGCTCCACCGTCGAGCGGTCCGGGTCGGCCGGGGGCCGGGTCTCCCCCCGGCCGAGCAGCAGCGACCCGCCGAGGAACAGCAGGCCCCCGACGACCAGCACGCCGAGGACGAAGACGGCGAACGAGAGCACGCCGGCTCAGGCGTCGCTGGGTGCGACGTCGAGGCGGAGGCCGCGCATCCCGCCGCCGTTGTCCCCGGCCTCCCGCGCGGCCTCGGCCTCCTGGATGATCCGCACGACCTCGGCGACGTCGTCGGTGACCGTGAACAGGTCCAGGTCGCTCTCCTTGATCGTGGCCGCGGGCACCATCGTGCTGCGGATCCACTCGACCAGGCCCGACCAGTACGCCGACCCGAAGAGCACCACCGGGAAGCGGGTCACCTTCCGCGTCTGCACCAGCGTCAGCGCCTCGAACAGCTCGTCGAGGGTGCCGAACCCGCCGGGCAGGATGACGAAGGCCTGCGCGTACTTCACGAACATCGTCTTGCGGACGAAGAAGTAGCGGAACGCGATGCCGACGTCGACCCACTCGTTGAGCTCCTGCTCGAACGGCAGCTCGATGCCCAGGCCGACCGACATCCCACCGGCCTCCGAGGCGCCCCGGTTGGCCGCCTCCATGGCGCCGGGCCCGCCGCCGGTGATGACCGCGTAGCCGGCCCGGGCCAGCGCCGCGCCGATCTCCACGCCCGCCGCGTAGTGGTCGTGGTCCCGGGGGGTGCGGGCGCTGCCGAACACGCTGACCGCCCGCGGCATCTCGGCGAGCAGGCCGAAGCCCTCGACGAACTCGGACTGGATCCGGAGCACCCGCCACGGGTCGGTGTGCACCCAGTCGGTCGGGCCGCGCCGGTCGAGCAGCCGCTGGTCGGTCGTCGTCCCGGCGTCGCGCGGGTCGGGCTCACCGCCGCGCAGCATGACCGGGCCGCGGTGCCGGGTGGGGCGGGGCTTCCGCGCGTCGGCGGGCCCGGGCGTCGTCGTCATGCGTCCCCTCCGGAGAGGTAGGCGACGAGCGCGTCCTCGGCCGGCTGCAGCCGGTCGACCAGGACGTGCTCCTCGCGGGTGTGGGCGAGCTGGGGGTCACCCGGGCCGTAGTTGACCGCGGGGATGCCGAAGGCGGCGAAGCGGGCCACGTCGGTCCAGCCGAGCTTGGCCCGGGGCGGGCGGCCGACCGCGGCGACGAAGGCCGCGGCGGCCGGCTCGCCCAGGCCGGGGAGCGCGCCGCCGGCGTTGTCCACCACGGTGAGCGTGGCGCCGGTGGCGAGGGCGTCGGCGAGGACCTCGCGGACGTAGGCCTCGGCGGCGTCCTCGTCGCGGTCCGGGGCGTAGCGGAAGTTCACCTGGACCCGGCAGAGATCGGGGATGACGTTGCCCGCCACCCCGCCCTCGATGCCGACCGCGTTGAGCCCCTCGCGGTAGGTGCAGCCGTCGATGTCCACCGTGCGCGCCTCGTGGGCCGCCAGTGTGGTCAGGACGCCGGCCGCACCGTGGATCGCGTTCTCCCCGAGCCAGGAGCGCGCGCTGTGCGCCCGCCGGCCCGGCACCTCGAGGACGGCCCGCAGCGTGCCCTGGCAGCCTGCCTCGACCTCGCCGTCGGTCGGCTCGAGCAGGACCGCGAGGTCGCCGTACAGCCAGCCGCGGTGCTCCCGGGCCACCCGGCCGAGGCCGTTGAGGGCCGAGTCGACCTCCTCGTTGTCGTAGAAGACGAACGTGAGGTCGTGGGCCGGCTGCGCGCCCGGGACGCCGAAGCGCCCGGCCAGCCGCAGCATCACCGCGTCGCCGGCCTTCATGTCGCTGGTGCCGCAACCGTAGAGCCGGCCGCCGGCCTCGTCGAGCCGGCTGGGGAGGTTGTCGGCGACGGGCACGGTGTCGAGGTGCCCGGCGAGCACCACCCGGGTGGGCCGGCCCAGGTCGGTGCGGGCCAGCACCGCGTTGCCGACCCGCTCGACCTCCAGCCCGCCGAGCCGGCGGAGGGCCGCCTCGACCGCGTCGGCCAGGGGCCCCTCGTCGCCGGAGACGGAGTGCTGGTCCACCAGCGCCCGGGTGAGCGTCAGCACGTCGGCAGAGAGGTCGAGCCCCGGCGAGTCGGTCACGGCTGCCGAGCCTACGGGCGACGGCCGGGTGCCCCTCGCGAGCCCGGGGCCGGTTCGCCGGACGGTCACCTGCCGTCCACCGGCGGTCCGGGCGCGGGATCCGGGCGCGGGGTCCGGGTGCGGGGTCCGGGTGCGGTCCGGGGTGCGTGGCCGGGCTGGGTAGCGTCGGGGCGTGACTGCCGCCGCCCCGCTCTCCGCCGTCGCCGCCGGCCTGGCCACCGTGACGCCCTCCGGCACGGTGCTCGACACCTGGTACCCCGAGCCCCGCCTCGGCGCGCCCGAGGGTGCGGCCCCGGGGACCACCCGTCTGGGCGCGCTCGAGCTCGCCGGTGAGCTCGGCCCCGACTACGGCGGCCTGGTCCGGCGCGACGAGGCCCGCGGGGTCGAGGTCGTCGGCGTCCGCACCGTCGTCCCGGACCTCTCCGCCCCGCCCGCGGACACCCACGACGTCTGGTTGCGCCTGCACCTCCTGTCGCACCGGCTCGTCCGGCCGCACGGGGCGGACATGACCGGCGTGTTCGGGCTGCTGACGAACGTCGCGTGGACCAGCGCCGGGCCGGTGGAGGCCGCCACCTTCAACCCGCACCGGCTGCGGGCCGCCTACGGGCAGGTCACCGTGCACGGCGTGGACAAGTTCCCGCGGATGGTCGACTACGTCATCCCGTCGGGGGTGCGGGTCGCCGACGGCAGCCGGGTGCGGCTCGGGGCCCACCTCGCCGAGGGGACGACGGTCATGCACGAGGGCTTCGTCAACTACAACGCCGGCACGCTCGGCCCGTCGATGGTGGAGGGCCGGATCAGCGCCGGCGTGGTCGTCGGCGCCGACAGCGACATCGGCGGTGGCGCGTCGATCATGGGGACCCTCTCCGGCGGCGGCAAGGCGATCGTCTCGATCGGCTCGGGCTGCCTGCTGGGCGCCAACGCCGGCATCGGCATCTCCCTCGGCGACCGGTGCGTCGTGGAAGCCGGCTGCTACGTCACCGCCGGGGCGCGGGTCTCGCTGCCCGACGGCTCGACGGTCAAGGCCGCCGAGCTCTCCGGCCGGGACGGGCTGCTGTTCCGCCGCAACAGCGTCACCGGCGCGCTGGAGGCACTCCCGCGGGACGGCGACTGGGGCGCGCTGAACGCCGAGCTGCACGCCAACTGACCCACCGCCCGGGCGCGCGCCCTCGTCGTCCTCGCGCCCCGGTCGTCCTCGCGCCCCGGTCGTCCTCGCGCCGCGCGCGCCTCCTCGACCCCGGGCGTTCCCGCGGGAACGCCGCACAGTCAGGCTCTCCGTCCGGTCACCGGCCAGGGCTGCTGGGACCTGGACGACGCGGGGACGTTCCCGCGGGAACGTGCCGGGGCGGTTGACCTGCGGTTCCTGTCGGAGGCGCCGCGTACGGTCCGAACATGCGTACGACGACGGGCGAGGCGGCCCGGGTGGCGGAGCTGGGGGCGGCGATCACCGCCGGGGCGGTGCGGCTGGCCGCGGCGAGTGCGGCGTGGCTGGGGCTGGTGGCCGAGTTCGACGCCCGCGCGGGCCGGGCCGGGCCGGGGCTGCGCTCCTGCGCGCACTGGCTGTCCTGGCAGTGCGGCCTGTCCCCCGGCGCCGCCCGCGAGCAGGTGCGGGTGGCCCGGGCGCTGCGCGGCCTGCCGCGCATCCAGGTCGCGTTCGGCGCCGGGCGGCTGTCGTACGCCAAGGTGCGCGCGCTGACCCGCATCGCCACGCCCGACTGCGAGGCCGAGCTGCTCGAGTTCGCGCTGGCGGCCACCGCCTCGCAGACCGAGCGGTTCTGCCGCACCTGGCGCCGTGTCGACGACCAGGCCGCCGAGCAGGACAGCGGGCGCCGCGCCGAGCCGGAGGTGGTGTTCGACTACCGCACCGAGGACGACGGCACCTTCACCCTGCGGGTGCGCGGCCCGGCCGCCCAGGGCGCTCCACTGATGGCCGCGATCGACTCCCTGGCCGAGCGCGCCGCCCGCCGCGACCGCGCCCAGGCCACCCGCGCCCGCGCCGCGCACGAGCAGACCCGCGCCGCCGGCGGCACCGTCGACGCCGACCTGGTGGCCCGCTGCGCCGGGGAGGAGACCGACGCCGGGCTGGCCCGGGCGCGCACCGCCGCCCGCCGGCTGGCCGCCCTGGCCGCCCTGGCCGAGGCCCGCCCGGCGCTGGACCGCCGCCCCGGCGACCCGCCGCGCCGGGAGGTCGTCATCCACGTCGACGCCGCGGTGCTCGCCGAGGACACCGCCGCCGGCCGCGCCTACCTGGAGGGCGGCCCGGCGGTCACCGGCGCCCAGGCCCGCCGGGTGCTGTGCGAGGCCAGCGCGGTCGCGATGCTCGCCGCCGGCCGCGAGCCGCTGGCCGTGGGCCGGCGCCGGCGGCGGGCCACGAAGGCGCAGCGCCGCGCGCTGCTGCGCCGCGACGGCGGGTGCGCCCGCCCCGGCTGCCCCGAGACCCGCATCGAACGGCTGCACGCCCACCACCTGCGGCACTGGCTCTTCGGCGGGCGCACCGACCTGCCCAACCTGGTGCTGCTGTGCGACACCGACCACGGCCTGGTCCACGACCTGGACCTGACCACGACCCGCCGCGACGGCCGGCTGGTCGTCACCACCCCCGACGGCCGCCGGGTCTGGGGCGGCGCCGACGGCGCCTTCACCGGTGGCCTGGCCGGCCTCGACCGGCTCCCGGCCACCGCCCCCGGCCTCGCCGGCGTCCCGCCCCTGGACACCAGCACAGCCCGCCGACCCACCGACGCCCCGGCACTCGGCGCCGAGCACGACATCGCCCCCGGCGCCCGGCCTTCCACAGCCCGGCTGCTCCCCCGCCGCCCAACCGGCACCCACCCGACCGCACGCCCCGGGCGCCGGACCAGCGAGGCCCGCCGCGCGGCCGCACCCGGCCGGCGCCCCGCCGGCCGCCGCGGGCAGCGCGGCACCACCACCGCCCGCAGCACCACCACCCCGACCAGCCCGGCCCGCGTGAGTCGGCGGATCGACCGAGCCCTGTTCCCCGACGGCGCCCCCGACCTGCCGGCCACCCTGCAGGACCACCACGACCCCCTCGACCTGCGCTACGCCATCGGCGTCCTCATGACCCACCGCGACCTCACCCGCCGCCTCGCCGTCGAGACCGGCACCCCGATGCCCGGCTGAGCCGTTCCCGCGGGAACGGCGGCGCAGCGGGGGGACCTGCCGGCGGGCACCGGCCGCGTTCCGCGCGGCTCCCCCGCCGCCGCGGGCGTCTAGGCTCGGCGCACCCCGTGGAACCGGCCGGAGGAGACGGCATGGCGG
The DNA here is from genome assembly GCF_003428645.1 of Geodermatophilus marinus. Classification (GTDB taxonomy): domain Bacteria; phylum Actinomycetota; class Actinomycetes; order Mycobacteriales; family Geodermatophilaceae; genus Geodermatophilus. The sequence continues at coordinate 293,328 of NZ_QVQH01000002.1, read as the reverse complement.
CGCTGCAGCACAAGATCCTGCTGGACGAGTCCCAGCTGCCGACGCAGTGGTACAACGTCGTCCCCGACCTGCCCGAACCGCCGCCCCCGCCGCTGCACCCCGGGACCCTGCAGCCGGTCGGCCCGGACGACCTGGCCCCGCTGTTCCCGGAGGCCCTCATCGCCCAGGAGGTCACCGGCGAGCGGTACGTCGACATCCCCGGCGAGGTGCTCGACGTGTACCGGCTCTGGCGACCCGCGCCGCTGTACCGGGCGCACCGCCTCGAGAAGGCGCTCGGCACGCCGGCGCGCATCTACTACAAGTACGAGGGCGTCTCGCCCGCCGGCTCGCACAAGCCGAACACGGCCGTGCCGCAGGCCTTCTACAACGCGCAGGCCGGGATCCGGAAGCTGACCACCGAGACCGGCGCCGGCCAGTGGGGCACCGCCCTGGCCTTCGCCGGTGCCCTGTTCGACCTCGACGTGGAGATCTGGCAGGTCGGCGCCTCCTACGACCAGAAGCCCTACCGGCGGACGATGATGGAGGTCTTCGGGGCCCGGGTGCACCGCTCCCCGTCGGACCTGACCGACGCCGGGCGGGGGATCCGGGCCGAGGACCCGCAGCACCCGGGGTCGCTCGGCATCGCGATCAGCGAGGCCGTGGAGGTGGCCGCCGCGGACCCGGGCACCCGGTACGCCCTCGGCAGCGTCCTCAACCACGTGCTGCTGCACCAGACGGTCATCGGCGAGGAGGCCCTTCTGCAGCTGGCCGCCGTCGAGGAGAAGCCCGACGTCGTCGTGGGCTGCACCGGCGGCGGCTCGAACTTCGGCGGGCTGGTCTTCCCCATCCTGCGGGAGAAGCTGGCCGGGCGGATGTCGCCGACGATCCGCGCCGTCGAGCCGGCGTCCTGCCCGTCGCTCACCCGCGGCGTCTACGCGTACGACTTCGGCGACACCGCCGGCATGACCCCGCTCATGAAGATGCACACCCTCGGCCACGACTTCGTGCCCGACCCCATCCACGCCGGGGGGCTCCGGTACCACGGGATGTCACCGCTGCTGTCCCACGTGCACGAGCTGGGCCTGCTGGAGGCGCTGGCCCTGCCGCAGACGGAGTGCTTCGCGGCCGCCGTGCAGTTCGCCCGGACCGAGGGCATCGTGCCGGCCCCGGAGCCGACCCACGCGCTGGCCGCCTGCATCCGCGAGGCGCTGGCCTGCCGGGAATCGGGCGAGGAGAAGGTGATCCTGACGGCGCTGTGCGGGCACGGTCACCTCGACCTCGGGGCCTACGACGCCTACCTGTCCGGCCGCATGGCCGACGAGGCCGTGACCGACGAACGGCTGGCGCCCGCGCTGGCCGGCCTGCCCCCGGTGCCCGCCGGCTCCTGAGGAGCCCGGCCCGGGACGCCCGGGAGCGGGGGTCAGCCCACGTCCCCCGGCCCCGGCGTCTCCGGGGTGTTCGAGGGCACCAGCGCCGGCCGGTCCAGGTGCTCGAGCAGGGCGACGGTGAACTCCTGCGGGCGCTCCACGTGCGGCGAGTGCCCGACCCCGGGCAGCACGACCTCGCGGTAGGCCCCGCCGGTGGCGGCGTACCGGTCGAGCACCGCCCGGGTCTGGGTCACCATCGGCTGCGGCGGGCAGACGTGCTCCCCCGGCCAGCCGGGAACGGCGCCCAGCACCCCCAGCTGCGCCAGGTCGAACACCGACGCGTCCGAGACGATGGCGTCGGCGTCCCCGCGGATCCAGAGCACCGGGGGCTTGCCGGCCAGGTCGACGATCCCCGAGACGTCGAACACCGTGGGCGCCATCGTGTTGAGCACCCCGCGGGTGCCCGGCGCCAGGCCAGGCCAGGTGCTCGCGGGCCGGCTGTCCCCGGGGTAGTGGTCCTCGCCGGTGCGCGTCGAGAGCATCGCCGCGACGAAGACGTCCTCCAGCCGCGGGTCGAGCGGCAGCGACCCCGGCGCCACGTAGAACGCGCGCAGGATCGAGCGCGGGCTGGTCGGTGCCGCGTCACCGGTGTCCCCGGCCGCCAGCGCCGCCACGAAGTCGGGGTTGGCCGCACCGCCGCCGGAGCCGGCGCCGTCCTCCGACAGCCGCCGCCCCTCCGGGCCGGCGGTGCCGCCGAAGCCGTACGGCGAGACCGGGGCGACCAGCGCGACCGACGCCACCCGCTCCGGCGCGTCGAGCAGGTGCTGGAGGACGACGCCGGCGCCCATGCTCCAGCCGACCAGGTGCACCCGGTCCAGCCCCAGGGTGTCGACGAGCGCGCCGAGGTCGTCGGCCCAGTCCCGGACCCCGCGGTTGGCGTCCACCGGCAGCGGGTCGGTGTCGCCGTAGCCGCGCAGGTCGACCGCGAGCGGCCGGGCCCGCCCCACCTCGGCGACCGCCAGCATCGTGGGCTGCCAGAACAGCGCCGAGCTGACGTTGCCGTGCACGAACAGGACGGTCTCCCCCGGCCCGGCCGGGTCGACGCCGTCGGGGTGCAGCACGTTCTGGGTCAGGCGCGGGGTGGTCACCCGCGTGGCGGTGATGCCGGGCAGCAGGACGTCGGCCATGGGTCTCCTCGCAGGCGGTGGCGGCGACACCGTAGCGAGCGACACCTCCCCCGCGACACCGCTGGAAGCGCAGCCCGGCCGCCTACAGTCGGCCGGGTGAGCGCACGAGGCGGCAGCGCGACGGCGGTCCGCCGGACCCCGGGTGCCCGGAGCCGCAGCGGCACCGCCGCCCGGGGTCCGGCGCGGAGGCCGTCCCGGGGGTCGTCGCGCCGGCCGGCCCGCGGGCGCCGTCCGGCGCGGCGTGACCTGGCCGGCTGGGCCTGGGTGGGCGTGGTCGTCCTCGTGGTCGTCCTCCTCGCCCTCTCCGCGCGGGCCGCCCGCGACGACGTGCCGATGGCGACGGCGGAGTGCACCCTGCCCGCGACCGGGATGCGGCTCAGCGGCGAGCAGGTCGGCAACGCCCGCACCATCGCGCAGGTCGGCTTCGACCGCGGCCTCCCCCACCGGGCGGTGGTCGTCGCCCTCGCCACGGCCATGCAGGAGTCCAGCCTGCGCAACCTCCCGTACGGCGACCGCGACTCCCTCGGCCTGTTCCAGCAGCGCCCCTCGCAGGGCTGGGGGACGCCGGAGCAGGTGCAGGACCCGGTGTACGCCGCCGGCATCTTCTACGACCGCCTGGTGGAGGTCCCGGGCTGGGAGGGCCGCCGGGTCACCGACGCCGCCCAGATCGTCCAGCGCTCGGCCTTCCCCGAGGCCTACGAGCGCTGGGCCACGATGGCCGAGGAGCTCACCGCGGCGCTCGCCGGCGGGGACCGCGGCTGCCCGTGACCTCCCTGCGCTGACCGCCCCGTCGCCGGAGGTCCCGGCTCAGGGGACGGGGCCGGCCAGCACGCGGGCCAGGGCGAGCAGGTCCGGGTCACCGCGGCCGGTGTCCCGCGCGCCCCACACCAGACCGACCGCCGCGCTCACGAACCCCCACGCGCGGGCCCGGTCCGGCGGCACCCCGAGCCCCACCGCGAGCAGCGCCACCCGCTCGTCGACCAGGCCGGCCAGGCCGGGCAGCGCCGCCCACGGCCGCGGCGGGTTGTGCAGCGCCGTCCCGGCGTCCAGCGCCGGCTCGCCCCACACGCCGTGCGGGTCGACGGCGACCCACCCGTCGCCGTCGCGCAGCACGTTGGCGCCGTGCAGGTCGCCGTGGCAGAGCACGGCGGGCGCCGCGGTGCCGAGCAGGTGCTCGAGCAGGTCCGCCGCCCGGGCGGTCAGATCGGCCGGCACCAGGGGTGAGCCGGCCCGCAGCAGCGGCACCCGCCGCCGGCTGTCCGGCGCGCCGGGTGGCCGGGCCGCGCCCGAGCGGTGCAGCCGCCGCGCGACCGCGGCCAGCAGGGGCAGCGCATCGGCGTCGGGGAAGCCGGACAGGTCGGTGCCGGGGACGGCGGCGGCCAGCAGCAGCGCCGTCCCCTCCGCGTCGGCGGCCACGTCGAGCAGCCGGACCGCACCCCGGCCGCCCCAGGCGGCCAGCGCCGCCGCCTCCCCGGCGAGGGTGGGGTCGCCGGCGGCCCCCGCCTTCACCACCACCGCGGTCCCGTCCGCACGCCGGGCCGGCGCCACGAACCGGCCGCTGGTCGGGAACGGCCGCCCGAGCCGCAGCCCCCAGCGGGCCGCCGCCCGGGCGCCCACGGCGGCGGGGGTCACCCCGCCAGGCGCTCCGCGGCCGCGGCGACCCGCTCGTCGGTGGCGGTCAGCGCCAGCCGCACGTGCCGGGCACCGGCCGGGCCGTAGAAGGAGCCCGGCGCGGCGACGATCCCCCGCCCGGCCAGCCAGTCGATGGTCGCCCAGCAGTCCTCGTCGCGGGTGACCCAGAGGTACAGCCCGGCCTCGGAGTGGTCGATGCCCGCCCCGGCGGCCCGGACGGCGGCCGCCAGCCGCTCGCGGCGGGCCCGGTAGCGCTCGCGCTGCGCCTCGACGTGGGTGTCGTCGGCGAGCCCGGCGGTCATCGCCGCCTGCACCGGGCCGGGCACCAGCAGGCCCAGGTGCCGGCGGACCTCCCAGACCCGCCGGACCAGCGCCGGGTCACCGGACAGCAGCCCGGCGCGGTACCCGGCCGCGGTGGACTGCTTGGACAGCGAGTGCACCGCCAGCAGGCCGGTGTGGTCGTCGCCGGACACGGCCGGGTGCAGCACCGACCGGGGCTCGACGTCCCAGCCCAGGGTCACGTAGCACTCGTCGGCGACGACCGGGACGCCGTGGGCCCGGCCCCAGGCCACCCAGGCCCGCAGCTGCTCGTCGGGGAGCACCCGGCCGTGCGGGTTGCCCGGGGAGTTGAGCCAGACGAGGACGACGCCGGCCGCGTCGTCCGGCGGGGTGTCGGTGCGGCGGACGGCGAGCCCGGCCAGCACCGCGCCCACCTCGTAGGTCGGGTAGGCGACCTCGGGCACGAGCACGGTGCCGGCGCCGCGCAGCCCCAGGAGGGTGGGCAGCAGGGCGACCAGCTCCTTGGAGCCGACGGTCGGGATGACCGACGGGTCGGCGCCCAGCGGGTCGGCCAGGCGGACGCCGAGGCGCCGCTGCAGCCACCCGGCCGCGGCGCGGCGCAGGTCGGCGGTGCCCAGCGCGGTCGGGTAGCCGGGGGCGTCGGCGGCGCCGGCCAGCGCGTCCTGGAGCACCGCCGGGGTGTCGTCGACCGGCGTCCCGATGGACAGGTCGACGACACCGCCCGGGTGCCCGGCCGCCTTGGCCCGGGCGCCGGCGAGGGAGTCCCAGGGGAAGTCGGGCAGCCGGCCGGCCGCCGTCCCCGCAGCGGTGGTCGTCAGTGGCCCTCGCCCTGCGGCGGCAGGGCGGCCACCAGCGGGTGGTCCTTGCCGATCTTCCCGGTCTTGGCGGCGCCGCCCGGGCTGCCCAGGTCGGAGAAGAACTCCACGTTGGCGTTGTAGAAGTCCTTCCACTTGTCCGGGACGTCGTCCTCGTAGTAGATGGCCTCCACCGGGCAGACCGGCTCGCAGGCACCGCAGTCGACGCACTCGTCGGGGTGGATGTAGAGCATCCGCTCACCCTCGTAGATGCAGTCGACCGGACACTCGTCGATGCACGCCTTGTCGAGGACGTCGACGCAGGCCTGGGTGATGACGTAGGTCACGGGCTTCCTCCGGGGCGGACGAGCGGCGCTCCCGGGGGCTCCCCGGGTGCGCAGGAACAGCGTTCAGTATGTCGTGCGACCGGGCTCCCGCGTGCGACGGGGGCGGGCCGGCTGCCCCCGTCGAGGGGCCCGGGCGGCACCGGCGAGGATCGCGGGCATGGGACAGAGCCGCAGCCCCCTCGGTGTCGCCGAGCTGGAGCGCGTCGCCGCGCGCGGCTGGCGCGGCACCGAGGAGGAGCCGCTGGGCGACTGGGTGTTGCGTGCCGGGGGCGGGTTCACCGGACGGGCCAACTCCGCCCTCGTCGTCGGCGACCCCGGGGTGCCGCTGCCGGAGGCTGTCGCGGCGGTGGCCGCCTGGTACACCGCACGGGACCTGCGGCCCACCGCACAGCTGCCGGGTGTGGCGTCGCGGGCGGCGGACGCGGCGTGCGCCGCCGCGGGCTGGGAGCGGGACGAGGACGTCCTGGTGCTCACCGCCCCGGTGACCGCGCCCCCGGCGGACGACGCGGTCGCCGTCGACCTCTCCCCCGTGCCCGACGAGGCCTGGCTCGCCGGGTACCGGCACCGCGGGCGCCCGCTGCCCGCCACCGCGCGGTCGGTCCTCACCAACGCCGACGAGGTCGCCTTCGCCTCGGTCCGGCGGGACCCGGAGCCGGCGCCGCTGGCCGCCGTCGGCCGCGGGGTGGTCACCGGCGACTGGCTGGGGGTGGCCGCGGTGACCGTCGAGGAGGCGCACCGCCGGCAGGGCCTGGCCACCGCGGTGATGGCCGCGCTGCTGCGCTGAGGGGCGCAGCGCGGCGCCCGGTGGGTCTACCTGCAGGTGACGGCGTCCAACGCGCCGGCCCGGGCGCTGTACCGGCAGGCCGGGTTCATCGAGCACCACCGCTACCACTACCGGCTGGCCCCGGGCTGACCCGGGGCGCGGCGAGCACCCGGCCCACGGCGAACGCCGCCGCCACGACGCCCAGCAGCAGGAAGGCGAGGTTGACCACCCCGGCCACCCCGTCCCCGGTGACGACGAGGTCCCCCTCCGGCCGGCGGGTGCTCGCCGCCAGGGCGACGGCCAGCCAGACCAGCGCCGGGAGGACGGCGGCCGCGCGGGAGCCGGTCAGCCGCGCCGCCAGCGGGACCAGCAGCAGGTTCCCGGCCACCGCCGCGGCCACCGAGACCGGGACCGGCACCGCGCCGATGCGCAGGGGCAGCCAGAAGACCTCGACGAGGGCCAGCCAGGTGGCCAGGACGACGACGAGCAGCCCGCCGGCGACCCGCGCCGCCGCCCTCATCCGGGTAGGCCGGCGAACAGGTCGTCCTCCCAGCCGTTCGACCCCCGGCCGGCCGGGCCGCGCTCGCCCCGCACCAGGCGGTAGTGCTCGACACCGAGCACCTCCTGGCCGAGGTTGTTGGACAGCGCGAAGAACGGCCCGTCGACGGTGATCTGGGTGGCGTGCGCGCGCATGGCGGCGTCCTTGCGGCCTGCGTGGGCCCGGCCGTCGACGGCGGCGGTGACCACCTCGTCGGGGACGGCGAAGGGCACCTGGTCGATGTCGCCGAGCGAGTCGAACGGCGACTCCTCGCCGAGCGCGGCCATCGCCTCGACCCCCTCCCGCACCACCGAGCGGGGCATGCAGCACCAGTAGACCTTGGCGACGTCCCACGCCTCGCCGAGGTCGGGCCGGTAGGCCGGGTCGGCCGCCCGCTCGACCGCGGCCATCGCGACCCGGTGCGCCTGGATGTGGTCGGGGTGGCCGTAGCCGCCCTGCTCGTCGTAGGTGACGAGGACCTGGGGGCGCCGCTCCCGGACCACGGCGACGGCGTGCGCGACCGCCTCGTCGAGGTCGGCGCGCCAGAACGCGCGGGGCTTGTCGTTGGCCGGGGTCCCCATCATCCCGGAGTCCCGGTACCGCCCGGGCCCGCCGAGGAAGCGCCAGTCGGTGACGCCGAGCGCCTCCATCGCCGCCCGCAGCTCGGCGATCCGGTACCCGCCGAGCTGGTCGGCGTGCTCGGGGCCGAGCAGCTCCAGCTCGGGCACGAGCACCTCGCCCTCCTCGCCGAGGGTGCAGGTGAGCAGGGTGACCTGCACACCCTCGGCGACGTAGCGCGCCATGGTCGCGCCGTTGTTGATCGTCTCGTCGTCGGGGTGGGCGTGCACGAGCAGCAGGCGGCGGTCGGCGGTCACGGTGGGCCATTCTCCCCGGCCCCCCGAGAACGGGTGCCCTGCACCCCGCCGCCGCGTCGATCACGGGGTTGTTCCACGCGACACGGGCCGACACGCCGGGGATCCCTGCGGGATCCCCATGATCACGGCGGGTCCGGCCGGGAACACCTCACTCCGCGTCGACGGGGACGACCTCGCGGGCCTCGGCGAAGTGGCAGGACGACGGGTGCCCCTGGCCGCGGTCGACCAGCGCCGGCGGCTCCTGGGCGCAGATGTCCTGGGCCTTCCAGCAGCGGGTCCGGAACCGGCAGCCCGAGGGCGGGTCGGCCGGGCTGGGGACGTCGCCCTGGAGCAGGATGCGGTCCTTCTGCCCCCGCAGGTGCGGCTCGTGCAGCGGCACCGAGGAGAGCAGCGCCTGCGTGTAGGGGTGCGAGGGCGACCCGTACACCTGCTCGTCGGTGCCCTCCTCGACGATGCTGCCGAGGTACATGACCGCCACCCGGTCGGAGATGTGCCGGACGACGGACAGGTCGTGGGCGATGAACAGGTAGGAGAGCCCGAACTCCTCCTGCAGGTCCTCGAGCAGGTTGACCACCTGGGCCTGGACGGAGACGTCGAGGGCCGACACCGGCTCGTCGCAGACGATGATCTCCGGGCGCAGCGCCAGGGCGCGGGCGATCCCGATCCGCTGCCGCTGCCCGCCGGAGAACTGGTGCGGGTAGCGGTTGACGTAGTCGGGGTTGAGGCCGACCCGGTCGAGCAGCTCCTGGGTCCGCTGCAGGCGGCCCTTCTTGGGCGCCACGTCGTCGTGCACCGACCAGCCCTCGGCCACGATGTCGCCCACGGTCATCCGCGGGTTCAGCGAGGCGTACGGGTCCTGGAAGATGATCTGCACCTCGCGGCGGTACTCCTTGAGGGCCTTGCCGGAGAGCCCGGTGACGTCGCGGCCCTTGTAGACGATCGAGCCGGCGGTGGGCTTCTCCAGCGCGACGATCAGCTTCGACACCGTCGACTTGCCGCACCCGGACTCGCCGACCAGGCCCACCGTCTCCCCGCGCCGCAGGGTGAGGTTCACGCCGTCCACGGCGCGGACGTGCCCGATGGTGCGCTTGAAGACGACGCCCTGGGTCAGCGGGAAGTGCTTCTGCAGGTCCCGGATCTCCAGCAGCGCGTCACCGGCGGGCGGGGCGGAGGGGCGCCGGCCCCCCTTCGAGAGCGGGGCCCCCCCGGACGGGGACGCCGCGGTGCTCCCGGAGCTGTCGTCAGGCACCGAGGACCTCCTCGCTGTAGTGGCAGGCCGCCTCGCGGCCGGGCACGACCAGCCGCAGCGGCGGGACATCGGTGTCGCACACCCGGCCCGGCAGGGCGTCGGCCTCGAGCCGGCGGCGCGCGCAGCGGGGGTGGAAGGGGCAGCCGGGCGGGATCGCGGCCAGGTTCGGCGGCTGCCCGATGATGGGCAGCAGCCGGCCGCCCTTGTGCTCGACCTGCGGCACCGAGCTCATCAGGCCGTCGGTGTAGGGGTGCGCCGGGTTGTTGAAGACGTCGTCGACCGTGCCCCGCTCGACGATGCGCCCGGCGTACATGACGGCGACGTTGTCGGCGACCTCGTTGACCACGCCGAGGTCGTGGGTGATGAGGATCAGGCCCATGCCGGTGTCGCGCTGGAGGTCCTTGAGCAGGTCCATCACCTGGGCCTGCACCGTGACGTCGAGGGCGGTGGTCGGCTCGTCGGCGATGAGGACGCGCGGGTCGAGGGCGATGGCCATCGCGATCATGACCCGCTGGCGCATGCCCCCCGAGAACTGGTGCGGGTAGTCGTTCACCCGCGCGCGGGCCCCGGGGATGCGCACCCGGTCCATCAGCTCGATGGCGTGCTGCTTGGCCTCCTTGCGGGAGGTGCCGCGGTGCGCGCGGAACATCTCCCCGATCTGGAAGCCGACGCTGTAGACCGGGTTCAGCGAGGACAGGGCGTCCTGGAAGATCATCGAGATGCCCGGCCCGCGGACCTTGCGCTGCTCGTCCTCCGGCATCGTCAGCAGGTCGCGGCCCTGGAAGAAGATGCCGCCGCCGGTGATCCGCGCCGGCGGGGAGTCGAGGATCCCCATGATCGCCTGGGCGGACACGGACTTCCCGGACCCGGACTCGCCGAGGATGGCCAGGGTCTCGCCCTCGGCCAGGGAGTAGCTGACCCCGTTGACCGCGTTCACCACGCCGCCGCGGGTCCGGAACTCGACGTGCAGGTCGTCGACCTCCAGCACGGGGGTGCCGGTGGGGTCGGGCGCGGGGGCCGGCTCGGACAGGTCGGGGCGGGTCATGCGCGCTGCCTCGGGTCGAGGGCGTCGCGCAGGGCGTCACCCAGCATCACGAACGCCATCACGGTCAGGGTCAGGGCGAGGCTGGGGAAGAGCACCAGGTGCGGCGACACGCGCAGCAGGTTCTGCCCGGCGTCGATCTGCAGGCCCCAGGAGATCGCCGGCCGCTGCAGGCCCACGCCGAGGTAGGTCAGCGTGGCCTCCGCGGCGATGAGCACGCCGATGGTGATCGTCGTGTACACCAGCACCGGCGCGACCGCGTTCGGCAGGATGTGCCGGACCAGGATGCGCCCGTTGGACGCCCCCATGGCCCGGGCCGCCGCGACGTAGTCCGAGCTCTTCACCGCGATGACCTGGGACCGGACCAGCCGCATCGCGGTCATCCAGCCGAAGGCGGCCAGCGCGATCGCGACCGCCACGACCCCGCGGCCGAGGGTGCCGCTGCGCAGGACGACCAGCGCTCCGAGCACGAGCGGCAGGGCGTAGAAGATGTCGGTGATGCGGGAGAGCAGGCTGTCGACACCGCCGCCGAAGAACCCGGCGACCGCCCCGACGAGGATCCCCATCACGAGGACCACCGCCACGGCCAGCAGGCCGATGATCAGCGAGTTCCGCGCGCCGTAGACGACGTTGGCGAGGTAGTCGCAGCCCTGCTGGTCGAACCCGAACCAGTGCTCGGCCGACGGCTTGCCCTGGCTGTTGGCCAGGCTGCAGTCCCGCGGGTCGGCGCCCCGGGCGAACAGCGACGGGAACAGCGCCATCACCACGAACCCCAGGGCGAGCAACGAGCCGATCCAGAACAGCGGGTTGCGCTTGAGCTCGCCCCAGGCGTCGCTCCACAGGCTGTTCTGCCGGGCGTCGGTGACGTCGACGTCCGGCTCGTCCAGCCCGGTCTGCGTGCCGGCCTGGACCTCGTCGTGGCGCAGGTCGGCCTGCTGCTGGTCGACGGCGGTGCCCCGCCGGTTCCGGTCAGTCATAGCGGATCCTCGGGTCGAGGACGGCGTAGAGCACGTCGACCACCAGGTTGAAGAAGATGAAGAAGAAGACGAAGAGCGTGACGATGCCGACCACGACCGCGCCCTCCTGTGCCCGGATCGCGTCGTAGACCGCCCGCCCGAGGCCCGGCAGGTTGAACACCGACTCGGTGACGATCGCCCCGCCCATGAGCGTGCCGATGTCGGCGCCGATGAACGTGACCACCGGGATGAGGCTGTTGCGCAGCGTGTGGCGGACGATGACCGTCCGCTTCGGCAGGCCCTTGGCCCGCGCCGTCCGCACGTAGTCCCCGCGCAGGTTCTCCGCCACGCTGGTGCGGGTCAGCCGGGCCACGTAGGCCAGCGAGCCGGCGGCGAGCACCATGCCCGGGAGCAGGTAGCTGTACCAGCCGTCCCCGATCCCGGCGATGGGGAACCAGCCGAACTGCAGGCCGAAGACGAACTGCGCCACGAAGGCGAGCACCAGGATCGGGATGGAGACGATGATCGTGCTGCTGACCAGCACGAGGTTGTCCAGGAAACCGTTGCGGCGGATCCCGGCCAGGACCCCGGCGATGATCCCGATGACCGCCTCGATGGCGATCGCGACCACGGTCAGCCGGACGGTGACCGGCAGCCGCTGCTCGATCGTGTCGAGCACCTCGCGGCCGCGGAAGTCGGTGCCGAAGTCGCCCTGGACCAGGTCGCCGAGGTACTTGACGTACTGGATGACGAACGGGTCGTTGAGGTTGAACTCCTCGCGGAGCTCGGCCTGCACGGCCGGGGAGAGCGGGCGGTCACCGCCGAGCGCGCGGATGGGGTCGCCGGGCAGGGCGTACACCAGCGCGAAGATCAGGAAGGAGGCGCCGATCAGGACCGGGATGGTGAGCAAGAGGCGGCGCGCGACGTAGCGGCCCATGTCCCCCCTCGGGTGTGTGCGCCGGCCCGGGTCGGGGGCGCCGGTTCCATCGTGCTCTGTCGAGGGCACACGCGCCGCCGGGGGCGACCGTCCTGGCGTGGACGGCGCCCCCGGCGGGTGGTGCGGTGCCTACAGGGTCAGCCGACGACCTGCACGTCCGCGACGCGGACGCGGCCGAAGGCGTCGATGATGACGTTGTCGACGTTCTCCGAGTGCGCACCCTGGTTCAGCCGGTAGAACAGCGGCGCGGCCGGGAAGTCCTCGAGGAGGATGTCCTCGGCGTTCTGGTACGCCTCGATGGCCGCGTCGTTCGACTCGGCGGAGTTGCCTTCTGCGATCGCCTGGTCGAACTCCGGGTTGCTGTAGAAGGTCACGTTCGACCCGGCCGGCGGGATGGCGGCGGTGGAGTACAGCGGGCCGAGGAAGTTCTCGGCGACCGGGTAGTCCATGATCCAGCCGGACCGGAACGGGCCGGTCATGCCCTGGGCGTCCTGCAGCGGCAGGTACTCGGAGAAGTCCAGGTTGCCCTGCAGGTTGTAGTCGACGCCGAGGTTCTCCCGGATCTGGTTGCCGATGGCCTCCATCCAGGCGTCGTGGCCGGCGCCGGCGTTGAACCACAGGTCGACCGGCTGGCTGCGGTCGAAGCCGGCCTCGTCGAGCAGCCGGTTGGCCTCCTCGGCGTTCAGCTCGCAGACCTGGCAGGCGTCCTCGCGGAAGCCGTCGACGACCGGGCTGATGTAGGAGGTCGCCGGGGTGCGGGTGCCGTTGAAGATGGCGTCGCTGATCGCCTGCCGGTCGATCGCCATCGAGAACGCCTTGCGCACGTTCGGGTCGGCGAAGCGCTGGTCGTAGGTCGGGAAGCCCAGCGAGGTGATGTCGCCCTGCGCGGTCTCGAGGTACCGGTCGCCGAACTCCCCCTCCGCCGAGGCGATGACCTCCGGCGGCAGCTGGTCGACGATGTCGACGTTGCCGGCCTGCAGGTCGGTGTAGGCGGTGTTCTGCTCGGTGTAGATGCGGTACTCGACCGAGTCGGCGTTGCCCTCGGTCTCGCCGGCGTAGTCATCGTAGCGGGTCAGGGTGATGCCCTGACCGGGGACGAGGGCCTCCTCGGCCTGGAACGGGCCGTTGCCGATCGGCTGCTCGCCGAAGCCCTCCGGGTCCTCGAAGAACGCCTCGGGCAGCGGGGCGAACGCGGTGTACCCGGTGGTGGTCGGCCACTGCGCGTACGGCGAGGTGAGCTCGACCTCGAAGGTCCGGTCGTCGATGACGCGCAGGCCCGACATCTCGGTGGCGGCCGGCTCACCGGTGACGTTGCCGGCGTCGTCGGTCGGCGCCTGCAGCTGGTCGTAGCCCGCGATGTTCGAGAAGAAGTACGAGTTGCCCTGCGCGTTCGGGCTGTAGGCGGTGTAGTTCCACGCGTCGACGAACGACTGCGCGGTGACCGGCGTCCCGTCGTGGAAGGTCCAGCCCTCCTTGAGGTTGACCGTCCAGGTCTGCTGGTCCTCGGACTCGATCGACTCGGCGACCCCGGTGAAGACCGCCTCGTTGGTCTCCACGTCGTACTGGACCAGCCGGGTGAACAGCGAGTCGACGATCTGGCCACCCTCGGTCTCGTTGGTGTTGCCGGGGACCAGCGGGTTCTCCGGCTCACCGATGTAGACGCTGAAGGACCCGCCGTCGCCCCCGGCCGCGCCGGTGCCGCCGTCGTCGTCCCCGCCACCACAGGCGGACAGCACCATCGCGCCGGACAGGCCGGTCGCGACGAGCACCGCAGAACGCTTGCTCAACCTCACGTGCAATGCCTCCCTCGTCCCGCGGTGCGGGGGGAATGGTCTCGATTCCCCGGGGCCGGCCGCGCGGCCGGGCCGGCGGGATCGTGCGGACAGGTACCGGTCGGTCGGTACGTCGGGAAAACCTAGGCGCGTAGCGCACCGGCCGCCACGACCGACACCGAGTTGTGACCTCTGCTCACCGTCTCACACCGTGGAATCGTGCTTGCGGGCGGAGGGATGCTCCCACTCGGGAGGAGTTGCGGCCCGCGTCCGGTCCGGCCGCAAGGAGTCCGCCCCCTCGCGGTGCGCGCCACAGGGTCCACAGCGCCGGTTCAGCGGGCTCGGTCTGCGGGCTGGTCAGCGGCGCCCGTCGAGCAGCCCCCGGACCGCCGGCAGCAGGGGCCGGTCGGCGGGGATCCAGTCGAGGTCGTCGAGGTCGGCGGCGCCGACCCAGCGCAGCTCGGCGTGCTCGCGGGCGGTCGGGACCGCTCCCCCGGCGGCGGTGGCCGCCCACAGGCGCAGCGTGGACCCCCCGGGCGCTCCCCCGGCGACGACCCCGTCGAGCACCACCTCGCCGAGGAAGGCGCCGGGCACCACGGTGAGCCCGAGCTCCTCCTCGAGCTCGCGCACCAGCCCGGCGCGCTCGTCCTCGCCCGGTTCGACCTTGCCGCCGGGGAACTCCCAGCAGCCGTCGTAGAGGCCGCCGGAGCGCTGGGCGACGAGCACGCGGTCGCCGTCCACCAGGGCCGCGCCGACCACCTGGACGACGTCGCGCGCCCGCCGGGCGGCCACCGCGGCGTAGGCGCCCAGCCGCGCGGGCGCGACCCGGCCCAGCCGGCGGCCCCGCACCCGGTCGGTGACCCGGCCGAGGACGCCGGGCAGCCGGCCGGCCCACTCGAGCTCCTCCTCTACCCGCGTCCCGGCGTCGGTGGCGGCGAACCGGCGGGTGCGCCGCAGGCCGCCACGGGCGTGCACCACCCGGTCCGGGCGCACCGCCTCGACCTCCTCCAGCGGGGGCGACCAGGAGCCGTCGGGGCCACGGGCGACGTCGAAGGCCACCGTCAGCGGCGCCTCCACCAGGGTGGTGAACCGCAGTCGTGGCACCCGCCCAGGGTCGCAGACCGGGCAGGATGGGCCCGTGCGCATCACCGCCCGGGTCGACTACGCCGTCCGCGCGGCCGTGGAACTGGCGGCGGCCGCGCCCGGCGCGCTCACCTGCGACCGGATCGCGACCGCCCAGCAGATCCCCTCGCGCTTCCTGCAGTCCATCCTCGGCGACCTCCAGCACGCCCGGCTGGTCACCAGCCAGCGCGGCCGCGAGGGCGGCTACCGGCTGGCCCTGCCGCCCGAGGAGGTCTCGATCGCCCGGGTGATGCGGGTGGAGCAGGGCTTCCTCGCCGAGGTGCACGGCCAGCGCCCCGAGGACGTCGAGTACCCGGGCAGCGCCGGGCCGCTCGCCTCGGTGTGGGTCGCCGCCCGGGAGGCCTACCGGCGGGTGCTCGAGGAGGTGACCCTGGCCGACGTGGTGGCCGGGGAGCTGCCGGGCGCGGCGGCCGAGCTGGCCGCGCTCGAGGAGGCGTGGCGCTCCTTCTCCGCCGACCTGCCGCGCTGACCCGCCCGGCGGGACGCCCGACCGCCCGCCACCGGGGGCGGCTGGGCCAGGATGGCGGCATGAGCGCGCCGCACCGGGGTGTCACCGTGTTCCTCACCGGCCTGTCCGGGGCCGGGAAGTCGACGATCGCCGACGCGCTGATCGCCGGGCTGGAGGCCGAGGGCCGGCCGGTGACGGTCCTCGACGGCGACGTCGTCCGCACCCACCTCTCCAGCGAGCTGACCTTCTCCCGGGAGCACCGCGACCTCAACATCCGCCGGATCGGCTTCGTCGCCGGCGAGGTGGTCAAGCACGGGGGGACGGTGGTCGTCGCGGCCATCGCCCCCTACGAGGCCGCCCGCGAGGAGGCCCGGGAGCTCGTCGAGCGGCACGGCCGGTTCGTGCTCGTGCACCTGGCCACCCCGCTGGAGGTCTGCGAGGAGCGCGACGTCAAGGGGCTGTACGCCCGGGCCCGCGCCGGGGAGATCCCGGTCTTCACGGGGGTGAGCGACCCCTACGAGCCCCCGGTGCGCCCCGAGCTGGTGATCGACACGTCGGTGACCCCGCTGGCGCGGTCGGTGGCCCTCGTCCGCGCCGCGATGGAGGGCGACGGGGCCCCGCCCCGGGCCCGCGGCGAGGCCGGTGCCCCGGCCCGCTGATCCCCGGTCGTGTGCGACCATGGCCGGGTGACCGGTCGTGGCGTGCTGCTCGTCGAGCGCCGTCACATCGACCTCGCGCTGGTGAGCAGCGCGGTCTGTCGCCCGGAGCGCTGACACCGGTCCCCGCGCGCAGCGTCCGCTGCGCCCCCTCGATCCGGCAGCGCCCTCGTGCCCGGGTGCGGTCCCGGCGGAGGGGCGCAGGAAGAAGACGACGTGACCACCCCCCGCACCAGCAACCGGCCGCAGCGTCGCGACACAGCACAGCGCGGCCAGGGCCAGTGGGCGCTCGGCTACCGCGAGCCGCTCAACCCGAACGAGCGGATGAAGAAGGACTCCGACGGCCTCGAGGTCCGCCAGCGGATCCTCGACATCTACCAGCACACCGGATTCGACGGCATCGACCCCTCCGACCTGCGCGGGCGGATGCGCTGGATGGGCCTCTACACCCAGCGCGCCCAGGGCATCCCCGGCGGCAAGACCGCCGTGCTGGAGCCCGAGGAGCTCGAGGACTCCTACTTCATGCTGCGCGTGCGCATCGACGGCGGGCAGCTCACGGCTGCGCAGCTGCGCGTCATCGGCGGCATCAGCACCGGGTTCGGCCGGGACGTCGCCGACGTCACCGACCGCCAGAACGTGCAGCTGCACTGGATCCGCATCGAGGACGTGCCCGAGATCTGGCGGCGGCTCGAGGCGGTCGGCCTCTCCACGATGGAGGCCTGCGGCGACACCCCGCGCGTGATGCTCAACTGCCCGCTGGCCGGCGTCCTCGAGGACGAGGTCGTCGACGCGACCGACGTGGTCGCCGAGACGGTGGCCAGGTACGTCGGCAGCCCGGAGTTCAGCAACCTGCCGCGCAAGTGGAAGACGTCGATGTCCGGGTGCGCCGACCACTGCACCGGGCACGAGATCAACGACGTCTCCTTCGTCGGGGTCCTCGACGACTACGGCACGCCGGGCTACGACCTGTGGGTCGGCGGCGGGCTGTCGACCAACCCCAAGCTGGCCCAGCGGATCGGCGTATTCGTCCGGCCCGAGGAGGTCACCGAGGTCTGGGCCGCCTGCACGGCGGTCTTCCGCGACTACGGCTACCGCCGGCAGCGCAACCACGCCCGGATCAAGTTCCTCATGGCCGACTGGGGCCCCGAGCGGTTCCGCCAGGTGCTCGAGGACGAGTACCTGCACCGGCAGCTGCCCGACGGCCCCGCGCCCGCGCCGCCGAGGCACGACCAGCGCGACCACGTCGGCGTCATGCGGCAGAAGGACGGCCGCAACGCCGTCGGCTTCGCCCTGCGCACCGGCCGCATCAGCGGCACGCTGCTGGCCCGCGTGGCCGACCTGGCCGAGGAGTACGGCGAGGGCCGCATCCGGACGACGGCCCAGCAGAAGCTCGTCGTCCTCGACGTCCCCGACGACCGGGTGGAGGGCCTCGTCGCCGCCCTCGCCGAGCACGACCTGCAGGTCCGGCCCTCGGCCTTCCGCCGCGGGACCATGGCCTGCACGGGCCTGGAGTTCTGCAAGCTGGCCATCGTCGAGACCAAGGGCCACGCGCAGGACCTGTACACCGAGCTGGAGAAGCGGCTGCCGGACTTCGACGAGCCCGTCTCGATCAACGTCAACGGCTGCCCCAACAGCTGCGCCCGCTTCCAGACCGCCGACATCGGGTTCAAGGGCTCGATGGTCCGCGACGACTCCGGCGAGATGGTCGAGGGCTTCCAGGTGCACCTGGGCGGGCACCTCGGCATCGAGGCCGCGTTCGGCCGGAAGTTCCGCGGCCACAAGGTGACCAAGGCCGAGACGGCCGACTACTGCGAGCGGGTGCTGCGCGGCTACCTCGAGCGCCGGGAGCCGGGCGAGCGGTTCGCCGCCTACGTCGCCCGGGCCGAGGAAGCGTGGCTCGTGTGACCGAGGACACCCCCTCGGGCCGGACGCGGCAGCTGCCGCTCTTCTGTTGCCCGTACTGCGGGGACGAGGAGCTCACCCCGCACGGGGACCGGGGCGAGTGGCACTGCGCCGCCTGCCTGCGGACCTTCACCGTCCGGCTGACCGGGACAGGAGTGCAGCACCCATGACGACCGCCGTGGCGCCGACCCCCGAGCTGGCCGCCGAGGCCGACGCCCGTTTCGAGGGCATCGCCGACCCGGTGGAGCAGGCCCTGGCGGTGCTGCGCTGGGCCGGGGAGACCTTCGGCGAGGGCTTCGCGATCACGTCGTCCATGGCCGACGGGCTGCTGGCGCACCTGGCCTCGCGCGCCGTCGCGGGCGTGCACGTCGTCTTCCTGGACACCGGCTACCACTTCGCCGAGACGATCGGCACCCGCGACTGGATCAGCGGTGTCCTGCCGATCACGCTGGTGAACGCGACCCCGGAGCGGACGGTCGCCGAGCAGGACGCCGAGCACGGCCCGCGGCTGCACGACCGGGACCCGGACCTGTGCTGCGCGCTGCGCAAGGTGCAGCCGCTGGCCCGGGCGCTGGCCGGGTACGTGGCCTGGGGCTCCGGGGTGCGCCGCGACGAGTCGCCGACGCGGGCCGGCACCCGCCTGGTGGACTGGGACGCCGGGCGCGGCATGGTGAAGGTCAACCCGATCGCCGCCTGGACCCAGGACGACGTGGACGCCTACCTGGCCGAGCACCAGGTGCCGGTCAACCCGCTGCACGAGGTCGGCTACGCCTCGATCGGCTGCGCGCCGTGCACCCGGCCGGTGGCCCCGGGCGAGGACCCCCGGGCCGGGCGCTGGGCCGGGCGCGGCAAGACCGAGTGCGGCCTGCACGCCTGACAGGACCTCCGGAAGGACCTCGCGGTGGGGCCCGGGGACGAGGCCGGCGCCGCGGACCCCTGGGACGAGGCCGTCGAACCCCCTGGGGCGAGGCCGTCCGGGGCGGCACACTGACGCCATGGCCCGACCGCCGCGCCTGTCCCCCGACGAGCTCTCCGCCGCCCTCGCCGGGCTGCCGCTCTGGTCGGGCGACGGGGACGGGATCCGGCGCTCGATCGAGCTCCCCGGCTTCCCGGACGCCGTCGCCGCCCTGGTCCGGATCGCCTTCGTCGCCGAGCAGCTGGACCACCACCCCGACGCCGACCTGCGCTGGCGGACCCTGCACCTCTCGCTGGTCAGCCACTCGGCCGGCGGGGTGAGCGAGCTGGACCTGGAGCTGGCCCGCCGCATCGACGGGCTCTTCCCCGCCTGAACCCGACGACCACGCCGCTGTGACCGCGGGACCGGCGACCCGGGGTACGGGCCGGACGCCCGGGGCCCGGGGGGAGTCAGCCGGCGACGGGCAGCACCAGCAGCCGCAGCAACCGGTCGGCCTCGGCGTCCGGGTCGTCGGTCAGCCCGGTGTGCACCGGCCCGGGCTGGACGACGGTGCTGCGCGGCGCGGTCAGCCAGCGGAACCGCGAGCCCAGCGCCTCGCGGCCGGCGGCGCCGGAGGCCGGGTCGGCGCTGCACACGTCGGCGGCGGCCTGCAGCGCCCGGCCGATCGCCTCCGGGTCGGCGGTCGGGTCCAGCGCCCGCAGCCGGTCGACGTCGAGCCGCACCCGCGAGCCGAGGTAGTCGCGCTGCCGGCAGTACACGAGGACGCCGGCGTTGATGGCCTCCCCGCGCTCCACCCGGGGCACGACGCGCAGGACGGCGTACTCGAAGGTGTCCCGGCTCACCGCTGGCTCACCCCCGGCGGCGGGGGCGGGCCGAGCCAGGCCGGCCGGTTCTCCCCCCGCGGGGCCCGGCGACGGGGGCGGCCGGCGCGGGCGGCCTCGACGAGCGGGGGCAGCCAGGCGTCCCGGGCACCGAGCCGGGCCAGCAGCTGGTCGGCGTAGCGCCCGCGGACGGCCTCCGGCGGGTCCTCCGGGGAGGGCCCGTCCAGCCACTCGTCGGGCACCTGGGCCAGCACGCCCGCGAGCAGCTCCCGGGTCACCCGGGGGGCGAGCGCGGTGTCGGCCGCGCGGACGTCCGGCGCGCACTCCACCAGGGCGTGCTGGCCGGCGTCGTAGGGCCGGCGCACCGCGGCGGCCGCCCCCGGCCACGAGTGGTGGAAGGTCAGCGCCGCCCCGTGGTCGATCAGCTGCAGCCGGCCGTGCCAGAACAGCATGTTGGGGTTGCGCCACGACCGGTCGACGTTGCCCACGAGCGCGTCGAACCACAGCACCCGGCCGGCCAGCTCCGGGCCCACCGTGGCGACCCCGGCCTCGAAGTCCAGCGCGCCCGGCAGGTAGTCCAGCCCGAGGTTGCGCCCCGCGGAGCGCTGCAGCAGCTCCTGCACCTCGGGGTCGGGCTCCCCCACCGCCAGCTCGGGGACGACGTCGACGGTCACCAGGGCCGGCACCGGCAGCGACAGCGCCCGCGCGAGCTCCCCGCACACCACCTCGGCGACCAGCACCTTCACGCCCTGGCCGGCGGCGCGCCACTTGACCACGTAGGTGCCGAGGTCGTCGGCCTCCATCAGCCCGGGCAGCGAGCCCCCCTCGCGCAGCGGGGTGACGTAGCGGGTGGCGGTGACGGCGGGCAGCACAGTGGCCGCGACCCTACCGGCGCCGGACACTGGCCGGCGTGGGCCTGTTCCGCGCGCTGACCCCCGCCGACCTCGCCGGCGTCCCGCTGACCTACCCGGAGGTCGGCGCGACCCGCGACGGCCGGTGGCCGCCCCCGGGCTACCGCAGCGACGAGCGCACGGCGGTCGTCGGCTCCGGGCCCGCGGCGTTCGAGCGGGCCGCCGCCGCGGTCTTCGGCTGGCGCATGCAGCGCAGCGTGGGCCTGCGGGTGCGCGCCGACGGGCCGCCGACCGAGCCGGGGACGGTCGTCGTCCTCACCGCGGGGTTCGCCCGGCCCGGCTACGACATCCCCTGCCGGGTGGTCTGGGCGCAGCCGGACGGCGACGAGCGCGGGTTCGGCTACGGCACCCTCCCCGGGCACCCGGAGACCGGCGAGGAGGCCTTCCTCGTCCGGCTGCGACCGGACGGCGCCGTGGAGTTCCGGCTTCGGGTGTTCTCCCGGCTGGCCACCCCGGCGGCGCGCCTGGCCGGGCCGGCGTCCTGGGCGGTGCAGCGGCTGGCCACGGCCCGCTACCTCTCGGCGGTCCGCCGGGCCGCCGACGGGTGAGGCCGGTCAGCCGGTGAACCCGGCGTCGACCGGGAGCGCGGCCCCGGTCGTCGCCGAGGACACCGGCGAGCACAGCCACCGGACGGTCTCGGCGACCTCGGCCGGCTCGACCAGCCGGCCGAGCCGCTGCTGGGCGGCGAACTCCTCCACCGAGCCCAGCCCGTAGGCCCGGGCGGTCCGCTCCAGCAGGCGCGTGCGGGTGCTCCCGGGCAGCACCGCGTTGGCGGTGACCCCGTGCGGCGCGAGGTCGGTGGCCAGCGCCCGCACGTAGCCCAGGGCGCCGTGCTTGGCGGCCACGTAGGAGGCCAGCCGGGGCAGCCCCCGCACGCCCCCCGCGGAGACCACGGCCACGAACCGGCCGAGCGCGGGTTCCCCGGTGGCGAGCAGCCGCGGGACCGCGGCCCGCGCCAGGTGCGCCACCCCGTGCAGGTCCACCGCGAGGTCCCGGTCGAGATCGGCCGCCGACTGCTCCCAGGCCGGCCCGTCGGCGCCCATCACCCCCGCCACCGCCACCGCCGCCCGCAGCCGCCCCGCGCCGGCCCGCGCCACCAGGTGCTGCACCGCTTCCTCGTCGCGCACGTCGCACGCGGCGGTCGCCACCGCGGCGCCGGCGGCCCCGCAGCGCTCGGCGACGTCGGCGAGCTCCTCGGCGCCGGCCAGCGGGTAGTCGAGCCCGGGCACGGCGTCGGGACGTGGGACGTCACCGAGCACGAGGTCCCAGCCGTCCCGGGCGAGGGCCTCGGCCACCGCCGCGCCGATGCCCCGGGCGGCACCGGTGACGACGGCGACCGGACGCGGCTGCTCTGCCATGCCGACCGGCTACCCGGCGCGGCGCCGTGACCACGTATCGGCACGTTTCGGTTCCGTGACGGGTGGCCGGGTGGGGTGCCCCCTCGTCGGCGGGGGGTAGCCAGCCAGTGCCTCGAACCCATGGAGCAGCGCGTGGGACGGGGGTCCGGCGCCCGGCGCCCGACCTCCGACCGAGCACGACGACGACACCTGGAGGCAGTCATGGCAGGACGAGTCGAGGGCAAGGTCGCCTTCATCACCGGTGCCGCACGCGGCCAGGGCCGCAGCCACGCGGTCCGCCTCGCCCAAGAGGGCGCGGACATCATCGCGGTCGACCTGTGCGAGGACGTCGCGTCGGTGACCGAGGACCATTACCCGATGCCGAGCGAGGAGGACCTCGCCCGGACGGCGAAGGAAGTCGAGGCGCTCGACCGCCGGATCGTCACCCGCAAGGCCGACGTCCGGGACTTCGACGCGCTCAAGGCGGCGCTCGACGAGGGCGTCGAACAGCTCGGGCACGTCGACATCGTGTCGGCCAACGCCGGCATCTTCACCTTCGGCCCGACGCTGGACGTCACCGACCGCAAGTGGGGCGACGTCATCGACATCAACCTGACCGGCGTCTTCCACACCTGCAAGGCCGCGATCCCGCACATGATCGAGCAGGGCACCGGCGGGTCGATCATCCTGACCAGCTCCACCGCGGGGCTCAAGGGCTTCCCCAACGTGGCCGCCTACACCGCCGCCAAGCACGGCGTCGTCGGGCTGATGCGGACCCTGGGCATGGAATTCGCCCAGCACAACATCCGGGTCAACACGGTGCACCCGACCGGCGTGGCCACCGACATGATCTTCAACGAGTCGGCGTACAAGCTCTACCTCCCCGAGGCCGAGCACCCCACCAAGGAGGAGGCGGCCCCGGCGTTCCAGGAGACGAACGCCCTGCCCGTCCCCTGGGTGGAGCCGATCGACGTCAGCAACGCCCTGCTCTTCCTCGCCTCCGACGAGGCGCGCTACGTCACCGGGACGGAGCTGAAGGTCGACGCCGGGTTCACCCTCCAGTGACGCCCTGGACCCGAGGAGGGGACGACGATGTCTGACGAGTGGTTCGAGACCGTCACCGAGGCGCGGCGGCTGGCGAAGAAGCGGCTGCCCAGGTCGGTGTACCTGGCCTGCGTCGCCGGGTCCGAGGAGGGGCTGACCCTCAAGGACAACTGCGACGCCTTCAGCGAGCTGGGGTTCGCCCCGCACGTCGCGGGGCTGTCCGCGGAGCGCGACCTGTCCACCTCGGTGATGGGGCAGCCGATCTCGATGCCGGTGATGATCTCGCCGGTCGGCGTCCAGGCGGTGCACCCCGAGGGGGAGGTCGCCGTCGCCCGCGCCGCGCACGCCAAGGGCACCGCGATGGGCCTGTCCTCCTTCGGCAGCCGGCCCGTCGAGCAGGTGGTCGAGGCCAACCCGCAGACGTTCATCCAGACCTACTGGGTGGGCGACCGGGAGGCCATGGCCCGGCGGCTGGAGCGGCACCGCAAGGCCGGGGCCAAGGGGCTCATCCTCACCCTCGACTGGTCGTTCGCCACCGGCCGGGACTGGGGCAGCCCCGACATCCCCGAGCAGCTCGACCTCCCGACGATGGTGAAGTTCGCCCCCGAGGCCGCGCTGCGCCCGCGCTGGCTGCTGCGGTACGCCCGGCGGCTGCAGCTGCCCCGCCTGGCGGTGCCGAACATGGCCGTCGACGGCGAGGAGCCGCCCACGTTCTTCCAGGCCTACGGCGAGTGGATGCAGTCCAAGCGGCCGGACTGGGCGGACGTGGCCTGGCTGCGCGAGCAGTGGGACGGCCCGTTCATGCTCAAGGGCGTGACCCGGGTCGACGACGCCAGGTGCGCGGTGGACGCCGGGGTGACCGCCATCTCGGTGTCCAACCACGGGGGCAACAACCTCGACGGGACCCCGGCCACCATCCGGGCGCTGCCCGCCGTGGCCGAGGCCGTCGGGGACCGGGTAGAGGTCGTGCTCGACGGCGGCGTCCGCCGCGGCAGCGACGTGGTCAAGGCCCTCGCCCTGGGTGCCCGAGCGGTGATGATCGGCCGCGCCTACCTGTGGGGGCTGGCCGCCAACGGGCAGGCCGGGGTCGAGAACGTGCTCGACGTCCTGCGGAGCGGGGTCGACTCGGCGCTGCTCGGGATGGGCCACTCGACGGTCACCGAGCTGGGCCGCGAGGACGTCGTGGTCCCGCCCGGGTTCGCCCGCCGGCTCGGCGTGGAGGGCGCGGCGGTCCGCTGACCGAGGGGGTCGCGGCCCCGCCGGCGGGTCCCCGCCGATGAGTTCGCGGCCGCCGCCCGGTCGGATCCGGCGGGACCCGATGCGAGGAGGCGGCCGTGGGGCTGGCGGAGGACGTCGCGGCGGTGGTGGGCGACCACGTCGCGGCCGGGGCGGTGCCCGGGGCGGCGTGGTGGGCGCACCGGGACGGCGAGGTCGCCCGCGGCGCGGCCGGGGTGCACACCCCCGGCGGGGAGGACCCGGTGCGGCCGGACACCGTCTTCCGCGTCGCGTCGGTCACCAAGCCGGTGGTGGCGGTGGCGGCGCTGTCCCTGCTCGAGGAGGGGTTGATCGGCCTCGACGACCCGGTCGACGGCATCCTCCCCGAGCTGGCCGACCGGCGGGTGCTGGCCGACCCCACCGACCCGGCGGCGGGCACCGTGCCGGCGGAGCGGCCGATCACGGTGCGCGACGTCCTCACCTGCCGGCTGGGCCTGGGCATCGACTTCACGGTGCCGTGGCCGTCCCCGACCGTGGCCGCGGCCCTGGCCGCGGGGCTCCCCGTGGGCCCGCCCGCCCCGCAGGCCGCGCCGGCACCGGACGAGTGGCTGCGCCGCCTGGCCACCCTCCCGCTGGCGCACCAGCCCGGCCGGCGCTGGCTGTACCACACCGGCGCCAGCGTGCTCGGGGTCCTCGTCGCGCGGGTGGCCGGGCGGCCGCTGCCCGAGGTCCTGGCCGAGCGGGTGCTCGGGCCGGTGGGGATGACGAGCACCGGGTTCGGCGTGCCCGAAGGCGCCCGCGACCGGCTGGGCCCGCACTGGGGCCCGCCGGGCGCGGACGGGCGGCGGGAGCTCTACGACCCCGCGGACGGCCAGTGGGCACGCCCACCGGCCTTCCCCGACGGCGGCGACGGGCTGGTCTCGACCGTCGACGACCTCGCCGCCCTCGCGGGGGTGCTCGCCGCCGGGGGCCGCACGCCGGACGGGACGACGGTGCTCCAGGCCGGGACGGTGCGCGCCATGCTCACCGAGCAGGCCGGCCCGGTCGACGACGAGGGCGGCGGCTGGGGGCTGGGGACCGGCGTCCGGCGGGCGGACGAGCCCGGTGGGCGGCACGCGGGCTCGTGGGGCTGGGACGGCGGGCTGGGGTCCTCCTGGTGGACCGATCCGGTCACCGGCGCCACCGCGGTGCTGCTCACCAACCAGATGTGGTCCTCCCCGCAGCCGCCGGCCGTGTTCGGCGACCTCCGGGCGGCCGTCTTCGGGCCCTGGCCGGGAGGCCGCGCGGGGAGGCGGGGCCGGACGGGCCGGCAGCGGGCACAGTGGGGCCCGTGAGCGATCCCCACTCCGCCCCCGTCCCCGACAGCGCCTGGGCGGCGGACGCCGAAGCCCGCGCCCGGGGCCGCGTGGAGGTGTTCAACGCGACCCGGCCGGATGGCCTCGACGGCTGGACCATGGACCTGCGCCAGTACGAGGTGCTGCGCGCGCACGTCCTCGACGCGATCGACGAGCTGGCCGGCCCGGACGGGACCGCGCTGCTGCGCGACGTCGTGGCGCTCGGGCAGGACCGGTACGGCCGGCACGAGCTCTTCCCGGGCGGGCGGCTGCGCAACTACGTGACCTACACGAAGGTCGACCTCGAGGCGCGCGGGGAGATCGAGCGGGTACCGGGGTCGAGCCCGCAGCGCATCCGCCGGCGGGCCCCGGAGGGCTGACGCCCCGTCACGACCGTGCCGACGCGCGCTCCCGCTCGATGAGCTCCTTGCTGCGGACCAGGCGCAGGGCGGTCACCACCAGCAGCCCGCCGACCAGGTTGAGCAGCGCGACGTACCAGAACCAGGCCAGCCAGGCGCCGTAGCCGAACGGCGCACCGGCGTGCAGGGCGGCGAAGATGATCAGCGAGTCCAGGACGGAGTGGAACAGCACGAGGCCGGCCAGCAGGAAGCCGCCGATCACCGAGGCCACCATCTTGCCCGCCTCCGAGTCCGCGCCGTGCTGCATCCGCGTCATGAGCGTGATGACGATGCCGGCGAGCAGGGCGAGGCAGACCGCGCGCAGGTCGAGGGGGGCGTCGACGAAGTCGGCCGAGGACTCGACCGCGGTGCCGCCGAGCTCGGGCAGTGCGCGCACGACCAGCCACATCACCGCCCAGCCGCCGACGAGGTTGGCGACCAGGGTGCCCGCCCAGAGCTTGGCCAGCATGGGACCGCTGGCCCGGCCGGCGACCACCGCGGTCACGGGCACGAGGAAGCCCTCCGTGAACAGCTCGCTGCGCGCCAGCGCGAGGGCGATGAAGCCGATGCTGAAGGCCAGCCCGGCCAGCAGGTGGCTACCGGTCTCGGCGTAGACGGCCAGCAGCGCGACGACCCCGGTGGCGATCTCGATGCCGCCCGCCAGGCCCGTGGCCAGGACCTCCCGCCACGAGCGGTGCAGCCGCTGGGCCCCCTCGTCGACGATGCGGTCGAACGCCTCGGCGACCTCGTCCTCGGCCGGGGCGTCGGTCTCCCCCAGTTCCTCCCGGGTGTCCTCGGCCACGTGCCCTCCTCGATGACGGCCGACCGGGCTCCCGGTGGAGGTGCCCGCGGTGACGGCGGTGGGGACTACCCGCTGCGCGCCCACCGGCACACCCGGGCACGGCGGCGGGTGACCCCCGTCGGGGAGGATCGGTGGGTGACCTCCCGACGGATCGCGACCCTGCACGTCTGGGGCGTGCCGACCCGGGCGGTGCCGGGCGCGCTGCTGCGCATGGCCGCCGACCGCCGGGCGCTGCGCCGCACCCCGGGGCTGCGGTTCGCCAAGCTGCTCGGCACCGGCAGCGGGCGCACCTTCACCCTCTCCGACGCCGACCCCCGCCGCTGGGCGCTGCTCGCCGTCTGGGACGACGCCCGGGCGGCCGAGCAGTTCTCCCGCGGCGCCGTCCCCGGGCGGTGGCGCCGGCTGGCCGACGAGGAGTGGTCGGTCCGGCTGCGCCCGCTGACCGCCCGCGGGCTGTGGTCGCGGCAGGAGCCCTTCGGCCGGCCGTGGCCCCAGCGCTGGGACGGCCCGGTCGCCGCGGTCACCCGCGCCCGGCTGGTCCCCCGCAGGGCGCTGTCGTTCTGGCGGGCCGTCCCGCCGGTCTCGGCCGACCTGCACGCCAGCCCGGGGCTGCGGCTGGCGATCGGCATCGGGGAGGCGCCGCTGGGCCTGCAGGGCACGTTCAGCCTGTGGGACTCGGCCGCGGCCCTCGGCGCCTTCGCCCACCGCCGGGCCCCGCACCGGGAGGTCGTCGCCCGCACCGCCCGGGAGGGCTGGTACGCCGAGGAGCTGTTCGCCCGGCTCGGGGTCCTCGACGCCGAGGGCACGATCGGTGGCCGCGACCCGCTCGCGTGACGGGCGGCTCGGCCGAGGTCGCGCAGGGACCGGCCCGCGCTCAGAGCCGGCAGGTGAGGTGCAGCTCGTCGCGGTCGTCACCGGGCGCGACCCGGATCGCGCCGGCCATCCGGCCGAACTCCCGGTAACCGAGCCGCTCGTAGAAGGACTCGATCCCGGTGCCGCCGCGCACGGTCAGGTGCAGGAACTCCAGCCCGCGCGCCCGGGCGAGGTCGTGCACGCCCGCGAGCAGGACGCGGCCCAGCCCCTCGCCCTGGAGGTCCGGGTGCACCTGCACCCGCAGCACGGTCGCCCAGTGCTGCCGCAGCGGGCTCTGGGAGAGCGAGAGGACCGCGAAGCCGGCCCGCGCGCCGTCCACCTCGAGCACGGCGAGCACCTCGCGCCCCTGCTCGACCCGGCCGATGAGCGCGTCCAGGACCGGGGCGACCTCGTCGGGCGTCACCGGGGGGACGAAGCCGACCGCCCCGCCCGCGTTGCTGACGTCGGTCCAGCAGGCGAGCAGCCAGCGGCGGAGCTCCTCGTCGACGGCCGACACCGCGCTCACCCGGGCGTTCATGCGGCCGATTCTCCCGCTGGCCCCGCGGCGGCCTGGACGCGGGGACGGCGGCCGGTCAGCCGTTGGGGCCGAAGCGCTCCACCCGGATCGACGTCGCCGGCACCCCCAGGCCGAGCAGCAGCTGGGAGGCCGCCTCGGCGAAGGCCGCCGACCCGCAGACGTAGCAGGTCTGCCCCGGCTCCCACAGCGGCACCAGGTCGGCCGGGGCGAGCCGGCCGGCGGGCCGGATGCCGTGCGGCTCGCGAGTGGTGACGACGAGGGCACCGGCAGCGGCCAGCTCGTCGGCGTAGGCGAGCTCGGCCAGCGTCCGCGTGGAGACGGCCACGCGCAGGAGGTCGGTGCGGCCGAGCTCGGCGGCGGTGCGCACCATCGACACGAACGGCACGACGCCGACTCCCCCGGCGACCAGCAGCGCCGGCGTCGCGCCGTCCCACACGAACCAGCCGCCGATCGGGCCGCGCACCTCCAGCTCGTCGCCGGGCTCGACGACGTCGGCGAGGTGGGTGGACACCTCGCCGTCGTCGAGCCGCTCGACGAACAGCTCGACCAGCGGATCACCCGGCGCGGAGGCGACGGAGTAGGAGCGCTGCGCGGTGTAGCCGTCCGGGGCGGTGAGGCGGACGACGTAGTGCTGGCCGGGCAGGTGGTCGACCCGGTCGGCGACGTCGAGGCGCAGCTGCACCGAGCGGGGCACCGGACGGCGGACCCCGGCCACCGTCGCCGTCCGCCAGGACGTGATCCCCCTGGTCCCGTCCCGAGGCCCGCCCCGAGCCTGCGAGGGGTGAGGAGGACGGGGTCCTTCAATCACCCTGGTAGCGCTGCTGGCGCCAGGGGTCGCCGAGGTCGTGGTAGCCGTTCTGCTCCCAGAACCCCGGCTGGTCGCGGGTCAGCAGGGTCAGCCGGGTGACCCACTTCGCGCTCTTCCAGAAGTACAGGTGCGGGACGAGCAGCCGCACCGGCCCACCGTGCTCGACCGGCAGCGGCCGGCCGTCGTGCTCCCAGACCAGCCACGCCTTCCCGCCGAGGACGTGCTCGAGCGGCAGGTTGGTGGTGTAACCCGTCTTCGACGTGGCCACCACGAACCGCGCCTCGTCGGTCGGCCGGGCCGCCTCCAGCAAGGTGTCGACGGAGACGCCCGCGAACCAGGTGTCGAACCTCGACCAGGTGGTGACGCAGTGGATGGCGCCCCGGTACTCCGAGCGCGGCAGCCGGTGCACCTCCGCCCAGGTCCACGTGGTCGGCGACCCCACCCGGCCGTCGACGGTCACGCTCCAGGTCTCGGGGACGATCCGCGGCGTCGGCTCGGCGGTGAGCACCGGCCAGTCCGCGCCGACGTCGTACTGACCGGGGGGGAGACGGGGATCCCGGTCGCGGCGTCGGCCCAGGAAGCCCCGCGTGGGTCCGGCCATGTCGTCCTCCCTCGGATGGGTCTCGTGGCCGCTGCATACCACGGACGGGTTAGGACAGCCTTACGAGAGCTTTTTCACCGGGCGTCTACGTGGCCGACAACACGGTCGCGGCCTAACTTTGTGCACGTGGTGACGGTGACGCAGCCGGGTCAGCGCAGGACCCCCAAGGCAGCGAAGACGAACTCGGTCGCGAAGAAGGCGATCATGGCGGTCAGCGGCATCGTGATGGTGCTGTACCTGATCGTGCACATGATCGGGAACCTCAAGGCGTTCTCGGGAGCCGAGGCCTTCAACTCCTACTCCGGCTGGATCCGCACCGTCGGCAATCCCGCCCTCCCCGGCGCGACGACGCTGTGGGTCATCCGGATCGTGCTGCTGGTGGCGGTGGTCGCGCACTTCTGGGCGGCGATCTCCCTGTGGCGCCAGGCCAAGCGCGCCCGCCCACAGGGCTACGTGACCAAGAAGCCCGTGGCCCAGAGCTACGCCTCGCGGACCATGCGCTGGGGCGGGGTGATCGTCGGGCTGTTCATCGTCTACCACGTCCTCGACCTCACCCTGGGTGTGGCGAACCCCGAGGGCTACGACAGCACGCCGTACGAGCGGCTGGTGGCCAGCTTCTCCAACCCCTTCGCCACCGCGTTCTACATCATCGCGCTGGTCCTGCTGGGCATGCACCTGCGCCACGGCATCTGGAGCGCCACGCAGACCCTCGGCCAGAGCAACAAGCGGCGCGAGCGGACCGTCAACGCCTTCGCCCTCGTCTTCTCCGTGGTGCTGATCGGCGGTTTCCTGCTCACCCCCTTCGCCGTCCTGTTCGGCGTCATCGACTGACCGGAGGCAACGATGCCCCTCGAGCTGTTCACCGTCGGCGACCCGATCGCGGACACCAAGGCGCCCATGGACGTGCCGATCGCCGAGCGCTGGAGCACCCGGCGCTTCCGCGCCCGGCTGGTCAACCCCGCCAACCGGCGCAAGATGACCGTCATCGTCGTGGGCACCGGCCTGGCCGGTGGCTCCGCGGCCGCGACGCTGGGTGAGGCCGGCTACCAGGTCAAGTCCTTCTGGTACCAGGACAGCCCGCGCCGGGCGCACAGCGTGGCGGCCCAGGGCGGGATCAACGCGGCGAAGAACTACCGCAACGACGGCGACAGCGTGCACCGGCTGTTCTACGACACCGTCAAGGGCGGCGACTTCCGCTCCCGCGAGAACAACGTGCACCGGCTGGCCGAGGTCAGCGTCAACATCATCGACCAGTGCGTGGCCCAGGGCGTCCCGTTCGCCCGCGAGTACGGCGGCCTGCTGGACAACCGCTCCTTCGGCGGCGCGCAGGTGTCGCGGACCTTCTACGCCCGCGGCCAGACCGGCCAGCAGCTGCTCTACGGCGCCTACCAGGCCCTGGAGCGGCAGATGGCGGCCGGCAACGTCGAGCAGCACGCTCGCACCGAGATGCTGGACGTGATCGTCGTCGACGGCCGGGCCCGCGGCATCGTCGCGCGCGACCTGGTCAGCGGCGAGATCAGCACCCACTTCGCCGACGCCGTCGTCCTGGCCACCGGCGGGTACGGGAACGTCTTCTACCTCTCCACCAACGCCAAGGGCTCCAACGCCACGGCGATCTGGCGGGCCCACAAGCGGGGCGCGCACTTCGCCAACCCCTGCTACACGCAGATCCACCCGACCTGCATCCCGGTCAGCGGCGACTACCAGTCGAAGCTGACGCTGATGAGCGAGTCGCTGCGCAACGACGGCCGCGTGTGGGTGCCCAAGGAGCGCGGGGACACCCGCGACCCGCGGGACATCCCCGAGGAGGACCGCGACTACTACCTGGAGCGGATCTACCCGTCCTTCGGCAACCTGGTGCCCCGCGACATCGCCTCGCGGCAGGCCAAGAACGTCTGCGACGAGGGCCGCGGCGTCGGGCCCAACGGCCTGGGCGTCTACCTCGACTTCGGCGACGCGATCCAGCGGCTCGGCCGCTCGGCGGTCGAGGCCAAGTACGGCAACCTCTTCGACATGTACAACCGCATCACCGGGGAGAACGCCTACGAGACCCCGATGCGGATCTACCCGGCCGTGCACTACACGATGGGCGGGCTGTGGGTCGACTACGACCTGCAGTCGACCATCCCGGGCATGTTCGTGATCGGTGAGGCCAACTTCTCCGACCACGGCGCCAACCGGCTCGGCGCGTCGGCGCTCATGCAGGGCCTGGCCGACGGCTACTTCGTCCTGCCCAACACCATCGCCGACTACCTCGCCGACGCCCCGTTCGAGAAGATCGACGACAGCCACCCGGCCGCCGCCGAGGCCCTCACCGGGGTCCGCGAGCAGATCGACCGGCTGCTGGCCATCCAGGGCACCCGCACCCCGGCGTCCTTCCACCGGGAGCTCGGCCGGCTGATGTGGGACCTCTGCGGCATGGAGCGCTCGGAGGAGAGCCTGCGCAAGGCCCTGGACCGGATCCCCGAGATCCGCCAGGAGTTCTGGACCAACGTCAAGGTCTCCGGGGACTGGTCGGGCTTCAACCAGACCCTGGAGCACGCCGGCCGGGTCGCCGACTTCATCGAGCTCGCCGAGCTGATGTGCATCGACGCCCTGCACCGCAACGAGAGCTGCGGCGGCCACTTCCGCGCGGAGAGCCAGACCCCCGAGGGCGAGGCGCTGCGCGACGACGAGACCTACGCCTACGTCGCCGCCTGGGAGTGGACGCCGGAAGGCGCCCCGCCGGTGCTGCACCGTGAGGCCCTCGAGTACGAGTACGTCCACCTCGCCCAGCGGAGCTACAAGTGACAGCCACACGTGAGGACGCCACCCACGTCGGGTCGACCGTCGAGCCCGGCCGGGGGATGCACCTGACCCTGCGGGTCTGGCGGCAGCCGAACCCCTCGGTCAAGGGCAAGATGGTGACCTACGAGCTCGACGACATCTCGCCGGACATGTCCTTCCTGGAGATGCTCGACGTGCTCAACGAGCACATCATCATGGAGGGCGGCGACCCCGTCTCCTTCGACCACGACTGCCGCGAGGGCATCTGCGGCATGTGCGGCGTCATGATCAACGGCATGGCGCACGGGCCGGAGCAGACGACCACGTGCCAGCTGCACATGCGGTCGTTCAAGGACGGCGACACGATCGACATCGAGCCGTGGCGGGCCACCGCCTTCCCGGTCATCAAGGACCTCGCCGTCGACCGGCGGGCGTTCGACCGGATCATCCAGGCCGGTGGCTACATCAGCGCCCCGACCGGGACCGCCCCCGAGGCCCACTCGGTCCCGGTGCCCAAGAAGGACGCCGACGCGGCCTTCGACGCGGCCACCTGCATCGGCTGCGGCGCCTGCGTGGCGGCCTGCCCGAACGCCTCCTCGATGCTGTTCACCGCGGCCAAGGTCTCGCACCTGGGCCTGCTGCCCCAGGGCCAGCCCGAGCGCAACGACCGGGTGGTCAACATGGTGGCCCAGCAGGACCGCGAGGGGTTCGGCGGCTGCACCAACATCGGCGAGTGCTCCGCGGCCTGCCCCAAGGGCATCTCGATGGAGACGATCTCCCGGCTCAACCACGACCTGCTCGGCGCCCTGCGCGCCGGCGCGCGGCCGAAGAGCTGAGCACCCCGGCCCCCGACCGGGGGCCCACCGGTGCCGATGGACGATCACGGCGCCGGGACCACCGCGGTCCCGGCGCCGTGATCGTCCCGGCGCCCGCTGGACCAGCCTGGGTTCGGTGTGCGAACCTAGCTGGGTGACGACCTCCGAGGCCCTCCCCGAGTCCCTGCCCGAGCCCGGCCCGGCCGCCTGGGGCGAGCCGCGCTCCCGCACGGTGACCTGGCACGACCCGATGCTGGTGGCCGCCGGCGCCCTGGAGCGCAGCGGTCTGGAGGCGCTGCGCGCGATCGCCGACGGCACCCTGCCCCCGCCGCCCATCGCCCGGCTGTTCGCGATGGACGTCGTCGCCGTCGAGGAGGGCCGCGTCGAGTTCTCCTGCGCCCTCGACGAGTCGGCCTACAACCCGATCGGCGTCGTCCACGGCGGGCTGGTGTGCACGCTGCTGGACACGGTCGCCGGCTGCGCGGTGCACACCACGCTGCCGCGCGGCACCGGGTACACCTCCATCGAGATCAAGGTGAACTACCTGCGGGCGGTGCACGCCTCCAGCGGGCCGCTGACCGCGGTCGGGCGGGTCACCAAGCCCGGCCGGCGCGTCGCCTTCGCCGAGGGCGAGGTCACCGACGCCGCGGGCCGCACGGTGGCGACGGCGTCGAGCTCGCTGCTGGTCTTCCCCCTGGCGGGGTGACGCGCCCGCGCCCCGGCTCAGCGCCGGGGCGGGCCCGCCCCGACCCGTCCCGGGTCCCGCAGGCGGCCCCAGACGGCCGCCCCGGCCAGCGGCACCAGGACGACGAAGGCGCCGAGCACGAACGGCGCCGCCGAGCCGGTCCGGTCCAGCCCGGCCGCGCCGGCCGCGGCCGCGAGCACCGCCAGGACGGCCAGGACCAACCCGGCCGTGCCGCGGGAGTCCGTGGACTCGTCCGCGGCGTCGTCGCGGGGCACCCGGGACCGGGCCATCAGCACCCCCGCGCCGGCCGCGAGCGCAGCGGCCACGACGAGCAGGAGCACGGCGAGGGGGACCACGACCCCACGGTCGCGCGGCCCGGGACCGCGGCGCCAGGGCCGCAACGGGACCTCAACGGACTGTTCACGGCCCGGTCGTGGAACCCGGCCGCGGGCGGGATCCCCCGCGCGGGTGAGCCCGCGGCGCCCCGCCGTCCAGCGCGGGCACCGGCCTGCCGTCCCCTGCAGCAGCCGCCCCGCCCGGGCGCGGCTGCGCGGGTGGAGAGGTGGCGAGCACCGTGCTGCGGACGTCGTTGCGCCGGGTGCGCCGGCACCTGGCCCGGCCGACCGAGCTGGTCGGGCGCACCCGGTGGCTGTTCCACCTGCTGGCCGTCCTGTCCCTGCTGCTCACCGTGCCGGCGGCGATCCCCGTGGTGGGCCGGGTGGGCCCGGCGGGCCCGGTGCTGCTCGCCTGGGCCCTGGTGGCCCAGATCGGACCGTGGACCCGCCGCTACGCCACCGGCCGCGTCACCCCGGCGCTCGACGCCCTCGAGGTGACGGGGCTGGCCGCGCTGGCCGCCGTCTGCCCCGGGCCGTCGGTCGCCCTGGCGACCGCCTTCCCGGCGCTGTGGTCGCGGGCCGTGTACGGCTCCGGCCGCCAGCTCGCCGGCTACGTCACCGGGGTCTGCGCCGCCCTGGTGACCGCGATGCTGGCCGGCCCGGCGTTGCCGGAGCACGCGCCCCTGGAGACCTCGGTGCTCGGCGCGCTGCCGATCGTGGTCATCACCACGGTGGGCGCGCGGCACCTGGCCCGGGTGCTGTTCACCGCCGAGCGGACCCGCGAGCGGGACGCGGCGCTGGCCACGCTGGGCGCCGGGTTGATCGGGGTCACCGACGCGGTGGAGATCCGGCAGCGTGCGTGGGCGGCGACCCGGGAGATCTGCCGGATGACCCCCGGCCTGCGCGCCCTGGTCGTCGTGGATGCCGGCCCCGGTTCCCTGCAGGTCACCGGCTGCGCGGGTGGCTTCGCCGAGGAGCCGGCCGACCTGCCGCGCACCGTCCTGCCCGTCGGCCCGGACGACGGCCTGCCGCGGGTCGTCCCCGACCCCGCGTCGCTGACCGAGGCCGCCGGGTTCGGCGCGGACTGGCTCTGCCTGGCGATGCCCGCGTCGCCGGGCCGGTGGATGCTGCTCGGCGCCCCCGAGGGCGTGCCCGCCGACGCGGTCACGGCGATCCGGTCCATGAACAACCAGGCAGCCCTCGCGCTGCGGGTCAGCGCCGCCCACCGCGACCTCGCCGACCTCGCGCTCACCGACCCGCTCACCGGGCTGGCCAACCGCACCGCCTTCACCTCCGCGCTCGACGACGCCGCCCGCACCGCCGGGCCCGGGACGTGGGTGCTCTTCCTCGACCTCGACGACTTCAAGCGGGTCAACGACGAGCTCGGGCACGCCGCCGGCGACCAGCTGCTACGCCGCGTGGCCGCCCGCGTGGTCGGTGCGCTGCGGGCGCAGGACCTGTGCGCCCGGCTCGGCGGGGACGAGTTCGGCGTGCTGCTGCGCGACGCCGACGAGGACGAGGCCGCGGCGATCGGGCACCGCCTGGTGGAGCTGCTCAGCGCCCCCGTCCGGCTGGACGGGCAGGTCGTGCGCGTCGGCGCCAGCGTCGGGCTGGCCGCCCTGACCGCCGGGACGTCCGGGAGCGACGCCGTCCGGGCCGCCGACCTGGCGATGTACGCGGCCAAGGGCGCCGGCAAGAACCAGGTGCAGGCCTTCACGCCCGACCTGCTCGACACCCCCGCACCGGCACCGCCGGCCGCCGAGCTGCGCGCGGCGCTCGACGACGGCGATGTCGTCGTCCACTACCAGCCGGTGGTGGCCGCCCACGGGGGCCGCTGCACGGCGGTGGAGGCGCTGGTCCGCTGGTCGCACCCGGTGCGCGGCCTGTTGAGCCCGGGCGCCTTCCTCGACCTGGCCGAGCGAACCGGCCTCGTGGTCCCCCTGGGCGAGCAGGTGCTGCGGCAGGCCTGCGCCGACGTCGCCGCCTGGTCCGACGGCGGGCTGCCGGTGGCGGTGCACGTCAACGCCTCCCCCTCCCAGCTCGCCTCGCCCCGGTTCGTACCGCTGGTGCGGGCCTGCCTCGCCGAGCACGACCTGGCGCCGGAGCGGCTGGTCGTGGAGATCACCGAGTCGACGGTGCTCGACTCGGCGGCCGCGCGGTCGACCCTCACCACCCTCGACGCGCTCGGCGTCGGCCTGGCGGTCGACGACTTCGGCACCGGCTGGTCGGCTCTGACGACCCTGCGCACCTACCCCGTGGACGTGGTGAAGATCGACCGGTCCTTCGTCGTGGGCGCGGTCTCCGAGGCCGCCGACCTCGCGGTGCTGGAGGCGGTGACGCAGATGGCCCGCCGGCTCGGGCTCACCACGGTGGCCGAGGGCGTCGAGGACCCCGCCCAGCTCCGCGTCGTGCAGCAGGCCGGCGTGGACGCCGTCCAGGGCTACCTGCACCTGCCCGCGGTGCCCGCCGACGAGCTGACCGCCTGGCTGGCCCGGCGCCGGGTGCCCGCCGTCCCGCTGCCCCGGTAGCCGCCCCCTCCCCCGCGGCCCCGCCGGCGGGCATGCTGGACGGGGGCCGGCGAGGGGAGACCACCGTGCAGCGATCCGCCGTCCCGGCACCGCCGCTGCGCTACGCCGGGACGGCCTGCCTGGCCGCCGTGCACGCCGCGTCCCTCCCCGCCGTGGCGGCGCTGCTGCCCAGCGACCGGCTGCGGCCGGTCCGCTGGACCGGTGGCCGCGGCCTGCTCTCGATCGTCGCCTTCCGCTACGGCGCCGTGGCGTCGGCCGACGACCCGCCGCGCTGGCTCACCCCGTACGGGGAGGTGTCGGTGGGCGTCGTCGTCACCCGCGGGCCGGCACCTCCGGTGCTCCCCGTGCTCCGTCCGCTGTCGCTGTTCGTGCTGCACCTGCCGGTCACCACCGCCGAGGCGCGCGACGCCGGCCGGCAGCTGTGGGGGTTCCCGAAGTTCGTCGCCGACGTGGCCTTCACGGAGGGACCCCGGGTACGGCGGGCCGAGCTGTCCGAGGGGGGCCGCCGCGTGCTGACGCTGGCCGGCCGGGGCCGCGGCCCGGTGCTGACCGACCGGCGATCCGCGGTGATGTACAGCGAGCTCGACGGGCAGCTGGTGGAGACGGTGGTGCCCATGTCCGGGCAGCTGCGCCTCGGCCGGGGCGCCCGGGCCGGACGGCTTGAGCTGGGCGACCACCCGGTGGCCGACGAGCTGCGCGGCCTGGGGGTCGACCCGGTACCGCTGGCGATCTTCGACTACCTCACCCACAGCAGCGTGCTGCCGGCCGGACGCCCGGTGGGGCCGGCGCGCCCCTGGCCCGGTCACGCGGGGGACGCGACCGCGGGCCGCTGCACCGTGCGGTGGCCGGGGCTGCCGCCGCTGGACCTCGCCCCCGTCCCTCAGCCGGCGGCGGCCGGCGACCGGTAGAGCTCCAGGTGGGCGAGCGCCGGCGGCGGCGGGCGCCCGGGGGGACGACGCCCGTGACCGCCCGGTCTCCGCGCCGTTGCGGCCGCCCAGCTCCCGGCGCTCGCCCCCCGGTAGGGTCGTCCGCAGGACCAGGGTCGAACGGGCTCGCACCGAGGTCGACCGGCTGCAGGCCAACCTGGCCCGAGGCCGGCGAGGTGGTGCGTGACCTCTGCACGGCCCTGGTCAGCAACCGGCGCACCGGCATGGCCATCGGCATCCTGATGGCCTCGCGCCGGATCAGCGAGCAGGCGGCCTCCGACCTGCTGCGGCAGGCCAGCCAGAGCCGCAACGTCGAGCTGCAGGAACTCGCCGAGGAGGTCACCTGGACCGGCACGCTGCGGTGAGCGGGCCCGCGCCCCGGAGGCCGGTGGCCGCACCCGGCACCGCGCCTGCGACGCTCTGCTCCGTGCAGGTGGGGGCGCGGTGAGCCGGGGGATCCGGGCCCGGGCCCGGCGGTCCGCACCGTCGGCGGGCTTCACCCGGCCCGGCCGGGTGATCGCCACCGCCTTCGCCGGGGCGGTCGCCGTCGGCACCGGCCTGCTGTCGCTGCCGGTGGCGACGGCCGGACCGGGGCGGGCGAGCCTGCTGGACGCGCTGTTCACCGCCACCTCGGCGGTGTGCGTGACCGGGCTGGTCACGGTCGACACCGGCACCTACTGGTCGGCCGCCGGCCAGGTCGTCGTCCTGCTGCTCATCCAGGTCGGCGGGCTGGGCATCATGACGCTGGCCAGCCTGTTGGCCCTGCTGCTCTCCCGGCGCCTCGGGCTGCGGGCCCGGCTGGTGGCGCAGGCGGAGACGAAGTCCCTGTCGGCGGCGGACGTGCGCCGCGTCGTGCGCACCGTGGTGGTCTTCAGCCTCACGGCCGAGGCCCTGGTCGCGGCCGTGCTCTCCGCGCGGTTCGCGCTCGGCTACGACCGGGCGCCGGCCGACGCGCTCTGGTACGGGGTCTTCCACGCGGTGTCGTCGTTCAACAACGCCGGCTTCGGGCTGGACGCGGCCAGCATCATCCCCTACGTCGCCGACCCCTGGATCTCGCTCACCCTCTGCGCGGCGGTCGTGGTGGGCGGCCTCGGCTTCCCGGTGGTCTTCGAGCTGGCCCGCTCCTGGCGCCGCCCGCGCTCCTGGTCGGTGCTCACCCGCATCACCGTGCTCGTCACCGCCGTCCTGCTCGTGGTCGGCACCGCCGGCTACCTGCTCACCGAGGGCGGCAACCCGGGGACGCTGCGCCCCCTCGGCGCGGGGGCGACGGTGCTCGCCGCCGTCACCGCCTCGGTCATGGCGCGCACCGCCGGGTTCAACAACGTCGACTTCGGCGCGGCGCAGCCGGAGACGCTGCTGCTCACCGACGCGCTGATGTTCATCGGCGGCGGCAGCGCCGGGACGGCGGGCGGCATCAAGGTGACCACCTTCGGGCTGCTCGCGGCGGTCCTCTGGGCGGAGGTGCGGGGGGACCCCGACGTGGAGGTGGGCCGTCGCCGGGTCCCGGCGGGCAACCAGCGGCAGGCCCTGGCGGTCGCGCTGCTGGGCATCGCCCTGGTGGCCGTGGGCACCTTCGTGCTCCTGGCCCTCACCGACGTGGCCTTCGACCGGGTGCTGTTCGAGACGGTCTCGGCGTTCGCGACCGTGGGGCTGTCCACCGGCATCACCGCCGACCTGCCGCCGTCGGCCCAGGTGGTGCTCGTCGTCCTGATGTTCGTGGGCCGGATCGGCCCGCTCACCCTGGCGTCGGGGCTGGCCCTGCGCGAGCGGGCCCGGCGCCACCAGCTCCCCGACGAGAGGACCATCGTTGGCTAGGCACACCGAGCCCGTCGCCGTCATCGGCCTGGGCCGCTTCGGCACGGCGCTGGCCCTGGAACTGGCCCGCGAGGGCACCGAGGTGCTCGCCGTCGACCGCCGTCCGGAGATCGTGCAGCGGATGTCCGGCCGGCTGGGCCAGGTGGTGGTCGCCGACTCCACCGACCTCGAGGCGCTGCGCGAGATCGGGCTGGCCGACTTCCAGCGGGTGGTGGTCGCGATCGGCACCGACCTCGAGGCGAGCATCCTCACCACGGCGCTGCTGGCCGAGCTCGGGGTGCCCGACGTCTGGGTGAAGGCGCTGACCAGCCAGCACGCCCGCATCCTGGAGCGGATCGGCGCCCACCACGTCGTGTTCCCCGGGCTCGAGATGGGCGAGCGGGTCGCGCACCTGGTGTCGGGCCGGCTGCTGGACTGGGTCGAGGTCGACGAGGAGTGGGTGTTCGCCCGGACGAAGCCGCCGCGCGAGCTGGTCGGCGTGCCGCTGGGCCGCTCGGGCGTGCGGGCCCGGCACCGGGTGACCGTGGTGTCGGTGAAGCCGCAGGGCTCCGACCGCTGGACGCACGCGGACACCGAGACCGTGCTCAGCTACGGCTGCGAGATCGTCCTCGCCGGCCGGCCGGCCGACGTCGAGCGGTTCGTCGACCGCCCCTGAGCGCGGCCGGTCCGGAGGTTCCCGGTGGCGCCCCGGTGCCTGGCGCGGAGAGGGAGGAGAATGGGGGGGTGACCCTCGATGACCCGGTGATGACCCTCGGCACTGAGGCCGCACCGGGAGTCCTGCTCCTGCACCCCTGGTGGGGCGTGACGCCCGCCGTCCGGCTCTGGGCCGAGCACCTGGTGGCGGTGGGCCGCCGGGTGCTGGTCCCCGACCTCTTCGGCGGCCGCCGCACCTGCGCGGTGCACGAGGCCGAGCAGCTGGCGCAGGCCGCGATCGCGGACCCGGAGGTGCAGGCGCTGGTCGACCGCTGCGCCGACCGGCTGGCCGCCGGCGGCCGCCCCTGGGTGGCCATGGGCTTCTCGCTCGGCGCGTTCCTCGCCTGCCGGCTGGCCGCGCGGGGGGCGACGGCGCCCGCGGAGCTCGAGCTGCTCTACGGCGGCCAGCCCCCGACGGGCCCCGACGTCGGCACCCGCCACGTCGAGCTGCACGTCGTCCCCGACGACCCGTGGTTCCCCGAGGACGAGCTGACCCCGGTCGAGGCGGGCTTCCGGGCCGCCGGGGCCGAGGTCGTCGTGCACCGCTACCCCGGCTGCGGGCACTGGTTCGCCGAGGAGGGGTCCACCGGGTACGACGCGGTGGCCGCGGCCGCGGTGCGCGACCGGGTGCTCGACCGGCTCCGGGTGGGCTGACCCGCCCGCCGCGCCGGGTCAGGGGACGACGTCGGGGACGGTGTTCTGGCTCTCCTTGGGCGGGCGGACGTAGTCGTCGGTGATCGGGGGGCGCGGCGGCAGCTGGGGGACCTGGGGCGTGAGGTCGAGGTAGGGCACCTGGGCCAGCAGGTGGTGGATCACGTTGAGCCGGGCGCGCTTCTTCACCTCGGCCTCGACCACCCACCACGGCGCCTCGGGGATGTCGGTCGCGGCGAACATGGCGTCCTTCGCCCGGGAGAACTCGACCCACCGGTTGCGGGCCTCGAGGTCCATCGGGCTGAGCTTCCAGCGCTTGGTGGGGTCCTTCAGGCGGGACTGGAAGCGCTTCTCCTGCTCGGTGTCGCTGACCGAGAACCAGTACTTGATCAGCTTGATGCCGCTGCGGACGAGCATGCGCTCGAACTCGGGACACGAGCGGAGGAAGTCCTCGTACTCCTCGTCGGTGCAGAAGCCCATCACCCGCTCGACACCGGCGCGGTTGTACCAGGAGCGGTCGAACAGGACCATCTCGCCCCGGGCGGGCAGGTGCTCGACGTAGCGCTGGAAGTACCACTGCCCCTTCTGCCGCTCGGTGGGGGCGGGCAGGGCGACGATGTGGGCGTAGCGGGGGTTGAGCGACTCGGTGATCCGCTGGATGGCGCCGCCCTTGCCGGCGGCGTCGCGGCCCTCGAAGACGACGACGACCTTCAGGCCGTGCGCGCGGATGTACTCCTGCTGCTTGACCAGCTCGATCTGGAGGCGGGCGAGCTCCTTCTCGTAGTAGGCGTTGTCCACCTTCGCGGTCGACTGGGGCGCCTCCTCGACGGAGGCCCCCGACCGGCGCCGTGCTGCGGCCATGCCGGGAGGATCGACCCCCGCGGCGGCCGCGGCAACCCGGGCGGCCACGGTTCCGCTGCCGATCCGGCCGATCCCGCCGGCGGGCGCCGGGCCGCGGGCCCGGTCAGGCGCCGGGCTCCGAGGGCAGGCGGCCGCGGGCGACGGCGGCGACGAGGTGCTGGTGGTCGCGCTCGGTCTGGTCGGCGTAG
Source organism: Geodermatophilus marinus (assembly GCF_003428645.1). Classification (GTDB taxonomy): domain Bacteria; phylum Actinomycetota; class Actinomycetes; order Mycobacteriales; family Geodermatophilaceae; genus Geodermatophilus. The sequence continues at coordinate 251,601 of NZ_QVQH01000002.1, read as the reverse complement.
GCGCGGGCGAACCGGCGCAGCGCCCGGTCGAGCTTGTCGTTGCCGCCCACGTAGCCGGCGATCATCGACGCCCCGCTGGTGCGCGCGTGGCCCTTGGCCAGCAGCCGGCCGCAGATCCCCGCGTAGTCGGTCAGCGCCGGGGCGTCCAGCGAGTCGACGGCGATGGTGCCCTTCATGTTGCGGAACTGCCGGACGTAGAACTGCCGGCCCGCGACGGTGGTCCAGCCGAGCAGCGGGTCGCTGACGGTCTGCAGCGCCTGCTGGTACTCCACCACCCGCTGCCCCTGGTGGGCGTGCCACGCGGACTCGCCGTGCACGTGCCGTGCCAGCACCGACCGGCGGGCCTGCTTGAGCTGCAGGAACAGCACGTCGTCCGCGCTGCTGCCCTCGAGCAGCGCCACGTAGGCGCGCAGGCCGACGCTGCCGACGCCGACGACCTTGTGCGCGACGTCCACGAGCGTGTAGCCGCCGAGCAGGCGGCGCCAGTGGCCGCGCAGCGTCCCGAGGTAGTCGTCCAGGGCGGTGCCGACCTGGTCGGCCTCCGCCGCGCCGAGCCGGGTGATCAGCGGCGGCTCCTCGACGATCCGGCGCCCCCGCTCGGACTCCTCGGTGAACCGGGGCAGCGCCCGGTCGCTGACCCGCCGGCGGGCCCGCCGCGCGGCCCGCTCGATGGCCGAGCGCAGGGACCGGTCGCTCGCCGTCGTGCGCAGCCCGGTGACGTCGAGCCGCTCGAACGACCGCAGGAAGAGGGGCTCGCCGGCCAGCCACCGCACGTGCTCGCGGTACCGCCGGGCCATGGACGCGACCGCGTCGCCGCACTGGTCCTCGGTGGCGGAGTTCTGCCGGCCGGCGACCCAGATGCTGGCGGCCAGCCGGCGCAGGTCCCACTCCCAGCCACCCGGGTGCGCCTCGTCGAAGTCGTTGAGGTCGATGACGAGGTCCCGCTCCGGGGAGGCGTAGAACCCGAAGTTGCCCAGGTGCGCGTCACCGCAGACGACGGGCCGGATGCCGGTGGCCGGGAGGGCGGCGAGGTCCGCGGCCATGACCACCGCGGTGCCGCGCAGGAACCCGTAGGGGGAGGCGGCCATCCGGGCGACGCGCACCGGTACCAGCCGGTCCACCCGGCCGGCGTGCGAGTCCACGACCTGGTCGACCACGTCGGCCCGGTCCGCCGGAGGGGTCCAGTCGCCCAGCGCGGACCGGGGCACCTGCTGCCGCAGCCGCCGCCCCAGCGCGTACCGCTCCGCCCGGGGCGTCGGGCGGCGCCGCAGCGACGCGTAGGCCCCGCCGTCGGCCGCCTCGAGGACCACGTGACCGTCCGCTCCCGCCGCTGCACCGCCCACCGCCGCCATGCGCTGCTCCAGACACCCGTCGGACGCCGTCCGCCCGCTCCGGGCATCGTCGCAGGCCCCGCCCGGCCCGGCGGTCACCGGTGGCGGGGGACGGGCAGGGCCCGGCTGCGCTGCTCCGCACCGACCTCGCCGTAGGGGTAGTCGGCCGCGCCCGGGTCGCTGACCGCGTCGAGGCGGGCGGTCTCCTCCGGGGTGAGCACCAGGTCGGCGGCGCCGAGGTTGCCGCGCAGCTGGTCGGTGGTCCGCGCACCGAGGACGACCGAGGTGACGGCGGGGCGGGCGGCCAGCCAGGCCAGGGCGACCTGGGCCATCGACGCCCCGCGGGCCCCGGCCACGTCCTGCACCGCCTCGAGGACGTCCCAGGTCCGCTGCCGCGCGCCGACCCGGTCGTAGGCCTCCATGCCGCGCCCGGGGTCCTCGCCGAGCCGGGTGGCGCCCTCGGGGCGCTGGTCGCGGGTGTACTTGCCCGACAGCCACCCACCCCCGAGCGGCCCCCACGGCAGCAGGCCGAGCCCGTTGTGCAGGCAGGCGGGCACGATCTCGTACTCGGTCTCGCGGGTGAGCAGGCTGTAGCTCGGCTGCAGGGTGACCGGGACCGCCAGGTGCTCGCGCTCGGCGAGGTCGACGGCCTTCTGCACCTGCCAGCCGGTGAAGTTGGACAGCCCCGGGTAGCCGACCTTCCCGGCGCGGACGGCGTCGTCGAGGAAGCGGAGGGTCTCCTCGAGCGGGGTGAGCGGATCCCAGGCGTGCAGCTGGTACAGGTCGACGTGCTCGACCCCGAGCCGGCGCAGCGAGTCGTCGAGCGCCCGTCGCAGGTGGCGGCGGGAGTTGCCGACGGCGTTGGGCTCCTCCCCCATGGGCATGCGGCCCTTGGTGGCCAGGACGACCCGGTCGCGGACGTCGGCCGGCCGGGCGGCCAGCCACCGGCCGACGATCTCCTCCGCCGCGCCGGCCGAGTAGACGTCCGCGGTGTCGACCAGCGTGCCGCCGGACCCGACGAACAGGTCGAGCTGCTCGTGCGCGCCGGCCTCGTCGGTCTCGGCGCCGAAGGTCATCGTGCCCAGGCAGTAGGCCGAGACCGCGCACCCGCTGCGGCCGAGGGTCCGGTGCTCCATGCGCGCGCTCCTGTCCCGGGGGTGTCCGGGCAGGACCATCCCCCGGCGGCGGGCCGGCCAACCCTCCCGGCCCGCCCCGTGCGTGGGTCGACGTGACCGCTCCGGTCGAGCGCGGCGCGCCGGAGGCCCTTCCACGCACGCCGACGTCCGTGGTCGACTGCGCTCACCCCCCACGGCGGCGTTCCGGCTCGGCTGGAGGCAACGATGTCGGTGACCCAGGAGCCGGCGGCTCCCCCACCCCTCCCCGTCGCGCCGGGCCGCGGGTCACGATGACCGCCACCGCGCCGCGCGGCACCGGATCGGTCGACCCGCGCGGCGGTGACGGGGCGGCCCGCCCGGGCCGGGCGGCCATCCCCGCCCGGACGCTGCGGACCGACCGGTGGTGGGTGCAACCCCTGGTCACCGTCGCCGTCCTGGTGCTGTTCATCGCGTACGCGACGTTCCGGGCGTTCCAGAACGCCTACTACTACGAGTCGCCCTACATCTCGCCGTTCTACTCGCCCTGCATCACGACCCGGTGCGAGGGCGACAGCTTCCCCGAGTTCTTCACCGGCCCGGCCTGGATCTCCCCGGCGATCTACATCCTGGTGCTGCCCCTGGGCATCCGGCTGACCTGCTACTACTACCGGAAGGCCTACTACCGGTCGTTCTGGCTGTCCCCGCCGGCCTGCGCGGTGGCCGAGCCGCACCGCCGGTACACCGGGGAGACGCGGCTGCCGCTGGTCGGGCAGAACGTGCACCGCTACTTCCTCTACGCGGCGCTGCTGTTCAACGTCATCCTCTTCTACGAGGCATTCCGCGGCTTCCGCGACGCGACCGGCGAGTGGGGCCACATGGGCCTGGGCACGCTGGTCCTGCTGGTCAACGCCGTCCTGCTGTTCCTGTACTCGGTCTCCTGCCACTCCTGCCGGCACATCGTCGGCGGCCGGTTGAACACCTTCTCGAAGCACCCCCTGCAGTACCGGGCGTGGACGGCGGTGTCGAGGCTGAACGCGCGGCACATGCAGTACGCCTGGGTCTCGCTGTTCAGCGTCGCGTTCGCCGACTTCTACGTCTTCCTGCTGGCCACCGGCACGATCACCGATCCGCAGTTCTTCTGACGACCCGCCCCCCTGGTGAGGCAGCCCCTCGGACAACGGAGCCCTGATGGTGGAGCTCGAACGGCACGAGTACGACGTCGTGGTGGTGGGCGCCGGGGGCGCCGGCCTGCGGGCCGCGATCGCCGCCCACGAGAGCGGGGCGCGCACGGCCGTGGTGTGCAAGTCCCTGCTCGGCAAGGCGCACACGGTGATGGCCGAGGGCGGGATCGCCGCGGCCATGGCCAACCTCTACCCCGAGGACAACTGGCGGGTGCACTTCCGGGACACCATGCGCGGCGGGAAGATGCTCAACCACTGGCGCATGGCGCAGCTGCACGCGCAGGAGGCACCGGACCGGGTCCGCGAGCTGGAGGACTGGGGCGCGCTGTTCGACCGCACCCCCGACGGCCTGATCAGCCAGCGCGACTTCGGCGGGCACCGCTACGCCCGGCTGGCGCACGTCGGTGACCGCACCGGGCTGGAGCTCATCCGCACCCTGCAGCAGCGCACCGTGGCGCTCGGCATCGACGTCTACATGGAGTGCACCGTCACCCGGCTGCTGACCGGGGCGGAGGGTGCGGACGGCGCCGGGTCGGTCACCGGCGCGTTCGGCTACTGGCGGGAGTCGGGGCGGTTCATCGCCTGGCGGGCACCGTCGGTCGTGCTGGCCACCGGGGGCATCGGCAAGTCCTACAAGGTCACGTCCAACTCCTGGGAGTACACCGGCGACGGCCACTCGCTGGCGCTCCGGGCCGGGGCCGGCCTGGTCAACATGGAGTTCGTCCAGTTCCACCCGACCGGGATGGTCTGGCCGCCGTCGGTGCGCGGCATCCTGGTCACCGAGAGCGTCCGCGGGGACGGCGGCGTCCTGCGGAACTCCGCGGGCAACCGCTTCATGTTCGACTACATCCCCGACTTCTTCCGCAAGGAGACCGCCGAGACCGAGGCCGAGGCCGACCGGTGGTACGACGACAAGCGCAACAACCGGCGCCCGCCGGAGCTGCTGCCCCGCGACGAGGTGGCCCGCGCGATCAACAGCGAGGTGAAGGCGGGCCGGGGGTCGCCGCACGGCGGGGTGTTCCTCGACATCGCCACCCGCCGCGACGCCGAGTACGTCCGCCGGCGGCTGCCGTCGATGTACCACCAGTTCAAGGAGCTGGCCGAGGTCGACATCACGGCCGAGGCCATGGAGGTCGGCCCCACCTGCCACTACGTGATGGGCGGCGTGGAGGTCGACCCGGACACCCAGGCCTCCCGGGTGCCGGGCCTGTTCGCGGCGGGCGAGGTCGCCGGCGGCATGCACGGCTCGAACCGGCTGGGCGGCAACTCGCTGTCGGACCTGCTGGTGTTCGGCCGCCGCGCCGGCCTGGCGGCGGCCGAGCACGCCCTGGCCCGCGGGGCGGACCGGGCGGAGCTGTCCGAGGAGGAGCTGGCCGGTGCGGCGCGGGCGGCCCTGGCGCCGTTCGAGCGCGAGGGCGGGGAGAACCCCTACGCGGTGCAGCAGGAGCTGCAGCAGACGATGCACGACCTGGTCGGCATCATCCGGACCGCGCCGGAGGTGGAACAGGCGCTCGAGCGGATCGCCGTCCTCCGGGAGCGCGTCGCCGCCCTCTCGGTGGAGGGGCACCGGCAGTACAACCCGGGCTGGCACCTGGCCCTGGACCTGCCGCACATGCTGCTGGTGAGCGAGTGCATCGCGCGCGCGGCCCTCGAGCGGCAGGAGAGCCGGGGCGGGCACACCCGCGACGACTTCCCGGCCACCGACCCCGAGTGGGGCCGGACCAACCTCGTGTGCTCCCGCGCGCCGGACGGGTCGGTGGCCCTGACCCGCCAGCCGCTGCCGCAGATGCCGTCCGAGCTGGCCGAGGTCTTCGAGGAGGTGCCGGCGTGAGCCACCAGGCGACGTTCCGGGTCTGGCGCGGGGACGCCTCCGGCGGCGAGCTGCGGACCTACACGGTGGAGGTGAACGAGGGCGAGGTCGTCCTCGACGTCATCCACCGGCTGCAGGCCACCCAGGCCGGCGACCTCGCCGTCCGCTGGAACTGCAAGGCCGGCAAGTGCGGGTCGTGCAGCGCGGAGATCAACGGCCGCCCGCGGCTGATGTGCATGACCCGGATGAGCACGTTCGGCGAGCACGACACGGTGACGGTCACCCCGCTGCGGACCTTCCCCGTCGTCCGCGACCTCGTCACCGACGTCTCCTACAACTACGAGAAGGCGGCACGGGTCCCGGCGTTCACCCCCCGGCCGCGCGACCCCGACGGCCACCACCGGATGCAGCAGGTGGACGTCGAGCGGTCGCAGGAGTTCCGCAAGTGCATCGAGTGCTGGCTGTGCCAGGACACCTGCCACGTCATCCGGGACCACGAGGAGAACAAGCGGGCCTTCGCCGGTCCGCGGTTCCTCATCCGGCTGGCCGAGCTCGACATGCACCCGCTCGACGTCGCCGACCGCCGCGCCGCGGCGCAGGACGAGTTCGGCCTCGGGTACTGCAACATCACCAAGTGCTGCAGCGAGGTGTGCCCGGAGGGGATCCACCTCACCGACAACGGGATCATCCCGCTGAAGGAGCGGGTGGTGGACCGCAGGTTCGACCCGCTCACCTGGCTCGGGTCGAGGATCCGGCGGCGCGCCGGCTCGTGAGCGGGGGTCCGGGACGGATCAGCCGTCCCGGTCGGCGGCGTCCGGCGCTCGGGGGCGGGGGTCGACCGGCGTCACGGCATGCCGTCGCCGACGACGGTCCCGGCCGGCGGCAGCGGGCGGCGGACCACCGGGCGGACCCGGCGGGCGGCCGGCAGCCGGGTCGTGTAGCTCTCGGCGTTGCCGCGGATGTGCGCGAGGTCGTCGTCCGTGGCCTCGCGGACCACCTTGGCGGGCACCCCGGCCACCACCGACCGCGGGGGCACGGACATGCCGGGCGGCACCACCGCGCCGGCGGCCACGATCGACCCCGCGCCGATGTGCGCGCCGTTCATGACGACGCTGCCCATGCCGACGAGGACGTCGTCGTCGACCCGGGCGCCGTGCAGCACGACCCGGTGCCCGACGGTGACCCCGCGGCCCACCAGCAGGGGGAAGCCCGGGTCGGAGTGCAGCGTGCAACCGTCCTGGACGTTGGTGTCCGGCCCGAGGACGATCACCTCCTCGTCGGCCCGGGCCACGGCGCCGTACCAGATGCTCGACCGCGCCTCCATGGTCACCGCGCCGACGACCACCGCCGTCGGCGCGACGAAGGCCTCGTCGTCGATCTTCGGTGCACCGAAGTGCAGTTCCGCGATGTAGTTGTCGCCCACCCCGCGCCTCCATCCGGCTGCTCGCGGTGCGCCGGACCGGGACCTGCGACCCCGCCGACGCCCTCGCCGCCGAGTGTCCCGGATCGGGGCGGGCTGGACGAGGGGCTGCGCCCCGCCGTCCGCGCCGGCGGCCGCGGGGGCTCAGCGACCCGGGACGGCGACCTCGTGCAGCGTCGCCCCACCCGGCCCGGTCGCGGCGAAGGAGGCGCCGACCTCGAGCACCGCCACGGTCCCGGTCGGGAAGCCGGCCGCGGCGTCCTGCCGCGCCGCGGGGTCGCCCCGGCCGTCGTCGAGGACCCGCACCAACTCCCCCACCGACGGGTTGTGGCCGACGACGGCCAGCGTGCGCACGTCGTCGCCGGTCTCCCGGACCGCCCCGAGCAGCGCCTCGACGGTGTTGTCGTGGACCCGCCCGTCGACGGTGGGCGGCGCACCGGCCGGCAGCGCCGCCGCGGCCCGCTCCCACGTCTGCAGCGCCCGGCGCGCCGGGGAGACCAGCACCCGGTCGGGGACCAGCCCGGCCGCGGCGAGCCAGCTGCCGATCGCCGCGGCCTGCCGTTCGCCCCGCGGGGTCAGCGGCCGGTCGGCGTCGACCGGGGCGGAGGCGGCCTCCGCGTGGCGGACCAGCAGGAGGCGGCGGGGCTGCACGGCGCGGCCGTCAGCGGACCCGCTGGTGACCGAAGAAGCCGCGCTTCTTGATCACCTCGCAGACCTCGGCCGGCACCATCGACTCCCAGCTGTCGTCGTCCGCGGCGATCCGGCGGAGCACGTCGCGGCTGAGGATCGGCAGGTAGTCGGGCTTGTAGTCGGCCAGCCCGACGAAGCTGCCGCGGCGGTAGAGGTAGTCGTAGAGCGGCCGCAGCTCGTCGCGCACCTCGACGGTGTCGACGGTGACGACCTCGCCGTCGCGGAGCATGGGGTAGACGAACAGCCGCAGGTCGTTCTTGAACAGCCGGCCGAAGCTCTCGAGGATGCCGCCGGGCAGGTCGGCGTGGGTCGCCTCGTCGAACAGGTCGACCAGGCTCGGGACGCCCATGACCATCCCGATCCGGCCGTCGGTGCGCCAGGCGAGGTAGGCGGCCAGCCGGTGGTAGGCCAGGTAGTCGGAGATGAGCACCGTCATCCCGCACGCGGCCAGCAGGTCGGCGCGGGCGAGGAAGTCCTTGCGGTCCACGACGTCCCCACCGGCCCGCAGGTTGGCCATGGTGAGCTCGGTGAGCAGCAGGACCTCCCGGCCGGCGACGGCCGGGTCCTGCTCGAAGGCCGCGCGGGCGGCCTCGAGCATGTCGATGTTGACCACGGTGGGCGGCCGGAAGCTGCCGCGCTCCACCAGGATCGCCTTCTTGCGCAGCACCTCGCTGGGCTGCAGCACCTGGCGGTCGGGGCCGAACATGGCCGCGCCGCTCAGGCCGAGCTGGACCAGCTTGAGCGCCATCAGCCGGTTGTCGACCGCCCGGAACTCGATGCCGGTGAGCTCGATCATGTCGATCTCGACGCGACCGGTGGTGAGCCGGTCGAGCAGGCTCTCGACCAGGCGGTCGGGCTCGTGGTGGTGGAAGAACGCCGCGTGCAGCAGGTTCACCCCGACCACCCCGAGGGCCTCCTGCTGCTGCTGCGCCTCGTCGTCGAGCATCCGCACGTGCAGGACCACCTGGCTCGGCTCGTCGCGGGGGTGGGACTGGAACTCCACGCCCATCCAGCCGTGGCACTCGTTACCGCCGCGGAAGCTGCGGGCCACGACGGTGTCGGCGAAGGCGAAGAAGGCGGTCTCGTCGCCCCGGTCGTCCCCGAGCCGGTCCAGGTTGAGCTGGTACTCGCGGTCGAGCATCGCCTGGAGGCGGCCCTTGGAGACGTAGCGGTCGGACTTGCCGTAGATGGCGTCGCTGACGGCCATGTCGTAGGCCGACATCGTCTTGGCGACGGTGCCGGCCGCCCCGCCGGCCCGGAAGAACCAGCGGGCGACCTCCTGCCCGGCGCCGATCTCGGCGATGGTGCCGTACCAGCGGGGGTCCAGGTTGATCTGGAGGGCCTTCTGCAGGGTGTCCGCGCCGGCGTCCACGAGCGCTCCCTCCGGCTGCGCGGCTGGGTGGGGCGAGCCTAGTGCCGCCGGGTGAGCAGCCGCGCGAGGAACCACGCGAGGACGACGGCGAGCAGGACGCGGACCAGCACCCGGGCCGCGTCGAACCCGCCCTCGAGGACCTCGTGGACGGCGATGGCGGCGGTGAGCCAGGCCAGCACGACGGCGAACACCCACGGCCGGGGGTGGCGCCCCGGCCGGTGCGCCGGCGGGTGCCCGGTGGCCACGGCCCCATGGTGCTCCTCCCCCGCACCGCCCGCCGCCCCCGCGCACCCGGGCAGCCGGCCCGGGCACCACGGGACCCGGCTGCGCCGAGCCCGGGCCGGGAGCGCGGCCTACGGACCGGGACCCGCGCCGCTCCCCTGACCGCCCGGCGGCTCGGGGCGTCGGGTGCCCGGTGGCGGCGGCACGGCCTGGGTGACGAGCCGGACGAGGATCACCTGCCACACCACGAAGCAGGTCAGCGCGCCCAGCCCGAGGACCGGGCCGAACTCGGTGCGGACCGTGCCCGGCACCACCGCGACGGAGCACAGGACGAGGACGCCCGCCAGCCACACCTCCACGGCCCACCTGCGGCACGCGAGCCCGGGGTCGGGCCGCACCGCGATGCCCAGGGCGGAGAGGTCGTCCGGCGGGTGCCGCTGCAGCATGCCGCGGCGGGAGCGGTAGACCTGCACCCGCGGGTAGCGGTCGCGCAGGAGGCGCTCGTACCGCTCCCGCCGCCGCGGCCGGAGCCGGGTCCCCAGGGGGAGCGTGACGGCCTCGACGCGCGCGGCGGCGGCGCGGAACCCGTGGTCGGCGAGGATGACGCGGCCGCGGGCGGCGACCACCGCGGTCACGTTCCCCCAGCCCGAGCCGGACCCGGTGAAGCTGGGGTGGTACCAGCCGTACAGCCCGCACCCGCACCCCCACACCGGTGGCGCGTGGGTGTCGTCGGCCAGGCACCGGGCGTGCTCGACCTCCCCGCTCCACGCCCCGGCGGTCACCTGCACCGGGGGGCGGAGGCCCTCCTCGGTGAGGCGGAAGCGCCGGAAGCCCCGCACCTCACCGGCGACCAGGGCCGGGGCCTGCTCGGCCGGCGGCGTCACGCCGGAACGGGTCTCGCCGGGACGGGCGGGGACGGCGCGGCGGGGGCCGGGTCGGCCACCGGCTCGCACTCGACCTCCCGGCGCTCGCGGCCGATGTTGCCGGCCACGCACGGCCGCGCCCGCGGCACGGGGGTGGTCGACGCCGGTGCAACGGTCAGCACGTCCATGTGCCACTCCTGAGCCGGTCGGGTCAGCCGAGGCGGTCGGTCGCGGCTCCCGCGGTCACGGGACCGCCCTCGCCCGCCTACCGCCAGTGAAGCAGCACCCGTCCCGCCGGGTAAGGCGTTCCGGCGCGGCCCCCGGCCGGGTCACCGGGCGCGGTCGCCGGCGGCGGCGTCCCACCCCCCGGTGGCGTGCTGCCGGCCCTCGGTCCACCTGGCGTGCTCCTGGGACACCAGCCCCTCGATGCGCTCGGCCAGGACGCGGTGGCGATCCGGCCCGGTGTACGGCCCGGCCTGCGCCTCGTACAGGTAGCGCTCGTGCTTCAGCGCCTCCGCGGTGGCCCGGTAGAGCACCCAGTTGGTCTGCCACTGGTACAGCTGCTGGATGCCCTCGAGGACGACGACGAGGCCACCCAGCACGGCGGTCAGGACGCCGGGTGCGGCGCTCGCGACCGCGACGGGGACGCCCGCTGCCAGGACCAGCTGGGCGACCTTGACCCGCTTGAACGCCCGCTGCGCCGCCTGGCTCCTGCGGTCGTACCAGCCGAGCTGGTCCTCCAGCCGGCGCCAGGTGGGATCCGTGTCCGCCGGCACCGGGGACGCGGGTGCCACCGGCCGCTCGCCGTCCACGACGCTCACCCGGCCCGTGCGCCGGCCCGGCGCATGCGGGGGTGCGGCCACCGGCGGGGTGGACGATCCGGGCTCGCAGTGCTCACGGCGCTCGGCCTCCTCAGCAGCTGCCCGGTTCGAGGGTCGGTTCCGTGACGTCGATCCGGTCCGCGTCGTTCTCCAGCCTGAGCTGGATGTAGCCGGCCGGCTCGCAGGTCACGTCGAAGCCGACGAGGGCCTCGCCCACCGTCTCGGGATCCACGAACTCGGGTGAGGGTGAGAAGCACGTCGGGGCGAACGACCGCCGGCCGACGACGAGGGAGTCGTAGCGCCAGTCGCCGTGGTAGGCGCCGGAGGGCAGGGCGGCCTCCATGGTCGTGGCGAGGACCACGTGCCACGCCGTCCCCTGCGGGCGCCAGCGGGTGGCCTCGACGGCGAAGTGCAGCGAACCACCCTCGACCTGCTCTCCCCCGGTCGGGTCCGCGCTGAGCTGGATGTCCCGCCAGCCGTCACCCACGGGTGGCGCGCAGGAGGCGATCCCCGCCTCCTCGTCGGCGCCCTCCCCGCCGCTGGTGCCGCCGGTGCCGTCGCCGCCGCCAGGACCCCACAGCACCCACGCACCCGCGCCGAGCGCGACCAGCGGGACCGCGACCGCGAGGACGGCCAGCCCGCGGCGACGCCCGGCCGGCGCGGCCGGCTCGCCGCGGAGCGCCAGCAGCAGCCCGTCGACGTCCTGGTGCCACGTCTCGTCGTGCAGCACCACGGCCTGCCGCTGGGCCAGTCGCCGGAGCTGCTCCGGCAGGTCGGCGGCGGCGGGCAGCGAGGCGCCGCCGACGAGCACCGGCACGACCCGCACGCCCCGGTCCAGGGCGCGGGCGATCTCCAGGCGGACGTAGTCGTCCCCGGCGAACAGGCGTGGGGCCCCCTGCGGGGTCGCGGCGGTGAGCCAGCCCGGGCCGATGACGGCCAGCAGGACGTCGCTGTCGTCGAGGGCTCGGTCGATCACCGCCGCGTAGTCCTGCCCGGGGGCGATCGCGCGGACGTCCTGGAACAGGTTCCTCGCACCGATGCGCTCGTGCAGCGCATCGGCCAGCCGTCCGGCGTACCCGCCGACGTCACCGCGCCGGTAGCTGAGGAACACCCGCATCGCACGCCCACACCTTCGCGCGCTCCCGCGACGCCCGGCCGTCCGGCAGGGCGACCCATCGTAGGCCCGTCGCGACGTCGGGAACCCGTTCCGCGCAGCGCTCGGCACCCCGGGGCGGGGAGGATGACCGGGCGGGGCGCGGGGCGGGCGACCGCTTCCGGTGTCCGGTCACCCGGGAGGTGTCCGACGGGCACGCTCGCCGTTCTGGGGGATCGGGGCGCACGCTCCGGACGAGGAGGGCCCGATGACCACCGACCGGCTCCGCGGGGACGTGGCGTCCCGGCCGCTCGGCCGCCTGGTGGGCGACGACGTCGAGGTCCTCGTGGGCGGTGTCGGCCACACGATGCACGCACCGTCCGGTGCGGGGGCGCTCGTCCTGCCGCGCCGGCTGCTCGCGGACGGTGAGCCCTTCCTCGTCGGCGGCGGCGCCGTGCGGGCGGTGTCCCACGAGGAGGTCCTCTGGGCCGAATCCCCCCGACCGGGACGACGCCGGCTCCCCCGACGTCGTCGGTGCGGTGACCCTCGCCGCCGCCGAGGAGCTGGCCGCCGGCGCCGCGACCCGGCGGTGCCGGGAGGCGGCGCTCGTCCGCGCGCTGGACGACGAGCTGGCCACCGTCCCCGGCCGGCGGCCGACGCGGGCCCGGGGATGTCACACCGCAGGCGCGGGCGGTGTCTCCATGCCGACACCACCGCACACCCTGGAGGAGACATGACCAGCAGCACGCGGGTACCCCCGACCGAGATCACCGGCCTCTACGGGACCCTGGTCACGACGATGAGCCGCAGGATGCTGGGCCAGGTACCGGAGAGCCTCGGGGTGATGTGGCACCACCCGGCCGTGCTGAAGGACCTGATGCGGCTGGGGCGGAGGGCCGAGTCGTGGAACCGGCTCGACCCCCAGCTCGCCTCCCTCGCGACCATGGCCGCGGCCGGTGCGATCGGGTGCGGCTTCTGCCTCGACCTGCACTACTTCCTGGCCCGCGACCGCGGGCTCGACGAGGCCAAGGCGCGAGAGGTGCCGCGGTGGCGGGAGTCCACCGCCTTCACCCCGCTGGAGCGGCGGGTCATGGAGTACGCGGAGGCGATGTGCGCGACCCCGCCGGCGGTCACCGACGAGATGTCGGCCGCCCTCCTCGAGGAGCTGGGGGCGCCGGCGCTCGTCGAGCTGACCGCCAGGGTCGGTCTCATGAACGCCACCGCCCGGAGCAACGTCGCACTCGGCACCCGGTCGCAGGGGTTCGCGGCGTCCTGCGGCCTGCCGCCGCTGGCCGCCCCGGGCGGCGTGCCCTCGGCGTGACGGCCCCGACGTGACCGACGACGCCGTCCTCGACGCCTTCACCGCCCACCGCAGCCTGCTGTTCACCGTCGCCTACGAGCTGCTCGGCTCGGCCGCCGACGCCGACGACGTGGTGCAGGAGACCTGGCTGCGGTGGGCGGAGGTCGACCACGCGGAGGTGCGCGACCCGCGGGCGTACCTGGTGCGGATCGCCACCCGGCAGGCGCTCAACCGGCTGCGCACCCTGGCCCGCCGCCGCGAGGACTACGTCGGCGAGTGGCTGCCCGAACCGCTGCTGACCAGCCCGGACGTCGCCGAGGACGTGGAGCTGGCCGAGAGCGTCTCCATCGCGATGCTCACCGTGCTGGAGACCCTGGCCCCGACGGAGCGCGCCGTCCTCGTGCTGCACGAGGTGTTCGACGTGCCGTACGAGGAGATCGCCGAGGCGGTGGGCCGGTCGGGCGCCGCGGTGCGGCAGATCGCGCACCGGGCCCGCCGGCACGTGGCCGCCCGCCGCCCGCGGACGGCGGTCAGCCGCACCGAGCAGCAGCGGGTGGTGGACCGGTTCCTCGCCGCGGTCACCGCCGGGGACGTGCAGGGGCTGCTGGACGTGCTGGCGCCCGACGTCGTCGTGGTCGCCGACAGCGGCGGTCTGGCGCCGGCCGCCCGGCGTCCGGTCGCGGGCCGGGAGCGGGTGGCCCGGGCCCTGGTCCGGTTCGCGGAGTTCGCGCCCGGTGTGCGGATCACCACGCCGCTGGTCAACGGCACGGTCGCCGCGCGGATCGACCCGGGGGGCGGGTTCGACACCGCGCTCACCTTCGTCGTGGCCGACGGCCGGATCACCCGCATGTACGCGATGCGCAACCCGCGCAAACTCGGCAGGCTCGACACCGTGGCCGAGCTGCGGCGGTGACGGAGGTCCGCGGCCTGACTCCGGGAGCGACGTGGGACCTGTCCTCGGGAACGACGTGGAACGCAGCGAGACCCTGGTCGTCGGCGGCGGCAACGCCGGCATCTCCCTGGCGGCGCGGCTGCTCCGCGACGGCGCCCGGGACGTCACCGTCGTGGCCCCGCAGCCGGTGCACCGGTACAAGCCGCTGCTCAACTACGTCGCCGCCGGGGAGGCGGCGATGCCGGACCTGGAGCGCCCGATGGCCGACGTCCTCCCCGAGGAGTGCGCGTGGGTCCGCGACGCCGTCGAGGCGGTCGACCCGGCGGCCATGACCGTGCGGACGCGCGGCGGGCGCACGCTGCACTGCACGACCCTGGTCCTCTGCCCCGGCCTGGTGGAGGACTGGGCGGCCACCCCCGGGCTGCAGTCGGCGTACACCGACGGGTGGGCCGCCTCCTCCTACGTGCCGGGGAGCGCACCGCTGGTGTGGCCGAGGCTGACGTCGCTGCGCAGCGGCTCGGTGGTCTTCACCGTGCCGCCGGAGCCGGCCTCGTGCGGGCCGACCGCGCTCAAGCCGCTGCTCATGGCGTGCGACCACTGGCGGCGCGCGGGCGTGCTGGCGGACCTCGAGGTGCGGCTGGTCCTGCCCGAGGCGACCGCGACGGGCGTCGCGGAGGCCGACGAGGTCCTCGAGCGCGCGTTCGCCGGCTACGGGGTGGAGGTGCTGCGGGAGGCGCGGGTGGAGCGGGTGGGGTGGGACACCCACGCGGTCACCGTCGGGACGCCGGCCGGCCGGATCGTGGTCGACGACGTGACCTTCGCCCACGCCGTCCCGCACTACCGGGCGCCGCGGTGGATCGCCGATGCCGGCCTCGCCGCCGACCCGTCGCCGGGGCTGGTCGACATCGACCCCGGGACGCTGCGGTCCCGCCGCCACGGGTCGATCTGGGCGATCGGCGACGCCGCGGCCGTGGCCACCCGCCCCTCGGGGGGCGCGCTGCGCAAGCAGGTCGACGTCCTGGCCCGGAACATCGCCGGCGCCGCGCGCGGGAAACCGCTGAAGCGGTACGACGGGTACACGGTCATGCCCATCACCGTGAGCCGGCGGATGCTGTCGCTCAACGAGGTCGACCGGGACGGGCACGCGAGCCCGTCGGTGCCCTTCCTGGACCCCTTCACGCCCCGTCGCGCGACCTGGCTGTTCGACCGCTACGGCCTCCCGCAGGTCTACTGGCGCCGCATCCTCCGGGGACGGGTCTGACCCGCACGGGAAGCCTTGACAGGCAAGCGGGCACTTGCCTATAACGGTCCCCGTGGAGGCGGACGCCGACCTGTTCCGGGCCCTCGGCGATGCGACGCGGCGCACGATCCTGGACGAGCTGACCGAGAGGGACGGCCAGACGCTGTTCGAGATCTGCGGCCGGCTGACCGTGCGGCACGGTCTGTCCTCCTCGCGCCAGGCGATCTCCCAGCACCTCGCCGTGCTGGAGCAGGCCGGCCTGGTGCGCACCCGGCGCCAGGGCCGGTACAAGTTCCACCACATCGACACGAGCCCGCTGCGCTCGATCGTCGAGCGGTGGCCCGTCCACGGAGAGGACCCGAACCCGTGATCCGCATCAACGTCACCAGCGTGCTCGTCGACGACCAGGCCAAGGCGCTCGCCTTCTACACCGAGAAGCTGGGCTTCACCAAGAAGACCGACGTGCCCGCCGGCGAGGCCCGCTGGCTGACCGTGGTCTCCCCCGCCGACCCGGACGGCGTCGAGCTGCTGCTGGAACCGGACGGGCACCCGGCGGCCGGCGCGTTCAAGCAGGCCCTGGTCGCCGACGGCATCCCCTTCACCCAGTTCGCCGTCGACGACGTGCACGCCGAGGTCGAGCGGCTCAAGGGGCTGGGCGTCGAGTTCACCCAGGACGCGACCGACCTGGGCCCGGTGGTCACCGCCGTCCTCGACGACACCTGCGGCAACCTCATCCAGCTCGCCACGATGAAGTAGCGGCGCCCGCTGCCGGTCCCCGCCGGCCACGCGACGGGCTCCCGTTCCCGCGGGATGCCTGGCATCCTGCGTGCCTCGTCAGCGGACAGGGGGATCGACGTGGACGGCGGTTTCAGCTTCTCGAAGCCCGAGTTCGACCTCGAGTCGACGGTCGAGCGCGCCATGGCCGTGGTCGACCGGACCCTCCAACCCTCCGTCGAGGAGGCCCGGGAGGTCGTCGACAAGGTGCGCGGGAGCAGGCCCCTGGTCGCGCCGGGGGACCTCGTCGCCCAGGTGACCCGGGGGAACCGGCTCAGGGCAGCGCGGGCGGTCTCCTACTCCCTGCCGTCGATCCTGCCGGGGTACGGGACGGTGCTCTCGGCCGCCGGGCTCCCGGTCGCGCTGCGGGAGGCCCTGAAGGAGGCGGTCAGTGCGACCGTCCGGGTCGGCCTGCTGCACGGCAGGGACCTCGACGACCCGCAACTCACCCGCACCGCCGTCCTGCTGGTCCTCACCGAGGGGGCGGTCGAGCTCGACAAGACCGGGAGGATCCGGCCCGAGGCGGTCCTCGGACCCCACGCGGCGCTGGTGGGGCGACCCGCGGCGTACGACGCCCTGGTGGCGCTGACGGCCGCGGAGCGGCAGGAGATCGCCGCCTCGCAGTCGGAGATCCTCCGGGCCTGGGCGCTGGCGGTCGGGCCGCCCCTCCTGGCCGGGTTGCTGCCCTTCGGCCTCGGTCCCATGGCCGCCGCGAACTACGTGCAGCACGTCCTCAAGGGCGCGATCGCGGCTGCGACCACGGTCTTCGGGCACGCCGACCCGGTGTCGGTGACCGTCGACGACCTGCCCGGACGCGAGACCCGGGAGGACGGCCCGGGGGTTCGAGAACCGGAACGCTGACTGGCGCTCCCGAGCGCATGCGCGCGCCGATGAGCAGGTGCGGGGGCCCTGGTGTCAGGAGATCGCCGGCGGCCAGCGATGCCTGCGCCAGTCGTCCCATGTCGCGAATCCTGCCGGCGGGTCATCGATCGGTTCACTGCCGTCGAGTTCCCCGGGCGTCGGGATGCTGATGCTCGCTGCCCACCTGGTCAGTTCTTCGTCGGACATCTGCCACGTCGTGTGCGGCTCCTCGGCCTGGCGCCGGTCGAGTCGTCCTCGCTGCTCGGCCGGCGTGACTTCGAAGTAGCGCATCTCCACCGCCGCACCGAGATCGGCTGCCGCTTGCCGTAGGGCGGAGCGCTCATCTCGGCCCCAGAGGCCGAAGTCGACGACGACGTCGATCCCCAGTGCGAGAGCACGCAGCCCGATCCCGATGAGCCTCCCCTCGATCACGGCGGCGGCCGACGACGGGTTCTCGAGCCCGTAGAGGGCCTTCATCCACTCGTCCTTCGTAAGACGCAGCGCTCGTTTCTCGGCCTCTATCCGCCGCGCCTCCGTGGTCTTGCCCGTGCCCGGTAGGCCCACGGTCAGGAACAGCGTTGGTCTCGTCATCGGCACGTCCCTCCGCCGCGCGGCCGCTTCCTCATCGCTCACGGAGTCCCAGAGCTCGATGTCGAACCCCTGCTTTCGCGCCTCTGTCGTGTGCTCTGGAGTGCTCAACACCGGCCGCACGTCCGCCGCCCGTTCGTGGCCGCTGCGGTCGTCAGCGCGGTAGGGATCTTGTCCTCTTCGTCACAGGGGCCGATTGCCCTCACATCGTGAGTGACGCCGCAGAGGCGCGTTCGGGCGGCGGCCGTCGCTGCCCGCCTACGCCGGGGGGACGGCGTGAACTGCGATCCACGCATCCCCACGCGGCCGTCACCCGTCGAAGGGCGTTCGATACCGGGCGGTGAGCCGATCCACGGTTGCGGCGTCGAGCCCGTACTGCTCCAGCCCGTACCGGTGGGCACCGTGTTTGCCCTGCGGGTTGTCCGCCAGCCAGCGACGCATGCGCTCGATGGAGGCCGGCGGCAGCGGGTGGCCGATCCGCTCGTGGATCATGCGTACCGCGCCCACCGGGTCGGTCAGCAGCTCGCGATAGCCGACGTCGATGATGCGATCATCGCCCAGCGCGGCCCGCGTGCGTTCGACCCGCTCCAGCGTCCGCAGCGTCCGCGCCAACACCTCCCGGCCCACCGCAGACAGATCGGGCTCCTCCGCCAGCAGGGCATGATTGCGGGCGACCAGGCTCGAGAGAGACGCCACCACCGTGGCCGGACTGCGGTGCGGCAGCACCACGGACGCGTCGGGATACACGGTCAGCAGAGCCTCCAGGGCGGGCAGATGAGCGGGGGCCTTCAGCACCCAGTGCCCGCGACGCCCATCGGCCTGCAAGGTCTGCAGCTGCATCCGATGCAGCTCATAGGCAGAGACCAGCGCGCGGCCGTCCTGCTCCCACAACCAGCGCTCGTACGACGGCACGTGGACCATGTTCGGAAACGCAAAGCACACGAAACTGCGCGCCAGCAGCCGCAGACATTCCACGGGACCCGCGTTGTAGTCGTGGAGCCTTCTCCGGCCGGGCCCCAGGTAGTACATACCGCGCACCGACGCCCAGTAGCGCAGCCCCCGGGTGTCGTACGCAGCACCGCGCAGCACCGGCGGAACGGGCTGGACCACGTCGCGGGCCAGCAGCGGGCGACTGCCGTCGGCCTGGGCCAGCAGGTTGTGCAACAGCGTCGTGCCGGTGCGCGGCAGGCCCACGACGAAGAGCGGGCGTCGTACCGGGGCGACCGCGAGGTCCGGCCGTTGCCGCAATGCCTCCACCACCTGCAGCCGCCGGGCGAGGTGGCTGCGAACGAGGCGACCTACGACGAGGCGCCCCAGGGTGGTCAGCCGCGCTTCCCGATCGACTGCGTCGACCAGCAGCCGGTAGGCCTGGTCCGTGTCAGGACCGAGATCGGCCAGGCCGGTGCGGCGCCGCGCATCCCACAGCATCTCCTCCGCATCCAGCCGGTCACGATGCCCCGCCCGCCGACCCACCGCATTCAGCAGGCGCACTGGCGCGGGAGGTGGCGGGGGCCTGTCCATCACCACATCGGGCCTCCTGCTCCTCGACGCGACCGCGCTAGCCTCGCAGGCTGGTACGGAACACGTGAAGTGACTCCTGGCAGGCGGACGCCTCGTCATGTGTCGTCCGCTCCTCGAGCAGCTCGGGGCTGAGGGCGCGGCCGGCTGCGACGTCGTCACCGTGCAGCGGGCCCCCGGGCACGCTTCCGCCACCACGACGCTGAACACGTTCAGCCACCTGTGGCCGAGCGCCGAGGACCGCACACTGGCCGCCGCGCAGGCCTCGCTCGCAGTCTCTCGTGGACTGAGTGTGGATCGGAAGGGATCAACAAGCCACTGACCTGCGGTTTCATGCCGATCTACACGTTGAAGCGGAACTCCACGACGTCGCCGTCCTGCATGACGTAGTCCTTGCCCTCCATGCGCACCCAGCCGCGGGACCGGGCCTCCTGCATCGACCCGGCTTCCACCAGCTGGTCGTAGGAGACGATCTCGGCCTTGATGAAGCCGCGCTGGAAGTCGGTGTGGATGACCCCGGCCGCCTGCGGGGCGGTCGCGCCCACCGGGATGGTCCAGGCGCGGGCCTCCTTGGGCCCGGCGGTGAGGTAGGTCTGCAGGCCGAGGGTGCGGAACCCGACCGCGGCGAGCTGGTCGAGGCCCGGCTCGTCCTGCCCGACGGCGGCCAGCAGCTCGGCGGCCTCCTCGGCGGGCAGCTCGATGAGCTCGGACTCGATCTTCGCGTCGAGCAGGATCGCCTCGGCCGGCGCGACCAGCTCGCGCAGCTCGGCGACCAGCGACTCGTCGGTCAGCTCCTCCTCGTCGACGTTGAAGACGTAGAGGAACGGCTTGGTGGTCAGCAGGGTCAGCTCGCGCAGGGGGGCGGGGTCGACGCCGGCGGAGAACAGGGTCCGCCCCTCGTCGAGCACCTTCTGGGCCTCCTGGGCCGCGGCGAGGAGGGCGGCGCGCTCCTTGTCCTTGCGCGCCTCCTTCTCCAGCCGCGGGACCGCCTTCTCCAGCGTCTGCAGGTCGGCCAGCACCAGCTCGGTGTTGATCGTCTCGATGTCGTCGTGCGGGGAGACCTTGCCGTCGACGTGCACCACGTCGGGGTCGGAGAACACCCGGATGACCTGGCAGATCGCGTCGCTCTCGCGGATGTTGGCGAGGAACTTGTTGCCCAGCCCCTGCCCCTCGCTGGCGCCCCGCACGATGCCGGCGATGTCCACGAACGACACCGTCGCCGGGATGATCTTCTGCGAACCGAAGATCCCGGCCAGCTCCGCCAGCCGCGGGTCGGGGACCCCCACGACACCGACGTTGGGCTCGATGGTGGCGAAGGGGTAGTTCGCCGCCAGGACGTCGTTCTTGGTCAACGCGTTGAACAGCGTCGACTTGCCGACGTTGGGCAGCCCGACGATGCCGATGGTGAGACTCACGGGTGTCCAGGGTACGGCGCGCGCCCGGGACGGCCGCGGCTCCGTGGCCGGGCCGCTCCGAGCTACGTCGGTCGGTCCGCGACGTCGGGGGGCCAGACGAGCCGGAAGCGCTCGAAGACGACCTCGTGCTGCTCGGTCCACGTCTCCCCGCGGGCCGCGCAGACCCGGCGGAAGTAGCGGGTGTGGTCGCGCAGCCAGCTCTCCCGCGTCCGGTCGCCCTCCCCCTCGTCGTGCGCGAACGCGTCGTCGACGCTGTCGAGGGGGCCGATGCGCAGCTCGACCGTGCGCAGCACCGCACGTGGGGTGCCGGCCCCGTCGCAGGCCACCCAGTGCGAGCCGATCCGGGGTAGCGGCCGGCCCTCCGCGGCGAAGTCGGCGACCAGCGCCGCGGTCGCCCGCTTGGGCCCGCGCAGCACCAGCGCGAGCAGCTCGTCGGCGAGCTCGGCGGAGTCGCCGAAGTGCTCCACGGTGTGCTCGTCGCCGGCGGTGACCGCCTCCGGCCGCGCGGCCGCGTAGCCGGCCCACAGCTCCGCGGCGGCGGCCCGGTCCTCGGGCGCCGGCGGGGTCACCGGGTCCGCCGGGCGGTGCGCGCCCGAACCGGGCCGGTCGCGGCGACGTGGCCGCCGACCACGACCGCGGGACCCGGCGGGGCCCAGGTCACGGCCGGGGGAACGCGGCCGCCGGCATCGCGGCGCACCGGTCGGCGGGGGTTCATCGCGCGGGCTCCTCGGCAGGGTGGGTGACGTCCTGGGCCGGTGGGTCTGCGGCAGCGGCCACGCGGGCGCCCGGATCGGCGGTCCGGCGGTCAGCCCGATGATCCACCCGGTCGACTGCGCGGTGCGGGTCGGGGCCGCTCGCGCGCGATCGATGTCCCGCTACCGGACAGCCCGCCGGCCGGGATGTCCGGTGCAGGGACGGCGATCGTCTCGTGGGCACCGGCACCGGACGGCGATCGTCTCGTGGGCACCGGCACCGGACGGCGGCCGCGACCGGACGGCGACCGCCCTCACGGCCCGCGGGACCCCTGGGGGAGACTCCCGCGGTGCGCACCTCCACCGCGGCCGCCGCCGGCCTGACCGCCGCCGGCCTCGTCGCCGGCACCGCCCTCGTCGCCGGCACCGCCCTCGCCCGCCGCCGCCGGGCCCGCACCGCCGCCCCGGTCCCCCCGCGCACCCCGGAGCCCCCACTGGACGGGCGCAGCCGCACCGTGCTGACCGAGGACGGCGTCCCCCTGCACGTCGAGGTGTTCGGCGCCGAGCAGCCGTCGGTCATCGTCGTCCTGGCGCACGGCTACGTGCAGTCCTCCCGGCTGTGGGCCGGCCAGGTCCGCGACCTCACCGCCGCGCGCCCGGACCTGCGCGTCGTCACCTACGACCACCGCGGCCACGGCTCCTCGGGCCCGACGCCCCGGGACCGCGCCACCATCGAGCAGCTGGGCCGCGACCTGGCGCGGGTCGTCGAGGAGGTCGCGCCGGCCGGCCCGGTCGTGCTCGGCGGCCACTCGATGGGCGGCATGACGCTCATGGCGCTGGCCGAGCAGCGTCCGGAGCTCTTCGGCGACCGGGTCGTCGCCACCGCCTTCGTCGCCACGAGCTCCGGCGACCTCGCCGCCGCGACGTGGGGCATGCCCGCGCCGGTGGCCCGTGTCGTGCAGCGGCTGCTGCCCCTGCTCAACGAGCGGGCGGTGCGCGCCGAGCAGGCCGGCCGGCCGCGCCGCGTCGGCGGGTTCGACATGCGGCTGATCTTCAGCCCGGACGCCCACCCCGGGGACGTCGCGGCCGCGCTCGAGGTGCACCGCGCCTGCTCGGCGGAGACGGTGGCCGCGTTCCTCCCCACCTTCACCGACCACGACCGCGCCCGGGCGCTGAAGACGCTGGCCGGCCTGCCGGTGCTGGTGGTCGGCGGTGAGCGGGACCTGCTCTGCCCACCCGACCACAGCCGGGTCATCGCCGACGCGCTGCCCGGGGCCGAGCTCGTCGTGCACCCCGGCGTCGGGCACATGGTGCAGATGGAGCGGCGCGCGGAGGTCAGCGAGCGGCTGGTCGCGCTGGTCGATCGGGCGGTGCCCGCGGCGGGCTGACCACACCGCGCACCGCGTGCCCCGGGGCTGGCTACCGTCGGGGCATGGCAGCGGAGGGGGACGCCGGCGTCGGGCTCCCGCCCGACCCCGGGCTCGACCCCGCGCTGACCGACATCGACGCCGAGCGCCAGCGGGCCGCCCTCCGGCGGACGGCGGCCTTCGTCGAGGAGCACATGCCCACCGCCCGCTCCGTCGGCGGGGCGACGCCCGTGGAGGGCAAGCTCCGGCTGCTCGACCTGGCGCTGGACCTCGCGCCCGCCGACGGCCTGGTCCTCGAGTTCGGGGTGGCGGGCGGGGACACGCTGCGCCGGATCGCCGCCCGCCGCGCGCCGGTGCACGGCTTCGACTCCTTCCAGGGGCTGCCGGAGGACTGGCGCACCGGCTTCGAGCGGGGCGCTTTCGCCGCCGACCCGCCCGACGTGCCCGGGGCCGTGCTGCACCCGGGGCTGTTCGAGGACTCGCTGCCGCGGTTCCTCGCCGGGCACCCCGGGCCGATCGCCTTCGCCCACCTGGACGCCGACCTCTACAGCTCGACGGCGACCGTGCTCCGGGAGGCCGCGGACCGCCTCGTCGCCGGCAGCGTCCTGCTCTTCGACGAGTACTTCAACTACCCCGGCTGGGAGCGCCACGAGCACCGGGCGTTCACTGAGTTCGTCGACCGCACCGGCCACGGGTTCGACTACGTGGCCTACAACCCGCTGTGGGAGCAGGTGCTGGTCCGGCTCACGAGCTGAGCCGCCGTCACGCGCCCGGTGCTGGCAGCAGGCCGCGCTCGACGGCGACCATGACCGCCCGGGTGCGGTCGTCGACGCCGAGCTTGGCGAACACCCGCAGCAGGTGGGTCTTCACCGTCGCCTCGCCGATGTACAGCTCCCGCCCGATCTCGGCGTTGGTCAGCCCGCGGGCCACCCCGGCCAGCACCTCCAGCTCCCGCGCGGTCGGCGCCTCGGGCGCGGGCGCGCGCAGGTGCGACACCAGCCGGGCGGCCACCGGCGGCGCCAGCACCGTCTCCCCGCGGGCCGCGGCGCGGACGGCGTCGGCCAGCTGCGGCAGCGGCGCGTCCTTGAGCAGGTAGCCGGTCGCCCCGGCGCCGACGGCCCGCACGATGTCGGCGTCGGTGTCGTAGGTGGTCAGCACGAGCACCCGCACGGCGGGGTGGGCCGCGCCGATGCGCTCGGTCGCGGTCACGCCGTCCATCCGCGGCATCCGCAGGTCCATGAGGACGACGTCCGGCGCGCGCTCGGCCACCAGGGCCAGCGCCTCCTGCCCGTCGCCGGCCTCGCCCACGACGGTGAGGTCCTCCTGCGCGTCGAGCCAGCCGACCAGCCCCCCGCGGACGACGGGGTGGTCGTCGACGACCAGCACCCGGATCACGGCCCCGCCCCGGACGCCGGCACCCGCACGGTCACCCGCGTCCCCGTCCCGGGCGCGGAGGCGACGTCGACGGTCCCGCCGACCTGCGCCACCCGGCCGCGCAGCCCCTCCAGCCCGGCGCCGGGCGCGGCCGCGGGGTCGAAGCCGACGCCGTCGTCCTCGACGTGCACCGACACCTGCCCGGCAACCCGGACCAGCCGGACCACCACCGCGGAGGCCCCCGCGTGCCGGCGCACGTTGGTCAGCGCCTCCTGGGCGCCGCGCAGCAGCACGACCTCCTCGTCGCGGCGCAGCTCCGGCCCGGTGCCGAGCGCGCCGGTGTCCACCCGCACGGCCAGGCCGGTCTCCCGGCCGAACCGCTCGGCCAGCCGGTGCAGGGCCTCCACCAGGGTCGACTCCTCCAGCCCCACCGGCCGGAACGCGGCCACCACCGCGCGCGCCTCGGCCAGGTTGTCGCGGGCCACCTCCTCGATGACCGCGAGCCGCTCCCGCGCGGCGGCCGGGTCCCGGTCCAGCTGGGCGGCCGCCGTCTGCGCGAGGACGACGATGCTCGTGTAGCCCTGGGCGAGGGTGTCGTGCACCTCCCGGGCCAGCCGCTCCCGCTCGGCCAGCACCCCGCGCTCGCGCTCGGCCGCGGCCAGCTCCGCGCGGGTGCGCTCCAGCTGGTCGATCAGCTGGGCCCGCTGCTCGCTCTGGTGCAGCACCCGGCTCACCCACAGGCCGAGCGCCAGGCTGAACAGCAGGCTGATCCCGGTGGAGACCAGGGCGTCCTGCGCGGCGTCCCCCGAGGCGGCGCTCGCCACCGGGCCGATCGCGCTGGCCACGGCCAGCAGCACCGTCCAGGCGATCCCGGTCGTCGTCCCGCCGACCACGAACCACACCTGCGGGTAGGCCAGGAACAGCAGGAAGAACATCGTCGGGTCGGTGAAGCCGAGCACCGCGAAGCCGGCGACCAGCACGGTGAGGTAGAGCGGGCTGCGCAGCCGCAGCCCGCCGGCCGCGATCGCCGGCGCGCCGGCCAGCGCGTAGGCGACGGCCAGCACGGCGAGGACGGCGAGCACCACCGGCCGCACGCCCTCGGGGCGGGTGGCGGTGGTGACCACCGCGAGGGTCCAGACCGCCGCGGAGATCACGTGCATCCCGGCCACGGTCGCCCGCCACCCGCGCTCGGAGAGCGGGAAGCCGCCGTCCCCCTCCCCCGGCTCGGGGAGGAGGACGGCGGCCCACGCGCGGCCGCGGGTCACGTCCCGCGCCGCCAGCGGAAGGTCCGGGCGCACACCACGGCGCCGATGATCACCCATGCGGCCAGCACGAGGGCAGTGGTCCCGTGCTGCCACGACCCCGCCTGCTCGGCGACGGCGGCGGAGTCGGGCAGGAAGACCGACCGCATGCCCTGCACCATCCACCTCAGCGGGAAGACCGCGGCCACCGTGTCCATCCAGCCCGGCAGGTCGGAGTCGATGAAGAAGACCCCGGAGATGAACTGCAGCACCACCGCGAAGGCGGGGATGCCGGCGCCGGCCGACCGGGCGCTGCCGACGACGCCCGCCACCGCGATGCCGAGCACGGTGCCGGCCAGGATGCCCAGCACGACCACCCACGCGAAGGTCAGCCAGCGGGCGGGCTCGGTGGGCAGCGGGACGTCGTAGGCCAGCCGGGCCACGGCGAGCAGCACGGTCAGCTGGACGACGGTGGTGAGCACGACCTGCCCGGCCTTGCCGATCCCGTAGGACAGCGGCGGGGTGCCGAGGGTCTGCAGCCGGGCCAGGTCGCCGCGGTCGCGCTCCTCGGTGACCGCGGTGCCGACCGCCTGGAAGCTGGTCAGCATCACGCCGGTGGCGGCGATGCCGGCCAGGAAGTACTGCGGGAACCCGACCCCGGGCAGCACCTCCTCGTCGCCGAAGACGGACGCGAAGATCACCAGCATGATGACCGGGTAGGCGAAGGAGAAGACGACCTGGCCGGCGTCGCGGACGAACAGCCGCAGCTCCAGGCCGATCCGGGCCAGGCCCACGGTGACCGCCGAGGGCGGCGCGGGCGGGGGCGCCGCGGCCGGGCGGGGCAGGGTCGGGGCGGTCATCGGGGCTCCCCCTCCGGGGTGGCGACCAGCCGGAGGTAGACGTCCTCCAGGCCGGGGCGGGTGACGGTCAGGCCGGGCACCTCGCCGGCCGGGGTGGCGGCGAGCAGGTCGCGCAGCAGCGCCGACGGCGCGGGGGTGCCGACCTCGCGGGTCGCGCCGTCCTCGGTCCAGCGCACGGTCGCGACCCGGCGCAGCTCCCCGCCGAGCTCGGTGGGCGCGGCCACCTCGACCAGCCGGCCGGCGGTGATGACGCCGACCCGGTCGGCCAGGTGCGCGGCCTCGTCGAGGTAGTGGGTGGTGAGCAGGACCGTGGTGCCGCGGTCGCGCAGCCCCTCGACCAGGCCCCAGAACGCGCGCCGGGCGACCGGGTCCATGCCGGTCGTGGGCTCGTCCAGGAACAGCAGCTCCGGGTGCCCCTGCACCCCGAGGGCCACCTCCAGCCGCCGGCGCTGGCCGCCGGAGAGCTTGTCCACCCGCCGCCCGGCGGCCTCGGACAGGCCGACGTCGGCCAGCAGCTCCGCGGTGGGCACCGGGGTGGCGTGGTACCGCGCGTAGTGGTCGAGGGTCTCCCGGACGGTCAGCGCGTTGCCCGCCCCGGTGGTCTGGCCCACCACGCCGATCCGGTCCCGCCACGCGCGGTCGCCGGTGGCCGGGTCCCGGCCCAGGACGGCCACCTCCCCGGCGTCGCGCCTGCGGACACCCTCGAGGACCTCCACCGTGGTCGTCTTGCCCGCCCCGTTCGGGCCCAGCAGCGCGAGAACCTCACCGCGCCGCACCTCGAGGTCGACGCCGTCCACGACGGCCCGTCCCCCGTACCGCTTGACCAGGCCGCGCACCCGCACGGCCGGCTCGTCGGGCGCGGTCCCCGCGGGGGCCGGCGCCGGCTGGATCGCTGTCATGGCGACGAGACTGCCGCCGGCCGCGGCCCGCGCGGGACGGCCGACCGGCCGGTCCACCGTCCACCGGCCGGTGGACGGCGCCGGCCCGCCGCTCGGCCGACCGGCCGCCGGGAGGGCGTCGGCGGTGGCCGTTGCATGACGCCCGGATGACAGCTCGCCGCCCAGCACGCGCCGCGACCCGGGTCACCCTAGCCTCGGTGCATGACATCGACACCGAGTCCCAGGGTGGCCGCCGGCCTGCTCGCCGGTGGTCTCGCCGTCGTCGGCCTGTCCGGGTGCGGTGGAACCGCGGAAGACGCGTCCTCGGCCGTCGAGAGCGCCGCGACCGCCGCCGAGTCCGCCGGCGAGGCGGCCCAGTCCGCCGCGGAGTCGGCCCGGTCCGCGGCGGAGTCGGCCGGGTCCGCCGCGGCGTCGGCCGCGGAGGACGCCGCCTCCAGCGTCGACTGCTCCGGCACCTCCTGCTCGGTCACCCTGACCGGGGAGGGCGCCCAGGTCGACGTCCTCGGCAACCGGATCGCCTTCAACGGCGTCCAGGACGGCCAGGCCAGCCTGACGGTCGGCGGCACCGAGGCCACTTGCACCCAGGGCCAGAGCGTCGCCGCGGGCCCGCTGAACCTCGAGTGCAGCACCGTCACCGCGGACGAGGTCACGCTCACCGCCTCCCTGGGCTGACCCCGGGTCGACCGGCACCACCTCCCCCACCCGGCGGGGTCCCGCGCGGCCGGCCCCGGTCGGGCCGGGCCGCGTCCGGCGGCCGATCGCGGACTCACCGCGCGGACCCCGGCGGCCTGTGCCAGGCTCGGTTGTGCGAGACCTGATCCAGCACAACCAGCGGAGGTTGCGTTGCACGGTACGTCCCGTCGAGTCGGCGTCGCGGTGGTCGGTCTGGGGGGTGCGGTCGCCACGACCGCGGTGGCGGGGCTGGAGCTGTTGCGGCTCGGCGCGGTCGACCCCGACGGGCTGCCCCTGGCAGGGGTGGAGGTCGGCGGGGTGCCCGTCGAGGTCGCGACCGGCCTGGCCGGTTACGGCGACCTGGTGATCGGGGGCTGGGACCTCGACGGCGCGGACCTGCGCAAGGCCGCGGAGCTGCACGGCGTCCTGGACCACCGGCAGCTGGAGCAGGCCGGCCCGGCGCTGTCCGCGCTGACCCCGTGGCCGGCGGCGGGCGACGCCGACTTCTGCCACAACGTGACCGGCGGCAACGTGGTGCTGGCGCGGACCCGCCGCGACCAGTCCGACGCCGTGCGCGCCGACCTGCGGCGCTTCCGCGAGGAGCACGGGCTCGACGGGCTGGTCCTGGTCAACCTGGCCTCCACCGAGCGCTGGCCCGACCCGGCCGCCCCCGCGTTGCAGACCGCGGCCGCCTTCGAGGAGGGGCTGGACGCCGACGACCGCTCGATCACCCCGGCGATGGTGTACGCCCACGCCGCGATCAGCGAGGGCGCCGGGTACGTCAACTTCACCCCGTCCCTGGCCGCCGACGTCCCGGCGCTGCTGGAGCTGGCCGCCGCCCGCGGGGTGCCGGTCGCGGGCAAGGACGGCAAGACCGGCCAGACGATGATGAAGACCGTCCTGGCCCCGGCCTTCCGCAGCCGCGCGCTGACCGTCGAGGGCTGGTACTCCACCAACATCCTGGGCAACCGCGACGGCCTGGCCCTGGACGACCCCGACTCCCTGTCGAGCAAGCTGCAGACCAAGGGCAGCGTCCTCGACTCGATCCTCGGCTACCCGGTCGAGGACCACGTCGTCCGCATCGACTACTACCGGCCGCGCGGCGACGCCAAGGAGGCCTGGGACGCCATCGACCTGGTCGGCTTCCTGGGCCAGCGGATGCAGGTCAAGGTCGACTTCCAGTGCCGCGACTCCATCCTCGCCGCCCCGCTGGCCATCGAGCTGGCGCGGCTGACCGACCTCGCCCAGCAGCGCGGCGAGGGCGGGGTCCAGGAGCAGCTGGGCTGGTTCTTCAAGGCGCCCATGACCGCCGACGGCGAGGTCCCCGAGCACGCGCTGCACCGCCAGGAGCGCGCGCTGCTCGACTGGCTCGCCGAAGGGGCCCCCACCCGGTGAGCGGCGGGCCGGCCCCGCTCGAGGAGCTGCGCCCGCTGCTGGCCGAGATCGGGGACGCCAAGCGGGTCCGGGTCGCCGGTGCCCCCGGCTCCCTGGCCGAGCAGGCCTTCGGCCGCGCCTGGGGCCGCCTGGTCGCCGGGGAGGACCCGGCGCTCGTCGTCCGGTCGGAGACCGCGGCGGCGGTGACCCGGGCCCGGCTGGCCGGGATCGACGGCGCGGTGCTGCGGACCGCGGGCCTGGAGGACGCCGAGGCCCTGGCCGTGCTGCGCCGGTCCTTCGACGAGGTCGCCGGGCCGCTGGACCCGGACCTGGCCGCGGACCTGCGCGGGGCCCTGGCGGTGGACCTCCCGCGGCCCGGGCCCCCGCCGCCGCCGGCCGAGGTGCTCAACCGGCAGCCGCGGGCCGGGGCCACCGCCCCCGGCCGGGCGCGGGTCGTGGTCGAGCCGCCCGAGAGCCACGGCGACCACTGCCTCACCGTGGCGGTGTACGGCGTCCTCACCGCGCCGCTGTTCGGCGCCGACCCGGTGCCGCCGTTCCTGGTCGGCCTCGCCCACCACCTGCACAACGTCGCGCTGCCCGACGCCGGCTTCGCCGGCGAGGTCCTCCTCGGCGGGGCCCTGCCCCGGGTGCTGGCCACCCTCGAGGAGCGGGAGCTGGCCGCCCTGCCCGGGCCGCTGGCCGCGCGGCTGCGGGAGGTCCTGGCGCTGCGCGCGGACGCCGGGCCCCCGGAGGCGCGGGCCTTCCACGCCGCCGACGTCCTCGACCGGGTGCTGCAGGTGCACCACCACGCCCGCGCCGCGGCGTTCACCGCCGAGCAGGCGCTCGACGACCTCGAGCTGGTGCACGCCGGGCCCGTGCAGGGCTTCCACCTCGAGGTGCTGGCGGCGGCAGGGCTGTGAGCGGGCGGCCGCGTGACGGGGAACGGGCGGGGAGCGGGGCGGGCCGCGGGAGCGGGCGGGTGACGTGGTGACCCTCGCCCCGCCCGTCCCCCTCGTCGACGGCATCCCCTTCGCCCGGGCCGGCCGCGAGGACCTCCGCGCCGAGGTCGCCGGCCTGGTCGCCGCCGGCGAGCCCGCGCGTGCCCGGGTGCTGCTGCTGGCCGACGCCGACGACTGGTGGACCGAACCCCCGCCGCCGGCCGAGCAGCTGGCCCGCGTGCCGGCCGCCCGGACCCTCCGGGAGGCCATGGACCTGCTCGGCATGGGCCGGGTGGCCGACTACTTCGCCCACCGCTGGTCGGACCCCACCCACCTGGCCGGCCTGGCCCTGCTGCAGCAGCACTGGCCCGGCCGGCGCCCGGTGGTCGACGTCGCCTGCGGCATCGGCACCCAGCTGCGCGAGCTGGCCCGCCGCGGCTGCACGGGGCTGGTCGGCGTCGACGTGGTGTGGGCCAAGCTGTGGCTGGCCCGCCGCTTCGTCTGCCCCGGCGCGCGGTACGTGTGCGCCGACGTCACCGCCGTCCCGGGGCTGACCGTGCCGGGCACCGCGGTGGCCGGCCTGGACGTGCCCCAGCCGGCCTACGTCCTGTGCTCGGACGCCTTCTACTTCATGCGCGACAAGCCGGCCGCCGCGGCCGCGCTGCACGCCCTGGCCGGCCCCGGCGGCACCGTCGCGGTCGGCCACGCGCACGTCACCGACCCCGCCGGCGAGCCGTCGACCCCGGAGGGCTACGCCGCGGTGCTCGGGGCCGACCTCCTCTACGACGACGGGGAGCTGACCCGCGCACTGCTCGAGGGCCGCCCGCCCCGCCCGGCGGCACCGGCCGAGCTGCACGGGAGCGAGGCGGTGGCCCTCGTCGCCGGTGACCCGCGCCGGCCGGCACCGGTCGACCTGGGCGAGCCGCTGCCCCCGCTGCGCCCCAACCCGCTCTACGTCGACGGGGTGCGCACCTGGCCCAGCGACCGGTACGGCGCCGAGTACGGCCCGCGGTCGGGGTACCTGCCCGAGCGCTGGCCGGACCCGCTGCCGCCCGACGCGGCCCGCCGCCGGCTCCTGGTCGACCTGCCGGAGGCCTGGTGACCCGCGCGGGGAGCGACGTCGTCGGCTGGGGCGTCGCCGGCTGCGGGTGGGTGGCCCGCGACCACGCGCTGCCCGCGCTGCGCGCCACCCCGGGGGCGGAGGTGGTGGCGCTGCACGACCGGGACGCCGACGCCCTCGCCCGGGTGGGCGGCGACACCCCCCGCGGCACCGACCTCGCCGCCTTCCTCGCCACCCCGGGCCTCGACGCCGTCTACGTCGCGGTGCCCAACGCCGCCCACCGGGCCGTCGTCGAGGCCGCCGCCGGCGCGGGCCGCGCGGTGCTCGTGGAGAAGCCGCTGGCCGCCGACGTGGCCGACGCCGAGGCGCTGGTCGCCGCCTGCCGGGAGGCCGGCGTGCTGCTGGGCACCGCCTACGACCAGCGCTGGCACCCGGCCCACGCCCGGCTGCGCGAGCTGCTGCCCGAGCTGGGCACGGTGACCGCCGTCCGCGTCGTCTACTGCTGCTGGCTGCCGGCCGACTGGACGCCGGACGGCGCCCCGCACGACAACTGGCGGGTCGACCGGGCCCGCGCCGGCGGGGGCGCGGCGATCGACCTCGCCCCGCACGCGCTGGACCTGGTCGGCGTGCTGCTCGGCGAGGACGTCGTGGAGCTGACCGCGCTGCTCCAGCGGCGGGTGCACGGCTACCCGGTGGACGACGGGGCGCTGCTGGCCGGCCGCACCGCCGGGGGCGTCCTGGTCGACCTGCACGTCGCCTACAACACCCCCGACGCCCTGCCCCGCCGCCGGCTGGAGGTCGTCGGCACCCGCGGCATGGCCGTCGCCGTGGACACGATGGGCCAGACCGCGGGCGGCTCGCTGACCCTGCACCGCCCCGAGCCGGTCGACGTCCCCTTCGCCGGCACCGCCCCGTTCGCCGCCCAGTTCGCCGCCTTCACCGCCGCGGTCGGGGGGACGGCGGCGGTGGACGTCGCCTGGCCCCACGACCCCGACCGCGACCTGCGCCTGCACCGCCTGCTGCTGCGAGCCCTGGAGGACGCACGATGGCCAACCCCTACCGCGGCCTGTTGCCCGACCTGCCCGCCTACGCCTGCACCAACTGCGGGCACTGGCAGCGCTGGCCGGCGCCCGGCCCGCTGACCTGCCCCGTCTGCGCCGACGTGCGCAACGCGCTGCCCGAGCACGGCTTCGAGTTCGTCACCGCCAAGCAGGCCGACGAGCTGGTCACCGGTTTCTGGCGGCCCACCGCGGTGGAGGGCGTCACCGAGTTCGGCACCGAGCCGCGGTTCGGCCTCGACAGCCGCGGGTGGGTGGTCGAGACCGACGCCGGCCTGGTCGGCTTCGAGTGCGCCCCCTGGTACACCGCCGACATGCTCGCCGAGCTGCGCCGGATGGCCGGCGAGAAGGGCGGCCTCGACGTCCTCGCCTCCAGCCACGTGCACGGCTACGGCGCGCTGTGGCAGCTGCAGGCCGAGCTGGAGCCGCGGGTGGTGTGCGTCGGGGTGCGCGACCTGGAGTGGACCAAGGCCTTCCGGGTCACCTGGCCCGCCGACGACGTCCTGGAGCTGGCCCCCGGCCTGACGCTGCACCGCACCGGCGGGCACTTCCCCGGCCACTCGGTGCTGCACGACACCCGCCGCGGGGTGCTCTTCTGCGGTGACTCGCTCAAGGTCGACCTCGACGACGACGGCACGCCGGTCGCCCTCTCCGCGCACAAGGCGTTCCACGCCCAGATCCCGCTCTCCCACGGCGAGCTGCGCGAGTACCTCGCCGTCGTCGCACCGCTGCAGTTCGACACCGTGGCCACGCCCTTCGAGCTGGTCCGCGGCGTCACCACCGACCACGTGGTCCGCCTGGTGCAGCGGCTGCTGGCCGGCCCGCCGGACGCCGCTCCCGTCGCGCTGGCGGAGCTGTGACCCCGGCCGAGCGGTACCGGGCCTCGTTCCCGCCGGTCGAGGAGTTCGCGGTCGAGGGCCTCGACGTCCTGGACGTGCCGCTGCACAGCGCCTTCCTCGTCGACTCCCCCGCGCACGCCGGCGGCAGCGGCCTGGGCTACGGCGCCACCCGCGAGGAGGCCCGCACCGGGGCGCTGGGCGAGATGGCCGAGATGGCGCTGTCGGCCCGGGCCCTCTCCGCGCGCCCGCGGGTGCAGGCCTCGTACGCGGAGCTGGTCCGGCAGGAGGGCCGCGACCGGGTGGCCGACCCGCGCACCCTCGCCCTGGAGGCGGGCAGCCCCTACGACGAGGACCGGCCGCTGCAGTGGCTGCCGATGACCCGGTGGTCGGACGCCGGGACGGTGTGGGTGCCCGCCGAGCTGGTCGCCTCCGGGCCGGCGGACCTGCCCGGCGACCCGCCCCCGGCGGGCTGGCTGACCACCGTGGTCACCAACGGCCAGGGCGCGGGCTTCGACGTCGACCGGGCGGTCGCGCACGCCCTGCTCGAGGTGCTGCAGCGCGACGGCAACGCCACCGCCTTCCGGGCCATGGACCGCGGCGTGGTGCTCGACCTCGGCGGGCTGCGCGACCCCGACGCGTGCGCGCTGCTCGACCGGCTGGCCGCCGCGGGCATCGAGGTGCTGGTCAAGCTGGCGAGCACCGCCTTCGGTGTGGTCGACGTGTACGCGGTCGGCTGCTCGCGGGACGGCTCCGAGCCGGTGCCGGTGATGGCGACCGCGTGCGGGGAGGCCGCGCACCCCGACCGGGACACCGCCGTCCGCAAGGCGCTGTTCGAGTTCGCCGCGGCCCGCAGCCGCAAGGCCTTCATGCACGGCCCGCTGGACCGGGTGGCCGCGGCCACCCCGCCCGGCTACCTCGACGCGTGGCTGGCCGGGCACCCGCCCGAGCGGCTGGTCGAGGAGGACCGGGCGCTGGAGGCGATGCTCGGGTGGACCCGGCAGGGCACCGCCGCCCTGGTCGACCAGCTGCGCGGCACGGTGCTCTCCCGGCGGGAGACCGTGCCGCTGACCGACCTCCCGACCTGGGCCGGCGGGGACCTGCTCGGCACGCTGACCGGGCGGCTGGCCGCCGAGGGCCTCGACGTGCTGGTCGACGTGCACCGCTCCGACGGCGAGGCGGTCGCGGCGAAGGTGCTCGTGCCGGGCCTGGAGGTGGAGACGATGTCCTACGGCCGGATCGGCGAGCGCGGCGTGCGCCGGCTGCTGGAGCGCGGCGACCCGCTGGTCGCCGTCGGCCCGGACCCGGGCGGCTGGGCGCGGGTGCACCTGACCGCCGACGCACACGAGCGCCTCGGCGGGCCGGCCTGGTTCGACCGGTCCGGGGCCGCGGCCCGGGTGGGGCCGCTGTACGCGCTGTACCGGGAGCCGGGCCGGCACGTGGCCGCGACGGCGGGAGCGGCCCGGTGACCGGCCGCGACGGCGGGAGCGGCCCGGTGACCGGCCGCGACGGCGGGAGCGGCCCGGTGACCGGCCGCGACGGCGGGAGCGGCCCGGTGACCGGCCTGCGCTACGCGTACAACACCAACGGGCTGACCTCGCACCGGCTGGACGACGCGCTGGCCCTGCTCGCCGACACCGGCTACGCGGGCGTCGCCCTGACCCTCGACGTGGTGCACCTCGACCCCTTCGCCGACGACGCGTTCGCCCAGGCCGAGCGGGTGCGGGCCCGCTGCGACGCGCTCGGCCTGGGCGTCGTGGTCGAGACCGGCGCCCGCTTCCTGCTCGACCCGCGGGTGAAGCACGAGCCCACCCTGGTCTCGCCGTCGGCCGCGGGCCGCGCCCGCCGGCTGGCCTACCTGCGGCGGGCCTGCGACCTGGCCGGCGTGCTGGGCGCCGAGGCGGTCAGCTTCTGGGCCGGGGTGCCGCAGCCGGCGGTCGACCGCGGGGCGGCGTGGCGGTGGCTGGTCGACGGCGTCCGCGCGCTGGTCGACAGCCACGGCGGGGCCGACTACGCCCTCGCCGTGGAGCCCGAGCCGGGCATGCTGGTCGAGGACTGCGACGGGTGGGCCCGGCTGGCGGCCGCCGCGCCGGGGATCACCCTCGCGCTGGACACCGGGCACTGCGTGGTCGCCGGCGGGTACGCCCCGGAGGAGGCCGTCGCCGCCTTCGCGCCGCACCTGGGCACGGTCGCCGTCGAGGGCATGCGCCGGGGGGTGCACGACCACCTGCCGCTGGACGAGGGGGACGTCGACCTGCCCGCCGTCCTCCGGGCGCTGCGGACGGCGGGTTTCGACCGGCTGGTCACCCTCGAGCTCTCCCGGGACGGGCACCGCGCGCACGAGATGGTGCCGCGGTCGATGGCGACCCTGCGGGCGGCCGAGGCGGCCGGCGCGGAGGAGGCGGCGTGAGGACCTGCTTCGTGAGCCGGCGCTACTGGCCGGCGGTCAGCGGGATGAGCGTGTACGCGGAGAACCTGCTGCGCGAGCTCGTGGCGCTCGGCCAGGAGGTGACGCTGGTCAGCCAGTACCGCGACGACGAGGCCGGCACGCGGGTGTACGGCGGCGGCCCGCCCCCGCCCGAGCGGGTGCCCGACGGCGTCGAGGTGGTGGCGCTGCCCAGCCGCGGGGAGACCGTCGTCCCGGCCGACTGGGAGGGCGACATCGACGAGATCGTGCGGACCGTCCTCCGGCTGCACGCCGAGGCGCCCTTCGACGTCCTGCACGCCCAGTACGGTTACCCGCCGGGGCTGGCGGTCCTGGCCGCGGCCCGCGAGACCGGCCTGCCGGCCGTGGTGAGCATCCAGGGCGGGGACGGGCACTGGGTGGGCACCTGCTGCGCGACCCACGCGCACGCTATGCGGACCGTGGTCGACGCCTCCAGCGCGGTGCTCATCGGCAGCGCCAGCTTCCGCGACGAGGTGGTGGGCAACCTCGGCTGCGACCCGGCGCGGTTCACGATCGTCCCGGGCGCGACCGACACCCGCCGGTTCACCCCCGCGGAGCGGCCGCTCGGGGCGTTGCGCGAGCCGCCGGTGCTGCTGTTCCACGGCCGGGTGGACCGGCGCAAGGGCGTGCTCGACCTGCTGGCGGCGCTGCCCGAGGGGGTGCGGCTGGTCGTCTCCGGCATCGGCCCCGACCTCGACGAGGCCCGGGCGCGGGCCGACGGGCGGACGACGTTCCTGGGTTACGTCCCGCCGGACGAGGCGCCGGAGGTCTACCGGTCGGCCGACGTCTTCGTCAGCCCCACCTACAGCGAGGGCTTCAGCAACACCCTGCTGGAGGCGATGGCCAGCGGGCTGCCGGTGGTGAGCACCGACAGCGTCGGCGTCGTCGACTGCCTGCGGCACGAGGAGAACGGTCTGCTGCACGCGCCGGGGGACGTCGCCGGGCTGCGGGCCGCGCTGGACCGGCTGCTCGCCGACGCCGGCCTGCGGGAGCGCCTGGCGGCAGCGGCGCTGGAGGAGGTGCGCCGGCTGTACTCGTGGCCGGTGCTGGCCCGTGCGGTCGACGCGGTGCACCGGGAGGTGGCCGGGACGACGCCGGGCCCGGGCTGGACGATGCCGGACGGCGTCGACCCCGCCTGCCGCTTCCGGGCGGCGGCGCACCTGCTGTGATGCGCGTGCTGGCGGTCAGCCCGCACCTCGACGACGCCGCGTTCTCCGTCGGCGGGACGCTCGCCGCCCTCGCCGACGCCGGGCACGAGGTCACCGTGGTCACCTGCCTGACCGCGAGCGTGCCCGACCCGGCCGGGTTCGCGCTGGCCTGCCAGCTGGACAAGGGGCTGCCCGCCGACGCCGACTACATGGCGCTGCGCCGGGCCGAGGACGCCGCCGCGATGGCCGCGCTCGGGGCCGTGCCGGTGCACTGGGACCTGCCCGAGGCGCCGCACCGCGGCTACGGCAGCGCCGCGGACCTGTTCGCCGGCGTGCGCGGGGACGACGACCTGTGGCGGGAGCTCGCCGCCCGCCTGGCCGCGCTCGAGGCCGAGCTGGGGGCCGACCTGGTGCTGGCCCCGCAGGCCCTCGGCGGGCACGTCGACCACCTGCAGGTGCTCCGGGCCGTGGCCGCGCGGGACCGACCGGTGCTGTGGTGGCGGGACAGCCCCTACGTGCTGCGCGACCCCGCCGCGGTCCCCGGCCCGCACCTGCCCGGCGGCCTGGCCCCGGTGCGGCTGCCGCAGGGCCCGGAGCGGCGCGCGGCCGCGTGCGCCTGCTACGGCACCCAGCTGGGCTTCCAGTTCGGCGGGGCCGACGGCATGCGGGCGGCGCTGGCCGGCCTGCCGGAGGTGCTGCTGGCGGGGGCGCGCGCCCGCGCCGTGCTCACCGACGCCGAGGTCGGGAGCGGGGCCGTCTCCCTCTAGCCGAGCAGCGGAGTGGATCCGTCGCGGTCACGCCCACGGATCCACTCCGCTCCGTCGCCGGGCGGTCACTGGACCGGCGCGTCCGGGGGCGGCAGCCGCACCTGCAGCTGCTCGTCGACGGAGCTGACGCCCTCGACGGCCAGCAGCGCGGGGCGGGCCCCGGCCGGCGCCCGGCCGGTGATGACGCCGAGGGAGCCGAGCACCCGCTCGACCTCCATGCCCGACGCGCTCAGCGCCTGGGCCAGCCGAACCCGCCCTCGCGGCGGTCGGCGTTGTTGCCGGCCGCGGCCACGATCAGCGAGCCCTGCTCGAGGGCCCGCCGCCCGGCGGCCGAGTAGGGCGGGTGGGCCTCCGCCACGTCGGCCCCGAGGGACATCGATATCACCGCGCAGCCGTTGGCCACCGCCCACTCGATGCCGGCCAGGATGCCGCCGTCGTCCCCGCTGCCCTCGTCGCCGAGCACGGCCAAAACGTGGTGCACCAACTCGGGGGAGACGGACAGGACCGGCCGGCCGGACGCCGCCCGCAGCGCGGCGAGCTGGTCGGGTGCGGCCGAGACGACCGCGATGCCGAGCCGGGCGAAGACCGTGGCACCGGCGTCGCGGAGGGTCTGCGCCGGCACCCGCCGGGAGTCGAAGTCGCGCGAGTCGGCGACGTCGTCGATCCCCGCGGCCGACCAGGCCACCGGCACGTCGTCCGGGGTGTCGGCGAGGACGAGGACCTGCCGCCCGGTGGTCCGCGCCCCGGGGCTTCGCGGACCGGCAGCGGCCGGTGGATCGATCACGGGACCCCCCTCGCCGAGCGGGCACCGGTCGGTCGGCCCCACACTCCCCCGGCCGCCGGGACGGCACCCGGCGGTGGGGGCAGTCTGCGGGGGCGGCCGCCCGGCCGCACGCCGGGAGCGCGGGGCGCCGCCCACGGTGACGTCCGGAAACCGCCGGTCGGCGCGCACCGCGGCTGCCATGCTCGGTCGCGTGACCCCGCCCCTGGACCCGGAGCGCTGCTACCGCGCGGTCGCCAGCCGGGACGCCCGCTTCGACGGCTGGTTCGTCACCGCCGTCGCCACGACCGGGATCTACTGCCGCCCGTCCTGCCCGGCGCGCACCCCGCACGCGGGCAACGTCTCCTTCTTCTCCACGGCGACCGCCGCCCAGGGCGCCGGCTACCGCGCCTGCCGCCGGTGCCGGCCGGACGCGGTGCCCGGCTCCCCGGAGTGGGACGTCCGGGCCGACGTCGTCGCCCGCGCGATGCGGTTGATCGCTGACGGCGAGGTCGAGCGCGCCGGGGTCCCCGGCCTGGCTGCCCGGCTCGGCTACTCCGAGCGGCAGCTGCACCGGCTGCTGGTGGCCGAGCTCGAGGTCGGCGCGCTGGCCCTCGCCCGCGCCCGCCGCGCGCAGACCGCGCGGGTGCTGGTGGAGACCACCGCGCTGCCGATGTCCGACGTCGCCTTCGCCGCCGGCTTCGCCAGCCTCCGGCAGTTCAACGACACCGTGCGGGAGGTCTTCGCGACCACGCCGAGCGAGCTGCGCCGCCGCGCCCGGCCCGGCCGCCCCGGCCCCGCCGGGGAGCTCACCCTGCGGCTGGCCGCCCGCGCCCCCTACGACGCGGCGGAGGTGCTGCTCTTCCTCGGCGTGCACGCGGTGCCCGGCCTCGAGGAGTGGGACGGGACGACGTTCACCCGGGTCCTCGACCTGCCGCACGGTCCCGCGGTGGTGGCACTCTCCCCCGCCCCCGGCGGCGGGCCGGCGGTCGTTGCGCGGCTGCGCCTGGCGGCCCTGCGCGACCTCGGGGTGGCCGTCGCCCGCTGCCGGCGGATGCTCGACCTGGACGCCGACCCCGTCGCGGTGGACGAGGCGCTGGGCGCCGACCCCGCGCTGGCCGGGCCGGTCGCCGCCGCGCCCGGCCGCCGCGTGCCCGGCGCGCCGGACGCCGCGGAGCTGGCGGTGCGCGCCGTCCTCGGGCAGCAGGTGTCGGTGGCCGGTGCCCGCACCCTCACGGCGCGGGTCGTGGCGGCCGCGGGCGCCCCGCTGCCCGAGCCCGCCGGCACGCTGACCGCGGCCTTCCCGCGCCCCGAGGCCCTGGCCGAGGCCGACCTGTCGGCGGTGGGGCTGACCGGCGCGCGCCGGCGCACGGTGCACGCCCTGGCCGCCGCGCTGGCCGACGGCGCGGTGCGCCTCGACCCGGGCGCCGACCGCGAGGAGGCCGGCCGGGCGCTGCGTGCCGTCCCCGGCATCGGCCCGTGGACGGCGGCCCTGGTGGCCCTGCGCGGCCTCGGCGACCCCGATGTGTGGCTGCCCGGTGACCTGGTGCTGCGACGCTCGCTGGCCGGCCTGGGCAGCAGCGACAGCGAGGCCGCCACCCGCTGGCGCCCGTGGCGTTCGTACGCCGTCATGCACCTGTGGGCGCGCGCCGCGCCGTCCCTCTTCCTCCGCCACCCCGCCACCCCGCCGACCTCCCCGGCCGCACCCCTCCGGAGCGCCTCGTGACCCCTTCCGCCCGATTCGCCACCGTCCCCACCCCGCCCGGGCCGTTCACGGTGATCGTGGGGGCCGACGGCGCCGTGCTCGCCAGCGGCTGGACCGACGACGCCGCCGACCTGCTGCCGGTCGTCCACCGCGCCCTGCGCCCGACCTGGGTCGAGCGCGCCGACCGGCTGGACCCGCTCGACGCCGTCGAGGCCTTCGTGGCCGGCGACGTGTCGGCGATCGACGCGGTGGTCGTCCGCCAGCGCTCCGGACCGTTCCTCGAGGACGCCTGGGAGGTGCTGCGGACCGTACCGGCCGGCGAGCCGGACACCTACGCGGCCTTCGCCGCCCGCTGCGGTCGGCCCTCGGCGGTGCGGGCGGCGGCCAACGCCTGCGCCCGGAACGCCGCCGCGCTGTTCGTCCCCTGCCACCGGGTGCTCGGCTCGGACGGCGGGCTGGGCGGCTTCCGCTGGGGGACGCCGGTCAAGCGCTGGCTGCTCGACCACGAGGCCGCGCACGCGCCGGCGCCGGTCGGCTGAGCCCCGGGGCACAGGAAGCTCTTCCCGCGTCGGGGGACCCTGGACGCGGGCACGGCTTCCTCTCCCTCGGCCCCCGCCGCCCGCGGGTGGCGGCGCGGAACTGTCGGCCGCATCCGGCACCCTCGGGCACCGTGGACGCCGTCTCGCTGCTCACCGGTCTCCTGCTCGGCGCGCTGCTGGCCACCGCCGCCACCCTCGGCGTGGTCGCCCTGGTCGCGCGCCGGCGGCCGGCCGACGACGGCCTGGACCCCGTGCACGAGTCGCTGGACCACCTGCACCGGCTGCTCGCCGGCATGGAGCGCGCCCGCGCCACGGCGCACGGGGAGCTGCGCGAGCAGATGGGCACCG
Organism: Geodermatophilus marinus; assembly: GCF_003428645.1. GTDB lineage: Bacteria > Actinomycetota > Actinomycetes > Mycobacteriales > Geodermatophilaceae > Geodermatophilus. Next base: position 211,032 of record NZ_QVQH01000002.1, on the reverse strand, counting down.
TCGGCCAGGCCTCCTCGCTGCTGCGCCAGGAGACCGCGGCGCTGGTGACGGCGCTGCGCACCCCGCACGTGCGCGGTCGCTGGGGCGAGGTGCAGCTGCGCCGGGTGGTCGAGGTCGCCGGCCTGCTCGAGCACTGCGACTTCGTCGAGCAGCCGCCGAGCACCAACGACGAGGGCGCCGGCGTCCGGCCCGACCTGGTGGTCACCCTCGCCGACGGCCGGCAGGTCGTGGTCGACGCGAAGGTCCCGTTCACCGGCTACATCGAGGCGGTGCAGGCCGAGGACGCCGCCGTCCGCAGCCAGCGGGTCGCCGCGCACGCCCGCCAGCTGCGCGCGCACGTCGACGCGCTCGCCGCGCGGCGCTACCCCACCGCGTTCCGTCCGGCGGCCCCCTTCACCGTGCTGTTCGTCCCCTCCGACGGCTTCCTCACCACCGCGCTGGAGGCCGAGCCCGGGTTGCTCGAGCACGGCTTCGCCCGCGACGTGGTGCTGGCCACCCCGAGCACGCTGCTGGCGCTGCTGCGCACGGTCGCCTACTCGTGGCGGCAGGAACGGCTGGCGCGCGACGCCGACCAGGTGCTCGAGGTCGGCCGGCGGCTGCACGCCCGGCTGGCCACGCTGTCGGGCCACCTCACCCGGCTCGGGTCGGCGCTGTCGTCGGCCACCGCGCGCTACAACGAGGCGATCGGGTCCTACGAGGGTTCGGTGCTGGTCGCCGCCCGCCGCTTCGACGACCTGGGCGTGGCCGAGAGCCCGGTACCCGCGCCGCCGCCGGTCGAGGCGACCGTGCGCACGCTGCGCCCGCCGGTGCCGCCCGCGCTCGGGGACGGGCGGGCCGACCCTCCCGGCTGGGGCCAGGTTGCGGAACCGTGACATCGCCGGTCCGGGGGTGTCGCCGCCACCGGAGGCGGGGAGCGCAGAGGGGACGCCCGTGACCCGAGGAGGCCCTCCGCATGCCCGCACGCCGCACCGCCCGACTCGCCGCCGCGACCGGCGTCGCGGCACTCGCCCTGGGGCTCGGGGCCTGCAGCGAGGACGACCTCGGTGCCCAGGACCCCGACCTGGAGCCGGGGACGCCGGACGTCCGGGGCGAGGACGACCTCACCGACCCCTACACCGGGGACTACGACGCGGCGTGGGCCGAGGACTACGAGGCCTACCTCGACCAGGAGGTGACGCTGAGCGCCCGGGTCGGCGAGGTCCTCACCCCGCAGGTGTTCACCATCGAGCCGCCGCCGGAGGGCGGGGAGGCCCCCGAGCTGCTGGTCGTCACCGAGCAGGACGTGACCGACCTGTCGCCGGGCATCGCGGTCGTCGTCGCGGCCACCCCGCGGGAGGAGTTCGACCTCCCCGCCGCCGAGGAGCAGACCGGGACCGACCTCCCCGACGCCGACCTGGGGTCGTGGGACGGCGAGGCCTGGTTGGAGGCCGCCGCGGTCGAGACGTCACCCAGCGACGACGGCTGACGCTCCGGGGCGTCTCCCATCGCCACGGGCGGCTTTTGGCAGGTGTGGACAGTGCGCGTCGGCCCCGTCCTCCCACTGCCCGCCGCGCCCCCTCAGTACGGTGGCCTGCGACGGCGACCGTCCTCCCCGGCGGCCGCCCCGACCACGCCGACGGGAGGTGTGCCATGGCCTCGGTGAGCACGGCCGACACCTGGCGGGACCCCGGAGCCCGCAGCGAGCGCCGCTCCGGCCGGCCGCTCGCCGGCCCGCCCGTCCCCCCACCCGGGGACCGCGTCGCCCGCAGCGCGCGGCCACCGGTGCCCCCGCCGTCGGCGCGCCCCGACGGGCGGCCCCGGCGCACCGACCTGCCACCGCTTCCCGAGCACCTGGCCCGGCTGGCCCGCAGCCGCGGTGTCGAGCCCGGTCTGCCCGGTGCCGCCGAGCCGGTCCAGCACAGCCGGCCGGTCCAGCACAGCCAACCGGTGCAGCACAGCCGGCCGGTGCCCCGCGGCGAGCACCGCGCCGCCGCTCGCGGCCCCCGCGAGGCGGTCCCCCGGGACGAGGAGCCGCGCCCGCGCTCCCGCGGCGCCCGCGCCTCGGGCACCCGGCCGGCGCCCCCGGCCCCCGAGGGCGGCAGCCGGCTGCGCGGCGCGGTCGCCGTCCTCGCCGTCTTCCTGGTCACCCTCGTCGGGGCTGCGGTGGACTCGTTCCTCGGCATCGGCCTCGGGCTGGTCACCCTCGTGACGCTCACCGGCTCCGCCGCGCTGGCCACCGCCGTCGTGCGCCGGCGCGACCTCGTGACGACCGTCGTCGCCCCGCCGCTGGTCTTCGTCGCGGTCGCCGGCGTCAACATCGCGCTGGCGCCCTCGGCCACCTTCAACCTGGCCGCCGTCGCGACCCTGATGGTCCGGGGCTTCCCGAGCATGGCGCTGGCCACCGCCGCGTGCCTGGCCGTCGCGCTGGTCCGCTGGGCCGCCCGCCGCTGACCGACCGGCACCCCTGACGACGGTGACCCCCTCCCGAGCGGGAGGGGGTCACCGTCGTCCGCGGGGTCTCGCTCAGGCCGGGTCGGGCGCTTCGGCGCGGCGCTGCCGCAGCTCGTGGGGCAGCGCGAAGACCAGCCGCTCCTCGGCCGCCTTGACCGGCTCCACGTCGGCGTAGCCCCGCTCGGCCAGCCAGTCGAGCAGCTCGGAGACCAGCACCTCGGGCACCGAGGCGCCGCTGGTGACCCCGACCGTGCCCACGCCCTCCAGCCACGCCGCGTCGACCTCGGCGGCGAAGTCCACCAGGTGGGCGGCGCGCGCCCCGGCCTCGAGCGCGACCTCGACCAGCCGCACGGAGTTCGAGGAGTTCGTGGAGCCGACGACCAGCACCAGGTCGCAGGAGGGGGCCATCTGCTTGACGGCCTGCTGCCGGTTCTGCGTCGCGTAGCAGATGTCGTCGCTGGGCGGCGACTGCAGCAGGGGGAAACGCTCGCGCAGGCGGTCGACGGTGGCCAGCGTCTCGTCGACCGACAGGGTGGTCTGCGACAGCCACACGACCCGCTCGGGGTCGCGGACCTCGACGTCGTCGACGCCCTCGGGGCCGTCGACGAGCTGGATGTGCTCGGGGGCCTCGCCCGAGGTGCCCTCGACCTCCTCGTGGCCGCGGTGGCCGATGAGCAGGATGTCGTAGTCGTCCTTGGCGAACCGCTTGGCCTCGGAGTGCACCTTCGTGACCAGCGGGCAGGTGGCGTCGATGGTGCGCAGCTGGCGGACGGCCGCCTCCTGGTGCACCGCCGGGGAGACCCCGTGCGCGCTGAACACCACGACCGAGCCCTCGGGCACCTCGTCGGTCTCGTCGACGAAGACCGCCCCGCGCCGCTCGAGCGTGGCCACCACGTGCTTGTTGTGGACGATCTGCTTGCGGACGTAGACGGGGGCGCCGTGGATCTCCAGCGCCCGCTCGACCGCGACCACCGCCCGGTCCACGCCGGCGCAGTAGCCCCGGGGGTCGGCGAGCAGGACGCGTCCGCGCTGATCAGCCATGGCCCCATGGTAGAAGAAGGACCTCCCGGCCCCCCGCCCCTCGCCCGCTCGGGGCGGGCCCCTGCCGGAAGGCCTGCTGCCGCCCGGTGTTCGCACGTTCACACCCGGCCCCGCGGGAAGCCGCCACGCGGACGAGACGAGCACCACGATCCGGGGGTACGGACCCCGGAGGGTGTGTCGGCACGCGACCTCTGGGGCAGTCTGAGGCCATGTCGCGTGAGATCCCCCAGGTCGTCCGTGCCGCGGCCGGCCTGGCCGCCACCGTGCTCGACGAGGCCCGCAAGCTGCCCGGGGAGCTGCCCGGCCTCCCGGTGCGGGTGATCGGCCTGGCCATGCAGGCCACCATGCGCCTCCAGCAGCAGTACTCCGGGCTGGTGGCCCGCGGCGACGAGCTGTTCACCGGGCTGCGCGGCGAGGACGAGCCCGGGCTGGCGACCTTCGACGAGGACCTCCCCCCGGCACCGCCGGTCGAGGGGTCGCCGACGTCGGCACGGACGTCGGCCTTCGACCGCGCGGCCGCGGTCGTCCCCGACCGACCCCGCGCCGACGAGGGCACCACCGCCGAGGAGCAGGTGCCGCCGCTGGTGGACGACGAGGTCCTGGGCCTGCCCGACGACGAGCCGGGCGCCGAGGAGGTCGTCGAGGCGCTCGAGGACATCGCCGACGAGGTGCGCGAGGCCGGCATCCCGGCGGCCTCCGGCGCGCCGCAGCCCGGGCTGAGCACCGAGGACGAGCTCGAGACGGCGCTGCTCGAGGCCGACGGCGCCCCCGACGAGGCCCTGGTCGACGGTGGCACCGCGGACGTCGGCACGGTCGACGCCGACCTGATCGCCGAGGCCCCCACGACGCTGCCCGAGCCGCTCGACACCGGGAGCGAGCCGACCGGCGACGCCGTCCCGGCCGGCACCGCACCCGGCGAGCCCGAGGCGGCCGCCGAGCCCGACACCGCGCCCACCGACCCCGGCGGCTCGCCGGTCGGCGAGGCGGCCGGGGCCCCCGACGTGACCGGGGAGGTCGACGTGCTCATCCCGGACGGCGGGGTGACCACCGTCGAGGGCACGGTGACCGACGAGGGCGTGGCCGCCCCCGAGCCCGCCGCCCCCGAGCCCGCCGCCCCCGAGCCCGCCGCCCCCGAGCCCGCCGCCCCCGAGCCCGCCGCGGACGAGCCCCCCGCCCCGGCCGCCGAGCCCATCGGGGCGGGCGCCGCCGAGGCCGCCGACGGCGCACCGGTCGACGGCTACGAGTCCATGACCATCGCCCAGCTGCGCGGCCGGCTGCGGGGCTACCAGCTCGCCACCGTCGCCGACCTGCTCGCCTTCGAGGAGGCCCACGAGGCCCGCGAGCCGTACCTGCGGATGCTGCGCAACCGGCTGGAGAAGCTCGAGCGGCAGGCGGTCGAGTCCAGCCCCCTGGCCCCGCGCGGCACCTGACGGCGGAGCCGGGACCGGGCCGGCCGGGGTGTCGGAGCCGTCTGACACGCTCGCGGCATGACCGCTCCCCCGACACCGGACGCGCCGTGGCCGGTCCGCACGGTGGCCCGCAAGGTCGCCGAGTGGATCGGCCGCCTCGGCGAGGTCTGGGTCGAGGGGCAGGTCGCCCAGATCTCCCGTCGCGGCGCGGCCACCGTGTTCCTCACGCTGCGCGACCCGGCCGCCGACCTGTCGGTGCCGGTGACCTGCGCCCGCGACGTCGCCGACCGCCCCGGCCTGGAGCTCGCCGAGGGCGCCCGGGTCGTCGTCCGCGCCCGGCCGGACTACTACGTCGCCCGGGGCTCGTTCTCGTTGCGCGCCACCGAGATCCGCGCGGTCGGCCTCGGTGAGCTGCTCGCCCGCATCGAGCGGATCCGCCGGCTGCTGGCCGCCGAGGGCCTCTTCGACGCCGCCCGCAAGAAGCCGCTGCCGTTCGCACCGGCCGTCGTCGGCGTCGTCACCGGCCGGGACAGCGCCGCCGAGCGGGACGTGCTGGTCACCGCCCGCCGCCGGTGGCCGGCGGTGCGCTTCGCCGTCCACCACAGCCTCGTGCAGGGGGCGAGCGCCGCGGCCTCGGTCATCGACGGGCTCCGCCGGCTGGACGCCGACCCGGAGGTCGAGGTGATCGTCGTGGCCCGCGGCGGCGGGTCGGTGGAGGACCTCCTGCCTTTCTCGGACGAGGGTCTGGTGCGCGCGATCGCGGCCTGCCGGACCCCGGTCGTCACCGCGGTCGGCCACGAGACCGACACCACCCTGGTCGACCACGCCGCCGACGTCCGCGCCGCCACGCCCACCGACGCCGCGCACCGGGTGGTCCCGGAGATCGGTGAGCAGCAGCGGCTGGTCGACGGGCTGCGGGCCCGCGCGCGGCACCTGCTCGCCGCCCGCCTCGAGCAGCAGGAGCGGTGGCTGGACGGCGTCCGCAGCCGGCCGGTGCTGGCCGATCCGCAGCGGCTGCTGCACGGCCGGGCCGACGACGTGGAGCAGCTGCGCTCCCGGGCCCGCCGCACGCTGGTGCACCGGGTCGAGGGCGCCGAGCGGGACCTCGAGCACGCCCGCGCGCGGGTGGCCGCGCTCTCGCCCGCGGCGACGCTGCAGCGCGGCTACGCGGTCGTGCAGCGGGCCGACGGGGCGCTGGTGCGGGACCCGGCCGAGGTGGCCGACGCCGAGCGGCTGTCGGTCCGGGTGGCGGGGGGCCGGATGGCGGTCCGGGTGGACCGGGAGGATGGGGCGTCATGAGCGAGCCGACGGCGCCGACGGAACCCACCACGACCTACGAGCAGGCCCGCGAGGAGCTCGCCGACGTGGTCCGCCGGCTCGAGGCCGGTGGCCTGACGCTGGAGGAGTCGCTGTCGCTCTGGGAGCGCGGCGAGCAGCTCGCCGAGCTGTGCCGGCACTGGCTGGACCGGGCGCGCGAGCGGCTGGCGGCGGCCGGACCCGCCGAGGGAGCCGGCGGGGGTGCCGCCGGCGGCTGACCCGCGCGCGGAGGTCCGGCCGACCCGCGGACCGCACCGCGGCGGCGCGGGTCAGGCCGGCAGCCGCTCCGGGGCGCCGGCGGGCAGCGGCAGGCCGGCGGCGCGCAGCGCGGCCAGCAGCCGGTCGGCGGCGGCGTGCGGGTCGGCGGGGGCATCGCCCAGGAGCCCGGCGACGAGGTCGCGCAGGTCGGTCCCGGCGGCCGCGGGCCGGGCCGGGACCCGGGTCACCAGGCCGCAGGAGCAGGACCCGCCGGTGGGAGGGGGCCGGTGGTCGCCGCCGGCGCAGAGGGCGGGTCCGGTCATCGCAGGCTCCTCGCAGGACCGTGGCCTGGCGCAGGGGGCGCCGGCCGGGGTCCGAGCGTCCCGCGACCGGGCCGGGTCCGCGCGGGGAGGCCCGCTCCGGTCACCACCTCTCCCCGTGACCGTCACGCGATCGCAAAGAGCGCTCAGGGGGCGACCTGCTCCACGGCCGCGGCGACCTCCACCAGCTCGCCGTCCGAGGCCGACCCGGTGACCACCACGGTGGCGCCGTCGGCCTCGCGGGACAGCGCGGTCTCGCCGCGGGCGGTGGTCCAGCGGGTCCACGCCTCGCCGTCGACGTCCGTGCTGCCCTCCTGCTCGGCGTCGCCGAGGACGTCGGTGAGGGCGCTCGCCCGGGGGTCGTCGCTCACCGCGAACCCCGCGTACTCACCACCCGGCGTCAGGTAGCCGATGGCGAGCGTCACCGGGTCGCCCTCGCCGGCGGCGCCGGCGTCGGTGCGGACGCTCGTCGGCCGGTACCCCTCCGGCAGGTCCCCCGGGACGGGCAGCGGGTAGGAGGCCCGCGCGGCGGCGAGCTGGACCGACGACGTCGGGTCCACCGTCCGCACCCGTGCATCGGGGCCCTGCTGGAAGGCCACCCACCCGGCGATCAGCAGGCAGATGAGCACCAGCGGCGCCAGTGAACGGACCATGTTCGCCGCGCTCATCCGGTTGGCCCGCTCGATCGCCGGGGACGGCGGCGGGGCCGTCCCCCCGGGGGGCTGGCTGGTGGGGCCCGTGGTGCTCACCCCCCTAGGATGACAGCGCCGCTCCCGCACCCCGCGGCGGTGCGAACAGGAGGTCCTGTGTCCCTGCCCCTCCCCGACGGCCCGCTGACCGCCACCGACCGCAGCTTCCGCTCCGACCGCCCCGCCCCCGACCGCAACCTCGCCCTCGAGCTGGTCCGCGTCACCGAGGCCGCGGCGATGGCCGCCGGCCGCTGGGTCGGCCGCGGCGACAAGAACGGCGGTGACGGCGCGGCGGTCGACGCGATGCGGGCGCTCATCGGCACCGTGAGCATGCGGGGGGTCGTCGTCATCGGCGAGGGCGAGAAGGACGAGGCGCCCATGCTCTACAACGGCGAGCAGGTGGGCGACGGCAACGGCCCCGAGTGCGACGTGGCGGTCGACCCGATCGACGGCACCACGCTCATGGCCAAGGGCATGCCCAACGCGATCGCGGTGATGGCGGTCGCCGAGCGCGGCGCCATGTACGACCCGTCGGCGGTCTTCTACATGGAGAAGCTGGCGACCGGCCCGGCGGCGGCCGACGTCGTCGACATCACCGCCCCGGTGGCCGAGAACGTCCGCCGGGTCGCGCGTGCCAAGCACAGCTCGGTCGCCGACGTCACCGTCTGCATCCTGGACCGCCCGCGGCACGACGACCTCGTGCGCGAGGTCCGCGAGGCCGGTGCGCGGATCAAGTTCATCACCGACGGCGACGTCGCCGGGGCGATCGCCGCGGCCCGGGAGGGCACCGGCGTCGACCTGCTGCTGGGCATCGGCGGCACCCCGGAGGGCATCATCGCCGCCTGCGCGCTCAAGTGCATGGGTGGTGCCCTGCAGGGCCGGCTCTGGCCGAAGGACGACGAAGAGCGCCGCAAGGCGGTCGACGCCGGCCACGACCTCGACCGGGTGCTGCACATCGACGACCTCGTCCGCGGCGACGTGTTCTTCGTGGCGACGGGGATCACCGACGGCGAGCTGCTGCGCGGCGTCCAGTACCGGGCGGGGGGGTGCACCACGCAGTCGCTGGTCATGCGCTCGCGCTCGGGCACGATCCGGTCCATCGAGAGCCTGCACTCGCTGTCGAAGCTGCGGGCCTACTCCGCGGTGCCCTTCGACCGGGACGTCGAGGAGGACTGAGACCGGGCGGTCTCACAGGTCCGTCACAGGTTGGGCGGGAATCCTCCCCCGTACGGCCCGGCACGACCGCGACCGGGCTCCGGGAGGGGGAGAGCATGCGCACGAGGAACCTCGTCATCGGGGTGGGCGCCGCGGGGGCGCTGACGCTGACCGGCATCGGTGTGGCGGTGGCCGAGCCGACACCCACCCCCGCACCCTCGACCAGCTCGCCGTCCGCCACGCCGGACGAGGACGCCACGGCGGTCGAGGACGAGCGCCGGGCGGCCGTCGAGGAGGCGCTGGCCGGGCTCGTCGAGGACGGCACGCTCACCCAGGACCAGGCCTCTCGGATCGCCGAGACCCTCGCCGACTCACCCGCCGTCGGGCCCGGCTGGGGCTGGCACCACCGCTGGGACGGCGACGGCCCGCCGGACTGGGTCGACGGGGCCGACTTCGACGCCGTCTGGAGCGCGGCCGCCGAGGCGCTCGGCATGAGCACCGAGGAGCTGCAGTCCGCGCTCTCCGAGCCGGGGACCAGCCTCGCCGACGTCGCCGAGCAGCAGGGTGTCGACACCCAGGCGGTCGTCGACGCCCTCGTGGCCGAGGCGGAGGCCCGGATCGACGAGGCCGTGGCCGCCGGCTCGCTGAGCGAGGAGCAGGCCGCCGAGCTGCGCGAGCAGCTGCCCGACCGGGTCGCGGCCAAGGTCGAGGGCGGCTGGTGGGCGCACCGGGGCGGCATGGACGACTGACGACCCCGGCGCCGCCGCGGCCTGAGGCCCGCCGCCCTCAGGGCCGCGGCGGGGCCGGCGGGGGCGTCGGTGCCCGGGGGGCCGGCGGCGGGGTGGGCGCCGGCGGCAGGTGCCGGGCGGCGAGCCGCTCGACCAGCGCCCGCCAGCGGCTGGCCGACTCGCCGGGGGCGAGGCTGCGCAGCCGCAGGTCGCCGAAGACCGCCCGCGCCCGGACGACGATGCGCGGGGTGCCCTCCAGGCGGGGAACGGGCGCGAGGTCGACGACGCGGTCCCCGAACACGGTCCGGCCGATCAGCTCGGCGTCGACCCCCTCGGGCACCACGACGTCCACGTCCCCGAACCAGGTGCTCAGCTCGATCTCGATCCGCTGCTCGCGGGTGCGCAGGTCGCGCAGGTCGAGCCGGATGTCGCCGAAGACCGTGTGCGCCCGCTCGGGCGCCGCGCCGGCCCCGGTCAGCCGGATGTCCCCGAAGACGCTGTCGACCTGGCTGGGTGGCCGCGACCCGACGATCTCCACCTCGGGGCTGCCCTCGGCGGGCAGGTCGGCCACCGGGCCCGCCAGGTCCTCGGCCGTGACGGCGGCGTAGGCGGCCTCCACCCGCTCGCCGAACTCCCCCAGGTCGATGCGGCCCTCGGCCACGGCGCGCTGCAACCGGGCCACCACGGCCTCCCGGTCGGCGTCCGAGATGCGGACGGCGGGGGCGGGGTGCTCACGGTCGGGGGGCTGCTCGGCGGGCGTCACGTCCCTGACGCTAGCGCCGGGCACGGCGTCCGGGGGGCACCCCGGGGCCGGGGGGACCGGACCGGGGGCCGCGGGGAGCCGGGTTCAGCCGTAGAGCGCGGAGCAGGAGTCCACCGGCGCGTTGCGGCCGCCGCACGTCCGGCCGTACTCGGCGTACGGCTCCAGGGCGGGGTCGGCGAGCGCCAGGAGCTGGAGCAGGTCGCAGAAGGCGACCACGCCCTGCTGGCAGCCATCGGCCACCCCCTGGAGGTCGGCGTCGGCGCCGGTCGGGGCGGGCTGGGCGGCGGGCAGGTCGGCCGGGACCCCGCCACCGTCGCCGCCGTCGCCGTACCGCTGCCGGCAGCTGCCGCCGTCGGGCTCGTTGCGGCCGCCGCAGGTCTCCGCGTAGGCCTCGTACTCGGAGCCGACGGGCGTGCCGAGGTACAGCTCGTCGCACGCCGCCCAGTCCCCGCCGAAGCAGGACTCGGCGAGCGCGTCGAACCCCGGGTCGTCGCCGAGGTCGCCCGGGGGCTGCCCGGCCGGTGCCGCACCGGTGTCCGGGGACGGCGAGGACGCCGGGGGCGAGGGCTCCGTGGGCGACGGGGTGCCCGGGGAGGCGCTCGGCGACCCCTCGGCCGACGAGGTCGCGGCCGGGGTGGGGTCGGCGGCCGGGGCCGCGTCGTCGTCCCCCCGCAGCAGGAGGACCGCGGCGATGCCGCCGGCCACGAGCAGCACCACCGCGGCGACCACCAGGGCGATGACCGTGGTGCGCCTGCTCCTGCCCGGCCCGGCGGGGCCGCCCGGCGCACCCTGCGGCGGGCCGCCGTACGGGGGCTGCTGCCCCCAGCCCGGCTGCGGCCGGCCCCACCCCGGCGGGTGCCCGGAGGGGTCCTGCCCGCCGTACGGCTGCTGGGGGTACGACTGCTGCGCGTACGGCTGCTGCCCCCAGCCCGGCTGCGGCTGCCCCCACCCCGGCTGACCGCCGGGCGCCTGCTGGCCGTACCCGGGCGGCGCGGGGAACTGCTCGGTCCCCTGCCGGCCGGGCACCGGGGGCACCTGGCCCGGGCCGTAGTGCTGGGTCGGTGCCGCCGGCCGGTAGCCCGCGGCGGGTTCGCCGAGCTGCTGGGTCTCGTCGTCCGGACCGGGCGTCCCCTGTCCCTGCCGGTCGGGCTCGGTGCCCCGGGGGTCGGGGCCGCCCTGCGGCGGGTTCGGCGGCGGCTGGGACATGCGCGGGTGCTCCTCGGTTCCGGTGGACGGCGGGGGGATGCTAGAGGTCTTCCCGCGCCCTGCCGAGGCCGTCGCGCGCCGTCGGGCGGGGATCGTCGGCACCCCTTCCCCGGCGGCCTCTAGGGTCGCTGCCGGAGCACCGATCCCACCCAGACCACACCGGGAGCGCAGCGTGGCGGCAGAGCAGGACGCAACGGAGTACCGCGTCGAGCACGACTCCATGGGGGAGGTGCGGGTCCCGGCCTGGGCCAAGTGGCGCGCGCAGACCCACCGCGCGGTCGAGAACTTCCCGATCTCCGGGACACCCATCGAGCGCGAGCTCATCGCCGCCCTCGCCGCGATCAAGGGCGCCGCGGCCCAGGTCAACGCCGAGCTCGGCGTCCTGGACGCCGACGTGGCCGCCGCCATCGCGGACGCCGCCGAGACCGTCGTCCGCGGCGAGTGGGACGAGCACTTCCCCATCGACGTCTTCCAGACCGGGTCGGGGACGTCGAGCAACATGAACACCAACGAGGTCATCGCCACGCTGGCCACCGAGGCGCTGGGCCGCCCGGTCCACCCCAACGACCACGTCAACGCCTCCCAGTCGTCCAACGACGTGTTCCCGTCGGCGATCCACATCGCGGCCACCCGGGCGATCGTCCGCACCCTGGTCCCGGCCCTCCGGCACCTCGAGGCGTCCCTCTCCCGCAAGGCCGAGGAGTTCGCCGAGGTCGTCAAGAGCGGCCGCACGCACCTCATGGACGCCACCCCGGTCACTCTCGGCCAGGAGTTCGGCGGCTACGCGGCCGCCGTCCGGTACGGCGTCGAGCGGCTGCAGGCCTCGCTGCCGCGGATCGGCGAGCTGCCGCTCGGCGGCACCGCGGTCGGCACCGGCATCAACACCCCGCCCGGCTTCGCGGCGCGGATCATCGAGCGGCTGGCCGGCGAGCTGGAGCTGCCGCTGTCCGAGGCGCGCGACCACTTCGAGGCGCAGAGCTCCCGGGACTCCCTCGTCGAGGGCTCGGGGCAGCTGAGGACGATCGCCGTCGGCCTGGTGAAGATCGCCAACGACCTGCGCTGGATGGGGTCGGGGCCGCGCACCGGCCTGGGCGAGATCGCCCTGCCGGACCTGCAGCCGGGCAGCTCGATCATGCCGGGCAAGGTCAACCCGGTGATCCCCGAGGCCACGATCCAGGTCGGCGCCCAGGTGATCGGCAACGACGCCGCGGTGACCTTCGCCGGCACGACGGGGAACTTCGAGCTCAACGTCACCCTGCCGCTGATGGCCCGCAACGTGCTCGAGTCGATCCGGCTGCTGGCCAACGTGTCGCGGCTGCTGGCCGACCGCTGCGTCGACGGCATCACCGCGAACGTCGAGCGCTGCCGCGAGTACGCCGAGTCCTCGCCGTCCATCGTCACGCCGCTGAACAAGTACATCGGCTACGAGGAGGCGGCCAAGGTCGCCAAGCAGTCCCTGGCCGAGCAGAAGACCATCCGGCAGGTGGTGGTCGAGCGGGGGTACGTCGAGCAGGGCAAGCTCACCGAGGCCCAGCTCGACGAGGCGCTCGACGTCCTCTCGATGACGCACCCGTGACCGGCCGGGAGGGCGCGGCGGCGCGCCGTCCCGCCCTCCCGCCGCGGGGTGGGGACGCGGGGGCTACCGGAGCTGAGTAGCGTCCAGTGCTGATGAGCGAGACAGCGAGCGCACCCGCGGCCGGCAACCCCGACGTGTCCCTGCGCTACCCCGGTGGAGAACTGCCCCTCAGCGTGGTGCCGGCCACGGAGGGGTCCGACGGCCTGGACACGGGCAAGCTGCTGGCGACGACCGGGCAGGTCGCGCTGGACATCGGCTTCGTCAACACGGCGTCCTGCACCTCGGCCATCACCTACATCGACGGTGACGCCGGCGTGCTGCGCTACCGCGGCTACCCGATCGACCAGCTGGCCGAGCACTCGAGCTTCATCGAGGTCAGCTACCTGCTGATCTACGGCGAGCTGCCGACGGCCCGCCAGCTGGCCGACTTCGACACCCGGATCCGGCGGCACACCCTGCTGCACGAGGACCTCAAGCAGTTCTTCAAGGGCTTCCCGCGCGACGCGCACCCGATGCCCGTGCTGTCCTCGGCGGTCAGCGCCCTGTCGACCTTCTACCAGGACTCCCTGGACCCCTTCGACGAGGAGCAGGTCGAGATCTCGACCCTGCGACTGCTGGCCAAGCTGCCCACCATCGCGGCCTACGCCTACAAGAAGTCGGTCGGCCAGCCGTTCCTGTACCCGGACAACTCCCTCGGCCTGGTCGAGAACTTCCTGCGGATGACGTTCGGCTTCCCCGCCGAGCCCTACGAGGTCGACCCCGAGCTGGCCAAGGCCCTCGACATGCTGTTCGTGCTGCACGCCGACCACGAGCAGAACTGCTCGACATCGACCGTGCGGCTGGTCGGGTCGTCGCAGGCCAACCTCTTCGCCTCCGTGTCCGCCGGCATCAACGCCCTGTTCGGCCCGCTCCACGGCGGGGCCAACCAGTCGGTGCTCGAGATGCTGGAGGCCATCCAGCGCGACGGCGGCGACATCCCCCGCTTCGTCGCCCGGGTGAAGGACAGGGAGCCCGGCGTCAAGCTCATGGGCTTCGGGCACCGGGTCTACAAGAACTACGACCCGCGCGCGGCCATCGTGAAGCAGACCGCCGACCGGGTGCTCGACAAGCTCGGCGGGGACAACCAGATGCTCGACCTGGCGCGCCAGCTGGAGGAGATCGCGCTGTCCGACGACTACTTCGTCGAGCGCAAGCTCTACCCGAACGTCGACTTCTACACCGGGCTGATCTACCGGGCGATGGGCTTCCCGACCCGCATGTTCACGGTCCTGTTCGCCCTGGGCCGGCTGCCCGGCTGGATCGCCCAGTGGCGCGAGATGATCGCCGACCCGGCCACGAAGATCGGCCGGCCGCGGCAGGTCTACACCGGCGAGACCGAGCGGGCGTTCGTGGAGATCGGCAACCGCTGAGACACCGACCCCGTCCCGGGGCCACCTCGCACGCCCGGGGTGGGCCCCCGGACGGGGTCGGACGTCACCGGGACCCCGCCGTCCACCGCGGGCGGCGGGACCCCGGCGTCCGGGAAGGAGCCCGCATGACCGAGGCCTCGCCCGGCGACGACCTGGTGCTGCCGCCCGTGCCGCTGGCCACGGGCGGCGTCGTCCGGCTCGAGGGCACCCGGCACCGCGTCGCGCGGGTCGAGCTGGTCGTCTCGACCGAGGACGGCGCGATCGTCCGCATCCCCCTGGAGCAGCACCACGGCGGCTGGTGGCCGCCCGCCGACCGCACCGCCCGCCCCGGCTGACCGCCCGCCGATCGGGTGGGGTCCCTCCCCCTCCCGGGTGAGAGGGGCCCGACCCGCCCTCCGGCCGCCTCCCCCCTCCGTCGATACGTCGGCGAGGGCCCGTACCCGTACGGAGCCCGCCGCGTAGGACGAGACCACCGGGGGACGGGCAGTGCCGGCACCACGCACCACCGCCCCCCGCCGCGGCACCCCGACGGGGCGCGCCCCGGCACCGGCCCGCAGCGGCCGGCGACCGCAGCCGGGCACCCGGACCCCGACGTCCACCGGTGCTGCCCGTCCGCCGCTCACCCCGCGCGAGGCCGAGGCCCTGCGCGCCCTGCTGGCGGCCCGGGCGGCCACCGGCGGCACGGGCCCGGCACCGCAGCGGCCGCGGACCGCGGGGCCCGCGCGGCGCCGCCCGGCGGGCCGCCGCCGCCCGCGCCGCCGGACCCGCCGCCCCGGCGCGGGAGCGCGCCGCTGGTCGCAGCGGCTGGCCGTGGCCGCGCTCGGCCTCGTGCTCCCCGTCCTGGCGGGCCTGCTGGCCCCCGGCACCCAGCCCACCGGCAGCGCCGGTGAGCCGGTCGACGGCCCGGGCCTGGCCCTGGCCGCGCAGTCGAGGCTGCAGGAGGGCGCGGCGCGCTACCGGCAGGCCGCCCAGGAGCTCGGCGAGCGGCAGGACGACCTGCAGCGGGCGGCGGAGGCCGAGCAGACCGCCCGGGAGCGGCTGGCCGCCGCCCGGGTCACCGTCGGCGCCCGGGCTGCCGACCGGTACACCGCCGCCCCGTCGCTCGCCCACCCGCTGACCGGGCTGGACCTCTCCGACCCGGCGGCCACCGCGGACGTGCTCTGGGCGCAGGCGCTGGCCGACCGCGGCGCCGCCGAGCTGCAGCGCCTGGCCGTGCGGGCCGAGCGGGCCGCCACGGACCTCGGGACCGCCCGCCGGCGGGCCGCGGAGGCGCGGGCCGCCGCGGAGCTGGCCGCGCGGACCGCCGGGGCCGCCCTGGAGGGCGTGCGGGCGGAGGCGGCCGGGCTGGCCCCCGACGTCGCCGCCCAGCTGGCCGCGCTCGGCACGGCGACTGCCGCCGGCGAGCAGCAGGCCCGCAACGCCGACGCGCTGCGCCGCTGGCAGGAGCAGCTCGGCCTGCTCGCCGCGGCGGGCATCGACCCGCCGCCGGCCGCCGACCTGGCCGACCCGGCCGACCTGCCGTCCGGCCTGAGCCCGCTGCTCGACGCGGCGGGGCAGCCGGTCCCCGGCGTCGCCGTGGCGGTGGCGGGCAACCGCCCGGTCACCGTGCTCCCGGCGGAGACGGTCGCCGCGGTCAGCAGCGCGCTGGCCCAGCTCGGGGAGCCCTACGCCCCCGGCGGGGCCGGCCCCGACGTGCACGACTGCGGCGGGTTCACCGCCGGGTCCTGGCTCCTGGGCGGCCACGCCCTCCCCGCGGCGGCGGCCGACCAGTGGAGCACCGGCGCGGCCGTGCCGGTGGCCCAGCTGCAGGTCGGCGACCTGGTGTTCGCCGACGGCGGGCTCGACGTGGCGCTGTACCTGGGCGACGGGCAGGTGGTCGGCGCCTCGGCGGCGACCTACCAGGTCGGCGTCCGCCCGCTGACCGGGGTCGCCGGCGCCGTGCGGGTGACCCTCGCCGCCCCGGCCGCTCCCAACGCGGCCCTGCCGGCGGGCACGGCGGGCCGCGGGCCCTGCGGCGCCCCGCCCGCGCCGGTGGGGCCGGTGAGCCCCGCCTGGGGTGGCTGGTCCAACGGGGAGATCCCCGCCTCGGCCCTGTGCCCGATCGCCCGGGGGCACGCGCTGCGCTGCGACGCCGCGGCCGGCTACGCGGCCCTGGCCGAGGCGTTCGCCGCGGAGTTCGACCGGCCGCTGTGCATCACCGACTCCTACCGGTCGCTCGAGGCGCAGGTGACCGCGGCACGGGTGAAGCCCCGGCTGGCCGCGGCGCCCGGGACCTCCCACCACGGCTGGGGGCTGGCGGTCGACCTGTGCGGCGGGATCAACGTCGCCGGGACCGTGGAGTCGCGGTGGATGGCCGCCTCCGCCGGGGCGTTCGGCTTCGTCCAGCCCGGCTGGGCGCAGCCCGGCGGGGAGAAGCCCGAGCCCTGGCACTGGGAGTTCGGCCACCTGGCCTGAGCTGCTCGACGCCGGCAGCGGGGCTCGGGGCCCGGGGCTCGGGGCTCGGGGTCGGGGCCGGGGTCGGGGCACAGGAGGCTGTCCACCCGTCGGGCGGCCCGATGCGCGGGTAGAGCTTCCTGTGCCCCGGCCGGTGGGGCGGCTACAGCCAGCGGAGCCGGGGCAGCCCGGTCCAGGGCAGGCGCACGCAGGCCTCCCCCGTCTCCCCGGCCAGGCGGGCGGCCACCGCCGCTCCGGCGCAGGCCAGCGGCGAGTCCGGGGTGACGACGACGTGCAGGTCCCCGGGGTCCGCCCGTCCCACCCCGGCGGCGCGCAGGCGGTCCAGCAGCCGCGCTGGGGCGGCGAGCGCGGCGGTGGACAGCGCCGGGTGCCGCGCGGCCGACCACAGCGCCACCGGGCCCTCCAGCCGGAGGACGCCCTCGAGGGCGGTGGCACGGACGACCGCGCCGGCCCGGGCCCGCTCGACGACGCGGCGGTCGGCGCGTGGAGACGGCGTCCAGGGCACGGCCACGCCACCCCGCGGGACGACGACCCGCCAGCCGACGGCCACCCGGCGCCGGTCGGTCCACTGGAGCACGGCCACCCCGGCGGCGGACGCGACGGCGTCCGGCACCGGCCGGGACAGCACCCACGCGGTCAGGGCGGCCACCAGCCCGTCGTGGCCCGTGCCGGCGCCGGCGTCGGAGAGGTCCTCGGCCAGGTCGGCGAGCGGGACGCGCAGCCCGCGCTCGGCCTCCTCGACGACCAGGACGGGGCCGGTGCCGCGCTCGGTCACGACGGCCAGCCGCAACCCGGGGGCGGCCAGCCGCGGCAGCACCTCGTCGCAGGCGCGGCGCAGGTCGTCCACCGCCACGGGGGCGGCGCGCAGCCGGGACAGCAGGCGGGTGGGTCCCGGGACGGCCCCCGTCACGGGCGCCCCTCCCCCAGGACCCGCCGCAGCACGGGGGCGAGGTCCGGCAGGGCCAGCGCGGCGGCCCGCTCGCGCGCGGACAGCCGCACGGGGAGCACGTCGGCGTCCCAGCCGGTCACCCGCCGCACCCGCGCGGCGGGCGCCGGCCACACGACGTCCCGGGCGGCCGCCACGTGCAGCTCGGTGAGCACGTCGGCGAGGTGCACGGCGTCCACGGGGTGGACGCCGGGGTCCTCGAGCCCGGCCCGGACGGCCTCGGCCAGCGCCCTCCGGTGCCCGGCGCCCAGCCAGTGCGGCGCCAGGACGCCGGGCGTCCGGCCGTCGGCGGCCAGCGCGCTCACCGCCCGCCTCCCGCGCCCGGCGGCACGCACCCCGCCCCGCCAGGGCGGCGGCGGTCCGTGCGGGCGGTCACGGTTTCTGTATCGGCAGGGTGGAGGCCGGATCGACCCGGACTCCGATGTCCGCGCCGATCAGTCCGCGAGCTCGGTGAGCCGCTCCTTGAGCGCCTTCTCGACCCGGTCGGCGTGCACGTTCATGTTGCGCACGGAGGTGCCGAGGTCGGCCGACAGCTGGGTCTTGGTCCGGCCGCCCCAGGTGGTGAGGTACCAGGTGGCCCAGCCCAGGACGTTGGGCTGGCCGGCCCGCTGGTCCCGGCGGGCGGTCGGGTCGGGGGCGCAGGCGGCGGTCAGCGCGTGCGACAGCAGCGTCTGCTCGGCCTCGTCCATGATCTGGTCGGGGGCCTCGCTGGTGTCGGGCAGCATGATCTCGGTCGCGTCGGGCCCGCCGTCCAGCGACTGCAGGTTGCGCAGGCCGTTGAGGGTGGCCACCGTCTGGGAGTTGCGCCGCAGCGTGGCGACGCTCTGCCCCATGAAGGCGGCCAGCTCCCGCTCGCTGGGCCGGCGCTGGTGCTCGGCGACGAAGGCGGCGATCGCCTTCTGCTGCTTGTTCTCGGTGTCGGCCGCCGTCCGCCCGTGCGCGTTGCGCCCGAGGTCGTGCACCCACTTGGACAGCTGGGTGGCGAGGAACGCGCCGAACGGCACGCCCTTGGTCTCGTCGTACTGCGCGACCGCCTTGAGGATCCACTCGCCCACCTGCTGGGTGAGGTCGTCGGGGTCGGGCAGGTGCAGCCGGATCGTGCTCATGTTGCGCTGCAGCCGCTTGAGGCTGACCGGCAGGTAGTGGCGGCACAGCGCGTCGAGGTAGGCCGGCGGGAGGTCGCGCGGGGCGCGGCGCCGGACGTCGGCCTCGGCGCGCAACCCGATCGTGCTGCAGCCGTGGCCGGCGCACCAGGCCCGCACCCACTCGGCGAGCACCTGGCCGGTGCCCGGGGCCCCGTCCACCCGGTACAGGCCCTCCCCCTCGTCGAAGCTGACGGTGACGCCGTCGGGCAGGTCGGCCCGGAGCGAGGCCAGGGGCAGTTCGCGGTCGACGCGGAAGTGCACGCGGTCGCGGGGGGTGATGGGGGCCAGCGCGAAGCCGTCGGCCTCGGGGATGCCGCCGAAGACCAGCGGGGCGCGGGTCGGGCCGCTGCCCGGGGAGGTGGGGGTGGGGGTTGCGGGGGTGGTGGGCACCGGGGCTCCTGGCGACTGTGTGGGGAAGACGTGGCCGCGACGGGCGCAGGGGGCAGCGCCCGGGAGGGAGGTCAGGCGGGGACCTGCTCCGCCGGGACGGGGGGGACGGCGGCCCGCTCGGCGGGCACGCCGCCGGACAGCCGCGCCACCAGGCCGTCGGCGGCCACGCGCTCGGCGGCGCCCGGCTCGACCGTGTAGACCGGCATGTGGTCGTAGAGGGCGGTGAAGATCTCGCTGACGAAGGCGTAGGCGGCCTGCGCCTGGGGCGAGAAGCGCGCGACGGCGGCGCGCGGGCCGAGCTCGACGCCGACGGTCACCCGCACCACCCGGTCGTCCTTGGACAGCCCGGTCAGGCCGAAGGAGACCTCCGGGTGCCGGCCGGCCAGCTCGGCGAGCTCGGCCAGGCAGCGGCGCGTCGAGCCGCGGCGGGGCCGGAGCTGGACGTGGACCACGACCGTGTCCGCCGGTGCCGGGGCCTCCGGCCGGGCGGCGCCGGCGGGCGGCAGGGTCGGGTCACCGACGGTGGTGTCGGCGCCGAGGATGTCGACTGCGCTGCGTTCCATGGTGATCGCCCCCTGTGACGTTCGTGGGGGCAACTCTGGCGCATGGACGCGGCGTCAACGGCACAACACTCGCTGTGCCGATCGCAGTAGTCGACCGAGCTCTTCGGCAGGATCTGCCCGTGTCGGTGACACCTCCGACCCCACCGGTGCAGTGGTGAGCAGATCTCGCCAAAGACGGACCCGGTCGCTCCGGTCACATCTGTCGACTGCGCTCGCTCTCCGTGACCGTACCGTGACCTGCCGGGGGACCGGCGGCCGGGGTGGGCGCGAAGGCCGCCAGCGCCCCGAGGGTGTCCGCGGTGACCTGCGCGGCCAGGAGGTTGGCCTCGACGATCTGCCGGTAGACCTCCTCGCGGTGGATGGCCACCTCGCGGGGGGCCTTGAAGCCGAGGCGGACGGTGCCGCCGCGGACCTCGACGACGTGGACCTCGATGTCGTCGCCGATGCGGATCGTCTCGCCGACGCTGCGGGTGAGTGTGAGCACGTGTACCCCTCCATGGGTCGTAGGTGGCCTCCGTGGCAGGGCCGGCACCGGCGTGCCGCCCCTCTCCCCTATCGGCGCAGGGGACGCCGGATGGGATGGGCCGGGTCGGGCAGGACCACCTGGACGGCCTTCCAGGTCTCCGGGTCGACCACGATGGGCGCGCGCAGGTTCGCGGTGGCGGCCGACGGCCCCTCCGCGGGGACGGTGAGCAGGCAGAACAGCCGGGCCGCCGCCGGGTCGGCCAGGCCGAGGTCGGCGCAGGCCGATCGCGGCAGCACCGGCGCGTAACCTGGGAACCACATCGCCGGGTCCACCACCAGGAACCGCGGCCCGTCGACGGCCATCGACTGCAGCCAGAACAGCCGGCCGTCGCCGTCCGCGGTCACCAGGACGTAGTCCCGGTGCCCCGGGAACCCGGGCAGGGCCTCGGTGAAGTCGAGCAGGGGCAGCGTCGCGACCGCCGACAGCGTCATCGTGGGTTCACCTCTCCCGGGACCGGACGGCGGTCAGCGCAGGAACTCGACCAGCGAGGGCTGGATGGCCTTGGCGGTGGCCGCGAGGGCGGCCTGGTAGCCGGTCTTCTGCATCTCCAGCTCCATGATCGTCTTCGCCAGGTCGATGTCCTCGACGGACTTGAGGCGGTCGGTGAGGGTGAGCGCCTGGTCGGCGGTCAGGGACCCAGCGCCCTCGATCCGCTTGGCGCGCGCCCCGACGTCGGCCACCGCGGTGCGCATGCCCTCGAGGACGCCGTCCAGCGCGGCGAGCCGGTCGTCGATCTGCGCCCCGTCCCCCGCCCGCACGGCCGCGGCGGTCGTCGCCACGACGGCGAAGAGGTCCTCGCCGAGCGCCGGGTCGCCGAAGGCCTCGGCCCCCGTGATGTCGACGCGGATGGTCTCGGTGTCGGACACGCGCCGCAGCACCTGCTCGCCGGCCCCGCCGCCCCGCCCCTGGTAGACCCCGGCGTCGGTGTAGGCCGCGGTCGCGGACGCGATCCCGCCGAACAGCGGCCGGCCCTGCATCGAGGTGTTGGCCAGGCTCAGCAGGCTCTCCCGCAGCTGGTCCATCTCGACCGCGATCGCCTCGCGCGCGCTGTCGGGCAGGGCCGCGGTGTTGCCGGCATGCACGGTGAGGTCCCGCACCTTCCGCACCTGGCTGAGCATGGTGTTCAGCGTGGAGTCGGTGGCGTCCAGCCGGCTCCGGCCGTCGGTGATGTTCCGGGCGTACTGGGCGTTGGCCGCCTGGTCGTTGCGGGTCCGCATCGCCGCGTTCGCGGCGGTGGGGGAATCCGACGGCCGGGAGACGAGCTTGCCCGAGGTGAGCTGCTGCTGCATCTTCCCGATGGCGTCGAGGTTGCGGTTCAGGCCCTGGAGGCTGGTGAGCGTGACCGCGCGCTGGGTGATCCTCATCGCCGTCAGCGCCCGACCAGGCCGGTGCGGCTGATGAGGACGTCCAGGGCCTCGTCGATCGCGGTGACCATGCGGCTGGCCGCGGCGTAGGCGTGCTGGTACTGCAGCATGTTGGCCATCTCCTCGTCGAGGTTCACGCCGGCGACCGACTCCCGGGCCGCGTCGACGTTCGTGGCGACCACGGACTGGATGTCGAGGGTCCGCGCGCTGACCGACGCCTGCACCCCCAGCTCGACGATCAGCGCGCGGTAGGTGGTGTCCGGGCCGTCGGTCGCGAGCCTCAGCTGCCCGATCTCGTCGGCGATGCCGTTGTCGGTCGAGGCCCCGCCGCCCGCGGGCGGCAGCTTCGCGGCCACCACCGCGGTGGGCGAGCCGACCAGCAGCGTGAGCGAGCCCGCCGTCACGCTCGCCGGCGGCGGCGGTCCGAGCAGGTCGCCCCCCGGGTTGCCGTCCCGGTCGTAGCCGCTCCGGTGCAGGGCGTTGACCTGCTGGGCGAAGCCGGCGGCGACGGCGTCCAGACCCGCCCGGTAGGTCGGCACCACCTGGGTCATCACGGTCAGCCGGCCGGCCGCCGTCCCCCCGACGGGGACCGCCGAGCCGCCGGGGTCGGTCACGACCCGGGGCCGGTCGGAGGCGGTCATGGCGTCGATGCCGGTGGGGCCGGCGACGGTGAGCCTGGTGCTCAGCGAGCCGGCGACGAGGGTCGTGCCCCCGACGACGACGTCGAGCACGCCGCCCTCGCCGGGGCGGACGGTGGCGCCGACCCGGTCGGCGAGCTTCATGACCAGGACGTCGCGCTGGTCGGCGAGCTCGTTGGTCGGGTACCCGCTGCCCGTCGCGCGCTGGATGGCGCGGTTGAGCCCGGCCACCTCCGTGGCGATGCTGTTCACCTCGGCCACGAGCGCCGCGAGGCTGTCGTGCGCGCTCGTCCACTGGGTGTCCAGCGTGGCGCGGGTGGCGTGCATGCCGCTGACCAGCGTCTCGGTCCGCTGCAGCAGCTGGCTGCGGGTGGCGAGGTCCTGCGGGTTGTTCGCGACGTCCCCCCAGGCGGCCCACACGTCGGACAGCAGCGCCTGGACACCGGTGCTCCCCGGCTCCCGGAAGGCGTCCTCGACCGCCTCGAACGCGGCCGACTCGGTGTGCAGCTGCGCGGAGGTGGCGTGCTCGGCGTGCGCGCGGCCCTCGAGGAAGGCGTCGCGGATGCGGAGGACGTCGTCGGAGCTGACGCCGGACCCGACCCCCTGGCTGACCGAGTAGAAGGCGGGGACGACCGTCCCCCCCATCGCCCGCAGGTCCACCCGCTGGCGGCTGTAGCCCTCGCTGTTGACGTTGGCGATGTTCTGGCCGGTGACGTCGAGGCCGCGGCGCTGCGCCCAGAGGGCGGTGGTCGCGGTGTTGAGCGAGGAGAAGGAGTTCACAGCGCACCGTCCAGGGTCACCGCGCGGTGCGCCCGCTCGTCGGTGCGACCGGTCGCGCCGTACGTGCCGGCGGTGGGGGTGCGCACCGAGACGAAGGCGTCGCCGATGGCGGCCAGGCCCCCGTCGATGAGCTCGCGGTTGGCGTCCGAGAGGCTGCGCAGGTCGGTGACCAGGGCCAGGAGCGTCTCGTGGTGCTTGGCGAACAGGTCGTCCCACGGGGCGGGCGCGGCCTCGGCGAGTTTCCGCAGTGACGGGTTGATGCCGGTGCCCAGGCGCTCGGAGATGACCTCCGTGGCGGCGGCGCGCTCGACCTCGAGGCTACGGAGCTGGTCGAGGACGACCTCGATCTCGTGGGCGATGCGGGCCAACCAGCGGGTCTTGCCGCTGAGGATCAGGTACTGCTTCTCCTCGGCCTTGAACAGCAGCAGGTCCAGCAGCTCCTGCTCGCGCCACAGCAACGTCGACAGGTGCTGGTAGTCCATGCTCCCCACCGTCCTCCCGTCCCGGCGCCGCGGGCGGTGCCCCCGGCGTTCTCAGGGGGAGCCATCGGCACCGGCGACCAGGGCCTCAAGCCGAGGTCTCAAGTTCTGCCCCGGTTCTGCCGATCAGGCGTTCCCGTCCGGGCCCGGGACAGCCGAGAAGAGGGACGTGAGCCCCTCGCGTGCCCCGGCGACCGGACGGATCCCGACCCCGCGCCCGCCCTCCCCCGGCGGCCTGCCACCGCGGGACGTCGACGCGCTGGTCACCGAGCACCTGCCGCTGGCGGCGTTCGCGGTCAACGCGGTGGCCTCGCGCATCTCGCTGCCCAGCCACGTCAGCCGGGAGGACCTCGTCTCCTGCGCCCGGGTGGCCCTGGTCGAGGTGGCGCGGCGGTTCGACCCGTCGGCCGGCGCCTCCTTCGCCACGTACGCACTGGCCAGGCTGCAGGGCGCGGTCCTCGACGAGCTGCGCTCGGGCGACTGGGCCAGCCGGTCGGTCCGGGCGGCGGCCCGGCGCACCGACGCGGCCGCCGACGCGCTGGCCATGTCGCTGGGCCGGCCCCCGACGCGCGAGGAGCTCGCCGACAGCCTCGGCATGGCCCGCAGCGAGCTGGACTCCCTCCAGGTCGACGTGCACCGCGCGGTCATGGTGAGCATCGACGCGGAGACCGGCCCGGACGGCGGCTCGCTGGACCTCCCCGACACCGGGGAGTCCCCGGAGCGGGCGGTGCTGCGCAGCGAGCGCGCCCGCTACCTGCACCAGGCCATCCGCGCGCTGCCCGACCGGCTCGACGAGGTCGTGGAGCGCAACTTCTTCGGCGGGGAGTCGCTCACCGACATCGCCGCCGACCTCGGGGTGACGCTCTCGCGCGTCTCGCAGATGCGCGCCCGGGCCCTGACCCTGCTGCACGCAGCGATGAGCGAGGTGTGGGACGGCACGCCGGTCGCCCCCGACGGCGGCGTCCGCGCGCGCAACCAGCAGCGCTCGTACGTCGAGCGGGTGGCCGGCCGCAACGCCCCGCCGCCGCGCGGTGCGTGGGCCCCCGCAGTGGTGCCGGGCACGGCCAGGGTCACCTGGCAGACGGCATGACCGCTGGGCTGCTCCAGCCCTTCCTGCGGGCAGCGAGCCGACGCCTTCGCTGCCGAGGTGATGATCGAGAGGACCAGCATCGATGAGCATGCGGAACGTCAAGCGCGTGAGCTTTTTCTGCCCCACGCAACCCACCGGTGGGCCGGAAGCGATCCACCAAGCGAGCCATGCACTGAATCGCCAAGGCATCCGCAGCGACATCATCTACGTCGGAGGTGATGCGCACATCGACATCGGGGACGGCCGCCTGACGTATCGTCCCCCGTCGCACAATCCCGCACTCGAGGTCTACCGGACCTACGAGCCGAAGGTTTTCCGCGGTGGCGCCATGAGTCGCCAACACCTCTTCGTGCTCCCCGAGGTGTACGCGGGCGACGTCACCTCTCTTCGCGGCGCCAGCGTGGCCATCTGGTGGCTGTCGGTCGACAATGCGATGGTCACGACCGATGAGCCGACACTGCGCGCCCTGTTCGCCAATCACAAGGTCAAGCACTACTACCAAAGCGCTTACGCGCGTGACTACCTCGAGCGTTCCGGGGTTCCGACCAGCATGCCTCTGAGCGATTACACCACGCCGACCTTCACGGAATTGACGACCTCCGGGCCCAACGCCGAGACGGCCATCGCATTCAACCCGGTCAAGGGCGCAGACCTGTCCCACGTCTTCTTCGCGGCTCATCCAGAGTTTTCATGCATGCCCATCCGTGACATGACCAAGGACGAGATCGTGACCGCGCTTCGTCGAACCATGGTCTACGTCGACTTCGGACACTTGCCGGGAAAGGACCGACTGCCTCGGGAGGCCGCAGTCAGCGGAGCAGTCGTCTTCGTGCGACGCCTGGGCGCCGGACGGTTCGCCGAGGATTTCGCTATGCCCGACTTCTTCCGCTTCGACGAGACGGACGTGCACTCTGGCGAACTGGCCCGGCGGATCCTGGCCGTACACCAGGACCCTGCGCACTTCTGGACCCAACAGGAGGCCTTGCGTCAACAGGTCCGTGGCGAGCAGGCGGAACTCGACGATCAACTCCTAGCCCTGCGCGGGCGGCGGCGCGCCGCCTGACCGACCAGCTGCGCAGAGCGTTCGATGATCGGCGCAGCCCGATCGGTCGGCGCGGGCTCGCTGGGTCGGTCGTGCGATGTACCTGCGAACTCGCTGTGCGGTGACCAGGAATGGCGGCGCTGGTTCCGTCAGCGGCGTGCCGTCCGTGCCCGTCCTGAAACCTGGCCTACCGAGGTCGTACGTGCTCGAGCCGCGTGAACCACGGTGCCGGCGACCAGGACGACGCGACCGAACCGGTGCACCGTTCGTGACTACGCGGGCGCGGGGCACGGCATCGACGACCGCGGACTCACACCACGCGAGCCGACCGCTCCGACCTCACCGCTTCGCGTGCACATCCGCTGACATCCCATCGGTCGCGTGCGAGGACCCTCGACGTCGGGTCGCCGACGCCATCGAGAACAAGGCGTGGCGGCATCCGGCAGGTCCAGCCTTCACCGAGCCCGGAACGGCTCGACCATGCAGGAACACGGACTCCTGGCCAACGCAGCTGGACCCATCTTCCACATCGCCTTCCGCTGACGAGCGGTCAACTCTCAGCGGCGGCAGCAGCTCTGCTGCCCCTCTGCACCTGTCCGCCATCCCCGCAAGGCGGGGACGGCGGAAGCAGTCAACTGGTCAACTGGACGAGCACCTGTTCGTGCAGCGAGTTGTAGGCGATGTACTCGAACTCATGGCCGGTCCGCTCCAGAAATTCCGTGAATGCCTTGTGCTCGTGGTGTTGCCAGCCCGGGAAGTTGAAGTACTCGTCGAAGAGCAGGACCGTGCCAGCCACGAACCGACCCTCGCCCTGGTGGAAGATCGTCGCGGTCGAGCTGTACAAGTCCGCATCCATGTGGGCGAAGGCGATCGGTCCCGGGTGCTCGGCGAAAAACCCGGGGAGGGTGTCCTCGAACCACCCGATGTGCAACGTGGCCCCAGGAATCTCCGGTGGCGGAGCCGAGAAGTCCCCCTTCACGAAGCCGGTTCGCCAGTCCTCGGGCAGACCTTCGAAGGAGTCGAACCCGTGCGCGGGGGACCGCCGGCTGGTGATCCTGCGCAGCGTGTCGCCGGACGCGACTCCGAATTCGAGGACCAGCCCCTCATCCGGGGCCAGGTCGATGGCGTGGTCGAGCAGGTCACACTTGGCCTGGTATGCCGACGGCCCATCGAACGACCGCGCCCGCGGCATGTGCTCCTCGACGAATGCGGCCGTCTGTCGTAACGCAGCTCGTTGCCGCTCGTCGTCGATGTTGGTGAGCGATCGGCCATAGACGCCACCGACCTGCTGGAGCATTGCTTGAACGACTTGTTCGATGACCGTTGACACGGCGCGACCGTAACCGCCTCGAAGACCGTTCCTGACGACATCGCGCTCGAGTTGAGGAAGGCGATGTGAGTGGGAAGGGGGAGGTAAACCTTCACGTCGGTCCCGACCGCGACGCTCGGACGTCAACGCCACCGGAGGCGACGTCTCCGAGCTGTCGTCGGCCCGAGCGCAGCGACCCAACCGGCGACCGTGAAACACGCCAAACACGGCAGGGCGCCCCGGATCCTCGTCGAGGATCCGGGGCGCCCTGCACAGACGGAGATCAGGCTCGGGATGCGGACGGGAGTGGTGCGACACCGAGTGCCGCCGCTCGCAGTTCCGTCCAATCCTGCTGAGCGAGTTCCTCGCTCAGCGAGGCCCTGGCAACCCGCCCCTGACGCTCGGCCACGAGCGTCTCCCACCAGGCGCACTGCAGCAGTCGGTACGGGTCCACCGCCCTGGTTCGGCCGAGGACGCTCTCGGGCACATCCTGCGGGTCGCCGTCGGCCACCATGGCGGCCTCGATGTCGTTGTAGTGCTCAGCCAGCGCCGTCGACCGGGCGTCCGGGAGAAGCACCACGACAGTGCCGGTCGGCTCCGTGTCCACCTCCAGGACCACCAGGTCGGGCCGCAGGTGCCGGAGGACGTGGGTCACCTTGAACACGTCTCCGGTCCAGGCGACGGTCTGCCGGTCCCGCGCCGCCTCGACCACGTTCCTCGGCAGCATGTCGTCGAACACGATGACGCTGGTGCGTGCGCTGTAGGCCTCCACGTAGATGAAGTCCCGGAGCGCGAACTCAGCCAGGTGCATGCCGTCGATGAAGGCCAGATCGACCGGCTCCCCGTCGAACTTCTCCGTCGGGTTGTGCGATCGGAAGTAGTCGTCACTCGTCGCGCGTACGAGTTGGACGTCGCAGTCGATCTCGTGGACAACCGCGAACCCCGGGTCGATGCCGATGCTCGGCACCCGCGATAGCGCCAGGCTGGCGCCGGCGTCCACACCGATCTCCAGGTAGTTGCGGGGTTGCAGCCGTGCATGCAGCGCGGCGAGCAATTCGTGTCTGTCCATGACAAGTCTCCCCATGCGGCCGCAGCCGACGAGTCCTCGGCGGCCTAGGCGCCGATGCGGTCGGTTCGCGTGCGGATCTCCCGTGCTGTCCGCCAGGCGGCGGCCCACAGCTCGGCGGTGTGCTCGGTCAGATGTCGGGCCAGCACCTGCTCCCGGTTGGCCGCAGCCTGCTCCCGTCGCCAGTCCGGGCCCTCCACAGCCCGGATGATCGCGGCGGACCAGTCACGCGGCCGCTTGGCCCGGTAGCCCAGACCCAACCGCTCGTACTCCGCGCTCGGCGAGCGGACGGAGAAGACGCCGCGGGCGGAGTACTCCAGCACCTTGAGCCAGCTCTTGCAGTTGTTGAACGTGTCGATGCGCAGCGGTGCGACACCGATGTCGAACCGTTCACCGATGGCAGCGGAGTACCCGTCGACGTCCATGATCCAAGGCATCTCGATCGGCTCGTCGGTCAGACGCAGCAGTTCCTTGGCGTTGCCGGCCTGGCCGAGGATCGCGAACCGGCTCCTGCCCCGGGTCCAGTCGAGAGCGTGCTCGAGCCCCGACTCCATGGTCTGTAGGTCGTACGGGTGGGTGCCGACCGTGCCGGTCCAGCCGACGGTCACGATCTCCGGCTCCCGTTCGTATGCCGGCGGGAGCTCCGCGATCCGTCGTGGCATCGCGTTGGGCACCATCGCCCCGTGCCCCCGCGCTCCGTAGAGCGCCAGCAGGTTCGGGGTGGACACCGTCACGAAGTCGGCCTCCCGAGCACAGGTCTCCGCGATGCGACCGATGCCCTTGCGGATGAGGGCGTCGTGCCCCTGGTGGCCGGGTGGGACTGCCGTCAGGTGGTCGTCCACCTCGACGACGACGGCGACGCCCTGTGCCTGGAGCAGCCTCAGGCACTGGAGCATCTCGAGGGTCTTCGGCAACTGCAGGACCACGACATCAGCGCCCTGAGCGTCCACCTCCCGTACGACCAGCGGACCCGCCGGGTTCTCGCGGTCCGGTGCCATGACCGTCTTGAGGCCGCGCTGGACCGTCACCTCGACGCCGAGGCCGGCCTCGGCGACAGCCCGCGCAGGCTCGGCGATCCGGTGGAAGAGGGACCCGGTGAACATCGTGTGGGACAGCAGCACGTGCATGGTGGTCGGACGTCCTCACGGCGCCCGGGCTAGTGGGCGCAGTCCATCGCCCGCGGCGGGGGCCGGTCGGGCGGGGGGGCGGGAGACGGGTGCCTTGTTCAACGGCACACCGCCACCACCTTCACCGCCACCGCCACACCGATGCCTCCGGACACGCCGGACCCCACCTCGTGCGCCTCACGTGCCGCACGCGCCTCGATGTCCTCGGCGGGAACCGCAGGAAATTGCTGCCGCTTCGCCTCAAGGTGCCGCCACTGCCCGCCGAGAACAACCCTGCAAGGCCGCAGCACGGATGCAGCGGACACAGGAACGGGCCGATTCCAAGGAGGAACACCATGGCTCTGAGCGTCAACAACAACATCGCCGCCTTCAACGCGTACCGGAACCTGAACGTCACCGACGGGGCGATGGCCAAGTCGCTGGAGAAGCTCTCCAGCGGCCTGCGCATCAACCGCGCCGCCGACGACGCGGCCGGCCTGGCCATCTCCGAGGGTCTCCGCGCGCAGATCGGCGGCCTCAAGATGGCCGTCCGGAACGCGCAGGACGGCATCTCGGTCGTGCAGACGGCCGAAGGTGCGCTCACCGAGACGCACTCCATCCTGCAGCGCATGCGTGACCTCGCGGTGCAGGCGTCCAACGACGGTGCCCTGACCGACGCGGACAAGTCCAAGGCCAACGCCGAGTTCCAGGCCCTGTCCCGCGAGCTCGACGACATCGCCTCCAAGACCACGTTCAACGGCACGAACCTGCTCAGCGGCGGGTACACGGCCAAGAACTTCCAGGTCGGGGCGAACGCCGGCGAGACCCTGAGCGTCAGCATCAGCAGCATGGCCACGTCGGCGCTGGGCGTCACCAGCTCGGTGTCGATCGCCACCGCCTCCGGCGCCAGCGCCGCGATCACCGCGGTCGCCAGCGCCATCGGCATGGTCTCGACCCAGCGGGCCGAGCTCGGTGCGGTCCAGAACCGCCTCGAGCACAAGATCAACAACCTGAACGCCACCGTCGAGAACCTGACCGCGTCGGAGAGCCGCATCCGCGACACCGACATGGCCCTCGAGATGGTGAACTTCACCAGGTCGCAGATCCTGTCGCAGGCCGGCACGGCGATGCTCGCCCAGGCCAACCAGAGCACGTCGGGCGTCCTCCAGCTGCTCCGCTGACGTCCGGCGCTCAGCGCCTAGGCACCACAGCACCACCCGTGAGGGGGGAGGCCCCGGCCTCCCCCCTCACCCACATCCGCGACCCCACCCACGGAGGCACCGATGGCGAGCCTGAGCATCGACGGACTGGTCTCCGGGCTGGACATCACCAGCCTGATCAGCGCGCTCATGACCGCCGAGGCCCTCCCGCAGAACCGGCTGAAGACCCAGCTGAGCGCGGCGCAGTCCGCCGCGAGCGCCTACCGGTCGATCAACACCACGGTCGACGCGCTGCGCAGCGCCGCCGAGGAGCTCGCCAGGACCACCACCTGGACCGCCGCCAAGGCCGCCAGCTCCGCACCCAGCGTCGCCGTGGCCGTCACCGGCACGCCGCAGACCGGGCAGCTGAGCTTCACCGTCGAGTCGGTCGCGGCCGCCCACTCCGTCCTGAGCGTCACCCGCTGGACCGGCACGACCGCCGCCTTCGGCAGCGACCCGCTGACCGTCACCTCCGGCGGCACCACGACCACCATCACCGTCGGGGGCAGCGGAACCCTCGCCGACGCGGTCGCCGCCATCAACGCGCAGGCGCCCGGCCTGTCGGCCACGGCCGTCCGGATGGACACCGGCTCGTACGCGCTCATGGTCACCGCGAAGACCACCGGTGCCGGGGCGCAGTTCTCGATCGGCGGCGCCGGGACGACCACCACGCTCGCCACCGGGTCCGACGCGGCGCTGCGCCTGGGGACCGACCCGGTCAACGGGCCGAAGGTGACCTCGTCGTCCAACACCTTCGCCGACCTGCTCCCCGGCGGGACGCTCACGGTGAGCGAGAAGAGCGCGACCCCGGTCACCATCACCGTCACCGCGGACCCGGAGGCGGTCGCGGCGAAGGTCAAGGGCTTCGTCGACGCCGCGAACGCGGCCCTGGCGGAGATCGAGAGGCACGGCAACAACGACAGCGGCTCCACCGCCGTGCTCAAGGGCGACTTCGCGCTGCGGCAGCTCGCCGGGGAGATCCTCGACGCCGTCTCCTCCGCGGTCGGCCTCGACGGCTCGCCCGGCCGCGCCGGGGTGCAGCTGACCCGCACCGGCACGATCGCCTTCGACCAGACCGCCTTCCTCTCCGCGCTCGCGGCGGACCCGGCGCGCACGCAGCGGCTGTTCGCCGGCACCCCCGCCGAGGGCAGCACCGCCGCCGTGGACGGGGTCAGCCAGCGCCTCCAGGCCCTCACCAAGCGCGCCACCGACGCCACGACCGGCACCCTCTCGGTGCTGGCGAAGGGCAAGGACTCGCTGGCGGAGGACTTCCGGGACCGCATCGCGGACTGGGACCTCCGCCTGACCGCGCGCCGCGAGACCCTCACCCGCCAGTTCACCGCCATGGAGAGCGCCCTGGGCTCGCTGAGGTCGCAGTCCAGCTGGCTGGCCGGTCAGCTCGCGTCGCTGCCCAGCTCAAGCTGACGCGGCCACCGCCGATGCTCTCCCCAACGACCCTTCCCCAGGAGACCGATCGATGAGCACCGCGTCCCTCCGCTCCCGCTACCTCGGCGACTCGGTCGCGACGGCCTCGCCGCAGCGCATCCTGGTCATGCTCTACGACCGGCTCGCGCTCGACCTCGAGCGCGCGGAGAGCGCCCTGGTGGCCGGCGACCGCGCGGAGGCCGGCACCCAGCTGCAGCACGCGCAGGACATCGTCATCGAGCTGCGCAGCAGCCTCAAGGTCGACGCCTGGGACGGCGGTCCCCGCCTGGCCGCGCTCTACGCCTGGCTCCTGACCGAGCTCGTGCAGGCCAACGTGAAGGGTGACCGCAACCGCGTCGGCTCGGCGCGCAAGGTCGTCGAGCCGCTCCGCGACGCCTGGCGGCAGGCCGTGGCGTCGCTGGCCTCGACGCCGGCATGAGCACCGGGCCGGACTCCCCCGCCGCCGACTGGACCACGGTCCTGGAGGCGATGGAGGGCGAGGTCCTGGCCGCGCAGCGCACGATGGCTCGCGACGCGGGTTCCCGCGAGCGGGCCGAGGAGATCGCCGCCTGGGGACGCCGGGCCCAGGACTGGGTGCCGCCGTCGAACCTGGGCCCGGTGCCACCGGACCTGCGGGAGCGGGCCGCCCGGCTGCTGCAGCACCAGCTCGCCGTCGCCGAGGCCCTGGTCGAGGCGATCACCCAGAGCCAGCGCCAGCGCGACGTCGCCGCCCGCATGTCCTACGGACCCAGCCGGCCGGTCGCCTCCTTCATCGACCAGGCGATGTAGCACCACGCACCCCACCCGCCCCGAGCCCCCCGAGGCCGCCGTGACCCGGCGCGCCTCGGGGGGCTCGCTGCGTTGCGGGGGTCTCCCGCGGCCCCGTTCGTCACAGCCGTCCCGCCGCCCCCACCGGGCACTCGTGTGGGTGGTCGCCGTCAGGCCGGGCGCCCCGCGTGCCGATGGGGAGAGGGCACGGACAGCGCACCTCTCGCCACGGATCGGCGGCCCCTCACTCGCTCGCGAGTGTCTCCTGCGTACCCGGAGGCCGATCGTGTCCTGCCGTCCTGCCCGCGGAACCACCCGATGATCGGGGACGTCACCTCGACCACGCTGCACGCCGCCCTCACCGGCCTGGCCCAGCGGCAGCGCACCACCGCGGACAACATCGCCAACGTCAACACCCCCGGCTTCCTGGCCGGCCGGGTCGACTTCGAGTCCAGCCTGCGCGGCGCCCTCGCCGACGGCCGGACGCCGACGATCTCCGGCGGCACCGTGCGCCGCTCGCTGGAGCCGACCAACACCAACGGCAACAACGTGAACCTGGACGGCGAGACCGTGCTCGCCACCGAGACCGGGCTGCGCTACCAGTTGGCCCTGGGCGCCCTCGACGGCAAGTACAGCGTGCTGCGCACCGCGCTGCAGGCGAGGTGACCGTGTTCGACAACCTCGGCATCGCCGGCTCGGGCCTGCGCGCGCACCGCAAGTGGCTCGACGCCGTGTCGGACAACATCGCCAACATCAACACCGTCAACCCGGCCGGCGAGGAGGCGTTCCGCGAGCGCTTCGTCGTCGCCCAGGCCGTCGACTACGGCTCCGGCGAGGGCGGCGTCCGCGTCGCCCGCACCGAGTTCGGCGACGGCGAGGGGCGGATGGTGTACCAGCCGGAGCACCCCCTGGCCGACGCGGAGGGCTACGTGCGGTACCCGGACATCGACCTGGCCGACCAGATGACCGGCCTGATGATGGCCCAGCGCGGCTACCAGGCCAGCATCGCCTCGATCGAGCGGGCGACCGACGCCTACCAGGCCGCGCTGCGGCTCGGGAAGGGCTGATCATGACCTCGCCCGTCGACGGGATCTCCGGCGCGCTGGCGGCCCTGGCCCCCGCTCCCCCGGTGGCCGGCACGGCCGCGCCCGGCGCGGCCACCGGGGCCTCCGGGGCCGGCTTCGCCGCCGCGCTGACCACCGCGCTCGACCAGCTGCAGGCCACCCAGTCCGCCAGCGACGCCCTCGCGGTGCAGGCGGCCACCGGCGACCTGCGTGACGTGCACGACTACATGATCGCGGCCAACGAGGCCAAGCTCGCCACCGAGATGGTCGTGAACGTCAAGAACCGGGCCGTCGAGGCGTTCAACGAGATCATGAGGATGCCGGTCTGATGCCACCCGCCCTCGCCGGCCAGCTCGCTCGCGTGCGCTCGGCGCTGACCGCGATCAGCCTCGGCCAGAAGGTCGTCATCGGCCTGCTCGCCGCCGGCCTGGTGCTGGGCGGGCTGGTCTTCTACCGGTGGATCACCACCCCGACCTACGCGCCGCTGTTCTCCAACCTGGCCTCGACGGACGCCTCGGCCATCGTCGACGAGCTGAACGCCTCGGGCGTCGGCTACGAGCTCGCCGACGGCGGGTCGACGATCATGGTGCCCAACGACCAGGTGTACGACCTGCGCCTGTCGATGAGCGGCAAGGGGCTGCCGGCCGGTTCGGAGACGGGGTACGCACTGCTCGACGAGCAGGGCATCACCAGCAGCGAGTTCCAGCAGCAGGTGCAGTACCAGCGCGCCATCGAGGGCGAGCTGGCCATGACCCTCGAGTCGCTGGACGGCGTCCGCTCCGCCGTGGTGCACGTGGCCCTGCCCGAGGACGAGGTGTTCGTCAGCGACCAGGGCGAGCCCACCGCCTCGGTCCTGCTCGACCTGGCCGCGGGCACCACGCTGAGCGGCGAGCAGGTCCAGGCGGTCACCAACCTCGTCTCCTCCAGCGTCCAGGACATGGAGCCCGACCAGGTCACCGTCGCCGACTCCACCGGCCGGGTGCTGTCCGCGCCGGGGCAGGGGGTCACCGCCGCGGCCGGCGACGCCCGCTCGCAGCTGGAGCAGGAGTACGAGGGCCGGCTCGCCGGCAACGCGCAGGCCATCCTCGACCGGGTGCTCGGCCCCGGCCGCGCCCAGGTCTCGGTGCGCGCCGACCTCGACCTCTCCCAGCGGGAGAGCACCTCCACCACCTACCAGTACGACGGGACCACCCCGCCGATCTCGGAGAGCACCACGACCGAGGAGTACGCCGGCGACGGGACGACGGTCGGTGGGGTGCTGGGCCCGGAGAACACCGCGGACGCCGCGGGCGGGGCGGGGACCTCCACGTACAACAAGGAGTCGTCGACCACGAACAACTCCGTCGGGCAGACCGTCGAGACGGTCACGGGCGCGCCCGGCACGATCGACCGGCTCACCGTGTCGGTGGTCATGGACGCCACCGTCGCCGGCAACCTCAACCAGAACCAGGTGCAGGACCTGATCGGCAACGCCGTCGGGCTGGACCCGGCCCGCGGCGACGCCATCACCGTGGCCAGCATGGCCTTCGACACCACGGCCGCCGACCAGGCCGCCGCGGAGCTCGAGGCCGCGCAGGAGGCCGAGAAGCAGGCCCAGCTGTGGTCGATGGTCAAGACCGGCGGGATCGCGCTCGGCATCGCGCTGCTGGTGCTGGTGGTCTGGCTGCGCTCGCGTCGTCGCGGCGAGGACGAGGACGACGAGTACGAGGAGCTCGACCTCCCGGACGACGTCATGGCCGAGCTCGACCGGATCCGCATCGAGAGCACCCGGGAGGTGGCGGTCGACAACGCCGCCGCCGAGCTGGAGGCCGCCGAGCGGGCGCGGGTCCGCGGCGAGATCGCCGAGATGGTGAGCGAGAAGCCCGACGAGGTCGCGGCGATGCTGCGCGGCTGGCTGACCGAGGCGAAGTGACGGGCGTGGGAAGGGACGGGGGACGGTCATGACCATCGCCAGCGTCGAGCAGATGGTGGGGCTGCCGGCGGCGCCCGCCCCGGCGCCGACCGCGGTGCTGCCCGCGGTGCGGCGCCCGGAGATGCCGGGCCTCCGCAAGGCCGCGGTCTTCATCGCGCAGCTCTCCCGCGAGGAGGCCGGCGCGCTGCTGGCCAAGCTGCGGCCCCGCGAGGTGGAGCTGATCACCCGCGAGCTGATGAAGCTGGGCTCGGTGGAGCCGGAGGACGTCGACGGCGTCCTGGAGGAGTTCCACCACCTGATGACCGCGCAGCGGTTCGTCGGCCGCGGCGGCGTCGAGTTCGCGCGCGAGATCCTCGCGGCCGGCCTCGGGGAGGACAAGGCCGACGGCATCCTCTCCCGGCTCAACGTCGTCTTCACCGAGGTGCCGTTCGCCTCGCTGCGCAACGCCGACGTGCGGCAGCTGGTCACCTTCCTCAAGGACGAGCACCCGCAGGTCATCGCGCTGGTGCTGGCCCACCTGACGCCCGCGCAGTCGGCCGAGGTGCTCTCCGGCTTCAGCCCGGAGCAGCAGGCGCTCGTCGCCCACCGCATCGCCACGATGGACCGCACCACGCCGGAGATGGTCCGGCTGGTCGAGGAGGAGCTGGGCCGGCGGATGGGCTCGCTGCTGGCCCACCAGGACATGAGCACCGTCGGCGGCGTCGAGACGCTGGTGGAGATCATCAACCGCTCGCCGCGGCCCACCGAGCGGTCGATCCTCGAGTGGCTGGACACCTCCGACCCCGAGCTGGCCGAGCAGGTGCGCGCGCAGATGTTCGTCTTCGAGGACATCGTCACCATCGACGACCGTTCGCTGCAGCTCGTGCTGCGCGAGGTGGAGGCCAACGACCTGGCCACGGCGCTCAAGGGCGTCCGCCCGGACGTGCGGGACAAGGTGGTGCGGAACCTCTCCGAGCGCGCCGCGGAGAACCTCGCCGAGGAGATCGAGCTGCTCGGCCCGGTGCGCACCCGGACCGTCGAGGAGGCCCAGGCCAAGGTGGTCGGCGTCATCCGGACGCTCGAGGAGCAGGGTGTGCTGACGATCTCGCGGGGCGGCGACGATGACTTCGTCGCCTGACGTGACCTCGTCGCCCGACGTGACCTCCGCACCCGACGCGGGGCCGAAGCGGGACTCCGCGCTGCTGCGGGGCGAGTCGGCCCGGCGGGCCACCCCGTGGGTCCGCGCCGTCCCGCCGCCCCGGGGGGCGCCGGCGGAGGCCACCGCGCCGCCCGCGACCGCACCGCCGGGGGCCGCACCGCCGGCGGCCGCGTCGGTGAGGACGGCGCCGCCGGCCACCGCGCCGGTGAGCGCGCCGCCGGGCCGCGGGGAGCGGCGGGCGGAGGACCGGCGCCAGCACGTGCGCCGGGCGGCCGACCAGCCGGTGCCGGTCAACCGCCCGTCCCTCCGCCTGGGCGACGTCTACGCCGAGGAGCTGGCCCGGCTGCGCGGGCACGCGCAGCGCGAGGGCTGGGCCGCCGGGCACGCGGAGGGCCTGACCGCCGCCGCCGAGTTGGTGGCCGAGACCGAGCGCGCGGCCGCCGAGCGGCTCGCGGAGGTGCAGGCCCGCTGGGAGCGCCGCCTGGTCTCGGCCACCGCGGCGCTCGGGGCGGCGGTCACCCAGCTGGAGCAGGCCGCGCTGCCGGTCGCCGAGGACGTCCGCGACTCGGTGATCGAGGTGGTGCTGACCCTGCTGGAGGACCTGCTCGGCCGGGAGCTCGCCCTCGCCGGCTCCCCGGGGCTCGACGCGGTGCGGCGGGCGCTGACTCTCCTGCCCGCCGACGCGCCGGCGGTCGTCCGGCTGCACCCCGACGACCTGGCCGAGGTGCCGGCCGAGGCGCTGGCGGGGCTGCCGAGCACGGTCGTCGTCCTCGGCGACCCGGCGGTCGAGCGGGCCGGTGCGGTGGCCCAGTCGGGGCCCTCGCGGGTCGACGCCCAGCTGTCCGCGGCGCTGCAGCGGGTGCGGGCGGTGCTGGCCCCGTGAGCGTCGGGCTGCTCGACCGCGCCCGGGCCGCCGCCCGGCCGGAGCTCACCGGCGCCGTCGTCGGCGCCATGGGCCTGACGCTCACCGTCGAGGGCATCCCCGCGGCCGTGGGCGACCTCGTCGAGGTCGACCCCGGCCCCCAGGGGCTGCTCGCCGAGGTCGTCGCCGTCTCCCGCGAGCGGCTGACCTGCATGCCCCTCGGCGAGCTCTCCGGCGTGCACTCCGGCGCGCGGGTCCGGGCGACCGGCCGACCGCTGCAGGTGCCGGTCGGCGACGCGCTGCTCGGCCGGGTGCTCGACGGCCTCGGCCGCCCCGTGGACGGCGGCACCCCGCTCGGCCCGGGGGTGGAGTTCGTCGACCTGGCCAGCGAGACACCGCACGTGCTCTCGCGCAGCCGGGTGCAGGAGCCGCTGACCACCGGCGTGCGCGCCCTGGACACGCTGGTCCCCTGCGGCAAGGGGCAGCGGCTGGGCATCTTCGCCGGCTCCGGGGTGGGCAAGTCGACGCTGCTGGCCCAGATCACCCGCGGGACGGACGCCGACGTGCGGGTGATCGGCCTGATCGGCGAGCGGGGCCGCGAGGTCCGCGAGTTCCTCGAGGAGAACCTCGGCCCCGAGGGCATGGCGCGCACCGTCGTCGTCGTGGCCACCTCCGACGAGCCGCCGCTGGTGCGGCTGCGGGCCGCCTTCGTGGCCACCCGCATCGCCGAGGGCTTCCGCGACCAGGGCCGCGACGTGCTGCTGATGATGGACTCGATCACCCGCACCGCCATGGCGCAGCGGGAGGTGGGGCTCTCGGCCGGGGAGCCGCCGGCCACCCGCGGCTACCCGCCGAGCGTCTTCGCGATGCTGCCCCGGCTGCTGGAGAAGGCCGGCACCGCCGCCACCGGGTCGATCACCGGCCTCTACACCGTGCTGGTGGACGGCGACGACCACAACGAGCCGATCGCCGACACCGCGCGCTCGATCCTCGACGGCCACGTCGTCCTCACCCGCCGGCTGGCCACCGCGGGGCACTTCCCGGCGATCGACGTCCTGGAGTCGATCTCCCGGGTGGCCTCGGCCGTGGTGCCGCCGGCGCAGATGGCCGACGCCCGCGAGCTGCGCCGGCTGATGGGCGCCCTGCGGGACGTGCGCGAGCTGGTCGAGATCGGCGCCTACCAGGCCGGCAGCGACCCCCTCGTCGACCGCGCCCGCCAGCTCGCCCCGGCCGTCGAGGCGTTCCTGCAGCAGCCGACCGGCGACCTCACCACGCCCGACGAGGCGTGGGCGTGGCTCGGCCGGGTCGTCCGGTCGACGTGACCCGCCGCCCCGCCTTCCGCCTCCAGCCGGTGCTCGAGCTGCGCCGCCGCGAGGAGCGGACGGCCGCCCTCGCCGCGGCCGAGGCCGCCCGCACCGCCGCCGAGGCCGGCCGGCGGGCCGCGGCGGCCGAGGCGGCGGCCGCCGGGGCGCTACCCACCGGTCCCCTGCCGGCCGGTGCGTTCCAGGCCGCCCTGCTGCGCGCCCGGCTGGCCACGGAGGACGCCGCGGCCGCCC
Source organism: Geodermatophilus marinus (assembly GCF_003428645.1). Classification (GTDB taxonomy): domain Bacteria; phylum Actinomycetota; class Actinomycetes; order Mycobacteriales; family Geodermatophilaceae; genus Geodermatophilus. Next base: position 171,969 of record NZ_QVQH01000002.1, on the reverse strand, counting down.
GCGCCCTGGCGACCGCCTCGGCCGAGCAGGCCGAGCTGGTGGCCGCGGCCTGGACGGCGGCCGCCCAGCGCACCAAGGGGCTGGAACGGCTGCGGGAACGGCACGTGCAGGCGGTTCGGGTGGCCGAGCAGGCTGCCGAGGAGAGAGCCGTGGACGACCTCGTCACCGGCCGCGCCGGCCGCCCCGCGACCGCCGGGGAGGTGCCGTGGACGGGGTGACCGCGGTGCAGACCCGCATCAGCGAGATCCAGAGCCGGTTCACCGCGCTGCGCCCGACCACCTCGGCGGCCTGGGCCTCGGCCGCGGCCACCGCCGGGCTCGGCGCCGCCGCCCCGGCCCCCTCGACCGCCGCGGCCGCCGGCGCGGCCTCGGAAGCCGCCGTGGTGACCGAGGCACGCCGGTACCTCGGCGTCCCCTACCGGTGGGGCGGCACCGACCCGGCCACCGGCCTGGACTGCTCGGGCTTCACCCAGCTGGTCTACGGCAACCTGGGCATCTCGCTGCCCCGCACCTCCTCCCAGCAGGCCACCGCCGGGACCGCGGTCGCCTCGCTGGACCGGGCCCGCCCCGGTGACCTGGTCTTCTTCGACAACTCGAGGTCCCGGCCGGGGGTCGACCACGTCGGCATCTACCTCGGCGACGGGAAGATGATCGCCGCGCCGCAGGCGGGCGAGGCGGTCAAGGTCCAGTCGGTCGGCAACCCCACGGTGATCCGCCGGGTGCTGCCGGTGGAGGCGCCGACCGCCGCGGCGTCAGGCGGGTCCGGCGCGCTGGCCGGCGTCCCCTACGCCGACCTGTTCACCCGCGCCGGCGCCCGGCACGGCGTCGACCCCGCCCTGCTGGCCGCGGTCGCCGCGCAGGAGTCCGGGTTCGACCCGACCGCGGTCTCCCCCGCCGGGGCCCGCGGCCTCATGCAGTTCATGCCCGCCACCGCCCGCTCGATGGGCGTGGACCCCGCCGACCCGGCGTCCTCGGTGGACGGCGCGGCCCGCTACCTCGCCCAGCTCACCGACCGGTTCGGCTCCACCGAGCTCGCCCTGGCCGCCTACAACGCCGGACCGGGCACGGTCAGCCGGCACGGAGGCATCCCCCCGTACCCCGAGACGCAGGCCTACGTCCGCGCCGTGACCAGCAAGGCGGCCAGCTACCGATGAGCGCCCCCCTGACCGTCGTCCCCGCCCCCCGGGCGGGGGGCTCCGCGGCCGCACCCCGCTCCTCCGGAGCGTCGGGGCGCGACGACTTCGCCGCGGCTCTCGACGACGCCGTCGCCGGCCGGGGACGGCGGCCCGAGCGGCCCGACCGCCCCGACCGGCCCGACCGACCCGACCGACCGGAGCGGCCCGACCGCGCGGACCGGCCCGAGCGTCCCGACGGCGCCGACCGCCCGCCCGCCCGGCGCACGGCCACCGGGGACGCGACCCGGGACACCGCGACCGGTGGTGCCACGCCCGGGGACGCCACGCCCGGGGACGCCACGCCCGGGGACGCCACGCCCGGGGACGCCACGCCCGGGGACGCCACGCCCGGGGACGCCCCGCCCGGTCCCGGCGCAGCCGCGGGCGTCGCGACCGACGTCCCTCCGGGGACCGCGCCGGCCGGCCCGCCGCACGGCGTGCCGCCGGCGCTGTGGGCGCTGGTCACCGGTGCTGCCCTGCCCGGTCACGCGGCCGGGGACCGGCCCGCCGGCGACCCCGCCGCCGGCGCCGGGCCCGCGGGCCCCGCCGTGCCGGTCCCGCCCGCCACCGACCCGGCCGGCGGTGCGCCGGGCGGCCCGCCCGCGACCGGTGCGGCACCGCCGCCCGGGACCGCGCCCGGTGCCACCGCCGTCCCCCCGGCGCCCGGTGCGGCGCCGGCCGGCGCTCCGGCCGCCGCGGGCGCCGGGCCGGTGCCCGCCACCGGCGGTGCCCTGCCCCCCGGGGTCGAGCTGGCGGTCGTCGACGGCAGCGCCCCGCAGGCCACGGCCGCCGGCACCGCCGCGGCACCCGACGGATCGGCCCCGGCCCCGGTGCCGGTCGCCGGGGCGGTGACGGCCGGGGCCGCGCCCGCGACCGCCCCCGTGGGCGGCCCGGCGAACCCCGGCCCCTCCGCCCCGGTGGCCGGCCAGGTGGCCACGCACGTCGCCGTGCTGCGGCACGGGCCCGACGGCACCCACACGATGACCGTCGTCCTCACGCCCGAGCACCTGGGCCCCGTCGAGGTCCGCGTGACCCTGACCGACGGCGTGGTCGACCTGGCGATGCGCAGCGCGACCGAGGCCGGGCGCCAGGCCCTCCAGGACGCCCTCCCCGAGCTCCGCCGCGACCTGCAGACCGCCGGCCTGACCTGTTCGGGCGCCAGCGTCGACCGCGACGCCGGCGGCGGCTGGGGCGCCGCCGGCCAGCATGCGCCCGGCCAGCAGGCGCCCGACCAGCAGGCGCCCGGTCACCAGGGCGGTGGCCGGCACCGCCCCGACGCGGGAGAGCCGCCGTGGTCCGCCGGTCCCCGTCCCCAGCCCCTGCCCCGCGGGGCCGCCGGCCCCGCCGCGACCCGCCTCGACGTCCTGGCCTGAGAGGAGCCCGCGATGACCAGCCCCGTGAGCAGCGCCGGCCACGCCTACACCCCGGCGACCACCGAGGTGGACCGGCCCGACCAGATGGGCAAGGACACCTTCCTCAAGCTCCTGGTCGCCCAGCTGCGCTACCAGGACCCCACCAAGCCGGCCGACAGCAGCCAGATGATGAGCCAGACCGCGGTCTTCAGCCAGGTCGAGAAGCTCGAGCAGCTGGCGACGCAGAACGCCGCACTGCTGGCGCTGCAGCGCACCACCAGCGCCGGCGCGATGGTCGGCCGCACGGTCACCTGGACCGACAGCACCGGCGCCGCCGTGACCGGCACGGTCAGCTCCGTCCGCCTCGGCAGCACCGCCGCGGAGGCCACGGCCGTGGTCGACGGGAGGACCGTCGAGCTCAGCCGGATAACCGAGATCACCTCTTGAACCCCCTGACTACTTAGCGAGGAGTCCTCCCATGCTCCGTTCCATGTTCTCGGCCATCTCCGGTCTGCGCGCCCACCAGACGAAGATGGACGTCACCGGCAACAACATCGCCAACGTCAACACGGTCGGCTACAAGTCGCAGTCGACGGTCTTCGAGGACACGCTCTCGCAGATGATGCGGGCCGGTGGCGCCCCGACCGAGGCGCGCGGCGGCACGAACCCGGCCCAGGTCGGGCTCGGCGTCAAGCTCGGTGGCATCTCCACCAACTGGACGCAGGGCGCCACCCAGACGACCGGGCGCTCCACCGACTTCATGGTCGAGGGCGACGGCTTCTTCGTCGTCCAGGCCGGCACCCAGCAGCTGTTCACCCGCGCCGGCTCGTTCAGCTTCGACTCGGCCGGCAACCTGGTGACCGCCAGCGGCGCCGTCCTGCAGGGCTGGTCCGCCGACGCGAACGGCGTGGTCAACCCCAACGGCCCGATCGGCGACCTCGCCATCCCCTACGGCCAGGGCACCGCGCCGCGGCGCACCGGCAACGGCACGGTGGAGGGCAACCTGTCGGCCTCGGCACCGGTCGGGACCGCGGTCGAGACCGCCATCACGATGTTCGACGACCTCGGCCGCGAGGTCCCGGTGACCTACGCCTACAGCAAGACCGCGGACAACACCTGGGGCCTGACGGTGACCGCCCGCGGGGCCACCGTGCACTCGTCGTCGGTGACCTTCGACGCGGTCACCGGCGCCCTGTCCTCCGCCAGCCCGGTCACGCTGGCGGGCATCCCCGGGCTGACCGGCGCGGTCAGCGTGGACCTCTCCACCATCACGCAGTACGGCAGCCCGACCAACGTCAGCGCCGACAGCCAGGACGGCTACAGCGCCGGGTCGCTCGAGTCCTTCAGCCTCGGCAGCGACGGCACCGTCACCGGCATGTTCTCCAACGGCGAGCGCAAGGTCCTCGGCCAGCTGGCCCTCGCCGCCTTCGACAACCCCAGCGGCCTCGAGAAGGCCGGCAGCAGCATGTTCCGCGCCGCCAACAACTCCGGCCTGCCCGACATCGGCCAGGCCGGCGCCGGCGGCCGGGGCACCCTCAACGCCGGCGCGCTGGAGATGAGCAACGTCGACCTGGCCGAGGAGTTCACCGGCCTGATCGTGGCCCAGCGCGGCTTCCAGGCCAACAGCCGGGTGATCACCAGCTCCGACGAGATCCTCCAGGACCTGGTCAACCTCAAGCGCTAGGAGGACCTCCCTCCTCCCCGCCACTCGTAGAAGGACCCCGTCCCTCTCACCCCTCGCGAGCTCGGGGCGAGCCTCCGGACGGGGCCGGACCCTGCAGGGGGCCGCCCCGGCAGCTCACGGCGGCGGCCCGGTCACCCGGTGGTGGCCGGGCCGCCGCCGTCCAGCGCGTGCCCGAACCCCTCACCCGCCGGGGTGAGGGACGGCGTTCGGCTCAAGCGGCACCGCCGCGGGGCCGATGAGAACTGCAGCAGAGGTGGCGCGCCGACCGCGCACCGCCGGACCCCTCCCCCCGCAAGCCAGAGGACCCCTCGTGATCCGTGTGACGCGCCTGAACGGAGAGCGGTTCGCGCTCAACCCCGACCTCGTCGAGCGGGTGGAGGGTCACCCCGACACCGTGGTCTTCCTCGTCGACGGCACCAAGTACGTCGTCCGCGAGACCGTCGAGGAGGTCCTCCTCGAGATCCGCGAGTACCGGGCCTCCATCCTCGCCACCGCCTACGAGATGGACCGCGGGACCTACCGCTCCCCGGTGCCGCCGGCGGACGCCGACGGGGCCTCCGTCGTGCCCTTCCCGGCCCGCGAGGAGCGCTGACCCGTGGACCCGGCCACCCTCATCGGCTTCGTCGTCTCGATGGTCGCCCTCCTGGCCTTCATGGTCCTCGAGGGCGCCGACCCGACCTCGCTGATCTTCATCCCGGCGATCGTCCTCGTCCTGGTCGCCACCTTCGGAGCCGCGATGGCCCACCAGACGATGGACGACCTCAAGAAGATGCCCGCCTGGTTCAAGATGGCCCTGATGCCGGCCAAGGTGCCGCCGGCCACCGACCAGATCCAGATCCTGGTGCGACTCGCCGAGAAGGCCCGCAAGGAGGGCCTGCTGGCCCTCGAGGCGCAGGTGAAGACCATCGAGGACCCGTTCCTCAAGCGCGGGCTGCAGATGGGCATCGACGGCACCGACCCCGAGGAGCTGCGCGCCGTCCTGGAGAGCGAGATCTCGGCCAAGAAGGCCGAGGACAAGGTCGCCGCCAAGTTCATGACCGCGATGGGCGGCTACGCCCCGACCATCGGCATCGTCGGCTGCATCGTCGGGCTCATGAACGTGATGGCCAACCTCAGCAACCCGGAGTCGCTGGGGCCCATGATCGCCGCCGCGTTCATCGCCACCCTGTGGGGCGTCATGGCCGCCAACTTCTGGTTCCTGCCGATGGGCGCCAAGATCCTGCGGGTCAGCGAGCTGCAGGCCGCGCAGATGGAGCTGCTCGTCGAGGGCATCACCGAGATCCAGGCCGGCACCAGCCCGCGCGCCGTCCGCCTCAAGCTCACCTCCCTCATCCCGCCCAGTGAGGTCGCCAAGGAGGCCGCATGAGCTCCGGCGGCCAGGGCGGCCGTCGCCGTGGCAGGAAGCACGAGGAGGAGGAGCACGAGAACCACGAGCGGTGGCTGGTGTCCTACGCCGACATGGTCACGCTGCTGCTGGTGACCTTCGTGGTGCTCTACGCGATGAGCCAGGTGGACAAGGAGAAGTTCGCCGCCCTGGCCAGCGGCCTGTCCGAGACCTTCGGCGCCCCGGTCAGCGCGCTGGTGAGCAGCAGCAGCCGGGAGGAGCCCGCCGTCCTCGACGGGCTGCCGGCGCCGGCCGACATCGCCCTCGGGATCGCCCCGGACTCCCGGCCCACCCAGGAGCAGGTCGACGCGGCCGCGGCCGAGGCGGCCCTCGCCGAGGCCCGCCAGGTCGCCGCCGAGGCCCGCGACGAGTACGCCGCCCTGGTCGCCGCACGGGACCGCATCGAGGCCGCGCTGGCCGCGGCCGGCTACGCGGGCACCGCCCGCTACGAGATCGACGAGCGCGGCCTGGTGGTGCACATCGTCTCCGACCCGGTGCTCTTCGACGCCGAGCGCGCCGACCTCAAGGCCGACGGGCGGGCGATCCTCAGCGCGGTCGCCCCCACCCTGGCCGCGCTGCCCAACCAGCTCGCGGTGGAGGGCCACGCCAACCACCTGACGGTCACGCCGGGCGGGCCCTACCCGTCGAACTGGGAGCTCTCCGGCGCCCGGGCCTCGACCGTCGTGCGGTACCTGGCCGGCGACGGCCTGGCCGAGGACCGCATGTCGGCCGTCGGCCACTCGTCCACCCGCCCGCTCGTGCCCGAGACCGACCCGGGCGCGATCACCGTCAACCGGCGCGTCGACGTCGTCGTGCTCTCCACCGCCTCCGCGGAGGCCAACGACCTGCTCCCGGGCCTCGCCGCCGGGCAGCCCGCCGCCGAGAACCCCTGAGGAGGGACCCATGGCCGAGAAGACCAAGGACAAGGACAAGAAGGCCGCGCCCGAGGAGGGCGAGGAGAGCGGGGGTGGCAGGAAGAAGCTGCTGGTCATCGCGCTGGTCGTCGTCCTGGCGCTGGGCGGGGCCGGGTACTTCCTCCTCTTCGCCGGCAGCGGGGAGGCCGCGGCCGAGGAACCGGTGGCCGGCGAGGTGCTCCCCCTCGACCCGGTGGCGGTGAACCTGGCCGGCGGCGGCTACCTGAAGGTCGGCATCGCGCTGCAGCTGACCGAGGCCGCGGCCGGCGGGGGCCACGGCGGCAGCAGCGTGGACGGGTCCGAGGCGCTGGACCTGGTGATCGCCACCTTCTCCCAGGCCCAGCCGGCCGACGTCATCGGCTCGCGCGAGGCGCTCAAGGAGGCCCTCGAGCAGCGCATCGTGGAGGCCTACACCGAGGACGGCCACGCGATGGTCATGGGCATCTACCTCACGGAGTACGTGACCCAGTGACGCCGGCCGGGTCCTCGGCCCGCCGGCGCCCGCGTCGGGCGAGCGAGGCGGGCCGGACGACGTCCGCACCCGGGAGTCCCAGCGGTCCCACGCTCCCCACCCACCCCGGCTGACCGGCGGCGCCCCGCGCCGCCGGTCAGCCCGTGCCGGGACCGTGCCGATGAGGGGTGCGTGACCCGCCCCGATCCCGGACCCGCCCCCGCCGGGCCGGACCCGTCGCCGCAGGTCCCGGCACCTCCTCCGAGCGCGACCGGCCCCGGCACCCCCTCCCCCACCGCTCCGGGCCGCCGGCGCCGCGGTGAGCCGCGCGTCTACGACTTCCGCCGCCCGACCAAGCTCTCCCGCGAGCACGTCCGCGTCCTGCAGATCGCCCTGGAGGGGTTCGCCCGCCAGGCCACCACCGTGCTCACGACCCTCCTGCGCACCGGCGCCCGCATGGAGCTCGTCGGCATCGAGCAGCACTCCTACGACGACCACCTGGCCACGCTGCCCGAGACCTGCTTCCTCGCCACCTTCTCGATGGAGCCGCTGGGCGGCAAGGGGCTGCTGGTCTACTCGCTGGACACGGCGATGGCGATGGTCGACCACATGCTCGGCGGGTCCGGTGGCGCCGAGCAGCCCGAGCGGCCGATGACGGTCATGGAGACCGCCATCACCCGGCACATGCTCGACCGGCTGCTGCACGACCTCGGGACGGCGTTCTCGCACGTCACCGAGCTCCAGCCGGCGCTCGAGGACATCGAGTACGACCCGCAGCTCGCCCAGGCCGCGGGCGGCTCGGACACCGTCGTGGTCACGACGCTGGCGCTCTCGGTCGGCAGCCGCACCAGCGAGGCCACCCTCGTGCTGCCGTTCTCGTCCTTCGCCACCGCGCTGACGAACGCGGCCTCGCCCCAGCTGTCGGAATCCGCCCAGGCCGTCCGCCGGCGCGCCCAGCAGGCCCTGGCCGAGCGGCTCGGGATGGTCCCGGTGGACGTCGGCGTCCGGTTCACCCCGCTCGAGGTCTCCTCCGAGGACCTGCTGTCCCTCGACGTGGGTGACGTGCTGCTCCTGCGGCACCCGCAGGACGCACCGCTCGAGGTCACCACCAACGACGTGACGTTCGCCCACGCCATCGCCAGCAACCACCGGCGCCGGCTCGCCGCCGCCATCGTCCCGACCCCGTCCAGCGCCCAGCACCCAGCCGAGAAGGACACCGCATGACCGCCAGCCTGGAGCACACGCAGGCCTCCGAGACCGTCATCGCGGTCGTGGCCGCCGCCGCCCGCGCCGCGGCCGACCTGGTGCCCGCCTCGGTCGCGCTGACCCCCGGCGCCCCGGTGCGCGACCCGGACGCCGTCCCCTCGCCCGCCGGTGCTTCCGCCGCGGTGACCGCCCGGCTGTCGGGCGAGGTGACCGGGGACGTCGTCCTCGTCGTTTCCCCGCAGCTGGTCGAGGCGCTGGCCAACTCCCCGGTCGGGCCGATGGAGCTCGCCCCGGCGCTGCGCCCCGCCCTCGAGGCGGCCGCCGCCACGCTGGGCCGGGTGCGCATCGACTCCGAGCGCACCGAGGACCCGGTCGCGGCCCTGGACGGTCTCCGCGACAAGGGCATGCTCGTCGCCGTCCCGCTGCTGGCCCGTGACCAGGTCGAGGCGACCCTCGCCCTGCAGGTCACCCTGCCGGCCCCGCGCGCCCCGCGCGGCAGCCTGGACCTCCTGCGGCACGTCGCCATGGAGGTCACCGTGGAGATCGGCCGCACCCGGATGACCGTCGGGGAGCTGCTCTCCCTGCACCCCGGCGAGGTCGTCGAGCTGGACCGGGCCGCCAGCGCCCCCGCGGACCTCCTGGTCAACGGCACCCTCATCGCCCGCGGCGAGGTGGTCGTCGTCGACGAGGACTTCGGGCTGCGGATCAGCGAGATCGTCACCGACGCCGCCGGCGAGCGCGGGACGGCGCCGGCATGACCTGGATGGTGATCCGGCTCGTCCTGTCCCTGGCCCTCATCGGCGCGGTGCTCTGGTTCGCCGCCCGGCTGGCCCGCCAGCGCGGGCTCGGGCAGGGCAACGGGCTCATCGAGGTCGTCGCCCGCCAGCGCATGGGCCGGACGAGCTCGCTGTCGGTGGTCCGCGTCGCCGGTCGGGTGCTGGTCGTCGGCTCCACCGAGGAGCAGGTCAGCCTGCTGGCCGAGGTGGACGGCGACCTGGTCGAGGAGGAGCTGGCCGAGCGGCGGGCCGCGCTCGCCCGGCCGGCGTCGGCCGGCCCCGGCGTGCTGGCCGGGTCCGTGCTGGACCGCGGCAGCTGGACGGCGGTCGTCCAGCAGCTGCGCGACCGGACGGTGCGCCGCTGATGACCTCCTCCCCCGCCGCCGCGCGCGGCGCACCCGTCGCCCGGCGGCTGGGGGTGCTCCTGCTGCTGCTGGCCGCGGTCGGCGCGCTGCTGCTCCTGCTCGCCGGCCCGGCCTCGGCGGCCCCGACCGCGCCGACGGCCCCCACCGAACCGACCGCACCCGTGGCACCGGCGGTCGAGGGCGGGGTGGACATCTCCGTCGGCGGCGGCAGCGCCAGCACCTCGATCACGCTGATCCTCGCGATCACCGTGCTGTCGGTGGCGCCGGCGGTGCTGCTGCTGTGCACCTCGTTCACCAAGATCATCGTCGTGCTGTCGCTCACGCGGAACGCGCTGGGCATGATGCAGTCGCCGCCGAACTCGGTGCTGACCGGCATCGCCCTGTTCCTCACGCTGTTCGTGATGGGCCCGGTGCTCGCCGACGTCAACGAGGTCGCGGTCCAGCCCTACCTCGACGGCCGGGCCACCGTCACCCAGGCGTACGACGCCGGCGTGGTGCCCCTGAAGGCGTTCCTGCTCGGCAACACCCGGGACGACGAGCTGCGGCTCATGGTGGGGCTCTCCGGCGAGGAGGCCCCGGCCGACCGGGAGGCGGTCAGCATGACCACGCTGGTGCCCGCGTTCGTGCTCTCCGAGCTCAAGAGCGCCTTCATCATCGGGCTGGTCGTCTTCATCCCCTTCCTGGTGCTCGACATGCTGGTCAGCGCCGCGCTCATGTCGATGGGCATGATGATGGTCCCGCCGACCATCGTGTCGCTGCCGTTCAAGCTGCTGCTCTTCGTGGTGGTCGACGGCTGGTCGCTGATCACGACCGCGCTGGTGGGGTCGTACGGGTGAGCGACGCCGACGTCACCGAGATCGCGCTGCGCACCATGCTGGTGGCCGCCAAGGTCTCCGCGCCGATCCTGGTCACCGCGCTGCTCGTGGGCTTCCTCATCTCCCTCTTCCAGGCGGCGACGCAGATCCAGGAGCCGACGCTGTCGTTCGTGCCGAAGGTGATCGCGGTGTCGATCGCCCTGCTGGTGACCGGGAACTGGGTGCTGTCCGAGATGGTGTCGTTCACCCAGGGGCTCTTCGACGCGCTGCCCCGGCTGCTCGACCGGACCTGAGCCCATGGACCTCGAGGTCCCGGCGTCCACCCTGCTGGCCCTGCTGCTCGGCACCGCCCGGGCGGCCGGGTTCCTGCTCGTGGCCCCGCCCTTCAACTCCCGGGTGATCCCGGCGCCGGTCAAGGGCGCGTTCGCGCTGGCCCTGGCGGTCGCGCTGCTCGACCGCGTCGCGGCGTCGGTCGGGGAACCGACGGCCGGCGTGCTCGTGGTCGGCGCGGTCACCGAGGTCGCCATCGGCGCCGCGCTGGGCTTCGTGGTGCACGTGCTGTTCGCCGCCGTCCAGTACGCCGGCGACCTCATCGACCTGACCGGCGGCTTCTCGCTGCAGCCGGCCTACGACCCGCTGGCCATGACCACCAGCTCGTCGATCGGCCGGCTGCACCACCTGCTCGCGCTGACCCTGCTGTTCACCAGCGGCGGGCACCTGCTCATCGTGCGCGGGTTCGCCACCTCCTACGAGGGGCTGCCCGTCGGCGGCGGGGTCCCCACCGAGCAGCTGGCCCAGGCGCTGGTCACCGCCTTCTCGATGATGTTCCTGGCGGCCCTGCAGATCGCCGGCCCGATGGTCGCCGTCCTGCTGCTCGCCGACATCGCCCTCGGCCTGCTCAGCAAGGCCGCGCCGGCGCTCAACGTCTTCGCCCTCGGTTTCCCGCTGAAGATCATGCTGACCCTCGCGCTGCTCGGCCTGACCTTCCCGCTGCTGCCCGCCGCGCTCGACGCCCTCGTCGAGGACGCGGTGCGCGCGATGGTGTCCTTCCGGAGCGGCTGATGGCCAAGGACGGTCCGGGCGGTGAGAAGACCGAGAAGCCGACCCCCAAGCGCCTCAAGGAGGCGCGGCGGGACGGCCAGGTCCCGCGGACCCAGGAGCTCGGCACCTGGGCGGGGGTGGCGGCGGCCAGCCTGCTGCTGCCGATGACGGTCCGCGACGCCTACGACGGGGTCGGCCGGCTGTTCGTGCAGATCGGCGGCGTGGCCGCGCACCCCGAGGTCGCCGGGCTCTCGGCGCTGTTCGGCCAGGCGCTGGCCACCTTCGTCTCGGTCGCGCTCCCCCTCGCGCTGGGCATGATGCTGGTCGGGACGCTCGCGGCGGCCGCGCAGGGCGGGGTCACCGTCAGCGGCAAGCCGATGAAGCCCACGCTGAAGAAGCTCAACCCCTTCCCCGGCTTCAAGCGGATGTTCGGCACCCAGGGGCTGTGGGAGGCGACCAAGGCAATCATCAAGACCGCGGCCCTGGGCACCGTCGTGGTGCTGACCAGCAGCCGGGCCCAGGCCCTGGTCAGCTCGGCCGGCGCGCTGCCGCTGTCGACGGTGGCGGCCACCTTCGCCGACTGCGCCGTGCTGATGTTCCGCGTCGTCGCGGTCACCGGGCTGGTCATCGCGCTGGCCGACTACGTCGTCGTCCGCGTGCGCATGATGAAGGGCCTCAGGATGAGCCGGTACGAGGTACAGCAGGAGCACAAGCAGGCCGAGGGCGACCCGCACGTGAAGGCGCAGCGCCGGTCGCGCGCCCTGGCGATGTCCCGCAACCGGATGATGGCCGAGGTGGCCCAGGCCGACGTCCTGCTGGTCAACCCCACCCACGTCGCCGTGGCGCTGCGGTACGACCCGGAGCGGGGCGCCCCCCGGGTGGTCGCCAAGGGGGCGGACGAGATCGCCGCGAAGCTGCGCGAGCGGGCGGCCGAGGCGCGGGTGCCGATGGTCCAGGACGTCCCCCTGGCCCGGGCGCTGCACGTCTCGTGCGACCTCGGCCAGGAGGTGCCGCCGCAGCTGTTCACCGCGGTCGCCCGGGTGCTCGCCTTCGTCATGCAGCTGTCCGCGCGGGGCGTGCGCGGGGGGCTGCACCGGCCCGGGTTCGAGGCGCCGGACGTCGACGACCTGCCGCGGGCGGGGGCGCCCCGCCGGTGACGGGGCGCGCGGGACGCCCGTGACGGGTGGGGCGGGCGGCACCGGCCGCGGTGCCCGGGTTGAGCCGAACTGCCGATGAGTTCGTCCGTGCAGAAGCTGACGAAGGCCGCCGTCCCGGTCGGCGTGGTGGCCATCGTCCTCATGCTGGTCGTGCCGATGCCGGCCGCCGTGATGGACCTGCTGCTCGGCCTGAACATCACCGCGTCGCTGCTGATCCTGCTGGTCGCGATGCAGATCAAGCGGCCGCTGGACTTCGCCGTCTTCCCGTCGCTGCTGCTCGTCGCGACCCTGTTCCGGCTGGCCCTCAACGTCTCGTCGACCCGGCTGGTGCTCACCGACGGCTTCGCCGGCAAGGTCATCGAGGCCTTCGGCCACTTCGTGATCAGCGGCTCGCTGGTCGTCGGTCTGGTGATCTTCGTGATCCTGACCATCGTGCAGTTCGTGGTCATCACCAACGGCGCCGGTCGCGTCGCCGAGGTCGGCGCCCGCTTCACCCTCGACGCCATGCCGGGCAAGCAGATGGCGATCGACGCCGACCTCAACGCCGGGCTGATCAACGAGACCCAGGCGCGCCGGCGGCGCCAGGAGGTGACCGCCGAGGCCGACTTCTACGGGTCGATGGACGGCGCCTCGAAGTTCGTCAAGGGCGACGCCATCGCCGGCATCATCATCACGCTGGTCAACCTGATCGGCGGGTTCGCGATCGGGATCATGCAGCGCGGCATGGCCCCCGCCGACGCGGTGCAGACGTACTCGCTGCTCACCGTGGGCGACGGCCTGGTGTCCATGATCCCGGCCCTGCTGCTGTCGACGGCGACCGGCATCATCGTGACCCGGTCGGCCACCGAGGGTGACATGGGCAGCGACCTGATCGCCCAGCTGGGCCGGTTCAAGCAGCCGCTGCGGATCGCCGGCGGCGGGGCGCTGATGCTGTGCCTCATCCCGGGCCTGCCGGTGCTGCCGTTCCTCCTCGTCGGGGGGCTCTTCTTCCTCCTCGCGGCCCGCATCACCGAGGCGCCCACCGCCGACGAGGACGCCGAGGCGGCCGCGGCCGCGGCCGAGCTGGAGCCCACGCCGGACTCGCCGGAGGAGATCGCCGAGCGGATGCGGGTCGACCCGCTGGAGCTGGAGGTGGCCTTCGACCTGGTGGACCTGGTCGACGCCGCCCGGGGCGGCGACCTGCTCGACCGCGTCAAGGCGCTGCGCCGGAAGGTCGCGATGGACACCGGCCTGGTGATCCCGCTGGTGCGCACCCGCGACAACCTGGACCTGCCGGCGTCCCAGTACGTCATCTGGCTCAACGGCGTCCCCGCCGCCAAGGGCACCTCGCCCGCGGGCACCGTGCTGGCCATCGGTGACTCGCTCGACGCGCTGCCGGGCAAGGCCACCCGGGAGCCGGTGTTCGGGCTGCCCGCCAAGTGGGTGCCGGTGGAGCTGCAGCGGCAGGCGGAGATGTCCGGCGCGACCGTCGTCGACCGCTCCTCGGTCATCACCACCCACCTGGCCGAGGTGGTCCGCCAGAACGCCGCGCAGCTGCTCGGCCGCGAGGACGTCCGCCTGCTGGTCGAGATGGTCAAGCGCAGCCACCCCGTGGTGGTCGAGGAGCTCACCCCGACGCTGCTCACCCTCGGCGAGGTGCAGCGCGTGCTGCACGGGCTGCTGGAGGAGAACGTCTCCATCCGCGACCTGGTGCGCATCTTCGAGGCGCTCTCGGTGCGGGCGAAGGTCTCCACCGACGTCGACGGCCTGGTCGAGGCGGCCCGCGCGGCGCTCGGGTCGGCGATCAGCCACCCGTACGTCACCGCCGACGAGCGGCTGCACGTGCTGACCCTGGAGCCGGCCTTCGAGCAGCGGCTGCTCGAGTCGGTCCGGAACAGCGATGCGGGGCTGGTCCTGGCCCTGGACGCCGGCACCGTCGACGCGCTGGTCACCTCGTGCACCGGGCTGCTGGCCGACGCCGACCGCCTCGGGCTCTCCCCCGTGCTGGTCTGCTCGCCCCAGGTGCGGGCGGCCCTGTCCCGCCTGGTCCGCCAGGTCGTCCCCCGCCTGCCGGTCATCTCCTACGCGGAGGTGTCCCGGACGGCGCAGATCGAGTCCCTGGGAGTGGTGAACGGTGCCTTTGCCATCCGTTGAGGCAGCGACCCGCGACGCCGCCGTCGCCGCCGCGCGCGAGCGGTACGGCTCCTCGGTGCGCATCGTCGGCGTGCGCAAGGTGCGCACCGGCGGGGTGATGGGCTTCTTCACCACCGAGCGGTACGTGGCCGAGGTCGAGGAGCTCCCGGCCACCGCCGTGCCGCGCCGGCCGGCGTCGCGCGCGGAGTCGGCCGCGCGCATCGAGGCCGCGCTGCGGCGGGCACCGGTCCTGCCCGACCCGGTGGACGAGGTCGCCGACCTGCTCGGGGGCGGCACCCCGGGCGGGGCCGAGCCCGACGTCGCGCTGTACTCGCGCCCGGCCCGGCCGCGCGCCGGCCGACCGGCGGCGCCGGCGGCCGGGGAGCGCTCCCCGTGGAGCGCGGCGCCGTCCACCCCCGAGGCACCGGCACGCCCCGCCGCCCCGGCCGCGGCCCGCCCCGCCCCCGAGCCGGCGTCCCCGCGCGCGGCCGCCCGGCGCGGGGACACCCCCGGGGCGCCGTCGCCGTTCACCGCCGCCCTGGCGCAGATGGTGGCCGCCGACCGCGAGGTCCGCGCCGCCGTCGAGGAGGCGGTCGCGACCGCGCACGGCGCCCCGGCGGACGACGCACCCCAGTGGTCGGCGGAGGAGCCGTCCCCCGCGGGGAGCCCGGTCGACCGGCCGGTCCCGGGGGCACCCGAGCGGGACGCGTGCGACGAGCCCGACGCGTGCGACGAGCCCGACGCGTTCGGCGAGCTCGTCCCGGACGAGCAGCCGGCCGGCGCCGGGACGGCGGCCTCCGCCGCGCCGTGGGGCACCCCGGGCGCCCCGGCGACCGACCCGGTGGCCGAGCCGGTGGCCGAGCAGGCCCTCGCCGCCGAGGTCACCGCCGGGCCGGCACTCCCCGAGCCGGCCGGCGGGGCCGCCGGCGCCGACGGCCCCGCCGCCCCGCCGCCGGCCCGGTGGCTGCCGCCGGTCCCCCCGCCGGTCGTGCGCACCCCCCGCACGGTGCCCCCGCCGGCACCCGTGGGGCCGGACCGGGCCGCCGCGTCCGAGGTCACCGGCCCGGTCACCGCCCGCGAGGAGATCGTCGCGGAGGTGCTGCGCGCCGCGCTGGCCCACGACACCTCCGACGCCGCCCTCACCGACCTGCTGCGCGGCGTGCTCACGGGCGCGGCCACGCAGGAGGAGCTGCGGGCCGCCGACCCCGCCGCCGGCGAGGACGGCGTGCCGGCCGTCTGGGTGGACGCCGCGACCGAGTCCGACGAGTGGGAGGTCGACCCGGGGCTCGCGCTCGAGGCGGAGGTCGTGGCCGAGCCGGCCGTCGCGGTGGGGGTGCTCGCCGCGACCGCCAGCGACCCCGCACCCCTGCCGGTGCCCGCGGACGCGACGACGGTCCTGCCGCCCCTGTCGCTGCTGCCGCCGCCCACGCCGGGTGCCGAGCTCGCCGTCCCGCCGCTGCTGTCGCGGCGCCCCCCGGTGCCGCCGGCGGTCCGCCGCCCCGGCCAGCAGGTGGCCCGCCGCACCGAGGCGCGCACCGGCCTGGCCACCGTGACCCGGCTGCCGGTCGACCAGCGCGCGGCCGGGCGGCGCCCCGCCGGCCCGGCCGGTGCCCCGGTGGTGGTGCCCTCGGTGCGGGCCGTCGCGACCCCCGGGGCCGCCCGGGCGGCCGGCCCGGAGGACGCCGTCGTCGGCCGGCTGCTGGCCCTCGGCGTCCCCGAGCGGCTGCTGGGCGCGGACTTCGCCGCCGAGGTCGCCCGCTCGGGCACCTACGCGGCACTGGTGCGGGCCCTCGCCGCCGGCCTGCCGCCGGCGCCCGAGCTGCCCGCCGGCCCCGGCGAGGTGCTGCTGGTCGTGGGCCCCGGCGTCGAGACGCTCGCCGCGGCCCGCTCGCTGGCCGCCGCCCTGCGGCTCGACGGGGACCGGCTGCAGTGGGCCTCGCGGGGGGACCTCGCCGCGCTGGCCCCGCGCAGCAGCCGGATCACCGGCATCGACGCCGCGCTCGAGCGCAAGATCGACGCCGACCGGGCCGGGACCCTCACCGTCGTCGCGGTCGACGCGCCGCTGCGCGGGGGCAGCACCTGGCTGGAGCAGATGCTGGCGGTCTTCTCACCGGCCGGGGTCTGGGCGGTCGTCGAGGCCACCCGCAAGCCCGAGGACGTCGGCCCGTGGCTGGACGGCCTGCCCCGCGTGGACGCGCTGGTCGTGCAGGACACCGACCTGACCGCCGACCCGGCGGCGGTGCTCGGCCGCACCAGCGCGCCCGTGGCCCTCCTCGACGGCACCCGCGCGACGGCGCACCGCTGGGCGTCCCTCCTCTGCGAGCGGCTGGAGGCCGGGCCGGCATGAGCCCGCTGCGGTGGGAGGTGCTGGCCGCCGCCCTCGTGCTGGCGGCCCCGGTCCTGCTGCTCGGGCTGCGCGGCGACCTCACCGCCGACGAGGTCGTCACCCGGTTGCCGTGGTGCCTGGGCGCCGGCTGGCTCGCGGTCACCCTGCTGCGGTGGGCGGCGACCCCGCCCCGGCCGCGCCCGGCCGAGCGCGTCCCCGCCGCCGGCGCGGAGGAGCCGCCCGCCCCGCCGGTGTGACGGCGGGGTGGGCGGCTCCTCCACGGCACCGCGGCTCCGCGGGTCCCGGCAACCGCGGCCCTCAGGTGCCGGCCGGGACCGGCTCCGGCCGGCCCGCCGCCCCGCCGCGGCGGAAGTCGGCGAGGGGGTGCCCCTCGGGCTGCAGCAGCCCGATCAGGTTGCCGAAGGGATCGATCACCGAGGCGGTGACCACCGGGCCGTGCGGCGTGAGCGGCTGGTACTCCCGCGTGCCCATCGACGTCAGGCGCGCCAGGGTGGCGTCGAGGTCGTCGACCCGCCAGTGCATCACGGCCCCGCCCGGCCCGCTGACCGTGCCCGCCGGGGCGACCGCCCGGTCGGCGAGCGCCAGCTCGGCCTGGTCGCCGACGCGGAACTTGGCGTAGGACGTGCGGCCGCCCGGGCCGGGCCGGGTGAAGTACGGCCCCGCCCCCAGCAGCTCGGTGTACCAGTCCGCGGCCGCGGGCACGTCGTCGGCCCAGTAGATGAGCGTGGCGAACCCCCGGAGGCTCACGACGAGCTGCCCGCGTGCGCCGGGGCGCCGTCGGCGGCCGGGGCGGGGGCCGGGACCTGGGCGGCCTCGTCCTCGGGCGACCAGTCCGGGGCCTGCCAGCGGTGGAACACGCGGGCCACCGAGTCCTTGGGGCTCTGCCAGGTCTCCGGCCGGTACGGGCCGAGGTACGGGCTGAGCGCCTGCATGACCTTGGCGAAGGCCGGCGCCGGCCGGTTGCCCTCGTGCTCGGCGCGGACCGCCGCGGCCTTCTCCCTGTCCTGCTCCAGCAGGTGCACGAACACGTCCTCCATGGAGAACAGCCAGCGGCCGGTGACCCCGGTCTCGACGGGCAGGTCCCCGGCGTCGGACTCGGCGAAGACGCGGGCGATGTCCTCCTCGGAGCCGGGCTTCATGCGCTGCACGATCACCGTCAGCTCGCGGTCCTCGGGCACGTCGCCCTCGGGCACCCACTGGTAGAACGGCTTGGCCACCGAGTGCGAGGGGTTCTCCCAGTAGCTCGGGTACGGCGTCACGTACGGGGCGATCTGCTCGGCGATGGCCTGGAACGCCGGCAGCCCGCGGCGCTGCCCGGAGACCGCCGGGTCCTCCTTGCGCTCGATCACGTGGATGTAGAGGTCCTCGAGCGAGCACAGGTACCGGCCGATGACGCCGAGGTCCTGCGGGCGGGTGGTCTCGTCGTAGTAGGCGAAGACGGGACCGACCTTGTCCTCGCTGCCGGGGACCATGTGGCAGACGATCACGTTGCGGAACGGGCGGAAGGTCATGGCAGGGCCTCTTCTCTCCTCATCGGGGGGTGGGGGTGAAGCGCAGCGGTAGCTCGAGCAGGCCGCGGAAGGCCGACGCGGCCGGCAGCCACTGCAGGTCCTCGACCGGGACGTCGAGGCGCAGGTCGGGCAGTCGCACGAGGATCCGGCGCAGCGCCGTCGTCGCCTCGAGCCGGGCGAGGGCGGTGCCCAGGCACTTGTGGATGCCGTGCCCGAAGGACATGTGGTGCGTGGGCCCCCGGGACAGGTCGAGGGCGTCGGCGTCCGGGACGAACTCCGGGTCGTGGTTGGCCGCGCTGAGCACGATCGTGACGATCGAGCCGGCGGGGACGGTCACGCCGCCGATCTCGAGGTCCTCGGTGGCGAACCGGAAGCTCGACACCGGCACCGAGCCGTCGAAGCGCAGCAGCTCCTCCACGGCGTCGGGCAGCAGGCCGGGGTCGTCGAGCAGCCGCTGCAGCTCCTCCGGGTGGGTCAGCAGCGCCACCACGGCGTTGCCGAGGAAGTCCGAGGTCGTCTGGTAGCCGGCGAACAGCAGCAGGAAGCAGGTGGAGACGAGCTCGGCCTCCGAGAGCCGGCCGTCCCCGTCGCGCGCGGCGATCAGCGCGCTCACCAGGTCCTCCCCCGGCTCGCGGCGCTTGCTCGCCACCAGGCCGGAGAAGTAGGCGTGCAGCCGCTCCTGGGCCTGCCCGATCGCCGCCCGGTCCTCCTGGGGGCTGCGCCCGCCGGTGCCGACGGTCCGGATGACCTGGGTGCCGGCGAGGATCTCCTCGTGGTCCTCCGCGGGGATGCCGAGCAGGTCCCCGATGACCGCCAGCGGCAGGCGCAGGGCGAACTCGTCGACGAACTCGGTGCGCCCGTGCGGCGCCATCCGGTCCAGCAGCTCCTCGACGATCTCCTCGATCCGGGGGCGCATGGCCTCGATCCGCCGCGGGGTGAACGCCTGCGTCACCAGCCGCCGCAGCCGGGTGTGCTCCGGCGGGTCGGAGTTGAGCATGTTCGTGTTGATCTGCCGGGCCTTCTCCCCGAACACCGCGAGGTAGGTGTCCCCGGCGCGCCAGAGGTCCTTGGACAGCCGCGGGTCCGACAGCGCCTGCCGCGCGTCGTCGTAGCGGGTCACCAGGAACGAGTCGAACCGCGGCGTCCGCACCCGGACGACCGGCCGCTCGGCGCGCAGCCGCGCGTAGACCGGGTAGGGGTCGGCGCGGAACGCGGGGGTGTAGATCTCCTGCCCGGGGACGATGTCCTCCGGCGGCTCGGCGGCCACCGGCGGCTGGGCGGTCTGGGTCATCGGTCTCTCCTGGGGGTGGGGCGGCGGGGGGTCACAGGGCGAACACGCGTGCCAGGTGGTCGCGCAGGGCGGTCTCGGCAACCGGTCGCGCGCGGAACCCGACGTGCCCGTCGGGCCGGACGAGGTAGGCCGCCGTCCGGGCACCGGCCAGGCCGTAGGCCGCCTCGAACGTCCGCCGGGCGTCGCGCACCACGGGCAGGTCGACCAGCGCGAGCACGCCGGTCCCGGGGGCCGCGACGAGGTAGGCGTCCACCTCCCCGCGGGTCTGCTGCCGGATCCCGACCGCGAGCTTCTCCAGGTCCAGCAGCTCCTCCTCGCCGGCGTCCGGGCCGGCGTGCAGGAGCAGGGTGGAGCGCGGGCCGCGGGTGAGGTCGAACAGCCGCAGGTCGTGCGCCACGCCGAAGCGCCGCAGCCCGTGCACGTCCGGCGCCCGGTGCCCGGGCTCCGGCCCGGCCGGGAAGGCCTCGCCACCGGGTGCCTCGCCGACCAGCGGGCTGCCGGCGTAGTTCATGGTCATCTGCATCTCGAGCAGGAACTGGGCCTTCTCGTCCTCCATGTCCATCTCGTCGGTGAACGCGATGGCCACGGCCCGGTCGACGATCATCTTCCCGGCGGGACGCCGCTCGGCCTCGTAGCTGTCCAGCAGCCCGGGGGCGGCCAGCCCGCGGACGGTCAGGGCGAGCTTCCAGCCGAGGTTCCAGGCGTCCTGGATCCCGGTGTTCATGCCCTGCCCGCCGGCGGGCGGGTGCAGGTGCGCGGCGTCCCCGGCGACGAAGACCCGGCCCTCCCGGTACCGGTCGACGATGCCGTGCTTGATGCGGAAGATCGACGACCAGCGCAGGTTGCTGGCCGTCGTCCCGGGCGGCCCGAGGTCGTCGATCGCCGCCTGCATGTCGGCCAGCGTCGGCGGCTCGTACTCCTGCCAGAAGCCGGGCGGGACGACGCCGGAGCCGACCGCGTCCTGCCACCGCTGCGGGGCCAGGGTCGCGATCCGGTAGCGGTTGCGGCCCTTGAGCGGCACGCAGACGAGCATCCCGGTGAAGTCGTCGCCCTCGATCCGCACGAACCGCACCAGGTGGCCGGCCGGGAGGTCCCAGTCGACGTCGACGTCCCCGAGCATGAACAGCTGCGGGAACATCGACAGCCCGCCCTCGAAGGCCAGCCCCAGCCCGGACCGGACGGCGCTGTGCGCGCCGTCGCAGCCGACCAGGTACTGCACCCGCGTGGTCTCCACCTCGCCCGAGGCGTGCTGCAGCCGCGCGGTGACGCCCTCGTCGTCCTGGGCGAAGGCCACCAGCTCGACCCCGCGCTCGACGACCACGCCGAGGGAGGTCAGGCGGGCCCCGAGGATGCGCTCGGTGTCGTACTGGGGCAGGCCGAGGTGGGCGTAGGGCAGCTCGTCGAGGCCGGCCCAGTCGACCTGGTGGGTCTGCTCGCCGTTGACGAACACCGTCTGGCCGTGCAGCCAGATCCCGGCGTCCATCGCCTCGGTGACGATGCCCTGCTCCTCCCAGATCTCCATCGTCCGGCAGTGGATGCCGATCGCCTTGTCCGCCTGCGTCGAGGCCTGGGGGCGCTTGTCGACGACCCGGACGGCGACGCCGCGACGGGCCAGCTCGATGGCGTGGGTGAGCCCGGCCGGGCCGGCGCCGACGACGAGCACCTCGACCGCCCGCCCGGCGGTGCGGGAGGGCTCGGCCGGGCCCGAGGGGGCCGGCAGCGGTGCGGCCGCGGCGGCGTGCGCGTCGTCCGGCTTCTCCACGAACTCCTGCACCGTCGCGCTGGGCACCGTGCTGACGGGCACCGTGCTGACGGGCACCGTGCTGACGGGCACCGTGCTGACGGGCACCGTGCTGACGGGCACCGTGCTGACGGGCACCGGTTCCGGCGCCGCCCCGGGCCGGGCGGCGGCGGGCGCGGGGACGGCGGCCGGCGGCGGCGTGCCCGGTCGCACGCGCAGCGCGAAGACCCTGCGGTCCGCACCGCGCGCCAGCCAGCGGCCCAGCGGCCCGGCCGACCAGTTCGCCGGCTCCGCCGCCCAGTCGGTGAAGCACTGCTCGGACTCCCACTCGGCGACGACGTGGTAGCGCCGCCCGTCGGGCTCGCGCAGCAGCTCCTCGCGGGCGTGGCCGGGGGCGCTGCGGGCCAGCTGCGCGGCGGCGAGGTAGGCGAGCTCGAAGGCCTCGGCCTCCCAGGGCTCGACGGCGACGGCGGTGTCGATGCGCACGCGGGCCACCTCGACGTCCCCGCCGGGCGGCGGCAGCGGCGGGAAGCCCGCGTCGCCGTCGGGCCGCCGGCGGATCTCGAGCACCTCGCGCCGGAACTCCACCGAGTGCCACCGGGCCAGCGGGGCGCCGGCCGCGATGTGGGAGGGGTCCTCGACCCACCGCTCGAAGTCCGCCTCGGACTCCCACTCGGCGAAGATGTGGTACCGCAGGCCGCCGGCGTCGCGCAGCAGCTCCTCGCGGACGTACCCGGGCGAGTCCCCGATCCGCTGGGTGACCGTCGTGTAGGCGCGCTCGAAGGCCTCCTGCTCGCCGGGCTTGACGCCGGTGGAGAAGTCGATGCGCACCGGCCGGGGCCGCTCGGCCTCCACCGTCGCCAGGACGGTGAAGGTCGAGCGGGCGGCGTCGTCCTGCAGGTCGCGCAGCACCTCGGGGACCTCCGGGGCGACACCGCCCCCGGGCGCGTCCACCGCCGCCCGGTCGGCCCAGTCACCGACGAGGGCGAACCAGCGCGGGTCCTCCTCGTCGCGCATCAGCTGCTGGCGCAGGCTGCCGGGCCGGCGGGCGAGCTCCGCGGCGGCCCGGTGCCAGGCCGCCTCGAACTCGACCTCGCACCCCTCCCGCGCGCGCACCCGCAGCACGGTCCGCGCCCCCGCCGCACCGTCCCGGCCGCTGCCCGGCCCGGTCATGCGCGCCCCTCTCCCGCGCCCTGCCCGCCGGGGACGGTGGCCAGCACCTCGTAGGTGTTGCGGGCCGCGTCCTCGCGCAGGTCCCGCAGCGCGGCGGTCAACGTCTCGCGGGCGCTGCTGCGCCCGAACCCGTCGACCGCCGCCCGGTCGGTCCAGTCCGCCGTGATGAGGAAGGTCCGCGGGTCGTCCACGTCGCGGCCCAGCTCCTGCCGCAGGTTGCCCGGGACCGCGGCGATCTCGGCGGCCGCCGCGCGCCAGGCCGCCTCGAACTGCGCCTCGCAGCCCTCCCGGGCCCGCATCCGCAGGACCGTCCGCACCCCGGTCCCGCCGCCGGTCGCGGTCATGCCGCCTCCTGCTCGCGGTACCGGCGCAGCACGAGGCTGCTGTTGAACCCGCCGAAGCCGCGGGCGAGGACGACGACCACGTCGAGGTCGGCCGTCCGCGTCTCGCGCACCAGGTCCAGGCGGTGCTCGGGGACCGGCTCCTCGACGTTGCCGGTCGGGGGCACCAGGCCGTCGCGCAGCGCCAGCAGCGCGGTGGCCACGTCCAGCGCCGAGCCGCCGGCCATGAGCCGCCCGGTCCACGACGACGGCGCGGTGACCGGGACGCCGTGCGGCCCGAACACCGCCCCGATCGCCGCGGCCTCGAGCGCGTCGAGCTCCGGCGTCCCGGCCGCGTCGGCGACGACCAGGTCCACGTCGTCCGGGGTGAGGCCCGCGTCGGCCAGCGACACCCGGATCGCCCGGGCGTACTGGGTGGCGTCCGGTGCCGGCGCCTCGTGGTGGAAGGCGTCGTGGGTGGCCCCGTAACCGACCACCTCGCCCCACACCCGCTCGACCCCGCGGGCCCGCGCCGCGCCCTCCTCCTCCAGCAGCAGGATGGCCCCGCCCTCGCCGACGACGTGCCCGTTGGCCCGCCGGTCGAACGGCTTGTACGCGTCGTCGGGGTGCCGGGCCGTCGACAGCCGGCCGCTGGTGGTCTGGCACAGCAGCGCGTACGGGCACAGCCCGGCCTCCGTGCCGCCCACCAGGACGGCGGGGGTGCCGCGGCGGACGACCCGGCGGGCCCACCCGATGCTGTCCAGGCCGCCGGCCCCCTCGCTGACCACGACCCCGGAGGGGCCCTTGTAGCCGTCCCGGATCGACACCTGGCCGGTGCTGGCCGCGTAGAACCAGGCGATCGACTGGTAGGCGCCGACGGCCTTCGGCCCGCGCGCCCACAGCCCCTGGATCTCGTGCTGGCTGAACTCGTTGCCCCCGGACCCGGAGGCCAGGAACACCGAGGTGGCGTAGGCGTCCTCCGGGGAGGTGTACCCGGCGTCCGCCGCGGCGAGGGTGGCCGCGGCCAGGGACATCCAGGTCCAGCGGTCGGTCTGCACCATGAGCCGGCCGTCGACGTGCTCCTCCGGCACGAAGTCCAGCACCTGGCCGCCGAGGGTGACGCCGTACAGGTCGGCGTCGAACCCCTCGATCGGCCGGATCCGGGACTCGCCGCGCAGGATCGTGCGCCAGTGCTCCTCGGCGCCGATGCCGGAGGGCGCGATGACGCCCATCCCGGTGACCAGCAGGCGGCTCACGGGGTCCTCCGGGTGGGTCGGGCCAGCACGATGGCGGACTGGAAGCCGCCGAAGCCGCTGCCGACCGAGACGGCGACGTCGACCTTGTGCTCGCGGGCGATCTTGGGCACGTAGTCCAGGTCGCACTCGGGGTCGGGCACCTCGTAGTTGGCGGTGGGCGGCACCACCTGGCGCTGCACCGCCAGCGCCGTGGCGGCGATCTCGATGGAGCCGATCGCGCCGAGCGAGTGCCCGACCATCGACTTGATCGAGCTCATCGCCACCGACTGCGCGGCCGGGCCGAGGCTGCGCTTGACCGCCGCGGTCTCGTGCCGGTCGTTCTGCTTGGTGCCCGAGCCGTGCGCGTTGACGTAGCCCACCTCGTCGGCGTCGGTGCGGCCCTGGTCGAGGGCCTGGCGGATCGCCTCGGCCATCTCCACGCCGTCGGGCCGCAGCCCGGTCATGTGGTAGGCGTTGCAGCGGTTGGCGTAGCCGGTGACCTCGCAGTACACCTCGGCCCCGCGCTCCAGCGCGTGCCCGAGCTCCTCGAGCACCAGCACCGCGGCCCCCTCCCCCATGACGAACCCGTCGCGGCGGGCGTCGAAGGGCTTGGAGGCGTGCTCGGGGTCGGCGTTGTTGCCCGTGGTCGCGCGGATGGTGTCGAAGCAGGCCATCGAGATCGGGGAGATCGGGGCGTCGCTCGCCCCGGCGATCACGACGTCGGCGTCGCCGTCCTCGACCAGCTGGCTGCCGTACCCCACCGCGTCGATGCCCGAGGTGCACCCGGTCGAGACGACGGTGGCCGGGCCGTGGGCGCCGAAGCGCACCGCGAGCTCGGTGGCCCCGCAGCTGGGCACCAGCGCCTGGTGCAGGAAGCGGGAGGCGTAGCGGGGGTCGACCAGCCAGTGCCGGCCGGCGTCGCTGACCGCCACGTACTCGTCCTCCAGCCGCATGGTCGCCCCGACGGCGCTGCCGAGGGTGATGCCGACCCGCTCCGGCTCGGGGGCGTCGGGTGCGCCGCCGACCCCGAACCGCAGCCCGCTGTCGGCGACCGCCTCGTCCGCGGCGACCATCGCCATCTGCACGAACCGGTCGTTGCGGTGGACCTCCTGGGCGGTGAGCCCCAGCTTCCGGCCGTCGAAGTCCACCTCGGCGGCGACCTGGGAGCGGAAGCGGCTCGGGTCGAAGAACGTGATCCGCCGGGTGGCCGTGCGGCCCGCGGTGATCATGTCCCAGAAGCCCTCGCGGCCCATGGAGCCCGGGGCCACCACCCCGATGCCGGTGATGACGACCCGGCGTGCGCCGGCGGTCATCGCACCGCGCCGAGGGACCCCGGCGAGGGCTCGGTGTCGACGTGCCCGAGCTCGGGCCGCGGCGCCAGCGGGCCGAGGCAGAAGACGAAGAAGGCCGTCGTGTCGGTGTCGTTGACGATGCGGTGCCGGACCCCGATGGGCACGTGCACGGCCGACTCGCCGACCAGGCGGCGGCACTCGCCGTCGAGGGTGAGCTTCACGTCGCCGCTCACGCAGTAGAGGAACTCCTCCGAGTACGGGTGCCAGTGCTCGGTGACGATCTCGCCCGGTTCGAGGGTGAGGGTGCCCATGAAGCCGGCGGTGGCGCCCACGCTGGCCGGGGACAGCAGCGTGCGGATGTCACCGCCGCGCCGGCGGTTGGGCGGGGTGTCGCCGCGGTGGACGGTGTGCGTGCACCGGATGACGGACGTCGGGTGCTGGATGGTGGTCAT
Organism: Geodermatophilus marinus; assembly: GCF_003428645.1. Lineage (GTDB taxonomy): Bacteria > Actinomycetota > Actinomycetes > Mycobacteriales > Geodermatophilaceae > Geodermatophilus. The sequence goes on along the minus strand of NZ_QVQH01000002.1, from coordinate 146,176 downwards.
CTCTCTCCTCGGGCAGGGGTGGGGCCGGCGAGGGCGAACGCCGGGCCGGGCAGGGGCAGCGGGGTGTCGGGGCCGGTGGCCAGGTGGACGGGGAGGTCCGGGCGCACCTGCCGGGCGAGCGGGCCGAGGGTGGCCACGGAGCCGACCTCGACGAGGGAGTCGGCGGTCCCGGCCAGGACCTCGACCACCTCCGACCACCGCACGGGTGCGACCAGGTGGCCGCGGAGGGCGGTGGCCAGGCGGGTGGTGTCCCGGGTGGGCACCGGGTCGGTGTCCGGCACGACCGGGACCGCCGGTACCGACCAGGTGAGACCGGCGAGCACCGGGTCGAGCCGGGCCGCCGCGACGGTCACCAGCGGCGAGTGGGCCACCCCGGTCATGGGGACCGGGACCCACTCGAGCCCGGCATCACGCGCCTGGGCGCAGGCGCCGTCGAGCTCCTCTCGGAAGCCGGCCAGCACCACCCGCTCCGGGCCGTCGATCGCCGAGACGACCAGCCGGCCCCCGGGGCCGGCCGCCGCGACCGCGGCCGCGGCGACGTCGGTGGCCCCCGGTCCCACGACCGCGGCGCGGGCCGCGCACGAGGGCCGCGGGGTGAGGGCCACCAGCTCGGCCCGCCAGTGCACGGCCGGCAGGACCTCGGCCAGCCGCAGCGCACCGGCGGCGACGAGGGCGGTGTAGGCGCCCACGCCGTAGCCGGCGACGGCGGCGGGGACCAGGCCCCGTGCGGCCAGGGATCGGGCCGCGGCCACCCCGGTCACGACGACGGCCAGGTGCGCGCGGACGGGGTCGGCGCCCGGGGCGGGGTCGAGCCACCAGTCCGCCACGTCGCGGCCGACCAGGTCGGAGGCCTCGTCGAAGACCTCGCGCGCCGCCGCGTCGTCCAGCCAGGGCAGGACCATGCCGGCCCGTGCCGCGGCCTGGCCCGGGAAGACGAGCGCGGGCCCCGCCCCGGCCGCGGTCACCGCGCCGGTCCCGGTCCCGGGTCGCCGGCCTCACGGGCCGCGGCCTCGACCTTGTCCCGGATGATCCCCATCTGGACCTTCGAGTTGGCGTCGATCCGGCGGGTCATGCCCTCGGTGTCGATCGGCGCCTGGGGCCGCATCCGGAAGTCCTGCACCCAGCGCATCCGGGTGCCGCCGTCCGCCTCGGTGTACTCCCAGCGGATGTCCATGAACTCGAACGGCCCGGGCTCGACCCGGCGGGCCACGACGGTGTGCGTGGCCTCGTCGAGGGTGCGCTCGGAGACCCAGCTCCAGACCGTGCCGTTCTCGTCCGGGTGCATGGCCAGCCGGAAGCGGTAGGTGTCCCCGGTGTGCTCGAGGATCTCGACCGAGGCGTACTCGGTGAACAGCTCCGGCCAGCGCTCGAGGTCGTTGGTCATCCGCCAGACGTGGTCGATGCCGGCGGCGATCAGGATCGAGTTGTCGGTGTGGCCGACGGTGGTGGGTTCGGTGGTGGTCACGTCGCCGTCCCCCGGTCAGGCCATGCCGGCGGTCGGCGCGCCGGCGCCGGCCCGGACGGCGGACACGATCTCGCCGAACGTGCAGGCGTCCGGGTTGTCGTCGGGCACCTCGACGCCGTAGCGGTCCTGCAGCTCGGTCTGCACGGAGAGGAAGGCCAGCGAGTCCAGGCCGACGTCGGCGAACGTGGCGTCGGGGTCGGTGGTGTGCGACTCGGGCGGCAGCCCGGCCTTCTCGGACAGCAGGGCCATGAGGTCGGCGAGGTCGAACGTGGTGGCGGACATGGTGGGATCCCTCTCCTCGGTGGTGGTGTCGGTGCTGGTGGACGTGGGTGCCGGCTGCGGCAGCGGGAGCAGGCCGAGCAGCGTCGACGGCGTGCCGTGCTCGACGGCGGGCAGGGCGGGGGGCGGGTCCTCGGCCAGCGCCGCGGCCCGGGTGAGCAGGTCGGGCAGCCGGCGGTCGAGGAACTGCACGTCGTGGCGGTCGGCGCGCACGTCGCGGTCGCGCAGCAGCGCCCGGTGCAGGGCGACGGTGGTGTGCAGGCCCGGGCCCTCGACGCGCAGCTCGGCCAGCGCCCGGTCCATCCGCCGCACGGCCTGCTCGCGGTCCGGGGCCCAGACGACGAGCTTGCCGAGCAGCGAGTCGTAGTGCGGGCTGACGTCGTCGCCCTGCCGGTAGCCGGTGTCGAACCGGGTCCACGGCCCGTCGGGCACCCGGAGCACCTCGAGCCGGCCGGGCGCCGGGGCGAACCCGCGCTGCGGGTCCTCGGCGTTGATCCGGCACTCGATCGCCGCCCCGCGGACGACGACGTCCTCCTGCCGGAACCGCAGCGGGCGGCCGGCGGCGACCAGCAGCTGCTCGCGCACCAGGTCGATCCCGGTGAGCAGCTCGGTGACCGGGTGCTCGACCTGGATCCGGGCGTTCATCTCCATGAAGTAGGCGCGCCCGGCGTCGTCGACGAGGAACTCCATCGTCCCGGCGCCCTCGTAGCCGACGGCCAGCGCGCCCTGCACCGCCAGCGCGCCGAGCTCGGCCCGCCGCCGGGGGGTGAGGTGCCCGGCCGGGCCCTCCTCCAGCAGCTTCTGGTGGCGGCGCTGCAGCGAGCAGTCCCGCTCGCCCAGGGAGACGCCGTTGCCGTGCCCGTCGCAGAGCACCTGCACCTCGACGTGCCGGGCGCGCGGGAGGAAGCGCTCGACGTAGACGGTGGGGTCCCGGAAGACCGCCCGGGCGACGGCGCGGGTCTCGGCGAACGAGCCGGCGAGGTCCTCGGCGCGGTGCACGACGGTCATCCCGCGCCCGCCCCCGCCCGCGGCGGCCTTGATGATGACCGGGTAGCCGATCGAAGCGGCGATCCCCGCGGCCTCCTCGGCGGTGCGGACCGGCTCGACGACACCGGGCAGCAGCGGCAGGCCGGCCTCGGCCATGAGCCTGCGGGCGGTCGCCTTGTTGCCCATCTGCTGCATGACCGCCGGCGGCGGGCCGACGAAGGTCAGCCCCTCCGCGGCGCAGATCTCGGCGAAGTCGGGGTCCTCGGAGAGGAACCCGTAGCCGGGGTGGACGGCGTCGGCGCCGGTGCGCAGCGCCGCCTCGACGATGTTGGGCACGTGCAGGTAGCTGTGCCGCGGCGCCGAGGGGCCGATGTGCACCGCCTCGTCGGCCATCTGCACGACCGCCGAGGACCGGTCGGAGGTCGAGTGCACGGCGACCACCTCGATGCCCAGCTCCCGGCAGGCACGGGCCACCCGCACCGCGATCTCCCCGCGGTTGGCGATGAGCAGCCGGCTGATCACGCGAGCCGCCCGGGCGGGGTGAGCCGCACGAGCGGCTGGTCGTACTCGACCGACTCGCCGTTGCCGACGCAGACCTCGGCGACCACGCCGGGCGCGTCGCAGACGATCGGGTTCATCAGCTTCATCGCCTCGACGATCCCGAGGGTCTGCCCGGCCTCGACCTCGTCGCCGACGCGGACGAAGGGGTCGGCCCCCGGGGAGGGCGACTCGTAGAAGGTCCCCACGAGCGGGGCCCGCACGGTCACGGTGCCGGGTGCGGCCTCGGCCGCCTCCGGCTCCTCCGCGGCGGGCGCGGCGGCCGCCGGGGCGGCGGTCGCCGTCGCCGCGGGGGCGGCGACCGCCCCGGCCCACTCGACCTCCACCTCGCAGGCGCCGTTGCGGACGGTGAGCCGGCGCAGGTCACCGGGCAGGGTGCGGGCCAGCTCCACCACCTCCCGGCCCAGCGAGCGGGTGGTGTCCTCCTGCTCCGTGGCCACGAGCGGCGCTCCGTTGCGCGCCGCGCGCGGCAGGTCCACCGATGCCACGGTCAGCTCCTCACCAGGGGGATGGGGGCGGCCCACGAACCGGGGCCGCCGGGGTGCACCGGCCGCTCCTGGCCGCCGCCCACGAGGGAGAGCCGGCGGGACCGGGCGGTCAGCAGGGTGTCCGGGTCGAGCCCGTCGAGCTCGGCCAGCTCGCGCAGCAGGGCGGCGCGCAGGGCGTCCGCGGCCGCCACCGGGTCGGCCTGGGCCCCGCCGGCGGGCTCGCGCACCACGCCGGTGGCGATGCCGGACTCGACGAGGTGCGCGGCGCCCAGGCGCATGGCGCGGGCGGCGAGCGGTGCGGCCGCGGCGGTGCGCCACAGGATGGCGGCGCAGCCCTCCGGGCTGATGACCGAGAGGAAGGCGTTCTCCATGACCAGCAGCCGGTCGCTGGTGCAGAGGGCCAGCGCGCCACCGCTGCCGCCCTCGCCGGTCACGACCGAGACGACCGGCACCCGCAGCCGGCTGCTGCGCATGATGATGTCGGCGATGGCGTGCGCCTGGCCGCGCTCCTCGGCCTCGGGGCCGGGGTGCGCGCCGGGGGTGTCGACGAGGGTGACCACCGGCAGCCCGAACGCCTCGGCGTGGTCGAGCAGGCGCATCGCCTTCCGGTAGCCCTCGGGGTGCGGCATGCCGAAGTTGCGGGCCACCCGCTCGCGGACGGTGTGCCCCTTCTGGTGGCCGACCACCACCACCGTCCGCCCGCCGATGGAGGCGACCCCGCCCACCACCGCCGGGTCGTCGGCGAAGGCCCGGTCGCCGTGCAGCTCGACGAAGTCGTCGAAGGCGGTGTGCAGGTAGTCGAGGGTGGTCGGGCGGTCGGTGGCCCGGGCGCCCTGGACGACGTCCCACGGGTCGGTCCCGGTGGGGACGTCGTCCGCCGCGCCGGCCGCCCCGCCGGCCGCCGCGGGTGACCCGCCGGCGGTGTGCAGGGCCAGCAGCCGGACGAGGAGGGGCCGCAGCTCCGCGCGGCTCTCGACGCGGTCGACGAGGCCGTGGCCGAGCAGGAAGTCCGCCGTCTGGAAGCCCGGCGGCAGCTCCGCCCGGATGGTCTCCTGGACGACGCGCGGGCCGGCGAAGCCGACGTGCGCGCCCTGCTCGGCCACGACGACCGAGCCGAGCGTGGCGAAGGACGCCGACACCCCGCCGTAGGTGGGGTCGGTGAGGACGCACACCGACAGCAGCCCGGCCTCGCGCAACCGGGCGAAGGCCTGCGCGGTGCGGGCCATCTGGAACAGCGACAGGACGCCCTCCTGCATCCGCGCCCCGCCGCTGGCGCAGACGGTGACCAGGGGCAGCCCGCGCTCGAGGGCCAGGCCGGCGGCGCCGCTGACCCGCCGGCCCACCTCGACGCCCATGCTGCCGCCGAGGAAGCCGAAGTCCATGACGGCGAGGACGGCCTCGGTGCCGCCGATCGCCGCGGTGCCGACCACCACCGCCTCCTCCTCGGCGGAGCGCGTGGCGGCGTCCCGGAGCCGGCCGCGGTAGTCGCGCAGGTCGGTGAAGGACAGCGGGTCGGCCGGGTGCGGCGCGAAGGACGCCTCGGCGAAGCTGTCCGGGTCGGCGAGCAGGTCGATGCGGGCGCGGGCGGGCAGTCGCAGGTGGTGGTCGCACTCGGGGCAGACCTGCAGGTTGCGGTCCAGGCGCTTGCGGTAGACCAGCCAGCCGCACTGGGGGCAGGCGGTCCACCCGGCGGTCGCCGGGGCCGCGGGCGCCGTCCGCGGGGGCGCGGTCGTGTGGGTCATGGCTCTCCGGTCCTCCTGCCGTCGGCGCGCCGGCTCACCGGGCCTCGGGCGTCCAGTGGTAGAAGCGGCGGGCCATCGCGTCCGCCGGCGAGCGCCAGTTCGGGTCGTAGGCCTCGATGAAGGGCTTGAGCTCGTCGCTCATCTGCCGGAACTCCGGCAGCTTCTGGGCCACCTGCATCGCCTCCGACGACGGCCGGGAGAAGTCGATGAGGTGCACGTAGAGGCCGTGGAACTGGTACAGCGACCGGCGCTGCACACCGATCTCGTGGGGCATCGACGTGGCGTCGTAGCGGGCGAAGACCTCGGCCACGTCCTCGGCCGAGGTGGGCGCCATCTTCGCGATGATCATGGTCTGCTGCACCGGGTCGCTCCTCGTGGGTCCGGGCCGGGGAGCCTCGCCGGCGCCGCGGGGCCCGTGTGGCTCGTGTGACGCCGGAAACGCTAGGGCGGCACGGCGGGCCCCCGAATCGGCCGCGGGACCGGAATCCGGCCGCGCCCCGGGGTGGAGACGCGTGCCCCTCCCCCCCACCTCCGGGATGGGCCACCGGCCCCCACCGGGCGCACCAGGGACCGACGACCCTGCACCCGCGGGACGGGGAGCACGGCACCGCACGGCGGGGGTCGGCCCCCTACCCCGGTATGAAGTCCGGGCGTGGAGGGGAGGCGCCGTGTCCAGGTCGGTGGCCCACGACCGATCCGTCACCTAGCGTCAGCCGTGGGGAGCCGACGGACGCGGACGACCACCAGGGCCGCCCGCGGCAGGCCTGACTCCCACGGGGGTGGACCAGCGGTGCCTGCCGGCGCCGCTGCGGGGGAGCGGAGCTGGCGACATGGGAGGACGGTCGCCCGGTGACGGCCGGGTGGAGGACGCGGACGAGCGGGTCCGCGTGGTGCTCGCCGACGAGGGCGAGGTGTTCCGGTTCGGGCTGCGCACGGTGCTGCGCTCCGGGGGCGACCTGGTCGTGGTGGCGGAGGCGGCCGAGGCGGAGGCCGCCCTGGCCGCCTGCGCGGAGACCGCGCCCGACGTCGTGCTGGTCAGCCACGACCTGCCCGGCGCCGAGGTCGGCGCCGTGGTCGGCGACCTGGCCGCCCTGGGGGTCGCCGTCCTGGTGCTGGGCTCGGTCGGCCCCGGGGGCGACCTGGTGGAGACCCTGCGGCGCGGGGCGAGCGGCTACGTGCTCAAGGACGTCCGGCCGGAGCGCCTCGTCGAGGCGGTGCGCGCCGTCGCCCGGGGCGAGACCGTCCTGGACGCCGCGGCGACCGGGTCGCTGCTGCACCAGCTCGACGATCCGGAGCCCCGCCAGGAGGCGCAGGACGCGTTGACCCCGCGGCAGCAGGCGGTGGCCGCCCTCGTCGCCGAGGGGCTGACCAACTCCGAGATCGCCGACCAGCTCCGGGTCAGCCGCGCCACGGTCAAGGGGCACATCACCGTGGCGCTGCGCCGGCTGGGCCTGCGCGACCGCACCCAGCTGGCCATCCACGTCAACCGCTCCCGCCGCGACGGCGAGCCACCCCGACTGGGATCGGTGACCGGATGACCGGCGGCGGTCCTGTGAACATCCCGGAAATGAGCTGGGAACCTGCTGCGCGTCGAGCGGTCCCGGCCCTAGTCTGCGCCGATCACACTCCCTGCCGGTGCGTCGGACGTGGCAGCACGCCCGGCGCCGCCGCACCGCACCGCCCGTGAACCAGGCGGAGAAGTGGGTGAGCCCGTGAGCCGTGACGACCTCGTCGCCCCGCCCCGAGGGGCGCCGCCGCACCGGGGGACCCCACCGCGGACCGTGGTCCCACCCCGACCCCGCGACGGCAGCCGCCCCGGCGGGCCGCACCCGCCCAACGGCCGGCCGCTGCACGGGCCGGCCGCGTCGCCGCACCCGCCGGGGGTCCGGCCCCCGACCGCGCTGGTCCGGGTGCTGCTCTGCGAGGACCAGGAGGTCTACCGGGTCGGCCTCCAGGTCATCCTCGACGCCCAGCCCGACCTGGCCGTGGTCGCCGAGGCGCCCGATCTGACCGCTGCCCTGGAGGCCGCGACGCAGACCCGCGCGCAGGTGCTCGTCGCCCGGCAGGGGCTCGTCGACCGGGAGTTCCGGCTGCTCCCGCACTTCTGCCGCCAGGACGTCGCCATCCTCGTGCTCGGCGAGGGCGACGCCCCGGACCCCGAGCTGGTCGACGTGCTGCGGGCCGGGGTGCGCGGGTACCTGCCCCGTCGCCTGACCGCGCGGCGGCTGGTCGACGGGGTGCGGGCGCTGGCCCGCCACGAGGCGGCCCTGGACACGGCCGCCGCCGACCGGCTGGTCCGCTACCTGGCCGACGGGTCGGGGTCGCCGCGCCGGCCGGTCCGCGCGCTGGACCAGCTCACCGGCCGGCAGCGCGACGTCGCCGTGCTGGTCGCCGAGGGGCTGAGCAACGAGGAGATCGCGGCACAGCTGTTCGTCAGCCTCCCGACGGTCAAGAGCCACCTGACCGGCGCGCTGCGCCGGCTGGAGATCCGCACCCGCACGCAGCTGGCCATCCTGGTCAACAGGGAGGGGCTCGGCCCCGTGTGAGCCCCCTCCCGGCGCGGCCGTGGCCGCGCCGGGAGGGGACGGGCCTACAGCGGGAGGTCCCCGAGCATCTCGGTGACCAGCGCCGCGATCGGCGAGCGCTCCGAGCGGGTGAGCGTCACGTGGGCGAACAGCGGGTGCCCCTTGAGCTGCTCGACCACCGCGGCGATGCCGTCGTGCCGGCCGACCCGGAGGTTGTCCCGCTGGGCCACGTCGTGGGTGAGGACCACGCGCGACCCCGAGCCGAGCCGCGACAGCACGGTGAGCAGCACGCCGCGCTCGAGCGACTGCGCCTCGTCGACGACCACGAACGAGTCGTGCAGGGAGCGGCCGCGGATGTGGGTCAGCGGCAGCACCTCGATGAGGTCGCGGGAGGCGATCTCCTCCAGCACCTCCGTGGAGACCAGGGCGCCGAGCGTGTCGTAGACCGCCTGGGCCCACGGCGACATCTTCTCCCCCTCGCTGCCGGGCAGGTAGCCGAGCTCCTGGCCCCCGACGGCGTACAGCGGCCGGAAGATGACCACCTTCTTGTGCGCCCGGCGCTCCATCACCGACTCCAGCCCGGCGCACAGCGCCAGCGCCGACTTGCCGGTGCCCGCGCGGCCGCCCAGGGAGATGATGCCGACGTCCGGGTCGAGGAGCAGGTCGAGGGCGACCCGCTGCTCGGCGGAGCGGCCGTGCAGGCCGAACGCCTCCCGGTCCCCGCGGACCAGCCGCACCTGCTTGTCCGGGGTCACCCGGCCCAGCGCCGACCCCCGCGAGGACAGCAGCACCAGGCCGGTGTGCGTCGGCAGCTCGGCCGCGGCCGGGACGAACACCTCGCCGGCGTCGTAGAGCGCGGCGAGCCCGGCGTCCTCCAGGGGCAGCTCGGCCATGCCCGTCCAGCCGGCGTCCACGGCGTCCAGTGCCCGGTACTCGTCGGTCTCCAGGCCCACCGCCGCGGCCTTGACCCGCAGCGGCACGTCCTTGGTGATGAGGCAGACGTCGCGGCCCTCGGCGCGCAGGTTGAGGGCGACCACCATGATCCGGCTGTCGTTGCTGTCGTTGCGGAAACCGGCCGGCAGCACGGAGGGGTCGCTGTGGTTGAGCTCGACGTGCAGGGTGCCGCCCTCCTCCCCCACGGGCACCGGGGCGTCGAGCCGCCCGTGCCGGACCCGCAGGTCGTCGAGCAGCCGCAGCGCCTGCCGGGCGAACCAGCCCAGCTCCGGGTGGTTGCGCTTGTCCTCGAGCTCCCCGATGACGACCAGGGGGAGCACCACGTCGGCGTCCCCGAGTCGCAGCAGCGCGCCCGGGTCGGAGAGCAGGACGGAGGTGTCGAGGACGAACGTGCGGCGAGTGATCACGAATCGGCTCCCGTGGGACGCGCCGGGCGCGCCCCGGCTCGAAGGTGGCCGGGCCCCGGCACAGGGGCCGGGCACCGGCCCCCTGGTCGACGTCGCGCGTCAGCACCCACCGGGCCTCCCGTGGAGGACGACGTGCGGTCGCCCTCCACGCCGGACGGTAGGCCGGGGAGGTGACAGGAGCGTGTCCACGGGGAGGCGTGTCCCCCATCCGGGTCCCCCAGACGCACCAGCCGCCCCACGCCCGGAGGACACCGGGCCCCCGGACCGCCGTCGCGGCGCGGCTCAGCGGTCCCGGCGCGGCCGGGCGGCCACCAGCGCCCACAGCAGCGGGACCAGCAGCACCGGCCACTGCAGGCCGAGGTCGCCGACCCACCACAGCCCGCCGACCAGCAGCACCGCCAGCCAGCCGGCCGTCCACAGGCCCAGGTCGCGGGCCTCCTCCGGGTCCCGGCGCGCCATCCCCGGTCAGGCCGCCCGCAGCTCGGCGGTCACCGCCGCCGGAGTCAGCGGCTCGTCGAGCAGCCGCAGGAAGCGGTCGGCCACCGGCTGCCCCTCGGGGCGGGCGTCCAGCCACGACGAGAGCAGGTCGAAGCCCTCGACGTAGGTGCTCGTGTAGGCCCGCCACAGGGGGTGGGTCAGGAAGCGCAGCTGCTGGCGGGCGCGGTCGGGGCTGACCAGCGACCAGCGCTGGATGTGGGCGGCCACCTCGTCGACGTCGACGCCGCGGTCGTGCAGGAGGACCGCGGCGTCCTGGCGGACCCGGTTCAGCGGCGCGGCCGCGGCCGCCACCCGCTCGGCGAGGTGCCCGTCGAAGCGCAGCCCGAGGTCACCGAGCACCTCGGCGGCCCACGGCCCCCAGCCCCCGCCGATCGCCGCCCGCACCCCCAGGTCCGCCAGGCCCTCGGCCATGAGGCACTCGGGGGTGTTGACCAGGAAGACCGTGTGCTCGACCCGGGCCGCCCGCTCGACCAGCCCGAGCTCCTTGCGGCAGTGCTCGGTGTGGTGCCCCGGGTAGGCCTCGTGCGCGACCAGGTGCGGCAGCTGGGAGAGCCGGTGCGGCAGGTCGGCGTTGATGGCCACCCGGGAGCGGAAGTCGCCCTCGTAGTAGTTGAAGCCCGACCAGGGCTTGTCGGTGACCACCTCGTAGCGCACGACCTCGGCCTCGGGCAGCCCGTAGGCGGCGCGCACCCGGTCGCGCAGCGCGCTGGAGAGGGCGTGCACCGCCTCCGCCAGCCGGGCCGGCGGGCACTCCTCGCGGCGCCGGTGCGCGGCGTAGCGCTCGGCCAGCGGCCCGTCGCCGGGCAGCAGGGCGTCGAGCTCGGCGTGCGCCGCCGCGTACGCGGCCGGGTCCCCGAGGGTGACGTCGACCTGGAAGTAGCTGGACACCTCCTCCAGGAAGCCCACCGGCTCGCCGCTCATCTTCCGGGCGCTGCACTCCAGGCCCGCGAGCTGGCCGCGGAGGAAGCCGGCGCGGTCCTCGGGCAGGGCGGCGGCGTCCAGCTCGCGCAGCAGGGCCCGCGCCCGGTCGCGCAGCCGCTGCGGGGTCGGCACCGGCTCGTCCAGGACCTGCGCGCGCACCCGCGGGTCGCCGGTGTAGGCGTCGACGAAGCCGGGCTCCAGCCGGTCGAAGCGCAGCCCCAGCCGTACGTACTCCAGGGGGACGTCGAGCGCTCCGGCTGCCATGGGCGGTGAGTTTTCCAGCCGCCGGAGCGGCGGCGACGGGGGGCTCAGCCGCCGAAGCGCCGGTGCCGCGCCGCGTAGGCGCGCAGCGCGCGGAGGAAGTCGACCCGCCGGAAGTCCGGCCAGTACACGTCGGTGAAGTGGAACTCCGAGTGCGCGGTCTGCCACAGCAGGAAGCCCGACAGCCGTTGCTCCCCGCTGGTGCGGATCACCAGGTCGGGGTCCGGCTGGCCGCGGGTGTAGAGGTGCTCGGCGATGTGCTCGACGTCCAGGACGCCGACGAGCTCGTCGAGGGTGGTGCCCCGCTCGGCGTGCTCGGCCAGCAGGGAGCGGACGGCGTCGGCGATCTCGCGCCGCCCCCCGTAGCCGACGGCCAGGTTGACGTGCGCCCCCGGCCGCCCGCGGGTGTCCTCCTCCGCCTGCTTGAGGACCGCGACCGTCTCGGCCGGCAGCAGCTCCAGCGCGCCGACCGGTCGCAGCTGCCAGCGCCGGCCCGGCCCGGCCAGGTCCTCGGCGACCCCCTCGATGATGCGCAGCAGCGGGGTCAGCTCGGGCTCGGGGCGGGACAGGTTGTCGGTGGAGAGCAGGAAGAGCGTGACCACCTCGACGCCGGCCTCGTCGCACCAGCCGAGGAAGCCGGCGATCTTGTCGGCCCCGCGGCGGTGCCCGGCGTTGGGGTCCTCCAGGCCGATCGCCCGCGCCCAGCGGCGGTTGCCGTCGACGATGACGCCCACGTGCCGCGGCGTCTCCGCCCCCACCAGCGCCCGGGCCAGGCGGCGCTCGTAGACGGCGGTGAGCGCGTCACGGACCCACCGTCGCACCCCCACGGAGGGTCACCCTAAGACCGCCGCGGACCCGCCGCGCACCGGCTCGCTGACCGGTCCCGATGCCGGGGAGGTCACGGGCCGGCCGGCGGGCGACCCCACCTACCGGTGCGTAACCTCCTGTCATGCGCCCCCTGCCCGAGGACCGCGAGCCCGTCCGGGTCGAGGCGGACAGCGCCGAGCTCGAGGCCCCCCGGCAGCAGGCGGTCACCGCCGTCCTCGCCGAGGGCGAGCGGGTCGAGCGCGCCTGGACCGCCGAGGACTTCGGCGACCGCGACTGGGACCACCCCGACACCCGGCCCCGGATGCGCGGCTGGCTGCACCTGTTCTCGTTCTTCGGGGCGATCGCGGCCGGTGCCGTGCTCGTCCCGCTGGGCTCGGTGCTCGGCGCGCGGGCCGGCATGTCCGTGGCGGTCTACTGCGCGACCATCTGCGGGCTGTTCGGCATCAGCGCGCTCTACCACCGCCGCCGCTGGTCACCCCGCGGGTGGCGGGTCATGAAGCGGCTCGACCACTCGATGATCTTCCTGTTCATCGCGGGCACGTACACCCCGTTCGCGCTGCTGGCCGTCGACCGGCCCACCGGCTACTGGGTGCTCGCCGGGGTGTGGGCCGGCGCGCTGGCCGGCGTGTTCCTCAAGCTGACCTGGCCCACGGCGCCGCGCTGGGTCGGCGTCCCGCTCTACATCGGCCTGGGGTGGGTGGCGGTGTTCATCCTCACCGACATCCTGCACATCGCCGGGGTGACCTCCCTGGTGCTGCTGGCCGTCGGCGGGGTGCTCTACACCCTCGGCGGCGTGGCCTACGCGGTGAAGCGGCCCAACCCCTGGCCGGGCACCTTCGGCTACCACGAGGTCTTCCACGCGATGACCGTCGTCGCGGCGATCTGCCACTACATCGCGGTCTACTTCGCGATGTACAACTCGCCCTTCGTCTGAGGAAGGACCCTCCTGCCCCCCACCGCTCGCACGCTCGCGGCGGGCCCCTGCAGGGGGGCCAGGGCGCTCCTGCACCGGCCACTCCCCCGCCGGGGATGTCCGGGAGGGGGACGACGTGGGGCCGGAGCCGGGGCGTGCACGGCGGCGCACCCGGCCGGTCAGCCGAAGGGCGGCCGCTCGTCGACGCGCAGCGAGGCCCGGCCGGCGGCGCGCCAGAGGCGGGCGACGACGTCGCGGTCCCCGTCGGTGACCAGGTTGCCCATGACCCGCAGCGCGACGGTCATGAGCGCCCGCGAGCGCATGCCCACGGGGCCGGCGGCGGGCAGGAAGCGCGGCACGGTGAGCAGGCCGGCCAGCCGCCGGGCGATGGAGAACGCCTCGCCGTAGTGCCGGCGCAGGGTGGCCGGCCAGGCCGCCGACCAGTCCGCCTCGTCGAACAGGCCGACGACGGTGCGCCCGGTCTCCAGGCCGTAGTCGATGCCCTCGCCGTTGAGCGGGTTGACGCACCCGGCGGCGTCCCCCACCAGCGCCCAGTTGCGCCCGGCGACGCCGGAGACCGCCCCGCCCATCGGCAGCAGCGCGGACGCCGGCGCCTCCACCGGGCCCTCGAGCCGCCAGTCCTCGCGGCGGGCGTCGGCGTAGACCTCCAGCAACGCCTTGAGCGCCACGCCGGCGGGCCGCCGCGCCGTTGCCAGGGTGCCGACGCCGATGTTGACCTGCCCCGACGCCGCCCCGAGCGGGAACACCCAGCCGTAGCCCGACAGCAGCTCCCCCTCGGCGCCGCGCAGCTCGAGGTGCGAGGAGATCCACTCGTCGTCCGCGCGCCCGGAGCGCACGTAGCCGCGGGCCGCGACGCCGTAGGCGGTGCCCCGGTGCCACTCCCGGCCGAGCACCCGGCCCAGCGGGGAGCGGGCGCCGTCGGCCACGACCAGGCGCCGGCAGCCCACGGTCACCGTGTCGTCACCGACCTCGAGCACGACCCCGGTGACCCGGTCGCCGTCCCGCTCGACGTCGACGGCCCGGGCACCGGAGAGCGGGGTGGCCCCGTCGGCCAGGGCCACCTCCCGGATGCGGGCGTCGAGCTCGGTGCGCGGCACGGCGCTGCCGTGGTCGGGGAACGCCCGGCCGCCCGGCCACGGCAGCTCCCACACCCGGCCGAACCCGGCCGCCCGGAGCCCGCGGTTGCGCGCCTGGCCCAGCGCCCAGCCGCCCAGGCCGAGCCGGTCGAGCTCGGCGACCGCGCGAGGGGTCAGCCCGTCGCCGCAGGCCTTGTCCCGGGGGAAGGAGGCGGCGTCGGCCAGGAGGACGTCGTGGCCCGCGCGGGCGGCCCAGGCGGCCGCCGCGGCTCCGGCCGGGCCGGCCCCCACGACCAGGACGTCGGTGGCGGCGGGCACGGCGGCGGTCGGCACGGTCCCGAGTGTCCCAGCGCGCGGACCTCCCCGCCCCCACCGGGGCGGACCCGCGGGGGCCGCCGTCAGCCGAACAGCGGGAAGCGCTCCGCGGCCGGGCCGAGGGCCACCCCGTCGGCGCCGGTCAACGGCTCCCGGCCGGTGCCGCGCCGGGCAGCGGTGACGTCGTCCCACCCGGCCGGGAGGGGGCTGCCCAGGAGGCCCGCCAGCACCCGGCGCACCTCGGCGAGCGGCGCGGCCGACGGCCCGGGCCGCTCGCCGAGGTGCACGACGAGGTCCAGGTGGTGGACGGCGGCCTCGACCACCAGCGTCGACAGGAGGTCGGCCACGGTGAGCACCCGGCCCTGGGTGCGCACGCGGTCCGCGGCGCCCACCCGACCGGCGGCCACCAGCACCGCGGCGGTGGTCTCGGCGTACCGGCCGGCGATGCCGGGCAGCCCGCCGTGGACGCTGGCCGCGATCCGCGTGGACCACAGCTCCTCCTCGTCGCCGGGGGCCGGCGGACGCCACGCCGTCCAGTAGTCGACGGCGTCGGTGTCCACCGGCTCCTCGACCGGGGTGTTCAGCGCCACCAGGGCGCGCCGGGCGTCGCCGAGCAGGTGGAAGCCCAGGTCCACCGGCGTCCACCCCGCGCAACCCGTCGGCCGCCAGCCCTCGTCGGGGGTCAGGGCGGAGAACACCCGTGACAGGTCGCCGTAGGCGGTGCGGAGCAGGTCGAGCACCCGCCCAGCCTGGCAGCCGGTCAGTCGATGCGGGGTCCGCGGGCGCGCACCTCCTCGACCGAGGCCATGGCGTCCCGCAGCTCGGTGAGCCACGAGTCGGCGTGCTGCCCGACCAGCCGCACCGCCCAGCCCAGCGCCTCCGAGCGGGACCGGGCGACCCCGGCGTCCACCAGGGTGTCGAGGACCAGCCGCTCGGCCTGGCGCAGCCGGGTCATGACCGGCACGGAGAGGTTGGTGAAGACCTCGCGGGTGTCCCCGCAGGCCGCGCCCCAGGCGACCGAGCGCCCGTAGCGCTCCTGCGCGGCGTCGGCGATGGCCATGCGCTGCTCGCGGGTGTCCTCGCGGAAGCGGGAGATGCGCCCCGCCCGGGCCGCCGCCGGGTCGCCCTCACCCGCCTCGGGCTCGGCGAGCGTGCCGATCACGGTGATCTCGTCCCGGTCGACGGTCAGCTCCACCGGCCCGGTGAACCAGTCGTCGGGCAGCCGGCCGGCGAACCAGCCGGCGACCTCGCCGCGCTCGACCGGGGGCGCCTCGGGCCCGCGGCCGCGGCCGCCGGGCCCGCGGCCGCGCGCGCCGGCCTGCGCGCGGAAGGCCTCGCGCATGCCGGCCCAGGGGTTGTCGGAGAAACGGTGGTGTCCGTGCACGACGGCCTCCTCGGTGCGGTGATTACACGATTGCAGCGTAATCCCGGGGGAGCGGCTCAGGAAGGGGCCATCGCTGCGCCGAGAGCGGACACGTCGGTCACGGGTGCGGAGCAGACGAAGCCGCGGCACACGTAGGCCGCCGGGGCGCCGCCCACCGGCGGGCGGTCGGCCAGCAGCGGCACCCCGGGCGCGTCCGGGTCCCCGGCGACGACCACGGCTCCCGGGCTCGTCGAGGCGCGGGCGGCGGCGGCCAGCACCTCCCGCGCCGGCCCGGCGGGGCCGCTGACCGCCACCTCCAGCGGGCCGGCGAGCAGCGCCTCCCCCACAGCCGCCGCCCAGCCGGCCGCCCGCGGCGCGCGCTCCACGAGCCGGGCCAGCGAGGCGACCGCCTGCTCGCCGAGCTCCCGGTGCCGCGGCGACCCGGCCAGCGCGGCGTAGCCGACCGCCGCACCCGCGACCGCGGCCACGCCGGCCGGGGTCGGCCCGTCGGCCGGGTCGAAGGGCCGGTGCACCAGGGCCTCGGCGTCCACCGCGGTGTCGTGCCAGCCCTCGTCGTCGAGGAACCGCGCGGCGGCGTCGTCCAGGAGCTCCCCGGCCCACTCCAGCCAGCGACCCTCGCCGGTCGCCTGGTGCAGGGCCAGCAGCCCCTCGGCCAGGTCGCCGGAGTCCTCCAGCACCCCGGCCGGGGCGCCGGCGACGCCGTCCCGCGAGGCGCGGCGCAGCCGGCCGTCCACGCGGTGCACCCGGCGCAGCAGCTCCGCGGCCCGGCGGGCGGCGGCGACCGAGCCCGGGTCGCCGGTGAGGGCGCCGTGCTCGGCCAGGGCGGCGATCGCCAGCCCGTTCCAGGCGGTGACCACCTTGTCGTCGCGGGCCGGCTGCGGCCGCCGTGCCCGCGCGGCGAGCAGCCGCTCGCGCACTCGCGCCAGCCGGTCGGCGTCGTCGGGGTCGCGCAGCAGCTGCAGCGTCGAGCTGCCGTGCTCGAAGGTGCCGGACGGCGTCACCTCGAACACGCCGGCCGCCCACCGGCCGTCGTCCTCCCCGAGCACCTCGACCAGCTGCGCGGGGGTCCAGACGTAGGTGAGCCCCTCGACCCCCTCGGTGTCGGCGTCCAGCGCCGAGGCGAACCCGCCCTCCGGGGTGCCGAGGTCGCGCACCAGGAAGCGGGCCGTGGCATCGGCGACCCGCAGCGCCCAGACCTCGCCGGTGGTCCGCCACAGGTGCAGGTACACCCGCAGCAGCAGGGCGTTGTCGTAGAGCATCTTCTCGAAGTGCGGCACCACCCACCGCGCGTCGACGCCGTAGCGGGCGAAGCCGCCGGCCAGCTGGTCGTGGATGCCGCCGCGGGCCATCGCCGCGAGCGTGTGCCGGGCGGTGCGCAGCGCCTCCGGGTCGCCGGTGCGGGCGTGCGCCCGGAGCAGGAACTCCAGGACCATGGACGGCGGGAACTTCGGGGCGCCGCCGAAGCCGCCGTGCTCGTCGTCGTGACCGGCCACCAGCGCGGCCACCGCGGCGTCGAGCGCCTCGGCGGTCAGCGGGACCGGCGGGCCGAGGTCGAGCCGGGCGGAGATGCCCTCCACGATCCGGCCGCTCGCCGTCTCGAGCTCCTCCCGGCGGCTGCGCCAGGCCTCGCCGACCGCCGCCAGCACCTGCCGGAACGCCGGCATGCCGTGCGCCGGCCGGGGCGGGAAGTACGTGCCGCAGTAGAACGGCCTGCCGTCGGGGGTGGTGAACACCGTCATCGGCCAGCCGCCGTGCCCGGTGAGCGCCTGGGTGGCGGTCATGTAGACGCTGTCGACGTCCGGGCGCTCCTCGCGGTCGACCTTGACGCACACGAACCCGGCGTTCATCTCGGCCGCGGTCGTCTCGTCCTCGAACGACTCGTGGGCCATGACGTGGCACCAGTGGCAGGCCGCGTAGCCGACCGAGACGAGCACGGGCACGTCGCGGGCGCGCGCCTCGGCGAAGGCCTCCTCCCCCCACTCCCGCCAGTCGACGGGGTTGTCCGCGTGCTGCAGCAGGTACGGGCTCGTCGCACCGGCGAGACGGTTCGGCATGCCCCTTCCCTTCCCCCACCGGGTCCCCGCAACCTGCGGCACCCCGGTGTCCTGCGGGCCCGGTCCGCCCCCTCGGCACCGCCGGGTGCATCCACCGCCGCTCCGGCCGTGGAACGCCACCGTGAGGGCACGTCCGCGTCGGGGAGGGATGGCATGGCCGAGACCCGGCAGCTGCGGCGCGGGTTCGCCGCGGTCGCGACGACGGAGGACCCGGGGGAGGTCTGGCGGCGCTGGACCGAGCCGGCGACGTGGGGGACCTGGGACCGCGGGCTGCGCCGTGCGGAGCTGGACGGTCCGTTCGTGCCCGGGGCGCGCGGGGTGATCACCGGCCTCGACGGGCGCCGATCGGTCTTCATGGTGCGGGAGGTGGTGCCGGGGCAGCGGGTCGTGGTCGACGTCCCGCTGCCCGGGGCGGCGATGACCCTGACCCGCACGCTCGGCACGGGGGCACCGACCCCCGTCGAGCACCGGGTCACGTTCAGCGGCCTCCTCGGCGGCCCGTGGGCGGCGGTGCTCGGCCGCCGGTTCCGCCCGCTGCTCGGCCCGACCGTGGACGCGGTGGCCGGGGCTCGGGACGGGGCGACGCCGACCTGACCGCCCGGTCGGCCGTAGCGGTGTCGCGGCAGGCCTGGCCGCCCGCACGGGGTGGTCGGCCATCATGGGCCCGACGCCCAGGTCAGTACCCGCACCCGGAGCCGGAGGCGCCCCCGTGACCACCACCCCCCGCGACACCACCCCCGGCGCGCCGGAGGCCCGGCAGCGGGTGATCGGCATGCTCGGCGGGATGAGCTGGGAGTCGACCGCCGAGTACTACCGGCTCGCCAACGAGCTGGTGCGCGACCGGCTCGGCGGTCTGCACTCCGCCCGGCTGGTGCTCAGCTCGGTGGACTTCGCCGAGGTCGAGCAGCTGCAGGTCGCCGGGGACTGGGACCGCGCCGGGCGGCTGCTGGCCGCGGAGGCCACCCGGCTGGAGACCGCGGGCGCCGAGCTGCTGGTGCTGTGCACCAACACCATGCACCGGGTGGCCGACCAGGTGCAGGCGGCGGTGGGCATCCCGCTGCTGCACCTGGCCGACGCCACCGCGGCCGCCGTGCAGGCCGCCTCGCTGTCCACGGTGGGGCTGCTCGGCACCGCCTTCACCATGGAGCAGGCGTTCTACCGCGACCGGCTGGCCGGGCAGGGGCTGCGGGTCCTGGTGCCCGGCGCCGACGACCGGGCCGCGGTGCACCGGGTCGTCTACGACGAGCTGTGCCGCGGGGTCGTGCGGGAGGGGTCCCGCCAGGTGTACCGGCAGGTCATCGACCGGCTCGTGGCGGCCGGGGCCGAGGGCGTGGTCCTCGGCTGCACCGAGATCGAGCTGCTCGTCGGTGCTGCGGACAGCCCCGTCCCGGTCTTCCCCACCACCCGGCTGCACGTCGAGGCCGCGGTCGCCGTCGCCCTCGACGGCGTGCCGGTGGGCTGAGCGGCGACCCCGGTGGCACCCGCCCGCCCCGATCCGCTGGGCAGCGCACTGCCCCTCGCCGCCGCGCCCATGGCGGGCGGCCCGACCACCCCCGGTCTGGCCGCCGCCGTCGCCGCGGCCGGCGCCTTCCCGTTCCTGGCCGGCGGCTACCGGACCCCCGAGGCCCTCGCCGCCGACGTCGCGGCGGTGCGCCGGACGGGCGCGGCGTTCGGCGTGAACCTGTTCGTCCCCACGCCCTGCCCGATCGGCGCGGCGGAGTACCGGCGGTACGCCCGGGAGCTGCAGCCCGAGGCCGACCGCCACGGCCTGGACCTGTCCGCGGTCCCGCTGACCGAGGACGACGACAGCTGGCGGGACAAGCTGGACCTGCTGCTCGCCGACCCGGTGCCGGTCGTGTCGGTGACCTTCGGGCTGCCCTGGCCGGCGGAGCTGGCGGCCCTGCGCCGGGCCGGGAGCCGGGTCCTGGTGACGGTGACGACGGTGGGCGAGGCCCGCGCGGCCACCGAGGCCGGCGCCGACGCCCTCGTCGTGCAGGGCAGCGACGCCGGCGGCCACAGCGGCACCCACGACCCCCTGCGGCCCGTCACGCCGGCCCCGACCGCGGAGCTCACCCGCGCCGTCCTCGCGGCGACCCGGCTGCCGGTCGTGGCCACCGGCGGCGTCGACGGCCCGCGGGCCGTGGCGGCGCTGCTGGCCGCGGGAGCGTCGGCGGTGGCCGTCGGCACGCTGCTGCTGCGCACCGACGAGAGCGGCGCCGCGCCGCCGCACAAGGACGCCCTCGCCGACCCGGCGTTCCCGGGCACCGTGGTCACCCGCGCCTTCACCGGCCGGCCGGCCCGCGCGCTGCGCAACCGGTTCACCGACCGCCACGACGCCTCCGCCCCGGCCGGCTACCCGGCGGTCCACCACCTGACCCGCGACCTGCGCCGGGCCGCCGCCGCGGCCGGCGACCCCCACGGCCTGCACCTGTGGGCGGGCACCGGCCACCGCAGCGCCCGCACCGGGCCGGCGCGCGCCGTGGTCGAGGGGCTGGCGGCCGGCCTCTGACTGTGAGCGCCGCCGGGACGGGAGCCGCCGTCCACCGGCCCGGCCTCGGGACCGGCCGGCCGGCTCCCGCTCGGCCCCGTGCCCGCCATCCACCGCGCGACCCCCGGCGGCGGCCGGTCCCACCCGTGGTGGTTCGCACCGCGTTCCGCCGTGTTCGGCGATGCCGCACGCGGTGGGTGGTGACCTGCGCCTCACCCGGCTTGACTGGGGCGCATCGCCCCCCCTGGACGGCGGGCGGCCGCACCGGACTCGTCGGGGCGTACCGCTGCGGCACCCGCCACGGAGCACGTACATGATCACACTGCTGCGACGCCGGCCGTTCGTCGGCGAGCTGCTCGCCGAGTTCGCCGGCACCTTCGTCCTCATCGTCATCGGTCTCGGGGTGGTCGCCCAGGTGGTGGCCTCCGGCACCGGCGACTACAACAGCATCGCCATCGCCTGGGGCTTCGCCGTCACCCTGGGCGTCTACACCGCCGCGCGGGTCAGCGGCGCCCACCTCAACCCGGCGGTGACCCTGGCCCTGGCCGTCTTCCGCGGCTTCTCGTGGGCCAAGGTGGCCCCCTACGTGGCGGTGCAGGTCGCCGCGGCCTTCCTCGCCGCGCTGGTGGTGCGCTGGAACTACCACGAGGCCATCGCCGCGGCCGACCCGGGCGCCACCGCCGCGACGCAGACCATCTTCTCCACGCTGCCCGCCGACGGGCTCGACGTGTGGGCCGGCTTCCGCGACCAGGTCATCGGCACGGCCATCCTGCTCTTCCTGGTGCTGGTGCTGATCGACGCGCGCAACAACCCACCGCTGTCCAACCTGGCCCCGCTGCTCATCGGCGGGGTGGTGCTGGCCATCGGCCTGGCCTACGGCGCCAACGCCGGCTACGCCATCAACCCGGCCCGGGACTTCGGCCCGCGGCTGGCCTCCTGGCTGACCGGCTACGAGACCGCGTGGGTGGACAGCACCGGGACGCCGTACTGGTGGGTGCCGATCGCGGCCCCCCTGGTCGGCGGGCTGCTCGGCGCCGCCCTGTACGAGTTCTTCGTCGGCCGGCCGCTGTCGGCCCACCCCGACTTCCAGGAGGTCGGGGAGGTCGTCGGCGACCCGGAGACCCGCCGCACCACCTTCGACCGCAACGTCGCCGTCCCGTCCGACGGCGCCGCCCGGGCCGACGGGCTCGGCTCCGCGGCGCCGGCCACCCGAGAGGAGAGCACCCGATGACCGACTTCATCGGCGCAGTCGACCAGGGCACCACCAGCACCCGGTTCATGGTCTTCGACCACGCCGGGCGCGAGGCCGGCCGGTACCAGCTCGAGCACGAGCAGATCCTGCCCCGGGCCGGCTGGGTGGAGCACAACCCCGTCGAGATCTGGGAGCGCACCGAGACGGTCATCCGCACCGTGATGAACCGGATGGGCATCGGCCCGGCCGACCTCGGCGCGGTGGGCATCACCAACCAGCGCGAGACGGCCGTGGTGTGGGACCGGCGCACCGGGCGGCCGCTGTACAACGCGATCGTCTGGCAGGACACCCGCACCGACCGGATCGCCTCGGCCCTGGACCGGGACGGCCGCGGCGAGGTCATCCGGCAGCGGGCCGGGCTGCCCCCGGCCACCTACTTCGCCGCCGGCAAGGTGCAGTGGATCCTGGAGAACGTCGACGGGGTCCGCGCCCTGGCCGAGAACGGCGACGCGCTGTTCGGCACCATCGAGACCTGGCTGCTGTGGAACCTCACCGGCGGCACCGACGGGGGCGTCCACGTCACCGACGTCACCAACGCCTCCCGCACGATGCTCATGGACCTCGAGACGCTGGACTGGGACGACGAGCTGCTGTCCTTCTTCGGCATCCCGCGGGCGATGCTGCCCGGGATCCGGCCGTCGTCCGACCCGCAGGGGTACGGGAGCTCCCGCACGACCGGGCCGCTGGGCGGCGAGGTCCTGCTGTGCGCCGCGCTCGGCGACCAGCAGGCGGCCACCGTCGGCCAGGTCTGCTTCGACGTCGGCGAGGCCAAGAACACCTACGGCACGGGCAACTTCCTGCTGCTCAACACCGGCACCGAGCTGGTCCGGTCGAAGGCCGGCCTGCTCACCACGGTCTGCTACCGCTTCGGCGACGAGCCCGTGCGGTACGCCCTGGAGGGCTCGATCGCCGTCACCGGCTCGGCGGTGCAGTGGCTGCGCGACCAGCTGGGCATCATCCGGGACGCCGCGCACAGCGAGGCGCTGGCCGGGGAGGTGCCCGACAACGGCGGGGTCTACTTCGTGCCGGCCTTCTCCGGGCTGTTCGCGCCGCACTGGCGCTCCGACGCCCGCGGCGCGATCGTCGGCCTGTCCCGGTTCAACAGCAACGCCCACCTCGCCCGGGCGACCCTGGAGGCCATCTGCTACCAGAGCCGCGACGTGGCCGAGGCCATGGAGGCCGACTCGGGGGTGCACCTCGACGTGCTCAAGGTGGACGGCGGGGTGACGGCGAACTCCCTGTGCATGCAGATGCAGGCCGACATCCTCGGCGTCCCGGTGAGCCGGCCGGTGGTCGCCGAGACGACCGCCCTCGGCGCCGCGTACGCCGCCGGTCTGGCCTGCGGCTTCTGGTCCAACACCGACCAGCTGCGGGCCAACTGGGCCGAGGACCGGCGCTGGGAGCCGCAGTGGGACGACGAGCAGCGCGCGGCCGGGCACGCCGGCTGGCGCAAGGCCGTGCAGCGCACCCTGGACTGGGTCGAGGTCGACTGACCGTGGGCCGCGGTGAGCACCGAGGAGGAGACCGACGTGGAGAAGAGGGACCCGTGAACGCAGCCGACCTGTCCGACGCCGCCCGCAGCGCGGCGCTGCGCCGCATGGCCGAGGAGGACGAGCTCGACCTCCTCGTGGTGGGTGGTGGGGTGGTCGGCGCCGGCTGCGCCCTGGACGCCGCCACCCGCGGCCTCCGGGTCGGCATCGTGGAGGCCCGTGACTGGGCCAGCGGCACGTCGAGCCGCTCCAGCAAGCTCGTGCACGGCGGCCTGCGCTACCTGGAGATGCTCGACTTCGGCCTGGTCTTCGAGGCGTTGCGGGAGCGCGGGCTGCTGCTCGAGCGGCTGGCGGCGCACCTGGTCCGGCCGGTGTCCTTCCTGTACCCGCTGCAGCACCGGGTGTGGGAGCGGCCCTACGTGGGTGCGGGCATCGCCCTCTACGACGGCCTCGCGCAGGCGTCGGGCCGGCGGGCGGGGCTGCCCCGCCACCGCCACCTGACCCGGCGGGGCGCCCGGAAGCTGGCCCCGGCGCTGAAGCCGGAGGCGCTGGTGGGGGCGATCCGCTACCACGACGCGCAGATCGACGACGCCCGCCACACGATGGAGATCGTGCGCACGGCGGCGGCCTACGGGGCGCTGGCCGCGAACCGGGCGCGGGTGGCCTCGTTCCTGAAGGAGGGCGAGCGGGTCGTCGGGGCCGTGGTCACCGACATGGACACCGGCCGGGAGCTGCGGGTCCGGGCCCGCCAGGTCATCAACGCGACCGGGGTGTGGACCGACGACACGCAGGGCATGGTCGGCGAGCGCGGGCAGATCCGCGTGCGGGCCAGCAAGGGCGTGCACCTGGTCGTCCCCCGCGACCGGATCCACTCCTCGACGGGGATGATCCTGCGGACCGAGAAGAGCGTGCTGTTCGTGATCCCGTGGGGCCGGCACTGGATCGTCGGCACCACCGACACCCCGTGGGACCTGGACAAGGCGCACCCGGCGGCGACCGCCGCCGACATCGAGTACGTGCTGTCCCACGTCAACCGCGTGCTCGCCGTCCCGCTGACGCGGGAGGACGTCGAGGGCGTCTACGCCGGGCTCCGCCCGTTGCTGACGGGCGAGTCCGACAGCACCTCCAAGCTCTCCCGCGAGCACACCGTCGCCCACCCGGCACCCGGCCTGGTGGTGGTGGCCGGCGGCAAGTACACGACCTACCGGGTCATGGCCGCCGACGCCGTCGACGAGGCTGTGCACGGGCTCGACCGCACCGTCGGGCCGTCGGTCACCGAGAACGTGCCGCTGCTCGGCGCGGTCGGCTGGCCGGCACCGTGGAACCAGCGGCACGTGCTCGCCCAGCGGTCGGGGCTGCACGTGGCCCGGGTCGAGCACCTGCTGCACCGCTACGGGGCGCTCACCCCGGAGGTCCTGGCCCTGGTGGAGGCAGACCAGGAGCTGGCCCGCCCGCTGCCCGAGGCCGACGACTACCTGCGCGCCGAGGCGGTGTACTCCGCCCGGGCCGAGGGCGCCCGCCACCTCGACGACTTCCTCACCCGGCGGACCCGGATCTCGATCGAGAGCTGGGACCGCGGGCTGGCCGCGGCCCCGGTGGTGGCCGACCTGATGGGGGCCGTGCTCGGGTGGCCGCCGGAGCGGCGCGCGCAGGAGGTGCAGCACTACCGGGAGCGGGTGGCCGCCGAGCGGGCCTCGCAGGAACTGCCCGACGACGAGTCCGCGGACGCGGCGCGGCTGGCCGCCCGCGACATCTCGCTCACCGCGTGAGGGCGGGAGGGGCGGTCAGCGCGGCCGCCCCTCCCGGACCCAGCCCAGGCTGCGCTCGACCGCGCGCTGCCAGTCCGCGTAACCCTCCTCGCGCCACTCCCGGCTGCGCGCGGGCAGCCACTCCCCCGCCCGGTGCCAGTGCCGGCGCAGCACCTCGGGGTCCGGCCACAATCCGGCGGCCAGGCCGGCCGCGTAGGCGGCGCCCAGCGACACGGTCTCGGCGACCATCGGGCGGGCCACCGGGACCCCCAGGACGTCGGCGACGGTCTGCATGAGCAGGTGGTCGGCGGTCATCCCGCCGTCGACCTTGAGCTCGGCGAGCGCCAGGCCCGAGTCGGCCAGCATCGCGTCCACCACCTCGCGGGTCTGCCAGGCGGTCGCCTCCAGGACGGCGCGGGCCAGGTGGCCCTTGGTGATGTACCCGGTGAGGCCGACCACCACCCCGCGCGCGTCGCTGCGCCAGTGCGGGGCGAACAGCCCGGCGAAGGCCGGCACGACGTAGCAGCCGCCGTTGTCCTCGACGGTGCGGGCCAGCGTCTCGATCTCCGGCGCGCTGCGGATCAGGCCCAGGTTGTCGCGGAACCACTGCACCAGCGCCCCGGCCACGGCGATCGACCCCTCCAGCGCGTACACCGGCGGGCGGCCGGCGAGCTGGTAGGCCGGCGTGGTGATCAGCCCGTGGGTGGAGGCGGCCGGCCGCTCACCCGTGGTGAGCAGCAGGAAGGCACCGGTGCCGAAGGTGCACTTGGCCTCGCCGGGCGCGAAGCAGGTCTGCCCGAACAGCGCCGCCTGCTGGTCGCCGAGGGCGGCGGTGATCGGCACCCCCGGCGCCACGGCGACCGCCGTCCCGTGCCGGTCCATGGTCGGCCGGATCTCCGGCAGCGCGGCCCGGGGGACGTCGAGGGCGGCCAGCAGCTCGTCGTCCCAGTCGAGGGTCTCGAGGTCCACGAGCATCGTGCGGCTGGCGTTGGTGACGTCCGTGAGGTGCCGCCCGCCCGACGGCCCACCGGTGAGGTTCCACACCAGCCAGGACTCCATCGTGCCCAGCAGCAGCTCGCCGCGGGCGGCGGCGGCGCGCGCGCCGGGGTGGGCGTCGAGCAGCCAGGACATGCGGGGCCCGGCGAAGTAGGGGGCCAGCGGCAGGCCGCACCGCTCGCGCACCCGGTCGGCCAGCCCGTCGGCGGCCAGCCGCTCGACCCGGTCGGCGGTGCGCACGTCCTGCCACACGACGGCCCGGTCGAGGGGCGCCCCGGTCCGGCGGTGCCAGGCGACGACGGTCTCCCGCTGGTTGGCGATGCCGAGAGCCGCCACGTCGTCCAGGGACAGCCCGGCCCGGCGCAGCGCCTCGGGCACGACCCTGCCCACGTTGGCCCAGATCTCCGCCGGGTCGTGCTCCACCCAGCCGGGCCGCGGGTGGAACTGCCGGTGCTCGACCTGGGCCACCGAGACGAAGCGTGCGGTGCGGTCGAAGACGATGCAGCGGGTGGACGTGGTGCCCTGGTCGATCGCCAGGACGTGCCGGCCGGCCACTCAGATCCGGGCCAGCTCGGCGGAGACCGCCCGGACGGCGTCGGCGAGCTGCTCCAGCAACCAGGGGTGCGGGGCGCCGTCGCGGCCGAGCAGCCGCTCGGGGGTGCCCGTGACGCCCGCTGCCGCCACCACCCGGCCGCCCCGGCCGCGCACCGGGCGGGCCACCCCCGCCTCCCCGGTGACGCGCTCTTCGACCTCGACCGCCCACCCCCGGTGGCGGACGGCCGTCAGCTCGGTGGCCAGCCGCCGGGCGTCGGTGACGGTGCGGCGGGTGAAGGGGGTGAAGTCCGACGCCAGCTGGCCGCCGTTGGCCAGCAGCACCTTGCCCAGGGCGCAGGCGTGCGCCGGCCGCTCGGTGCCCACCTCCAGGACCTGCCGGCTGTCGTCGGGACGGAAGACGTGGTGGACGACCACGACGCGCCCGGCCTCGGGGACGGCCAGCCGCACCGACTCGGCCGCCCGCACCGCCAGCCCGTCGAGCCAGTTGGCCGCCAGGCTGCGCAGCTGGTGGACGTCGACGGGAGCGCCGCCCAGTTCGGCGAGGCCTCGGCCGACGCGGTAGCGGCCGGTGCCGGGGTCCTGCTCCACGAGCCCGACCTCGCAGAGGGTGCGCACGATGCCGTGGGTGGTGCTCTTGGCCAGCCCCAGCGACTCGGCCAGCTCCGTCACGCCCATCTCGGCCGGGGCGGTGGAGAGCAGCTCCAGCACCGCCGCCGCCCGCTCGATCGACTGGACGGGCCGGGCCATGAACCATTGTGCGCGACCTGCCACCCGGTCGCGCAACGCCTCCTCGGGGCTCCGGGGTGCAGGTCACCGACAGCACATACCGCGGGACGCACCGGGCAGGCGCGCCGAGGGATAGGCGAGGTTTGCCACGGACCAACGCGTGGCTTCGTCTACTCGGCGCCACATCGTCCCTGGTGGCCGCCCGGCGCGTCGGCGGATCCTGACGAACGCCGCACTGATGCGGCTTCCGCCAGGAAGGGGATCTGCCATGACCCGCACCCGCTCCCTCGTCGCCCTCGCCTCGGCCCTGACCGCGCTGGGGGTGGCCGCTCCCGCCGTCGCGAACGCCGGTACCGGCTGCTCGGTCACCTGGGGGTCGCTGCCCGAGCAGTCGGCGACGCACACCTCCGCGCCGGTCACCGGCCTGCGCAGCGGCGAGCACGCGTGCTTCGACCGGCTGGTGGTCGACGTCGGCGACGGCCACGGCGGCGTGGGATTCCGCGTCGGCTACGTCGACCGCGTGGTCCAGGACGGCTCCGGCACGACCGTCCCGCTGCGGGGGGCCGCCGACCTGCAGGTCGTCGTCCTGGCGCCGGCCCACGACGAGGACGGCGAGCCCACCTACGACCCGCGCCGCGACGCCGAGGTGCTCGACGTCACCGGCTACGACACCTTCCGGCAGGTCGCGTGGGCCGGCTCCTTCGAGGGCCAGAGCACCATCGGCCTCGGCGTCCGGGCGCGGCTGCCGTTCCGGGTGTTCGTGCTCGACGGCCCCGGCGACGGGCAGCGCCTGGTGGTCGACGTGGCGCACCGCTGGTAGCAGCCGGCGGCGGCCGGCCGGTCAGCCCTGCGGGCGGTCCGGCCGGCCCTCGGGCCGCGGCCGCGGGGGTTCGATGGCCCGCGGCGCGCGGCGGAGGGTGTCGAGCAGCTCCTGCCCGGGGCGGTCCGCCACGAGCTCGGCGGGGGTGTCGGGGACGACGACGTCCGGGCCGTCGGGCTCGTCGAAGCTGCGCGGCAGCTTCTTGAGGTGCCCCGTCATCGACCGGACCAGCAGCGCCGTGGCGATGAGCAGCACGAGGATGAGCGTCAGCCCCAGCGGGCCGGACTTGCCGACGTCCTCCGGCAGCTGCTCGGTCCCCTGGGCGACGGCGTCCAGCACGGTCATCGGACTCCCACCTCACTGCGCACGCCGGCGAACAGGTCGTCCTCCGGGACGGGCGCGTCGACGACCGACCGGGCCAGCTCGTAGTCCTCGGTCGGCCACACCTGCTGCTGGACCTCCAGGGGGCAGGCGAACCACCGGCCGAGGGGGTCGATCTGCGTGGCGTGCGCGATGAGCGCCGCGTCGCGGACGGCGAAGTAGTCGGCGCAGTGCACCTTCGTCGTGACCCGGTGCGACAGGTCCCGGTCGGGGTCCCAGTTCTCCAGCCACTCGGCGTACGGCGACTCCCCGCCGGAGGCCAGGATGGCCTCGTGCAGCGCCCGCGTGCGGGGCAGGGTGAAACCCATGTGGTAGTAGAGCTTCAGCGGCTGCCAGGGCTCGCCGAGCCCGGGGTAGCGGTCGGGGTCGCCGGCCGCCTCGAAGGCGTGCACCGAGACCTCGTGGGTCTTGATGTGGTCGGGGTGGGGGTAGCCGCCGCGCTCGTCGTAGGTGGTGATCACGTGCGGCCGGAACCGGCGGATCAGCTCCACCAGCGGGGCCGCCGCCTCCTCGGTGGGCACGAGCGCGAAGCACTCCTCGGGCAGCGGCGGCAGGGGGTCGCCCTCGGGCAGGCCGGAGTCGACGAAGCCGAGGAACTCCTGCTCGACGCCGAGGATCTCGCGCGCCCGGGCCATCTCCTCGACCCGGATCTGCGGCAGCCGCTCCCAGACGTCGGGACGGTCCAGCGCGGGGTTGAGCACCGAACCGCGCTCGCCCCCGGTGCAGGTGGCCACCATGACGCGGACGCCCTCCGCGACGTACTTCGCCATCGTCGCGGCGCCCTTGCTCGACTCGTCGTCGGGGTGGGCGTGCACGGCGAGCAGGCGCAACGGGTCTGCTTCGGTCACCGGGACATCATCCCCCGCCGTGGGGACACCGCGCCGCCGCCGGCGGCCACGAACGGGTGGACGTGGCGCGGGTCACGCGACGATCCGGTACCGTTCCGTCTCCACCGCCGTTCGGCCGGAACACCGGGCCGCCGCGAGGTGTTACGTTGACCGTTCTGAACGAGGCCGTCCCCCACGGTGGGGGGCGGCCACCGACATTTCAGGAGCAACCACCGTGTCCACCCCCACTGACGAGCAGCCCCAGGGCGTCTGGCTGACCCAGGAGGCCCACGACCGGTTGAAGGCCGAGCTCGACCAGCTGGTGGCGGGCCGTCCGGCCATGGCCGCCGAGATCAACGCCCGCCGCGAGGAGGGCGACCTCCGCGAGAACGGCGGCTACCACGCCGCCAAGGACGAGCAGGGCAAGCAGGAGGCCCGCATCCGGCAGCTGGAGGACCTGCTGCGCAAGGCCCGGGTCGGCGACGCACCGACGACGGCGACGCACGCGGCCACCGGCACCGTCATCACGATCAAGTTCGCCGGCGACGACGAGACCGAGAAGTTCCTGCTGGGTTCGCGCGAGATCGCCGGCACCACGGACCTGCAGGTCTACTCGCCGGAGTCCGCGCTCGGCTCGGCGATCCTCGGTGCCGCGCCCGGGACGACGGTCAGCTACGAGGCGCCCAACGGCCGGGAGATGACGGTCGAGGTCGTGGCGGTCGAGCCGTTCGCCCCCTGACCGGCGGGGCCCCGGTCGGGGTGGCGGCGTGAGCCGCCCGGCCCGCTCCCGGCGGGCGGAGAACACCGCGTTCGTGTGCGTGCACTGCGCAGCGTCGGTGCCGGCCACCACCGACGGGCACTACCGCAACCACTGCCCGGTGTGCCTGTGGTCGCTGCACGTCGACGACCTGCCCGGCGACCGGGCCAGCGACTGCGGCGCCCCGATGGAGCCGGTCGGCCTGGTGGAGAAGTCGGGCAAGGGCTGGCAGGTGGTCCACCGCTGCACCGCGTGCGGCCACCGCCAGCCCAACCGGCTGGTGCGCGAGGGCGCGGCCCCCGACGACCTCGACGAGGTGCTGCGGCTGCCCTGGTTGTGACCGGGCGGCGGCCAGGAGCGGGGCCCGGAGGGTCCCCCGACGCGCGACCCGACCGCAGCGGCTCCCCTCACCGGGGACGGCACCTGGCCGCGGTGGGTCGGGCGGAGCGGGGGCCCGGAGGGCCCCCCGACGCGCGACCCGACCGCAGCGGCTCCCCTCACCGGGGACGGCACCTGGCCGCGGTTGGAGGCCGGTAGGCCGACCATCAGCAGAGCCCCCGGCGGCGGAGCAGGGGCCCGGGATCGGCGTCCCGGCCCCGGACCGCGCGGAAGGCCGCCATCGGGTCCACCGAGCCGCCCACCGAGAGCAGCCGCTCCCGGAAGACGTCGCCGTTGACCCGCCGCAGGCCGCCGTTCTCCCGGAACCACTCCACGGTGTCCGCGTCGAGGACCTCGGACCAGATGTAGGAGTAGTAGCCGGCCGCGTACCCGCCGGCGAAGACGTGCTGGAAGTACGTGGTCCGGTAGCGCGGGGGCACCAGGTCGAGGGCGATCCCGGCCGCCTCCAGGGCGGCCCGCTCGAACTCCGCCGGGTCGCCGACCTCGGTGTCCGGGGTGATCCGGTGCCAGGCCTGGTCGAGCAGCGTGGCCGCGAGGTACTCGACGGTCGCGAAGCCCTCGCCCCACAGCCGGGCGGCCTCGAGCGCGGCCACCGCCGCCTCGGGCAGCGGCTCCCCGGTGTCGACGTGCCGGGCGTAGCCGGCGAGCACCTCCGGCCAGGGCGCCCACATCTCGTTGACCTGGCTGGGGAACTCGACGAAGTCCCGGGGAACGCTCGTACCGGCGAACCGTGGGTACGTGACCGCCGAGCTCAGCCCGTGCAGGGTGTGCCCGAACTCGTGGAACAGCGTGTTCACCTCGTCGAGGGTCAGCAGCGTCGGCTGCCCGTCCCCGCCCGGGGTGACGTTGAGGACGTTGACCACCACCGGCCGGGTGCCCAGCAGCCGGGACTGGGTGACGAAGGAGCTCATCCACGCCCCGCCGCGCTTGCCCTCGCGGGCGAGGAAGTCGCCGAGGTAGAGGCCCACGGTCCCGCCGTCGGCGTCGGTCACCTCCCACACCCGGACGTCGGGCTGGTAGCCGACCAGGTCGGGACGCGGGGTGAACCGGTAGCCGTAGAGCAGCTCGGCGGCGCGGAAGACCCCGTCGACGAGCACCCGGTCCAGCTCGAAGAACGACCGCAGCGCCGCGGTGTCGACGGCGTAGCGCTCGGCCCGGACCCGCTCGGCGTAGTACGCCCAGTCCCACGGCGCGAGGTCGGTGACCCCGTCGCGTGCCGCGTGCTCGGCGAGCACCCGGGCCTCGGCCCGGGCGTTGGCCACCGCGGCCGGCACCATCGGGCGCAGCATGGCGTCGACCGCGGCCGTGGTTCCCGCGGTCTGGTCGGCGAGCACCAGGTCGGCGTGGGTGGCGAAGCCCAGCAACCGGGCCCGCTCGGCGCGCAGGCGGGCGATCCGCGCGGCGACCGGCCCGTTGTCGTGCGCACCGGTGGAGGCCCGGCCCACCGAGGCCCGGTGGAGCCGCTCCCGGAGGCCCCGGTCGCGCAGCCGGGCGAGCACCGGCTGACCGGTGGGCAGCACGAGGGTGAGCAGGTACCCGGTCAGCCCGCGGTCGGCGGCGGCCCGCGCGGCCGCGGCGGCCGCCTCCTCCCCCAGCCCGTCGAGCTCGGCCGGGTCGGTCACCAGGACGGCGGCGGCCTCGGTGGCCAGCAGCAGGTTCTGGCCGAACGTCGTCGACAGCTCCGACAGCTCCCGGTTCAGCGCCGACAGCCGGGCGCGCCCGTCGTCGTCGAGCCGGGCGCCGGAGAGCACGAAGTCGGTGTGGTACCGCTCGACCAGCCGGACCGACTCCGCGTCGAGGCCCAGGTCGTGCCGGGCGGCGTGCACCGCGTCGACCCGGGCGAACAGCGCGGGGTCCAGCCGCAGGGCGTCGGCGTGCGCCGCCTCCAGCGGGGCGAGCTCGCGCTCGACCTCCCGCAGCCGGTCGGTGGCCAGGGAGGAGGCGAGGTTGTGGAACACCGCCGCCGCGCGGCGGTGGAGCCGGCCGGAGCGCTCGAGCGCCACGAGGGTGTTCTCGAACGTCGGCGGCTCGGGTGAGCCGACGACGGCCGCGACCTCGGCACGCTGCTCGGCCATGCCGGCCAGCAGCGCCTCGCGGCAGTGCTCGACGGTGATCGCCGCGAACGGCGGCAGCTCGAGCGGGAGGGCCGAGGGCTGCGCCAGCGGGTTGTCGGCGGGCAGGGTGGCGGGGGTGGCGGGGGCGAGGTCGGCGCTCATCGCCGTCCATCCTGCGCTGCCCCGCCACCCCCGGGGCACCCGGCCGGCGGGGACCCGCCGGCCGGTGCCCCGGTCACCGGGTGGACGTGCGCTGGTAGAGCCGCACCGACAGCGGGACGAACACCGCGAGGATGATCGCCGACCAGATCAGCGTGTAGAGCACCGGGTTCTGCAGCGCCCACACGTCGGGCACCGGGTAGGAGGGCGGCCAGTTGCCGAACAGCTCCCGGGCTGCCTGCACCACCGCCGACACCGGGTTCCACTCGGCGAAGGTCCGCAGCACCGCCGGGAAGGTCTCCAGCGGCACGAAGGTGTTGGCGATGAACGTCAGCGGGAAGATCACGATGAAGCTGGCGTTGTTGACCACCTCCGGCGTGCGGACCAGCAGCCCGACGACCGCCATCAGCCAGGACACGGCGTAGGCGAACACGAGCAGCACCAGGAACCCGGCGACCGCCTCCCCGATCGAGGAGTTGATCCGCCAGCCGACGACCAGGCCGGTCAGCGCCATCACCGCGATGGAGATGACGTTGAGCCCCGCGTCGGCGACCGTCCGCCCGATGAGGACCGCCGACCGCGACATCGGCAGCGAGCGGAACCGGTCGATCAGGCCCTTCTGCAGGTCGTCGGCGAGGCTGGCCCCGGTGATCGTGCTCCCGAACACCACCGTCTGGGCGAAGATGCCGGGCAGCAGGAACTCGGCGTAGCTGATGCCCTCCGGCAGCCCGCCGATCGCCCCGCCGAACACGTAGCGGAACAGCACCACGAACATGATCGGCGACAGCGTCGCGAAGACGATCAGGTCGGGCACCCGCTTGACCTTGATCAGGTTGCGCCGGGTGACCGTGGCGCTGTCGGACAGCGTCTGCGCGAGCGTGGTCATCGCGGCGCACCTCCCGTGGCGGCCGGCGTCCGGTCGCCCTCGGTCCCGGCCGGCTCCTCCTCGGCGGCGTGACCGGTCAGGGTGAGGAAGACGTCGTCGAGGTCGGGCCGGCGCAGGGCCAGGTCGAGCACCTCGACCCCGGTGCCGTCGAGCCGCCGCACCGCCTCGGCGATCACGTCCATGCCGCCGCTCACCGGCAGGCTGAGCCGGCGGGTCGAGTCGTCGAGGTGCGGCTCGTCGGTGCCCAGCGGCCGCAGCCGCTCGGCGGCCGGCACGAGGTCCCCGGCGCTGGCCAGGGTCAGCTCCAGCCGCTGGCCGCCGACCTGCGCCTTGAGCTCGTCGGCGGTGCCGCGGGCGATCACCCGGCCGCGGTCGATCACCACCATGCGGTCGGCGAGGCGGTCGGCCTCCTCCAGGTACTGGGTGGTGAGCAGGACCGTCGTCCCACCGGTGGCCAGGTCGGCGATGAACTCCCACATGGCCAGCCGGCTGCGCGGGTCCAGCCCGGTCGTCGGCTCGTCGAGGAAGACGATCCGCGGCCGGGCGATCAGGGAGGCGGCGATGTCGAGCCGGCGGCGCATGCCGCCGGAGTAGGTCTTCGCCGGCCGGTCGGCCGCGGCGGTCAGGTCGAACCGCTCGAGCAGCTCGCGGGCCCGCTCCCGCGCCTCCCGCTTCCCGAGCCGGTACAGCCGGCCGACCATCTCCAGGTTCTCCGTGCCGGTCAGGTACTCGTCGACGGCGGCGTACTGGCCGGTGAGGCCGATCGAGGAGCGCACCGCGTCCGGGTCCCGGAGGACGTCGACCCCCGCGACCTGCACCCGGCCCGCGTCCGGCTGCAGCAGGGTCGTGAGGATCCGCACCACGGTGGTCTTGCCCGCCCCGTTGGGGCCGAGCAGGCCCAGCACCGTCCCCTCGGCCACGGTCAGGTCCACCCCGTCGAGGGCGGTGGTCGCGCCGAAGCGCTTCACCAGCCCCTCGACGACTATCGCATCGGTCATGACCACCACGCTAGGACCCGGTGCGGACAACTCCCGACCGCTTTCCGACCGATCCACGCGGTGTTCGCGCACAGCTGACCCACGGTTCTCCCTCACCACGCCCCGCCGGGTGCGGGGCTCCGGCGGTAGGACCGGTGCGGCGCCGGGAACCGATCGCCGTCCGCCCTCAGCCGCGGGTCACCGGCCACCCGGCCCGGTCGAGGACGGCGACGACGTCGTCGGCGTGGTCGGGGCCCCGGGTCTCCACGACGACGAGGACCTCCACCTCGCCGAGGTCCAGTCGGGTCGACGTCCGCTCGTGCCCGACCTCCAGGACGTTGGCGCCGACGGCCGCCAGCTCGGCCAGCACCGCCACCAGCGAGCCCGGCCGGTCGGGCACCCGCAGCCGCAGCCGCAGGTAGCGGCCGGCCGCCGCCATGCCGTGCTGGACCACCTTGAGCAGCAGCACCGGGTCGACGTTGCCGCCGGAGACCACCGCGACCACCGGCGGCGGGAAGGCGGCGGGGTCGGCCAGCACCGCCGCGACGGCGGCCGCGCCGGCCGGCTCGACGACCAGCTTGGCGCGCTCCAGGCAGAACAGCAGCGCGCGGGAGAGGTCCTCCTCGCTGACGGTGCGCACCTCGTCGACGAGGTGCGCCACGTGGGCGAGGGTCAGCGCGCCGGGCGCGCCCACGGCGATGCCGTCGGCCATCGTCGCCATCGACGCCAGCGGCACCGGGCGCCCGGCGGCCAGCGAGGCGGGGAACGCGGCGGCCGCGGCGGCCTGCACGCCGACCACGCGGACGTCGGGACGGCGGCCCTTGACGGCGGCCGCGATGCCGGAGACCAGCCCGCCGCCGCCGGTGCACACCACCACCGTGGCGACGTCCGGGCACTGGTGGAGCAGCTCGATGCCGACCGAGCCCTGGCCGGCGATGACGTCGGGGTGGTCGAAGGGGTGGATGAACACCGCGCCGGTGCGCTCGGCGTGCTCACCGGCGGCGGCCAGCGCCTCGGTGAGCGTGGCCCCGCCGAGGCGGGCGTCGGCGCCGTACCCGCGGGTGGCGGCGACCTTCGGCAGCGGGGCGGCCTCGGGCATGAAGACCGTGGCCCGGATCCCGAGCATCTGCGCGGCCAGCGCCACCCCCTGCGCGTGGTTGCCCGCGCTGGCCGCGACCACGCCCCGGGCCCGCTCGGCCGGGTCCAGCCGGGAGAGCCGGGTGTACGCGCCGCGGAACTTGAACGACCCGGTGCGCTGCAGGTTCTCGCACTTGAGCCAGACCGGGCCGCCGACCCGCGCGGCCAGGGCCCGCGAGTGCTCCAGCGGCGTCCGCCGGGCGACGTCCTCGAGCAGCGCGGCGGCCACCGCCACGTCGGCGGCGCTGACGAGGGGCACCGGGGCAGCGGCCATGGCCGGATCCTCGCAGGCGGCGGACCGGGGACGGTGCCCGACGGGCGCCCGGAGTCGTACCGTGGCGGGGGTGACGGACCCCGGCACCACCGCCTCCGCTCCTCCCCCTCCGACCACCCTCGGCGAGCTCCGCGACGGCGGCGCCGCCTTCCGGCCCGTGAAGGCCGAGATCCGCGCCAACCTGCTCGCCCGCCTCGCCGACGGCGAGCCCACCCTCCCCGGCATCGTCGGCTTCGAGGACACCGTCGTCCCCGAGGTCGAGCGGGCCCTCATCGCCGGCCACGACCTCGTCCTGCTCGGCGAGCGCGGCCAGGGCAAGACCCGGCTGATCCGCACCCTCGTCGGCCTCCTCGACGAGTGGACGCCGGTGCTGGTCGGCAGCGAGCTCAACGAGCACCCCCTGCACCCGATCAGCGTGTGGGCGCACCGGCAGGTCGCCGAGCACGGCGACGACACCCCCGTCGGGTGGCTGCACCGCAGCGACCGCTTCGGCGAGAAGCTGGCCACCCCCGACACCTCCGTCGGCGACCTCATCGGGGACGTCGACCCCATCAAGGTGGCCGAGGGCCGCACGCTCGGCGACCCGGAGACCGTCCACTACGGCCTGGTCCCGCGCACCAACCGCGGCATCTTCAGCGTCAACGAGCTGCCCGACCTCGCCGAGCGCATCCAGGTCGCCCTGCTCAACGTGCTCGAGGAGCGCGACATCCAGATCCGCGGCTACCGGGTGCGGCTGCCGCTGGACCTGCTCCTGGTCGCCAGCGCCAACCCCGAGGACTACACCAACCGGGGCCGGATCATCACCCCGCTCAAGGACCGGTTCGGCACCGAGGTGCGCACCCACTACCCCATCGAGCTGGCCGACGAGATCCGCCTGCTGCACCAGGAGGCCGACGTCAGCTGGCGGGGCCGCGGCGGCGGCGAGGCCGCGGTGGACGCCCCGATCGTCCCCGAGCACCTGGCCGAGATCGTCGCCCGCTTCACCCGGCTGGTGCGCGAGTCCAACCACGTCGACCAGCGCTCGGGGGTGAGCGCCCGCTTCGCCATCGCCGCGCTGGAGACCGTGGCGGCCTCCGCCGTCCGCCGGGCCGCGGTGGCCGGGGAGACCCGGCCGGTGGCCCGCGTGGTCGACCTGGCCGGGGTCGTGCCCGCCAGCCGCGGCAAGGTCGAGTTCGCCGACGCCGGCAGCGACCCGGACGACGAGCGCGAGCTGGAGGTCCTCGACCACCTGCTGCGCCAGGCGACCGCGCAGACCTTCCGCGCCCGCTGCGCCGGACTGGACCTCACCGGGCTGCAGGAGCACTTCACCGGCGGTGAGACGGTGGAGTCCGGCGACCTGGTGCCGGCCGCGGCGCTGCTGGGCCAGCTGGGCACCGTCCCGCGGCTGGCCGAGCTGCTGGGCCGGCTCGGCGTCCCCGAGAGCGAGCAGTCGGCCGAGCAGGCCGCCGCCGCGGTGGAGTTCGCGCTCGAGGGCCTCTACCTGACCCGGCGGCTGGCCAAGGACACCGACGGCGGCCGCACCGTGTACGGGGCCTGACCGTGGTGAGGCGGCCCGGGAAGGGCTACCGGTACGGACGCTGGCGGGGCGGGCCCGACCCGCTGGCCCCGCCCTACGACCTGGGCGGGGCCGTCGACGAGATCGGCGACTCGGTGCTGGCCGGCAGCGGCGTGCGCGAGGCGCTGCGCGAGCTGCTCCGCCGTGGCATGGACGGCCGCCGCGGCCTGGACGAGCTGCGCCGCTCGGTCCGCGAGCGGTTGCGGCAGGCCCGCAGCGCCGGGCGCATGGACGGCACGCTCGAGGAGGTCCGGGAGCTGCTGGACCGGGCGGTGGAGGCCGAGCGGCGGGAGCTGTTCCCCGACCCGGACGACGCCGCCCGCCTGGCGGAGGCCGAGCTCGACGCGCTGCCCGACGACACCGCCGGCGCGGTCCGCGCGCTCAAGGAGTACCCGTGGCGGTCCGACGAGGCCCGCCAGGCCTACGACCGGATCCAGGACCTGCTGCGCCACGAGGTGCTCGACAGCTCCTTCCAGGGCATGAAGCAGGCGTTGCAGGCCATGCAGGACGGCGACTCCGCCGCCATGCAGCAGGTCAAGGACATGGTCGCCGACCTCTCCGCGCTGCTCGACGCGCACAACCGCGGCGAGGACACCGACCAGCAGTTCGCCGACTTCATGGACGAGCACGGCCAGTTCTTCCCGGACGACCCGCAGTCGGTCGACGAGCTGATCGACTCGCTGGCCCGCCGGGCGGCCGCGCAGGAGCGGATGATAGCCGGCCTGTCCCCCGAGCAGCGGGCCGAGCTGGCCGACCTGATGGCGCAGACGATGCAGGACATGGGGCTGGCCAGCGAGATGGCCCACCTGCAGGACGCGCTGCGCCAGGCCCGCCCCGACCTGCCGTGGGGTCAGCGCGGGCAGGTGCCCGACGGCGAGCAGGGCCTCGGCCTCGGCGACGCGACCAGCGCGGTCGCCGAGCTGGCCGACCTCGAGGCGCTGTCCAACCAGCTCTCCCAGGGCTACGCCGGCGCCTCGCTGGCCGACGTCGACGAGGAGCTGCTGCAGCGGGCGCTGGGCCGCCCGGCCGTCGACGACCTCGCCGCGCTGCGCCAGATGGAGCGCGAGCTGGAGCGGCAGGGGTACCTCAACCGCACCGACGGCCGGCTCGAGCTCTCCCCCAAGGCGGTGCGCCGGCTCGGGGCGACGGCGCTGCGCCGGGTGTTCGCCGAGCTCGACGCGACCGGCCGCGGGGAGCACGACGTCGCGGACGCCGGCGCCGCCGGGGAGCTGACCGGCGCCTCGCGGGAGTGGCACTTCGGCGACGAGCAGCCGCTGGACGTCGTCCGCACGGTGCGCAACGCCGTGCTGCGCACCGCCGGCGACCCCCGGTTGGACGCGGACCGCGGCGTCCGCATCGCCGTCGAGGACTTCGAGGTCGTGGAGACCGAGCGGCGCACCGGCGCCGCCGTGGCCCTGCTCGTCGACCTCTCCTACTCGATGGCGCTGCGCGGTACGTGGGGTGCGGCCAAGTCCACGGCGATGGCGCTGCACTCGCTGGTGACCACCCGCTTCCCGCAGGACGCGATCCAGATCATCGGCTTCTCCTCGACCGCCCAGGTGCTGCGCCCGGAGACCCTCGCCGAGCTCAGCGTGGACACGCTGCAGGGCACCAACCTGCAGCACGGGCTGATCCTGGCCCGGCGGTTCCTGGCCAGGCACAAGGACGCCGAGCCGGTGGTGCTGGTGGTCACCGACGGCGAGCCGACCGCGCACCTGGAGGACGACGGGACGCCGTTCTTCTGCTGGCCGCCGATGCCGGAGACCATCGCCCGCACCGTCGCGGAGGTGGAGCGGGTCGCCCGGTCGGGGGCGACCATGAACGTCTTCGCGCTCGACCCGGAGCCCGGGCTGGTGCACTTCGTCCACGACATCACCCAGCGGGCCGGGGGCCGGGTGTTCACCCCCGACAGCAACCGGCTCGGCGAGTACGTCGTCGCAGATTATCTGCGCACCCGGAGGGGGCGGCGGAGCCGGTGAGGCCTGCTCCCGGGCCCCGGCCCGAGCTTGCGAGGGCCGGGGAGGAGCAGGTCCTTCCACTGCGCACGCGGCGGGGACGGCGCGCCCGCTGAGGGAGACTGGGCGGGTGACCTCCGACGCGAGCGCCGCCCCGACCGTCGAGCCGGTGCCCGTCGACGTCGTCCTCCCGCTGCGCAGCGCCGTCCTGCGCGGCGGTGGGCCGGCCGGCCTCCCGGGGGACGACGACCCGGCCACCGTGCACCTGGCCGCGCGCGCCGCCGACGGCCGGGTGACCGGTGTCGTGCGGCTCGCGCCGGCCGCCTGCCCCTGGCGGCCGCACGCCCGGGCCCCCTGGCAGCTGCGCGGCATGGCGACCGACCCCGCGGTACGCGGCAGCGGCGCCGGCCGGGCGCTGGTCGAGGCCGGGCTGGCGGTGGTGGCCGGGCGCGGCGGCGACCTGGTGTGGTGCAACGCCCGGGTCCCGGCCGCCGGCTTCTACGCGCTGATGGGGTTCACGACCGTCACCGGCGAGTTCGACGTGCCCGGCATCGGCCCGCACGTCGGGATGCTCCTCGACCTGCCGGCCAGGGCACAGGAAGCTCTTCCCGCGTTCCCGGCACCCTGACGGGGGAAGAGCTTCCTGTGCCGGGGGGTCACCGGGGAACCGGGTGCGCCCCGCTCGAGCTGATGCCGGGGATCAGCCCGGCGCGGAAGGCGTCGACGAACGACCGGTGGTCCTCCTGGGTCCGCCGGGCGTAGTCGTGGGCGAAGGCGACGAGGTCCTCGACGAACTCGCCGCGCCGGTCCCCCACCATCGCGGTGATGGCCTCCTCGGTCTGGAAGGGCACCAGCGCGGGGTCGGCGTCGGCGTCCCCGACGCAGTGCATCTTCGCCGTGGCCCGCCCCAGCTGGGTCATCACCGGGGCGATCTCCTCGGGCTCGGTCAGGTCGTCCCACTCCAGGTCGGACTCGTAGGGCGAGAGCTCCTTGACCACGAAGCCGACGCGGTCGATCTCGGTCCAGCCGAGGAACTGGGAGGCGTTGGCCTGCAGCGCCCGCTCGGAGACCGCCGTCCGGTGCCCCTCGTGCTCGAAGGCGGCACGGATCGCCGGGTCCCGGACCACGCGGCTCGGCGCGGCCACGTTGCCCTGCTTGAGCGAGAGCACGACGTCGTTCTCCAGCGCCTGGTCGTACCCCTCCAGGAGCACGTTGTAGGCCGGCAGGCCGGCGCTGCCGATGCCGAATCCGCCGGTGGCCACGACGTCCTTCACGTCGTAGGCGACGTCCCGGCGGCGGGCCGGCGGGCGGACCGTCCCCCTCCAGCGCTCGAGGGCGTCGAGCACCCGCGCCCGCTCCTCCTCGCCCAGCCGCCGGGTGCGCGGGCCGTCGGCGAAGCGGCGCTCGAAGTCCTCGACGACGGTCGAGCGGGCCAGCAGGTCGAGGCGGGTGCGCGCGGCGGTCCGCAGGATGACGTCGTGCACCGCGCCCTCGGTGTTCTCGCGGACCAGCGCGAACGAGCGGTCGTCGGCGGTGCGCGTGAAGGCGGCCACCTGGTCGAGGTAGGCGCCGAGGTAGCGGCGGAGCAGGTCGGCGATGACGTCGTCGGAGAACGCCTTGCGCCAGGCCAGCAGGGCGAAGCTGGCGCAGAACCGGCGCAGGTCCCAGCTGACGTGACCCAGGTAGGCCTCGTCGAAGTCGTTGACGTCGAAGACGATCCGGCCGGTGCCGTCCATGTAGGTGCCGAAGTTCTCCGCGTGCAGGTCGCCCTGGATCCACACCCGCCGGGTCCGCTCGTCGCTCCAGCGGTCCTCGAGCCCGGCCATGTCGGCGTAGAACAGGCAGGCGCTGCCGCGGTAGAACGCGAACGGGTCCGCGGCCATCTTGCGGAACTTGGTCCGGAAGGCGTCGGCGTCGGCCCGCATGAGGTCGGAGAACGCCTCGACGAGGACGTCGACGATCTGGCGGGTGCGGACGTCGGGGGATCCCGGGGGCACCCCTGCGGGGGAAGCGGTCACGGCTGCACCGTAGGGGCGGTTAGCCTGCGGGGAACAGGAGGGACGGCGGGACGGGGGCGGCGGTGACGCGGGCGAGCACGGCACGCAGGCTGGCCACCGGGGCCGCCTACGGCAGCGGGGGCCTGGGCCTGGCCGGTGCCGGGATGGTCGCCCTGCTGCGCCAGCAGGCCCGGTCGGCGCGCCGCCGCGTGGAGGCCCGCAAGGAGGCCGACCCGCCCGCGGGGGACGGCGTCTACGGCCACGCCGCCGGGCGAGGCCGGGGCAAGCCGATCGTCTTCGCCGTGCTCGGCGACTCCAGCGCGGTGGGGCTGGGTGTGCAGCGGGCCGCGGAGACCCCCGGGGTGCTGCTGGCCGCCGCGCTGGCCGAGCTGGCCGAGCGGCCGGTGCGGCTGGTCCGCCTGGCGCGGTCGGGGGCGAGGTCGGCGGACCTCGGCGGGCAGGTCGCCGGGGCGCTGGCCGAGCGGCCCGACCTGGTCCTGGTGATGATCGGGGCCAACGACGTGACCTCCCGGACCGCCCTCGCGGTCTCCGTGCGGCACCTGCGGGACGCGGTGCGCCGCCTCACCGCGTCCGGCGCCGAGGTCGTCGTCGGCACCTGCCCCGACCTCGGCACGGTCCGGCCGATCGGCCAGCCGCTGCGGGGGCTGGCCCGCCGCTGGAGCCGGCAGATGGCCGCCGCCCAGACGATCGCCGTGGTGGAGGAGGGCGGGCGCACCGTCTCGCTCGGGTCGGTGCTCGGCCCGCGCTTCGCCGAGGACAGCGGGTTGTTCAGCGGCGACGAGTTCCACCCCAGCGCGGCCGGGTACGCCGCGGCGGCCGCGGTGCTGCTCCCCTCCCTGGCCGACGCGATCGGCGTGTGGCCGGCGGCGGCCGACCGCGGGCTGCGCAACCTGCGCCGGGACACCATCCGCCCCGTCGACCGGGCCGCGGTCCGCGCCGCGGGCCGGACCGGCACCGAGGTCCAGCCGACCGCGGTGCGCGGCTCGGAGACCGGCCCGCGCGGCCCCTGGGCGCGGCTGCGCCGCCGGCGGCCGCCGGACCTGCCGGCCCCCGGCGAGGCCGAGGACGCCACCCCCGCGCCGGGCACCACGCGCGTTACCGCGGAGTAGGTTCAGGGGGACAGCACCGCCCGGCCCACCGTGCCGGCCAGCCCTCGCCGTGGAGGACCCATGCCCGAAGCAGTCATCGTCTCGACCGCCCGCTCGCCGATCGGCCGGGCGTTCAAGGGGTCGCTGAAGGACCTGCGTCCCGACGACCTGACCGCCACGATCGTGCGCGCCGCGCTGGACAAGGTGCCGGCGCTGGACCCGACCGACATCGACGACCTGATCCTCGGCTGCGGCCTGCCCGGCGGGGAGCAGGGCTACAACATGGGCCGGGTGGTCAGCGTGCTGCTCGGCATGGACCACCTGCCCGGGACGACGATCACCCGCTACTGCTCCTCCTCGCTGCAGACGACCCGCATGGCGATGCACGCCATCAAGGCCGGCGAGGGCGACGTGTTCATCTCCGCGGGCGTGGAGATGGTGTCCCGCTTCGTCAAGGGCAACTCGGACTCGCTGCCCGAGACCCACAACCCTGTGTTCGCCGACGCCCAGGCCCGGGTGGCCAAGACCGCCGAGAGCGGCGCGGACTCCTGGACCGACCCGCGGGAGAACGGCGAGATCCCCGACATCTACGTCGCGATGGGGCAGACCGCCGAGAACCTGGCCCTGCTCAAGGACGTCTCCCGCCAGGACATGGACGAGTTCGCCGTGCGCAGCCAGAACCTGGCCGAGCAGGCGATCGCCGACGGGTTCTGGGCCCGGGAGATCACCCCGGTGACCACGCCGGACGGCACCGTGGTCAGCACCGACGACGGCCCCCGCCCGGGTGTCACCCTCGAGGCCGTCTCGCAGCTCAAGCCGGTGTTCCGCCCCGACGGGCGGGTGACCGCCGCCAACGCCTGCCCGCTCAACGACGGCGCGGCCGCGGTGGTCGTCATGAGCGACGCGAAGGCCCGCGACCTCGGCCTGACGCCGCTGGCCCGGATCGTCTCGACCGCGGTCACCGGCCTGTCGCCGGAGATCATGGGGTACGGCCCGGTCGAGGCCTCGAAGCTGGCCCTCCAGCGGGCCGGGATGAGCATCGGCGACATCGACCTCGTCGAGATCAACGAGGCCTTCGCCGCCCAGGTCATCCCGAGCTACCGCGACCTGGGCATCGACATCGACCGGCTCAACGTGCACGGCGGGGCGATCGCGGTCGGGCACCCGTTCGGCATGACCGGCGCCCGCATCACCGGCACGCTGCTCAACGGGCTGCAGACCAAGGACAAGACGTTCGGCCTGGAGACCATGTGCGTCGGTGGCGGCATGGGCATGGCGATGGTGCTCGAGCGCCTGAGCTGAGCCGCTCCCCGCGCTCCCCGCGATCATGAGGTCCGGGACGCGGCACGCCGGTGACCCGCGGCGTGCCCGTTCCCGGACTTCATGATCGCGGCGCGACCGGGCCCGGACAGGCCGGTGGCCCGGCCCCCTCGCGGGGACCGGGCCACCGGTCTGCGGTGCGCTGCGGGTCAGTTGTCCTGGAAGTAGGACAGCAGCCGCAGGATCTCCAGGTACAGCCAGACGACCGTCACCAGCAGGCCGAAGGCGATGTACCAGGCGAACTTCGCCGGGGCGCCGCGGCGGATCGCCTCGTCGGCCATGTCGAAGTCGAGCAGCAGCGAGAAGGCCGCCACACCGATCACGACCAGGCTGAACACGATCGCCAGCGGGCCACCGTCGCGCAGGCCCAGGCCACCGTCGACGAAGAAGCCGGCGACCAGGTTGACCAGCACCAGGGCCAGCACACCGAACAGCGCGCCGACGATCCAGCGGGTCAGCTTCGGGGTGACGCGGATGGCACCGGTCTTGTAGATCACCAGCATCCCGGCGAAGACGCCGAAGGTCCCGATCAGCGCCTGGCCGACGATGCCCGGGTAGATGCTGTTGAACGCCTCGCTGATGGCACCGAGGGCGATGCCGTACAGCGCGCCGTAGGACAGCGTGGCCACCGGGTTGGCGATCTGCTTGAAGGCGATCACCAGGCCGAGGACCAGCGCCACGAGCACGGCCGGCAGGGTCAGGCCCCACGCCAGCGACTCGGGGAGGACCGCCCACGTCACGGCCGCCGAGAGCACCGTGACGAGGAACGACAGACCCGTCTTCTGGACGACGTCGTCCATCGTCATGTACTTGGTGGTGGTGCGCGTGTACGGCGCCTGCTGGTAGGGCGCCGGCGCACCGTACTGCTGCGGAGCCCCGTACTGGGGGGCGCCGTGCTGCGGGGCACCGTACTGGGGGGCGCCCCACTGGCCGTACTGCTGGGCCTGCGGCCGGCCGTTGCCGGCGTCGCCGAAGGCCCGGCTGAAGGCCGGGTTCTTGCTGGGCATCGTCATCTCCTCGAGGTGACTGGCGGTCCGTGGGGTCTACGGTCCTGCACCCCACTCGATGAGGTCAACGCCGGAGGTGGCCTGCGCGTTCCTGGGCGCCCACG
Source organism: Geodermatophilus marinus (assembly GCF_003428645.1). Classification (GTDB taxonomy): domain Bacteria; phylum Actinomycetota; class Actinomycetes; order Mycobacteriales; family Geodermatophilaceae; genus Geodermatophilus. The sequence continues at coordinate 101,527 of NZ_QVQH01000002.1, read as the reverse complement.
GGACACCCGGACGGGGGGGTCCCGGCGTGCCGACCACGCTGCGCGACCCCCGAGCACGCGACCGCGGCGCCGCCCCCGGGATCGGGGACGGCGCCGCGGCCGTGCGCTCAGGAGGTCAGGCCTCGACCCCGCCGTGGTCGTGGTCGTGGTCCGGCGAGAGCCCGCCACCGCCGGCCTTCTGCTCCGCGGTCACGCGGAACTGGCGGTCGGTCGGGTCCTCCTGGAAGGTGCCGCCCGGCACCGGCCGGCCCTGGACGCCGTTCACCCGTGAGCTGTCGTAGGCCAGGGTGAGCACCGCATAGGCGATGGCGTCGGAGTTCGTGTCGAGCGCCTTCGGGTCGACGTTGTCGATCGTGTCCCCGGCCTCGTGGTAGTTCGGGTCGTAGGCGACGCCGGCGGTACCGCCGTACAGCGGCACCTGGTACCCCTCCTTGAGGACCTCCGCGCCGGTGAACAGGCCGCCGGAGGGGATGCCGTTCTCGATGAAGGCCTGGTAGTCGCTGCGGCCGCTGAACTCGCTGCCCTCGTACCACAGGGAGTTGGCCTCGAAGTAGTCCTCGAGGACGTACTCGATCTGGTCCGAGCCCGCGGGCACCTCGACCGGCGCCTCGAAGTCGGACTGGTCGCCGTCGTAGATGAACCGGGCGAAGTTCGGCGAGCCGACCATGTCGAAGTTCAGGTACAGCCCGATGTCGGCCCGCTGCTCCTCGGTCAGCTGCGCGACGTAGTGCTCGGAGCCGAGCAGGCCCAGCTCCTCGGCACCCCACCAGGCGAAGCGGACCGTGTTGGGCAGCTTGGCCTTGGTGAGGTTCTCGGCCACCTCGAGGATGGCGGCGCTGCCGGAGCCGTTGTCGTTGATGCCCGGGCCGGCGAGCACGGAGTCCAGGTGCGCCCCGGCCATGACGACGTTGTCCGACGTGCGGCCGGGCAGCTCCGCGAGCACGTTCTCGGTGGTGCGGGTCTCGCTGGTCGAGTCGACGGCGAGGTCGACGGTCGTGCCGGTGGCGGCGAGCTCGGTCCCCAGCTCCGGCGTCACGCCGACGACCGGGATGCCGGTGCCGGGCTCCCCCAGGGTGCCGTTGAGCAGCCCGGGCACGTTGTTGACGACGATGACCGCGCTCGCCTCGGCCGCCTCGGCGTTCGCCGCCTTGACCGCGAAGGCGCACGCTCCCCGCTCGACGAGGGCGACCGTCCCGGCGGCGAAGCCGGCGAAGTCCTCGGCCTCGCAGCCGCTGTTCCCCGAGCCGAGGTCGACCGGCGTGACGGCGCCGTCGTCCACCGTCCCGGAACCGGTGTAGGTCATCGGCGCGTAGTCGGTGTCCGCCTCGTACGGCGCCGGCGTGGGGGCGACCCGGCTGAACGAGCTGCTCCGCAGCTCGAAGAACGGGAACTCGAACTGCTGCCGGGTGACCGACCAGCCGGCCGCCTTCAGCCGCTGCTCGACGTAGTCGACGGAGGCGTCGTAGCCCGGGGTGCCCGAGGCCCGGTTGCCGTCGTTCGCGTCGGCGATCGCCTGGAACGCCTCGAGGTGCTCGGTGACGCCGTCGACCGTGACGCACTCGGTCAGCTTGGCCACGGTGTTGTTGTTCCGGTGCTCGCAGCCGTTGGCCGCGGACGCCGGCAGCGCGGTGACCACGCTGCCCGCCAGAGCGAGCACACCGGCCGTCCCGGCCACGGCGAACCGCGACCGGCGGAGGTGGGCATGGGTCATGGACTTCCCCCTCGATCCGTTGCGTCACTCCGTTGCGACGCCCCGTACAGAACCTTGCGGACCTGTTGCGAGGTGCGTCAAGCCCTGGATTTCTTCGCGCGCATCAGGTAGGGACCCGGAGGAAGTCGTTACCGGTGCGAACCTCGAGTGGTGGCCGTGCGAGCCCCGGCGTAGCGTCCCGGCCGGGCGGCGACCGGTCGAGGAGGCGCCGGTGCGCGGGGCAGCAGAGCCCCTGGGCCGCAGGGCCATGCTGCACCGGGCGGCACCCTCCCGCGACTCGACGAGGGGGGATGACGGATGACGCCGGGTGGCCGGCGGGACGGGCGGCGCGGGCACCAGGTGGCGGCCGCACGGGCAGCGCGGGGTGCCCCCGGTGGGGTTCGAACCCACACTCGGACCCTTTTAAGGGGCCTGCCTCTGCCGGTTGGGCTACGGGGGCGGTCGTCGGGACGGCGGGCGGAGGGGAGCTCAGCCCGCCTTGGCCGCGCCACCCCCCGACGGCGCGTCGTCCTCCGCCGGGGGCGGCGGCAGCTGCCCGGCGCGCCCGCTGCCCGCCGCGGCCACGAACTCCTGCCGCGGGTTCTGCAGCTGGCCGAGCGAGATGACCTCGCGGCGGAACAGCAGGGCCTGGGTCCAGTCGGCGATCACCCGCGCCTTGCGGTTGAACGTCGGCACCCGGCTCACGTGGTACGTGCGGTGCATGAACCAGGCGGGGAAGCCCTTCAGCTTCACGCCGTAGACCTGGGCGACGCCCTTGTAGAGCCCGAGGCTGGCGACCGAGCCGGCGTAGGAGTGCTGGTAGGGCACCGGCTGCTCGCCGCGCAGCGTCAGCACGACGTTGTCGGCCAGCCGCTTGGCCTGGCGGACGGCGTGCTGGGCGTTGGGCGCGGTGGTCGCGCCGTCCGACCCCTTGGTGAGGTCCGGGACGGCGGCGAGGTCCCCGGCGGCCCAGGCGTCGGGCAGCCCGCGCACCTGCAGCGTGGGCTCGCAGACGACCCGCCCGCGCTCGTCGAGGGGGAGGTCGGTGTTCGCCAGCATCGGGTTCGGCTTGGTCCCCGCCGTCCACACCAGGGTGTCGCTGGCGAAGGAGTCGCCGTCGGAGAGCCGGACGACGCACTCCCCCGACACCGACTCCAGGCGGGTGTTGAGCCGGACGTCCATGCCGCGGGCGGTGAGTTCCTTGACCGTCCAGGCGGCCATGTCCAGGTCGACCTCGGGCAGGATGCGGCCCATCGCCTCGACCAGCACCCAGTGCATGTCGGCGGTCGACAGCCGCGGGTAGTAGTGCTCGATGGCGTAGCGGGCCATGTCCTCGAGCTCGGCGAAGGCCTCGACGCCGGCGTACCCGCCGCCCACGAAGGTGAACGTGAGCGCGCGGCGGCGCACCTGCGGGTCGTCGGTGGAGCTGGCCGCGTCCAGCCGGGCGAGCACGTGGTTGCGCAGGAAGATGGCCTCGCCGACGTTCTTGAAGCCGATGCCGTGCTCGGCCAGGCCGGGGATCGGGAGGGTGCGGGCGACCGAGCCCGCGGCCATGACGAGGACGTCGTAGGAGAGCTCGAAGGTCTCGCCCTCGATGGGGGCGACCGTCGCCCGCTTCTCCGCGTGCGACAGCCCGGTCACCGCGCCGGTGATCACCCGGCAGCGGGGCAGGGTGCGCCGCAGCGGCACCACCACGTGCCGCGGCTCCACGGACCCGGCGGCGGCCTCGGGGAGGAAGGGCTGGTAGGTCATGTGCGGCTGGGGGTCGACGACGACGATCTCCGCCCGCCCGCGGGAGAGCTTCTTCTGCAGCCGCAGGGCGGTGTAGAGACCGACGTAGCCGCCACCGACGACGAGGACCACGGGACGCTGCGCCATGCCTGCGAGCCTAGGGGCGCGGGTGGGGGTCGGGCACGGTCGCGGCCAACTCGGTGGCCCGGGCCAGGACGGCGTCGAGCATCGGCTCGGTGAGCCGGCCGGTGAACGTGTTCTGCTGGCTGACGTGGTAGCTGCCCAGCAGGGTCAGCGGCCCGCGGGGGCCGTCGAGGGCCACCTCCGCGCCGTGCCCGAACGCCGGCCGCGGCCGCGGCAGCGCGTACCCGGCCCCGGCCAGCACCGGCCACAGCGCGCTCCAGCCGAACCCGCCGAGGACGACGACGACCCGCAGCCGCGGCAGCAGGGCCAGCTCGCGCGCCAGCCACGGCGAGCAGGTGTCCCGCTCCGCGGGCGTCGGCGCGTTGCCCGGCGGCGCGCACCGGACGGCCGCGGCCACGCGGACGTCGTGCAGCCGCAGCCCGTCCCCCACGTGCGTGGACGTCGGCTGGTTGGCCAGCCCGGCCCGCCACAGCGCCGCGAAGATCCAGTCGCCGCTGCGGTCGCCGGTGAAGACCCGGCCGGTGCGGTTGCCGCCGTGCGCGGCCGGGGCCAGCCCGACGACGGCGATGCGCGCATCCGCAGGGCCCAGACCGGGCACCGGGCGACCCCAGTAGTCCTGGTCGCGGAAGGCCGCCCGCTTCACCCGCGCGACCTCCTCGCGCCACGCGACCAGCCGGGGGCAGGCGCGGCACCCGGAGACGCGGGCGTCGAGCGCGGCGAGGTCGCGGGCGGCCCGGGCCGCGCGGGGAACGCCGGCCGGGGTGCGGGCGGCCCTGGTGCAGGGGCCCGCGGCGAGCTCGCGAGGCGCGGGGGCATCGGGGTCCTCTCTCGGGAAGCCGGCGGGGTCGGGAGCCACGGCGGACAGCAGACCAGACGCCCACCGGGTGCCCGCGACGGACCCGGGGCATGATCACCCCGTGGCCAGGAAGACGACAACCAAGCCGCCGAAGGCGCCGATGACCTGGAAGCTGCTCTCCGCCGGGTTCGCGGTGCCCGCCGGGATCGCCGTCCGCAAGCTGACCGACGCCGCCTGGTACGGCGTGCGCGGCACGACGCCGCCGAAGAACCCCGCCGCGCCGGGGGTCAGCTGGGGCGACGCCCTGGCGTGGGCCGCGGTGTCCGGGCTGGCCGTCGCCGCCGGCCGGCTCCTGGCGGCCCGCGGCGCCGCGGCGAGCTACGAGAAGCTGACCGGCAAGCTGCCGCCCGGGCTGAACCAGGGCACGACCTGAGTCAGCGGCCGGCCAGCCGCAGCGCGATGCCGTCGAGGATGTCGTGCTCGCTGACGACCACGTCGTCCAGCGCCAGGGCGTCCATCACCACCCGCAGCACCAGCGAGCCGGCGCCGATGACGTCGACCCGCCCCGGGTGCATGACCGGCTCCGCGGCCCGCCGTGCCCGGGTGGCGGTCAGCAGGCCGGCGGTGACCGACCGGACGGCGGCCACCGGGATCCGCGAGCCGTGGATGGCGACCGGGTCGTAGGCGGGCAGGCGGAGGGCGAGCGCGGCCACCGTGGTCACCGAGCCGGCCAGCCCGACGAGGGTGGCCGCCTCGCCGACGGGCACGGCCGTGACCACCTCGGCGAGGGCGGCGCGGATGTCGGCCTCGGCCCGGCCGATCTCGTCGGGGGTCGGCGGGTCGCCGTGCAGGTGGCGCTCGGTGAGCCGGACGCAGCCGACGTCCACCGACCGGGCGGCGCGGACCCCGCCGGCGTCGCCGAGCACGAACTCGGTGGACCCGCCGCCGATGTCGACCACCAGGTACGGCGGCCGCGGCGCGGGCTGCCCGTGCGCGGCGACCGCGGCGTCGAGCGAGGCCGTGGCGCCGAGGAAGGACAGCCGCGCCTCCTCGTCCCCGGGCACCACGTCCGGCGGCTGGCCCAGGGTGGCCAGCACCATGTCCTCGAAGTCGGCGCGATTGGCGGCGTCCCGGCTGGCGCTGGTGGCGACCATCCGGACCGCCGTCACGCCGAGGTCGCGGGCCTGGGCGGCGTACTCCGCGAGCACGCGGCGGGTGCGCTCGACGGCCTGCGGGGCCAGCCGGCCGGTGGCGTCGACGCCCTCGCCGAGCCGGACCACCTCCATGCGGCGCAGCAGGTCGGTGTGCGGCCCCTCCGGGGGCACGTCGGCCACCAGCAGCCGGATCGAGTTCGTGCCGCAGTCGACGGCGGCCACCCGGGTCATCGGTCCTCCTCGGGGAGCACGCAGGGGCCGGCGGCCCACCACTCCCCCATCTCGGCGACGGCCCGGTCGCCGACCGGGTTCGCCCCGGGACCGGCGGCCAGCGCGTGCCCGGCCAGCGCGTGCAGGCACTTGACCCGGTCGGGCATGCCGCCGGCGGTGGTGCGGGTGGGCAGCTCCCCGAGGGCGTCGCGCTCGGCGAGGTACTGCTCGTTGGCGGCCCGGTAGCCGGCGGCCAGGGCGGGGTCGCGGGCCAGGTCGGCCTGCCACTCGCGCATCCGGCCGGCCGACTCCAGCCGGCTGGCGGCCGCGGCGGCCCGCGGGCAGGTCAGGTAGTACAGCGTCGGGAAGGGGGTGCCGTCCTCCAGCCGCGGGGCGGTCCGCACCACGTCGGGGAGGCCGCAGGGGCAGCGGTGCGCGACCGCGTGCAGGCCGCGCGGGGGCCGGCCGAGCTGCCGGGCGACGACCTGCCGGTCGTCGGGGCCGACGGGGCCGCGCTCCCGCCGTCCGGGGTGCTCAGCCACCCGGGCTCCCGTCGGCGGTGTCCCCGCCGGAGGTGTCCCCGCCGGAGGTGTCCGCGTCCGCCGTGGCGAGCGACCCCATCAGCGCGTCGTACCAGGGCACCTCGGCGGCCGGTTGCGCGGGCAGGGTGCCGGCGTCCCCCTCGGCGGTCTCGCCGTCGACCACGACGACCAGCCGGTCGCCGGGCAGCACGTAGCGGAGCCGGTCCCGGGCCTCCCGGGCGGTCCAGCCGGGGTCGGACTGCCGGTCCAGCTCGTCCTGCAGGTCCTCGATCCGCTGGTCGAGCGCGGCCCCCTCCGCGGCCAGCCGGGCCAGCTCCGCGCGCCCGGACAGGTACTGCCGCACCGGGCCGGCGAGGGTGAGCGCCAGGAGCAGCACCAGGCCGGCCAGCAGCACCGCCCGGCCGGTGAACAGCGGCCGCCGGGGCTGCCCCACCGCCGTCGCGCCCCGGGCGGTGCGGCGGCCGGGACGGCGCTGGTCCGGCCGGCCGCCCGCACCGGAGCGAACCCCGGCCGGGACCGGGCGGGAGGCCGCGGAGGCCAGCGGCCGCCCGGTGGCGCGCCGGCCGCCGCGGCGGGCGCGCGGACCGCTCATCGGGGGACCGGGCTCACCGGCCGCCCAGGCGCGGGAAGGCCCCGGCGCCGGCGTACCGGGCGGCGTCGTCCAGCTCCTCCTCCAGGCGCAGCAGCTGGTTGTACTTGGCCACCCGCTCGCTGCGGGCCGGGGCGCCGGTCTTGATCTGGCCGCAGTCGGTGGCCACCGCGAGGTCGGCGATCGTGGTGTCCTCGGTCTCGCCGGAGCGGTGGCTCATCATGCAGCGGTAGCCGCTGCGGTGGGCCAGGCCGACCGCGTCGAGGGTCTCGGTCAGCGTGCCGATCTGGTTGACCTTGACCAGCAGGGCGTTCCCGGCCTTGCGGGCGATGCCGTCGGCCAACCGGGTCGGGTTGGTGACGAAGAGGTCGTCGCCGACCAGCTGGACGCGGTCGCCGAGCGTCGCGGTGAGGGCCACCCAGCCGTCCCAGTCGTCCTCGGAGAGGGCGTCCTCGATGGAGACGACCGGGTAGGAGTCGACCAGGTCCCGGTAGTAGTCGGTGAGGAACTCCGCCGAGCGGGTCTGGCCCTCGAAGTCGTAGCCGTCGTCGCCGTGGAACTCGGTCGCGGCCACGTCGAGGGCGAAGGCGATGTCCGTGCCGAGGCCGTAGCCGGCCTTCTCCACGGCCTCGGCGATGAGGTCGAGCGCGTCGCGGTTGCTGGGCAGGTCGGGGGCGAACCCGCCCTCGTCGCCGAGGCCGGTGGACAGCCCGCGGCCCTTCAGCACCGCCTTGAGCGCGTGGTAGGTCTCGGTGCCCATGGCCAGCGCCTCGGAGAAGGTCGCCGCGCCGATCGGGGCGATCATGAACTCCTGCACGTCGACGTTGCTGTCGGCGTGGGCGCCGCCGTTGAGGATGTTCATCATCGGCACCGGCAGCAGGTGCGCCGAGGGGCCGCCGACGTAGCGGAACAGCGGCAGGCCGGCGGAGTCGGCGGCCGCCTTGGCCACGGCGAGGCTCACCCCGAGGATCGCGTTCGCGCCGAGCCGGGACTTGTCCGGCGTCCCGTCGAGGTCGATCAGCCGCTGGTCGATGAGCCGCTGCTCGCTGGCGTCGTAGCCCACGAGTTCCGGGCCGATGACGTCGAGGACGCCGTCGACGGCCTTGGTCACGCCCTTCCCGCCGTACCGCTCGCCCCCGTCGCGCAGCTCGACGGCCTCGAAGGCACCCGTCGAGGCACCGCTGGGGACGGCGGCGCGGGTGATCGTCCCGTCGTCGAGGGCGACCTCGACCTCCACGGTGGGGTTTCCGCGCGAGTCGAGGATCTCCCGCGCGCCTACGGCGTCGATGCTGGCCACGGTGGGCAGCCTAGCCAGCCACCGCGCCGCCCACCGCCTGCCGTGCCGCGTCCCGCGCCACCGCCGGGATGCGCGGGCGGGCGGCCGGGCTACGGTGCCGCGGTGGTCACGGTCGCCGCGGTGGTCGCCACCGCCCTGCTCGTCGCCCTGGCGGCGCTGCAGGTCGCGCTGGCCGCGGGGGCGCCGCTCGGCCGGCTCGCCTGGGGCGGCCACCACCGCGTCCTGCCGACCCGGCTGCGGGTCGGCAGCGCGGTGTCGGTGCTGCTGTACGCGCTGTTCGCCTGGCTGGTGTGGCGGGCCGCCGGGATCGCCGCCCGGCCCGGGGAGGAGCCCGGCGGCGTGGCGATCTGGGCGCTCACCGTCTACTTCGCCGTCGGCGTGGTCGCCAACGCCGCCTCCCGCAGCCGGCCCGAGCGGGCGGTGATGACGCCGGTGGCCGCCGTGCTCGCCGCCTGCTGCCTGGTCGTCGCGCTCGGCTGACCCCGGTGCCGGCCGCGGCCGCGGGGACGGTCAGTCCGCCGGGCGCTCCAGCGCCGCGGCGTCCAGCTCGCCGGCGTAGCGGCGCACCGCCTCCCGCAGGGCGTCCTCGACGTCCCAGCCGCGCCCGGCCGCCGCGCTGACCACCGCGAGCAGCCGCTCCCCCAGCTCCTCGGGGCTGCGGGCCGCGAGATCGGCCGGCTCCGGCACCGGGAGCCCGGCCCGGCCCGCCCGCCGCACCAGGGCCGCGCCCCAGGAGGCCGCGGGCTGCGAGCGGGACACCCCCTCGGTCGGCGACCGGCGCTGCTTCTCGGCCTTCTTGATCTCCTCCCAGCCGGCCTCGACCGCGGCCGTGTCAGGGCGTGGCCCCGCGCCACCGGCGTCCCCGAACACGTGCGGGTGCCGGCGCACCAGCTTGCCGACCAGCTCGCCGGCCACGTCGTCGACGTCGAAGCGCCGGCCGGGGGCGGCCTCCGCGGCCACGCGGGCGTGGAACACCACCTGCAGCAGCACGTCGCCGAGCTCCTCGCGCATGGCGACCGGGTCGTCGTCCACGATGGCGTCGTAGGCCTCGTGCGCCTCCTCCAGGAGGTAGCCGCGCAGCGAGGAGTGGGTCTGCTCGGCGTCCCACGGGCAGCCGCCCGGCGAGCGCAGCCGGTCCATCACGGCCACCACGTCGAGCAGGCCGGCGCCGACCGGCTCGGGCGCACCCTCGACGACCTCGGCGCCCTCGGGTCGCTCGTCGCCCACGAGGGCCACGACCGCGTCGGGCCGGGCCTCGGCGACGGCGGCGCCCGGGAGGTCGGTCACCGCCCAGCCGGCGGCCCGCAGGGCGGCGGCCGTGGCGGCGGCACCCGGCAGCGCCACGACCGGGCGCTCCCCGGTCAGCGCCCGCCAGCCGGCGGGGCCGAGCAGCCCGGGCAGTCGGGGGCTGACGGTGACGGCGAGGGCGACGGGCACGCCGTCATTCTCCGGCACCCGCCGCGCCGGCCCCGTCCCCGGTCCCGAGGATGTCCACGACCTCCTGGTCGACCGGCACGACCTCGCCCTCGGAGATCGTGCCGTATCGCGGGTTCACGGTGATGTCGACGTCCTCGCGCACGCCGCCGACGACCTCCTGGGCCGCGGCGTCGGCGGAGGACCGCGCCGCCTCCTCGAGGTCGGGCCGGACCTCCTCGAAGGTGGGCACGACCGGCTCGCCGACGAAGACCACCAGGACGCCGCTGATGCCCGGGTCGGTCACGGTGAACGCGGTGTTCGGCGCGGCGGCCGCGACCTGGTCGGCCAGCACGCTCGGCACCTGGTCGGCCGCGCGCGGCTCCACCGCCGGCAGCGTCGTGGGCCCCGGGTACTGCGCCGCGACCGCCGGGTAGGCGCCCGGGTCGGCCTCCAGCTGGGCGACGACGGCGTCCGCCGTGGCCTGGTCGGGCACGGTGACGTACCCGAGCGCGGTCTGCGTGAGCCCGGGCAGCGCCTCCTCGTAGGCCGCCCGCAGCTCCTCCTCCGACGCCCCCTGGACCAGCCCCTCCTCCTCGGCGATGCGCTGCCGGACCAGCTGCTGGCGCACCGTCGCCAGGACGTCGGCCCGGCCGACGCCCTGGGCGGCGGCCTGCGCGTAGAGCGCCTCGGGGTCCTGGCCCTCCAGCAGCTGCTCGAGGCGGTCGCGCACCTCGGCGTCGGTGGGCGCGACGCCGTACCGCTCGGCGACCTCCGCGTAGACCTCGGCCTCCACGAGCCGGGTGAGCACCAGGCGGGTGTACTCGTCCTCGCGGCCGGCGACCGCCTCGGCCAGGGCGGGGTCCTCCAGGCGCTGCTCGACGGCGGCGTCGAGCTCGTCGACGGTGACCGTCTCCTCGCCCACGTAGGCGGCGACGGTCGGCGAGGTCCGGCAACCGGAGAGCCCGGCGAGCGCGACCAGGCCGGCGGCCAGCGATGCGGTCAGGCGTCGGGTGCGCACCAGCGGAGGGTGCCACACCCGGTGTGACCGGCGACGCAGGCGGCCCTCCCCCGGTGAGGGTGTTCTGGGGAGCCCGTCCCCCCGACGGGGGATCCGGGCGGCGGGCGCCGCTGCCAGCATGCGCGCGTGACCGCCCTGCTCCCCACGCCCCCGGGTCGCGCGACCACCGCGCCCCCGGTCGCCGTGCGCTGGGTCGACGTGCGGCTCGTGCACCTCGGCAGCGCCGCCGACCTCGCCGCCGCCGAGCGGGTGCTCGCCCCGACCGAGCTGGTGCGCGCCCGCCGGGGCACGGCCCCGGTGCACCGCCGCCGCGTCCTCCTCCGCGCCGCGCTGCGCGGCGCCGCGGCCCGGCACCTCGGCTGCCGGCCGCGGGAGGTCCCCCTCGACCGCACCCCGGCCGGCCGGCCGCACCTGCCCGGCACCGGTCTCGACGTCAGCTGCTCGGCGAGCGGGGTGGTGGGCCTGGTCGCCGTGGCCGCCGGCTGCCGCATCGGGGTCGACGTGGAGGCGCTGGCGCCGTGGTCCGACGACGTCCTCGACGAGGGCTGGCTGGCACCGGCCGAGCAGCGGGCGCTGCGGGCGCTGCTCCCGGCCGGGCGACCGCAGGCCGCCGCCCGCGCTTGGACGGTCAAGGAGGCCGTGCTCAAGACCCACGGGAGCGGGCTGGCCGGCGGCCCGGCCTCCGTGGTCACCACCGACCCGCTGGGCGCCGGCTGGGCGCTGCAGGAGATCCCCGTCCCCGACGGCTGGGTGGCCAGCCTCGTCACCGCACCGGAGCAGGAGCCCACGTCATGACCCAGGGAGCCGAAGGCACGACCCAGGAGCCGAGGGCATGACCCTCGCCCCCACCGCCCCCGTCGCGGTGCCCGGCCGCCCGAGCCCCCAGCTGGCCGGCTTCCGCGCCCGCTGCGCCGAGGTGGCCGGCGTGCCGCTGGAGGCCCCCGGCGCCCTGCACGCCTGGTCGGTCGGCTCCCCGGAGGCGTTCTGGCGGACGCTGCTGGAGTGGAGCGGGCTGCCCTGGTCCGGCTCGGCCGACGTCGTCCGCACCGGGGACGACGTGCGCACCGCCCGCTTCTTCCCCGGCGTCTCGCTCAACTACGCCGAGGCCCTGCTGCGGCCGCTGCCCGACGCGGGGGACGACGCCCCGGCGCTGACCGCCGTGCACGCCGACCGCCCGGCCGAGCACCGCACCCGCGGGCAGCTGCGCGCGGAGGTCGAGGCCACCGCCGCCGCGCTGGCCGGGGCCGGCCTGTCCGCGGGCGACCGCGTCGTCCTCGTCGCCCCGCACGCCCTGCCGGCCACCGTCGTCGCCCTGGCCGTGGCCGCGCTCGGCGCCGCCGTCGCCACCGCCGCCCCGGACATGGGGGTGCCCGCGCTGCTTGGCCGGTTCACCCAGGTGGACCCGGCCTTCCTGGTGGTCGACCGGGCCGCCACCGGGCGGGGGACGGCGGACGCGCTGCTCGCCGGCCTGCCGACCGTGCGGCGCCTGGTCGTCCTCGACGACCTGCCCCTGCCCGCCGCGGACCTGCCGGCCGACCGGCTCGCCGACCTGGTGGCCGGCGCGGGCCCGGCCCCGGCGTGGGAACGCCGGCCGTTCGACACCCCGCTGTTCGTCATGTTCTCCTCCGGCACCACCGGCCCACCCAAGGCGATGGTGCACGGCGCCGGCGGCACGCTGCTCGAGCACGTCAAGGAGCACCGGCTGCACGGGGCCCTCTCCCCCGCCGACACCCTGTACTTCCACACCACCACCGCCTGGATGATGTGGAACTGGCAGCTCTCCGCCCTGGCCGTCGGCGCGCACGTGGTCAGCTACGACGGCCCGGTGAGCGGCCCGGGCACGTTGTGGGAGCTGGTCGCCGGGCACGGCGTCACCGTCCTCGGCACCAGCCCGGCCTACCTGCAGCTGTGCCAGGACGCCGGCTACCGGCCGGCCGACCGGGTCGACCTCTCCCGGCTGCGCGCCGTCCTGGCCACCGGCGCGGTGCTGCACGACTGGCAGTTCGACTGGGTGGCCGACGCGGTGGGCCCGGTCCCGCTGCAGTCGATCTCCGGCGGCACCGACATCATCGGCTGCTTCGTGCTGGGCGACCCCGAGGCGCCGGTCCGCCGCGGCCGCTGCCAGACCCGCAGCCTGGGCCTGGACGTCGCCGCGGTCGACGAGGACGGCACCGAGGTCGTCGGCGCGGTCGGCGACCTGGTCTGCCGCAACCCCTTCCCCTCCCGCCCGGTCGGCTTCCTGCGCGACCCGGACGGCGCCCGCTTCCGGGCCGCCTACTTCACCGAGCACCCCGGCACGTGGAACCACGGCGACCTCGTCGAGTTCGACGCCGACGGCTCGGCCCGGCTGCACGGCCGCTCCGACGGGGTGCTCAACGTCGACGGCGTCCGGATCGGCCCGAGCGAGATCTACACCGTGCTGCGCGACCTGCCCGAGGTCGCCGACGCCATGGCGGTGGAGCAGCGCGACCCCGAGCGGCCGGGCACGGCGCGCGTTGTGCTGCTCGTGGTGCCGCGCGACGGCGCGGCCGTCGACCGGGAGCTGGCCCGGCGGATCCGGCGCACCCTGCGCGAGCGGGCATCGGCCGCGCACGTGCCGGCGCTGGTGGTCGGCGTCCCCGAGCTGCCGCTCACCCACAACGGCAAGCGCTCGGAGCGGGCGGCGCGCGACGCCGTCAACGGCGACCCGGTGGCCAACGCGAGCGCGCTGCGCTCCCCCGGCTGCCTGGATGCGATCCGCGCCGCGGTGGCCGCGGCGACCACCGCACCGACGGCGGCCCCGACCCCCGGCAGCGACGTGCTCGCCGCCGTCACCGCGCTGTTCGGGGAGCTGCTCGGCACCGCGGACCTCGGCCCGGACGACGACCTCGGCGACCTCGGCGGCACCTCGCGCCAGGTGCTGAGCCTGCTGCGCCGCGTCCGGCTGGACCTCGGCGCCGACGTGCCCGTCGAGGTGTTCGCGCAGGCGCCGACCCCGCGCGGCCTCGCGGCCGCAGTCGAGGCGGCGGTCGGGTCCCCGGCCGAGGACGTCGTCGTCCTGCGCCCGGGCACCGGCCGGCCGGTGTGGCTGCTCCCGGACGCCTGGGGCCAGCTCAACCTCTACGCCGGTCTCGTGCAGCGGCTGGCCACCGACCGCCCGCTGCTCGGCCTGCGGCTGCGGCTCACCGGCACCGACGGGGGGCACCTGCCCGTCGCGGACGTCGCCGCGCAGGCCGTCGAGCGGATCCGCGGGCACCAGCCGGAGGGGCCGGTCAGCCTGCTCGGCTACTCCTTCGGCGGCCTGGTCGCCTGGGCGGCGGCGACGTCGCTGGGCGAGGGCGGTGCGGAGGTGGCCTGGGTCGGGCTGCTCGACGTCCGCCCGCCGCGGGCCGCGCTCACCCCCGGCGAGCTCGCCCGCCAGCGCTGGACGGCGCGGGCTCGGACGCTGTCCTCCCGCCGGGCGCTGGCCGGGCGGCTGGCCCGCACCACCCTCCCTGCCGTCGCCGCCGCCTCGGCCGACCCCGAGCTGGCGTTCTTCACCGGATCGGAGGAGGTCGGGGAATCCTTCCGCCCCGGCCGGTTCGACGGGCCGGTGACGTACTACCTGGCCGAGGGCTCACGGGACGCCGTGCGCGGAACGCTGCGCGCCTGGCGCCGGGTGGCCCCGGGGCTGGCGGTGGTCGACGTTCCCGGGCACCACGGCGACGTCGACGACGACCGGGTCGGCATGCTCAGCGAGCAGCACGTGGGCACGCTCGCGGCCCGGGTCTCCGCCACCCTCCGATGATCGGAGTGGATCCGCCGGGGTCACATCGGGGTCACGCCGACGGATCCACTCCGCTCACGCGGCGGCCGGCTGGTCCAGGAGGGCCGTGAGCAGGGAGTGCAGGTTCTCCAGCAGCGCCACGTCGCGCAGCGGGGTCCGCCGGTCCGGGCCGACGGGCACCCTGAGCGAGATCGTGGCGACGGCGGACTTGTACGTGGCGCCGTCGGCGAGCCGGGCCAGCCGCATCTGCTTGGACTCCGGCAGCGGCACCGGGCTGATCCGGATCGTGCGCCCCTGCATCGACACCTCGGTGATGCCGAAGCGCCGCACCGCCGCCCGGAAGCGGGCGACGGCCAGCAGGTTGAGCACCGGCGCCGGCGGGGCCCCGTAGCGGTCGGTCAGCTCGTCCAGGACCGCCTGCGCCTGCTCGTCGGACTGCACCGAGGCCACCTTGCGGTAGGCCTCCATCCGCAGCCGCTCGCCGGGCACGTAGTCGTGCGGCAGGTGCGCGTCGACCGGGAGGTCCACCCGCACCTCGACCGGCTCGGCCGGGGCCTGCTCGCCGGTGACCTGGGCGCGGTAGTCGGCGACCGCCTCGCCGACCAGCCGCACGTAGAGGTCGAACCCGACCCCGGCGATGTGCCCGGACTGCTCCCCGCCGAGCAGGTTGCCCGACCCGCGGATCTCGAGGTCCTTCATCGCCACGGCCATGCCGGCACCGAGGTCGGTGTTGTGCGCGATGGTCGTCAGCCGGTCCACCGAGGTCTCGGTGAGCGGCCGCGACGGGTCGTAGGTGAAGTAGGCGTAGGCCCGCTCCCGGCCGCGGCCCACCCGGCCGCGGATCTGGTGCAGCTGGGAGAGGCCGAAGGTGTCGGCCCGGTCGACGATCAGGGTGTTGGCGTTCGGGATGTCCAGGCCGGACTCGACGATGGTCGTGGCGACCAGGACGTCGTACTCCTTCTCCCAGAAGCCGACCATGATCCGCTCGAGCTCGGCCTCCTTCATCTGCCCGTGCCCGACCGCCACCCGGGCCTCGGGCACGAGCGCCCGGATCTTCGCCGCGGCCTTGTCGATCGACTGCACGCGGTTGTGGATGACGAAGACCTGCCCGTCGCGCAGCAGCTCCCGGCGGACCGCCGCGGCCATCTGCTTGTCGTCCCAGGCCCCGACGTAGGTCAGCACCGGGTGCCGCTCCTCCGGCGGGGTGAGGATCGTCGACATCTCCCGGATGCCGGTCAGGCTCATCTCCAGGGTGCGCGGGATCGGGGTGGCCGACATCGACAGGACGTCGACCGCCGTCCGCATCGTCTTCAGGTACTCCTTGTGCTCGACGCCGAAGCGCTGCTCCTCGTCGACGATGACCAGCCCGAGGTCCTTGAACCGGGTGGTCGGCTGCAGCAGCCGGTGGGTGCCGACCAGGATGTCGACCTCGCCGTCGGCCAGCTCGCGCAGGATCTGCGTGGTCTCCGCGTCGGACTGGAACCGGGAGAGCACCCGCACCTCCACCGGGAACTGGGCGATCCGCTCGGAGAAGGTCTTGTGGTGCTGGTTGGCCAGCAGCGTCGTCGGCACCAGGACGGCGACCTGCTTGCCGTCCTGCACCGCCTTGAACGCCGCCCGCACCGCGATCTCGGTCTTCCCGTAGCCGACGTCGCCGCAGATGATCCGGTCCATCGGCACCGGGCTCTGCATGTCGGCCTTGACCTCGTCGATCGCGGCCAGCTGGTCGGGGGTCTCCTGGAACGGGAAGGCGTCCTCGAGCTCGCGCTGCCACACGGTGTCCGGGCCGTAGGCGTGGCCCTTCGTGGCCATCCGCGCGGAGTACAGCCGGATCAGCTCCGCGGCGATCTGCTTGACCGCCTTGCGCGCCTGCCCCTTGGTCTTCTGCCAGTCCGCGCCGCCGAGCTTGGACAGCGCCGGCTGCTCCCCGCCCACGTAGCGGGTGAGCTGGTCGAGGGCGTCGGTGGGCACGAACAGCCGGTCCGGCGGCTGGTTCCGCTTGGACGGCGCGTACTCGACGATGAGGTAGTCGCGCTGCCCGCCGTTGACCGTGCGGCTGACCATCTCCACGTACCGGCCGATGCCGTGCTGCTCGTGGACGACGAGGTCGCCCGGCTGCAGCTGCACCAGGTCGACCGCGTTGCGGCGGCGGGCCGGCATCTTCACCGCGTCGCGCATCGTCGTCCCGCGCTGGCCGGTGATGTCGTGCTCGGTGAGCAGCGCCAGGCCCACGCCGGGGAAGGCGAAGCCGGCCTCCAGCGTGGCCGTGGTGACGTGCACCAGGCCCGGGGCCGGCGCGTGCGCCACGTCGGGCACCAGCCGGACGCCGAGGTCGGACTCGGTGAGCCGGTCGGCCGCGCGCTCCGCCGGGCCGTGGCCGGGGAAGGTCAGCACGGTGCGCCAGCGCGCCCGGTGCCAGCCGTGCAGCTGCGCCAGCACCTTGACCTGGTCGCCGTGGAACCGCTCGACGGTGGTGGCGTCGAGGGTGAGGTGGGTGTCGTCGTCCTCTGCCTGGAGCGTGAAGGCGCCGGTGGTCCACCAGGGCAGGCCGCGGCCGCGGGCGGCGGCCTCGACGTCCGCGAGGTCGCGGAAGGACGACGCCCCGAGGTCCAGCGGCGCCTCGCCGGCCTCCGCGGCGTTGGCCCAGGAGGCGGCGAGGAACTCCTCGGCGGTGCGCACCAGGTCCGCGGCGCGGCCGCGCACCCGCTCGGGGTCGCAGACCAGCACGTGCGTGCCGGCGGGCACCAGGTCGGTGAGCAGCTGCAGCTGCCCCTCCACCAGCGCCGGCGTCAGCGACTCCATGCCCTCCACCGCGATGCCCTCGGCCAGCTTGCCGAGCAGCTCGGCCAGGCCCGGGTGCTCGGCCGCCAGCTCGGCGGCCCGCGCCCGGACGGCGTCGGTGAGCAGCAGCTCCCGGCACGGCGGCGCCCACAGCCGCTCGGGCCGCTCGTCGAGGGAGCGCTGGTCGGCGGCGGAGAAGTAGCGCAGCTCGTCGACCTCGTCGCCCCAGAACTCGACCCGCACCGGGTGCGGCTCGGTGGGCGGGAAGACGTCGAGCAGCCCGCCGCGGAGGGCGAACTCGCCCCGCTTCTCGACCAGCTCCACCCGGGTGTAGGCGGCGTCGACCAGGGCCCGGGCGACGTCGTCGAGCTCGGCGCCGTCACCGGGGCGCAGTTCCACCGGCACGAGGTCGCCGAGGCCCGGGGCCAGCGGCTGCAGCACGCTGCGCACCGGGGCGACGAGGACGTCGATGCCCCGCTCCCCGGGGTGGGTGAGGTCGCGGAGCACCGCCAGCCGGCGGCCCACGGTGTCCGCGCGCGGGGAGAGCCGCTCGTGCGGCAGCGTCTCCCAGGCCGGGAACACCTCGGTGCGCCGCTCGGGCACGAAGCAGCGGAGCCCTTCTGCGACGGCGTCGGCGTCCCGCTCGCCGGCGGTGACCACCAGGACGGGGACACCGCCGTCCGCGCCGCGCGCGAGGGCGGCCGCGACCAGCGGCTGGACCGGCGGCGGGGCGGTGACGGCCAGCTCGGCGCTGCCGGTGGCGGCCACGACGCGGGCCATGCCGGGGTCGGTGAGGACGACGTCGAGCACGCCGCGCAACGTCACTGGGGCACTCCTGGGGTCCGGGGGCCGCGCACGACCGCCGGGTGCGGCGGGGGCCGGCTCCCCAGGTTAGTCGCGCACCACCGGTGCCGCGCCCGCCCGGCTCAGGGGGCCGCCGGCCGCCACACCCGGACCCAGTCGACGAACACCGCGCTGCCCGGCTCCGGCTGCTCGCCGGCGTACACCGCCAGGTTGAGGATCACGAAGTGCGCCAGGTCGTCGGCGCGGATGGGCACGCCCACCTCCGGCCGCGGCTGCCCGTCGGCCGAGCCGGACGAACGGCGTCTCCACCAGCCGGTGCGCCAGGTCGGCGGCCAGCTCCCCCGGAGTGATGCCCCCATGGCAGCGCGCGAATGCAGCTCGCACAAGAGCTGACGAAGTACTGCCAGGCGGACGGGCAGCACACTGCGCGGACGGCGCCGTCCAGGCGGACCGGGGACAACGCGCTCAGGGCCCCACCCACCCCCGAGCCGTACGCCGCGTCGATCGCCCCGGCGAACTCGTCGTTGACCGACCCCAGGTCACACAGCGGTTGGATGCCGTCATAGGTCCGCAGGCCGGGGGTGCGCCTGCCCTCGACGAGCCGGGGCGCCCGCCAGGTCGCCCATCGACTCGGCCACCAGGGAGACGTCCGTGGCGTCGAACAGGTCGGTCACGGCGGCGGCCACCGCCACGTGGAACTCCACGCTGGCCGCGTCACACCAGGCGTCGCCCCCCACGTCACTGGCGGGCTATCACGTACCCCGCGCCGACGAGCCCGTCGGCGAGCGCGCCAGAGGCCTCGTCCTTGAGCACGGCCGTGGCCCGGGCGTCAAGGCCGTGCGCGTAGACGACCACCCCGCCGTCGGGTCGCTCCGGCAGGCGGACCACCGCGTCGGGCGACCGGCCCGACGCGGTGACCTACCCGGCCGGGTCACCGGGCCGGGGCAGGGGCCACGCTGCGCATCCGCCACCGGTACCGGCCGAGCTTGGCCAGCAGGTGCGGCGCCCCGTCACCGGGGGCCACGTAGGCGCGGGGCAGGGTGAAGCGGTCCCCGGGCAGGTGGTCACCGGTGACGCAGGCATGGTCGTACCCGGCCCTCCGCACCGCCTTTGCGGCGGCGCCGTCGAAGCGACCCCACGGGTAGCAGAAGCCCGGCACCTCGGCCTGCAGCACGTCCTGGAGCACCCGGCGGCTCTCACCCACCTCGTGCGCCAGGGTCACCGGATCGGCGCCGCGCAGGTCGGCGTGGGTGAGGGTGTGGCTGCCGACCTCGTGCCCGGCCGCAGCCACGGCACGCACCCCTGCGGCGTCCAGCAGGTCCAGCCGCGGGCCGTCGTCCCAGTCGTTCCGGCCGCCGAGCAGCCCGGCGACGACGTACAGCGTGGCGGTCACCTGGTGCCGTGCGAGGACGGGGAGCGCGTGCTCGACGAAGTCGGCGTAGCCGTCGTCGAAGGTCAGGGCGACCAGCCCCGCGGCCGCGCCCCGCTCCCGGGCTGCGAGCAGTTCGGCGAGCGAGACCCCCCGCAGGCCGAGCCGGCGCAGCAGGCGCAGGTGACGGTCCAGCCGGTCGGGTGAGACCCGCACCCGGTGGGGGTCGGGCTGCGCGGACGGGCTCACCGAGTGGTACATGAGCACGGGCGGGATGCGCACCCGCCGCCGGCCGGCGGCGTCGAGTTCCCCGGCCGTCGGCGCCCGGCCACTCACCGGCGGCCGTCCGCGGCCAGCGCCGGGCGCGGCAGGCGGCTGTCGCGGGCGGCACCGCCCTCGAGGGCGATCAGGGCCCGGCGCAGGGCCGTGCTCGAGGTGTGCACCGTGTACGGGAAGTAGCGGACCTCGACGCCGACCGCGGCGAAGTCCCGCTCCAGGCGCAGGCCCTTCTCCGTGCCGCGCCAGTCGTCGCCCTTGAAGATGACGTCGAAGCCGACCTGGCGCCACGTGTCGAGCTTGTCCGGGACGACCTCGGCGTGGACCTCATCGACGATCCGCAGGCTGCGCACGATCTCCATCCGCTCGGCCAGCGGGATCACCGGCGGGCGGCCCTTGGTCAGGACGAGCATCTCGTCGGAGACCACGCCGGCGATGAGGTGGTCGCACTGCTCGGCGGCCTGCCGCAGCAGGTTGAGGTGGCCGATGTGGAACAGGTCGTAGGCGCCCGGCGCATAACCGATCATGTTTCCCCCGTGCTGCTCAGAAGGTGGCTCCGGCTCGATGAGTCATCCCCGACTCGACCACGGAGAGTGAGCGAAACCGCTCGCGTCCACGCTCATCTTCGCCGTCGTCGGCTCACGTTAGCCAGGGCGGTGACATTGAGTAACTGGCGGCGGCGGCCTTCACCTCATCGGGTGCGCCGTCGTCCCGGTGGCGGGCAGCGCTCGGGCGCCGAGCCGGACCATCTCGCTGCGCCAGTGCGGGAGCGCGAGGAACAGGTAGCCGGCAGTGCCCACGAGCATCAAGCCGTACGCCGACAGGAAGGCGACCGGCGAGCCGAGGAGGACGAAGACGAGGCAGAGCACGCCGTAGTCGGTGGGCAGGACCACCACCGACCGGAGCACGCTCGGTCGCCCCTCCGTCGGCGTCGACCGGGTCGTCGCTCCGTGCTGGCTGCGCAGCGCTTCGTTGAGCAGGGTGGCGAAGAAGTGCACGACGTCCACGACGCAGAACGCCAGTGGTATCAGCAGCCAGGCGTGGTCGACGTCCTCTCGGCGGTAGAGGCCGACCAGCACGGCTTGGTGGAGGCTGGCCGACTTCGCCGCATCGACCATGTGATCGAGCCACTCCCCAGCCGGCGAGCCTCCGCCCCGGAGCCGTGCGAGCTGCCCGTCGGCGGCGTCCAGCGCGTAGCCCACCACGAGGCACGTGGCCACCAGGATGCCGACGACCCAGGTGTGCGGCGCGAGGGCGATCGCCGCGATGCCGACGGCCGTGCAGCAGGCACTCAGGCCGGTCACGGCGTCGGGGGTGAGCCCCCGGTGGAAGGCCGCCGCGGCCAGCAGGCGACCCATCGGTCGGTTGACGAAGCGACCGTAGGCAGGTGCTCCCCGCGCTCCCTTCTGCACACCCACCAGGCGGCGCACGGTCTCCCCCACCGTCTCGCCCGGGGCAGGTGCCAGTGCCGCGGTGACCGGACGCGTGGCCACGGCGCCCCTCGGGGGCTCGACCGATCGCGACGTCATCGGACGCCGCCCCCCCGTCCCGACACCACGACGACAGTTCGCTGCAGCACGCTTCCCCCTTGCGGCGATCCCGCGATCCCACGACCTCGCTGCCTGCCGGGGGTCTCGGTGGCACGACCTCCGTCGCAGCGCACTGGCAGTCTCCACAAGAAGTGATCCGATCGGCCCTGCACCAGTGGAGCCCTCACCCGATGGAGGGCCGGAATGCTCCTCTGGCACGGCACTCCGGAAATGGCACGGACACCTCTTCCCCCCAAAGGGGTAACCGCGGGTGGAGCGAGGTGGCCGGCCTCATTAGCGTCCTGCCCCTGCGAGGCGTGTCCTCGCCGACGGAAATGCAGACATCCGCCTCGCCAGGGAGAGAGACGTTGTTCAACGCATGGATCAACCAGGCAGATGAACTCGCACACGAGTTCCGGGCAGCGCGACCGTTCCCGCTGCTCGTCCTCGACGACTTCCTCGACACGTCCACCGCGGAGCAGCTGCTCGAGGAGTTCCCCGCACCCGACGCGATGCCGAAGTCGCGCGACTACGTCTTCGGCAACAAGCACGAGCTGTCGAGCGTCGCGGAGCAGGGGCCCACGAGCAGGGCGTTCTACGACGCCCTCATGGGCGAGGAGTTCAAGCAGTTCATCAGCACGCTCAGCGGGAAGGACCTCTTCGTCGACCCGGATTTCCACGGTGGCGGCTTCCACCAGAGCGGTGACGGCGGCTTCCTCGACACGCACGTCGACTTCAACATGCACCCGCTGCACCCGAACTGGCGGCGGACCCTCAACGTCCTGCTCTACCTCAACAAGGACTGGAAGCCGTCCTACGACGGACGACTGCTGATCAAGGCGAGCGCCGACGAGGAGCCAAGGGCCATCGAGCCGCTGTTCAACCGCGGGCTCATCATGGTGACCGACGACCACACCTACCACGGGTTCAAGAAGATGAGCCTCCCGCCCGGCGTCACGCGGAAGTCCATCGCGACCTACGCCTACGAATTGGTCCCTGAGGGGAGCATGGTCGCCCGCACGACGGGTTGGTCCCCGGAATCCGCCGGACCTCTCAAGCGCGTCTTCGCCCGCCACTACGACGCGGCGGTGAAGGTCAAGACGAAGCTGTTCGGCAGCGCGACCGCCCACAACAGATGACCTCATGGGTCCGGCTGTCCAGCAGGTGCAGGGCCTGCACTGGCCGGACAGCCGGACCGCCGTGAGCGCGCGCGAGGCCCGCGCTCGATGCCGGATCACGCGATCGGTCCACGCACGACGCCTCGGCCGCGCCGGCCAGGACACCCGAGCCCCGGTGGATGGGAGTTTCGCTGTGGTGATCCCACGGGCCGGCCGCACCGTGGCCGTGCACCCTCATGCGGACCTGTACGGCAGCGACCGGGTGTTCCTCGAGAGCGTCTCCACCATGGCGACGGATGTCCTCGCGGTCGTGTCGAAGGACGGGCCCCTGATCGACGCTCTGCGGCACCGGGACGTCCCTCATGTCATCAAGGACTTCCCGGTCCTCCGCAGGGTCGAGATCAGGACACCGCGCCATGCGCTGGCCTTCCTCCTCCGGCTGCTCCGCTCGGTGGTCAGCCTGACGTGGTGGCTGCGTGCGCAGCGGACGTCGGTGGTGTACGTGAGCACGATCGCCGCGCCCGAGTGGCTGCTCGCGGGCCGGTTGAGTGGCGCCCGCGTCGTCTGCCACGTGCACGAGAGCGACGTCCCGATGTCCCGTCCGACCAGGACCCTCCTCCTGTCGCCCCTCGTGGCGGCCCACCTGGTCATCGCCAACAGCGAGAACTGCCGGGCGTGGATCAGGTCCTCCCTCGGTGATCGTGCGGCCCGCCGCAGTCGCGTGATCCACAACGGCGTCGCGGACCCGGCACCCGCTGCCGTTGCCCCGCGACCGAGCCGAAGTGGAGCCCGCCGCAGGCTCGTCGTCGTCGGCAGGTTGTCCGCGAACAAGGGCCAGGACATCGCGATCTCCGCGACGGCGCTCGTCCGACGAGCCGGGTTCGACGTGACGCTCTGCCTCGTCGGTGACAGCTACCCCGGATACGAGGACTACCTGGCCGGTCTGCACACCCTGGCTGCCGCCGAGCAGGTCGATGACGTGACGGTCTTCACCGGGTTCCAGGACCCGAGGCCCCACGTCGAGGCTGCCGACGTCGTCCTGGTGCCGTCGCGGATCGAGTCGTTCGGGCTCGCCGCCGTGGAAGCACTTCTCCTCGGGCGACCGGTCGTCGCCACGCGGGTCGGGGGCCTGCCGGAGGTCATCCGGGCCGGCGAGACGGGCTTGCTCGTCGATCCGGACGCCCCTCGTGCGCTGGCCGACGCGATCATCGACCTGCTGGGCGATCCGGAGGCGGCCGCCGCCATGGGGCGGGCGGGACGGGAGGACGCGCGCGCACGCTTCTCCATGGCGGCGTACTCCGAGCGCCTGTCGGAAGCCGTCTTCGGGCCCCCGGGGAGCCCGTGAGGGCAGCCGCACCGTGACCGAGCCCGCCCGCCTCGGCCGAGCTGCCCCACGTCCGGTGCCGGCCACGCGGGACGTCACCTGGTGGCCGGGCAGCTGACGCCGCGACGGTAGCGCCTGCCACGAGGGCGCGGTGAGCGCGTCGCGGCGGTGACGGAGGTCCCCGGACCGCCTCCCTCCCGGTCCCGCACGACCGGGATGTCCGGCCCCGGGGAGGATCTCCGGGCGGTCGGATCCGGCTCGCACCGGAGCAGGGGCGTGGCAACTGCCGGCGCGGTCGCAGACGTCGGTTCCCGGGCCTGCGGTCGGGTTCCCGCGCTGGCCTGGCGGACGTATCCCTGGTGGGCGTCCAGCCCTGGGATGACCCGGTGGGCGTCCAGCCCTGGGATGACCTGGCCGGGTCGGGCCGTGGGGCTTCGGCGTCCTCCCGGCGCTCCTCGGGTGATCGTCCGTCACACCCCGCGGAGGGCGTCCACGTCACCCGGCGTCCGGCCGGGTGCCGGGGCGCCGGGTGGTGCCGGCTGCAGCAGGGCGCCGACGAGTCCCTGCACTGCGTCCTCGATCTGGGCGACCACCCGGCCGGTCACCGCCGCGTCGCGGCCGTAGGGGTCCTCGACGTCCTCGCCGCCGTCCGGGGGCCGCGCGGAGCGGCGGGCGGCCAGGAGTGCGGGCAGGGTGAGCAGCCGCTCGGCGGCGTCGGCGCCCGGTACGGCCGTCCCCGGCGTCGCGAGCAGCCGGGCCAGCTGGCGGAGCGGGAACGTCCTGCGGACCGCCGCCGGGTCCACCGCGACGACCGCCGACCGCTGGGCGGCGGTCATGACCACGACCACGTCGGCGGCGCGGAGCGCGGCCCGGTCCAGCTGCCGGGCCGGCGCAGGAGGCACGTCGACACCCCGGGCCCGCAGCTGCGCGACCACCAGGGGATCGGCCGGCGCACCCGCCAGCGCGTGGGTGCCGGCGCTGCCGACCGTGATACCCGTCCCGGCCAGCCCGGCGCGCAGCAGGTGCTCGGCGGCCCGGGACCGGCAGACGTTCCCGCGGCAGACGACGAGGAGCCGGCTCACGGTCTGCGGTGGGCCGTCACGGACGCGGCCGGCCGGCGGCCGCCGGCGCCCGCTGCCCGGCGGGGACCGCGTCGTGGGTCTCCACGGCGTGCTGACGGCCGACGGCGGCCGGGCGGGCGCCCTTGCGCCACCACCGGCCTGCGTCGACGTCGTCGCCCTGGTCGGACCCGTACGCCCCGTAGCCGTAAACCTGCTTCTCCCGGACGAGCCGGTTGAGCACGACACCGAGGGGCCGGGTGTCCACGTTGCCGAGCTGCCGCAGGGCCTCTGCCAGCTGGTTGCGCCGCACCCGGTGGGTGTCGACCACGACCAGCGTCCCGCCCGTGCACCGCGAGAGGAGCAGCGCGTCGGTCACCGGGAGGACGGGTGGCGAGTCCACCACCACCGCATCGTACCGGGTCGCCAGCTCGGCCATCAGGGCCGTCATGCGCGGGCTGTCCAGGAGCTGGGCCGGGTTGGGGGGCACCGCGCCCGCCGTCAGCACGTGCAGCCCGTGGGGGCCCCACTCCTGGACGACGTCGTCGACCGCGGCACGTCCGACGAGCACGGTCGACAGGCCGGCCGATCCCTCGAGGTCCAGCCGGTGGGCGACCGCGGGGCGCCGCATGTCGGCGTCGACCAGCAGCACGCGCTCGTGGACCTCGGCCAAGGCCAGCGCCAGGTCGAGCGCCACGGTCGACTTGCCCTCGCCGGGCAGCGACGAGGTGACGGCAAGGCTGAGCGGTTCGCCGTCCAGGCGGAGGAAATCGAGGTTGGTCCGCAGCTGGCGGAAGAGCTCGGCCTGCGCGGACCGCGGGTCTGTGGCGAGGACCAGTTCCTCGCCCGCCCGCTGGGTCCGGGCCGCGATCAGGCCCAGGACCGGGGCGTCGGTCAGCGCCCGCACGCGGACGGCGTCCCGGACGCGCGTGTCCAGCGACTCGCGCAGCATCGCGTACAGCACGCCGAGCGCCGCACCGGCGACCAGGCCGACGAGCAGGTTCAGCGTGGTGTCCGGGGACGACGGGCCCGTGGGGACCTGCGCCGGCGCCACCGGGGTCACGAGCACCGTGGCCCGTCCCTCCGTGTCGGCGGGGGCCACCTCCTCGACCACCTCGGCGAGCCGGCCGGCGACGGCGTCGGCGATCCGCGCGGCCTCGGTGGGCGAGGTCGCCGACGCGGACACCTGGAGCAGCACCGTGTCGTTCGGCGCCGTGGCCGACACGCGACCGGCGAGGCCGCCCGCGGTCGTCTCCAGGTCGAGCCGGTCGATCACGGGGTCCAGCACCGCCGGCGTCGTGGTGAGCGTGGCGTACGACGCCATCTGGGCACGGGTGAACGTCGCCCCCTGGGCCAGGTCGCTGGCCGTGTTGCCGTTCTGCAGCGAGAAGAACAGCCCGGCCGTGGAGGTGTAGGTCGGGGTGGCCAGCAGGCTGGCCGACAGTGCGGCTCCGCCCGCGAGCGCCACGCAGACGACGACGCCCCACATCCGCCGTCGGAGGACCTGCAGGTAGCCAGCGACGCCCACGATTCCGTCTCCCCCCGGGCGGTGACCACTTCGGTCACCCACTGCAACGACGGTAGCCATCGATCTCCTCGGATTCGGCTGTGTTCCCCACAAGGAGTGAGGACGGTGGGGGTCCCGGGCGGTGGCGTCGCCCGGACCCGGCGGATCGGCGGCTCGCTCCCCGCGTGGTGCCAGCGCCTGGGCCGCCACGGCCAGGCCGGCGACGAACCACACCAGGCTCGCGTACTGCGTGATCAGGGCCACCGTTGCGAACGCGGGCAGCTGGGCGACCAGCGCGACGGTCGGTGCGGTCGCCTGTCCCCTGACGACCACGACCACCGCCGACAGCACCGCCGCTCCCAGGAAGGCCAGCGGGATCCAGCCGTAGGTCAGCGTGGTCAGCACCAGGGCGCTGTCGATGGAGCGGAACGTGCCGAAGGACGCCTCGCCGGTGGGCGAGCGCCAGTAGCTCGGCGACAGCCCCAGCAGTCGCGCTTCCCCCAGCAGGGACAGCAGGTCCGCGCGGTACCCGGCGCTCCCCGACGCCTCGTCGCCGGCCGCGGCGAAGACCTGGGTCACCAGGGGGGCGGCGGCCGCCGCGCCCACGAGGAGGCCACCGCAGATCAGCAGTCGCAGACGGCCGGGCAGCCCCGTCCGCAGGAACGCGATGGACAGCAGCACACCCAGGACCGCCGTCCCCAGCCCGATCCGGCTGAAGGTCACCGCGCAGGCCGCGCCCATCAGCACGGCCATCCCGAGCCGGACCGCGGGCCGGAGCGGCGCCGCCAGGGTGAGGGGCAGCGCGAGGGCGAGGCTGCCGCCGAGTGCGATGGAGTGCCCGAAGGCCCCCTCGGCGCGCGCCACGCCGCCGCGTTCCTGGATGGTCGCCCAGACCTCCCGCAGTCCTCCGGAGCCGGGCACGAGGTGGAACGGGTTCCATCCGGCGACCCACTCCACCAGGGCGAGGACCGCAACCGCCGTGAAGGCGACGGCGACGAGGGCGTACACCCGCCCGAGGGGAAGGCGGTGACCGGCCAGCCGGCCGAGCAGGTAGGCGCTCGCCCAGTGCGCCAGCAGGACGAACACGCCGTTCGCGGTGCCACGGCCGACGAGGGCGGGCAGCAACGCGGACAGCGCGAAGGCCGCGATGAGCAGGTCGGCTCCCACCGGGCTCAGCGGCACGCACCGGCGGACGAGGACGAGGGCTCCGACGGCGGCCAGCCCGGCCAGCACCTGCGGCTCGAAGTAGGCCCCGAGTCCGACGCCTGCCCAGACGGGGACGAGGCAGACGACGGCCAACCACCCGCCCACCCCCAGCTGCGGCGAGCGGCGCAGCAGGACGACGGCGAGCACGCCGAGGGCCGCTGCACCGCCGAGCCGGACCAGCTGGTCCGCCGTCGCCGCGGAGAGGCCGGCCATCTAGCGGTCCCCCTGCCCGGTTCGGCGCCGGGACAGCGCCAGGCGGCCGACCTCCGCCACACCGACGACGTCACGGCGCAGGGCGGGGACGGCGGACACCACCGCAAGGGTCACCGCCACGCCGGTCAGGACGCCGCACCCCAGGGACACCGCGGCCGGGAGGTCCCCGGCCAGCGCCGTGCCGGCCCAGGCGCCCCCGGCGGTGGCGGAGGTGAGGCCCAGGATCCGCAGCGCCCCGAGGAGCAGTTCCCGCCGCGGCAGCGGCGTGTGGCGGGACAACCACCAGAAGGACAGCGGCCAGCTGACGGCCGGCGCCAGCGCGAAGCCGGCCGCGACACCGACGACGCCGAACGTGCTGCCGCCACCGATGCACACCACCCGGATGACGACCTGGACCAGGGAGTAGCGGAACAGCGGTCCGGTCAGCCCGCGGGCCAGGTAGACCCAGTAGTTGACCAACGCCAAGGTCTGGAACACACCGGCCAGGGCCAGCCAGTGCAGCAGCGGGACGACGTCGGTCCACTGGCCGCCGAGGAGGACCACCGTGGCCGGGTCGGCCACGCCCAGCACGAGACCGAGTCCGACGACGAGGGTGTAGCCGAGCGCGAGCTGACCGCGCTGCAGGAAGGACGAGAAGCGACGCGGATCGTCCTGCAGGGACGCGAGGACCGGCAGCACGACCTGGGTGGACGGACCACGCAGCTGACCGAGCGGCGTCATCAGGAGCTGGAACGCCCGGTTGTACAGCCCGAGGGGTCCGGCGCCGAACCGCGCGCCGATGACCAAGGAGTCGATGTTGTTGCCCAGGTAGCCGATCACCTGGGTGCCGACCATGCCGGACCCGAACCGCAGCAGCCCGCCCATGGGGACGCTCCGGTCCGGCGGGCCGGGCACCCACCGGCCCGCTGCCAGGACGACCACCAGCATCACCGCGTACTGGACCAGCTGCTGGCCGACGAGGGTCCAGTAGCCGGCGCCGCCGAGTGCGAGCGTCACCGCGGCGGCGAGCCCGGCGACCGGCGACACGACGTCGGCGACCGCGAGGCGCCCGAACTGCAGGCGCCGGGTGAGATTGGCCCGGTGCTGGGTCGCCGTGCCGTTGAGCAGGAACGTCCAGGCGAGGGCCTGGGTGATGCCGACCAGCTCCGGCTGGCCGTAGACGCCGGCGAGCGCGGGCGCGAGGGCCCACGCGAGCACGCTGAGCACCAGCCCGAACGCGGTGTTGAGCCAGAACAGGTTGCTCCGCTGCTGCGCGGACAGGGTCCGGGCCTGGATCGCCGCCGTCGACAGCCCGAGATCCCGGAAGACGTCGGCGACGCCGAGCACGACCATGACCATCGCCAGGAGCCCGTAGTCCCGCGGTGACAGCAGCCGGGCGAGGATGACCACGGACAGGACCTGCAGGGCGATCCGCCCGCCCTGCGCCGCGAACGTCACCGCGGCACCGCGGGCGGCGCGGTTGCGCAGGGTGCTGTCGTCGGGCGGGACGGTGTCCGCCGGGGGGACGGCCGGTCCGGTCACCGGAGGGTCCGCAGCGACTTCTCCGCCTCGCCGAGCAGGTCCTGGGCACGCCGGCGGACGTCGTCGGCCGTCGCGGTGAGCTCCGGTTCGTCGTCGAGGACCCGGAGCACCGCCTCGAGCGGGGCCTGCTCGGCCCGGAGGTCGACCGAGTGCCGCCAGCCGAGGTCCTGGAGCAGCGGCTCGAACTTGCGCGAGTAGGCCAGCGGCACCGCGGGGGTCCCCACCGACAGTGCGTTCAGGCAGGCGTGCATCCGGGACCCCAGGACCAGCGACGCCCCGGCGACCACCTCCCGGACCTCCGCGAGGGAGGTCGGCACGACGACGTCCACCGGTCCCTCGTGCGCCGCAGCGAACTCCTCGACCGCCGGCACGTCGTTGTCACCGCGCGCCCAGCCGACCACGTGGGCGAGGAGGGTGACCTCCCGGCCACGGGTCACGAGCTCGCGGTAGAGCCGGCTCACCGTGTCCCGGTACGCGGCGGAGTCCACGTGCCGGTCCCCCTGCCACAGCAGCCCGGAGACGTTGAGGACGACGTCCCGGGTGGCCGTCCGCGCGGGAGTGTCCAGGGCGAAGACGACGTCGGTGGTGCGGGCGTCCACGGGGTGGCCCAGGTCCGCCGCGAGCGCCGCGCTGCGGTGGTCGCGGGCCATCGTGCGGGTGGCCGCTCGCAGGCTGGTCCGGCCCAGCACCCGGCCGCGGCGGCTCTCGAAGGGTCCGATCGTCTGCGGTCCGAGGACGAGCGGGACGCCGCTGCGTCGGACGAACTCGGCGACCGCCGACATGGTGGCCAGCCGCGGGAGCCCGTAGATGTCGGCGAAGCTGTCCCCGGACCGGGTGTCGACCACCAGGTCGAACTCGCGCAGCCACGACCGCAGCCCGCGGGTGCCGGTCACCCACTCCCGGGCCAGCTCCCGCGGGTCCCCGATGCGGACCGGCGGGGCGGTGCCGCCGTAGTCGTGGAAGGAGCACTCGGCGTCCGGCCACACGCGGCGGACCAGCGCGGCGGTGCCCTCGGCGAGGGCCCGCACGCCGTAGTTCGGCGCCTCGGGCGCAGCCCAGAGGATCAGTACGCGCATCGGTTCCCCCAACGAGACGTGGTCCGCGGACGTCGGGTCGGACGGCCGGGAGCCCAGCGATGCAAGCACCCGGAACGACCCGTCCGACGACTGCGGAGAGGGCGGCTCATCCGATCGGGCGAGGCCGCCCGGCGGTGCCGGCCGCCGGGCCGTCGCGCCGGTCCCGGCTGCGCCGGTGCGTGCCCCGAGCCGTCCGCACGGTCTCGCGCGGCTGACCGGAGGCCAGGCGGAGGAGGCCGAACCCGCGGACGGAGGGCACCGGACGCCCCGCCAGCCGGGCGCCCAGCAGCCGGCCGAGGAGGGTCGCCCGGCGCCGGACCTGCAACGGCTGCACCGCGGCCACGCTTCCGGCGGTGATCGGGCGGACCTCGAGGACGCCGGCGGCGACGGCCCGCTCGACAGTGGCGCGCCCGCGCTCGGTGCGGGCGACCAGGACGCTGACGCCGCTCCCCTCGGTGAAGTCGGGGTAGCCGCGGTCGTCGCTGCGCCAGTAGTCACCGGCGGCGATGTCGGCGCTCTCCCCGACGCCGTCCGGGCAGATCTTGCACCGCCACTGCACGGCCGGGCCGAGGTGCCGCCCCCACGACTCGTCGTAGGATGCCCTGACCTGCCGGCCGGCCCGGGTGACGGCGGTGAACTCCCCCGGCCAGCCGTGCCCGCGGTAGCGCAGGGACTGCAACTCCTCCCCCTGCGGGACGCCGAGAGCGGTGAGCAGGTCGGAGGTGGCGTGCTGGGACGGCACCCCGGCGCAGAAGAAGGACAGCAGCAGGGGTCGGGCGCCCCCGTGGCCGGCAGTGGGGAGCGCCCGCAGGGCGGCGACCTCGCAGGGCCGGCCGATGACGGCACCCCCCGGGTCGGTGGCGGCCGGGTGGCCGGCGGTGGCCACCGGCGCGTACCGGGACCCGGCCGAGGTCAGCGCGTCGGCCCGGGTGGTGATGCGGACCGGGACCGTCCGGCGGGGCTCGTCGGCGTCGGATCGCGCGCCTACGACCTGCGCGGCCTGCCCGGTCTCGGCGAGCCACGCGGCCAGCGCTGTGAGCGTGCCACCGCTGCTGCCGCGATGGCGGATCTCCGGGTCGACGGCCCAGGCCTCCCAGACGGCGACGACCGGTCCAAGCTGCGGATCCCGCCGGGATCCCGCCGGCCGTTGTGCGCGCACGCGACGGCCGGGGCAGGCCGCCCGGAAGGCGCGCTCCTGGGCACGGGAGGCGACCGGCCGTGGACCGCTGCCGACCGGCACCGGCCGGATGAAGCCCTCCGGGTCCAGCCGCATCGTCAGCCCCGGGTCGAGCAGCGTGCAGGCGCCGCAGCCGGAGCAGTTGCCGGCGTCGACAACCCGTGCGACCGAGCGCTCGAGGCTCCCGGGAGGCCCGTCCCCCGGACCCGCGGTCGTCCCCGTTCCCGCCGGCCGCGCCGGTGCCGGGGTCACCGCGAGCGGGTCCCGGCTGGTCCGGGTCCCGGGGTGCAGGGCGCACGGGTCGTCGGCTCGCATCGTCGTCTCTCGTCCGGGAGCCCCGCGCCGGGACCGGCCGGGGACGCACCGGATGCAAGCACGGGCCCGCGTCCGCCCACCGGCTCCGCAGGAGGTGGCTCACCCCATGGGGCGAGGACTCCCGTCCCCCGCTCCGGGGAGGATCGGGGACGTCCCGGCGACCACCCGCGTCGCCTCGCCCGGGTGGTCGGAGGTCGATCGTGCGGTCCAGTCAGCGAGAGGACCAGCTGGTCGTCCTGCAGTCGTTCCCCGAGCCCCGGGCGACCACGAACCCCTACGTGGTCATGCTGCACACCGCTCTGGACGAGCTGCCCGGCGTCCGGGTGCTGACCTTCTCCTGGCGACGGGCACTGACCGCCCGCTACGACGTGTTCCACGCGCACTGGCCGGAGATCCTGGTGTCGGGACACAGCCCGCTGAAGGAGCTCGTCCGCCAGGTCCTGTTCGGGCTGCTGGTGCTGCGGCTGCGGATCACCCGCACCCCCTTGGTGCGGACCGTGCACAACCTGCACCTGCCCGAGGGCATCTCCCGGCGCGAGGTGGCGCTGCTGCGCTGGGCCGAACGCCGGACCACGCTGCGCATCCGGATCAACGAGCGGACCGAGCTGGACCCCGGCACCCCGGTGGAGACGGTCCTGCACGGTCACTACCGCGACTGGTACGCCGCCCATCCGCGGGGCGACCGGAGCCCGGGACGGTTGGCCTTCGTGGGACAGGTGCGGCGGTACAAGGGCGTCGACCGGCTGGTCGAGGCGTTCCAGGAGATCGACGCCCCGGACCTCACGCTGCGGATCGCGGGCCGACCGACCTCCGGCGACCTGGCCGACCGGCTGCAGACCGCAGCCGGTCGGGACCCGCGGATCTCCCTGGCCCTGGACTTCCTGACCGACGCCGAGCTGGTCGCCGAGGTGTCCGCCGCGGAGCTGGTCGTGCTGCCCTACCGGGAGATGCACAACTCGGGAGGCGCGCTCGCCGCCCTCTCCCTGGGGACGCCGGTGCTGGTCCCGGACAACCCGGTCAACCGGGAGCTGGCCGAGGAGGTCGGTCCCGGGTGGGTCCACCGCTTCAGCGGCCCGCTCACCGGCGCCCACCTGCTGGCCGCACTGACGGAGCTGCGGGAGGCCCCGCCGTCGGCCGCCCCGGAGCTCTCCCGCCGGGACTGGGACCGGGCCGGGCGCGCGCACGCGGCGGCCTACCGCCGGGCGCGGGACCTGCTGCGGACCTGACCCCCGGTCAGCCGACGAAGCGGGCCTCGCGGATCAGCGTGCCCGCCGTGAGGGCCTCGGCCAGCGACCGCGTCGCCAGGCCACGCGCGGCGTACCCGGCGAGGACGTCGGCGATGAGCCGGCCGCGGTCGAGGACCGGCCCCGGGCCGTCCCAGGCGAGGTCCTCCGGACCGGCGAAGCCGTCGTGCGCCAGCACGATCGCGCCGGGTCCCACCCCCTCCTGCGCCTTGGCCAGCCGCTCGGCGTGGCTGACGTCGCGCCAGTCCCAGGTCGTGGGTCCCCAGAGCACCGGCAGCAGACCGGCCTGGACCACCGCGCGCCAGGTCCGCGGGGTCTGCCGGCCGTACGGGGGACGGTGCCAGCGGACGGCGCGCCCGGTGGCGTCCTCGAGCTCGGCCTTCCCGGTGCGGACCAGGCGGGCGACCTCGGCGAGCGGCAGGTCGGGCAGTGCCCGGTGGTCGACCCCGTGCAGCGCCACCTCGTGGCCGGCGGCCACGACCTCCGCCAGCAGGCCGGGGTACCGGCGGGCCCGGCTGAGCAGCACGAAGAACGTGGCAGTCGCCCCGGCGTCGGCCAGGGCGGCGAGCACCCGGTCGGTGCCGCCCGGCTCCGGGCCGTCGTCGAAGGTGAGGACGACGTGCCGCTCAGCGGTCCGGACGGCGACAGCCGACCCGGCCAGCCGGCCGGCGCCGCGGCGCGCGGCCCCGACGAGGCTGCGACGGCCGGACCGGGCCACCCGGACCGCAGCGGTGCGGCCGGTCACCGCGCGGCCACCCGGGCGAGGTGCCAGCGGCGGCCGTCGCGGGCGTATTCCTCGTACACCACACCGACGGCGCCACCTGCCATGCCCGCCCCGCGGAGGACCGTGCGCAGTCCGCGGGCCTGGTGGCGGT
This sequence comes from Geodermatophilus marinus, assembly GCF_003428645.1. Lineage (GTDB taxonomy): Bacteria > Actinomycetota > Actinomycetes > Mycobacteriales > Geodermatophilaceae > Geodermatophilus. The sequence goes on along the minus strand of NZ_QVQH01000002.1, from coordinate 67,802 downwards.
GCGACCGGCTCAGCACACCCCACGTCCACCGGACCCCTCCGCCGGCGACCCGCAGGGCACCCCGCCCGAGGCCGCGCGCCCGCACCGCGAGCCGGGGCAACGCTGCGGGGGTGAGCCGCAGCTCGGTGAGCAGCGCCGCGTTCCCGTGGCTCCAGGCCCGGGCGAGCACCCATGCGCGGGTCATCCGCTCGGCCGGCACCTGGTCCACCACGGCCGACTCGTCACACCACACCATCCGTCGTCCGGCGCGGACCAGGGAGCGACTGAACAGCGTGTCCTCGCCACCGGCCATGCCGAGGGCCGCCTCGAAGCGGGTACCGGTCTGGCGGATCTGATCGAGGTCGAGCAGCAGGTTGCCGGTCGCGGCGATGTCGATCTCGGTGCCGGTGGGGAGGCTGCGGCGGACGAAGAAGTCCCCGGCCCGCAGCCACGGGTCCAGCTCCCCGGCGTACTCGGCCAGCACCCGGCCCGACACCGCCGCAGCTCCGGTCGTATCCCAGGCGTCGAGCAGGCACGCCAGCCAGCCCGCCCGCGGACGCTCGTCGTCGTCGATGAAGGCCAGCAGCCGCGCACCGGACGCCTCGTCGAGGGCCCGGTTGCGGACGGCGGCGATCCCGGGACGGGGCTCGGCCGCGTACCGGACGCCTGGCAGCGCGACAGCGGTCACGACCGCCGCGGCGCTGCCCTCCGGGTCGTTGTCGACCACCAGGACGTCGACGGTGTACCGCCCCCGTGAGGCATCCGTGACCTCGGCGGCCTGCACGACCAGCTCGGGCAGCAGCGCGCGCAATTCGGCCGGTCGCCGGTAGGTGGGCACGGCGACGGTGACCGGCACGGGTGCGGTGGGCAGCGGCGCGGCGGCGACGGACACCGACGTCACCCTCTTCCCCGGGCCAGGTGCCGGCGACAGCGGGCCGGCGCATGGCGACCGCCGGGCCCGGACCGCCGCCGCAGCAGCAGGGCGGCTATGCCGATCGCCAGGCCCTCCCCGGTACCGCGCACCGCCGCCAGCAGGGGGCGCGGGGAGTGCAGCAGCTGCCGACGTCCACCGCGCAGCAGGATCTCCCAGCTGACCGCCGGGGTCCGCAGCAACCAGCCGAGCAGCTGCGGACGGGACAGGTTGCGCGCGGCGAACAGCAGCCGGTTGCGGGTGTTGTAGCGGTAGTAGAGGTCGGACTTGGCCCTGCCCCGGCGCTCCCCCTGGGTGCCGCCCTCGTCGTGGACGGCGACCAGGTCGGTGCGGATCACCAGCGAGCCGCCGGCCGCGAGCACGCGGTGGCAGAGATCGACGTCCTCCCAGTAGAGGAAGTAGTCCTCGGCGAACCCGCCGGTGCTGTCCACCATCCCGGCGGAGAGGACCAGACAGGCGCCGGTCAACCAGTTCTCGACCGGGCCGCGCGACCGGGTCGGGCTGTGCGGTGCGCCGGTGCGGCCGTCCGCGAGGCCGAGCGTGGAGCCGGCGAACACGGTCCGGCCGGTGGAGTCGACGATGCGCGGTGCCAGCACCGAGGTGGCGTCGGCGAGGCTCGCGACCCGGAGCTGCTCGACCACCTCGGGGGTCACCGAGGCATCGGGGTTGAGGCAGCAGAAGGTCTCGCAGCCCAGCTCACGGGCCCGTGCGATGCCCACGTTGGTGGCCGCGCCGAAGCCTCGGTTGTCCGGCAGGCAGACCACGGTCCAGCCGTGGGCCTGGCCGAGCTCCGCGACGGCCCGGCGGTTGGCCGCCGTGGAGTAGTTGTCCACCACGACGACGCACACGTCGTCGCCGCCCAGGCCGGAACGGCCGAGGGTGCGGCGGAGCAGGTCGGCCGAGCCGTACGAGACGACGACGACCCCGATGGGTCCCCCACCCGCCGGGAGGTCCGGGGCTGGAGCTGCCGTCGCGGCAACGTGCGTCATGGTGGTCCTCCCCCGCTGCCCGGACGCCGGTCTGCCCGGCCGGGCGCGTCGATGGTGCGCGCCCCCGGGTCCGGTCGTCGTCCCCCGGCAGGGGGATGCCGGGACGACCTCACCCCCGACGGTGAGCCGTCGGGGGTGCGGTCGTCGAGAGGTGCGGTCAGCGCGCCTGCGGCGCCTGGCCGGCGGGTCCGACCCACAGGTCGTCGAACCGGACGGCGTTGCCGGCGGTGGCCGACCGGGCGGTGTAGACGTCCACCTTCAGGCCGCCGGCCCGCTGCAGCACCACCGTGCCGTCGGTCGCCTGCACCTGCCAGTCCGGCTCCACCGTCCCGGCCGTCCAGGCCTTGGCCCGGAGCGCCGCGGGGGCGTCGCCGCCGACCTCGTACCGGACGGTGAGCGCCGTGCCGGGCGTGTACGTCCCCGGCAGGGTGACCCCCGTGAGGAAGGTCTCGGCCCAGTCGACCACCCGGACCAGCTCCAGCCGCACGCGGCCGTCGGCGGCGAACCACAGCTGGGCCTTGTACCGGGTCCCGCCGACGTCACGGGTACCCAGCGACACCCACATGCCGCCGCCGGTGGGCGTCCGCTCGAGGACGACGTCGGCCTGGACGGCCACGTCCGCCGCCGTGACACCCAGCAGGCCGCCGACGCTGGTGCCCGGGTTCGCGGTCAGCCGCCCCGCGCCGTCGGTCACCGCGACGTTGGCCGCGCCACCGTAGGTGGTCCAGCTGCCGCCCAGGTCCGCCTGGCCGAAGCCGCCGGTGACCTCGCGGCCGAAGGCGTCCGCGGCGATCGGCTCGGCACCCGGCTGCGGCTCGGGTTGCGGCTCCGGCTCGGAGGCCGGCGCGGTCACCGTCACCACCCGGCTGGTCGAGGCGGTCGCCCCGTCGTCGTCGGTCACCGTCAACCGCACCGTGTAGCTGCCCGCCGCCGCGTAGCCGTGCGACGCGGTCACCCCGGTACCGGTGCCACCGTCGCCGAACTCCCACGCGTAGGAGGCCACCGAACCATCGGCATCAGCCGAACCCGACCCGTCGAACGCCGCGCTCAACTCCGTGGGTACCGCCGTGAACGACGCCGACGGCGCTTGGTTGACCGGAGCCGGGTCGACCGGAGTGCCGGTCGGCTCGCCCGGAGCGGTGCCGGCAGCCCCGACCCACAGGTCGTCCACCCGCACAGTCGAGGCCCGGGTCGCGCTGCCCGAGACGTACTCGTAGAGGAACACCGCACCCTCCCGCTGCAGCGCAGCGGTGCTGTCGGTGCCGGTCACCAGCCAGGCCGCCGGCTCCGGGGCCCCGCTCGCCCAGGCCTTGGCCCGCAGCGTCGTGGTTCCGGTGCCCTCGGTCTCGAACCGGACCGTCACCGACTGGCCAGGCGAGTACCCGCCGGACAGCGCCGTCCCGGTCAGGATTGTCTCCACCCCGTTCACGTGCCGGGCGAGCATGACCTCGACCACGCCGTCACCGCGGTAACGCAGCAGCAACCGGTAGTCGCTGGTGCCCCCCCGCCGGGTGGCCACGCTGACGTAGGTCCCGCCACCGGTGGCCAGCTCGGGCACCACCAGCTCGGCCTGCACCGCGGCATCCAACGAGGAGACCCCCGCCAGCAGAGCCGAGGCGTTCCGCCGGGCCTCGGCGCTGAGCTGACCGGCGCCACCGGTCACCGACGTGCTCCCCGAACCACCCACCGTCCAGGCGCCGCCCCGATCGGCGGTCCCCCAACCGGAGACCACCTCACGGTCGAACGCATCCACCGCCAGCGCACCATCACCCGGCTGCGGCTCGGGCTGCGGCTCCGGCTCGGCGGCCGGCGCGGTCACCGTCACCACCCGGCTGGTCGAGGCGGTCGCCCCGTCGTCGTCGGTCACCGTCAACCGCACCGTGTAGCTGCCCGCCGCCGCGTAGCCGTGCGACGCGGTCACCCCGGTACCGGTGCCACCGTCGCCGAACTCCCACGCGTAGGAGGCCACCGAACCATCGGCATCAGCCGAACCCGACCCGTCCACCGCCACCGCCAGATCAGCCACCGCAGCGGAGAACACCGCCGACGGCGCGGTGTTCGGCACCTGACCGGTGCGACCCGTCGTGTTGTGGCCGGCCACCTGCTGCGCCGACAACGCGGTCGGGTAGACCGCGACCTCGTCGATCTGCCCGGCGAAGAACTCCGCGGCGCTCTGCCAGCCGCGGTCCCCGCCGACCCGCCAGAACCCGCTGTACGGGTTGGCGGCGGTCACCTGCGGTCGGGTCCCCGCGAGGACGCCGTCGACGTAGAGCTCCATGCCCCGGTGGCTGAGCGAGGCGACGACGTGGTGCCAGCGGCCGTCGTTGTAGGTCGCGGTGGTGCCGACCCGCTGCTGGGCGCCGTTCCAGACGCCGAAGTGCAGGCGTCCCGCCGCGTCCATGAACACGTGCCGGTCGTAGCTGGTGCTCGTGCCGGTCGCGCGGTTGCCGTACCCGACGATCTTCCCGCCGGTCCGCGACGTGGTCTGGACCCACGCCTCGACCGAGAAGACCTGCGGACTGGTGGCCGCCGCCGTGGTGGCCAGGAAACCGGTGGACGTGCCGTTGAAGGAGAACGCCGTGCCCCCGTCACCGGCCAGGGCCCCGGCCTGGTTGCGGGTGACGCCGGAGTTCATGGTCATGTCCCGGGTTCCGACCCGGTCGTAGGCCGTGGAGCCGGAGAGCTCACCGAGCGACCAGTGGGCGCTGGCACCATCGGCGGCGACGAGGTCGCCGTAGGTCCCGGAGGGGCCGCTGTTGGCGGCACCCACGGTGGCGGTGACCCAGCTGGAGGCCAGCTCGTTGCCGGCCGCGTCGCTGGCGACCACGAGCCAGCGGTGCGACCCTGCGGAGGCCCCGGTGTCGGCGCAGCCGTACGTGGGCAGGTCCCACCACCGCGAGGGCCGCG
>NZ_QVQH01000002.1:0-62986 GCF_003428645.1 Geodermatophilus marinus | reverse complement strand
CGTAGGAGGCCACCGAACCATCGGCATCAGCCGAACCCGACCCGTCGAACGCCGCGCTCAACTCCGTGGGTACCGCCGTGAACGACGCCGACGGCGCTTGGTTGACCGGAGCCGGGTCGACCGGAGTGCCGGTCGGCTCGCCCGGAGCGGTGCCGGCAGCCCCGACCCACAGGTCGTCCACCCGCACAGTCGAGGCCCGGGTCGCGCTGCCCGAGACGTACTCGTAGAGGAACACCGCACCCTCCCGCTGCAGCGCAGCGGTGCTGTCGGTGCCGGTCACCAGCCAGGCCGCCGGCTCCGGGGCCCCGCTCGCCCAGGCCTTGGCCCGCAGCGTCGTGGTTCCGGTGCCCTCGGTCTCGAACCGGACCGTCACCGACTGGCCAGGCGAGTACCCGCCGGACAGCGCCGTCCCGGTCAGGATTGTCTCCACCCCGTTCACGTGCCGGGCGAGCATGACCTCGACCACGCCGTCACCGCGGTAACGCAGCAGCAACCGGTAGTCGCTGGTGCCCCCCCGCCGGGTGGCCACGCTGACGTAGGTCCCGCCACCGGTGGCCAGCTCGGGCACCACCAGCTCGGCCTGCACCGCGGCATCCAACGAGGAGACCCCCGCCAGCAGAGCCGAGGCGTTCCGCCGGGCCTCGGCGCTGAGCTGACCGGCGCCACCGGTCACCGACGTGCTCCCCGAACCACCCACCGTCCAGGCGCCGCCCCGATCGGCGGTCCCCCAACCGGAGACCACCTCACGGTCGAACGCATCCACCGCCAGCGCACCATCACCCGGCTGCGGCTCGGGCTGCGGCTCCGGCTCGGCGGCCGGCGCGGTCACCGTCACCACCCGGCTGGTCGAGGCGGTCGCCCCGTCGTCGTCGGTCACCGTCAACCGCACCGTGTAGCTGCCCGCCGCCGCGTAGCCGTGCGACGCGGTCACCCCGGTACCGGTGCCACCGTCGCCGAACTCCCACGCGTAGGAGGCCACCGAACCATCGGCATCAGCCGAACCCGACCCGTCCACCGCCACCGCCAGATCAGCCACCGCAGCGGAGAACACCGCCGACGGCGCGGTGTTCGGCACCTGACCGGTGCGACCCGTCGTGTTGTGGCCGGCCACCTGCTGCGCCGACAACGCGGTCGGGTAGACCGCGACCTCGTCGATCTGCCCGGCGAAGAACTCCGCGGCGCTCTGCCAGCCGCGGTCCCCGCCGACCCGCCAGAACCCGCTGTACGGGTTGGCGGCGGTCACCTGCGGTCGGGTCCCCGCGAGGACGCCGTCGACGTAGAGCTCCATGCCCCGGTGGCTGAGCGAGGCGACGACGTGGTGCCAGCGGCCGTCGTTGTAGGTCGCGGTGGTGCCGACCCGCTGCTGGGCGCCGTTCCAGACGCCGAAGTGCAGGCGTCCCGCCGCGTCCATGAACACGTGCCGGTCGTAGCTGGTGCTCGTGCCGGTCGCGCGGTTGCCGTACCCGACGATCTTCCCGCCGGTCCGCGACGTGGTCTGGACCCACGCCTCGACCGAGAAGACCTGCGGACTGGTGGCCGCCGCCGTGGTGGCCAGGAAACCGGTGGACGTGCCGTTGAAGGAGAACGCCGTGCCCCCGTCACCGGCCAGGGCCCCGGCCTGGTTGCGGGTGACGCCGGAGTTCATGGTCATGTCCCGGGTTCCGACCCGGTCGTAGGCCGTGGAGCCGGAGAGCTCACCGAGCGACCAGTGGGCGCTGGCACCATCGGCGGCGACGAGGTCGCCGTAGGTCCCGGAGGGGCCGCTGTTGGCGGCACCCACGGTGGCGGTGACCCAGCTGGAGGCCAGCTCGTTGCCGGCCGCGTCGCTGGCGACCACGAGCCAGCGGTGCGACCCTGCGGAGGCCCCGGTGTCGGCGCAGCCGTACGTGGGCAGGTCCCACCACCGCGAGGGCCGCGTCACCTCGCACACCGGGGCGCTGTTCGACTCGTCCCGGTACACGCGGTAGGTCAGGTGCTCGTTGTCCCGGTCGTGGACGGCCTTCCACGTGATGCGGACGGCGCCGGGGACCGTGCTGACGCTCGGGCCGAAGGTCCCGGTCGCGCGCGGGCCCACCCGGTTCGGCGCGAGGGACGAGACGGCGAAGCGGACCAGCCCCTGCTGCTCGCTGCCGTTGACCCCCGGGAACTCACCGCCGTAGACGACGTACTGGCTGTTGCCCGTCACCGACCAGCCGGCCTGGAACTGACCGGTGTAGGTGCCCGAGTAGAAGGTCGGGAACCAGGGCAGGAGCGACGGGGCCGGCTTGCCGGTGAGCTCCGCCGAGCGGTTGCCGACGGTCCCGGTCGCGGCCAGGCTCACCGCGGTGCCGAACAGGTTGACCCGGGGGTTCTGCTCGGGGAAGCCGCCGATGGTGCTGCAGTCGTGCGCGTGCGTGGCCATGTAGAGCACGCCGTTCGACGGGAAGCTGGAGTAGGTGTCACCGCGGCAGTCGTTGATCCACTCGACCTGACCGCCGTTCGCCGTGGCCTTGAACGACCCCTCGAGGTTGCCGGGGCCGAAGTAGTTGTAGGCGGTTCCGTAGACAGAGGTGCCGTCGGTGGAGAGGCTGTTGACGGCGGCGTTCTGGCCCTGGTTGGTGACGACCTGGTTCACGGCGAAGGGCTTGGTGGCACCGGACGTGGCGTCGAGTGCGCCGACACCGACCGCCGCGACCCCGTTCAGGGTGCCGAAGCGCCCGCCGGCCACCACCTGGTTGCCGTTGCCGGTCACCACGAGGGCCGAGACAGACGTCGCGGGAGCAGTGGTGTTCCCGGGGCCGGGCACCGGCGCCCACGGCAGCAGCGTGCCGTTGGCGGAGATGGCGGCCAGGTTCCGGCGGGCCGTGCCACCGACTGCGGTGAACCAGCCCCCGGCGAACACCCGGTCGTTGGTGGCGGCGAGTGCCGCGACCTGACTGTTGAACGCCGGCCTGAAGTCGCTCACCAGCCGCCCGGTCGCCGTGTCGTAGGCGGCGAGGTTGTAGCGCGTCTGGCCGTCGGCCTGGGTGAAGTCACCGCCGACGTAGATGCGGGAGCCGTCCGGCGACGCGGTGATCGCCAGGGCCTGCGCGTTCAGGTCGGGCGCGAAGGAGGTGATCAGCTCGCCGGTGCGGATGTCGTAGGCCAGCAGGTTGTTGCGCACCGTCTCCTGCGTCCCGGGCGCGGCGCCGGCCGGCCGGACGCGGGTGAACCGGCCCGCGACGTAGACGGTGTTCCCCACGACCACCTGCGCCCAGGCCACCCCGTTGATCTGCGCCGTGGGCAGCGGGTCGGCGGTGACGGTGGCCGGCGTGGCCGGGTCCGCCGGGTTCACCGGCGCGGTGTCGGCCACCGCCGGGGCGGGCAGGGCGACGGCCCCGACCCCCAGCATCAGGCTCACCAGACCGGCCAGGAGGGTCTTCCCCCAGGCCGTGGAGACGACAGACATGTGGTGCTTCCCCCGCTCGTCCAGGACGACTGCGTGGTCCTCGAGCCGGACCAGCGGCCGAACACTAAGCGTGACGAGAAGGGGGACCTATCCCCTGATCCGGTGACGGTTCGTGGTCGAGCGTCGCTGCGGGGCGTGTCCACCCCCATGGGGTGACGTCCGGTGCGCACACGACGGCAGGGCCCCGGCCGGAGCCGGGGCCCTGCTGGACGCGGGTGGGAGGGGGTCAGCGCGCGGGGCCGGAGAACACCATGTAAGGGGCGCCCGGCTCGTGGCCGACCGACACCGTGACCAGGTCGCGGGCGTCCTCGGCCAGGGTGAAGACGTACACCCCGTCGGCGGCCTCGCCCGGCCCGACGGTGCCGGTGAGCGGCGCGGCCGAGGGGTCGCCCAGGGTCGGGGCGGGCGCCTGGTCCACCCCGGAGGTCAGGGTCACCACGGCGCCGTCGAGGTCGACCGGTTCGGTGGAGCGGTTCTCGACGCGGACGGTGACCCGCAGCGCCGGGCCCGCGACGTTGCCCGGCCCGGTGCCGGTGCCCTCGACGGCCTCGACCGCCGTCACCGTGGCGGCCACCCGGTCCTCCACCTCGGCCGTCCCGTCCAGCGGGACCGGTGCCCGGCTGGGCGGCAGCTCGTCGGCGACCACGCCCGTCGGCTCGGCCGGTGGCCCCGTCGGGGGCTCGGAGACGCGGGCCGTCGGCTCGGCGGCCGGCGCCTCCGACGTCGGCGGCGGTGTGGCCGCGGCGGCCGAGGGACCGGCCGACTCCTCCCCCCGCGCGCCGAGGACCACGGCGGTGACGGCGAGGAGGGCGGCCAGCAGGCCGAGCGCGACCAGGAGCGGCCGGCGCGGGGCCCGGGCCTGTGGCGGGACGTCGGTGCTCATCGGGTCAACCTGCCCATCTCTGCGAACCACCGGACGGAGGCGAGGGCCAGGAAACCGGCCGCCGCCACGAAGAGGGCCGTGTAGGCCGGGAGGAACAGCGCCGGCCAGCCGTACAGCAGGAAGGCGCAGGCGAGCAGGCCGTAGTCGGTGGGCAGCGTGAGCAGCGAGCGGCCCACGCCCGGCCGCCGGTCGGTCGGCTGCGCACGGGTCGGCGCCCCGTGCCGTTCGCGGAGGGCCTCGTTGAGCATGGTGGCGAAGTAGGTGACGGCGTCGACGACGCAGTAGCCCAGCGGCACCAGCAGCAGCCAGCCCTCGTCCACGGTGCCGGAGCGGTAGAGCCCGACCAGCAGTGCCAGGTGCAGCGCGGAGGCCTTGACCGCGTCGACGACGTGGTCCAGCCACTCCCCGGCCGGGGAGCCACCCCCGCGCAACCGGGCCACCTGCCCGTCGGCGGAGTCCAGGCCGTACCCGAGCAGCAGCAGCGCGGTGACGGCCAGGCCGACGGGGACACCCGGGGAGGCCAGGGCGAGCACGACCAGCGCGGCGGCGGTGCAGCCGGCGCTCAGCGCGGTCACGGCGTTCGGGGTGAGCCCGGCGGTGTGCGCGAGCGCGGCCAGCAGCCGGCCCAGCGGCCGGTTGACGAAGCGGGAGTAGGCCGGCGCCCCGGCGGCGCCCTTCTGTGCGGTCGAGAGCCGGCGCAGGGTGGCGCCCAGCCCCTCGGCGGGGAACGCCGGTGCGGCGGTCACGGCTGGCCCGCCGGGAGGCGCTCGGCCTCGGGCGCGGGTGCCGGCGCCGGGACGTCCGCCGCCGGCCCGGCCGCGGGCGGCGGCGGCGGGGGCGGGGGCGGGAGGTCGTCGGCCGCGGTGGGCCGGCGCCGTCCGGACGGGCGCCGGCGCGGGAACCGGCGTCCGGCCAGCCGGGCCGCCAGCTCCTCGTAGCCGGCGGCCACCTCGTCCCAGTCGTAGGCGGCGGCCCGCTCCCGGGCCCGCTCCCCTGCCCGCAGGGTGCCCGCGGGATCGGCCTCGGCGGCCTCGGTCGCCCGGGCGACGTCGGCCGGTGTGCGGAACCACCGCCCGGACTCGCCGACGACCTCGCGGTTGAAGTCGACGTCGAAGGCGGTGACCGCCGCGCCGGCCCCGATGGCGCGCAGCAGCGAGGGGTTGGTGCCGCCGACCGAGTGCCCGTGCAGGTACGTGCACGCGTGCGCGTAGAGCTGGTCGAGCAGCTCCTGGTCCCAGACGCCACCGAGGAAGCGCACCCGGTCGTCGGCCAGGGCGTGCACGCGCCGGGTGTAGGCGTCGGAGTAGGGGGCCGAGCCCACCACGACCAGCGGGCGGGTCGCCGCGCCGGCGACGTAGCCCTCGACCACCAGGTCGACGTGGTTCTCCGGCTCGAAGCGGGCGACCACGAGGTGGTACCCGCGGGGCTCGAGCCCGACCTCGGCGAGCCGGTGGGCGCCGGGCCGGATGCGGGGCGCCCCGTAGGTCAGCAGGGTCGTCGGTGCGGCGAAGGCGTCGCGGTAGTAGTCGGCGATGCCCTGCGCGTCGGCGATCAGGACGTCGGACCAGCGGACGGCGAGCGCCTCGGCGGCCCGGTAGTACCGGCGTCCGGCGGGCCCCCACTTGGCCCGCTTCCACTCCAGGCCGTCCACGTGGGTGGCGACCGGGATCCGCGCGGCCCGCAGCAGGGGCAGCAGCGGCGCGTTGGCCGCGTTGAAGACCAGCGCCACGTCGGTGCGGTGGGTCAGCAGGTGCTGCACCGACAGCGCGGTGTGGCTCAGCGTCTCCAGCGCGCGGCGGCGGGCGGCCGGCAGGTGGACCAGCCGCATGCCCAGGTGCTCGGCCGGGCGCGGCCCGGCGGCGTCGGGCGCGGTGCGGCAGTAGACGACGACGTCGTGGCCGCGGTCGGCCAGCCGGCGGCCGACCTCCTCCACGGCGGTCTCGAAGCCTCCGTAGCGGGCGGGCACGCCTCGCGTGCCCACCATGGCGATGCGCAGCCTGTCCACCGTGCCTCCGATCAGGGGCGTCTCGCGGGACGTCGTTGCCGACGGGCGGCCGCCGTCCCTCGGGGGTGCATCGGCGGCGGGAGCGGTCCGGGTGAGCCGGGCGGGGAGGACCTCACCCGCACGGGTCACCCGGCCGGCGGGCTCAGTAGGCGCCGGAGCTGGCCACGACGGCGCGCACCGTCTTGGCGAGGATGAGCACGTCCAGGGCCAGCGACCAGTTCTCCACGTACCGCAGGTCCAGGCGCACGGCGTCCTCCCACGGCAGGTCGCTGCGGCCGGAGATCTGCCAGAGCCCGGTCAGGCCGGGCTTGACCAGCAGCCGGCGGCTGACCGAGGTGTCGTAGCGGGCCACCTCGGCCGGCAGCGGCGGCCGAGGCCCGACCAGCGACATGGAGCCGGCCAGCACGTTGAGCAGCTGGGGCAGCTCGTCGAGGGAGAACCGGCGCAGCCACCGGCCCACGGGGGTGACGCGGGGGTCGACCCGCATCTTGAACAGCAGCCCGTCGGAGATGTTCTGCCCGGCCAGCGCAGCCACCTGGCGGTCGGCGTCGACGACCATGCTGCGGAACTTGAGGATGGTGAACGGGCGGCCGTTCACGCCGATCCGCTCCTGGCGGTAGAGCACCGGGCCCGGGCTGTCGGCCCGCACCGCGACGGCGATGGCCAGCAGCACCGGGGCCAGCAGCAGCAGCGCCACCGCGGCGGCCGCGCGGTCGATGCCGCCCTTCACCACCCGCTGCCAGCCCTCGAACCGCGGCTGCTCCACCGACAGCAGCGGCAGGCCCTCGAACGGCCGGATGTGCAGCCGGGGGCCGGCGACCTCGATGAGGCCGGGGGCGACGAGCAGCTCCAGGCCCGAACCCTCCAGCTCCCAGGACAGCTCCCGGAGGTACTGGGCCGCGGTCTCGCTGGCCGAGGTCACCGCGACGGTGTCGGCGCCGGCGCGGCGGGCCACGGCGAGCACGTCGTCCAGCCCGCCCACCGGGAGGCCCGCGGTCTCGGCGACCCGCGCGCGGTCGGCGGGGGTGACGCAGGCGGCGACGACGTCCAGGCCGGCGTAGCCCTCCCGGCGCAGCCGCGCGGTCAGCTCGAGCACGGCCGAACCACGGCCGACCACCACGACGCGCCTGGTGCACAGGCCGCGGGCCCGCAGGCCGCGCAGCGCGCACCGGGCCGCGTAGCGCAGGGCCAGGGTGGCGACGGCGAGGGCGGGGATGGCGCCGACGACCAGACCCCGGGAGAGGTCGAGCCGGGCGGCGTAGGAGACGAAGCCGGCGGCGGCCAGCAGGAGGAAACCGGCGCGCAGGACCGTGCGGTACTCGTCGCTGCCGGTGCCGAAGACCCGCTCGGAGTACGCCCCGCACGCCCACAGCAGCACCGGCCACAGCACGACGAGCGCGGCGGCGGCTGTTGCCAGCGAGGCCGGCGCGTCGTCGCGCACCAGCAGGACGGCGGCGGCGGCCAGCGCGGCGGCCACGGCCTCCCCGGCGACGAGGGCCACGACGTAGCGGCCCGCCCAGCTCGTCCCGACCGGGCGCGTCACGGCCGCGGCGGCGCCGACCGGGGACGTCGTCGTCCTCAGTCCGGCCATGGTGTGGTCCAGCAGCACGGTTCCCCCCGAGCATCACGGTGCGTGGTCGGCCGGGGGGCGGATCCGGGGTGCCCGAGGCGCACTGCCTGGACTTTTCCCCGGCCGGACGACCCGGCGACCGGGCAACACTCACACTGCGTGACGAGAGGCGTCAACGCGGAACACGGTCGGGTCACCCGATGAGGGGGGCCGCCGTCCCTCTCAGGTGCGGGGGTGGACGACGTTCTGCGCGGCCTCGAGGCCGCGGGCGAGGAGCTCCTCGGTGGCGTCGGCCGCCTCGGCGACGAGGAGGGCGAGCTCCTTGCGCTCGGTCGCCGAGAAGTCCCGGAGCACGAAGTCGGCGGGGTCCTGCCGGCCGGGCGGGCGGCCGACGCCCACGCGCACCCGCAGGTAGTCGCGGGTGCCGGTGGAGCGGGAGACCGAGCGCAGCCCGTTGTGGCCGCCCTCGCCGCCGCCGCGCTTGAGCCGCACGCTGGCGAAGGGGATGTCGAGCTCGTCGTGCAGCACGACGAGCTCGGTGGCGGGGATCGAGTGGTAGTCGAGCAGGCCGCGGACCGGGCTGCCCGACTCGTTCATGTAGGAGGTGGGGCGCGCCAGCACGACGCGGCGGCCGGCCAGCCGGCCCTCGCCGACGAGGGTGCGGGCGCGCTTGCCCTTGCCGGGCGAGAGCCGCACCCCGGCACGGCCGGCCAGCTCGTCGAGGACCATCGCCCCGACGTTGTGCCGGTTGCCCGCGTAGGCCGGCCCCGGGTTGCCCAGCCCGACGACGAGGTAGGGCCCCTCGGGCACGACGACGGGGGCGCCGGCTGCGCCGGCGCCCCCGCGGGTCGCGTTCTCGCTCAGGACGTGCCTCAGCCGCTCTTCTCGGCGGACTCCATCGACTCGCCGCTGCCCTGGTCCAGGGGCTCGGGGACGACGTCGCCCTCGCCGGCGCCCTCCTCGGCCTCGACGGACTCCTCGCGCTCGATGCCGGCCTCGGCCTCGGCCTCGGCCAGCTCGGCCTCGAGGGCCTCGGCGGTCGGGGCGGCCATGACGTTGACGACCAGCGCCTCGGGGTCGGTGAGCAGGGTGACGCCGGAGGGCAGCGACAGCTCGCTCGCGTGCACGCCCTGACCGGCCTCGCGGCCGGTGACGTCGACCTCGACGGTCTCGGGGATCGAGGTGGCGGGGGCCTCGACGGACACGGTGTTGAGCTCGACGCTCACCAGCGTCTCGGGGGCGGCGTCGCCGGTGACGTGGACGGGGATGTCGACGGTCACCTTCTCGCCGCGGCGGACGACGAGGAGGTCGACGTGCTCGTGCACGCGGGTCAGCGGGTCGCGCTGGACGGCCTTGGTCAGCGCCAGCTGCTCCTTGCCGTCGAGGACGATCGTCAGCAGCGCGTTGGAGCCGCCGTTGCGCAGCACCGCGGCGAACTCGAGGGCCGGCAGGGACAGGTGGACGACGTCCTGGCCGTGCCCGTACAGGACGGCGGGGACGCGGCCGGCCCGGCGGGTGCGGCGGGCGCTGCCCTTGCCGAACTCGGTGCGGGCCTCGGCGACGAGGCGGAAGTCAGCCACGGTGGTGTGCTCCTCGGGAGGTGGATCCGGGTCTGCAGCCGGCACGCGACGCGGCACACCTCGGGACAGGCACACGCACGTCGATCACGGAGTACGGCGGACCGTCTCCCTCGCCGGGCAACTCACCCAGCGTACCCGACCGTCGGGGAGCCACCTGCCGGGCGTCGCGGTCGGGAGCCGCGGGTGCCGCGGTCGGGGGCCGCGGGTGCCGCACCGGCATCGTCGTCCCCCTGCCGGACATCTCTCCACCCGGAACGGCCGCTCCAGGGACGACGTGACCCCGAGCGCCTCGACGAAAGCCGGGACCGGCACGTGGCCGCGGGCGGGTGCCCGGGAGGAGCGGGGCCCGCAGGGTCCCCGACGAGCGGAGCGAGCGCACGGCTCAGCGCACGCCGGGAACGGCACGTGGCCGCGGGCGGGTGCCCGCGAGGAGCGGGGCCCGCAGGGTCCCCGACGAGCGGAGCGAGCGCACGGCTCAGCGCACGCCGGGAACGGCACGTGGCCGCGGGCGGGTGCCCGGGAGGAGCGGGGCCCGCAGGGTCCCCGACGAGCGGAGCGAGCGCACGGCTCAGCGCACGCCGGGAACGGCACGTGGCCGCGGGAGGAGGCCGGTAGGCCGACAGATCACCCAGCACCGTCGAAGAGGCTCGTGACCGAGCCGTCCTCGAAGACCTCCTTGATCGCCCGCGCCAGGAGCGGGGCGATGGAGAGCACGGTGAGCTTGTCGAACTGGCGGGCCGGCTCGATGGGCAGCGTGTTGGTCACGATGACCTCGCTGACCCGGCTGTTCTTGAGCCGGTCGACCGCCGCGCCGGAGAGGACGCCGTGGGTGGCGCAGACGATCACGTCGGCGGCGCCGGCCTCGAAGAGCGTCTCGGCGGCCTTCACGATGGTGCCGCCGGTGTCGATCATGTCGTCGACCAGGATGCAGACCCGGCCCTCGACCTCGCCGACGACGCGGTTGGCGACGACCTCGTTGGGCCGCAGCGGGTCGCGGGTCTTGTGGATGAAGGCCAGCGGGGCGCCGCCGAGCTTGTCGCTCCACCGCTCGGAGACCCGCACCCGCCCGGCGTCCGGCGACACCACCGTGATGTCGCGGTCACCCCAGCGCGCGCAGACGTCCTCGACCAGCAGGTCGAGGGCGAACAGGTGGTCGACCGGCCCGTCGAAGAAGCCCTGTATCTGCGCGGTGTGCAGGTCGACGACCATGAGCCGGTCGGCACCGGCGGTCTTGAACAGGTCGGCCACCAGGCGGGCGGAGATGGGCTCGCGGCCGCGGTGCTTCTTGTCCTGGCGGGCGTAGGGGAAGAACGGGGCGACGACGGTGATCCGCTTGGCCGACGCGCGCTTGAGCGCGTCGACCATGATCAGCTGCTCCATCAGCCAGGTGTTGATGGGCGCGGTGTGGCTCTGCACCACGAAGGCGTCGCAGCCGCGGACGGACTCCTCGAACCGCACGAACAGCTCGCCGTTGGCGAACTCGTACGACGCGGTCGGCGTCGGCGTGACCCCCAGGTGCCCGGCGATCTCCTCGGTCAGCTCCGGGTAGGCCCGGCCGGAGAACAGCATCAGGCTCTTGCTGGTGGTCTGCCGGATGGCGCTCATCGGCTCTCGCCCCTACGTGTCGTCGTCGCTGGTGCCGGCCGCCCGCCTCACCCGGCCCCGGCCGTCCCAGTGTCGGCCTGCTCGGCCGCCTCCGCCGCGCGGGCGGAGGCCGTTCCCGGTCGACGGCGGCCGACCCAGCCTCCCACATTGCGCTGCTTGGCCCGCGCGACGGCCATGGCCCCCGGTGGGACGTCGGACACGATGACAGACCCCGCGGCGGTGTAGGCGCCGTCCCCCACGGTGACCGGCGCGACGAGCATCGTGTCGGAGCCGATCCGCACGTGGTCGCCGACGGTCGTGCGGTGCTTGGCGATGCCGTCGTAGTTGACGAAGACCGTCGCCGCGCCGACGTTCGACCCGCGGCCGATGGTGGCGTCGCCCACGTAGGAGAGGTGCGGCACCTTCGACCCCTCGCCCACCTCGGCGTTCTTGGTCTCGACGAAGGCACCCACCTTGGCCCCGCGCCCGAGCCGGGTGCCCGGGCGCAGGTAGCTGAACGGCCCCACCGAGGCGTCCGGGCCGATCTCGGCGCCCAGGCAGTGCGAGCGCACGACGGTGGCGTCCTCGGCGACGGCGCAGTCGACGAGGGTGGTGTCGGGGCCGACCACCGCGCCGGTGGCCACGGAGGTGGCGCCCCGCAGGTGCACACCGGGCTCGAGCAGCGCGTCGGGCTCGACGGTGACCGTCACGTCGACCCACGTGGTGGCCGGGTCGACGACGGTGACACCGGCGCGCATCAGCTCGTCGAGGACGCGGTCGTTGAGCGTCCGGCGGCGGGCGGCCAGCTCGCGGCGGTCGTTGCAGCCCAGGACGTCGACCGGGTCCTCGGCGGGCGCCCCGCCGACCGGGTCGCCGTCCCCGGCCAGCAGGGCCAGCACGTCGGTGAGGTACTGCTCGCCCTGGTCGTTGTCCTCGCCGAGCCGGCCCAGGGCACGGCGCAGCGCGGCGGCGTCGCCGACGTAGACCCCGGCGTTGATCTCGCGGACGGCCCGCTGCTCCGGGGTGGCGTCGCGCTCCTCGACGATCGCCTGCACCGCGCCGTCCTCGTCGCGCACGATCCGGCCGAGGCCGGTGGGGTCGTCGACCACGGCGGTGAGCACGGTGAGCGCGTGCCCGGCGGCCACGTGCGCGTCGACCAGCGCCCGCACCGTCCCCGGCCGCAGCAGCGGGGCGTCGCCGTTGACGATGAGCACGGGCCCGTCGAGGTCGGGGACGGCGGCCAGCGCCACGGCGGCCGCGTGCCCGGACCCGCGCTGCTCCTCCTGGACGACGGGCAGCGCGGCCGGCGCGACCTCGGCCAGGTGCGCCTCCACGGCCGCCCGGCCGGCGCCGACCACGACGACGGTCGAGCGCGCGCCCAGCGGCGCGGTCGCGGCGAGGACGTGGCCGAGCATGCTGCGCCCGCCGAGGGCGTGCAGCACCTTCGGCGTGGACGACCGCATGCGGGTGCCCTGGCCGGCGGCGAGCACGACGACGCCGGCGACCCCGCCCTCGGGGCCGGTCTGCGGCAGGGATGCGGTCACGGGTCTCCTCCGTACGGGGGCGGTGCGCCGGCCCGAGCGGGCGGTCGGGACCGGCACGGCTGCGATCGGTGCGTCTGCTGGGGGACTCGGACTCGAACCGAGACTTCCCGGCTCCAAAGGCCGGCGGGCTGCCGATTACCCCATCCCCCACCCGGGTGCCGCCGGTGCGGGCGGCACCTGCGACGCGGTCGGCGTCCCCCGGAGAGTAGGCCGTCGCCGGCCGCCGCCCGCCGGCACCGCGCGGCACGGCGCCGGGGCCCGCCGCGCGAGCCCCTCCACGGTGACGTAGGTTACGCACCCAGCAGCCCCGGGTGCCCATCGACCGGCAGTCTCCGGGCCTCCCCCACCTCTGGAGACCGCGTGCCCGCCCCTGCCCTCACCCGCCCCACCGCGCCCCGGCCGGCCGACCCCGACGCCGGGCTCCCGGCCACCGCCCTCGGCAAGGAGAAGGGGCACCTGGAGCAGCTCACGCTGTACGTGTTCGTCGTGGTGCCGTTCGTGGCGCTGGCGGCGGTCGTCCCGGCGGCGTGGGGGTGGGGGCTGTCCTGGCTCGACGTCGGCCTGGCCGTCGGCTTCTACTTCCTCACGCTGCTGGGCATCACCGTCGGCTACCACCGGCACTTCACCCACGGGTCGTTCAAGGCCGCCCGGCCGCTGCGCATCGGCCTGGCCGTGGTCGGGTGCATGGCGATCCAGGGACCGGTCGTCCAGTGGGTCGCCGACCACCGCCGGCACCACGCCTTCTCCGACCGCGAGGGCGACCCCCACTCGCCGTGGCGCTACGGCAGCGATGCCCGCGCCCTGCTCAAGGGCATGTGGCACGCGCACCTCGGCTGGCTGTTCGACCGGCGGCAGACCAACCCCGAGCGCTACGCGCCGGACCTGCTCAAGGACGCGACGCTGCGGCGCGCCAGCCGGCTGTTCGTCGTCTGGGCCTTCCTGAGCCTGGCCCTGCCGGCCGCCATCGGGGGCGTCGCGACCGGCACCTGGGCCGGGGCCTGGACGGCGTTCTTCTGGGCGGGCCTGGTGCGCGTGGCGCTGCTGCACCACGTCACCTGGTCGATCAACTCGGTCTGCCACGTCGTCGGCAACCGGCCGTTCGCCTCGCGGGACCGGGCCACCAACTTCTGGCCGCTGGCGATCCTCAGCGCCGGCGAGTCCTGGCACAACCTGCACCACGCCGACCCGACCTGCGCCCGCCACGGGGTGCTGCGCGGGCAGGTCGACATCAGCGCCCGGGTGATCTGGGCCTTCGAGAAGCTGGGGTGGGCGCACTCGGTGCGCTGGCCCGACCCGGTCCGGCTGGCCGCGCGGCGGGCTCCCGCACCGGCGCCGTCCTGACGCCCGGCCCGGCCTCCCGCCGCCCGGCGAGCCGGCCGCCCGCGCGGGGCACGTGCCGGCCGGCGCCTGCTCAGCCCACGAGGCGGGCGCCGTGCACGGGGCCGTGCACGGCGCGCACGGTGCGGTAGACCCCCTCGCCGGCCAGGGTGGCGGCCAGCCGGACGGCGGCGTCGGCGTCCTCGACCAGCGCGGCCACGGTGGGCCCGGAGCCGCTCACCAGCGCCCCGACCGCGCCCGCCGCGGTGGGCGCCCGCAGCGCCCGCCGCAGGTCGGGGCGCAGCGACAGCGCGGGGGCCTGCAGGTCGTTGGCGAGCGCGGCGGCCAGCGCCTCCACCGGCCCGGACCGCAGCGCGGCGATCACCGGCTCGGCGGGGTCGAGGTCGGTGCCGGCGGGGACCCGGCCGTCGGCGCGCAGCCGGTCGAGCTCGGCGTAGACGGCCGGCGTGGACAACCCCTCCCCGGCGATGCCGAGCACCCAGTCCCACCGGCGCCGGGCCAGGACCGGTGAGAGCTGCTCGCCGCGGCCCGAGCCCAGGGCCACCCCGCCGTGCAGGCTGAAGGGGACGTCGCTGCCCAGCCGGGCGGCCAGCCCGGCGAGGTCGCCGCGGGTGGCGTGGGTGCCCCACAGGGCGTCGAGCGCGACGAGCGCGGCGGCGGCGTCCGCGCTCCCCCCGGCCAGCCCCGCGGCGGCGGGGATGGCCTTGTCGATCGCGATGGCGGCGTCCGGTGCCACGCCGGCGTGCTCGGCGAGCAGCTCGGCGGCCTGCCAGACGAGGTTGCGCCGGTCGGTCGGGACGGCGCCCGCTCCGACCGCCGTACGCCCCTCCCCGGTGACGGCCAGCGACAGGCCCCGCCCGCGGCGGACGGTGACCGTGTCGAACAGCGACACCGCGAGGTAGACGGTGCGCAGCTCGTGGAACCCGTCGGGGCGCAGCGGGCCGACCGCCAGGTGGACGTTCACCTTGGCCGGGGCGCGGGCGGTGACGGCGCCGTCGCCGGTGATGCGGCCCGGCCCCCCGGAGGTCGCCCAGCTCACGGCCGGGCCTGCCCCGCGACGGCCGCCAGGCGGGCGAAGTCGGTCACCGAGAGCTGCTCGCCGCGCGTGGCCGGGTCGATCCCGGCGGCCCGCAGCCGCTCCTCGGCCGCCGCCGGGCCGCCCGCCCAGCGGGCCAGCGCCGCGCGCAGCCCCTTGCGGCGGGTGGCGAAGGCGGCGTCGACGACCGCGAACGTGGCCGCGCGGTCCCCCGGCGGCGGGGGCCGCCGGTCGAGGGCGACCAGGCCGGAGTCGACGTTGGGCTCCGGCCAGAAGACCCGCCGGCCGACGTTCCCGGCGCGCCGGACCTCGCCGTACCAGGCGGCCTTCACCGATGGGACGCCGTAGGCCGGGGACCCCGGCGCGGCCGCGAGCCGCTCGGCGACCTCGGCCTGGACGAGGACCAGCGCACGGCGCAGCGAGGGCAGCAGCTCCAGCAGGTGCAGCAGCACGGGCACGGCCACGTTGTACGGCAGGTTGGCCACCAGCGCAGTCGGGAGCGGGCCCGGCAGCTCCCGCAGCCGCAGCGCGTCGGCCTGGACGACGGTGAGCCGGCCGACGAGGTCCGGGCGGCGGGCGGCCACGGTGCCGGGCAGCAGCGCGGCCAGCCGCGGGTCGATCTCGACCGCGGTCACCGCGGCGGCCTCGGGCAGCAGCCCCAGCGTGAGCGAGCCCAGCCCCGGCCCGACCTCGAGGACGACGTCGTCGGCCCGCAGCTCGGCGGTGCGCACGATGCGCCGGATCGTGTTGGCGTCGTGCAGGAAGTTCTGCCCGAGGGTCTTGGTCGGGCGCAGGTCGAGCTGCTGGGCCAGGTCGCGGATGGCGGCCGGGCCCAGCAGCCCGTCGGACGGCGTGCCGGTCAGGAGGAGCCGATCAGCTGAACAGCCGGGGGCCGCAGTGCGGCCACTGGCCGGCGCCGGAGCGCTGGTAGAGCAGCTGCGCGCGGTAGGTCTGCTCGTCGGCGGAGGCCGCGGCCGGGTCCCCGGTGCCCCCGACCGAGTTCCAGGTGGCCTGGGAGAACTGGTACATGCCGCGGTACTTGCCCGTGGAGCTCACCGCGTTCGGCCGCCCGCCGGACTCGCACTGCGCGAGCGCCGCCCAGTTCAGGCCGTCGGCGCTGGGGCTGTTGCCGGAGGACGCGGGGGCGGCCGGTCGCTCCTTGGTGCCCACGCTCACCAGCTCGTCGACCGGCTGGCGGGTGACGGTCCGGGAGAGCTGCTCCCGGCCGGTCTCGACGCCGTCGGTCACGGTGACCCGGAGGACCGTGGTCTGCTCGCCGTCCACGCCCTGCTGGGTGACCGCCTGGTCGCCCTCGAAACGTGCCGGGTCGGCGGTCTCGACGGTGGCGTGCGGGATCGCGGCGACCTCGGTGACCTCGGTGACCTGGACGCGGAAGACCTGCAGCCGCATCCGGTCCAGCAGCGCCTGCTCGGGGTAGAGGCTGGTGCGGTCGGTGGGGGCGAGCGCGATGCCCTGCTCGGCGAGGAGGTCGCCGGCGGTCGGCGCGGTGGTGGTGACCACCTGCTCGGTCCCGTCGACGACCAGGGTCACGTCCTTGGGCGTGGTGATCGACAGGGCCATGCCGTCGAGGGGCAGCCGCTCGCTGCGGCTGGCCGAGAGCACGATGTCCTCGGCCCGGTAGCCCAGCTGCTCGAGCGCCTCGTCGACCGACAGCGCGGTGACGTGGACCTCGCTGGAGACGCCGTCCACGGTCAGCTGCAGCGGGCGGGCCCGGTTGAGCACCACGGTGTCGCCGTCGGCCACCGGCGCCGCCGGGTCCGGCAGGACGACGTCGTGCGCCCGGGGCTGCAGGCCCTCGTCCTCGAGCACCTCCGCGACGGTCGAGGCGTAGGTGCTGACCTCGCGGGCCTGGCCGTCGACGGTGAGCGTCACCGACTTCTGCGCGGCGAAGTAGGCGAGGGAGCCGCCCACCAGTCCGCACAGGACGAGGGCGAAGAGGGCGAGCTTGAGCGTTCGGGCCACGGCACTTCCAGGGGTCTCCGGACCCGGGCAGAGGACCGCTTCCAGCACCCGCGCGGCAGCCGATGAGGAGTGGGGACTCCAGGTCGGTGGACGCCGCCCGAGTCGATCCCCACCCCGGCTGGTCACGACACGTTAACGGACTCGATGCACCCGACAACGGTGCGCAGCGAGTGAACCAGGGCGACGATGTGTCGACTCGTGGACGCGCCGACACGGAGAGTGAACGGCGCGCCGCGTGGGACGGGTGTGACAGGTGTGCAGCGTGGGGTGCGCGGGGTGACGAGGACGACAGCGCGCTGCCCGGGACCGGGCCGGCGCGGGGTGGTTCAGCCGGTCAGGGCGCGGTCGCCGGGGCGGACCGGCCGCAGCCAGGTGACGAGGAACCCGGCCACCGCGAGCCCGGCGGCCAGCCCCGCGAAGCCGCCGGCCACCAGGGCCACGGGCACCAGGTCGGCGCCGTCGGTGACGCGGTCACCGAGGGCGATGCCGGCGGCCAGCAGCAGGGTGCCCAGCGGCAGCAGCGCCAGCACGCTCACGGCGGCGGTCACCAGGTGGGCGGTCCAGGTGCGCAGCGCCTCGTCGACGGGGACGTCGGCGCCCTCGGCCGGCAGCGGCCGGACGAGCGACCGGAGCAGGGCGACCTCGGCCAGCACCCAGGCCAGCAGCGGGACGGTCAGCGCGACCCAGGCCACGGAGTCGGGCAGCTGGTCGCGCTGCCACATGAGGACGGTGGCGACGGCCTCGGCGGCCACGACCGCGCGCATCGTCCACAGCAGCGCCAGGGAGATCTGGTCGCCCTGCCGCGGCCGGCGGGCCGGGGAGCTGGCGCGCCAGCGCGGGCGCGGGCGGGTGGTCTCGGCCAGCACCACGCCGAGCAGCAGGCCGACGACGAGGGCCGGCGCCCAGAGGAAGACCGACGCCTCCGCGAAGAGCACGACGCTGGCGACGATGCCCACGATGCCCAGCAGCAGCCCGAGCCGGCGGACCCGGCGGCCGTGCACGGCCTGGCGCCGGAGGGTGGCGGTGCCCTCGGGCGTCGGCGTCGCGAACTCGACGGCCGCGGAGGCGACCGCGCGGCGCCCGGCGGCCAGCCACCAGGCGCGGGCGAGCAGGACCCCGGGCACCAGGACGGCGATGAACAGCACGACGGCGATGAGGCGGCCCACGACAGCCAGTGTCCCCCGGTTCGGCGCCCCGGGGGCGACCGGTCACGGGACCGTCAACTCCCGCAGGCCGCGCCCCCGCGGGGGATCACACCCCCCACGGGCCGAAGACCCGCTCGGCGTTCCGGGTGAGCGCGGCGCACAGCTCCTCGACCTCGACCCCGGTCACCTCCGCCAGGGCCCGCACCGTGTGCGGGACCAGCCGCGAGGCGTTGGGCCGCCCGCGGTGCGGCACCGGGGTGAGGAACGGCGCGTCGGTCTCCACCAGCAGCTGGTCCAGCGGGGTCAGCGCCGCGGCCTCCCGGAGGTACCCGGCGTTGGCGAAGGTCAGCGTCCCGGCGAAGGAGAGCACGTGCCCGCGGGCCGCGCAGGCCCGGGCGAACGCGGCGTCCCCGGAGAAGCAGTGGAAGACCGTGCGCTCCGGCGCGCCCTCGTCGTCGAGCACCCGGAGGACCTCCTCGTGGGCGTCCCGGTCGTGGATGACCAGGGCGACGCCGTGCTCCTTCGCGATCCGGACGTGCGCCCGGAACGAGGCCTCCTGCGCCGCCCAGCCCTCCGGGCCGGTGCGGTACCGGTCCAGCCCGGTCTCCCCCACCGCCCGCACCCGCGGCAGCGCGGCGAGGCGGTCGATCTCGGCCAGGGCGGCGTCGTCGGCCTCACCGGCGCCGGCCGCGTTGGGGTGCACGGCGACGGCGGCCAGCACGTCCGGGTGGCGGGCCGCCAGCTCGGCCGACCAGCGCGAGGACGCGACGTCGACCCCGACCTGCACCAGCCGGGGGACGCCGACGGCCACCGCGGCCGCGATCTCGGCGTCGACGTCCGCCTCCGCCGGCGGCTGCCCGTCCTCGGGGCGGAACCCGGTGAGGACGATGTCGAGGTGGGTGTGGCTGTCGACCGCCGGCGCCGGCAGCGGCTCCGGGGACGGTGGCGGGCCGCCCCGCCGGTCGGCGCGCGCGGCCGACCGGGTCACGCCGAGGTGCCCTTCTCCTCCAGCCGGGCCAGCTCCTCGGCGACGATCGACTCGTCGAGCTTCTTGAACACCGGGGTGGGCGGTGACAGCGGCGTCCCCGGCGGGAGCGGGCGGGAGGCCCACACCGCCTGCCCGTCGTCGTAGTCGCCGGTGATGACCGGGTACGGCGAGCCGTCGTCGAGGTCGGTGACCTCCTCGACCCGCGGCGCCGGCGACCACACGCCGGTGCCGCCGAGCAGCTCGTGCACCTTCTGCGCCGAGTGCGGGAGGAAGGGGGTGAGCAGCGCGTTGCAGTCGCTGACCGCCTGCAGCGCGGTGTGCAGCACGGTGTCCCGGCGGGCCGGGTCCTCCTTGAGCTTCCACGGCGCCTGGTCGGACAGGTACTTGTTGGCCTCGCCCACGACCCGCATCGCCTCGGCCGCGGCCGCCTTCTGCCGGTTGCGGGACAGCAGGTCGCCGACCGGGCCGAACGCCCCCGACGTCGCCGCCAGCAGGGCGCGGTCGGCGTCGGTCAGCTCGCCCGGCGTGGGGACGGCGCCGACGTTCTTGGCCGCCATGGAGACCGAGCGGTTGACCAGGTTGCCCCAGCCGGCGACCAGCTCGTCGTTGTTGCGCCGGCGGAACTCCGCCCAGGTGAAGTCGGTGTCCTGGGTCTCCGGCCCGGCGGCGGCGATGAAGTAGCGCAGCGCGTCGGCGTCGTACCGGGCGAGGAAGTCGCGCACGTAGATGACGACCTGGCGCGAGGAGGAGAACTTGCGCCCCTCCATGGTCAGGAACTCGCTGGAGACCACCTCGGTGGGCAGGTTCAGCCGGCCCAGGGACCCGGGGGAACCGCCGCGGTCCCCCTCGCCGTCGTAGCCGAGCAGCTGCGCCGGCCAGATCTCGGCGTGGAAGACGATGTTGTCCTTGCCCATGAAGTAGTAGGCCTCGGAGTCCGGGCTCTGCCACCACTGCCGCCAGGCCTCGGGGTCACCGGAGCGGCGGGCCCACTCGATGGAGGCCGACAGGTAGCCGACCACCGCGTCGAACCACACGTAGATGCGCTTGTCCGGCCGGTCCCGCCAGCCGTCCAGCGGCACCCGCACACCCCAGTCGATGTCGCGGGTGTAGCTGCGCGGCTTGAGGTCCTCGAGCAGGTTGACGCTGAAGTTGAGCACGTTGGGCCGCCAGCTCTTCCGCGACCCGAGCCACTCGCCCAGGGCCCGGGTGAAGGCCGGCAGGTCGAGGAAGTAGTGCTCCTCCTCGACGAACCTCGGCGTCTCCCCGTTGATCCGGCTCACCGGGTTGATCAGGTCGACGGGGTCGAGCTGGTTGCCGCAGTTGTCGCACTGGTCGCCGCGGGCGCCGTCGTACCCGCAGATCGGGCAGGTGCCCTCGATGTAGCGGTCGGGCAGCGTGCGCCCGGTCGAGGGGCTGATCGCGCCCAGGGTCTTCTGCGGGAAGACGTACCCGTTCTTCAGCAGGCCCAGGAAGATCTCCTGGCTGACCCGGTGGTGGTTGACCGTCGAGGTGCGGGTGAACAGGTCGTAGCTCAGCCCGAGGCTGGCCAGGTCGTCCACGATGATCCGGTTGTTGCGGTCGGCGATCTCCCGCGGGGTCACCCCCTCGGCGTCGGCCGCGACGGTGATCGGTGTCCCGTGCTCGTCGGTGCCGCTGACCATCAGCACCCGGTTGCCGGCCATGCGCTGGTAGCGGCTGAAGACGTCGGAGGGGACGCCGAAGCCCGAGACGTGGCCGATGTGCCGCGGGCCGTTGGCGTAGGGCCAGGCCACGGCGGTCAGGATGTGCCGATCACTCACGGGTCGAGGGTACGGACCTCGTCAGGGGGTCCCGGTGACCCCGGCCGGCGCCGGGCCGTCCCCGCGGTCCGCGGGCGCCGGTGTGGTGAGCGCGACGCCGACCAGCAGCAGGCCGATGAGGCCGACGGTCACCGCGCGAGCCCGGGTGCGGACCGGTTCCGGGGCGGGCCGGGGCACCGCCGCCCGCCGCTGCTGCCCGCTCCAGGCCACCGCCGAGGGGGCGCCGGCGAGCAGCAGCTTGCCCACCGGGACGGCCAGCGCCGTCAGCGCCAGCGCCGGCAGCGGCAGCGCGACCGGAAGCGGGTCCAGCAGCGGGGTGAGCAGGCCGAGGGCGAGCAGGCCGAGGGCGAGCAGCAGCTCGGCGCAGGCCACGCCGGTGAGCAGCCGGGCACCGGACCCGTCGACGAGCAGCGCCGCACCCCCGGCGCAGAGCACCACCCAGGTGGCCAGGAGCAGCACGACGGCCCCGAGCAGCAGGCCCGGCGGGCGCACCGGCGCGGCCAGCAGCCCGTCCAGGCCGGTGAGCGCGCCGGCGACCAGGGCGACCGCCTCCAGCGCGGACGCCGCCGCGGCGCCCAGCACGGCCGCCGGGGGGAGCCGCCGGAGGGGCACCGGGCTGCCGGAGCCGATGAGGGGGCGGTCGAGGACGGTGCTCGCCACGGGGCTGCTCTCCCTGGCCGGGGACGACGGTCACCGGTCGGGTCGGCGGGTCCGTCCGGCGGCTGGACCCCCGCCCGGGGCGCCCTCACCCGTCGGGGGGAGTCGGCCGTGCTGCCGCCGCGGCCTTCGCCGGCCCGGCCCCGCCTACGCTGACGCGGGCACCCGGCCGGAGAGGAGCACCGATGACCGCCTCGGACACCCCCGCGGGGGCCGGCGGCGCCCGGCCCGCGGCCCCGTCCGCGCTGCGCCCGCGCCCGGCGGGCCCACCCGGCCGCCCGCCGGAGCGGACCACGCCGGCCCGCCCCGAGGGCGTGCCCCCGGTGGTCGACTGCGGGGTCTACGTCGACGGGGTCCGCCAGGAGCCGGCCGAGCACGCGCAGGCGCTGCGCCAGGCCACCGAGCAGGGCGGCTTCGTCTGGCTGGGCCTCTACGCACCGCGGGAGGAGGAGCTCGCCGACGTCGCCGCGCAGTACGGCCTGCACCCGCTGGCCGTGGAGGACGCCGTCTACGCCCACCAGCGGCCCAAGCTCGAGCGCTACGACGACGGCCTGTTCATGGTGCTCACCACCGCGACCTACGTCGAGCACGACCGGCTGACCGCGACCAGCGAGGTGGTCGACACCGGCGAGGTGATGGTCTTCCTCGGCGACCACTACGTCATCACGGTGCGGCACGGCGAGCACGGCTCCCTCGCCGACCTCCGGCAGAGCCTCGAGCAGCAGCGCGACCTGCTCTGCCTGGGGCCGGCCGCCGTCCTGTACGCGGTGGCCGACCGGGTGGTCGACGACTTCGTCGACGTGGCCGCCGCGGTGGAGGAGGACGTCGACGAGCTCGAGGCGTCGGTGTTCAGCCCGGAGCGCACCGACGACATCGGCCGGCTGTACCAGCTCAAGCGGGAGCTGCTGTCGCTGCGCAAGGCGGTCTCCCCGCTGCTGGTGCCGCTGCAGAAGCTCGCCGAGCGGCAGGTGGACGCCGTCCCGGAGGCCACCCGGTCCTACTTCCGGGACGTCGAGGACCACGCCATCCGGGTCCGCGACCAGATCGCCGGCCTCGACGAGCTGCTGACCTCGATCCTGCAGGCCTCGCTGGCCCGCACCTCGCAGGCCGACAACGAGGACATGCGCAAGATCAGCGCGTGGGCCGGCATCATCGCCGTCCCCACCGCCATCGCCGGGATCTACGGGATGAACTTCGAGTACATGCCCGAGCTGGGGTGGCGGTTCGGCTACCCGCTGGTGCTCCTGGTCATCCTCGGCGCGATCGTGCTGCTCTACCGCGGCTTCAAGCGCAACGGCTGGCTGTAGCGGCCCGCGTCAGTTGCTGCGGCGGGTCCCCGGGACCGTGCTCGACGGCTGCATCGGGCTTCCCGGGTCAGGACCCCTTGGCGGCCACCACCGCGTCGTAGACGGTCCGGCGCGGCAGCCCGGTGCGGACGACGACGGCGCGGATGGCGTCCTTGCGGGTGGCACCCGCGGCCTCCTCGGCGGCCACCTCCGCCGCGAGCTCGGCCGGGGACGCCGACACCTGCCGCGCCGGCGCCCCGCCCACGACCAGCGTGATCTCGCCGCGCACCCCCTCGGCGGCCCAGGCGGCCAGCTCGCCCAGCGACCCGCGCCGGACCTCCTCGTGGGTCTTGGTGAGCTCCCGGCACACCGCCGCGGGCCGCTCCGCGCCGAAGGCCGTCCCGGCGTCAGCGAGCGCGTCGGCCAGCCGGTGCGGGGACTCGAAGAACACCATCGTGCGGGGTTCCCCGGCCAGGCCCACCAGGCGCGACCGCCGCTCCCCGGCCTTGCGCGGCAGGAACCCCTCGAAGCAGAAGCGGTCGACCGGCAGCCCGGAGACGGCGAGGGCGGTGGTCACCGCCGACGGCCCCGGCACCGAGGTCACCTCGACGCCGGCCTCGACCGCCGCCCGCACCAGCGTGTAGCCGGGGTCGGAGACCGAGGGCATCCCCGCGTCGGTCAGCAGCAGCACGGTCGCACCCGAGCGCAGCGCGTCGAGCAGGCCGGGCAGCCTCGAGCGCTCCACCGACTCGTGGAAGGTCACCACCCGCCCGGCCGGGGTGACCTCGAGGTCGGCGGCCAGCCGGTGCAGCCGCCGGGTGTCCTCGACGGCGAGGACGTCGGCCGTCGCGAGGGCCGAGCGCAGCCGCGGGCCGACGTCCCCCGGCTGGCCGAGGGGGGCACCGCCGAGCACGAGGCGACCGGTCATGGGTCTGAGCCTGTCACGGCGGGGTCCCCGGCCGGCCCGCCTGCGGGGCCCGGCGCGAGCGCCCGAGCGGCGGGGGCGGGCGGGTCCTTTCACTACCCTGCCCCCATGGCGGTGCTGGCCCCCGAGCGGACCGACCGGGACCCGTACGACGCGGCGCCGCGGGCGGCCGGGCGTCGGCGGCCGCCCCGGCCCCGCCGGGACACCACGCCGCCTCTGCCCGGGGACCGCCGCCTGGCCTGGGTGCTCACCGGGCTGCTCGGGCTCGGCGCGCTGGGCCTGCGCCTGTGGGGCATCGGCTACCCGTCGGACCTGCTGTTCGACGAGGCCTACTACCCGCCCGAGGCGGCCGAGCTGCTGCGCTGGGGGTACGAGTACAACCGCGGCTACACGTTCATCGTCCACCCGCCGCTGGGCAAGTGGCTGATCGCCGCCGGCATCGAGGTGTTCGGCTACGACAGCGTCGGCTGGCGGGTGCCGTCGGCGGTGGCCGGGAGCGCCGCGGTCGTCGTCCTCACCCGGCTGGCCCGGCGGTTCACCGGCTCGACGCTGCTGGGCCTAGTCGCCGGGCTGCTGATGGCCGTCGACGGGATGTCGTTCACCCTCTCCCGGATCGGCCTGCTCGACGTGTTCCTGCAGCTGTTCGTCGTGGCCGCGGTGGCCTGCCTGGTCGTCGACCGCGACCGGGTGCGGGCGCGGGTCCGGGCGGCCGCGGAGGTGGGCGCCGGCGGGTTCCGGCTCGGCCCCCGGGGGTGGCGGATCGCCGCCGGGGTGCTGTTCGGCTGCGCCTGCGCGGTGAAGTGGAGCGGGGTGTGGTTCCTCGCCGGCTTCGCCGTCCTGTCGCTGTTCTGGGACCGCGCCGCCTGGCGGGAGGCCGGCGTCCCCCGGCCCACCGCCGTCGCCGCCCGCCGGGGGCTGCCCGGGGCGCTGTGGGCGCTGGCCGTCGTGCCGGTGCTGGCCTACCTGGCCGGCTTCACCGGGTGGTTCCTCGGCGAGACCTCCCAGGGGCGGCACTGGGCGCAGCGGAACCCGGAGACGGCCTTCCCCTGGATCCCGGACGCGCTGCGCTCGCTGTGGCACCAGCACGCCGAGTGGCTGCGCTTCCACAGCGGGCTGTCCAGCCCGCACCCGTGGGAGTCCGGGCCGTGGACCTGGCTGGTCAACGGCCGCCCGATCCTGCTGTGGAACCCGCAGGGGCTCACCGACAGCGCCGGCGACCAGGTGGTCCGCTACATCCTCATGGTCGGGACGCCGACCCTCTGGTTCGCCTTCGCCCCGGCGCTGGTCTGGGTGGTGTGGCGGCTGGTCGCCCGCCGGGACCCGGCCGCCCTCCTGGTCGCCGTCGCGGTCGCCGCGGGGTGGGGCACGTGGTTCCTCAACCCCGAGCGCACGATGTTCGCCTTCTACACCGCCCCGGTGGTGCCGTTCCTCGTGCTCGCCGTCGTGCTCGTCCTGCAGGACGTGCTGGGCCCCGCGGGCGCGCCGCCGTGGCGCCGGCAGCTGGGGCTCGGGGTGGTCGGCCTCTACGTCGGCGTGGTCGTGGCCACCTTCGCCTTCTTCCACCCCGTGCTCACCGGGTCGCCGCTCTCGCACGCGGAGTGGCTGGACCGGATGTGGTTCCCCTCCTGGTTCTGAGCGGACCCTACGGTGGCCGCACCGGCACCCGAGGGGACGACGATGACCGACGAGCAGGATCGCCCGCACGTGCGCACCGACCTGGACGGCGACGTCCACCGCATCACGCTGGACCGGCCCGCGACCGGCAACCCCGTCGACCTCGCGATGACCGCCGGGTTCCGCACCGCGCTCCGCGACCGGCCGGAGGCAGCCCGGGCGGTGCTGGTCCTGGCGGAGGGGCCGCGCTTCTGCGTGGGCGGGGACGTGCAGGGCTTCGCCGCGGCCCCGGACCCGGCCGCGCACATCGCCCGGCTGGCCGCGGCCTGGCACGAGGTGGTCCGGGCGCTGGTGACCTGCCCCGTCCCCGTCCTCGCCGGGGCGCACGGCGCGGTGGCCGGCGCCGGGGTCGGGCTCATCGGCGCCTGCGACCTGGTCGTCTGCGGCAGCTCGACGAAGATCCGCCCGGCCTACGGGGCGATCGGGCTCTCCCCGGACGGCGGGACGTCGTGGGCGCTGACCCGCGCGCTGGGGGCACCGCGGGCGCTGGACCTGGTGCTGACCAACGGCACGCTCACCGCGGCCGAGGCGCACGCCTGCGGCCTGGTCGCCCGTGTCGTGGCGGACGAGGAGGTGCACGACGCGGCGATCACCCTCGCGCACCAGGTCGCCGCCGGGCCGGTGCGGGCCGCGGTGCGCACCCGGGCGCTGGTCCGCCAGGCGGCGGTGCGCACCCTCGACGAGCAGCTCGACGAGGAGGCCCGGCTGATCGCCGAGTCCGCCGCCGATCCCGAGGGCCGGGAGGGCGTGCGCGCCTTCGTGGAGCGGCGGCCGCCGGACTTCCGCGGCGCCGGCTGAGTCTGAGTCCGAGCTGACCCCTCCGGGGACGCCCGGTCGGGAGGACGTGGTCAGCAGGACGTGGTCAGCGTGCGGGTCACGTCGGCGGAGACCCAGGAGCCGCGGTAGGCCCGGACCCGGTAGGTGTAGGTCGTGCCGTTCGCCAGGCCGGCGTCGGCGGCGGTCGTCGTCCCGTACGGCACGGCGCTGGTCGCCTGGACCACGCCCCCGACGACCCGCTCGCCCCGGTAGCCCTCGGCCCAGGTGCTGGGGCTCGCCGTCCAGGACAGGGTCGCGCCGACGTGCTGGACGGCGGGGCGCAGCACGACCGTCTGGGCGGTCCACGCGGTCGTGGCGCCGGACGTCGTCGAGCTGCGCTGCGGGACGGTGCCGGGCCCGGCGAACGGCTCGTCGGCCGCGGTGACGGTCTCGCTGTCGGAGCCGAGCGTCCAGAGCTGACCGGTGCCGGACGGGGCCGGGGGGTGCCCGGCGTTCCTGGCCAGGAGGTGGACGACCACCACGCCGGGCACCTGGGTGGTCAGCGCCGGCGTCGTCGCGGTCGCCCCGGAGCCCGTCTGCCCGTCGGCGACCGGGGCGCCCGGTCTGACCCCGCGGTACGCGACGATCCCGCCCACCATGTCGCCGACCTCCCCGTTCGGGCGGGCGAAGGTCGCGGCCGGCTCGCTCGCGGCGGCGACCTTCCAGTACACGGCCGAGGTGACGACCCCTCCGCTCGAGTCCGCCCGGACGAGTTGCCACCCGCTGGACGCCGTGAGGGGCGAGGTGCCGTCGTAGGCCACCTGCGCCACCAGCACGTCACCCGGCTGGGTCGCGGTCGGGACGCCGAGCGCCAGCGGCGTGCTCGCCGTCGAGGCGAGCGCCCCCCGCAGCGCGGTGGTCGCGTAGCTGCACGTCTGCGTGGCGCTCAGGGCGGGCGGCGGGCTCAGCCGGTCGGCGGCCAGGGAGTTGCCGGGGGTGCTCGTCGTCGCCGAGAACGCCGCGTGCACCGTCGGGAGCGCCAGGACGGCGGCGAGCAGCCCCAGCACGACCACCACACCGGCCGGGCGCGTCCCCGGGACCCGCCGGGGACGCCGGTGCGGCCCGCCCATCGTCGTCTCCCCTCGTCCGGCCCCGCGCGCCCGCGGGCGCTCCCTCCCCGTGATCGGCTCCGGCCGGTCCCGGCTTGAGCCGCGGCGGGCCCGGCTCCCCCGGAGGGGCAGGCCTCGGCCACCGGTCAGCGGACCGCCGGTACCCCGGCCGGCCGGGGTACCGGCGGGACACCGGCCGCGAGCGGGGCGTCGTCGGCGGCACCGGTGACCGGCCCCTCCGCACCGGCGAGGCGGGCCTGGTCGCGCCCGCCGGCCTTCGACTCGTACAGGGCGGCATCGGCGGCGGCGAGCAGCTCCGCGCCCGACGATGCGGCACCGCGCTGGACGGCGATGCCGAGGCTCGCCGTGATCGGCCGCGGGGCGGCGACACCCCGGAGCTCCGTCCGGATGCGGCGCGCCACCGCGACGGCGTCGTCGGCGGTGGCGCCGGGCATGACCACGGCGAACTCCTCGCCGCCGTACCGGGCCACGAGGTCCCCCTGCCGCATGCAGGACCGCAGCGCCGCGCCGACGCCCCGCAGCACGTCGTCGCCGGCCTGGTGACCCCAGGTGTCGTTGAGCTGCTTGAAGTGGTCGAGATCGACGATGACGACCGCCACCGGCGCGTCGGTGCGGGCCGCGAACGTGAGCTCCCGCTCCAGAGCGGCGTCGAAGGCCCGGCGGTTGGCCACCCCGGTGAGGCCGTCGGTGAGCGCGCTGCGCTGCAGGCGCTCCAGCAGCGCGACACGGGCGAACGCCGTCGCGGCGTGCGCGACCGCCTGCTCCGCGACGGTGACCCGGCGCCGTTCGATGCGTGACCCGCTCCGGGCGTCGCACTCGAAGGTCAGGGCACCGCTGCCCTGGCCGTCGAGGCCGAAGGGGACGGCGACGACCCGGCGGGCGCCCCCGAGCACGCCGTCGACCCACGGGTCGGGCCCCCGCATGGCGGCGAGGACCGTGCTGCGGCGCCTCGCGGCCTCCGCGAGCAGCGATCCGGGCGCGGGCGCACCCGCACCGCGCAGCACCTCGGCCCCGCCGTCCCCGCGCCGGCGGACGACGAGGTCCACCGCGGGGCCGGCCGGTCCCTCGGGCACGTGGCAGTGGACGGCGGCGATCGAGGCGTCGGCCGCGTCGACGGTGAAGTCGAGCAGCGCCTCGGCGACCTCGCGACCGGTGTCGGCCTCGTGCAGCGCCGCCGCCAGGCGCCGCAGCACCTCCTCGTCGTAGCGGCGCCGCCGCAGCTCACGCTCGTTGACCGCCCCGAGGCCGGCCGTCGTCACCGCGGCGACCCAGACGACGGTCAGGAAGACGCTGTAGTCGAGCGGGTCGAACCCCTCGACCCCGCCACGGGCGGGCAGGTGACCGGTGGTCACGCCCTCGAGCACGCACATGACCACGAGCGAGTGCCACAGCGCCAGCTTCACGCCGCTGCGGAAGGAACCCAGCAGGGAGACCGCCATGACGTGCAGGACGATCACGTACACCACCGGTCCGGAGAGGCCCCCGGTGACGTAGAGCGCCCACCCCAGGTAGGCCGCGTCGAGGATGACGGGCACCGTGATGGCGGCGACCGCCCAGCGACGTCCCCGGGGCGAGAGCCGGTGCAGCACCAGCCCGGTCGCCAGCAGGAGGGCTCCGGGGACGACGAGGGCCTGCACCGGGAGGGTCTCCGGCGTCCGGGTGATGCCCCAGGCAGCCAGCGGCAGGGCGAGGACGACGCCGACGCGGACGGCGAGCAACCAGCGCAGCCGGTCGGCCAGGGGCAGGACGTCGAGGGATCCCTGCGGTGACGCGGTCGTCTGGGTCATGTGCGGGTCGTCCTCGGCCTCTCGGGGAACTCGGTGAAGTCGTCGAGGTCCTGGCGCACCGGGGCGTGCGCCAGCTTCGGGTCGCGCCGGTCGAGCCGGCCCTGCAGGAACAGGAACCCGACCACACCCACCGCCAGCGCCGTGGGGAACTGGCCGTCCTCGGCCACGGCCACGGCCGTCTCGCCGACCGCCGAGGCCGCCTCGGTGACCGCCGTGGCCAGCTCCTCGACCACCGCCACCACCTGGTCGACCGTCGACCGAGGGGCCTGCAGCGGCTCGGCCCGGACGACGTCGCCGTCCCCGGGCGGTCGCTGCGCCGGCTGGTCGACCGGCGGCACCGGCGTCGGGCTCGGGGGTGGGGTCTCCGGGGGGAGGGCCGGCTCGGGCGCCGGCGTCGGGACGGCGCCCGCCGTGGGCGGCGTCGTCGGTGCCGGCACGGGCGTCGGTGCCGGCACGGGCGTCGGCGAAGGCGTCGGCGTCGGCTCGGGGATCGGCGTCGGCTCGGGGATCGGCTCGACGTCGAGGGCCCAGACGAAGGCGGCCGCGGCCCGCAGGCCCTGCGCCCGGGGGTCGTCGAGGACGGTGACGCTGACCCGGTAGGTCGTCGAGGTCGAGGTCCCCGGCCGCCAGCCCGTCGGGATCCCCGCCGCGGCCGTGCGGGGCAGCTGCGCCAGCGTCCCGCTCCAGGCGGGGACGCCGGTGAACGACGCGCACCGCGCCGGGTCGCCGAGCGTGCCCCGCTCCACGGTGAGGAACAGGTAGGGCGCGAGGGCGTCCTCGGTGAGCTCGGCGCTGAGCGTCACCTGGCCGGTCGACCCGGGCGTGCCGGTCACCGAGAGCGCCACGCAGGCGGTCTCCGTGGCACCCGGGCGCAGGCGGGTGGAGGTGAACAGCGCCGCGCCACCGCGGTCGTCGACCAGGCTCACCGCGCTGGTGGCGGCCGCGGCCGGCGCGACCGGCAGCTCGGCCCACCCGGCCGCCAGGGCGGCGAGCACGGCGGCGCCGGCCAGCCAGGCAGTGCCTCGGCTCCCGCGCCCGCGCGGGCGACCGGGGCTCGGGCGGGCGGGACGCGGGAACGGACGCACGCCGCTCCTCTCCCCGCCCCCTCCGAGGCCGTGGCCCGGCTGCCGGAACCGATCCGGCTCGCTCATGTCTTCGGCGGCGCGCAGCGGATGTTGAGCAGGGCGGCGCCGGTCACCAGGCGGGGCCACCGGCCGCGAGCGGGATCCGGCCCCGCGCACCGCTCCCGTGCCGGTCGGGGGCGGGGACGGGGGGCAGCCCGACCAGGCGCACGACGCGGTCCGCGACCGGTGGGGTCGCGAGCCGGTCGGCGCTGGTGCGGCCCCGCGGCCCCCCGGCCCGGCCGCCCGACCCGCGGACGGTGACGGCGGTCGCCGCCGCCAGCGAGACGGCGAGCAGGCCCAGGTGGCCCCACTGACCGGTCAGCCGCCAGTACGCGGGCAGCCCGACGGAGGGCACCCGCAGCTGCGCCGCGCCGAGCACGCTGGAGGCCGGCACGTGGGTGCTGTCGTTGCTCCGGTTGGCATCGCCCCGCGTGACGAGGTCCCCGCGGTCGTCGAACGAGACGAGGCGGTGGAGCACCAGCCGGTCGGCCCCCTCGGGATCGGGGAAGAGCAGCACCTGCCCGGGCCGCAGGTCCTGCGGGCGCACCGGTCGGGTCAGCACCACGTCGCCGACGGAGAGGCGCGGCTCCATCGAGCCGGAGACGACCACGTGGCCCTGGAAGCCCACCAGTCGCGGCGCGAGGGCGAGGACCACCAGGCCGGCCAGGGCCACCAGCACGGTGGCGACGACCACGCGGGACGCCGAGCGCAGCGCACCGCCCCGCCCGAGGGGCGTGCGGGGCGGGCGGTACCGCCTGGAGCCGCCGCCCGGGGGGTGCGCGGTCACGGCTGGGTGCTCCGGGCTTCCCACGTGAACGTGGCGTCGGACCGCGTGCCCTGCGCCGCGTTGTCGTCCCGGACCGCGTAGCTGATCCGCAGGGTGAGGTACGTGCCGGGGGCGGTGGACGCGCTCACGACCAGGCCGCTCGCGTAGTCCGGGTGGGTCGCCTTGAGGTGGGTCAGCGTCCGCGAGGGATCTGCCCCCGCCGCGTCGGCTCGCGCGGTGTTGTAGAGGAACGTCGGTGTGGCGGTCGGGGTGAACCCGGTGCAGTCGGCCGCGACAGGGGTCGTCGAGCTGACGTCCGTGCCCCGCTCCACGCTCATCCCGAGGTAGGGGTCCAGCGTGGTCCCCCCGCTGGTCGGCGTCCCGACGTACATGCGGATGTCCGCGTCCAGGGTGCCGGTGTAGTCGACCCGGATGCACCGCGACCGGGTCGAGCCGGGCCGCACGGAGCCGTCCCCGGCGCTGGTGAAGAGAGCCGAGCCGCTGTCGCTGTCGGCGAGCACGACGGTGCCGGCCTGCCAGGAGTTGCCGGCGTTGCCGGTGCTCGCGGTGAAGGCCGCGTGGGTGGAGCCCCAGGTCACGGCCAGGCTCATCACCAGGCCCACGGGCACCGCGACGGGGAGCACGGTGCGGCGGGCCCGGGCGACGCGGTGGTGCACGGCGGCTCCTCGGACGACGGTGGGACGCAGCGGCCCGCGTCCTCGACACCGAGGGCATCGGCCTCGCCGCCGCAGGCCTGAGCGCCGGGCGGGGGGCCCGTCACCCGATCGGGTGGTGGACGTCGACCACGCTCCCTCCCGGCGCGGGCGCCGGGAGGCCGACGGCCCGGTTCCGGAGCGCCGTCCGGGGTACCCGGGTTCCCCGTGGCGGAGCCCCTCCGCCGTCGTCGCCGCAGCCCGAGGAGGAGACCATGGACCTGCCCGACCGGGACGAGGCCCGCACCTGGGTCGGACTGACCGTCGTGGACCGCGAGGGTGCCGAGATCGGCCGGTGCACCGCGGTGTTCGCCGACGAGGCCACCGGGCGACCGGAGTGGGTGTCCGCCGACCTCGACGGTGCCACCGTCGTCGTCCCCGTGGTGGACGCCACCGAGCAGGCGGGGCAGGTGCGCGTCACGGTCACCCGGGACGCCGTCGCCGCCGCGCCCGTCCGCGACGCCGGGCCCCGGCTCAGCGAGGCCGAGGAGGCGGAGCTCTACCGCCACTACGGCATCCGGGCGTCGCGGGAGGCCTCGGAGACCCTGCTCCCCGCCGGTGCCGGCGAGGGCGCTCCCGGCGAGCACGGGGAGCAGCCGGCCGGGACGCCCGTGGCCCCGGTGCCGGCGAGCGGCGCGGCAGGTACCCCCACCACCCCGGCCGGGGGCCGGGACACCGCCCGGGCCACCCGGAAGAGCCGGCTGCCGGCCGCCCTGGGGGCGGCCGCGGTCCTGGCCGCCCTGGTGGCCGCCGTCCGGGCCGCCCGGCTGCGGGCCCGCGCGCCGTGGGAGCGGCGGCTGGAGGCGCGCCCGCCGTGGGAGCGGCAGCTGCACGCCCGCCCGCCGTGGGGGCGGCGGCTGCGGGCGCGCCGGCCGTGGGAGCGGCGTCCACCGACGCCGGCCGAGCGGGTGTCCCGCGGGGCGCGGACGGCGTCCGGCGCGGCCCGGCGGGGCACCCGGAAGGCCAGCGCCGTGGCGGTGCCGGCGGCCGCGACGGCCGGCGCCCTGGCCCGTCGGGGGACGCGGGCGGGCACCGAGGCCGGCCTGCGCGCGGCCCGGGCGACCAACCGCAGGGTGAAGCGCCGCCGCTGACTCCGCGGGGTGCGGCGCGGCGCCCGCCCGCACCCCGGGGCCCGGTTGCCGGCCCGGGGACGACCGACGCCGCCGGGGCTCGGGCCCCGGCGGCGTCGGTGTCGTGCTGGGTGGAGCTGAGGGGATTTGAACCCCTGACCCCCTCGATGCGAACGAGGTGCGCTACCGGTCTGCGCCACAGCCCCTGACGAACGGCAAGACTACCGCCCGCTCCGCCCGGTTCCGCCACCGGGGGGCGGTCGGCCCTCCCACAGGGCCCCCGCCGCGGCCCCGTCCGGGCCCCACCCCGAG
This sequence comes from Geodermatophilus marinus, assembly GCF_003428645.1. GTDB lineage: Bacteria > Actinomycetota > Actinomycetes > Mycobacteriales > Geodermatophilaceae > Geodermatophilus. The sequence goes on along the minus strand of NZ_QVQH01000002.1, from coordinate 29,904 downwards.
CGTGCGAGGGGTGGGGCCCGGACGGGGCCCTTCCCCGGCGGGGGGAGGAGGGTCCTGCTGTCAGCCGCCGACGACCCTGCGCGGCTGGTAGACGTCGATGTCGGCGAACCCGATGTCGTCGTCGTCCAGGCCGACCACCGCGCTGTCCTGCCAGCCGGCGGGCGCGGCCGCGCGGGCGGCGACGACCCGGCCGGGGCGCAGCGGGTGGACCGGCGCCAGCGGCAGGCTCGGGTGCGGCAGGTCGACGGTGTGGTGCACGACCTCCTCGGCCGCGACCTCCTCGGAGAGCTCCTCCGCGACCGGGGCCGGACGGGGGGCCGGCACCGGGCGCGCGGCCGGGCGGGCGGCCTCCCGGGCGGCCCGGTCGCGGGCGACCCGCGCCGCGGCGCGGGCGGCGCGCCGGGCGGCCAGCCGCTCCCGGCGGGCGACCCGGCGCAGCACCAGCAGGTAGGCGACCAGGGCGGCGTCGAGGACGCCCTGGGCGATCCACACCCACGGGCTCCAGGACAACGCGCCGACCAGGGCCAGCACGGTGAGGGTCAGCAGCACGCCGAGGGTGCGGCGGCGGGCGGCGTGCACGTCGACCCGGAGCTCCCCCGAGTCCCGCAGCGCGCCGCGGTCGACCGCCACCCGCTCGGTGGCCGCGTGCACGGTGGGGTCGACGCTGCGCCGGCGCTGCAACGTGCGCCCCGCGTCGACCGTGGCCCGCTCGGTGCGGTCACCGCCGCGGGTCACCACCATCGGCACCAGCACGACGAACCACAGCACGACCAGCGCGGCCAGCAGGACGCCCGATCCCATCGAGAACACCACCCGTCACAAGAGTCACTCGCCGGGCGAAGCTACGGCCTGACCCCACCCGGACGAGGGAGGCGCGCGGGCGTGTCACTGAGCTGTTGTGTGACGGGAGTGCCGTCGGGGCGGCGTGTCGACACGGCGACCCGCGTCGGGCGACCCTCAGCGTGGTATGCGGGAGCGCCACCGGGCGAGCACGCCCTCGGGCGCCTCCTCGGCCAGGAGCGCGTAGCAGAGGTGGTCGCGCCAGTCGCCGTCGATGTCCAGGTACCGGCGCAGCACCCCCTCCTGACGGAACCCCAGCCGCTCCACCAGCCGCCGGCTGGCCCCGTTCTCGGGCCGGATGTCGGCCTGCAGCCGGTGCAGCCCGGCCGGGCCGAACGCGTGGTCGCAGACCAGCGCGACGGCCAGCGAGGCCAGCCCGCGCCCGGCCACGGAGCGGTCCACCCAGTAGCCGAGGCTGCCCGAGCGCAGCGCCCCGCGGACCACGTTGTCGACCGTCACCTGGCCGGCCAGGCGGCCCTCGACGCGCAGCACGAACGGCAGCGTCTGCCCCGCGGCGGCCCGGCGCAGCAGCGAGCGGCGCATGACGCGGTAGGCGGCCGGCGAGTGCCGCGACGACCAGGCGACCGGGGCGGTCGGCTCCCACGGGGCCAGCCACGCCTCGTTGGCCAGCCGCAACCGGCTCCACTCCTCGGCGTCGCGGCGGCGCGGCGGGTGCAGCTCGACCGGGCCGGCCGAGAGGAGGGCCGGCCACCCGGGCCGCTGGGCGGGGTCGGACATCAGCCGCCGAGCAGCAGCGGCATCACCGTGACCAGCCCGCCGGCGGCGACCTCGGTGACGTCCTCGTCGACGACGACGAGGCAGTTGGCGCGGGCCATGCGGGCCAGCAGCGCCTCCTCGCCGTCCCCCAGCGGCTCGACGACGTAGCCGCCGTCGGGGTGGCGCATGACCTGGCCGTGCAGGTACTGCCGGTAGCCCAGCGGGGAGAGCAGCCGCTCCGCGGCGATCGCCTGCACCGTGCGGCGGAACAGCTGCCGCTTGCCCAGCATCATCCGGATCGCCGGGCGGACGAACACCTCGAACGCCACCAGCGCCGCCACCGGTTCACCGGGCACGCAGATCACCGGGACGGCGTCGTGGCCCAGCCGGCCGAAGCCCTGGACGGTGCCCGGGTGCATCGTCACCTGCGAGAAGCGCATGTCGCCGAGACCGGTGAGCACCTCGACGACCGGGTCGTCCCGGCCGGCGAGCGTGCCGGCGATGACGACCAGGTCGCTGCGCAGCAGCTGGGACTCGACCACCTCGCCCAGGCGCCGCCGGTCGGCGGGCAGGACCCCCCAGCGGTAGGCGTCGGCGCCGGCATCGCGGGCCGCGGCGGCCAGCGCGTAGCTGTTGACGTCGACGACCTGGCCGGGGCCGGGCGGGGTGGTGATGTCGACCAGCTCCGGCCCGGCGGAGAGGACGGCGACCCGCGGGCGGGGTCGCACCAGCACCCGGTCGCGGCCGACGGCGGCCAGCAGGCTGATCTGCGCCGGCCCGATCGGCGTCCCGAGGCCCACGGCGGTGGTGCCGGGCGCGACGTCGTCGCCGGCGCGCCGCACGAAGGACCCGGCCTCGGGGCCGGCCTGCACCGCGACGGTCACCACGCCCTGGTCGGTCCACACCGCCGGGACGACGACGTCCGCGCCGGCGGGGAGCATCGCGCCCGCGGTCACCTTCTGCGCCATCCCGGGGCCGATGCCGGACGGGCCGCTGGGCCCGGCGACGGTCTCCCCCACCACGGACAGCGTGGCCGCCTCCTCGGGCGTGGCCCCCTCGACGTCGAGCGCGCGGGCGGCGTAGCCGTCGAGCGCGGCCTGGTCGAAGGCCGGCAGGGCCCGCTCGCTGACCACCTCCTCGGCGCACAGCAGCCCCTGCGCGTCGAGGACCGCGAGCTCGATCGGCTGCGGCTGCGGCACGGCCGCGAGGATCTCGTCGAGGTGCTGCTCGACCGGGCGCGGCGGGGCCGGCTCGGGCGCGGCCGGCGGCGGGGGCACCGCGCCGCGGTCGATCTGGGTGGTCTCGTGCACGGGTGCGGCGGGCGCCGGGACCCCGCCGCGCCAGGTCGTCCCCTGGGCGAGGTCCATCGCGGTGGTGTCCCGGTGCACCGGGGTCACCGTCTCGCCGTCGTCGGTCATGCGCACCACGGGGGTCGATGCTGCCCCTCGCGGCCCGCGGTCAGGCCTGCGACGCGCCCGTCCCGGGCAGGTCGGCCACGAACTCGGCGAGCCAGGCGCGGAAGTCCGGACCGAGGTCCTCGCGCTCGCTGGCGAGCCGGACGACGGCCTTGAGGTAGTCCAGCCGGTCGCCGGTGTCGTAGCGGCGGCCGGAGAAGACCACGCCGTGCATCGGGTCGCCGCGCTCGATGAGGGTGGCCATCGCGTCGGTCAGCTGGATCTCGCCGCCCCGGCCGGGCGGGGTCTCCCGGAGGACGTCGAAGACCTCGGGGGCCAGCACGTAGCGGCCGATGATGGCCAGCGTGCTGGGCGCCTCGTCGGCCGGCGGCTTCTCGACCATGCCGGTGATCGCGACGACGTCCTCGCTGCCGCCGGGCTCGACCGCCACGGCGCCGTACTTGTCGATGTTCTCCGCGCCGACGTCGAGCAGCGCCACCACCGAGCCGCCCTTCTCGGCCTGCACGGCGAGCATCTGCTCGAGCAGGTGGTCGCGGGCGTCGATGATGTCGTCGCCGAGCAGCACGGCGAACGGCTCGTCGCCGACGAAGGCGGCCGCCTGCAGGACCGCGTGGCCGAGCCCGCGGGCCTCGCCCTGGCGGACGAAGTGGACCTGCGCCACCTCGGTCGACTCGTGGACGGCCGCCAGCCGGCCCTCGTCGCCCTTCTTCTCCAGCGCCGTCTCCAGCTCCGGGTGCCGGTCGAAGAAGTCCTCGATCCCCGCCTTGCCGCGACCGGTGACCATCAGCACCTCGCCGAGGCCGGCCCGCGCGGCCTCCTCGACGATGTACTGCAGCGCCGGGCGGTCGACGACCGGCAGCAGCTCCTTGGGCACCGCCTTGGTGGCCGGCAGGAACCGGGTGCCCATCCCCGCCACGGGGATGACGGCCTTCCGGGTCGGGCGGGGGCTCTGCGTCGGCATGCGAGGGAGCCTAGCCAGGGACCCGCGGCTACCCTCCCCCGGCGTGCCGGACCCCGAGGACGTCGCCGCCGCCAAGGCCGCGCTGCGCCGGCGGCTGTCCGCCCGGCGCGCCGCCCGCCCGGGGCCGGAGCGGGCGGCGGCCGCCGGCGCGGTCGCCGCCGCGCTGGGTGCGGGGGTGCCGGCCGGGAGCACGGTCGCCGCGCACGTGCCGGACCCCGCCGAGCCCGGCGCCGGCCGGCTCCTCGACGCCCTCGCCGCCGCGGGCCGGCGGGTGCTGCTGCCCGTGGTGCCGGTCACCGGCCGGACGCTCGCGTGGGCCGAGCACACCGGTCCCCTCCTCCCCGGCCGGTTCGGGCTGCTGGAGCCGGCCGGGCCGCGGCTGCCCGGCGAGGCGCTCGCCGACGCCGCGGTCGTGGTGGTGCCCGCCCTGGCCGTGGCCCGCACCGGCGCCCGGCTCGGGCGGGGGGCGGGCTTCTACGACCGGGCGCTGCGCTCCGCCCGCCCCGGCGCGCTCCTGGTGGCCGTCGTCTTCGACGACGAGCTGCTCGACGCCCTGCCGACCGGGCCGCACGACCGGCCGGTCACCGCGGTGGTGACCCCCTCCGGCGGCTGGCAGGCGCTACCGGCCGGTCACTGAGACGCTGACCCCCGGCTCGTCCACGCCGTCCTCTTCCCCCGCCGGAGCCCCCGTGTCCCCCGAGATCGTCACCATCCTGGCGCTGGTCGCCATCTTCGCGATCGCCACCTTCCTGCCCATCAACATGGGGGCGCTGGCGTTCGTCGCGGCCTTCCTGGTGGGCACCCTGTCGGTGGGCCTGTCCACCGACGACATCCTCGCCGGCTTCCCCGCCGAGCTGGTCGTGACCCTGATCGGCGTCACCTACCTGTTCGCCATCGCGCAGAGCAACGGCACCGTGGACCTGCTGGTGCGGGTCGCCGTGCGGCTGGTCGGCGGGCACGTCGCGGCGATCCCCTGGATCATGTTCGGGGTCACCGCGCTGCTCACCGCGATCGGCGCGCTCTCCCCCGCCGCCGTCGCGATCATCGCCCCGATCGCGCTCACCTTCGCGGCCCGGCACGGGATCAACCCGCTGCTCATGGGGATGATGGTGATCCACGGCGCGCAGGGCGGCGGGTTCTCGCCGATCAGCGTCTACGGCGTCACGGTCAACACGATCGTGGAGGGCGAGGGCCTGCCCTCCAGCCCGGTCACCGTCTTCCTCGGCAGCCTGCTGTTCAACATCGCGATCGGCGTGGTCCTCTTCCTCGCCCTCGGCGGCCGGCAGCTGGTGGGCCGGAAGGTCGCCGCGCAGGTCCCGGCGCACGCCGGGCACGGTGGCGATCCGGTCGTCCGGGGCCACGGGGCGGCGCCCGGTCCCGCGGTGGGCGGCGGCGGCGGTGCCGTGGGCGGCGGCGGTGCCGTGGGCGGCGGTGCCGGGGACGCGGTGGACGACGGGACCGGGGCCCCGCCGCGGGTCACCGCCGACCAGGTGCTGACGCTGGTCGGGCTGGCCGCGGTCGCCGTCCTGGCCCTGGTGTTCGACCTCGACATCGGCTTCGTGTCGATCACCGTCGCCACGGTGCTGGCGCTGTTCGCCGCGGCCCGCTACAAGGGCGCGGTCAGCCAGATCAGCTGGTCCACGGTGCTGCTCATCGCCGGCGTCCTGACCTTCGTCTTCGTGCTGCAGGAGGCCGGGACGATCGACTACGTCGGCGAGGCGGTCATCGGCCTCGGCGTCCCGCTGCTCATCGCGCTGCTGCTCTGCTACATCGGCGGCGTGGTGTCGGCCTTCGCGTCGTCGACCGCGATCATCGGGGTGGCCATCGCGCTGGCCGTGCCGTTCCTCGAGACCGGCGAGATCGGCGCGGTCGGGGTGGTGGTGGCCCTGTCGGTGGCCTCGACCATCGTGGACGTCAGCCCGTTCTCCACGAACGGCGCGCTCGTCCTGGCCAACGCGCAGGACGTGGACCGGGACCGCTTCTACAAGCAGATCCTCGGCTACGCCGCGATCGTCGTCGCCGTCGGGCCGTTCCTCGCCTGGCTGGTGTTCGTCGTCCCCGGCTGGCTCTGACATCCTGGCCGGAGATACCTCAGCGCTGAGACACTCCACGGACGCCACCGCCCGCGTGGCCACCGAGCGAGGGAGAGCACCGTGTCCGGACCCCTGGACGGCATCCTGGTCGTCGACCTCACCCGCGCCCTCGCCGGGCCGCACGCCGGCATGATGCTCGGCGACCTCGGCGCCCGGGTCATCAAGGTGGAGAGCCCCGGCACGGGCGACGACACCCGCGGCTGGGGGCCGCCGTTCGTCGAGCCGGAGGGTGGGCAGGCCGACCGCGAGTCCACCTACTTCCTCTGCACCAACCGCAACAAGGAGTCGATCACCCTCGACCTCAAGGACGACGGCGACAAGGAGCTGCTGCGCGAGCTGGTGCGCCGCGCCGACGTGCTGCTGGAGAACTTCCGGCCCGGCACGCTGGCCCGGCTCGGCTTCGGCACCGACGTGCTGGAGCAGCTCAACCCGCGGCTGGTCACCCTCGCCATCTCCGGGTTCGGGCACGACGGGCCCGAGGGCGGCCGGGCCGGCTACGACCAGATCGCCCAGGGCGAGGCCGGGCTGATGTCGCTGACCGGCCCCGGCCCCGACGACCCGCAGCGGGTCGGCGTCCCGATCGGCGACCTGCTGGCCGGCATGTACGGCGCCTACGGCGTGCTGGCCGCGCTGGTGGAGCGGGAGCGGACCGGCCGCGGCCAGGTCGTGCGCACCTCGCTGCTGGCCGCGATCGTCGGCGTGCACGCCTTCCAGGGGACGGCGTGGACGGTGGCCGGCCAAATCGGCCGGGCGCAGGGCAACCACCACCCCTCGATCGCCCCGTACGGGCTGTTCCACTGCAAGGGCGGCAGCGTGCAGCTGTCCTGCGGCAACGAGTCGCTGTGGCGGCGGCTGTGCGCGGAGTTCGGCCTGGACCCCGAGGCGCCCGGCATGGCGACCAACGGCGACCGGGTGGGCAACCGGCCGCAGGTGATCGAGCTCCTCGAGCGCACCTTCGCCGACATCGCGCCGGAGGAGCTGCTCGCCCGGCTGGCCGCGGCCGGCATCCCGGCGGGCAAGGTGCGCAGCATCGACGAGGTCTACACCTGGGACCAGACGCTGTCGCAGGGGCTGCTGGTGGACGTCGAGCACGCCACCCTGGGCCCGCTGCAGCTGCCCGGCCCGCCGCTGCGCTTCTTCACGCCCGGCCCGGAGGGCGAGACCGAGACCACCCGCCGCGACCACGCCGCCCCGCCGGTGCTCGGCGCCTCGGACGCCGCCGTCCGGGCGTGGCTGGCCGGGGACCGGTGAGCGCCCGGCTCGACGCCCGGGCGCTGCGCGACCTGGTCCTGGACCCCGGCTCCTGGCAGTCCTGGGACACCCCGATCGAGATCGGCGCGGACGTCCCGGCGTACTACGCCGAGGAGCTGGCCTGGGCGGCGGAGAAGACCGGGCAGGACGAGGCGGTCGTCACCGGCGAGGGCCGGCTGCGCGGCCGACGGGTGGCCGTGGTCGCCGGCGAGTTCGGCTTCCTGGCCGGGTCGATCGGCGTCGCCGCCGCCGATCGGCTGATCCGGGCGGTGGAGCGGGCCACCGACGAGGGGCTGCCGCTGCTGGCCGCCCCGGTCTCCGGCGGCACCCGCATGCAGGAGGGAACGATCGCCTTCCTGCAAATGATCGGCATCACCGCGGCCATCGCCCGGCACAAGGAGGCCGGGCTGCCCTACCTGGTCTACCTGCGGCACCCGACGTTCGGCGGGGTGCTCGCCTCCTGGGGGTCCACCGGGCACGTGACCATCGCCGAGCCCGGTGCCGCCATCGGCTTCCTCGGCCCGCGGGTCTACGAGGCGCTGTACGGGGAGAAGTTCCCCGAGGGCGTGCAGACCGCCGAGCACCTGGCCGAGCGCGGCATCGTGGACGCCGTCGTCCCGCCGGAGGAGATCGCCGAGCTCGCCGACCGCGCGCTGCAGGTGCTCTCGGCGCGCCGCACCTGGCACCGGGACGTCGCCGACGCCGAGCGCCCGACCCCCGAGGACGGCACCGAGGCCGGGCTGGTCGGGGCGGACGGCGCAGACGGGCGCACCGCCTGGGAGGTGGTCACCGCCTCCCGCCGCGAGGACCGGCCCGGCGTGCGCCGGCTGCTGCGCACCGCGGCCACCGACGTGGTCGGCCTGTCGGGCACCGGCGTCGGCGAGAAGGACCCCGGCCTGCTGCTGGCCCTGGCCCGCTTCGGCGGGGCGCCCTGCGTGGTGCTCGGCCAGGACCGGCGCGGCCAGTCGACGTCCGCCCCGCTCGGGCCGGCCGCGCTGCGGGAGGCCCGCCGCGGCATGCGGCTGGCCGCCGAGCTGCGGCTGCCGCTGGTCACCCTCGTCGACACCCCCGGCGCCGCGCTGTCGGTGGAGGCCGAGGAGGGCGGGCTGGCCGCCGAGATCGCCCGCTGCCTGCAGGACCTGGTGATGCTGCAGGCGCCCACCCTGGCGGTGCTCCTCGGCCAGGGCACCGGCGGCGGGGCGCTCGCGCTGGCCCCGGCCGACCGGGTGCTGGCCGCGGCCAACGGCTGGCTGGGCCCGCTGCCCCCGGAGGGCGCCTCGGCGATCGTGCACCGCACCGTCGACCGCGCCGACGAGATGGCCGCCGACCAGGGCGTGCGCGCGACCGACCTGTGGCGGGCCGGCATCGTCGACCGCGTGGTGCCCGAACGCCCCGACGCCGCCGACGAACCGGTCGAGTTCTGCCGCCGGCTGGGTCGGGTACTCGGCGAGGAGCTGGCCGGGCTGCTGGGCCGGGACGACGGTGAGCGCTTCCGCAGCCGCCTGCACCGGTACCGCCACCTCGGCCGCTGAGCGGGCCGCGCCCGGCCTCCGATGATCAGCTGAGCTGGTCATTGCCGGTCCTGGCTCACCACCGGTGGTGAGCCAGGACCGGCAACGGTGAGCCAGGACGGGGCGCCGGCGGTGATCGCCGCCCTCGCCGCGCTGCCGCCGCCCCCCGCGCACGGTGCGGACGGCGGGTGTCGGCGGGGTCGGCCAGGATCGGCCGGGTGGACCGTCGACCCGTCCGGCGCTTCCGGCCCGACCCCGGCGCACCCCGCCCACCCCGGGATGCCTGGCCCCTCACCGTTCCGGCGATCGCCCAGGTCCTGCGCGAGGGGCTGACGCTGCCGGCCGGGGCCACCGTGCTGGTCGGCGAGAACGGGTCGGGGAAGTCGACCGTGCTCGAGGTCCTGGCCGCCGCGCTCGGGCTCAACGCCGAGGGCGGCTCGGTCGGCACCCGGCACGCGACGCGCCGCAGCGAACCGGGCTCCCTCGACCTCGTCGTGGAGCGCAGCCCCGGCGCCGACCGGTGGGCCTACTTCCTCCGCGACGAGTAGAAGGACCCCGTCCTCCCCGCCCTTCGCACGCTCAGGGCGGTGCCCTGGACGGGGCCTTCCACGAGCTGTCCCACGGGGAGGGGTTCCTCGCCCTGCTCGGCAGCCGGGCCACGCGCCGCGGGTTCTACCTGCTCGACGAGCCGGACGCCGCCCTGTCGTTCACCGGCACCCTGTCCCTCGTGGTGCGGCTGACCGAGCTCGTCGCGGCCGGCGCACAGGTGGTCGTCGCCACCCACTCCCCCGTGCTGGCCGCGCTGCCCGGCGCGCACCTGGTCGAGGTCGGCCCCTGGGGCCTGCGCGAGACCGCGTGGGCCGAGCTGGAGCTCACCGCCGCCTGGCGGCAGTTCCTCACCGACCCGGCGTCCTTCGTGCGGCACCTGACCGGAACGTGATCAGGACCCGGCGGTCAGGCGGCCGGGCTCGGCCGCGGTCCCGGCGGCCAGCACGTTCGCGGTGACGATCGCGTACGGCCGCTCGAGCACCGGCGAGAGGCGGAAGCTGTCGCGGTAGAGCCCCACGGCGGTCACCGTGTGCGGGCCGCCGAAGTGGTGGGCGAAGGCGAACGGCAGCCCGAGCTGCCCGGCGAGCTGCGCGGAGAAACCGCTGGAGCCCAGGAGCACCACCTGCGGTGCCGAGACGGCCGCCGGGGTGGCCCGGAAGCGCTCGGCGAGGCCGCCCTCGACGCGGGGGTCGCCGAGCAGCCCGAGCAGGTCCAGCAGGTGCTGGGGGAAGTCGTCGGCCGACAGCGCCGCCGGGTCGCGGCGCAGCGCGAGCGCGGTGTGCGCGTCGGTGCCGGGGGCGCGGCCGATGCCCAGGTCGATGCGGCCGGGGTGCAGCGCCTCGAGCAGCGCGAACTGCTCGGCGACGACGAGCGGGGCGTGGTTGGGCAGCATGACCCCGCCCGAGCCGATGCGCTGCCGCTCGGTGACGCCGGCGAGGTGCGCCATGAGCACCGGCGGGCTGGTGCTCGCCACCGCCGGCATGTTGTGGTGCTCGGCGACCCACAGCCGGGTGAAGCCCGGCCGGTCGGCGGCCCGGGCGACGGCGGTGGTGGCGGCCAGCGCGTCGGCGGTGGACTGGCCGGAGCCGACCGTGGCCAGCTCGAACGCGGAGAGGGGCAGCGGCTCGGACATCACCGGCCGCAACGCCCGCGCCGGCCGGGGCTTCCCGCGCCCGTCAGCCGCCGGAGGGGTCGAGCCGGAGGACGTGGTCGGGGTCCAGCGCCTCGACGACGGCCTCGAGCGCCTCCCCGAGGACGCGGGCCTGCTCCTCGGTGAGCGGGTCGAACAGCGCCGTCCGGACGGCGTCGACGTGGCCGGGGGCGACCGAGCGGACGACGCCCCACCCGGCGTCGGTGAGGACGGCGACGTTGCCGCGACCGTCCTCGGCCGAGCGCTCGCGCCGGACCCAGCCGCGCTCCTCCAGCCGGGCGACGGTGTGCGACAGCCGGCTCTGGGTCTGGTTGGCCCGCCGCGCGAGGTCGCTCATCCGCCGGCTGCGGCCGGGCGCCTCGGACAGCATGGCCAGGACGACGTAGGCCGCGTGGGTGATCCCGGCGTCGCGCTGGAGCTGGGCGTCGAGCGCCCGCGGCAGCAGCTCGGCGGCCGTCAGCCACGCCCGCCAGGTCCGCTGCTGCTCCTCGTCGAGCCACCTCTGCGCCACGGCAGGGAACGGTACGTCGGGCGCCGGGGCGGCGGGCCGGGTCGGCCCCGGCCGGGTCAGGCCGCCTGGAAGGACCGCCGGGACAGCCCCAGCGCGTAGCCGTCCAGCGTGGTGGTGACCGGGGCGGCCGGGTCGGTGGCGGCACCGAGGGCGACGAACAGCGGGGTGAAGTGCTCGACGGTCGGGTGCGCGTAGGGCATCCCGGGTGCGGCGCTGCGGAAGCGGGCCAGCTCGGCGACGTCACCGCGGGCCAGGGCCTCGGCGGCCCAGGCGTCGAAGTCGGCCGACCAGCCGGGCACGACCCCGCCGGTGAGCACCTCGCGGGTGAGGAAGGGCAGGCCGTGCGTCATGTGGCCGGACCCGACGACCAGCACGCCCTGCTCGCGCAGCGGGCGCAGCCGCATCCCGAGCGCCAGCAGCCGGTCGGGGTCGTCGGTGGGCAGGGAGAGCTGCAGCACCGGGACGTCGGCGCCCGGGTACATGATCTTCAACGGCACCCAGGCCCCGTGGTCCAGGCCGCGGCGGGCGTGCTGGTGCGGCTGCCCGGCGTCCGGCAGCAGCGCGGTGACCTGCCGGGCGAGCTCGCCGGCGTCCGGGGTGTCGTAGCGGAAGCAGTGGTAGATCGGGTCGAAACCGCCGAAGTCGTAGACCAGCTCGGCGGGCCGCGCGGCGCTCAGGGCCAGCGGCGCGGACTCCCAGTGGGCGGAGACGACCAGCACCGCGCGCGGCCGGGGCAGGGCGCGGGCCCAGTCGTGCAGCGGCGCGAGCCAGGCCGGGTCCTGAAACGGCATCGGCCCGCCGCCGTGGCTGAGGTACAGGCTCGGGAGCGGCCCGTCGTCGGACGTCCAGGCCCGGTGCGGGCCGGCGGCCGCGGTGCGGCGGAGGTGGGCCGCGAAGGGGTGCGCGGCGGGGATGCGAGCGTCGGCGGCCGCGGTGGCGCTCGGGACTGTGGTGGGCGCGGTCACGGGAACTCCTCGGCGGTGGGGTGTGCCGGACCGACGCTACGCCGAAGTGCTTGAGACTTCAAACAATCCCGATCAGGCCCCGCCGTCGCCCCCTCCCCCGCCGCCGTCCCCGACCCCGGAGACGTCCCCGCCGCCCGCGTCCACCCCGAGGCCGAGGACGCCGCCGCCGACCGCCGTCGCCCAGGTGCGCTGCGCCGCGGTCGCGGGGTCGGACTCGGCCAGCCGGCGCAGCGCCTCGCGGTCGGCCCGGCGGCTGACGTCGGCGGTGGGACCCGACGGGTCGATCGCCGCGCGCAGCCGCTCGTCGCGGGCCGCGGCCGGCCCGTCGAGCGCCACCCGCCAGACGTCGTCGCCCGCGTGCTGGGTGCGCAGCGCGGCGATCACGCGGCGCCCCTCCCGGGTCGGGACCTCGGCCGGGGCGTCGCCCCGCCGCGCGGCGGGGGCCAGGCGGCGGCGGAGGAGGCCCTGCTCCTCCAGCCGGTGGGCCAGGCCGGTGATCCGGGGGTCGGCGACCAGCCGCCACCGGACGGTGTCGATCGACCGGTGGCCCGCGGTGCCGATCCCGTCGAGGACGGCGGCCTCCACCGGTTCCTGCCGGGCGGGGGCCGCCGCCGCGAGCTCGCCCGGAGCGGTCACCCGCACCCGGCCGGCGCGCACCAGCGCCGCCACCGCGGCGTCGACCACCCGGGCGGGCCCGCCGGTGAGGTAGGCGGCCTCGTGGACGCCGATCACCGTCCCGGAGCGGTCTGCCGTGGTGCTCATGTCGGACTCCCTCCGGCGGGTCCCCCTGGCGCGGAGGGTCCCACGGCTCCGACCCCGGGTACAGGGCCGCTCGGCCTGCGCCCCGCCTCCGGGGCCGGGGAGGTCGGGGGCGGGCGGCCACGGGTCCGCTCGTCGACCGCGTGCTGCCGGTCACCGGCAAGCAGTCGAGGCCTCAAGTTGACCGACCGCTGCCGTGGACCGGCCAGGACGTGCGAGGCATGGTCGGTTCAGATGGAGGACCACCTCGGCCGGCGGCGAGCCCGTCGGCGCCGGGCTGCCGTGCGCTCCGCGCTCCGGCCGGCCGGGTCCCGTGGCCCCCACCGACCCGCGACACCGAGAGAGGGGGAACCGGGGTGGACCCGCTGCCCGTGCCGATCACCCGTCCGGCCGGGGTCGCCGCACCCACCGGGTCGCTCGTCCCCCGATCCGCACCGGTGTCCGGTGGCGAGCTGCTGGCCCTGGCGACGGGCCTCCGGGCCCGGGGGCTGCGCGGCCTGGACGTGCTGCGACGCAGCCAGGACCGGGCGCCACCGGCGAGCCGCTGACCCCTCCGGCCCCCGTCTCGTCCTGCGCGCCCCGCTCCGCCGGGGTGCGCTGCTCACCGTCCCTGGAGAACCCCCATGACCACCCTCGCCACCCCCGCCACCATCGCGTCGCCGGACTGGGCACCGTTCCGGGCGGCGCTCGAGGACCAGCGGGCCGACTGCGTCCGGCAGCGCGAACTCGCCCTGGCCGAGACGGCCGCGCCGGTGCAGGACCCGGTCGCGGTCAACCGCGCCGCCACCCTGCTCCGCACGATCGAGGAGATCGACGCAGCGCTGGCGCGGATCGCCGCCGGGACCTACGGCACCTGCGTGCACTGCGGCGCCGCCATCCCCGTCGAGCGGCTGGAGTGCCGGCCGTTCGCGGCCGGCTGCGTCACGTGCCAGCAGGCGCGCTGAGCCCGCGCCGTCGTCCCCCTCGGCACGGGCCCGGTCCTGGCCCGTCGCCCCTTCCCGGTGGCACGAGCACCGGGGAAGGAGCAGGCATGCCCTCGTCCCGTCAGCACCGCCCGGCGCCCGCCTCCGGCTCGCCGCGGCAGGTCGCCGTGATCGGGGCCGGCATGGTGGGCCTGTCCTGCACCTGGTTCCTGCAGGAGGCCGGCGTGCAGGTCACCGTCTGCGAGCGCGCCTCCGCCGGGGCCGGCGCCTCCTGGGGCAATGCCGGTTGGCTGGCCCCCGCGCCGACCGCGCCGCTGCCCGAGCCGTCGGTGCTGCGCCACGGGCTGCGCGCGGTGGTCAGCCCCCGCTCGCCGGTGTACCTGCCGCCGCGCGCCGACCGGACGCTGCTGCGCTTCCTCGCCGGCTTCGTCGCGCACAGCACCCCGCGGCGGTGGCGGGCCGGGATGGCCGCCTACGCGCCGGTGAACGCCCGGGCGCTGGAGGCCTTCGACGTCCTCGCCGCCGCCGGGGTGCCCGCGAGGACACGTCCGGCCCGACCGTTCCTGGCGTGCTTCCGCCGCGCGCGCGAGGCCGAGCGGCTGTGCGCCGAGCTGGAGGCCGTCCGCGCCGCCGGGCAGGAGGTCAGCGGCCGCCCGGTCACCGGCCGGCGTGCCCGCGAGATGGAGCCGGCGCTGACCGATCGGGTGGGCGCGGCGGTGGACATCCGCGGCCAGCGCTCCCTGCACCCGCCGGAGCACGTCCGGGCCCTGGCCGCCGCGGTGCGGCAGCGCGGCGGTGAGCTGGTCGAGGGCAGCGGGGTGGCCGACCTCGGGCAGACCCGTGGCGGGGTCACCGTCGTCACCGCCGCCGGGCAGCACCAGCGGCACGACGCGGTCGTCGTCGCCACCGGCGCCGAGCTCGGCCGCCTGGCCGGGCGGTTCGGGGTGCGGCAGCCGGTGCAGGCCGGCCGCGGGTGCAGCTTCAGCGTGCCGGTGGACCGGATGCCGCGCGGCCCGCTGCACTTCCCGGCCCAGCGGGTGGCCTGCACGCCCATGGGCGACCGGCTGCGGCTGGCCGGGATGATGGAGTTCCGCCGCCCGGGTGACCCGCTCGACCCGCGTCGCACCGCCGTGATCGTGGACGCCGTCCGCCCGTTCCTCGCCGGCGCCGACCTCGACGACCGGTGCGACGAGTGGGTCGGCTCGCGCCCGTGCACGCCGGGCGGGTTGCCGCTGCTCGGCGCCACCGCCTCCCCGCGGGTCTTCGTCGCCGGCGGCCACGGCATGTGGGGCATCGTGCTCGGCCCGGTCACCGGTCAGCTGGTCGCCCGGACGGTCCTCAAGGGGAGGCGCCGCCGGAACCCGCACCGTTCGACCCGCTGCGCTGACCCCCACCCACCCGCCGGCGACCACCGGCGGGTGGCGCCGCCCTGCCGCGGGTCGGCCCGCGCTGCCCACCCGCGCCTCCGGCCGCGGGTTCGCCCGCTCGGATGGGGCACGCTGGCGCGCGTGCCACCGAGCCCACCGCGGGTACGGCGGGATGAGAGGAGCGCACATGCCCGACGCCGGACGTCCGCCCACCGGCCGGCCGGCCGCGGCCTCGGAGGAGTGGCTCGCCTCGGTCGGGCAGGCGGCTGCGGCCGCCGTGCAGGCTCCGGCCGAGCTGCTCGGCGAGTACCTGCCGCTGCTGGCCGACGCGGCCGTCCGCGGACGGCGCGCCCAGGCGTGGGAGCTCGACGCGGTCCGCGAGCTCGGCCGGAGCGCGGCCGCGCAGGGCGTCGGCGCGCCGTGCGGTGGACCTGTACCTGTCCGCCGCGTGGCGGCTGTGGCGGCAGCTGCCGGTCGTCGAGCGCTCCCGCGATCCCGACAAGGTCCGTGCCGCGGCCGAGGCCGTGCTGCGCGTCCTCGACGACGCCGTCGGCGTGCTCGTCGACGGGCACCAGGCCGAGCGGCGGGAGCTGATCCGCCGCGAGGAGGCGCTCCGCGCGGAGTTCGTCGACGACCTGCTCCGCGGTGACGCCGACGTCTCCCGGATGGTCGAGCGCGCCGAGCCGTTCGGCGTCGACCTGGGCAAGCCGCACCACGTCGCGCTGGTCGCCCCGCGCGACGCCGGCGGCCGCATCGACCGGGCTGCCACCGCGCTGGAACGTGCCGTGGTGGACCGCTTCGGCGACCGGGAGGTGCTGGTCGCCGTGAAGGACGGCCGCATCGTCGTCGTCCTGCCCAGCGCCGCGACGCCCGCGGGCGCCGCAGCGCGCGGGACCGACATCGGCACGCTGCTGCAGCAGGACCTGCGACGGCTGAGGGTCGCCGGCCGATGGCGGGTGGCCGCCGGGCGGGCCTTCCCCGGCGTGTGGGGCGTGCCCCGCAGCTACGAGGAGGCCCGCGAGGCGCTGGGCGTCGCGGACCGGCTGGGCCTGGACGCCGACGTGGTGCACGCCCGCGACCTGCTGGTGTACCGGGTGCTCGGTCGCGACCAGGCGGCGATGGTGGACCTGGTCCGCGACGTGCTCGGCCCGCTGGAACGGGCCCGCGGCGGAGCCGACGTGCTGATCGGCACCCTGCAGGCCTACTTCGACGCCGGGGACGTCGCCACCGAGGCCGCCCGGCACCTGCACGTCTCCGTCCGGACGGTGACCTACCGGCTGGCGCGGGTCGCCCAGCTGACCGGGTGCCGCGTGTCGCGGCCGGACCAGCGGTTCTCGCTGCACGCCGCCGTGCTCGGCGCGCGACTGCTCGAGTGGCCCACCCGCCCACTGCCCGCCGACTCCTGAGCGCCGGCGGGCGCACCAGGGCCTCGCGCCCCGCGGGTGCTCGGCGACGGGGGCCGTCGCGTGCCCCGCCTCGGGGCGGGCGACCCGCGGTCGCGTTCGTGGAGCGCGCGGACGTGTCGCTCGCCGGCAGGAGATGGACGGACGGCCGCGTGGCGCGCATCATTGGCAGTCACCGGGTGAGAGTGCCAACCCGGCCCGTCCCCACGAGGAGTGCTCCCGCCGTGCCCACCTACCAGTACGCCTGCACCAACACCGACGGCAGGCACGAGTTCGAGGTCGTGCAGTCCTTCACCGACGCCCCGGTCGCCGAGTGCCCGACGTGCGGCAGCACGGTCCGCAAGGTGTACGGCTCGGTGGGCGTGGTCTTCAAGGGCTCCGGCTTCTACCGCACCGACAGCCGCACGACCGCCTCGTCCGACAACGGCAAGGCGTCCACCTCCTCGTCGGGCGGGGACTCGGGCGGGTCGTCGTCGACGTCGTCCTCGGGCACGTCGTCGAACGCGTCGTCGTCGGGGTCGAAGACGGCCGCCTCGTCCTCGTCGCCCAGCTCGTCGAGCAAGGCCGCCTCGGCCTGACGGCGGCCGGTCCACAGGCCGGCCGCCCCTCCACAGCCCCGCTCCCGCGCCCCCGCGCCGGTCCTCGTCAGGCCAGCGTGGGGGCGTGGTCCGTCTGCGCCGTCCCCGTTCCCTGCGGTACGCCGCCCGCCAGGTGCTCGCCGCCCTGCTGGCCGGTGCCGCGCTGGTCCTCGCGCTCCGCCCCGCACCGCCGCCCGGGGGCGCGCCGGGCCCCGCGCCGGTCCCGGTCGTCGTGGCCGCCCGCGACCTGCCGCCCGGGACGCTCCTGGGCGCGGCGGACCTCACCGTGGCCCGCTGGCCACCCGGCCTGGTCCCGTCCGGGGTGGTGGCCGCCGCCGAGGTGACCGGCCAGGTGCTGGCCGCCGGCCTGCGCGCGGGTGAGCCGGTGACCGACGTCCGCCTCGTGGGCGGCGGGCTGACCGCACTCCTGGCCGAGGGGCAGGTCGCCGCGCCGGTGCGCCCGGCGGACCTCGCGGTCAGCGCGCTGGTCTCCCCCGGCGACCGCGTCGACGTGCTGGCCACCGCTCCCGGCGAGGGCCGGGCGGCGGTCGTCGCCGCCGGTGCGCTGGTCCTCGCCGCGCCGCGGCCGGAGGGGGCCGCCGAGGGGCTGCTGCTGCTCGCCGTGGACGCCGGGACCGCCGCCGACCTCGCCGCGGCGGCGACGGCGGCCACGCTGACCCTCAGCCTCCCGCCGCCGGCGTGAGCGGGCGCCGCCCGGCGTGATCGACCCACCGCCCGGCGTGATCGACGCAGCGTGGACGGGTCCGCACGAGGTGTGGCTGGATGGGGGCATGCTGAAGGGCTTCAAGGACTTCCTGCTGCGCGGCAACGTGGTCGACCTCGCGGTCGCCGTCGTCATCGGCACCGCCTTCACCGCGGTGGTCAACT
The DNA here is from genome assembly GCF_003428645.1 of Geodermatophilus marinus. Lineage (GTDB taxonomy): Bacteria > Actinomycetota > Actinomycetes > Mycobacteriales > Geodermatophilaceae > Geodermatophilus. The sequence continues at coordinate 12,023 of NZ_QVQH01000002.1, read as the reverse complement.
CCTTCGCCGAGTCGTTCCTCACCCCGCTGATCGGCCTCGTCGGCGGCGGCGGCGAGCTCGGCGGGACGTTCACCGTCAACGGCCAGACGTTCACCTGGGGCGCGTTCGTCAGCCAGGTGATCACCTTCGTGCTGACCGCGGCCGTCGTGTACTTCCTCGTCGTGCTGCCGATGAAGGCGCTCATCGAGCGGCGCCGGCGCGGCGAGGAGGCGGGGCCGGCCGAGCCCACCCAGGTGGAGCTGCTGGCCGAGATCCGCGACCTGCTGCGCTCCCAGCAGGGCCTCGGCGGCGGCCCCGACCGGTCCGGCCCGGGCACGACGACCCTGCCGGGGCAGCTGTAGCTCAGTCGCTGCCCCAGTGCGGGGGCCGGTCCTCCAGGTAGCGGCGGTCGTCGGCGGCGAGCTCCTCGGGCCGCTCCCCCCAGCCGACGTCGCGGTCGTCGGGGGCCGGGCCCCCCGCTGGGCCCGGCGGCGACGCCGCGGCCGGCGGAGCGGGGTCGGCGTCCACCGGGCGGCCCAGGCCCTCGAGCACCTGGACGGCGGGCAGCGCCCCCAGCACCGCGCCCGGGACGGCCAGCTTGCTCCCGCGCGTGCCGGAGCCCACCACGACGAGGTCGGCGGCGACCACGGCCGGGTCGACCAGCAGCGGCCAGCTCTCCGGCAGCCCGATCGGCGTGATGCCGCCGTAGGCCATGCCGCTCTCGGCCACGGCGACGTCCTGCGGGGCGAAGGACGCCTTGCGGGCGCCGAGGTGCCGCCGCACCAGGCCGTTGACGTCCGCGCGCGTGGTCGCCGGCACCAGGCAGGCCGCCAGCGCGGTCTGACCGGCCCGCCGGGTCGCCACGACGACGCAGTTGGCCGAGACCTCCAGCGGGACGCCGTAGGCCTCGGTGAAGGCGGCGGTGTCGGCCAGGGCGTCGTCGATCTCGGCCACCCACGCCGGTCCGGCCAGCCCGGGGAGGGCGGCGGCCACCTGCGGGCCGAGCAGCTCGGGCCGGTCGGTCGCGGGGACCCAGGTCAGCGAGCCGAGGGTGGGCGTCGGGTGCACGGAGCCGATCCTCCCCCGCGGCCCCGGGCGCCCGACGAGGGGTCCGCGCTGGTGCGCGGCCCGGGCCGCCGCTGCAGGATGACCGCCATGATCGGCCAGCTGCACTCCGTCGTCATCGACGCGCCCGACGCGCACGCGCTCGCCACCTTCTACGCCGGGCTGCTCGGGATGGAGGTGTCGAAGGGCGGGCCGGGCGACGACTGGGTGGTGGTGACCGGCCAGGGGTACCGGTTGGCCTTCCAGCAGGCGCCGGACCTGCAGCCACCGGACTGGCCCGACCCGGCCCGTCCCCAGCAGTTCCACCTCGACGTCCGGGTCGCCGACGTGGAGGAGGCCGAGCCGCGGGTCCTCGCCCTCGGCGCCCGCCGGCTGCCCGGCGAGGGCGGCGACTTCCGCGTCTACGCCGACCCGGTCGGGCACCCCTTCTGCCTGGTGTGGAACGCGTGAGCGGCCCCGAGGGCCTGCGGCGGCCGAGCCGGTTCGTCGCGGCGTCCGGCTTCACCGTCGGCGAGGTGAGCGGCACGCGGGTGACCGGCACGGTGGAGCTCGGGCCGGACCAGCACACCCCGTGGGGCGTGGTCCACGGCGGCGTCTACTGCACGGTGGTGGAGTCGGCCGCCAGCATCGGCGCGAGCGCCGCGGTCGCCGACCGCGGCCAGTTCGCCGTCGGGGTCAACAACAGCACCGACTTTCTCCGGCCGGTGACCGCCGACCGGCTCGACGTCCTCGCCGAGCCGGTCCAGCAGGGCCGCACCCTCCAGCTGTGGCTGGTCACGCTGACGCGGGCCTCGGACGGCAAGGCGGTGGCGCGCGGGCAGGTCCGGCTGCAGAACGTGCCGCTGCCGGGGGCGTGAGGCCTCAGCCGCCGGGGACGTGCGCGGGGTCGAGGACGACGCGGAAGAGGGCGCGGGGGTCCTGGAGCGTGGCCGGGGGCAGGGCCGCGGCCCGCGGCACCACCCGGTCGAAGCGGGCCGGGCGCCGGTGCGGCAGCAGTTCGCGCCCCTCGAACCGGTAGCCGCCCACGACCTCGCCGAGCAGCAGCCCGGCCCCCCGCTCGACGGGCAGGCCCACCCGGTCGCCGGGCCGGACCTCGTCGAGGAAGGCGGACAGCTGGCGGAGGTCCTTGGCCGGGCGGCGGCCCGAGACCTCCCGGGCGAGGGCCCGCAGCTCCGCGGGGGTCAGCCCGGTGGCGTCGACGTCGATGCCCGACTGGGTCCCGAGGCCCACCACGCCGGCGGCCAGGAAGGCACCCAGCTCGGTGTGCGCGCGGGGCCGGACGACCCACACCGCCACCCCCTCGGGGGGCGGTGCCGGCGGCAGGTCGTCGGGCTCCGGCCAGACGTAGGGCAGGTCGTCGGGCTCCGGGCCGAACAGGGGGACGAAGCGCTCGCGGTAGAACCCGGGCTCCTTGGCCAGCAGGTTGGACCGGTGCGAGCGGTGCAGCGCCTCGTCGCCGACCCACGTGGGCAGCAGCCCGGCGCGGGCCAGCTCCTCCTGGGCGACCCCCACCACGTCGGGGGCGAACTCCGCGATGAGGCTGTGCGTCGTGTCGGCGAACCCCCGTTCCCGCCACCCCCGGACCACCGCCAGCCCGTAGGCCACCAGCGCGGGCGTCCGGCCGCGCCACATGCGCACCACCGGGTGGGAGGTCCAGCCGTAGTCGGGCAGCTCCAGGGCCCGCAGCACCTGGAGCGTCTCGACGCGCTGCTTGCCCAGGCGGGGCGAGTCCAGCAGCCGGGCGCTCTCCTCGAAGTCGGCGACGGGCAGGAAGGTCTGCATCGCGCCCGATCCTCGCCGAGGCCGACGCGGCCCGCCCGGTCAGCGGGGGCAGGCCCGGCCGCGGGCGCGCTCAGGCCGGGCGCGGGGCGGCGCGACGGGCCAGCTCGGGCAGCACCGTGCCGAGCGGGGCGTCGACGCGGACGGCGACCTTCGCGTCGCCCCGGGTGGGCCCGAGGTTGACCAGCCCGACCGGGATGCCGAGCTTCTCCGCCCGCAGCACGAACCGGTAGCCGCTCATGACGGTCAGCGAGGAGCCGAGGACCAGCAGGGCGGCGGCGTCCTCCACCATGGCGAAGCAGCGGTCGACCCGGTCCCGCGGCACGGTCTCGCCGAAGAAGACGACGTCGGGCTTGAGCGGACCGCGGCCGCAGGCGCGGCAGTCGACCATGACGAACCCGTCGAGCACCTCGTCGGGCAGCTCGGCGTCGCCGTCGGGGTTGACCTCCTCGGCGTCCGGGCCGAACGCCGGGTTGGCCGCCCGGAGCCGGGCGTCGAGCTCCCAGCGGTCGGCGAGGTCCCCGCAGGCCAGGCACACCGTGCGGTCCAGGCCGCCGTGCAGCTCGAGGACGCCGGCGGCACCGGCCGCCTGGTGCAGGCCGTCGACGTTCTGCGTGATGACGCCGGAGAGCAGCCCGGCGCGCTGGAGGTCGGCGACCGCCCGGTGCCCGCCGTTGGGGCGGGCGGCCGCGATCCGCGGCCAGCCGACGAAGCTGCGCGCCCAGTACCGGTGCCGGCCGCGCGGGTCGCGGAGGAACGTCTGGTACGTCATCGGCGTGTGCCGGCGCAGCGACCCGGTGGCGCCCCGGTAGTCGGGGATGCCCGAGTCGGTGGACAGCCCGGCTCCGGAGAGGACGACGACGTCGCCGTCGCCGACGAGCTCGGCCAGCGCGCCGAGAGCGGGCTCGTCCACGGTCGGGGCCGCGGCCGCGGGCGGCCCGGGGAGCGCGTAGGTCGCGGGGACGGCGGTCACCCCGCCATGGTCCCCCGCGATCCGGTCGCGCGCCGCCGACCCGCCCGCGGCCCCACCGGCGCCGGGCGTCAGGCCGCCGGGCCCAGCTGCCGCTCGAGCCGGCCGAGCAGGTCCTCGTGCACCCGGCGCAGCCCCCTCGGTGCGAAGGTGCGCTCGAAGAAGCCGCCGACGCCGCTCGCGCCGTCCCAGGTGGTGCGCACCCGGACGGTGGTGCTGCCGGCATCGGTCGGGTGGACGGTCCAGGTGGTCACCATCGACGAGCGGGTGTCGCGCTCGACCAGGGTGTCGGCGTCGGGCTGCGAGACCTCGACCAGCTGCTCGCGGACCCGCTTCGAGGTGGCGGCGAACCGCCACGCGACGCGGGTGCCCGCGCCCTGGCCGCCGGCCTCGACCCGGTAGTCGGAGAACTGCTCCGGCAGCGCCTCGCGGCGGGCGCCGGTGTAGTCGGCGAGCCCGGAGCGGACCCGGTCGGCCGGTGCCCGGACGACGCGTTCAGCGGTGGCGACGACCTGTCCCATGGCCCCATCCTGCGCCCCGTCACCAGCGGGCCCCGCGGAGGGGGACCCAGTTGGCGCACGGCTGCGCCGACCGGGGACCAACGCCGGCGCAGGACGGGTGCACCGCCGGCCAGTCGGGTTCGCCGTCCTCGCCGACCGCCTGCAGGTCGTCGCGGTAGGTCCAGCCGTTGAGGAACACCTCGCAGTCGCAGCAACCGCCGCGCGACGCCAGCCGGCGCTCCAGGCCGGCCGCCCGGGGCAACCGCAGATCCCGCCAGCGGCCGGCCCAGCGCAGGGTGCCGTCGCAGCCGAAGGCGTCGAGCATGCGGTCGACGTAGCAGAGGACGCACTCGGCGTCCCGCGGTCCGGTCAGGGCTCCGGCCAGGGAGCGCAGGTGCTGCTCGAGCTCGGCCGGCGTCGGGGTGGGGGTGTCCACGGTGTCTCCCTCGGGTCGGGGAGGACACCGTCACGACGGCCGACGACGCCGGCCCGCCCGCTGTCCCCAGGGGGTCCGAGCGTCCACAGCGGGCCGGATCAGGCCCCGTGCTCCTCGTTGTTGAGGTAGGTGCACCGGAAGCGCGCGCCGGCCATGGCCTCGGTGAACCGGGCCTCCCACGCCGGGTCGTCGGCGGGGAAGTCGGTGAAGACCCGCTCCTCCAGCAGCACGGGCAGCCCGTCGAGCCCGGTGTAGGACCGGCGCAGCAGCACGCGGGTCCGGCCGTCGACCTCGTCGTGCGCCGGCGTCCAACGCGCCGCGGCCACCGCGTCGGCCAGCAGGGCGCGCTCCCGCGGCGGGAGGGCGGCCTGGCGACCGGCCGACAGCCGCGCCCGCCGGTCGGGCGAGGCGACCCACACCACGACGACGGCCAGAACGGCGACCAGGACCAGCGCCGCCAGCAGACCCGTCATGTCCCGACGGTAGTGCGCCCGGGGCGTCCGGGCCGCCGCCCGGCTCGGGGAGGGAAGGGGTGGGCCGATACCCTCCTCGCCGTACGCCCCGGTCGGCGCGGCTGCCGACGAGCCCCCGTAGCTCAGGGGATAGAGCATCGGTTTCCTAAACCGTGTGTCGCAGGTTCGAATCCTGCCGGGGGCACTCACATAGCGGCTGGTCAGCGCCCTGCCGCGTGATCCGCCAAGGTCGTCACGGTGCCCTGGGGGCACAACGGGGGCACAGCCCTCCGCTCACGGGCCTCGTGGAGGCGGTCGGCCACCGACTCCAACTGGTCGTCAAAGAGGTGCGAGTAGCGGTCCAAGGTCATGGCGGCACTAGCGTGCCCCAGCATCGACTGGACGGCTTTCACGTTCGCTCCGGAGGCGATGGCTAGGCTGGCGGCGGTGTGGCGCAGCTCGTGCGGGACGAGGCCCACCAGCCCCACACCGGCGGTGGCCCGGTCGAACCTGGCGCGACGGAAGTTCCCGACCCGTAGAACCTCGCCCTTCGGCGAGGTGAACAGGAGGTCGTCGGGCGACTTCCCGGCCATCACCGCGGAGATGTCATCCCGGAGGAACCCGGGGATCGCGACCCACCGATCGGCGTGCGTCTTCGGGGAGCCGAACACCGCCTTGCCGTCGACCTCGGTCATGGCCTCCTCGATGTGGATGCGGCGCACCCCCGGAGCGACGCAGCGCACGCGGATCGCGGCCAGCTCACCCCAACGGATGCCGGTGTAGGCGAGCATCAAGACGATGATCCCGTCCTCCCTGCAAGCGTCGGCCAAACGGCCGACCTCCTCGTGCGACAGGTAGCGCCTGGACTTCCGCGGGAGGCGGGGTAGTTCCACGCCGGCCGCCGGGTTCATCGCGAGCCGCCGCCCCTTAACCGCCTGGTCGAGCATGGAAGTCAGCAGCTGGTAGGCCTGCCGCGTCGTCGACGGCGAGAGCGCCGTCGACATCTCCGCCACCCAGGCGGCCACGTCCTCGTAGGTCACGCGGTCAAGGCGGACGCCCCCCCAGCGAGGCAGGACGCGATTGTTCAGCAGCGTCCGGTACGAGGCGATGGTCTTCGGCTTGAGAGCGGTCCTGCCCCCCATCCACTGCTCGGCGTACGCGCCGACCGTCACACGGGCGCGCGTGGGGTCGACGTAGCCACCCGTGAGCAGGCTGGACTCGATCGACGTCTTGTAGCGCTCCGCATCGGACTTCTTCCTGAAGGAGCGCTTCCTCTGCCGGCCGTCCGGCTCGCGCCAGCGGGCCTCGTAGGTGACCAAGTCAGGCTTGCCTGCTCGTGGACGAACTCTCCTGTAGACCTTCGCCATCCCTCCGCCTCCATCCGGGAAGCCCGACCGCCGGGCACACGTGTTCGACCGAAACGCTGGAGCCCGGCGAGAGGCGACCGGTCCTGCACCGGCACGGACTAGCCCGAGCCCGGATCGACCTCTCTCCGCCGCGGCTGCGAGAGCCTGCCCCAAGGGCATCGACAGAGCGCAGGGGAAGGCGCCTCGTCACTCGAGGTGACTCGTCAGACAGTCGCCGTCGCGACTGCATCTTGTCCGAACACATGGAATGTGCGCAAGTGAGTAAATTCACATCGACTAGAAGCCGGCGAGGAGTGGGGTCGAGACCTAGAAGGCAACGGCGGCCAGGAAGTGCCTTTCCTGATGCAGCCGTGCGGCCTGGAGGGCCTGACACCCCGCCCCGGGCCCATCACCCTCGGGAGCCCGTCAAGGCGCCTTTACCCCATTTCACTCGGGTCCGTCAGCGCCCACGAACGAGGCGGCTGAGCCCTGCTCTGACTCCCCGAAGGCCGTACTGAGCAGCAGCTTTGCATGTCCTCTGAGCACGCGGAGCAGTTCGTCGACTGGCTCATTGGGCGCCTCGGCCCAGGCTGCCCGAGAGGCGCGGAGTGCTACTGGCAGTAGCCGGGCGGTTGCCGTACGGTGCCATTCGTCGCCAAGCGAAGGCGACACAGGAACTGCTCAGGAATGGCGTTGATGAACGACAGAATGCTCTCGGTCAATGACGTTGCGGAGTACCTCGGCATCCCCAAGGCGACACTGCATGCTTGGTCGAGTCGCGGCCTCGGCCCCAAGCGCTACAAGGTGGGAAAACACCTGCGCTATCGGCGGACAGACGTGGACGTCTGGCTCGAGACGCAGGCACAGGAGGCATCACAGTGGTGACCTCCGTCGTCCCCCTGTCGCCCTCGACGGACCGGTCCTGGGCAGCCCTATCCCCCTACGGTGTCAGGACCCCGGCCCAGGTGCTCGACGAAGAAGGCGACCGCGACCTGTTCCTGATCGACGGCATCCTGCACTCGGGCCTGACCCTCCTCTACGGAGAGAGCGAGATTGGCAAGAGCTACCTCGTCGTCTCGGTGACCGGGGCGGTGTGCCAGGGCCGCGACTGGATGGGGCACCGCACCAACGGAGGCCCGGGGAAGGTGCTGGTTCTGGCTTCCGACCCCGGGGATGTCTTGGAGTACTCCCGCCGCTTCGGCGCCACGGACACCGAGTTCGTGGGTGTTGCCCGCCCACCGGGACCGGACGACGCCCCACAGTGGGCCGACCTCGCCACCCGGTGCCAGGGCGCGGGCGTGCGGATGGTCGTCCTCGACAACCTGTACTCCTACGCCCCGGGCAAGGACGTCAACAGCAACGCCGACATCGGCCTCGCCCTCTCCCGCCTGGACCCCCTGACCGACCGAGGTATCGCCGTCCTCCTGGTGCACCACACGCCCAAGGACAGGCGCAAGACCCCCGCCGGCGCCCACTCGATCCTGGCCAAGGCCAGGCACGCCATCGCCCTGACCGCAGACTCCATGACCGTCCACGGCAACACCGTCCCCAGGACCGAGTACCCGGTCTGGCGAGAAAACGGGCGCGTGGTGGGGATCGGTGAGGCCGTCGTCTCCACACCGAAGGAGAAGAGGCCCAAGAAGCCGCACCAGAAACGCGCCGACCGAGCCGCCCAGCAGAGGGAAGCCCTGGCCTTCCTAGCCACCTTGCCGGAACGCGACTGGTCGGGACGGGGCCTGGCCAAGTTGTTCATCGGCCGGATCGACCGCATCGACAGCCCAGGTCAGGGTCGGGAACTGGTCGAGTACTTACGCCGGGAGGACGCACTGGCGTCGCTCGACCTGCCGACCTGCGAGGTGGCGTACACCTTCGCGCCGCTGGATGCCCCGCGCCAGCGGCAGCTGCAGGCCACCGCCCGCATCCGGCACTCCCTGGCCCGCCACCAGGCGCAGGAGAGGATCGCCCGGGGCAACGTGCACTTCTCGGCCGGGGCGAGCGCGGCCGCGCGCAGCATCTGGGGATGGTTGCGGGACGACCCCGCGCTCAAGGTGCTGGTGATCGGCGAATCGCTGGACGAGCTGGCCGCGCTGGAACAGCGCCTCTCCGAGTGGGGCATCCCCTCGGTGACGATCACCGGCGAGAGCTCGCAGAACACCCGGGGCGACGCGATCGCCGACTTCCGCGACAGCCGCGACGTCCGGGTGCTCATCGGGTCCGTGGTGCTCCAGGAGGGCTTGAACCTGCAGTTCTGCCGAATCCTGGTGTCCCTGGGCCTGCCCGACAACGAGGCCGGCGTCGACCAGCGGCAGGGACGCATCGTCCGTCCGGGCTCCCCGTTCACCACGGTCCGACACGAGGTGATCCTCACCGACACACCCGTCGACCGCGGTGCGGTCCGGCGTGTGCAGCGCAAGGCCGGTGAAGCCGACAAGCTGCTCGACGGCGCCGCCTGACAGCACCGTCCGACACAGATACCGATCCCTGGTGCACCGGAAAACGTTTCGAGCGCTGAAGACCCGCCCCGGTCGATGACCTAGGGCTGGCGCATCACAGGCGCGGAAGGACTTGCCAAACAGTCGGCGAGCCCGGTCCACAAGGCCGGGCTCGCCGGCCGTATGCGGGAGGCGCCGCCCGCGATCGCCAGCAATAGACTGGAGCACGTGAGCATGCCAACCGTTCCTGGATTCCTTGAGCCATCGCCAGCAAACACGCTTGCCGATCTATGGAACAGACCGACGAACCTGCCAGGCGGCCTTTGGCCCCTCGACGATCTCCGCACAGTTGCCCGGACTCCCGCGGGTTGGTTGGTCCTAGAAGAGCACTTCTTCACGGAAGACAAGCACGGTGGCCGAGGGTGCGTCACAGTGAAGATTGATCAAACTGCAGAGGCCTTGCGGGAGACAACGTGGATTGGCCGAGACCTCGGAAAGGTCAGCATTTGGGGTGATGGCACGTTCGAAGGTGGACTTGCAGCAATAGAGGGCGATATCGAGGTCCGTTTCTTCGCTCACGCTCGGAGGCCTAGTGGCGCCCCATTGCCTGTCATTGAGATCAGCCACACGTTTTTGTGGTACTGGGACGCTTTCCCGACGAGCGCTGGATGGAAGTACCTAAATAGAGCTGGACGAGAACAGGATCTCCTTCGATGGGAACTGACGGAAGACAGTTGGCGGGTGGAGGTTCGGGCCCTAGAGATGCGACAGTACCTAAGCGCCGCCGGCCTTAGCGCCGTTCTTCAGCTCGACTACATCAACAAGACGGACGGCCCAGAGATCGAAAGAGTGGACGACGTATTCGTTGACGAGTGGGCCCACTTTCACTTCTATGCGGACCACGACACGACCATGGGCGACAGGCCGGTCACTTCGGGGATTATGGGTCAATACGTACTAACTGGTCTACGGACCTCTAAAGTGCCGCGCTTTGAAGAGCGAAGGCAGGATCGCGAGTACGCTACCTTCATCTACGGCCTTGACCCCGAAACTGGTCAACCCCTTACGCACACTTGCGACCCGGATCAGCTGGGAACGTACTACGATAGGGATGGCACACGACTCCACTACCTGACCCCGATCTACTTCAGGCGTGAAGTTCTCCAGCCATATGCGGCCGAGCCGACGCGCTATCGGCTCTCGTCATCGAGACTGACATGTCTGGACCTTTGGGGCATTGACTTGTCGTTCAACAGTATAGGACTGGTTGAGGTCTATCTAGGAGACCTTGGTCGTGATCTCCCATCCGACGAATGGGGGCATTGGCGCACATACAACGTGCCCCCCGAGGGCAAGATGGATGAGGGTCGATTCCGACGCGACTTTCTGAATCAGTTTGCCAGCTCGAGAGACGTTATGGGCGACTTGCGCCGAGCTCGTGAGTCGGCCAACGCGGCGTCGCAGCGTGTGCTTGGGGCACCGCTATGGAAGGCGCTCGATGGTGATATCAAGGCAGAGTTTGACTCACTGATTGGCCCGGTAGCCGACGATCCAGTATCGCTCGGGCCAGCGCTGCTCATCCTCACCAAATCGCTAATCGACGGGATCGATGTAGGGCCTCTGAAGGGCCACCTGAGCGCTTTCGACAAGGGTGATCAGTCGTTGCGCCTTCTACAGCGCTTCGCTAACGAGCTTGGCGACACGACTGATTGCACAGCCATCCTGCGTCACCTCCAAAGTTTTCGGTCCAAAGGCGGGGTTGCACACTTAGCTGGGTCTCAGCAAGCCAGAGCGGCGGAGTCGCTAGGTGTCGCAAATATGGCCAGCTTGGCCGCTTTCGAGTCGGTTGCTGGTCGTCTTGTCACGTCTCTTCAAAAGCTCACCGAATTAATGGTGGACGCGGTGCAGAAGAGTGAATCGGCCGCCGAAGGGGAGCCACGGGGCGACGAGTAGCGCGCTTGGGCGAGACTTCATCGTTTCAATAAGGCGATCGTCTCAGCCAGCGGGATCCCGGAACTGAGCGGTGGCCTCCCGCGATAGCTGGGCGCTTCCTCGACGCCCCCAACACAGGATGAGTCCTTGTCGCTGTCCCGAAGCCGCCTCCCCGATGAAGGACCAAGGACTGCCATGACCGTCCATATTCTCTCTCGGCGGCTGCGATTGGCGGGGGCCCTGGATGCAGGTCCTCAGGCGCCGGCTTGACGGAGCGCTTCCGCGCCAGCGCCCCGGCGGTGGACGCCGTGCCGCGTGAGGATGTTGCGGACCGCGGAGAAGGAGCGGTCGGTCAGCTCCGGGAGCTGACGCAGCGATCGGCCGGCTGCGTATTGCTCGACGATGAACATCTCCACCCGGGCCTGCGCGGCCGGGTCTGGCCGCGGACTCGCAGTGCCGACGAACTCGGGCAGCGGCTGCAGCATCGGCCGGCCCATGGATGCTACCTGAAATTTGACCTGAGCAACCGTGCAGAAGGAGACGACGTCGATACCACCGTCCCCGCTGAGCTGGGTAGGCATTGCGTCGGCGAAGCCTAGGCCGATCATCCATACGGCGGCCTGGGCCTCTGCGTCTGCGTCTGCGTCTGCGGGCGAATCAATCAAGTCAGGCATGGCGGTGAGCCCCGCCTCCAGTCTGCCGCCGGGGTCAGTGAAGGCGCACCGGGTGCGTTGGAAGGCGTGACGGCCGTGACGTATGTGCCGACGACCCACATTCGGCGTCGCTCCACGCATCGTCGAGGCCGCCGCCTTCCTGGACGGGCCTCGTGGAGAGCAGCGAACAGGTGAGTGCGACGGCCTGATCACTGCCCCAACCGGTGGCACACGGTCCTGCCTGTGACTCTTGACTAGGGGGGCGTCATGACCCCAGGCACGGCTGTACAGCCGCACCGCAAATCGCTGCGGCCCTCAAGACTCCCCCCGGCCACTGAGCCTTTCCCAGTAGTGATGGCGCTCGCCGAATCTCCCCAGGTGTGCTCACCGAAAGTCCCCACCCGGGAGCGGGGTCAGGTTAGCGGTCGTCGGGTGCCGGTGGTGGCGCGGCGGAGGGTGTCGGTGCGGGCGTGATGGTC
>NZ_QVQH01000019.1 GCF_003428645.1 Geodermatophilus marinus | reverse complement strand
GTTGCGAGCGACGTTCACGACGTCGTCGCGGAACTCCTTGGGGTAGGGCTTGGGCACGGTGAGCATCCTTCCAGCGGCGCCTCTCGGCACCACAGATCAGATGTCACCTACTCGTGCAGCAGTCCCGCCCGACCCTGGCCCCCTGCGTAGTTGTGGGGCACCCTGCCCGACTCGCGGCCACGGGGCGCGGCATGACGCGGGACCGGCAGGGGACCGGCTCGCTCGCCGTCGATGGACGACCGCCCTCCGAACCAGGCTGGCGGACGCGTCATCCGTGATCTCCGTGATCCCAGGCCAGGTGTTCGGTCGAACAGCCGACGGACGGACCACCGCGCTCGACAGCGGCGACGGTGCGCTACCCCCGAGGAAAGCTGTCGCGCCGGCGGATGCAGCAACCGCGTCGGATCCACGTGCGCAGGTGCACATGCACACGCGAACGGTGCGTCGAGCTCGCCCACGCGCTAGGCGACGATTCTGGCGGGGAGCATGGCTACACCGGGGGGGTCCGCGGTGGGGCCAGTCGTGATTCTCGTGACGGTGGTCCCTGTCCAGGGTCATCCCCTGGCCGGCACGACGCGGCCGGTCAGCGTCTCGTGGTGCCCGCGTCGTCGATCTCGCCGGTCTCCGTGAGTCGTGCGGCCACGTCGCGCAGCTTCTGGTTGAGCCGCTGGGAGGAGCGCCGCAGCTGGTCGAACGCGGCTTCCGGCGTGATCTTGAGCCGTTCCATCATGATGCCCTTGGCTTGCCCGATCACGTCTCGGGAGGACAGAGCCACCTGCAGGTGCTGTCCCAGTTCTTCGAGGGTGACGCGGTCGTGGACCGCCCGGGCGGCCACGGAGGCGTGGGCGGCCAGAACGAGTCCGATCGTGCGCGCGTCGTCGCCGAACGCGTCCGCCGTGACGGCGTAGAGATTCATGGATCCGGCGAGGGGACTGGGCGCGGTGGCGTGCGCCCCGGCCAGGCGGTAGGAAACTGTGGACTGCACGCCGAAGTCGAGTGGGCGGGACGCGAGCTCGGGCCAGCGCCCATCGGGAAACGACGGCGCGTAGACAACCGGTTCGTCGATGGCGGTCAGGCAGGGCCCTTGGCCGGCCTGGTACTGGGCGTCGTCGGTGGCGCTGGCGGCAGGGTCGGTCGACGCCACGGTGCGCAACGCACCACCTTCGCTGAGGGTGATGCTGGCCATCCGACAGCCCGCCACGGTGGACACGGCAGCTTCTGCGACCTTGAGAAGGACGTCGGCGACGTTGTCGGCCGCGTAGAGATGCTCGGCGATCTCGGCAAAGACCATCGCGAGCAGAGTGGTCGGCTGGGCGGCCTCCCGTCGCGTCGCCGCCTCGCCCCGCGCTGCCGCCGCGGCGTCCCGTTCGGCACGACGGTCCTCCCGTTCCCGAGCCGCCCGGCGGCGCGAACGTCGGCCATCATCTCGCTGCCATACGGGCTCACCAGGCTCGGCAGCGGGGCCGTCCAGAGGAATACCCTGGACGGCGGCGCGAGCGTCGCCGCGTCGCTCACGTTCGTCCAGCAAGGCCGCCCGCACGTCGGCAAGCCGGTCGCGTTCATCGGCCGCAGCATCCCTGGCGTCCGCGACACTGTCCCGCTCCGCAGCGATGTCATCACGGCGATCGGCGACGAAATCGCGCTTGTCCGCGGCCCACCTGCGTTCGTCATCCAGCGGATCATGGGTCATGGCGACACAGCTCCTGCCCATGTCGGTCGAGCACACACCAGCCCCAGTGTGCTGGAACATCGCTGTTGAGAATGGAACGCGACCGGCCGTAGCTGTCTTCACGACAGCGGTGCCTGCCACAGCGCGAGCGCCGGTTGCCGTGGAGCCGGTTCTGTGGAAGCGCGAGGCGGCCGGCGTAGTCGTGAATGAACCGCCCGAGTCTGACGGAGACTCTCAGTCGCCGGAGGGACGAGAGCCGCGCCGACAATGCGAACCGTGCAGAAGCAACGGTGTCGCGGGACACCTGAACGGTGCCCCGCGACATCGCAATGGAGCGGGTGACGGGAATCGAACCCGCGTAGTCAGCTTGGAAGCCTGGGTCTCGACGCGACGTCATGGCTGGTCAGTGCCCAGCCGAGCGTAGGCCGTGCCTTCAACGTGCCTGAGCGCCACAGGTGGTGGGGGCAGTTGCCTGCACGAGGTCGCGCTTCCTCCGTGGGGAGGGCATTTACAGCCAGTCGTGCTCACGGGCGTAGCGAGCCGCCTCGTGGCGGGTGCGGGTCTGGGTCTTCTGCATGGCGCTGGACAGGTAGTTGCGTACCGTCCCAGGCGCGAGGTGCAGACGGGTCGCGATCTCGGCGACCGAGTAGCCCTCGCGGGTCACCCGCAGCACGTCGACCTCCCGGTCGGTCAACGGGCTGTCGTCGACGATCGCAGCGGCCGAGACGTCCTGGTCGATCCACCTCCGGCCGTCGTGCAGTGCCGCGATGACCGAGGCGATGTGCGCGGGTTCGGCCGCCTTGCTGGCGAACCCCTGGACGCCGAGTCGCAGCGCGCTGCGGAGCACGCCTGGCCGGGCGTGCCTGGTGAGCATGAGGACGACCTGCCCGGGCAGCACTCGCCGGATGTCGGCGACAGCCGCCAGGCCGTCGACGCCGGGCATCTCGAGGTCGACGACCAGCACGTCGGGCCGGTGCGCCAGCGTGGCCTGCACCGCCTCGGCGCCGTCGGACGCCTCGGCCAGCACCGTAATGTCGCCCTCGAGGGGGAGAAGCGAGGCGAGCGCGCTCCGGAGCAGCACCTCGTCGTCGGCCAGGACGACCGTGATCACCGGCCTGCCTCGCCCGCCGCCACCCGATCACCGGGGGCCGGCGCTGCGGGGGAGGTCGCCGCCGTCCGGAACCAGCCGTCCGCGCGCTCGACGGTGAGCGCGCCCCCGCCGGCCGCGAGCCGGCGCCCGAGGTCGGCCAGCCCGCGCTCCTCCGGCGGGCCCTGCCCGTCGACCCCGTCGTTCAGGACGGTGAGGCTGTCCGCCGAGAGCGAGATGCGGACGAGGGTGGCCCGCGAGTGCCGGAGGATGTTGGTCGTGGTCTCCCGGAGCACTTGCGCGAGGAGCTCGTCCGCCCGGGCGGCCGCGGCGTCGCACGTCACGCGGACTCGGATGCCCGCCGCCTCCAGCAGGTTCTTCGCGTTCTCCAGCTCCGCGGTGATGTTGAGCTTCCGGCGGCCGTAGGCCAGTTCTCTGGTCTGCTCGATCGTGTCGCCGACCAGCGCGTGGATCTCGCGCAGCTCCTGCTCCGCGCGCTCGGGCTCGCTGCGCAGCAGCCGCTGGGCCAGCGCGACCTTCAGCTTCACCACGTGCAGGGTGTGGCCCTGGATGTCGTGCAGATCGCCGGCGAACCGCATCCGCTCGCGCGTCACCGCGAGCTCGGCCTCGCGGTCGTGCTCGGCCTCCATGTCGGCCACGACGTCGTAGAAGCGCTTGTTGGGGAACATCAGCCCGGTGACGACCGCCGTGAAGCCGGCCGGGAAGAGCACGAGGTCGATCAGGTCGTCGGCACCGCCGGCGGAGCCGGTCAGGAACCCGAGCACGCCCACCGCCGCCACGTAGGCGACCAGGCCGCCCGCCGCGGCAGCGCGGTGCCGGGGAAGGTGGGACACCACGAGGGAGCCCGCGAGCGCGACCGGGTAGTACGCGGCTGCCCACCCGCCGTCCAACGCCAGCACCCCGTAGGGCCAGACCGCCCCCGCGACGGCGAGGCACGGGACGGCAACGCGGGCGATGTCACCCGCCGTCCACCGCTCGAACGCGACCAGCGCGGCGACCAGCCCCAGCCCCAGCACGCCGGCCTGCTGCCACGTCTGCGCCTGCCGGGCAACCAGGACCGCCCCGACAGCGGACAGCAGGGGCAGGAACAGGGTGAGGTTGAGCGTCCGGAACCGACGTCGCGACGACTCGGCGGTCGCCCATCGCTGGCTGCGTGCGTCCACGGGCGGCTTCCTGACGGGGGCGGAGATAGCACCATCCTTCCCGTCGGCACGTCCGGTCGGTAGTGACGCCGCGTCATGCGCTCTGCCCCGGCTGCGTCACGCCGAACAGTGACGGGACGGCACTGGGCGGCCCCGCCCCGGCGTCGTCCCATGGATGCATGTCCGACACACCCGTCATCGACGTCGCCGAGCTGAACGTCCGCTACGGCGACTTCCACGCCGTCAAGGACCTGTCGTTTCAGGTCGAGCCGGGGGAGCTGTACGCCCTCCTCGGCACGAACGGAGCGGGCAAGACCTCCGCCCTGGAGGTGGTCGAGGGGCACCGGACGGCGTCGTCGGGCACGGTGCGCGTCTTCGGCCGGCGCCCGACGGACCGGCGCGCAGTGCGCCCCAGGACCGGCATCATGCTGCAGGAGAGTGGCTTCTCCGACGACCTGAGCGTCGCGGAGTCCGTGCGCCTCGTCGGCCGGCTCTCCGGGCGGGCGGACGACGTCGACCGGCTGCTGAAGGTCGTCGACCTCTCCCATAAGACCGACACCCGGGTATCCCAGCTCTCCGGCGGGGAGAAGCGTCGGCTGGACTTCGCCACCGCGGTCTACGGCCGGCCGGAGCTGATCTTCCTCGACGAGCCGACCACCGGGCTGGACATCCAGTCCCGCGACGCCCTCTGGGACGCCGTGCAGCAGCTGCGGGAGGACGGGTCCACGGTCGTGCTGACCACGCACTACCTGGAGGAGGCGCAGCAGCGGGCCGACCGGATCGGGCTGATGCACCGCGGCGTCCTCCGCCAGCAGGGCACGGTGTCCGAGCTGACCCGGGCCTTGCCGGCCTCCATCCAGTTCTCCCTCCCGCCGGGGGCGACGACGCCGCCGATGCACTCGGCTCCGGTCTCCGGGAGCACCTATGTGATCGAGACCTTCACCATGCAGGCCGACCTCAAGAAACTGCTCGACTGGGCCGACGTCCACGCCGTCGAGCTGCTCGGGCTGTCCGCGGCGCCCACGCGGCTCGACGACGTCTTCCGTGCCGTCGGCTCCGAGCCGTCCACCTCCTGATCCTCCCGAAGGGACACGACTGTGCTCACCCTCGCCCGCAGCGAACTGGTCCAGATCCTGCGCAACCGGGCCGTCCTGATCACCAGCCTGCTGATGCCGCTGGCGGTCGGTGCCTTCTTCGTCTACAGCCGCGACACCTTCGCCGAGCTGTACGGCCTCGGCTACATCGCCGCGGTCGTCGTCTTCACGATCGGCGCCTTCAGCCTCTACTCGACGATCGTGACGACGCTGGCCGCCCGCCGACAGACCTTGTTCCTCAAGCGCCTGCGGTCCACCGCGGCCTCGGACCGGGAGATCCTCTCCGGTCTGGTCCTCCCGGTCACCGTGATCGCCGTGGTCCAGGTCGCGCTGATCCTCGGGGTGTTCGCCGCGGTCAGCCAGGCGCCGGCCGACGTCCTGGTGCTCGCGCTTGCCGTCGTCGCGACGTTCGCGATGATGCTCGCCCTCGGGGTGGCCACGGCTGGCGTGACCGGCTCGCCCGAGAAGGCGCAGGTCACCACCCTGCCGATCGCCCTCGGCACCATCGGGGTGGCCAGCTGGGTCGGCATCGCCGGGACCGAGAGCCTGACCTGGCTCAAGCGCGCGCTGCCCGGCGGATCGGCCACCGAACTGGTCGTCGGGACCTGGGACGGCGGCCTGGCGGTCACCGAGTCCCTGCGCCTGCTGCTGCCCACCGTGGGCTGGGTCGTCGTGGCGGTCTGGCTCGCCGCGAGGTTCTTCCGCTGGGAGCCGCGCCGGTGACCGCGCCCGGACCGTTGATCGTCGACGACCTGATGCTGCTGCTGATGGACGACGACGGCGCCTCCGTGCATGGCGCCGGGACCCTGCACTACACGCTCGGCGGTGCGCTGCTCACCGAGCTCGCCCTCCTCGGCCGGGTGGAGGTCGACGACACCGGCATCGTCAACGGCCCGCGTGTCACCGCCGTCGGCGAGGGGCCGCTCCCGGACCCGCTGCTGCAGTCCGCCTTCGACACGGTGGCGGAGGAGACACAGCGGGTGCAGCCCCTTCTCCTCGCGCTGGGGCTCGACTTGTGGCAGGTGGTCCGCGACCGGCTCGTCGATCGCGGGTTGCTGCGGCGGGAGGACTCGCGCTGGCTCGGCGTCTTCCGCACCACGAGGTGGCCGGCCGCCGACGTCCAGCGGGAGGCGCTGCTCCGGTCCCGCATACGCCGGACGCTGGAAGACGGCCAAGAGCCCGATCCCCGGACCGCGGCCATCATCGCGCTGCACTCCGCGAGCGGATCGTTGCCCTCGATACGGCCGCCGCTGCCGTGGACGGGCCGGACGGCGGCGCGGCCAAGGAGCTGGAACGCGGCGCGTGGGGTCCCGCGGCGGTCGGCTCGGCGGTGTCGCGGACCTCGGCGGGGATCGCCGCGGCCAGCGCCGCGGTCGCCGTCAGCGTGTCGACGACCAGCAGATGAACGACGAGCCGGCCTCGGTCACGGCGGCCCGGCAGCTCGCGGAGGAAGCACGGGCCGGACCGCCGGCCCGTCGCGCCCCACGAACGACCCGGACGACGGGGCCACCCACGATCCGTCCCCTCGGACGGCCCGTAACCGAGCACCTGGACCCGACCCGCTCGGCCGACGTCCTGCCGCCGAGGTGGTGGCCTGGCCGGGGCTCCGAGACGTGATCGCGCCGATGGTCACGGCCAACAGGTCGGTAGGTCCGAGCCGGGACCTGCGGAGGTCCTACCGACGCGAATCGTGTGCATCCTCGTCGAACCTGGCGGCATGGACACGAGACGCCCGCTCGAGCGGTCGCCGGAGCGGCGAGCCCACGGGAGTCCGAAGGGCTGCACCGCGACCCAGGCCGTGCTCGTCGATTCCGGCCGAGGACGCTGGCTGTCCCACCGTCCGCTGGAGGAACTCCGAGCGGCGGCGATGTCGCAACCGCGGAGGACTCCTCTGCCTCGCGCCGCCACCGGGCCATCCGTGGCATCGCTCAGGTCGGCGTTCGCCTTCTACGCCAGCTTCGTCTCCGTCCCCGTCGTGATCGCCGCGGACGTCTGGATCGGGCCGTGACCTACGAGCGTCCGTGCCCGGCCTGCCCGGCCTGCCCGGCCTGCCCGGCCGTGGGCTCAGCGAGCTGACGTCCGAGGACGAGGAGCGCGTGATGAAGGTGTTCGTCATCGGTATCAGTGGTTCGGTCGGGAGTCTGCTGGCGGGGGAGCTGACCGCCCGGGGAGACGCCGTCACCGGACTGGTGCGTCGGGAGGACCAGCGAGCCGAGCTCGCGTCGCGGCACGTCGACGTGCGCATCGGGGACATCGGCGGCATGACCGCAGATTCGCTGGCGTCCCTGCTCGAGGGGATCGAGGCACTGGTGTACACCGCCGGCTCGAACGGGGGACGACGCGAGGTCACCGACGCCGTCGACGGCGAGGGCGTCCGCACGGCGCTGGATGCCGCCCGCCTCGCCGGCGTGCCGCGCTTCGCGCTGGTCTCGGTGCTCCCCGAGGCCTGGCGCGAGCGCGCACTCGACGACCACGAGGAGCACTACTTCGCGGTGAAGAAGCTGACGGAGGTCGCGGTCAGCGAGAGCGCCCTCGACTGGCTGATCCTCCGACCCTCGCTGCTCGTCGATCGCCCAGGGAGCGGGAGGGTCGCCCTCGGCCCGGCCCAACTGCACGGCGAGATCCCGCGCGAGGACGTTGCCGCGACCCTGGCCGAACTCCTGCACGAGCCCCGGATCGGCCGGCAGATCCTGGAACTGAACGAAGGAGAGACGCCGATCGTCTCTGCCGTACGTGCCCAAGTCCGTTGATGCAGAGGAGACGACGATGACCGTGCATCTCAGCCATCCCGAGGGCCTGCTCCAGCAGAGCGACTACGCGCCGGTGGCCCTGGCGACGGGGTCCCGCATCCTGCTCCTCGCCGGACAGGTAGCGGTGACGCCGGCCGGCGAGCTGACCGCGACAGACCTCGCGGGGCAGGTCCACTCAGCGCTTCACAACGTCGCAACCGGAGTCAGAGGCGCAGGGGGCGACGTCGCGGACATCGCACGACTGACCTGCTACGTCGTCGACTGGGCACCCGAGATGGCGGACGCGCTCATGGCCGGCATCTCGCGCGCCCAGGGGTCCGACGGTTTCGGCTCCCCGATGCCACCCCTCACCGTCATCGGCATCCAGGCCCTGTGGAGCCCTGGGATCCTCGTCGAGATCGAGGCCATCGGCGTCCTCGATTGACCCCGTCAGGGGAGCTGCACCTTCCTGAGCTGTCGGCGCGAGGTGATGCCCAGCTTGCGGAAGATGTTTCTCAGGTGCGCCTCGATGGTGCGCGGGCTGAGGAACAGTTGCGCCGCGACCTCTCGCGAGGTCGCGCCGGTGGCCACCAGCCGGGCGATGTGCAGTTCCTGGGCGGTCAGCGCATCGGTGAGCAGGGTGTTCCGTGCGCGAGGGTGTTCTCCGGTGGCGCGCAACTCGCGGGCGGCGCGGCCGGCAAACGCCTCAGCGCCCATGTCCGAGAGCATCTGGTGGGCGGTCCTCAGCTGCTCACGGGCGTCCTGACGGCGGCCTTCTCGACGCAGCCACTCGCCGTAGACGAGGTGGGTGCGGGCGAGGTGGGTGGCGATGCGGCAGTTGCCGAGTCGCTCGACGGCCTCGCGGTAGTCGTCGTCGGCGGCCGTACCGGTGCCCGCCAGGGCGCGAGAGCGCGCCGCCAGGCCCAGCGCCCACGCGGTGCCTGCGGCACGCGCCCGAGCGCCGAGCTCTTCGAGTGCGGCGGTTGCGCGCTCGGGCCGGCCGGCCCGGACCGCCGCCTCGACGACTTCGGGGAGGGCCAGGTTGCTGATGGTGAACCTGGAGGACAGCGACGCGTGGGTCGCTGCTCTCTCGGCTGCCGGGTACCGGCCGAGGGCGTTGTGGAGCACCGCCGACCCGTAGTGCGCCAGCATGGCCTCGGCGCTGTCCCGGTTGCCGTCGGCCCGGTCGACGGCCGACGCGTGCAGCTCCAGGGTCTCGACCTCCAGGCCGCGCCACGCGGCGATGGCGAGCTGCGCGTTGCGGTGCGGACGCGCCCCGGTGGAGCGGGAGAGTGCGGCGCCCTCGGCAGCCAGCTCGGCAGCGTGGGCGAACTCGCCGCTGAGCAGCAGGGTGACCGACCGAGCGTCGAGTGCGGCTGGTAGGGACGCCAGTGCGCCCGCCTCCCGGGCCAGCCGGACGTGACGGTCGAGCAGGACGAGGGCCAGCTCGTCGTCGTACAACGCCACGGCGATCCGGCCGGCCAACCAGAGCCAGCTGTCGTCCCCGTAACGGCCGAGCCCATCGGTCCCCTGGTCGCGCAACCTCTCGAGCGCCCCGCGCAGAACGGATACGCCCGAGCCGTACCCCTGCGTGTACGTCGCGACCAGCCCGTCGAGCAGGAGGTCGACCGCTCCGGCCGAAGGCGGCGGCGCGGGCGCGGCGCGCGCGGACTCGGCGACCTCGACCACACCGTGACCGCGACCGGAGCTGCCGATGACGAGCGCGGCGTCGAGCGCGTGCAGGTAGGTCTCCCGGGACAGCGCTGCGTCCAGCGGCGCGAGCGCCCGGGCGGCGTCGAGGAGCATCCCGGCCACGCCGTCGCCGCGCGTCAGCTGGAAGTCGATCCGAGCGCGCAGCAGCTGCGCGCGGGCGCGTTGCCGCGCGTCCAGCGGTCCGATCGCGGCCACGGTCAGCAGCTTGAGGGCGGCATCCTGCGCCCCGGCCTGGTGCTTGACCTGCGCGGCCTCCAACGCGCGCCCGGCACGGCGGGCGGGCTCGGGGGTCAGCTCGGCTGCCCGCTGCAGGAAGGCGCCGGCGGCGGCAGATCCGCCGCGGGCGCGCGCCCGCTCGGCTGAACGCTCTAGCTCCGCGGCCACCTCCTCGTCGGTGCCCGACACGGACTGCGCGCGGTGCCAGGCCCGCCGATCGGGCTCGACGCTCGGGTCGGTGGCGACAGCGAGGGCGCCGTGCGCGCGACGGCGATCCGGCGGTGCGGCCGCCCGGTACACCGCCGAGCGCACCAAGGGATGACGGAACCGCACCCGGGTGTCGATCTCGAACAGACCGGCGGCCTCCGCGGGCGCGGCGTCGTGGGCGATGCCCAGGTGCTCGGTGGCGCGCTGCAGCAGCGCCAGATCACCCGTCGGCTCGGCCGCGGCGACCAGCAGCAGCAGCTGCGTCTCGGCGGGCAGGCTGCCCGAGCGGCGCCCGTAGAACTCCTCGATGCGCCGCGGGACGCTGACGACGTCCGGCGTCTCGAACCCGCCGGCCAGCCGGGCCGGCTGGGCGCCGCCGGGCAGCTCCAGCAGAGCCAGGGGATTTCCGCGCGCCTCGGCGATGATCCGGTCGCGCACCTGGTCGTCCAGCGGTGCGTGCACCCGGGCCGCCAAAAGGGTCCGCGCGTCGGACTCCGCGAGCCCGCCCAGGGGCAGCTCGGGCAGTCCGGCGAAGGGTCGCACGTCGCCATCGGTGGGTTCGCGCAGCGCGAACACCAGCGCCACCCGCTCGGCCGCCACCCGCCGGGCCACGAATGCCAGGACCTGTGCGGACGCCTGGTCGAGCCACTGGGCATCGTCGACGAGCCACAGCACCGGGCCCTCCTCGGCCGCCTCGGCCAGCAGGTTCAAGGTGGCCAGCCCGACCAGGAACCGGTCCGGCGGCGGGCCGCCGCGCAGCCCGAAGGCCACGCCCAGCGCAACCTGCTGCGGTTCGGGCAGCGCCCCCGCGCCGTCCCCCAGTGCCGCGCAGAGCTGGTGCAACCCGGAGAAGGCGAAATACATCTCCGCCTCGACGCCGACGACGCGCTCCACCCGGACACCCGATGCCGTGGCGGTGCCCTCGGCGTGCTCCAGCAGCGCGCTCTTCCCGATGCCCGCCTCGCCGCGGACGACGAGCACGCCGCTGCGCCCGGCGCGAGCCCCGGCGAGGAGCTGAGCGACCGCTCTGCACTCGGCGTCCCGGCCCACGAGTTCCGCCAGCGTCGCTCCTCGGCCGGGTCCGGCTGTGCTCCTGGCGCCCAGGGTAGGGGATGTGCAACGGGGGGATGCCGGGCCGAGTCCGCCCGCGGTCGCCCCCCGAGGGGTCGGCCGACTCGTGCCGGCCTGCCGGGAGCGAATCTACGTGAATTCCACCGACGCGACCGGGCCACTCCCGAGGCGAGAGTGGTGGCACGACAGCTCGGTCGGCCCAACCGGGCGACCGGACCTCGACCGCGGGACGCGGAGAGGAGACCGACCATGGGGCACCGCACCCTCGCGCACGCCGTGGACATCCCGGCGTCCCCGGCCGCCGTCTGGCAGGTGCTCGCGCAGACCGACCGCTATCCCGAGTGGAACCCGTTCATGACCGTCTCGGGACGGCTGGCGGCCGGCGAGCGGCTGACGGTGACCATCCGGCCCGGACGTCGGACGATGACCTTCCGGCCCACCGTGCTCGCGGTCGAGGACGGCGCGCTGATCCGCTGGCGCGGCACTGCGGGAGTGCGCGGGATCTTCGACGGCGAGCACGAACTCCGCGTGGAACCCGGCGCGGACGGCGGTACCCGCTTCGTCCAGCAGGAGGTGTTCAGCGGGCTGCTCGTCCCGGTGCTGCGTCGGGTTCTCGACGACACCGAGGCCGGGTTCGCCGCGATGAACGCCGCCCTCCGCGACCGCGCGGTCGCCCACGCGCACGGCCCTGCTCAGCCCTGACCGCAGCACCTGCGGCGACCGGCGCGCTTGGGGAACCGGCACCCGCCCAGGCGGGCGGGGCGCCGACCGTTCCTCGGACCCCTCAGTGCGTCCCGGTCACGCCTCTGGCGACGTGGCCCCTCGTCGAGCGGATCAGTCGCCGACCCACGGGTGCGGGCAGGTCGAGGAAGGAGCGCAGGGCGGCGTTGACGTCGTCGGCGTGGGTCCAGAGGAGCCCGTGCGGGGCACCGTCGATCTCGACGTAGCGGGCGTCGGGCAGAACCTGCCGGAAGCGCCGCGCAGTGGCGTCGATGGGGAGGATGCGGTCGGCGGTGCCGTGCAGGACGAGGACCGGCTTCCCGCTGTCGCGGACTGCCTCGACGTCGGCACGGAAGTCCTCGAGCCAGGCGGGGACGACGGCGTGCGCCGCGACGGGGGCGCTGGAGACGGCGACGTTCCAGCTGGCGGTGACCGCGTCGTGGCTGATCCGGCTGCCCAGGTTCTCGTCGAGGTTGTAGAAGTCGGCGAAGAACGAGGTGAACCAGGCGTAGCGGTCTCGCTTCGCGGTGGCCTCGATGTCGTCGAACACCTTCTGCGGCACGCCGTCGGCGTTGTCGTCGCGGACGGGCAGGTAGGGCTCGAGCGAGGCGAGGAAGGCGAGCTTCGCGACCCGTGCGGAGCCGTACCGCGCGACGTAGCGGGCGAGCTCCCCGGTGCCCATGGAGAAGCCGACCAGGACGACGTCGTGCAGGTCGAGGGTCTCCAGCAGCGTGTCCAGGTCGGCGGCGAAGGTGTCGTAGTCGTAGCCGGAGCCCGCCTTCGTCGACCGGCCGAAGCCCCGGCGGTCGTAGGTGATGACGCGGTGACCGGCGGCGAGCAGCGGCCCGGTCTGGTGCTCCCAGCTGTGGCCGTCGAGCGGGTACCCGTGGATCAGGACGACGGGCTGCCCGGCGCCCTGGTCCTCGTAGTAGAGCTCGATCGGGGTGCTGTTCTCGTCCCCGACGGTGATGTGTCCCATGGTGGATCTCCGTCTCCGACGCCGCGTCGGCGGCCGGCTCTCGGCCGATCGGGTGGTCGGGCCACCACGGTCGCAACGGCGGCGGCGGCTTCGCGTCGGCAGAAGCTACGTAGGTCGACCCGGTCGCGCGGATGCTCGCCATGCGGGCGTGAGCACCTACGTGGCTTCCACCGACGCGGAGGTGCTGCCACCGGTGCGAGCGTGGGGCCACGGCGACGGCCGACGCTGCCGCGGATGCCGGAAGAGTGGAGGAGCGCGACGGTGGGTGGGACACCTCAGGTGACTGGACGGACGGTGAGCCGGTCCACGAGTCGGTGGCCGGCACACCGGCGGGTGGCCTTGGCCGTCGGGGTGGGCCTCGTCATCGGGTCGGTCACCTCCGTGGCGCAGACCCTGCTCGGTGGATCGGCGTTAGCCGGCCTGGCCAATGCGGTGAGTCCGTGGGTCGTCGCCCCGTTCCTGATCGGGGCGACCGGCCGGGGACGTCGGTCGGCAGCTGCCCTCGGCGTCCTGACGTGCGAGGCAGAGGTCGCCGGGTACAACCTCACCGCCGCGCTCCGAGGCTTCGGCGTCGGCTGGCCTCCCCTCCTGCTGTGGGTGGTGGCCGGGCTCGTGGCCGGGATCGCCTTCGGCGCGGCCGGTCACTCGTGGCGGACGGCGGCCGGTCGTGAACGTGGCCTCGGAGCCGCCCTGCTGGTGGCGGTGTGGGCGTGCGAGGCCGTGGTGACCTACGGCGTGATCCTGGGGTACGCCGGTCACGCGATCGTCTTCGGCGCGGTGGCTGTCCTGCTGCTCGTCCTGCTGGGACGGTTCAGGCGTCAAGGTGCCGCCGTCCTCCGCTGGCTGCTGCCCGCCGTGGGGCTCGGCGTCGTCGGGATGCTGGCCCTCCACGCGCTGTGACGGACGACCCGGAACGAGGGGTACGCATGCGCCAGCGCTGTGCTCGCGTCCGGTTCCGGTACGCGGAGTACGAGGCTGACGACCCGGCGAATCAGTCCAGGACGGCTGTGGCTTCGATCTCGACGAGCGGGGCGGGTGTCCACAGGGCTTGGACGCCGATCACGGTGACCGGAGGCAGCGGGGAGCTGAGCCCGTCGGATTCCTGGGCGCGCGAGGTGACTTCCCAGAGTTGGTCCGCCTCGGCGACTGCTCGACACGGCTGATCACTGCCATGCCGTCAGACTCGCGTCGAGGGCGGCACGTACGCGTCGGTGAGAGCTACGCAAGTCCGCAGCAGGTCTACCGACGCATGCACGACCGGCGCCCGGACGGCGTCCGGATCGTGTCGACGCTGCCCGGGGGAAGGCAGTGTCAGCGCAGTGCTTCGACCACGATCCGGGCGGGCTCGGCGACGAGCGCGTCATCGTGCTCGTCGTCGGGGAGGTCGCGGTCGGACATGACCGCAACGACGATCGGCTCGCCCTCGGGCGGGTACACGACCGCAATGTCGTTGCGGGTGCCGTAAGCAGCAGTGCCGGACTTGTCTGCGACGTGCCAGTCCGCAGGCACACCGGCCCGCACCAGGGCGCGTCCGGTGGCGTTGCCGGTCATCCAGTCGACGAGCTGAGCTCGGTCCTCTTCGGCCAGTGCGTCGCCCACCGCGAACGCCCGCAGGTCGGCGGCCAGCGCGCGCGGGGTGCTGGTGTCGCGGTCGTCACCGGGAGCGGTGTCGTTGAGCTCCGGCTCGTCCCGGACGACGGTCGTGACGTCGTCGCCGAACGCCGCCAGCGCGGCGTCCAGGGCCTGAGGTCCACCGATCCGGTCGAGCAGCAGGTTGGCGGCGGTGTTGTCGCTGTGCCGGAGGGCCGCCTCTGCCAGCTCGCCCAGGGTCATGCCCGCGGCGAGCCGCTCCTCGGTCACGGGGGAGTGGGCGACCAGCTCCGAGGAGTCGTAGGGCACCGCCTGCGCCAGTTCAGCGGGGGTCGTGCGGTCCAGGACGACGGCCGCAGCGAGCACCTTGACCGTCGAGGCGTAGGCGAACCTCTCGTAGGCGCGGTGGGCGATGCTGCGACCGGAGCGGGTGTCGACGGCGTACACCCCCAAGCGCGCGTCGAACCGGGCCTCCAGCCCAGCGAGAGCATGCTCGGCCAGGGCCTCCGCCGGTGCGGAAGACGGCGGAGCGGTGGATGCCGTCGGCAGCGCGACCGGCTCCGCCGCTGTCGAGCAGGCGACGAAGGCCAGCGGGATGATTGCCGCGGCAAGCCGGCGGCGCGTACGGGTGAACAGGGTGCCTCCGATCGAAGGGCGACGGGCCCGAGAGCCGCGTCGGGGACATGAGGGGTCCTGGACCGACGCCGCGGCCTCACGGGTGGTCCTCCGCGGGTGGCTGGACATTCTCTCCTGGACGCTCGTCCGGCCCGGTACCGGCCGAGCGGGGTCGACCCGGCTGCCGCCGGGCGACCGCCGGTCCCTGGCCCGGAGCCCGGACGGAGGGGCGGTCGGGCCCGGGTCGTCCGAGTGGGGGGATGAGAAGTCGTCTCGACGCCCGGACTGCCCGTGGGGGGCGGACCTCCCGACGGTGGCGCTCCCACATGCGACGCCGAGGCGGCGGGTCGGCACGGGACTCGGCCGCTAGCTGCCGGGCCGCCGTCACCGACGCAGGCTCGCCGTCCGTCCGCGCCCGTTCGTCAGGCTGCTGGGAACCGTTGCTCACGTCGCGCCCTCAGCTCGCCGCGCCGTCGAGCAGCCAGTGGTAGCGGAGCCGGAGTCCCCGCTCGATGCTGGCCGACACCGCCCCGAGGCCGGCGGCGACCGTGACCCACAGCGGCGGCTGCACCGGGGCGCGGAAGCCGCCGTAGCGGTCGACCACCGGCGGGATCCGGCCGACGACGTCCAGAAGCTCGAGAGCGACGACGACCACGCCGAGGACGAGCAGCAGCACGGAGACCGAGCCGACGAGCCGGCTCAGGGCCGGGTGGTCGCGGCCGAGTCGAGCGCGGCGCCCGGCGGCAGATGCCCGGTCGGGGACGAGCTGCGCCTCCCCGCCGTCCTGCGTGACGTAGTGGCAGCGCTTGAGCCCGAACATGCTCGCGGCCACCTCGATCACGCCGCCTTCGACGGGGAAGGCGGCGGGGACCTTCGACGTCGCGTGGTGCCGACCGTCGAGGTAGAGCTGCGCCAGCACCCGCCCGTCCTGGTCGCCCATGTGCCGGACGTCGACCGCGTAGACGATCCGACGGCCGTCGGCGCCGCGCAGTTCGAGGGAGAACAGGGAGCGGCTGACCTGCTGCCACCACCGGAAGCGCGGCAGCGGTCGCCCGTCCCCGGGCCTGATCCGCTTCATCGCGCGGCGCTGCCGCCACTCGTCGATCACGGCCCGACCCTTCGTCGCCCGGTCGCCACCTACTTGATCTCCGCGCGCATTACCCGCAGCCACCCGGCGACGAAGGGGAGCACCACCCAGACGAGCGCGGTGACACCGATCCGGGCGAGCTGCTCCCAGGTGAGGGTGAAGTCGCCGTTGACCAGCGGGCTCTGGGCGGTCTGGAGGTCCAGCCACGGGGCGAGGTCGCCCAGCGCCGGGACGGTGGTGAAGACCAGCGTCGATGCGGTCGGCAGCACGAAGAAGGTGACGATCGCCGCTGGTGTGCTGAGCCACAGGAGTCCGAAGGCGACTCCCTGCAGGACGCCCAGGAGTTGCACGGCGAGGAAGAGCAGGAGCACCGCGACGCTCACGCCGTCGAAGCCGTCGTCCCGCCCGGCGACCAGGGTGGCGAGGCCGGCGAGCAGGAGGGCTCCGGCGAAGGCCAGGAGCGCCAGCAGCATCGCCGCGACGACCTTGGCGCCGATCACCGTGGAGCGGGACGGCGCGAGCGTGAAGGTGACCAGGGCCGTCCGCTGGCTCCACTCGCTGGTGATGAGCAGGATGCCCAGCACGGGCAGGAGGAACATCTGCGGTTGCGCGGCGAAGCCGATGAAGTCGGGGAAGGTTCTGTCGGCGTCGTCGCCGATCGCGTAGAAGAGCAGCATGCTCGCTGCGGTGATCGCGAGGATCGCAGCGACGAGCCACCGTCCTGCGCGGGTGTCGACGGCCTTCCGGAGCTCCACGGACACCAGGCGCGAGAAGCGGATCCGAGGGGTGGAGGCGACGTCGAGGCGGGGCAGGAGCTGGTGGTCGGTACGGGTGCTGGTCATCGTGGGCTTCCGTTCGAGGTGGAGAGGGCTGCCAGGGAGCCGGGCGCGGCCGCGCCTTCCCGCTGGGCCGAGGAGGTGAGGTCGAGGAAGAGGTCTTCGAGGCCCTTGGCGCCGCTGCGCAGGTCGGTGAGGATCACCGAGTGCTGGACCGAGACCCGGCTCACGTCGGCGGTGCTGGCCGAGACCCGCAGTCCGGCGCCTTCGGGGACCGCGGTGATTCCCTCCCGGGCGAGGGCCGCGGCCAGTTCGTCGTTGTCTCGCGCGCGCGCGAGGGTGCTGGCGGCATCGGTGGAGGCGAGACTCTCCCTGTCGCCGGAGGCGACGATCCTGCCGCGTCCGATGAGGACGAGGTCGTCGGCGACGAGCTCGACCTCGTGCAGGAGGTGGCTGGACAGCAGCACCGTGCCCCCACGACGGGCGTAGCCGCGGAGCAGGTCCCGCATCCACCGGATGCCCGCCGGGTCGAGACCGTTGGCCGGCTCGTCGAGGACGAGGACCTCGGGGTCGCCGAGCAGGGCGTGCGCGATGCCCAGCCGCTGCTTCATGCCGAGGGAGTAGTTGCGCAGTTTCCGCTTCGCCTCGTCGTCGTCGAGCGACACCAGGTCGAGCATCTCGTCGACCCGGGACACCGGGAGGCCCATGATCCGCGCACCGAGGGAGAGGATCTCGCGGCCGGTGCGCCCGGCGTGCTGCGCGCCGGCGTCCAGCAGCACACCGACGTGGCGGCCGGGGTTGACGATGTCGTGGTAGCGGTGGCCGCCGATGGTGGCTTCCCCACGGGTGGCGGCGGTGAGGCCCACCATGATGCGCATCGCGGTGGTCTTGCCGGCCCCGTTCGGCCCCAGGAACCCGGTCACGCTCCCGGGCCGGGTGCGAAAGCTGATGTCGTCCACGGCGGTGTACCCGCCGTAGGTGCGGGTCAGGCCCTTCACTTCGATCATGGTGTCCAGCGTCCGCGTGCGCCCGTCCGCTGACATCGGACGGGAGTCGGCGCTGAGGGGGTTCTTCGGTAGGGGGTGGGGACCGCCCTCCGGCCGTCCCGGCACGCCACCTCGCGTGGCTACGGTGGGCCCGTGCAGGGCCAGAGCAGCGGCTACGCCGATGTCGAGCGGCCGCCGCTGCGCCGCCGGGACCAGGCCTGGCGGCTGGCCGTCGCCCTCGCGTTCAGCCTGGCATCGTGGTGGCAGGTCGTCGACGAGCGGTCGGTAACCGGCCGCGCCGTCGACGTGGCGCTCGGCGCTGTGGCGTTCGCCCTGGTGCTCGTCCGGCGCCGGTGGCCGCTGCCCGTCGCGGTCGGGACGACGGCGCTGGCTGCGCTCAGCTTGCTCGCGGCAGGTCCCGCGATCCTGGCGACCGTGTCGCTCGCCACCGGCCGGCGGTGGGCACCGATCGCCGCCGTCGGAGTGCTGGCCGTCGCCGGAGGTGAGGTCTACACGGCGTTGAACCCCTCGGTGCGCACCGATCCCCCCTGGCTGGGTGCCGCCCTCAACACCGTGTTCACCCTCGCCGCGCTGGGCTGGGGCATGTACATCGGCTCGCGACGTGAACTGCTGTGGAGCCTCCGCCGTCGGGCCGAGGCCGCGGAGGAGGAGCGGGACCTGCGCGCCGAGCGGGCGCGCCTGGAGGAGCGCAGCCGGATCGCGCGCGAGATGCACGACGTCCTGGCTCATCGGATCTCGCAGATCTCGGTGAACGCCGGCGCGATGGCCTACCGGTCGGACCTCAGCCGCGAGCAGATGCGCGACAGCGCGGGGCTCATCCGCGAGTCGGCGCACCTGGCCCTTATCGATCTCCGCAGCGTCCTCGGCGTCCTGCGCGACGGGTCCGGTGAGGTGCGGCACGTGCCGCAGCCCCGGTACCTCGACCTTGCCGACCTGATCGAGGAGGAGCGCCGCGGGGGGACACGCATCGCCTGCACCGACGACCTCGCGCGCGAGGACCTCCCGGAGGGGGTCGGCCGCACCGTCTACCGGGTCGTCCAGGAGGGTCTGACGAACGCCCGCAAGCACGCTGCCGGGGCCGCCGTGGACATCGAGCTGTCCGGGACGCGGGCCACCGGAGTCGAGGTCGTCATGCGCAACGCGCTGGGCTTCGGTCGATCCTCCACGCCCGGCGCGGGGCTCGGGCTCATCGGCCTGACCGAGCGGGTGCAGCTCCAGGGCGGCCGGCTCGAGCACGGTCGTGAAGGAGCGGACTTCGTGGTGCGTGCCTGGGTCCCGTGGTCGCCGTGAGCGGTCCGGCGCCGACGCGGGTCCTCGTCGTGGACGACGACGGTGTGGTTCGTGCGGGGCTGCGCTTGATGCTCGACGGGAACGACGGCCTGCGGGTCGTCGGGGAGGCCGGCGACGGGCAGCAGGCGCTGGTGGAGGCCGATCGCCTGCGACCGCACGTCGTGCTCATGGACATCCGGATGCCGCGGATGGACGGGCTGAAGGCCACTCGCGCGCTGATGGTCGGACCGGAGCCACCGCGGGTCATCGTCCTGACCACCTTCGATGCCGACGCGCTCGTCCTGGAGGCACTGGGCGCGGGTGCCGACGGGTTCCTGCTCAAGGACACGCCCCCGACCGACATCGTGTCCGCCATCCGCCGCGTGGCCGACGGGGAGCCGATGCTCTCCCCGTCGGCGACGCGCACGGTTCTCGCGCGGCTCCGGAACGACGACGACGACCGCGTGCACATGCGTGACGCTCGGCGCCGCCTCGCGACCCTCACCGACCGCGAGCGCGACGTCGCCCTGGCCGTGGGACGAGGGCTGAGCAACGGCGAGATCGCCCGGGAGCTCCACCTGTCCGTCGCCACGGTGAAAGGTCACGTCGTCCAGCTGTTCCACAAGCTCGAGGCGGTCAACCGGGTCCAGGTCGCACTCCGCGTCCACGACGCCCGTCTGCAGTGACTGGTCCGCTGGTCCAGATGTGGAGCGGGTGACCGGGATCGAACCGGCATGGCCAGCTTGGAAGGCTGGGGCTCTGCCATTGAGCTACACCCGCGGAGCAGCGCGCGTCGTCGACCGGGGTCGCCGGGCCCACCGTCCGCGTCGAGGGTAGCGCCTGCCAGCACGTGGACCCCGGTCAGGCGCTGAAGGCTGCGGCCAACAAGGCCGTCGTCGAGGTGAGCACCGGCCGGGTGTCGGACGGCGTTGCTACGGTCCGCCGCGTGACCGACGCCACGAAGCAGGCCGACGCCGGGCAGGACGCCGCATCGACGGACGACACCGCCTGGCTGGACGCCACCGCCCAGGCCGAGCTCGTCCGCACGGGGGAGGCCAGCCCGCGCGAGCTGGTCGAGGCGGCGATCGCCCGCATCGAGCGGCTGAACCCGCAGCTCAACGCGGTGATCCGCGAGCGCTTCGACGCCGCCCGCGCCGAGGCCGACGGCGACCTGCCCGACGGCCCGTTCCGCGGCGTGCCGATGCTGCTCAAGGACCTCGGCTGCCACGTGGCGGGGGAGGAGACCCACTACGGCACCTCCTTCCTGCGCGACGCCGGGGTCCGGTGGCCGACCGGGAGCCACCTGGCGCGGCTGTTCCGGGCGGCCGGCCTGGTGGCCCTGGGCCGCACCAACGTCCCGGAGTTCGGCACGACGGTCACCACCGAGGCGCCGGCGACGGGTCCGGCCCGCAACCCGTACGACCTGGACCGGTCGACCGGCGGCTCCAGCGGTGGCTCGGCCGCGGCGGTGGCGGCCGGGCTGGTGCCGGTGGCGCACGCCAACGACGGCGGCGGCTCCATCCGCATCCCGGCCAGCGAGTGCGGCCTGGTCGGGCTCAAGCCCACCCGGGCGCGGGTCAGCCAGGGCCCCGAGGTCGGCGAGAGCTGGGCCGGCGCCACGATCGACGGCGTCGTCACGCGGACGGTGCGCGACACCGCCGCCGTCCTGGACGTGATCGGCCGGCCGATGCCGGGCGACCCCTACGTCGCCCCGCCGCTGCCGCGCCCGCTGGTCGAGGAGCTCGGGGCGCCCGTCGGCCGCCTGCGGGTCGGCCTGCTCGACGCCGACCCGGGGGAGCAGTACCTCGACCACCCGAGCTGCCGGGTTGCCGTCGGGCGCACCGGCCGGCTGCTCGAGGAGCTCGGCTGCGCCGTCGAGCCGGGGACCCCCGACGCGATGTTCGACCCCCTCTTCCCGCGGTTCTTCACCACCACGATCGCCGCCGACACCGCGCTGACCATCAGCGCCTTCGAGCGGTTCACCCTGGGTCGGGAGGTCGCCGACGAGGAGCTCGAGCCCCGCAACGTCATGTACCGCGCCGTCGGCCGCAAGCTGACCGCGGAGGAGTACCTGGGTGCCCGCATGTGGCTGGGCTCCTGGACGCGCCGGGTGGCCACCTGGTGGGCGCCGCCGGAGCTCGGCGGTCAGGGGTTCGACCTGCTGGTGACGCCGACGGTCGGCGCCCCGCCGCCCGAGCTGGGCTGGTTCACCGCCGACGGGCCCGAGCACGAGGGTCGCCGGATCAACAGCTTCATCCCGTACACCGCGCAGTTCAACGTCACCGGGCAGCCGGCGATCAGCCTGCCGCTGCACTGGACCGACGACGGCCTGCCCGTGGGCGTGCAGCTGGTCGCCGCGGCCGGCCGCGAGGACGTCCTGGTGCGGGTGGCCGCGGCGCTGGAGCAGGCCGCCCCCTGGGCCGATCGCCGGCCCGCCGTCCGCGCCTGACCAGGGGGCACCCCACCGGCGGGCCTAGACTCGGACCGCCACGGGGTGTGGCGCAGCTTGGTAGCGCACCCGCTTTGGGAGCGGGGGGCCGTGGGTTCGAATCCCGCCACCCCGACACC
This sequence comes from Geodermatophilus marinus, assembly GCF_003428645.1. Classification (GTDB taxonomy): domain Bacteria; phylum Actinomycetota; class Actinomycetes; order Mycobacteriales; family Geodermatophilaceae; genus Geodermatophilus. Next base: position 65,223 of record NZ_QVQH01000019.1, on the reverse strand, counting down.
GCCACCCCGACCGCGGCCCCGATCGGGGCCCCGACCGGAGGCCCAGCCGTCCGTCCCCTCCCGCCGCCCCCCGGCGCTCCCCGCGGTGCCTAGACTCGGGGGTCGACCGGCGTCGTCCGCCCTGCCCGGCGGCGCCTCCTTCCCCTGTCTGACCGCCGACCGAGGAGCACTGCCGCTGTGAAGAGCACCATCGAGGAACTGGGCCCCACGCGGGTCCGGATGGCGATCGAGGTGCCGTGGGGGGACCTGGACCACGCCTTCGGTGAGGTCTACAAGGAGCTCGGCCGCCAGGTGCGCGTGCCCGGCTTCCGCCCCGGCAAGGTGCCCAACCGGGTCCTCGACACCCGCATCGGCCGGCCGCTGGTGCTCGAGCAGGTCGTCCAGCACGCCATCCCGGAGGTCTACTCCGAGGTCGTGCGGGAGAACCAGGTGCGCGTCCTGGGCCAGCCCGACATCGAGGTGACCCGGCTCGACGACAACGACACCCTGGCCTTCACCGCCGAGGTCGACGTCGCCCCCAAGCTGGAGCTGCCCGACCTGGACTCCCTCGCGGTCACCGTCGACGACGTCGAGGTCACCGACGAGGAGATCGACCAGCAGGTCACGGTCATGCGGGAGCGGTTCGCCATGCTCACCGCCGTCGAGCGCCCCGTCGAGGACGGCGACTTCGTCTCCATCGACCTCGAGGCGAAGCTGGACGGCGAGGTGCTCGAGGACGGCTCCACCACCGGCATGTCCTACGAGGTCGGGTCCGGCTCCCTCATGGAGGGTCTGGACGACGCCGTCCGCGGGCTGTCGGCCGAGGAGTCGAAGACCTTCCAGACCGCGCTGCTCCAGGGCCCCAACGCGGGGGAGACCGCCGAGGTCACCGTCACCGTGCGCTCGGTGAAGACCAAGGAGCTGCCCGAGCTCGACGACGACTTCGCCTCCACCGCCAGCGAGTTCGACACGCTGGAGGAGCTGCGCGACGACGTGCGCACCCGGCTCGGCCGCACCAAGGTGCTGCAGCAGGGCGCCCAGGCCCGCGACAAGCTGGTCGAGCACCTGATCACCACGATCGAGGTCCCCGTGCCGGAGACCCTGGTCGAGCGCGAGGTCGAGTGGCGCAACAACGCCTTCGAGCAGCAGCTGGCCCAGGCCGGCATGGACTGGGACACCTTCCTCAAGATGTCCGACGTCGCCAGCCGCGAGGACTACGACGCCGACCAGCGCAAGAACATCGAGGAGGCGGTCAAGACCCAGTTCGTCCTGGACGCGATCGCCGACGCCCGCGAGGTCACCGTCGACAATGACGACCTCTCCGCGCAGGTCGTCGCCCAGGCGCAGCGCAACCGGATGAGCCCGGAGCAGTACGCGCAGCAGCTGCAGCAGGGCGGCAACATCGCCGAGTTCGTCGCCGACGTCCGCCGCACCAAGACGCTGGCCCAGCTGCTGGAGCAGACGACGATCACCGACGCGTCGGGCAACCCCGTCGACCTCGAGGCCCTCCGGCCGAAGACCGCGCAGGCCCCGGCGGCGCCGGCCGCCGAGGACGACGCCGCTGCGGACGAGGCCGTTGCGGACGACGCCGTTGCGGACGACGCCGCCGACGAGGGCCCCGAGGCCGAGGTCGTCGACGCCGTCGCCGTCGAGGCCGCCGAGGGCGCCACCGAGGACACCGAGGACGTCACCAAGGGCTGAGCGAGGACCCCGTCCTCCCCACCCCGAGCGAGCTCCGGGGTGAGCCTCTGGACGGGGCCGAACGCCCGGACGCCGCCCGCCCCCGTTCCCGGGGGTGGGCGGCGTCCGTCGTCCCGGGCTCGGGCTGCGCCCACGGCGAACACCGCCCGCACCGGGACTGCCGCCCCCGCGGTGCGCGTTAGGGTCGACGCAGACCTCGGCGGGCACCGGCTACCGCGACCGGCGGAGAGCGCCCCCGGTCCGCACCACCCCAGACCCGACGAGACCGACCGGCCCCACAGTCCTACGGAGGTCACCACACCCGTGAGCACCAACCCGAACCCGGCGAGCGCGCCCCTGCTGCGCGGCGCCGCCGGGGGGATGAACCTCAACGACTCGGTCTACGAGCGCCTGCTGCGCGAGCGCATCATCTTCCTCGGCACCCAGGTCGACGACACCATCGCCAACCAGCTGGCCGCCCAGATGCTGCTGCTGTCGGCCGAGGACCCGAAGCAGGACATCCACCTGTACATCAACTCGCCCGGCGGCTCGGTCAGCGCCGGCATGGCCATCTACGACACGATGCAGTTCATCGACTGCGACGTGGCCACCTACGGCATGGGTCTGGCCGCCTCCATGGGCCAGTTCCTGCTCACCGCCGGCACCAAGGGCAAGCGCTACGCCCTGCCGCACGCGCGGATCATGATGCACCAGCCCTCGGCCGGCGTCGGCGGCACCGCGGCCGACATCGCCATCCAGGCCGACCTGTTCCGGCGGACCAAGCGCGAGCTCAACGAGCTGCAGTCCTTCCACACCGGGCAGCCCATCGAGCAGATCGAACGCGACTCCGACCGCGACCGCTGGTTCACCGCGCAGGAGGCCCTCGAGTACGGCTTCGTCGACCACGTGGTCACCCGCGCCACCATGACCGACCAGTCCAACCCGGTCACCGACAACTGACGGCTCGGAGGAGACCGACCATGAGCTTCCAGATGCCCTCCAGCCGCTACATCCTGCCCTCCTTCGTGGAGCGCACGAGCTACGGCATGAAGGAGTCCAACCCGTACAACAAGCTCTTCGAGGAGCGCATCATCTTCCTCGGGGTGCAGATCGACGACGCGTCGGCCAACGACGTGATGGCCCAGCTCATCACGCTCGAGTCGGCCGACCCGGACCGCGACATCACCATCTACATCAACTCGCCCGGTGGCTCCTTCACCTCGCTGATGGCCATCTACGACACGATGATGTTCGTCCGGCCCGACATCCAGACCGTGTGCATGGGCCAGGCCGCCTCGGCCGCCGCCGTCCTGCTCGCCGCCGGCACCCCCGGCAAGCGGCTGGCGCTGCCCTACTCCCGGGTGCTCATCCACCAGCCCTCCGGTGAGGCCGGCGGGCAGGTGTCCGACCTGGAGATCCACGCCGCGGAGATCCAGCGGGTGCGGACCCAGATGGAGGAGATCCTGGCCCGGCACAGCGGGCGGTCCATCGAGCAGGTCCGCACCGACATCGACCGTGACAAGATCCTTACCGCGGAGGAGGCCAAGGAGTACGGCCTGGTCGACCAGGTGATCCAGAGCCGGAAGCTGAACGCCCTCCCGTCCTGACGGATCCGGGCCGGGGGCGCGCGTGTCGCGCCTCCGACCCGTACCGTCGGGAGGGACGGGACGGATGTGGTCGGGACCGCACACCGGGCGAGTCATCGCCCCGGCGGGCAGGTCACGGCAGGTACCGTCGGCGAGCGCCCGACCCCCGGCCGACCGAGCCGGGGCGAGAGCCTCGCGGAGTGAGATGACCAGGCGGGGCCGACAGACGCGACATCGGCAGAGTTCACACGCAGGCACCGGTTCCCGGCGCCTGGTTCCCCCGAGGTGGAGGTCAGCAGGTGGCACGAATCGGTGAGAGCGGTGACCTGCTCAAGTGCTCGTTCTGCGGGAAGAGCCAGAAGCAGGTCAAGAAGCTCATCGCGGGCCCCGGGGTCTACATCTGCGACGAGTGCATCGACCTCTGCAACGAGATCATCGAGGAGGAGCTCTCGGAGTCGTCGGACCTCAAGTTCGACGAGCTGCCGAAGCCCAAGGAGATCCACGACTTCCTCGAGCAGTACGTCATCGGCCAGGAGAAGGCCAAGCGCACGCTCTCCGTCGCGGTGTACAACCACTACAAGCGGGTGCAGGCCGGCAACGCCGGCAACCGCGACGACTCGGTCGAGCTGGCCAAGTCCAACATCCTGCTGATGGGCCCCACCGGGTGCGGCAAGACCCACCTGGCGCAGACCCTGGCCCGGATGCTCAACGTCCCCTTCGCCATCGCCGACGCCACGGCGCTGACCGAGGCCGGCTACGTCGGTGAGGACGTCGAGAACATCCTGCTCAAGCTGATCCAGGCCGCCGACTACGACGTCAAGCGGGCCGAGACCGGCATCATCTACATCGACGAGGTCGACAAGATCGCCCGCAAGAGCGAGAACCCGTCGATCACCCGCGACGTCTCCGGCGAAGGCGTGCAGCAGGCGCTGCTGAAGATCCTCGAGGGGACGACGGCGTCGGTGCCCCCGCAGGGCGGCCGCAAGCACCCGCACCAGGAGTTCATCCAGATCGACACGACGAACGTCCTGTTCATCGTGGGTGGCGCGTTCGCCGGCCTGGAGAAGGTCATCGAGCAGCGCATCGGCAAGCAGGGCATCGGCTTCGGCGCCGAGGTCCGCAGCAAGGCCGAGATCGAGGAGGCCAACGCCTTCGCCGAGGTCATGCCCGAGGACCTGCTGAAGTTCGGCATGATCCCCGAGTTCATCGGCCGGCTCCCGGTGATCACCAGCGTGCAGAAGCTGGACCGCGAGGCGCTGATCAACATCCTCACCGAGCCGAAGAACGCCCTGGTGCGGCAGTACCGGCGGCTGTTCGAGCTCGACGGGGTGGAGCTGGAGTTCAGCGACGACGCCCTCGAGGCGATCGCGGATCAGGCGATCCTCCGCGGCACCGGCGCCCGCGGCCTGCGCGCGATCATGGAGGAGGTGCTGCAGTCGGTGATGTACGACGTCCCCAGCCGGGACGACGTCGCCTCCGTGGTGATCACCAAGGAGGTCGTGCTGGAGCACGTCAACCCGACCATCGTGCCCCGCAAGCCATCCCGTGCCCCCCGCGAGAAGAGCGCCTGAAACGACCCCAGCACTGCACGCGAGAGGCCCGGGACCGGCGAGGTCCCGGGCCTCTCGCGTTCAGCGCTCCGCCAGCCGCCGAGGAATCGTCGTCCGCCGGCCGGACATCGGCGGCCGGGTCGTGTCCGGTCACGGGACACCGATCAGCCGGGCGCGGTAGACGGCGGCGATCTGCGCCCGGCAGGCGTCGGCGTCCCCGGTCGCCCGGAGGTAGCTGAACCGCAGCGTCAGCCAGCCCAGCGCGGCCAGGGCGGCGTCCCGCCGCAGGTCCCGTTCGCGCTCCCGCGGGCCGGCGTGGAACGCCGCCCCGTCCAGTTCGACGGCCAGCCGCACCTCGGGCCAGGCCGCGTCGAGCAGGACCGGCCCGTCCGGGAGCAGCACGCGGAACTGCTTGGTGCACGGCGGCAGCCCGGGGACGTCGAGGAGGCCCCTGGCGGCCGAGACCTCCAGCCAGCTGCGCGCGCCGCCGCGCACGAGGGAGACCAGGTCGCGCAGTGCGGCGCGACCGGGCAGGCGGGGGAGGGCGGCGAGCTCGGCGGCCACCTCGTCCGCGGTCACCAGCCGCTCCCGGACCGCCTGGAGGACCGCGTTCCCGGCCACGTCGGCGTATCCGCGCACGGCCCCCGTCCGGTGGGCGTCGCCCCACGTCTCCACCAGCGCGCGGGGGACCGTCGTCGTGGGCAGACCGCGCGCTCCGGCGAGCACCGGGGGACGGGAGGTCCGGTGGACGCGCAGCAGCCGGGACGAGCGCAGCCGGTCGGTCTCCCGCACCGTGACGTGCAGCCGGGTCGCCTCGTGCGCCAGCCCGTGGACGGCGAGCGCGCTGAGGTGGCTCAGTGGCCCGCCCGCGTAGCCGGTCGCCGCATGCGCCGGACGGACCAGTCGTCGACGCACTCGGGCAGCGTCACCCAGCCGGGGTGCAGCCGCACCAGCCGGCCGGCGCCGAGCCACCGGGTCAGGGTGCGGGGGCTGACCTCGGCCGACAGGGCGGCGAGGGAGGCCGTCCGGGCGGGGCCGAGCAGCGCGGCGATGTCGTGCACCCGCGCAGCCTCGTCGGCGGACGGTCCGCCCGGTCCGCTGCGGACAGATCTGTGGACGGCGACCGCGACGTCGTCCCCCTGCCGGACACCCGGTGCGACGAGATGTCCGGCAGGGGGACGACGATCCCAAGGCGGGCGGCGGGCGGCGGGCGGCGGGTGGCGGGCGGCGCCCGCCGAGACCCGGCGGTCAGGCCTCCGTCGGGGCGGCCAGGACGACGTCCACGGCGAGCGGGCCCTCGCCGGCGACGACGGTCAGCTCGGCGATCCGGCCGGCCTCGGCCAGGTCACCGCGCGCGGCCTCCACCAGGGGCACCTGCACCGCCGGCGCGGTCACGGTCGCCGAGGCGACGTCGGCCCGCATCGACTGCTTGGCGTCGGACTTGGCCTTGCGCACCCCGGCCAGCGCCGTGGCGACCACCCCGACCAGCGCCGGGTCGCCGCCGGTCGGCAGCTCGCTCGCCGTCGGCCAGAGCGCCCGGTGCACCGAGCCGGGCTGCCACCACGACCAGACCTCCTCGGTGACGAACGGCAGCACCGGGGCGAACAGCCGCAGCTGCACCGACAGCGCGGTCGCCAGCGCCGCCCGGGCCGACTCGGCGGCGGGCCCGGACCCGTAGGCGCGGGACTTCACCAGCTCCACGTAGTCGTCGCAGAACGACCAGAAGAACGCCTCGGTGACCTCGAGTGCGCGGGTGTAGTTGTAGGCGTCCATCGCCGCGGTCGCCTCGTCCACGACCGCGGCCAGCCCGGCCAGCATGCTGCGGTCGACCGGCTCGGTCGCGGCCGAGGCGGACAGGCCGGCGGACGCCCCCAGGCCCAGCACGAACTTGCCGACGTTGAGGATCTTGATGGCCAGCCGGCGGCCGACCTTCATCTGCGCCTCGTCGAACGGCGAGTCCGCCCCCGGCCGGGCACCGGCGGCCCGCCAGCGCACCGCGTCGGTGCCGTAGCGCTCCAGCACGTCGATCGGGGTGACCACGTTGCCCTTGGACTTCGACATCTTCTTGCGGTCGGGGTCGACCACGAACCCGGAGATCGCCGCGTGCGACCACGGCACCGTCCCGTGCTCGTAGTGCGAGCGCACCACGGTGGAGAACAGCCAGGTCCGGATGATGTCGTGCGCCTGGGGGCGCAGGTCCATCGGGAAGACGTGCGCGAACAGCTCCGGGTCGGTCTCCCAGCCCGAGGCGACCTGCGGCGAGAGGGACGACGTCGCCCACGTGTCCATGACGTCGGGGTCGCCGACGAACCCGCCCGGCTCGCCGCGCTGCTCCTCGCTGAACCCCGGCGGGACGTCGGAGGACGGGTCGACCGGCAGCGTCTCCTCGGCCGCCACGATCGGGTCGTCGTGGATCGGCTCGCCCGCGTCGTCCAGCCGGTACCAGACCGGGAACGGGACGCCGAAGAACCGCTGCCGGCTGATCAGCCAGTCGCCGTTGAGGCCCTCGACCCAGTTCTCGTAGCGGTAGCGCATGTGCTCGGGCACCCACTGGATCTCCCGGCCCCGGGCGACCAGCGCCTCCCGCAGCTCGGACGAGCGCCCGCCGTTGCGGATGTACCACTGGCGGGTCGTCACGATCTCCAGCGGCCGGTCGCCCTTCTCGTAGAACTTGACCGGGTGGGTGATCGCCGTCGGCTCGCCGTGCAGGTCGCCGGACCCGCGCAGCAGCTCGACCATGCGCTGCTGGGCGCTGAACACGGTCCTGCCGGCCAGCTCCGCGTACGGCTCCGCGGGCACCCCGGCCGGGGCGTCGGCGACCATCCGGCCGTCCCGGCCCACGACCGCGCGGGTCGGCAGCTGCAGCTCCCGCCACCAGGTGACGTCGTTGAGGTCGCCGAAGGTGCAGATCATCGCGATGCCCGAGCCCTTGTCCGGCTCGGCGAGGCGGTGCGCCACCACGGGCACCTCCACCCCGAAGACCGGCGTCCGGACCGTCTGCCCGAACAGCGGCCGGTAGCGCTCGTCGTCGGGGTGGGCGACCAGCGCGACGCAGGCGGGCAGCAGCTCGGGGCGGGTGGTCTCGATGAACACCGGGCCGGACGGGCCGGCGAAGGAGATCCGGTGGTAGGCGCCGGGGCGCTCGCGGTCCTCGAGCTCGGCCTGGGCGACCGCCGTCCGGAAGCTGACGTCCCAGAGGGTCGGGGCCTCCTGCGCGTAGGCCTCGCCGCGGGCCAGGTTGTGCAGGAACATCTTCTGCGCCGTGGCGCGGGAGGACGCCGAGATCGTCCGGTAGACGTTCGACCAGTCCACCGACAGGCCGACCCGGCGCCACAGCTGCTCGAAGGCGCGCTCGTCGTCCTCGGTCAGCTTCTCGCAGAGCTCGACGAAGTTCTGCCGGGAGACCGGCTGCTGGTCCTTGTCCGGCTTGGCCGGCGGCTCGAACGACGGGTCGTAGTGCAGCGAGGGGTCGCAGCGCACGCCGTAGTAGTTCTGCACCCGGCGCTCGGTGGGCAGGCCGTTGTCGTCCCAGCCCATCGGGTAGAAGACGTGCTTGCCCCGCATGCGCTGGTAGCGGGCGACGATGTCGGTGTGCGTGTAGCTGAACACGTGGCCCACGTGCAGCGACCCGCTGGCGGTCGGCGGCGGGGTGTCGATCGAGTAGACCTGCTCGCGCGGCGCGGCCAGGGCGGCCGGGCGGTCGAAGGCGTAGGTGTCGGTGTCGGCCCAGCGCGCCACCCACCTCTCCTCGAGGCCGTCGAGCGAGGGCTTGTCGGGTACACCGGCGCCCGCTCCGGGGACGGTGGTCTCCGGGATCTGGATGTCGGTGGTCATGCCCCTCATCCTAGGAACCCGGCGGCTGGCATCCTGAGCAGGATGAGCGCAGGGTTGGGGACCGGGCGGGTGGACGGCGGGGACGCCGAGCTGGCCCGCGTCGAGGCGGAGCTGCTCGCCCGCTGGCCCGAGAGCCGCCTGGAACCCTCGCTGACCCGGATCTCCGCGCTGGTCGACCTGCTCGGCTCGCCGCACCGCGCGATGCCGGTCGTGCACGTCGCCGGCACGAACGGGAAGACGACGACCGCCCGCATGGTCGACGAGCTGCTGCGCGGCTTCGGCCTGCGGGTGGGCCGGTTCACCAGCCCCCACCTGCAGTCGGTGCGGGAGCGGGTCGTGCTCGACGGGGAGCCGGTCGGCGCCGAGCGCTTCGTCGAGACCTACGACGACATCGCCCCCTACGTGGCGATGGTCGACGCCGCCGGCGAGCACCCGATGAGCTTCTTCGAGGTCATGGTCGGCCTGGCCTTCGCCACCTTCGCCGAGGCGCCGGTCGACGTCGCGGTCGTCGAGGTCGGCATGGGCGGCACCTGGGACGCCACCAACGTCGCCGACGGGCGGGTCGCCGTCGTCACCCCGGTGGCGCTGGACCACGCGGAGTACCTGGGGCCGGACGTCGGCACGATCGCCGGCGAGAAGGCCGGGATCATCAAGGCCGACGCGGTCGCCGTCCTCGCCCGCCAGCAGCCGGCCGCGCTCGACACCCTGGTCCGCCGCGCGGTGGAGGTCGAGGCGGTCGTCGCCCGGGAGGGCACCGAGTTCGGCGTGCTGGAGCGCCGGGTCGCCGTCGGCGGCCAGCAGCTGCGCCTGCAGGGCCTCGGCGGGGAGTACGAGGACGTCTTCCTGCCGCTGTTCGGCGCCCACCAGGCGCAGAACGCGGCCACCGCCCTGGCCGCCGTCGAGGCGTTCCTCGGCGCCGGGTCGACGACCGGCCCGATCGACCCCGGCACGGTGCGGGCCGCGTTCGCCGCCGTGCGCTCGCCCGGCCGGCTCGAGCGGGTGCGCACCAGCCCGACCGTGCTGGTCGACGCCGCGCACAACCCGGCCGGCATGGCCGCCACCGTCGACGCGATCCGGGAGTCCTTCGACTTCACCCGGCTGATCGGGGTCGTCGGCGTGGTCCGGGGCAAGGACGTCGGCGGCATGCTGGGCGAGCTCGAGGACCTCTGCGCCGAGCTCGTCGTCACCCGGAACAGCTCGCCGCGGGCGATGCCCGCCGACGAGCTCGGGGCGCTGGCCGTCGACGTCTTCGGCGCCGACCGGGTCAGCGTCACCCCGCGGCTGCCCGACGCGCTCACCGAGGCGATCGAGCTGGCCGAGGCCGGCCCGGACGACGCCCTCGGCGGCTCGGGCGTGCTGGTCACCGGCAGCGTGATCACGGCGGGGGAGGCCCGCACCCTGCTCGGCGGGCAGGCCCCGTGACCGCACCCGACCCCGCCCGCGCGGCCCGGGCGCTGCGCGGGGTGGCGGCCGCGATCCTGGTGCTCGAGGGCATCGCCGTCCTCTTCGTGCCGCGGGGCATCGCGCAGAGCGGCCCGGGGCTGACCGGCGGCCGGCTCACGGTGCTGCTGGTGCTGGCGGCGGTCCTGGTGCTCGCCGCGGGGGTGCAGCGCCGTCCCGCCGGGCTGGTCGTCGGCACCGTGCTGCAGGTCCCGCTGCTGCTCACCGGCCTGCTCAACGGCGTGATGTGGTTCGTCGGCTGGGCGTTCGTGCTCATCTGGGCCTACCTGCTGCAGGTCCGCAGGGAGCTGCTCGGCCACCCCTTCCGCGATCCCGCGGCGCCGGGCCCCCGGGAGGACGGCGACGCCGCCGGTGACGGCGCCCCGTAGGCTGCCGCCCCGTGACGGAACGCACCCTGGTCCTGGTCAAGCCCGACGGCGTCGCCCGCGGTCTCGTCGGCGAGGTGATCTCGCGCCTGGAGGCCAAGGGCCTGCGCCTGGTGGCCGCCGAGCTGCGCACGCTGACCCGCGAGGTCGCCGAGCAGCACTACGGCGAGCACCGGGAGAAGCCGTTCTTCGGCTCCCTCGTCGAGTTCATCACCGGCGGCCCGCTGCTGGCCCTGGTGGTCGAGGGCCCCCGGGCGGTCGAGGCGTTCCGCGCGCTGGCCGGCGCCACCGACCCGGTCAAGGCCACCCCCGGCACCATCCGCGGCGATTTCGCCCTGGAGGTGCAGAGCAACATCGTGCACGGCTCGGACTCCGGCGAGTCGGCCGCCCGCGAGATCGGCCTGTTCTTCCCGCAGCTGGGCTGAACGAGGACCCCCTCGCCCCCGCCACTCGCACGCTCGCGGCGGGCCCCTGCGAGGGGGCCGCCGCCGGCCGGGGCCCGGGATGACCCGGCTACCCTGGACGGGTCATGAGCGGTGAGACCCTGTACCCCCGACTGGAGCCCCTGCTCGCGCAGGTGCAGAAGCCGATCCAGTACGTCGGCGGCGAGCTGAACGCGCAGGTCAAGGCGTGGGACGACGTCGCCGTCCACTGGGCGCTGATGTACCCGGACGCCTACGAGGTCGGGCTGCCCAACCAGGGCCTCATGATCCTCTACGAGGTGCTCAACGAGCGCGACGACGCCCTCGCCGAGCGCACCTACGCCGTCTGGCCCGACCTCGCCGCGCTCATGCGGGAGCACGGCGTCGGCCAGTTCACCGTCGACGCCCACCGCCCGGTCGCCGACTTCGATCTGCTCGGCGTCAGCTTCGCCACCGAGCTGGGCTACACCAACCTGCTCGAGGCGCTCGACCTGGCCGGCGTCCCGCTGCACGCGGTCGACCGCGACGCGAGCCACCCGGTCGTGGTGGCCGGCGGGCACGCGGCGTTCAACCCCGAGCCGATCGCCGACTTCGTCGACTGCGCGGTCCTCGGCGACGGCGAGCAGGTCGTCGGCGACATCACCGACGTGGTGCGGGCCTGGAAGGAGCAGGGCCGGCCCGGCGGCCGCGAGGAGCTGCTCGCCCGCCTCGCGCGCGTCGAGGGCGTCTACGTGCCCCGCTTCTACGCGGTCTCCTACGGCCCGGACGGCGCGATCGCCGCCGTCACCCGCACCCGGGACGACGTCCCCGCGCGGGTCGGCAAGCGCACCGTCATGGACCTCGACGAGTGGCCCTACCCCAAGCAGCCGCTGGTGCCGATGGCCGAGAGCGTGCACGAGCGGATGAGCGTGGAGATCTTCCGCGGCTGCACCCGCGGCTGCCGGTTCTGCCAGGCCGGCATGATCACCCGCCCGGTGCGGGAGCGGACCATCACCGGGATCGGCTCGATGGTCGACCAGGGCCTGCGCGCGACCGGCTACGAGGAGGTGGGGCTGCTCTCCCTCTCCAGCGCCGACCACTCCGAGATCGGGCAGCTCGCCAAGGAGCTGGCCGACCGCTACGAGGGCACCAACACCGGGCTGTCGCTGCCCTCGACCCGCGTCGACGCCTTCAACGTCACCCTCGCCAACGAGCTCTCCCGCAACGGCCGTCGCTCGGGGCTCACCTTCGCCCCCGAGGGCGGCAGCGAGCGGATCCGCCGGGTGATCAACAAGACGGTGTCCAAGGACGACCTGGTCCGCACCGTCACGACCGCCTACGCCAACGGCTGGCAGCAGGTGAAGCTCTACTTCATGTGCGGCCTGCCGACCGAGACCGACGAGGACGTGCTGGAGATCGCCGACCTGGCGGTCGAGGTGATCCGCGCCGGCCGGGCGGCCAGCGGCCGCAAGGACATCCGCTGCACGGTCTCCATCGGCGGGTTCGTGCCCAAGCCGCACACCCCGTTCCAGTGGGCCGGGCAGGCGAGCGCGGAGACCATCGACTCCCGGTTGAGGCTGCTGCGGCAGGCCATCAACGCCGACCGCCGCATCGGCCGCTCCATCGGGCTGCGCTACCACGACGGCGAGCCCGGCATCGTCGAGGGGCTGCTCTCCCGGGGCGACCGGCGGGTCGGCCGGGTCGTCGAGCGGGTCTGGCGCGAGGGCGGCCGGTTCGACGGCTGGAGCGAGCACTTCTCCTACGAGCGCTGGACCGCCGCGGCCGCCGCCGAGCTGCCCCCGCTCGGTGTCGACCTCGACTGGTACACCACCCGCGAGCGGATCGAGCACGAGGTGCTGCCCTGGGACCACCTGGACTCCGGGCTGGACAAGGAGTGGCTCTGGGACGACTGGCAGGACGCGCTCTCCGAGGAAGAGGTCGCCGACTGCCGGTGGACCCCCTGCTACGACTGCGGGGTCTGCCCGACCAACGGCACCGAGATCCAGATCGGGCCGACCGGGCGCAGCCTGCTCCCGCTCACGGTCGTCGGCCGGTAGTGGCCCGCCAGCCCACCGGGCCGCCCCCGCCGCCCACGGTCCAGCGGCTGCGGCTGCGCTACACCAAGCGCGGCCCGCTGCGCTTCGCCTCCCACCGCGACCTCGCGCGGGCGCTGGAGCGGGCGCTGCGCCGGGCGCGGGTGCCCATGGCCTTCTCGGCCGGCTTCAGCCCGCACCCGAAGATCTCCTACGTGGGTGCCGCGCCGACCGGTGCGGCCAGCGAGGCCGAGTACGTGGAGATCGGCCTGGCCGAGGTCCGTGACCCCGACGAGGTGCGCGCGGCCCTCGACGCGTCGCTGCCGCCGGGCGTCGACGTCCTCGAGTGCGTGGAGGCCGCCGAGGGCGGCGGGTCGCTGGCCGACCGGATCGACGCCGCCGCCTGGCGGGTCGAGCTGCCCGGCGTCGAGCCGGAGGACCTGGCCGCGGCGGTCGCGGCGTTCCTGGCCCGTGAGGAGGTGACGGTCGCCAAGCGCACCAAGAACGGCCTGCGGGACGTCGACGCGCGGGCCGCCGTGGCCGCCGCTTCGGCGGGCGGGACAGCAGGTTGTGCCATACTGAGCCTGGTCGTCCGGCAGGTGACGCCCGCCGTTCGACCCGACGACGTGTTGGCCGCTCTGACTGCCGTCGCCGACCTGCGCCCGCCGTTGCCCCCTCGGGCCGTGCGTGAGGCGCAGGGCCGGCTCGACGACAGTGGGACGGTGGCCGACCCGCTCGGTCCGGACCGCGCCGCGCGCGCCCGCTGCCAGGGGGAGCGTGCGACGGTCTGACCGGGGGTCCCCGGGCCGCACGCCGTCGCGCGGCACGGCTGCCAGGCGTGACGCACCCCGGATCTCGCACCCCGCAGACCAGCACCACCGCAGACCAGCACCACCGCAGACCAGCACCACCGCAGCACCGGCACCCGGGCGCGACGACCTCGCACCCGGGCGCCACCCACAGACTTCGTGGGCCGGACGCAGCCGCCGCACCCCGGCGCCCGCCGCCCGACCCGCCCAACCCGTGCTCCTGCGCGGCCGCCTGTCGCAGTACCGACCGGCGCCCGGGGGCACCACACAGGAGGCGAGCCACTCGTGGCCGACCAGGACGACGACAGCACCCGCACCGCCGCCGAGGGGAGCGCTCCGGAGGCCCTCCCGGCCGGGCCGGCGCCCGCCGACGAGGGCCTCGACCCGGCGGCGCTGCCCGACGACCCGGCGGCGCTGCCCGACGACCCGGCGGCGCTGCCCGACGACCCGGCGGCGCTGCCCGACGACCCGGCGGCGGAGGTCCCCGCCGGGGGCCCGGCGGAGGAGGAACCCGAGGAGGGGGCCGAGGACGAGGCCGACCCCGCGGCCGGGGTCGACGGCGACCGGGGCACCCCGGAGGCGACCGAGCAGCCCGCCGCCACGGCCGAGGCCGCCGAGCCCGCCGAGCCGGAGGAGACCCCGTTCAGCCGGTTCGGTGCGCACTTCAGCTCGCCGGAGCCGACCGCGGTCGTGGCCCGGCCCCGCCGGCGGGCGACCCGCCCGGCGGGGGCGGCCGAGCCGGGTGACCACCCCGCGCCGCCGCCGGTGTCCCCGACCGTGCCGGCGTTCGTCAGCTTCGTCGCACCGGCCGAGGCCGACGAGCCCCCGCCGCCGCGCCGGCGCAGCCGCCGCACCCAGGCCGAGTCCCCCGCGGTCGAGGACGAGGACCGCGACGACACCCCGGACACCGGGGACGCCGAGACCCCGGGCGCCGACGAGGAGACCCGCGCCCCGCGGTCGCGGCGCAGCCGTTCCCGCCGGCGCTCCGGCGGCGACGAGGCCGGCACCGGGGCCCAGGACGCCGGCGCGGACGCGGAGCCGGCCGCCGCCGACGAGGACGACACCGACACCGACGAGGCGGAGGACCGCGACGAGGGCGCCGCGGGCGGCAGCCGGCGCCGGCGCCGGGGCCGCCGCGGCCGGGGCCGCGGGCGCAGCGGGGACGACACCGCCGACAGCGCCGACGGCGAGGACACCGACGAGGCCGAGGACGCCGACGAGGAGCAGGCCGCCGGGGCCGACGACGAGGACGACACCGACACCGACACCGCCGAGGGCGACGAGGGCGGCACGAGCACCCGGCGCCGCCGTCGCCGCCGGCGCCGGGGGAGCGCCGAGGAGCGGGCCGAGAACGGCGAGGAGGAGCGCCCCGAGCGCGCCGGCCGGGACGGGCGGACCACCAGCGACGACGACGTCCGGGGCGTCACCGGCTCCACCCGGCTCGAGGCCAAGCGGCAGCGCCGGCGGGACGGCCGGGACAGCGGGCGCCGGCGCGCGCCGATCCTGACCGAGGCCGAGTTCCTCGCCCGTCGCGAGGCCGTGGACCGCACGATGGTCATCCGCCAGCGCGGCGAGCGCACCCAGATCGCCGTCCTCGAGGACGACGTGCTCGTCGAGCACTACGTCACCCAGGCGCAGGCGACGTCCTTCGCCGGGAACGTGTACCTCGGCCGGGTGCAGAACGTGCTGCCCTCCATGGAGGCGGCCTTCATCGACATCGGCAAGGGCCGCAACGCCGTCCTCTACGCCGGTGAGGTGAACTGGGACGCCGCGGGCCTGTCCGGCAAGCAGCGCTCCATCGAGCAGGCGCTCAAGTCCGGGGACAAGGTCCTCGTGCAGGTCACCAAGGACCCGATCGGCCACAAGGGCGCCCGGCTGACCCAGCAGGTCAACCTCCCCGGCAGATTCCTGGTCTACGTGCCCGGCGGCTCGATGACCGGCATCAGCCGCAAGCTGCCCGACACCGAGCGGCAGCGGCTCAAGGACATCCTCAAGAAGATCGTCCCCGAGGACGCCGGCGTGATCATCCGCACCGCCGCCGAGGGGGCCTCGGAGGAGGAGCTGACCCGCGACGTCAACCGGCTCAAGGCGCAGTGGGAGGTCATCGAGACGAAGGCCGAGGCCGCGCAGAACGGGTCCGGCGGGGCGCCGTCGCTGCTGTACGGCGAGCCGGACCTCGCGATCCGCGTCATCCGCGACGTCTTCAACGAGGACTTCAAGGAGCTCGTCGTCCAGGGTGACGACGCCTGGGACACCGTCGAGGCCTACGTCGCGCACGTCTCCCCGGAGCTGTCGGGCCGGCTGACCCGCCACACCGGCGAGGGGGACGTCTTCTCCGCCCTGCGGATCGACGAGCAGCTGGCCAAGGCCCTCGACCGGAAGGTGTGGCTGCCCTCGGGCGGCTCGCTGGTCATCGACCGCACCGAGGCGATGACCGTGGTGGACGTCAACACCGGGAAGTTCACCGGTTCCGGCGGCAACCTCGAGCAGACCGTCACGCGGAACAACATGGAGGCGGCCGAGGAGATCGTCCGCCAGCTCCGGCTGCGCGACATCGGCGGCATCATCGTCATCGACTTCATCGACATGGTGCTGGAGAGCAACCGGGACCTGGTGCTGCGGCGGCTGACCGAGTGCCTGGGCCGGGACCGCACCAAGCACCAGGTCGCCGAGGTCACCTCGCTGGGCCTGGTGCAGATGACCCGCAAGCGGGTCGGCCAGGGCCTGCTCGAGGTCTTCTCCGAGCCGTGCGAGCACTGCCGGGGCCGCGGCGTGCTGGTGCACACCGACCCCGTCGACGAGCGGCGCCGGGGCGGCAACGGCGGCGGCAACGGCCGCCGGGAGCCGGGCCGCGGCGGCTCGGCCAAGGAGCCGGCCGGCAAGGAGCCCGCCGGCAAGGAGCCCGCCGGCAAGGAGCCCGCCGGCAGGGAGCCCGCCGGCAAGGAGCCCGCCGGCAAGGACGCCGGGGCCGCGGAGCCCGGCGGCCGGGGCGCCCAGGATGCCGAGGGCGAGGGCGAGGGGCAGCGCTCGGGCGGCCGGCGCAGCCGCGGGCGGCGCAACCGCAGCCAGGCCGGCGAGGAACGGGCGGCCGAGGACGCCGCGATCGTCTCCGGCGCGGCCGGGGACGACACCGGCGAGGCGCCGGCCGCCGAGCCGGTGAGCACCGAGCCGGTGAGCACCGAGCCGGTGGCCGCCGAGCCGGGGCGTGCCCAGCCGGCCGACGCGGTCACGGCCGACGTCGCGACGCCGGGCGGCGATCTCCCGGTGCCGGGCGGGGACGTCCCGGCCGGGACCGCGGCACCGGCCGACCGGCCCGACACCGCCCCCGAGCACGGGGCCGCCCCCGCCCCGGGGGCCGACGCGGCGGCGACGGCTGTCGTGCGGGTGGTCGCCCCGCTGCCCCCGGCGCCGGCCGCGGCCGGCACCGACGGGGAGGCCGAGGAGGAGGCCGTCCCGCCCGGCGCCGGGCCCGACGACCCGGGGCCGGCCGACGAGCCGACCGAGCAGGCCGGGGAGGACCAGGCGGCCCGGACCGCGCCGGCCGGGGCGGAGACCGCCCCGACCGGGACCCGGCCGCGCCGCCGCCGGGCGGCCAGCCGACCGGCCGGACCGCCCGCCTCCTGAGGCAGGACCCGGCGGGACCCCGCGGCGGGGCCGTCGGGGCTCGGGTACGCTGGTCGGGTTGCACCGCCCCGGTGCGGGCACCGACCGGTGCCGCCCGGGAGGCGAGCGCAGCCCGTCCCGCACCCGGCGCCCCGTGCCGGGGTGCGCGCAGGACACGCCAGAAGCGATCGAGGAGTTGTGGTGTACGCAGTCGTCAAGGCCGGTGGCCGTCAGCACAAGGTGGCCGTGGGCGACCGGTTCACGGTCAACCGCCTCGCCGGCGAGGCG
This sequence comes from Geodermatophilus marinus, assembly GCF_003428645.1. Lineage (GTDB taxonomy): Bacteria > Actinomycetota > Actinomycetes > Mycobacteriales > Geodermatophilaceae > Geodermatophilus. The sequence goes on along the minus strand of NZ_QVQH01000019.1, from coordinate 47,634 downwards.
GGCGACACCGTCACGCTCCCGGCCCTGCTCCTGGTCGACGGGGACACCGTCACCAGCGACGCGCAGGCCCTGGCGGGCGTGACCGTGACCGGCGAGATCGTCGGCCACGGCAAGGGCCCGAAGATCCGCATCCACAAGTTCAAGAACAAGACCGGGTACCACAAGCGCCAGGGGCACCGTCAGCCCCTGACCGACGTGGTCGTCCGCGACATCACGAAGGGCTGACGTCGACATGGCACACAAGAAGGGCGCCTCGTCCTCCCGCAACGGCCGCGACTCCAACGCCCAGCGGCTCGGCGTCAAGCGCTTCGGCGGCCAGGTCGTCAAGGCAGGCGAGATCATCGTCCGGCAGCGCGGCACCCACTTCCACCCGGGTCTCGGTGTCGGCCGCGGTGGCGACGACACGCTGTTCGCCCTGCAGCCGGGCGCGGTGACCTTCGGTACGCGGCGCGGCCGCAAGACCGTCTCGGTCACCGCCGTCGAGGCCTGAGCAGGCACCTCCAGGCAGCACGCGACGAGCGCACGGGCCGGCCGGCCCGTGCGCTCGTCGGCGTTCACGAGCGAGTGAGCAGGTAGAGCAGAGATGGCCGCGTTCGTCGACCGGGTCGTCGTCCACGTCGCCGCCGGCAACGGCGGCCACGGCGTCGCGTCGATCCACCGGGAGAAGTTCAAGCCGCTCGGCGGCCCCGACGGTGGCAACGGCGGAAACGGGGGCGACGTCGTCCTCGAGGTCGACCCGAACGTGCACACCCTGCTGGACTTCCACCACCGGCCGCACCAGAAGGCCGGCAACGGCCGGCCCGGCGAGGGCAGCCACCGCAACGGCGCCCGCGGCGAGGACCGGGTGCTGCGCGTCCCCGCCGGGAGCGTGGTCAGCACCCCCGACGGCGAGGTGATCGCCGACCTCGTCGGCGCCGGCACCCGCGTCGTGCTGGCGCACGGCGGCCGCGGTGGCCTCGGCAACGCCGCGCTGGCCAACACCCGCCGCAAGGCGCCCGGCTTCGCGCTGCTCGGCGAGCCCGGCGAGGCCCTCGACGCCGTCATCGAGCTCAAGAGCATCGCCGACGTCGGCCTCGTCGGGTTCCCCTCGGCCGGCAAGTCCTCGCTGATCGCGGCCATGTCCGCAGCGCGCCCGAAGATCGCCGACTACCCGTTCACCACGCTGGCCCCCAACCTCGGCGTGGTCCGCGCCGGCGACACGACGTTCACCATGGCCGACGTGCCCGGTCTCATCCCCGGGGCGTCCCAGGGGCGGGGGCTGGGCCTGGAGTTCCTCCGCCACATCGAGCGCTGCGCCGTGCTGGTGCACGTCGTCGACATGGCCACCCTGGAGCCCGGGCGCGACCCGGAGAGCGACATCGAGGCGCTGCAGCACGAGCTGGCCCAGTACCGGGCCGACCTGGTGGAGCGGCTGCGGGTCGCCGTCCTCAACAAGGTGGACGTGCCCGACGGCCGGGAGCTGGTCGACCTGGTCCGCGGCTCGATCGAGGAGCGCGGGCTCGCGGTCTTCCCGGTCAGCGCCGCGACGGGGGAGGGGCTGCGCGAGCTCGGCTTCGCCCTCGCCGCCGCGGTCGAGGAGCACCGCGCCGCGCTGCCCGAGCCGGAGCCGGAGCGGATCACCCTGCGGCCGCGCGCGGTCGACGACACCGGTTTCACCGTCACCCGGGACGCGGACGGCGGCTACCTCGTCCGCGGCGTGAAGCCCGAGCGCTGGGTGCGGCAGACCGACTTCAGCAACGACGAGGCGGTCGGCTTCCTCGCCGACCGGCTCAACCGGCTCGGGGTCGAGGAGGCCCTGGCCGGGGCCGGGGCGGTGGAGGGGGACGCGGTCACCATCGGCGAGGTCACCTTCGACTTCGTGCCGACCCTGCCGGCGGGCACCCTGTCGGCCGAGGAGGTCGCCGGGCTCGGCGGCCGCGGCACCGACACCCGCCTGGAGTCCTCGCACCGGGTGCGGGCCGAGGAGCGGCTGGCCGCCAAGCGCGCCCGCCGGGTGCCCTACGAGCTGACCGACACGTGGTCGGACGAGGACCTGCCGGACGCGGGGGACGACCAGGGGGACGGCGAGGCGTGAGCGTCCGCCAGGAGATCGCCGGCGCCCGCCGGGTCGTCGTCAAGGTCGGCTCGTCGTCGCTGACCACGCTGCCCGGCGGCCTCGACCGGGCCCGGCTGGCGGCGCTGGTCGACGTCCTCGGGGCCCAGCGGGTCGCCGGGCGCGAGGTCGTCCTCGTCTCCTCCGGCGCCATCGCCGCCGGGCTGGCCCCGCTGGGCGTCGTCGGGCGGCCCCGCGACCTGGCCACCGCACAGGCCGCCGCCAGCGTCGGGCAGCTGCGGCTGGTGCAGACCTACGCCGACGCGTTCGCCCGGCACGGGGTCACCGTCGGCCAGGTGCTGCTGACCGCCGACGACCTGACCCGCCGCAGCCACTACCGCAACGCGCACCGCACCGTGGAGCGGCTGCTCACCCTGGGCGTGCTGCCGATCGTCAACGAGAACGACACGGTCGCCACCGAGGAGATCCGCTTCGGCGACAACGACCGCCTGGCCGCGCTCGTGGCGCACGTGGCGCAGGCCGACGCGCTGCTGCTGCTCTCCGACGTCGACGGCGTCTACGACGGCGACCCGCGGACCGGCCCGGCGCGGCTGCTCGACACCGTCCGCGACCCCGACGACCTCGCCGCGGTCACCCTGGGGTCGGCGCGCCGCAACGGGGTGGGCACCGGGGGGATGGCCACCAAGGTCGAGGCCGCGCTCATCGCCGCGCACGCCGGGGTGCCCGTCGTCGTCACCTCCACCGCGCAGGCGGCGGCCGCGCTGGCGGGGGAGCGGGTCGGCACGATGTTCGCCGTGGCCGGCCGCCGTCCCGGCGCCCGGCAGTTCTGGCTGCGCTACGCCAGCCGCCCCCGGGGCCGGCTGCTGCTCGACGAGGGGGCGGTGCGCGCGCTGCGCGAGCGCGGCGCCTCGCTGCTGGCCGCCGGCATCACCGGTGCGACCGGTGACTTCCTCGCCGACGACCCGGTGGAGCTGGTCGGGCCGGACGGGGCGGTCGTGGCCCGCGGGCTGGTCGCCTACGACGCCCGGGAGATGCCCGCGCTCTTCGGCCGCAAGACCGGCGAGCTCGACCCCGAGTACCGCCGCGAGGTGGTGCACCGCGACGAGATGGTCCTCGTCGGTCGGCGCACCCGCGGCTGAGAGACTGCGCGGCGTGACAGTCCGCCCCATCCGCGAGCTCGGCGACCCGGTCCTGCGCACCCCCGCCGACGAGGTGCGCTCGTTCGACAAGGAGCTCGCCGCCCTGGTCCGCGACCTCGAGGAGACGGTCGACCACCCCGGGCGGGCCGGCGTCGCCGCCCCGCAGATCGGGGTCGGGCTGCGCGCGTTCTCGTACAACGTGGACGGGCGCATCGGCCACGTCGTCAACCCGCGGGTCGTCGAGCTGTCCGAGGAGACCCAGGACGGCGACGAGGGCTGCCTGTCCATCCCCGGCATCTGGGCGCCGACAGTGCGGGCGATGCACGCGGTGGTCGAGGGCTTCGACGTCCACGGCGAGCCGGTCCGGCTCGAGGGCAGCGGCCTCATGGCCCGGGCGCTGCAGCACGAGGTCGACCACCTCGACGGCAGGGTCTTCCTGGACCGGCTGACCGGCGACGCCCGGAAGGCAGCCCTGCGCGCGCTGCGCGAGCGCGCCTGACCCGGCGGGCCGGGGCCCCTACGGTGGGCCCGTGACCGACCTCGCCGCCCGCGCCCGCGCCCTCGCCGACCTGCACGCCGCGCCGCAGATCCTGGTGCTCGCCAACGTGTGGGACGTCGTCTCCGCCCGGGTCGTCGCCGCCACCGAGGGCGTCCGCGCCCTGGCCACCGCCAGCCACGGCATCGCCGCGACCTTCGGCTACGAGGACGGCGAGAACATCCCGCTCGACCTGCACCTGGACATGGTCCGGCGGATCACCGCCGCCGTGGACCTGCCGGTGAGCATGGACATGGAGGCCGGCTACGGCGACGCGGGGGAGACCACCCGCCGGGCCGTCGAGGCCGGTGTCGTGGGCGGCAACCTCGAGGACGGGATGCGGCCCCTCGACGACGCGGTGGCCGCCGTCGAGGCGGTGCTGGGCGCCGGCCGGGACGCCGGGATCGACTTCGTGCTCAACGCCCGCACCGACGCCGTCCTCCACGCCGACGGCGACCGGGACCGCGCGCTGGCCGAGGCGGTGCGCCGCGGCCGGGCCTTCCTGGCGGCCGGGGCCCCGGTCGTCTTCGTCCCCGGCGTGGTCGCCCGGGAGGAGGTCGAGACCCTCGTCGAGGGGCTGGGCCGCGGGACGCTGAGCCTGATCAGCGTCCCGGGCGCCTCGCTGCCGGCCCGCGAGCTGCAGGACCTCGGCGTCGCCCGCGTCTCGACCGGCCCGTTCACCCAGCGGGTCGCCCTCACCGCCCTGCAGGACGCCACCGCCGGCATCGTCGCGGGCGGCACCCTCCCGGCCGGCACCCGCGTGCTCAACTGACTCCGGAGCAGGTTGGCCAAGCTGGGCTGGCCAGGTTGGCTGACCTGCCCTACCGTCGACCCGTGACGTACGTCAACGTGCAGGAGGCCAAGACGCGGCTGTCCCAGCTGCTCGCGGCCGCCGAGCGCGGCGAGGAGGTCGTCATCGCGCGCGGCGGCCGCCCGGTGGTGCGGCTCGTGCCGGTCGACGAACCCGCACCCCGGCCGGTCGGCTTCGTGGTGGGCTCCGTCCCCGAGTCCTTCTTCGAGCCGCTGCCGGAGGACGAACTGGCCCGGTGGGAGTGAGCTCGCTCCTCCTCGACACCCACGCCCTGCTGTGGGTCCTGCTGGAGCCACGACGCATCCCGGCGGCGACCCTCGACTCCCTCCGGGCGCCGGGGACCACCGTGTACGTGTCCGCGGCCAGTGCCTGGGAGCTCGCCACGAAGCACCGGCTCGGCAAGCTGCAGGGCGCGGCCGCCGTGGTGGACGGGTACCGGGAGCACCTCGCCAGGCTCCGCGCGGAGGAGCTCCCCATCACCGGGGCCCACGCGCTCACCGCCGGCAGCCTGCAGTGGGCCCACCGTGACCCGTTCGACCGGGTGATCGTCGCCCAGGCGGTGCTGGAGTCCCTGCCCGTCGTGACCAGCGACGCTGCGCTCCTGGGGTTCCCGGCGATCCGCACGGTGTGGTGAGCCCGCTGCGGGCAGGGGTGACCGGTTGCGCGCAGCCCGGGCGCGTGATCCGGCTACCGGCGGGTAGCCACTCCGGGACGACGACGTCACGAGGGGTGGACGCATGTCCGATCTGCTGACCGGGGACTTCTTCGGCTACGAGTCGCTGCTGCCCGAGCACGAGTGCAAGGAACTGCGGGCGCTGCGGGACTTCCTGGAGACCGAGGTCCGTCCCCGGGTGAACGCGGCCTGGGCGGCCGCCGAGTTCCCCATGGACCTGATCCCGCGGTTCGCCGAGGTGGGCGCGGTCGGCCGGGGCTACGAGTGGGACGGCCGGCCGGCGACCTCCCGGCTCTACAACGGCTTCCAGGCCCTCGAGCTCTCCCGGGTCGACCCGTCGATGGCGACCTTCCTGGGGGTGCACAACGGCCTGGCGATGGGCTCGATCATGATCCTGGGCTCGGCGGAGCAGCGGCAGCGCTGGATCCCGGCGATGATGCGCCTGGAAGCCGTCGGCGCGTTCGCGCTCACCGAGCCCGAGGGGGGCTCCGACGTCGCCCGAGGCCTGCGCACCACCGCGCGGCGCGAGGGTGACGAGTGGGTGCTCGACGGGGCCAAGCGGTGGATCGGCAACGGCACCTTCGCCGACCACGTCGTCGTGTTCGCCCGCGACGTCGCCGACGACCAGGTCAAGACCTTCGTCGTCGACAAGGGCTCGCCCGGCTTCACCGCCACCAAGATCGAGGACAAGTTCTCGCTGCGCACCGTGCAGAACGCCGACCTGACGTTCACCGGCTGCCGGATCCCGGCGGAGAACAAGCTCGAGGGCGGCAACACCTTCCGGGACGTCAACAAGGTGCTCAAGGTGACCCGCGGGGGGGTCGCGTGGTCCGGGGTGGGCTGCCAGATGGGGGCCTACGAGGCGGCGCTGCGGTACGCCGGCGAGCGCGAGCAGTTCGGCCGGCCGATCGCGTCCTTCCAGCTCGTCCAGGACCTGCTGGCGCGCATGCTCGGCAACGTCACCGCGTCGCTGGGCATGGTGGTCCGCGTCGCCCAGCTGCAGGAGGCCGGTGACCTGCGCGACGACCAGGCGGCGCTGGCCAAGAGCTACGTGACCACCCGCGGCCGGGAGACCGTCGCCATGGCCCGGGAGGTCCTCGGCGGCAACGGCATCGTCCTGGACAACGACGTGATCCGGTACTTCGCCGACGCCGAGGCGCTCTACTCCTACGAGGGCACCCGGGAGATCAACACGCTGATCGTCGGCCGGTCGATCACCGGGCACGGCGCCTTCGTCTGATCCGGGCGGGCCGGCACCGGCGCGGTCAGCGGGCCAGCCCCGAGCCGGGCAGCACCAGGCCGCGGACCTGGAACTCCGTCCCCGGCGGGGGGCCGGTCGGGGCCTGCGCCCCGACCTCGGCGAGCACCGGGCCGACCACCTCGGCCTCGTAGCGGTCGTGGGCCTGCCGCGACTCCCACACCTCGACCACCTGGAAGCCCCCGTCGATCGCGCGGGCGAGGTGCACGAGCAGGCCGTCGACCGCCCCGCCGGTCCGACGGAGCAGTTCGGCGTGCACGGCGTCGTAGACCTCCACCGGTGCCGGGACGTCGACGACGAGGCCCCAGGTCACCGGGAGCTCCCGAGCGCGTCGCCGTGCCGGCGCGCGGACAGGCGGGCCGCCCCCTCGCCGGAGAGCCGGTCGAGCACGGCGTCCCGGCCGGTGAGGAGCAGCAGGAGCGCGGTCACCGGCCCTCCACCGGGGCGCCCGAGCCGACGGCCCAGTCGGCGTCGGTGGCGACCAGCCGCAGCCCGGCCAGCCGGCGCCGCGCGTGGAACGGGAAGTCCGTCCCCCACACCCGCGTCGCGGCCGCGGCCGCGGCCGCCGCCGGCACGGGGTGGTCCCGGCCCAGCGGGACGGCGACGTCCTGGCCGTGCACCAGGACGTCGGTGAGCGGCTCCATCGGGGTGATGAAGGGCGCGGTGCGCCGGGAGCCGACCATGGCCCGCAGCCGCCGGGCGCACTCCGCGGGTGGCAGCGGGCCGGCGCGCAGCGCCGAGTCCCGGATCATCCGGTCGAAGTCCCCTCGCGCGCGGACGGCGGCGACGAGGGCCTTCCCGAGGCCCATGTGCGCCTGGGTGAGGTGGACGGCGACGTCGCCCACCCGCCACCCCGCGCACAGGGACGGGGTCGCCCACTCCTCGGGGGACAGGTCGCAGAACAGCTCGGCCAGGGCTGCCCGCTCGGTGTCGATGGCCCGCCAGACCTCGTCGACGTCCATGGCATCTCCTCGATTGGTACGATGCTCGTACCATCTCGTCAGATCGTCTGACCGTCAAGGGGGATCGTGGCCGACACGCACCAGAACCTCGGCCTGCTGTGCTTCTACCCGCACCGGGCGATGGAGGCCCGGGTCCTGGCCGGCCTCGCCGCGGCCGGGTTCGACGACCTCACGCCCGCCCAGGGCCGGATCGCTGCGCGCGTCGGCCCCGACGGCACCCGCCTGACCGACCTCGCCGCCCAGGCGCTGGTCACCAAGCAGACCGCCGGGCACCTGGTCGACCAGCTGGAGCGGACCGGGTACGTGCGGCGGGTGCCCGACCCCACCGACGCCCGCGCCCGGCTGGTGCGGTTGGCCGAGCGGGGGGAGGCCGCCCTCGCGGTGGCCCGCCGGGTGGAGGTCGCGGTGGAGGCGGAGTGGACCGCCCACCTCGGCGAGGAGGACGCCGCCCGGTTGCGGGCGATCCTGACCCGGCTGCGGGAGGTCACCGACCCCTGGCGCTGACGGCGGCTCAGCGCGCGGCGACGCAGTCGGCGCAGGTGCCGAAGACCTCGAGCTGGTGCTGCACGTCGGCGAAGCCGTGCTCGGCGGCGACCCGGGCGGCCCAGCGCTCGACGGGGGGATCGGCGACCTCGACGGTGCGCCCGCACCCGCGGCAGACCAGGTGGTGGTGGTGGGCGGCCGAGCAGCGCCGGTAGGCCGCCTCCCCGTCGGTGCGCAGGACGTCGACGAGCCCGTCGTCGACCAGCGCCTGCAACGACCGGTACACCGTCGCGAGGCCGACGGCGTCCCCGCGCTCGCGCAGCAGGGTGTGCAGCTCCTGGGCGGTGCGGAAGTCGTCGAGGTCGTCCAGGAGGGCGAGCACCGCGCTGCGCTGGCGCGTCTGCCGGCGGGGGGTCTCCGGTGCCGGCGTGCTCACGGTCGTCCTCCCTGCCCGGCGTGCGCGCCGTGCTCGTCGTAGTGCACCCCCGCGCCGGTCCGGTGCGGGGCGTGCAGGTGCCCGTCGTGGTCGTAGTCCACGTGGTCGCCGTGCGGGACCGCCGGGTGCCCGCACCCGGCACCGTGCTCGTGCGGGTGGGCCGCGTGGACCTCGACCCTACGCCGGTGCCGGCGGCGGGCCGTCGTCTCCCGCGCGGCCACGGTCGCGGAGACCACCAGGAAGACGGCGATGGCCAGCAGCACGATGGTGCCGCCCGACGGGGTGCCGGCGTAGTACGAGGCGCTGGTGCCCGAGACGCTCACGACGAGGCCGATGCCGCAGGCGAGCAGGAGCGTCTGCCGGAAGCTGCGGCCGAGCAGCTGGGCCACCGCGCTCGGCAGGATCATCAGGGCGCTGATGAGCAGCAGGCCGACCACCCGCATGGAGAGCACCACGGTGGAGGCGACGAGCGCGGCCAGCACGACGTTGAGCGGGAGCACCGGCAGCCCGACGGCGCGGGCGTACTCCTCGTCGTCGCTGACCGCGTACAGCCGCTGCCCGAGCAGCCAGACGACCGTGACCACGACGGCGGCGATGACGGCGAAGACGGCGACGTCGGCGGTGCTGGTGGTGGTGATCGCGCCGAAGAGGTAGGCGTCGAGGTTGGTCGCCCGCCCCTCGGGCGCGAGGCTGAGCAGGACGACGCCGCCGGCGATCCCGCCGTAGAAGAGGACGGCGAGGGCGACGTCCCCGCTGGTGCGGCCGCGGGCGCGGATCAGCTCGATGAGGACCGCGCCGAGGACGGCGGCCACCAGCGCGGTCCCGACCGGCGCCGTGGCGGTGAGCACGCCCACCGCGACGCCGGTGAGGGCGACGTGGCCCAGGCCGTCGCCGAGCAGCGAGAGCCGGCGCTGCACCAGGAAGACGCCGACCGCCGGGGCCACCAGGCCCACCATCAGCGAGGCGAGCAGCGCCCGCTGCATGAAGCCGTACTCGAGCAGCTCCATGTCACAGCCCCCCGTCCGTCGTCACCCGCAGCTGGTCGACCCGGTACCCGGTGGGGGCGTCCTCCGCGGGGTGGTGGCAGTCGCCACCGGGCGGTCCCGCCTCTGCCAGGGGGCCGTCGTAGTCGATCCGCCCGTGGTCGACGACCACGGCGCGGGTGAGCACCCCGGCGAGCGGGCCGCTCTCGTGGGTGACGACGAGCAGCGTCGTCCCCGCGGCGGACACGCCGGCGAGCACCCCGGCCAGCGCCTCCTGGCTGGCGGCGTCCACCCCGGCGGTGGGCTCGTCCATGATCAGCAGGTCCGGCTGCGCGGCCAGGGCGCGGGCCACGAGCACCCGGCGCTGCTGCCCGCCCGAGAGGGAGGCCACCGGGTCGGAGATCCGGTCGGCCAGGCCGACGGCGGCGACCGCCTCGGCCACCGCGGCCCGGTCGGCCCGGCCCAGCCGCCGGACCAGCCCCAGTCGGGGCAGGCGGCCCACGCTGACCACCTCGCGCACCGTCGCCGGCACCGCGCCGCTGACGGTGTGCCGCTGCGGCACGTAGCCCACCCGGTCGCGCTCGCGCAGCCGGCCGACCGGCGCGCCGAGCACCTCCACCGCCCCGTCCAGCACGGTGGCCAGGCCGAGCAGCCCGCGGGCCAGCGTCGTCTTGCCCGAGCCGTTGGAGCCCAGGACGGCCACGGCCTCGCCGTGCCGCACGGTCAGGTCGGCACCGCACACGATCGGCACGTCGCCGTACCCGATGGTCGCGTCGCGGAGCCGGACCGCGACGCCGTCGCGGCCCGGCTCCGGGCGGGGAGCGGTGCTCACGAGCAGGACTGGCCCTCCTGCAGCGTGGCGAGGTTGGCGCGCATGACCTCGAGGTAGTCCTCCCCGGCCGACTCGTCGGTCAGCCCCTCCAGCGGGTCCAGGACGGCGGTCCGGGCGCCGGCCTCCGCCGCGACCGTCTCGGCGACCGCCGGGTCGACGAGGGTCTCGGTGTACACGGTGGTCACCCCGCGCTCCTGCACCAGCTCGGTGATCTCGGCCAGCTGGGCCGGGCTCGGCTCCTGGCTCGGGCTCAGCCCGCTGATGCCGACCACCTCGAGACCGTAGCGGTCCGCGAGGTAGCCGAAGGCCTCGTGGGAGGTGACCAGGGTGTCCACCGTGCAGCCGCCGAGGCCCTCCTGCATGTCGGCGTCCAGCGCCTCCAGGTCGGCGCGCAGCGCGGCGGCGTTCTCCTCGTAGGCCTCGGCGCCGTCGGGGTCGAGCTCGGCGAGCCGGTCGGCCAGGGCGTCGCCGACGTCGGCCAGCCGGGTCGGGTCCAGCCAGAAGTGCGGGTCGGCGACCTCCTCACCGGCGTGCTCGCCCTCGGCGTGCTCCTCCTCGCCCTCGTGCTCGTGGGCCGCGGCGGTCAGCGAGAGGTCGGCGGCCCGGCCGGCGTCCCACGCGGTGCCGGAGGCCTCCGACCGCGCCGCCTCGTCCACCGCGGCCTGGAACCCCTCGAGGTGGACGACGAGGTCGGCGTCGCTGACCGCGCCGACGTCCTGCGGGGTGAGCTCCAGGTCGTGCGCCTCGGCTCCCGGCGGCGTCAGGGAGGTGACCTCGACCCGGTCGCCCCCGACCCGCTCCGCCGCCCACTCCAGGGGATAGAAGCCGGCCACCACGTCCAGGCCGCCGTCCCCGGCGGACGCGGTGTCGCCGTCGGAGGCCCCGCACCCGCTCGCCGCCAGCGCGGCGGCCGCCGCCACCACCGCGATCGCCCTGGTCCTCGCATTCATGAGAATCATTCTCGCACGGCTGGCGATGCGGGTGGAGGCCGGCGCCGGGGGCGCCCGCGCGTACCCTCACGGTGTGTCCGACGTCTCCGGCCTGCCGCTGATCGGGGCCGCCGCGCTGCGTGCCCGCGCCGCCGCCCGGGTGCTGCGCGCCCTGCCCACCGACACCAAGGACGCCGCGCTGCGGGCGATGGCCGACGCGCTGGTCGAGCGCGCCGACGAGGTGCTGGCCGCCAACGCCGCGGACGTCGAGGCCGCGGCCGCCGACGGCACGCCGGCGGCGATCCTCGACCGGCTCCGGCTGGACGCCGGACGCGTCGCCGGGGTGGCCGACGCGCTGCGCCAGCTGGTCGCGCTGCCCGACCCGGTCGGCGACGTCGTCCGCGGCTCGACGCTGCCCAACGGCCTGCAGCTGCGCCAGGTGCGGGTGCCGCTCGGCGTGGTCGGCATCGTCTACGAGGCCCGGCCCAACGTCACCGTCGACGCCGCCGGGCTGTGCCTCAAGAGCGGCAACGCGGCGCTGCTGCGCGGGTCGGCGTCGGCGTTCCGCACCAACAGCGCGCTGGTCGCCGTCCTCACCGAGGCGGCCGAGAAGGCCGGCCTGCCGGCCGGGTCGATCGAGCTGCTGCCCGCCGACCGCGCCTCGGTCGGGGAGCTGCTCGGCGCCCGCGGCTTCGTCGACGTGGTCATCCCGCGCGGCGGTGCCTCGCTCATCCAGCGGGTGGTGCGCGAGGCGCGGGTCCCGGTGATCGAGACCGGCGAGGGCAACTGCCACGTCTACGTCGACGCCTCGGCCGACCCCGCGATGGCCGAGGCGATCGTGCTCAACGCCAAGACGCACCGGGTGAGCGTCTGCAACTCCGCCGAGACGCTGCTCGTCCACCGCGACGCGCCGTTCCTGCCGCGGCTGCTGTCGGCCCTGGTCGACGCCGGGGTCACGCTGCACGGGGACGCCGCCGCGCGGGCCGCCCACGACGCCGTCGTCCCCGCGACCGACGAGGACTGGGCCACCGAGTACCTGTCGATGGACATGGCGGTGCGGGTCGTCGACGACCTCCCGCAGGCGCTGGACCACATCGCGCGGTGGGGGAGCGGGCACTCCGAGGCGATCGTGGCCGACTCGGCCCGCGCGATCGCCGAGTTCACCGCCGGGGTCGACGCCGCCGCGGTCCTGGTGAACGCCTCCACCCGGTTCACCGACGGCGGCGAGTTCGGTTTCGGCGCCGAGATCGGCATCTCCACCCAGAAGCTGCACGCCCGCGGTCCGCTCGGCCTGCCGGAGCTGACCTCCACCACCTACGTCGTCACGGGGAGCGGCCACGTGCGCTGACCGCGGCCGGCCCCGGCCACCGCGCGCACCCGCCGCTGACGCACCCCGCCGTCCCGATCGGAGCCGCATGCCCCGCCCCCCGTCGCAGTCCCCGCAGTTCTCCTCGGTCGCCGACGTCGGCAAGCGGCTGTCCACCGCCGGGTACCTGCCCGACGGGCAGATCGCCACCACGGTCTTCCTCGCCGACCGGCTCGGCAAGCCGCTGCTGGTCGAGGGCCCGGCCGGCACCGGCAAGACCGAGCTGGCCAAGGCGCTGGCCGCGGCGACCGGCTCGGAGCTGATCCGGCTGCAGTGCTACGAGGGCCTCGACGAGGCCCGGGCGCTGTACGAGTGGAACTACAAGAAGCAGCTGCTGCGCATCCAGGCCGCGCAGGGCACCGACGGCGCCGACTGGGGCACCGTCCACGACGACATCTTCGGCGAGGAGTTCCTGCTCTCCCGGCCGCTGCTCACCGCGATCCGGCGCACCGAGCCGACCGTGCTGCTGGTCGACGAGACCGACAAGGCCGACGTCGAGGTCGAGGGGCTGCTGCTGGAGGTGCTCAGCGACTTCCAGGTCACCATCCCCGAGCTGGGCACGGTGACGGCGACCCGGCGGCCCATGGTGGTGCTCACCTCGAACGCCACCCGCGAGCTGTCCGAGGCGCTCAAGCGGCGCTGCCTCTACCTGGCCCTGGACTACCCCTCGGCCGAGCGGGAGCGCGAGATCGTGCTCTCCCGGGTGCCCGACCTCGCCGCGGGCCTGGCCGAGCAGCTGGTGCGCACCATCCGGGCGCTGCGGGCCCTGGAGCTGAAGAAATCGCCGTCGATCTCGGAGACCCTCGACTGGGCGCAGACGCTGCTGGAGCTGGGCCTGGACACCCTCGACGAGGCGGCGGTCCGCTCGACGCTGGGCGTGGTGCTCAAGCACGCCAGCGACCAGGAGCGGGCCGCGGCCGAGCTGCGGCTGAACTGATGCCCGCCGCCGCGTCCGCAGCCGTGCCGCCGGCGCCGGAGCCCGGTGGGCTCGCCGGTCACCTCGACGGGTTCGTCCGCGCGGTGCGCGAGGCCGGGATCCCGGTCGGGATCAGCCAGGCCGTCGACGCCGCGGAGATCCTCACCGCCGTCGACCTGCTCGACCGCGAGCAGCTGCGGCACGGGCTGGCCGCGGTCCTGCTGCAGCGGGCCGCCCAGCGACCGGCCTACGACGTCCTGTTCGACCTGTGGTGGCCGCTGGGCGACCGGCCCGACGTGCCGCCCGGTGAGGAGGACGCGGAGCCCGGCGAGGCGGGGGAGTCGACGCTCGACGTCCCGGACGGCGCCGACCTCGCCGAGCTGATGCGCGCCGAGCTGGCCCGGCTGCTGCTCGACGGGGACGACGAGGCGCTGCGCCGGTTCGCCCGGCTGGCCGTCGACCAGCTGGGGCGGGCCACGCCGTCGCCGTCGGGCCAGTCCTTCTTCAGCTACCGGGTGATGCGGGCGCTGTCGCCGGACACCCTGGTCGCGCAGCTGCTGGCCGGCCTGCTCGGCGACGGCGGGCGCGGCGGGCTGGCCGAGCAGGTGGCCCGCCAGACGGTGCGCGAGCGGCTGGCGGCCTTCCGCGCCGCGGTGGAGGCCGAGGTCCGGCGGCGGACGGCGGCCGAGCGCGGGCGGGACCGGGTGGCGAGGCACGCGGTGCGCCCGCTGGCCGACCAGGTCGACTTCCTGCGCGCCCAGGCCGCCGACCTCGCCGAGCTGCGCCGCACCGTGGCCCCGCTGGCCCGGCGGCTGGCGGTGCGGCTCTCGGCGCGCCGGCGGATGGGCCGCGAGGGCCGGCTGGACTTCCGGCGCACCGTGCGTGCCTCGCTGGGCACCGGCGGCGTCCCGGTCGTGACACACCACCGGCCGCGGAAGGTGCACAAGCCCGAGCTCGTGGTGCTGTGCGACGTCAGCGGCTCGGTGGCCGGGTTCAGCCACTTCACGCTGATGCTCACGCAGGCGTTGCGCGAGCACTTCTCCGGGGTGCGGGCCTTCGCCTTCGTCGACACCACCGACGAGGTCACCCGGTTCTTCCGCCCCGGGGCCGACGTGGCCGACGCGGTGCAGCGGATCGGCCGGGAGGCCGCCGTCGTCGGGTTCGACGGGCACAGCGACTACGGGACCGCGTTCGAGGTCTTCGCCGACCGGTGGCCCACCGCCGTCGGCCCCAAGACCTCGCTGCTGGTGCTCGGCGACGGCCGGACCAACTACCGCCAGCCCGGCCTGCCGGTGCTCGGCGACCTGGTCCGGCGGGCCCGCACGGCGCACTGGCTCAACCCCGAGCCCCGCCGGCTGTGGGGCAGCGGCGACTCGGCGGCCGACCGGTACGGCGAGGTCGTCGACATGGTCGAGTGCCGCAACGCCGCCCAGCTCGCCGACTTCGTCACGACGCTGTAGCCGGCCGACGGGCCGGTCCTCCTCGTGGGGGTCGGCCGGGCCCGGCCGCCCCCGCGGCGACCGGCGGATACGCTCGATCGGTGACAGGACGGCGGGTCGGGGTGATGGGCGGGACGTTCGACCCGGTCCACCACGGGCACCTGGTGGCGGCCAGCGAGGTCGCCAGCCTGTTCGGGCTGGACGAGGTCGTCTTCGTGCCCACGGGTCAGCCGTGGCAGAAGAGCGACCGGGAGGTCAGCCCGGCGGAGGACCGCTACCTCATGACGGTGATCGCCACGGCCTCCAACCCGCGGTTCTCGGTGAGCCGGGTCGACATCGACCGCGGCGGCCCGACCTACACCATCGACACCCTCACCGACCTGCAGCGGCAGCGGCCGGACGACGAGCTGTTCTTCATCACCGGCGCGGACGCGCTCTCCCAGATCCTCAGCTGGCGGGACAGCGACCGGTGCTTCTCGCTGGCCCACTTCATCGGCGTCACCCGGCCGGGCTTCGACCTCGGCGACGCCCACCTGCCGGAGGGCACGGTGAGCCTGGTGGAGGTCCCTGCGCTGTCGATCAGCTCCAGCGACTGCCGGAACCGGGTCGGACGCGGCATGCCGGTCTGGTACCTGGTCCCCGACGGCGTCGTCCAGTACATCGAGAAGCGCGGGCTCTACCGCAGGGCTGCCGGCCCGCGCACGCCGCCCGGGGGCCGGCCCGGGGCATCGGCCGACGGGGCGCGCGCCGGTGCCCGGCCCTACGACCGGCCGCCGGCCGGCAACGGCCCGGCCGCCGACCCGCCGTCCCCCCATCTCCAGGAGGTACCCCGATGACCGCCTCGGCCGAGGCGCGCGAGACCGCCCTGCTGGCCGCGCAGGCCGCCAGCGACAAGCTGGCCACGGACGTGTCGATCGTCGACGTCAGCGACCGGCTGGCCATCACCGACGCCTTCGTCCTGGCCTCGGCCCCCAACGAGCGGCAGGTGCAGGCCATCGTCGACGAGGTGGAGGAGCGGCTGCGCGCCCACGGCGTCAAGCCGGTGCGGCGCGAGGGCGTCGCCGAGGCCCGCTGGGTGCTGCTGGACTTCGTCGACGTGGTGGTGCACGTGCAGCACGCCGAGGAGCGGGCCTACTACGCGCTCGAGCGGCTGTGGAAGGACTGCCCGACGATCCCCTTCGTGGACGCAGCCGCCCCGGACGGCGGTGCGCGCGCCACCGCCCCGGCCGGGGGCACGCTGTCCGCCGACGACGTCGACCCCGGCAGCGCCGACCCGACCCCCCTGGCGCCGGAGCCCACCGCACCCGGGGACGGCGGCGAGCCCGGGGACGGCGGCGAGCCCGGGGACGGCGACGAGCCCGGGGACGGCGGCGAGCCCGGGGACGACCCGGGCCCGGAGGCGGCCGGCCGGTGACCCCGCTGCCCGTCCCGCGGCTGCTGGTCTGGCGGCACGGGCGCACCGAGTGGAACGCGACCGGCCGGTTCCAGGGCCAGCTCGACCCGCCGCTGGACCCCGAGGGCCGCCGCCAGGCCGCCGCCGCGGCCGCGCACCTGGCCGCCGACGGGCTCGCCGCGGACGCGACCGTGGTGGTGTCCAGCGACCTGGACCGGGCCCGGTCGACCGCCGCCGCCCTCACCGAGGCGCTCGGCGTGCCGTTGCGGCTCGACGCCCGGCTGCGGGAGCACGGGATGGGCGCGTGGGAGGGCCTCACCCGGCAGGAGGTCGCCGACCGGTACCCCGAGCAGTACGCCGACTGGCTCGCCGGGCGCCCGGTGCGCGGGCGCGGCGGGGAGGACGTAGCCGAGGTCCCGCGCCGGGCGCTCGCCGCGCTCCGCGACCTGCCCGAGACCGAGGTGGCGGTGGTCGTGACCCACGGGGGGACGGCCGCCCGGCTGATGGAGGCGCTGCTGGGGCTGGGACCCGAGCACCGCAGGCTGTTCGGGCCGCTGGCCAACTGCGCCTGGAGCGAGCTGGCCTTCCAGGGCCGGCGGTGGCGGCTGCTGCGGCACAACACGGCCGCCCCGCGGCTGCCCGACCCGGCCTCGGGGGGAGCACCCGGCCTCGGGCCGCTGCGGGCCGGCGCGAGCCCGGAGGAGGGCGCCGCAGGCGCCGTCCAGGACGCCGACGCGGTCACCTGAGCCTCTACCGGCGGGCCGGCCACCCGCCCGGGTGCTCCTGCGGACCGGCCGGACCCCGGGGACTCCCGTGCGGGCTAGCCTCGGCCGGTGTCTGTCGCCGTGGTCACCGACTCCACGGCCTACCTGCCCGCCGAGCTGGTCGCCGCGCACGGCATCGAGGTCGTGCCGCTGTACGTCGTGACCACCGGGCGGTCCGGCCGCGAGGGGGAGGACATCGGGCCCGCCGACGTGGCGCGCGCCCTGGCCACCCGCGGGCAGCAGGTCTCGACCTCCCGCCCGACGCCGGGGGACTTCGTCGCCGCCTACCGGCGCCGGCTGGCCGCCGGCGCCGACCGCATCGTCTCGGTGCACCTGTCGGCCGAGCTCTCCGGGACCGTCGACGCGGCGCGGCTGGCCGCGTCCCAGGTGGGTGAGCACGTGGTCACCGTCGTCGACTCCCGCTCGGCCGCGATGGGCAACGGGTTCGCCGTGCTCGCCGCGGCCCGGGCGGCCGCCTCCGGCGGCACGGCCGACGAGGCCGCCACCGCGGCCCGGGACACCGCCGCCCGCACCCGCACGTTCTTCGTCGTCGACACCCTCGAGCACCTGCGCCGCGGCGGGCGGATCGGCTCCGCGGCGTCCATGATCGGCACGGCGCTCGCCATGAAGCCGCTCCTGCACGTCGTCGACGGGCGGGTGCTGCCGCTGGAGAAGGTGCGGACGTCGGCCCGCGCGCTGGCCCGGCTGGTGCAGCTGGCGGGGGCGGAGGCCGGGGAGGAGCCGGTGGCGGTGGCCGTGCACCACCTGGCCGCCCCCGAACGGGCCGCCCGGCTGACCGGTGACCTGCGGGCCCGGCTGCCGCAGCTGCGGGCCTGCCACCTCAGCGAGCTGGGCGCCGCCATCGGCGCCCACGTCGGCCCGGGCGCCGTGGGGGTGGTGGTGGCCCCGGCGACCGAGCCGGTCGGGGAGACGGGCCCGCCGCACGGGGAGCAGCCGGGCGAGGAGGAGCAGGGCGCCCCGAGCGACGGCCCAGCCGGCGGGGGCACGGGCGGCGACGGCACGGCGGGCGGCGCTCCGGGCGCGGACCGGTCCTGAGGGCACCGGGCCACCCTGCCCGGTGCGGCCGGCGCACCCGGCCCGTCGTCCACAGCCAGGGGTCCCGTCCACAACCCGCGCCGACCGGCGCCGGTCCACGCGGGGCTGCCTAGCGTCCGCTGCGTGCGCCTGACCACCCGCCGCGACGAGGACGCCGACGTCATCCGCGCCCGGCTGCGTGCCCTGCTCGCGCAGGAACCACCCCCGCCCGGCTGGGTCCCGCAGGAGGCGCCGGCCGGGGACGCGGACGGCGGCGAGGACCGCCACGGGGCCGGTGGCGGGGGCGGCCCCCCGTGGTCCGGACGGGAGGACGACGAGAACCCGGCGCTGCCCGGCGGGCTCGGCCGGCACCGGGCGCCGGGGACGGCCGTCCGGCTGGACCCCGGCCGGCGGGGGGCGCGGGCGCTGTGGGTGGCCGGCCTGCTGGCGGCCCTGGCGGTCGCGGGCTGGACCTGGCTGGACCGCCCGCGGGTGGAGCCGGTCACCGGGGCCCCCGCCGCCGTGAGCCCGGCCCCGTCGGCCCCACCCGCGGCCGCGCCGAGCCCCGGACCCGCCACCCCCGCCGTCGACGAGGCCGCCGGCACGGACGGCGCGGTGGTGGTGTCGGTGGTCGGCCAGGTCGTCCGGCCGGGCCTGGTCACCCTGCCGGCCGGTGCCCGCGTCGCCGACGCGGTGGCGGCCGCCGGCGGGCTCCTCCCGGAGGCCGACCCGGCGTCGGTCAACCACGCGGCCGTGGTGTCCGACGGGCAGCAGATCGCCGTCGGCGTGCCGGGGGCCGGTGCGGGCACCGACCCGGCCGCGGCGGGGGCGGGAGCGGGGGCCGGCGGCGCCTCCCCGGTGGACCTCAACGCGGCGACCGCGGCCGACCTCGACGCCCTGCCGGGCATCGGCCCCGTGCTGGCCGGGCGCATCGTCGACCACCGGGCCCAGCACGGCCGCTTCACCTCGGTCGAGCAGCTCGACGACGTCCCGGGCATCGGGCCGACCACCTACGCCGAGCTGGCCCCGCTGGTGCGGGTGTGAGTCCGGGGCGTCCCGCCGCGTCCACCCCCGAGCGCTGGAGCTGGGTCGACCTGCGCCTGGTCCCGGCGGCGGTCACCGTCTGGGCCGGCTCCCTCCTCGCGCCGGTGTCGTCCCCGCCCGTGACGTGGGCGGTCGCGGCCGGGGCCGTCGCCGCGGGGGTGCTGGTCTCCCGGCGCCGTGGCCCGGGGGCCGTCGTCGCGCTGGGGGTGCTCGCCGCACTGGCGGTCACGGCGGCCACGGCCGCGGTGCGGGCCGGCTCGCGGGAGGCCTCCCCGCTGACGGCCGTGGCCGGTGCCGGGCGTGCGGTGACCGTGGAGCTCGCGCTCGACGGGGACCCGCGCCCGGTGCGTGGGCCCGGGCCGGGCCGCGTGGTCGCCGACGCGACGGTCACCGCCGTCGAGCACGCCGGGGGGCGCACGCGGACGGGGGACGGCGTCGTGCTGTTCGCCCCGGCCGAGGGGTGGCTGGGCCTGCTGCCGGGGCAGCGGCTCCGGGTGCGGGCGTGGGTCACCCCGGCCGACCCGGCCGACGCCGTGGTGGCCCGGGTCTCGGCCCGGGACCCGCCGGCCCTCCTCGGTCCGCCGCCGACGGCCCAGCGGGTCGCCGGCGGGCTGCGCGACGGCCTGGCCGGCTCGGCGGCCCGCGTGCTCGACGACCGGGCCGGCGGGCTGCTGCCGGGGCTGGTCGTGGGCGACACGCGGGCGATGGACCCGGTCCTGCGCGAGGACTTCCGGCGCGCCGGGCTGGCGCACCTCACCGCCGTCTCCGGCGCGAACGTCGCGATCGTCCTGGCCGGGCTGCTGGCGCCGCTGCGCCGCCGGGCGGTCGACCGCAGGGTGCAGGCCCTCGTCGCGGTGGCCGGGCTGGTCGGCTTCGTGCTGCTGGCCCGCCCGACCGCCAGCGTGGTCCGGGCGGCCGCCATGGGCGCGGTGTCCCTGCTGGCGCTGGCGACCGGCCGGTCCCGGGCCGCGGTGCCGGCGCTGGCCGGCTCGGTGGTCGTGCTGCTGCTGGCCGACCCCGCCCTGGCGCGGGACGCCGGGTTCGCGCTGTCCGTGGTGGCGACCGGGGCCATCGTCCTGCTGGCACCCGGGTGGTCCCGGCGCCTGCACCGACGCGGGGTGCCCCGGCCCGTGGCCGACGCGCTCTCCGTCGCCGCGGCGGCCGGCCTGGCCACGGCGCCCCTGGTCGCCGGGCTGTCGGGTCTGGTCAGCCCGGTCTCGCTGCCGGCCAACCTGCTGGCCGCGCCGGCGGTGCCACCGGCGACCGTGCTGGGCCTGGGGGCCGCGGTGGCGGGCGCGGTCTGGACGCCGGCGGGGGACGCCCTCACCTGGCTGGCCGGGTGGCCGGTCCGCTGGCTGGTCCTCGTCGCCGAGCAGGCCGCCGCCGTGCCCGACGGCGCCGCCGCGTGGCCGGCCGGCACCCGCGGCGCGGTCCTGCTCACCGTGCTGCTGCTCGCCGCCGGGGTGCTGCTGTGGCGCTTCCCCCGCACCCGGGCGCTCGCCGTGGCCGTGCTGCTCGGCGTCGTCGTCCTCGGCTGGCCGCTGCGCCAGGTCACCGGCGGGTGGCCCCCCGCGGAGACGGTGCTCGTGGCCTGCGACGTCGGCCAGGGCGACGCGCTGGTCGTGCCCACCGGCCCGGGCGAGGGGATCCTGGTCGACACCGGGGCCGAGGTCGCCGCCGTGGACGGGTGCCTGCACCGGCTCGGGATCGACCGGCTGCCGCTCGTGCTGCTGACCCACCTGGACGCCGACCACGTGGGCGGGCTGGCCGGCGCGCTGTCGGGTCGGCAGGTCGGCGAGGTGGCCACCGGGACGCTCTCCCCGGCGGAGGACCGGGCGGCGCAGCTCACGGCGGTCCTGCGCCGGGCCGGGGTGGGTGCCCGCGCGGAGCTCGTGCCCGGGCAGCGGCGCACGGTCGGGACCGCGCTGGTCGAGGTGCTGGCCCCGCCGCCGGGGATCGCGACGGCGACGGCGACGGCCAACGACCTGTCCCTCGTGGTCCGGGTGACCCAGCACGGGGTGCGCGTCCTGCTCACCGGTGACCTGAGCGCGCAGGCGGAGGCCCGCCTCCACGCCCGCGGCGTGGACCTGCGCGCCGACGTGCTCAAGGTGCCCCACCACGGCAGCGCGGACGCCGACCGGGCGTTCCTCGCCGCCACGGGCGCCCGCGCCGCGCTGGTCTCGGTGGGAGCGGGCAACACCTACGGCCACCCCGCCCCGCGGCTGCTCACCTGGCTGGCGCAGCTCGGCATGGTCGTCCACCGCACCGACCTGCAGGGGGACCTGGCCGTGGCCGGGACCGCCGACCGGTGGGGCGTGGCCGCCCGCGGGGGGCCGGCCGCGGTCGGCAGCGCGGACCCCGGAGGAGCGGACCCGGCGGCGGCCGACGCGGCCCGGCCGACGCCCGGGGACCGTCGGCGCCGCGTGGCACCATGCCGGGGTGGCCGCCGCACCTCCCGCCCCGACCTCCCGGCTCCGCGCGGTCGTGGGGGAGGAGGAGCTGCTGCGCGCCCGGGCTGTCTCCGCCGTCCGCGCCGCCGTGCTCGACCGCCACCCCGACGCCGAGCTGCACGAGCTGCCCGCCCAGGGGCTGCCGGTCGGGCAGCTGGCCGACGTGCTGGCGCCCTCGCTGTTCGGCGCGCACCGCCTCGTGGTCGTCACCGGCGTGCACGAGGCCGCGACCGCGCTCGTCGACGCGCTGACCTCCTACCTCGCCGATCCCGACCCGGAGCTGACCCTCGTCGTCGTGCACCACGGCGGCAAGCGCAACGAGGCCCTGGTCAAGGCATTCGTCGCCGCGGGTGCCGCCGTCGACGAGTGCCCCAGGGTCAGCTCGGTCGGGGACCGCATCGCGTTCGTGCGCAACGACGTGCGGACGGCCGGCGGCCGGATCACCCCCGATGCCGCGGCCGCGCTCGTCGAGGCGGTCGGCGCCGACCTGCGCCAGCTCTCCTCGGCGGCCGGCCAGCTGGTCTCCGACTTCGGGGGCACCGTCGACGCCGACGCCGTGGCCCGCTTCCACCGCGGTCAGGCCGAGGTCAGCGGCTTCACCGTGGCCGAGAAGGTGCTCGTCGGCGACCGCCAGGGGTCGCTGGAGGTGCTGCGCTGGGCGTTGCAGCGGGGGGTGGCGCACGTGCTGATCGCCGACGCCATCGCCGACGGGGTGCGCACCGCCGCGCGGGTCACCTCGCTGCGCACCACGAACGCGGCCGATCTCGCGCGCACCCTCAAGATGCCGCCCTGGAAGGTGCGCAAGGCCCAGCAGCAGGCGCGGGGGTGGAGCATCGAGGGCCTGCAGCAGGCCATCGGCGTGGCCGCCGAGCTCAACGCCGGCGTCAAGGGCGCCGCCGCCAGCGCCGACTACGCGCTGGAGAGCGCCGTCCGGCGCATCGTCGCCATCCGGGCGGCCACCCGCTCCGGCCGCGGCTGACCCGCCGCCGGCGGCGCGACCCGGCCGCGCCCGGACCCCGGAACGCGAACGGAGCCCCGTCCCGCGAGGGGAGGGGCTCCGTTCGTCCGGCCGCGCCGGGGGGCGCGGCGGCGCGGCTCAGAGACCGGCGATGCGGTGCGCCATGCCCGACTTGCGGTTGGCGGCCTGGTTCTTGTGGATGATGCCCTTGCTGGCGGCCTTGTCGAGTGCCTTGACGGCCTGCTTCATGGCCTCCTCGGCGGCGGCGGCGTCCCCGGCGTCGGCGGCCGTGCGGAAGCGCCGGACGTGCGTCTTCAGGGCGGACTTGACGGCGACGTTGCGCTGACGGCGCTTCTCGTTCGTCTTGATCCGCTTCATCTGGGACTTGATGTTCGCCACGCGTGAGCCTCGGGTGTCTCGAAGGAGGGGAAGTCTGACAGTGCGTCCGGACGGCGAGCGCCAGCGGACCGGTCTGCCAAGATACCAGCGTCGCGAGAGGCACCCCAAGCCCAGCCCCGAGCGCGGACCCGCCCCCGCGGGACGGCACGCGACCGGCGTCCGACTGGACGGCACCCGGACCCGTGGGACGATGGGGGCACTGTGACGACTCCCGCCTTCACCGACCCGGCCCGCATCCGGAACTTCTGCATCATCGCCCACATCGACCACGGCAAGTCGACGCTGGCCGACCGGATGCTCGAGGTCACCGGGATCATCGAGGCGCGGCAGATGCGGGCGCAGTACCTCGACCGGATGGACATCGAGCGCGAACGCGGCATCACCATCAAGGCGCAGAACGTGCGGCTGCCCTGGAGCCCGCGCACCGGTGAGCACGCCGGCACCGAGTACGTGCTCGACATGATCGACACCCCGGGGCACGTCGACTTCACCTACGAGGTGTCCCGCTCGCTCGCGGCCTGCGAGGGCGCCGTGCTGCTGGTCGACGCCGCCCAGGGCATCGAGGCCCAGACGCTGGCCAACCTGTACCTGGCGCTGGAGAACGACCTCACGATCATCCCGGTGCTCAACAAGATCGACCTGCCGGCCGCGCAGCCGGAGAAGTACGCCGCCGAGATCGCGCACATCATCGGCTGCGACCCCCACGACGTGCTGCGGGTCAGCGGCAAGACCGGCGAGGGCGTGCCCGAGCTGCTCGACGCGATCGTCGCCCAGATCCCGCCGCCGGAGGGCGATGCCGACGCCCCCGCCCGCGCGATGATCTTCGACAGCGTCTACGACATCTACCGCGGGGTGATCACCTACGTCCGGGTCGTCGACGGGCGGATCGCCAGCCGCGAGCGGATCAAGATGATGTCCACCGGCGCCACGCACGAGCTGCTCGAGATCGGCGTCATCTCACCGGAGCCCAAGCCGGTCGAGGGCCTCGGCGTCGGCGAGGTGGGCTACTTCATCACCGGGGTGAAGGACGTCCGCCAGTCCCGCGTCGGCGACACCGTCACGCTGCAGCACAGGCCGGCCGCCGAGCCGATCGGCGGCTACAGCGACCCCAAGCCGATGGTCTACTCCGGCCTGTACCCGATCGACGGCAGCGAGTACCCGCTGCTGCGGGAGGCGCTGGACAAGCTGCTGCTCAACGACGCCGCCCTGGTCTACGAGCCGGAGACCTCCGCGGCCCTGGGGTTCGGCTTCCGCGTCGGCTTCCTGGGCCTGCTGCACCTGGAGATCGTCCGGGAGCGGCTCGAGCGCGAGGCCGGCATCAGCCTGATCTCCACCGCTCCCAACGTCGTCTACCGGGTGATCATGGAGGACGGCACCGAGCACACCGTCACCAACCCGAGCGACTGGCCGGCGGGCAAGATCGACAAGGTCTTCGAGCCGATCGTGAACGCCACGATCATCGCGCCCAGCGACTACACCGGCACGATCATGGAGCTCTGCCAGAGCCGCCGCGGGTCGCTCACGGGCATGGACTACCTGTCCGAGTCGCGGGTCGAGCTGCGCTACACCCTCCCGCTCGGGGAGATCATCTTCGACTTCTTCGACGCGCTGAAGTCGCGCACCCGCGGCTACGCCAGCCTCGACTACGCCGAGGCCGGCGAGCAGGAGTCGCAACTGGTCAAGGTCGACATCCTGCTGCAGGGCGAGGCCGTCGACGCGTTCAGCGCGATCGTGCACAAGGACAAGGCCTACTCCTACGGCGTGATGATGGCCGGCAAGCTGCGCGAGCTGATCCCGCGGCAGCAGTTCGAGGTGCCCATCCAGGCCGCCGTCGGCTCCCGGGTCATCGCCCGCGAGACCATCCGCGCCATCCGCAAGGACGTGCTCGCCAAGTGCTACGGCGGTGACATCAGCCGCAAGCGCAAGCTGCTGGAGAAGCAGAAGGAGGGCAAGAAGCGGATGAAGATGGTCGGCCGGGTCGAGGTGCCGCAGGAGGCCTTCGTCGCCGCGCTGTCCAACGCCGACTCCGCCAAGACCGGCAAGTGAGCCCGGCCGGGCAGCTGCCCACCGTCCGCTGACGGGGTCCCCGGCCCCGGGCGGGAGAGGGTGCCGCCCGCCACGCGGCCCGGGCCGCGGCCCCGGTGCGACCCGGCGGGCTCGCGCTACGGTCGGCCCGACGTGAGGGGGAGCATGCCGAGGAACCGCGCCGTGGCCGTCCTGGTCGCCGGGCTGCTGCTCGCGGCCCCGGCCGGCTGCGGGAGCGACGAGCCCGCCGTGACGGCCGAGGGCCTGCTGGAGCAGGCCCGCGCGACGCTCGACGGGGCCGACAGCGTGCACTTCGTGCTCACCAGCGAGGGCGCGTCCGGGGCGGGCACCGCGCTGGTCGGCGGGGAGGGGGACATCGCCCGGCCGGCGTCGTTCTCCGGCACGCTCCAGGTGCGCACGGCCGGGACGACCGTGGACCTGCCGGTCGTCAGCGTCGACGGCACCGTCTGGGCCGAGCTGCCGTTCACCAGCGGTTTCACCGAGGTCGACCCCGCCGAGTTCGGCGTCGGCGACCCCGGCGCCCTCCTCGACCCCGACACCGGCATCACCCGGCTGCTCGCGGGCGCGGAGGACGCCGAGCTGGGCGAGGAGCGGCGGGTGGAGGGCGCCGTGGTGCGCGAGGTGACCGCCACCCTGCCCGGCGACCTGGTCGAGCAGGTCCTCGCCACCCAGGACCCGCAGCGCCCGGTCGACGCGCGGCTGTCCATCGACCCGGAGACCGGGGAGCTGCGCAGCGCCGAGCTGGTCGGCCCGTTCTTCAGCGCCGAGGGCGAGGACGGCGTCTACACCCTCGAGCTCAGCGGTTACGGGACCGATGTCGACATCACCGCGCCGCCGACCGGCTGACCCGGCGCGCGAGCGGGCCGCCGCCCCCGGGCTGCCCCTCGTCGTCCTGGCCACGCTCGCGGTGCTCGTCACCGCCGCCGACACCTACGTCGTCGTCCTCGCGCTGCCCGACATCCTGACCGGGGTCGGCGTCGGCGTCGACGAGCTGCAGCGCGCGACGCCGATCATCGGCGGCTTCCTGCTCGGCTACACCGCCACCCTCCCGCTGCTGGGCCGGCTGGCCGACCTGCGCGGTCGGACGCCGGTGCTCGTGGGCTGCCTGCTGCTGTTCGCGCTCGGCTCGCTGCTCACCGCGGGCGCCGACGGCCTGGGCACCGCGGTCGCCGGGCGCGGGCTGCAGGGTGTGGGGGCGGGCGGCCTGGTGCCGGCCACCCTGGCGCTGGTCGCGGACCGCTGGCCACCCGAGCGGCGAGCCGTGCCGCTCGGGGTCGTCGGCGCGGTCCAGGAGGCCGGCGCCGTGCTCGGCCCGCTCGCCGGCGCCGCGGTGCTCGCCCTGGCCGACTGGCGGGCGATCTTCTGGCTCAACCTGCTGCTCGGCGTGGGGCTGGCGGCCGGCGTCGTCCTCACCGGCCGCGGCCGCCGGCCGGACCCCGTCGGGCTCGCCCTCGCCGCGCTCGCCGCCGCCGCGCTGGGTCTGCAGCTGGCCGAGCCGGAGGCGCTGGCCGGTGACGTCACGGTGGGGCTGCTGTGGGTGCCCGTCGGCGGGGTGGGGACGCCGCTGCAGCTGGTCGCCGTCCTGGCCGGCGGAGCCCTCGTCGCGCGCAGCCTCGCCGTGCCCGAGGGGGCGCTGCTGCCGCTGCGGGGGCTGCCGCGGCTGGCCGCCGGGGTCGACCTGCTGGGCTCGGCGCTGGTGGTCGTCGCGCTCGGCAGCCTGGTCTGGGCCTTCGCCGCGGCCGACCCGGCCACCGAGGTGGTGGCGCACGGCGCGGTGCTGCTGCCGGTCGCGGCGGCCGCCGCCGTCCTGTTCGTGCTGCACGAGCGGCGCACCCCGGCGCCGGTGCTCCCGCTGCGGGCACTACGGCCGGCCGGGGCCTGGGGCGCGCTGCTGGTCAACCTGCTGGTCGGCGCGGCGCTGGTGGCCGCGCTCGTCGACGTGCCGCTGTTCGCGCGGGCCACCACGACCCCCGGGGACCAGCTCGGCGCCGCCCTGGTGCTGCTGCGGCTGCTCGTGGCCGTCCCCGTGGGCGCGGTCGCCGGCGGCTGGCTCTGCCGGCACGCGCCGCCCCGCGCGGTCGCGGCGGCCGGGACGGCGCTCACCGCGCTGGCACTGGCCGCGATGACGCGCTGGGACGAGCGGTCCCTGGACGGCGGCTGGTCGACCGTCGTGCTCCTGGCCGCGGGGCTGGGGTTCGGCCTGGCCATCGCCCCGGTGACCGCGGTGCTGCTCGCGGTCACCGGCCCCGAGGTGCACGGCAGCGCCAGCGCGCTGGCCGTCGTGGCGCGCACCGTCGGCATGCTGGTCGGCCTCTCGCTGCTCACGGCGATCGCGCTGCGCCGGTTCACCGCCGAGGTCGCCGCCATCGGCTCGCCGGTGGCGCTGTGCCCGCGGACCCCGGCCGCCTGCCCGGCGTACGACGCCGCGCTGGCGGCCGCCGTCCTCACCCAGCTGCACACCGTCTTCGCGGGTGCGGCGGTCGCCGCGGCCCTGGCCGCGCTGGCCTCCGTGCTGCTGCTGCGGGCGCCGCAGCTCAGGAGCCGAGCGCGGACCTGACGTCCTGCCGCAGCGCCACCGGGTCCACCCCGCGGTCGTGCAGCACCTTCATCGCCAGGCCCTGGCCCTCGCGGAGCAGCCCGAGCAGGACGTGCCCGTCGGTGATCCGCCGGTGCCGGAGGGCGATCGCCTCGCGCAGCGCGAGCTCGAGGACCTTCTTCGCCCGCGGGGTGAACGGGACGTGCCCGCCCCGTGCCGGTCCGCGCGGCCGCCCGGCGTCGAGGGCGCCCGGGCCGAACGCCGCCTCGACGGTGTCCCGGACGGCGTCCAGGTCGATGCCCACCGCGCTGAGGGCGTCGGCGTCCAGCTCCTCGCCGGTGGCCGCCCGGATCGCGCCGGCGACCGCGTCCCGCGTCAGGCCGTGCCGGGTGAGGACGCCGGCGGAGACGCCGCCCTCCGACGCCAGCAGGCCGAGCAGCAGGTGCTCGGTGCCGACGCGGTCGGCGCGCAGCCGGCGCGCCTCCTGCTGGGCGCCGACGACGACCTGCCGGGCCTCGGTGGTGAACCGCTCGAACACCGCTCACTCCTCCCGCCGGAGCGGCCCGCGGCCGCCCGCGTGCTTCTTGTGCACCGCCTGCCGGCTCACGCCGAGGTGCTGGGCGATCAGCTCCCAGCTCCAGCCCTGGCCGCGGGCGTTCTCCACCTGGAGGGCCTCCAGGCGCTCGACGAGGACGCGCAGCGACCGGACGGCCGCGAGGCCGACCGACGGGTCCGTGCTGCCGGCGGCTGCTGCCACCGCTGCCGTGTCCGCCATGGCTGTCAACATACGTTGACAGCGCGGATCCTGTCAACTCGTGTTGACAGGAGCGCGGTCAGGCGACGGCGGCCCCCGTGCCGCCGGTGGCCCGGAGCAGGTCGGCGTAGGAGAGCCCGAGCATCGTCCAGTGGTCGCCGCCGCCGGCCCACAGCAGCGGGTGGCCGGCGAGGTCGGCGTCGACGACGGTGCGCAGCGGTGCCGGGTGGCCCACGGGCGCCACGCCGCCGACCTCCTGGCCGGTGGCGGCGAGCACGAACCCCGGCGTCGCCCGGCGGACCCGGCGGGCACCGACCAGGGCGGCGACCTTGCCGGTGTCCACCCGGTGGGCGCCGCTGGTGAGCACCAGCAGCGGCTCGCCGTCGGCGTCGAACACGAGACTGTTGGCGATGGCGGCCACCGGGCAGCCGAGCGCCGCCGCGGCCGTCGCGGCCGTGGGCACCGGGTCGGTCAGGCGCCGGACCTCGACCGGCACCCCGGCCTCCCGCAGCGCGGCCAGCACCCGGTCGACCGGGCCCTCGCTCACGGGGTGAAGACGATCTTGCCCGCCGTCCGCCCCTCGAGCATGCGCGCGAAGCCCTCCCGCGCCTCGGCGAGCGGCAGCTCGACGTCGATGAGCGGGCGGACGCCGGTGACCAGGCACATCCGGACCAGCGACTCGAGCTCCTCGCGGGTGCCCATGGTGGAGCCGATCACCGACAGCTGGGTGAAGAAGACCCGGTTGAGCTCGGCACCCGGGTTGAAGCCCGTCGTCGCGCCGGAGGTGACGATGACGCCGCCGGGCCTGAGCGACTTGACGCTGTGGCCCCAGGTCGCCTCGCCGACGGTCTCCATGACGCCGTCCACCCGCTCGGGCAGCCGGGCGCCGGTCTCGAAGGCCTGCTCGGCGCCCAGCCGGAGGGCCGCGGCGCGCTTCTCCTCGCTGCGGCCGGTGACCCAGACCCGGTAGCCGGCCGCCCGGCCGAGCGCGATCAGCGCGGTGGCCACGCCGCCGCTGGCGCCCTGCACCAGCACCGTGGCGCCCGGCCGCAGCCCCGACTTCACGAACAGCATCCGGTAGGCGGTCAGCCAGGCGGTGGGCAGGCAGGCGGCCTCGGCGAAGCTCAGCTCGGCGGGCTTGGGCACCAGGTTGCGCCGGGGGACGGCGACCCGCTGGGCCATCGTCCCCTGGTGCAGCTCGGAGAACAGGCTCCGCCGGGGGTCCAGCGTCTCGTCGCCGGTCCACCCGGGGCTGGCGACCACCCCGTGCACGATGACCTCGTTGCCGTCCTCGTCGAGGCCGGCGGCGTCGGTGCCGAGGACCATCGGCATCCGCTCCGCCGGCAGGCCGACCCCGCGCAGGCTGAACAGGTCGTGGTGGTTGAGCGAGACCGCCCGCACCCGGACCGTCGTCCAGCCGTCGGGGACCTCGGGGTCCGGGCGCTCGCCCACCTCCAGGACGGAGAGGGGGTCCTCCGGGGCGGGCGTCGAGACGAAGGCAGCGAGCATGCCGGGACTATGTCACTGCCCCCCTCGGGGTCGCACCGCGACCGGGGGGATGGGCGGGCACCCTCGCGCGCGGGACGATCCGGGGGACACCGGCAACCGCCCCGACGGGAGACGGCGATGACCGCGCCGACACCTCAGCAGGCCCCGCTCGTCGACGCCCGCAACGCCGACATGGCCGCGGCCTGGAACGGCGCGGAGGGCGAGGACTGGGCGGCGCGGGCCGACCGCTTCGACGCGGCCTCGGCGGCGTTCGACCCGGCCCTGGCCGGGGCCGCCGGCATCGCCGCGGCCGACCGGGTGCTCGACGTCGGCTGCGGCGCCGGCACCTCGACCCGCGCCGCGGCGCGCGCGGCGCCGGCCGGGCACGCGACCGGCGTCGACGTGTCGGCCCCGCTGCTGGCCGAGGCCCGTCGGCGCAGCGCGGCGGCGGGGCTGGCGAACACGACGTTCGTCTGGGCCGACGCCCAGGTCCACCCCTTCGACCCCGCGGCGTACGACGTCGC
The DNA here is from genome assembly GCF_003428645.1 of Geodermatophilus marinus. Taxonomy (GTDB): domain Bacteria; phylum Actinomycetota; class Actinomycetes; order Mycobacteriales; family Geodermatophilaceae; genus Geodermatophilus. The sequence continues at coordinate 17,428 of NZ_QVQH01000019.1, read as the reverse complement.
GATCAGCCGCTTCGGCGCCATGTTCTTCGGCGACCCGGTGGCCGGCTTCGCCAACGTCGCGCGGGCCCTGCGGCCGGGCGGGCGGCTGGCGCTGCTGACCTGGCAGCCGCTCGCCCGCAACGAGTGGCTGCTCGTCATCCGCCGGACGCTGTCCGCCGGCCGCCCGCTGCCGGAGCCGCCGAGCGACGCCCCCGGGCCGTTCGGCCTGGCCGACCCGGACCACGTGCGCCGCGTCCTCGCCGCCGCCGGGTTCTCGGCGGTCGACCTCACCGCCCTGCCGGGGGCGGTGCGGCTGGGCGCCGACACCGACGACGCGTTCGGGTTCGTCACCGGGCTGGGCCCGGCGCGGGGTCTGCTGGGCGGCCTCGACGCCGGCACCCGCCGGGCGGCCCTGGAGGAGCTGCGGGCGGCGCTCGCCGACCACGAGACACCCGACGGCGTCCTGCTCGGAGCGGCCGCGTGGGCGATCACCGCACGACGACGGTGAGGTCCCCGCGCCGCGGCACGAACTCGCCGATCACCGGAGCGCCCGGCACCTCGCCGGCCAGCAGCAGCCCGCCGGAGGTCTGCGCGTCGGCCAGCAGCAGCGCCTCGTCCCCGTCCACCGCGGTGAGGTCCACGTGCGGGCGCACCCAGTCGAGGTTGCGCCGGGTGCCGCCGGAGACGTGGCCGCCGGCCAGCGCCCGCCGCGCCCCGTCGAGGTAGGGGACGGCGGCCGCGTCGACCACCGCGGTCACCCCGCTGGCCCGCGCCATCTTGTGCAGGTGGCCGAGCAGGCCGAAGCCGGTGACGTCGGTGCCCGCGCGGATCCCGGCGGCCACCGCGGCCAGCGAGGCGTCGCGGTTGAGCGCCGTCATCGAGGCCACCGCCTCCTCGCTCACCTCGCCGGTGGCCTTCATCCGGCTGTTGAGGACGCCGACCCCGAGGGGCTTGGTCAGCGACAGCGCCGTCCCGGCGGCGGCCGCGGAGTTCGTGATCACCCGGTCGACGTCGACGACCCCGGTCACCGCCATGCCGTACTTGGGCTCGGGGTCGTCGATCGAGTGGCCGCCGCCGACGTGGCAGCCGGCCTCCTGCGCGATCTCCAGCCCGCCGCGCAGCACCTCGGCCGCGAGCTCGGCCGGCAGCACGCCGCGCGGCCACCCGAGCAGGTTGACCGCCACGACGGGGGTGCCGCCCATCGCGTAGACGTCGGAGAGCGCGTTGGCCGCGGCGATCCGGCCGAAGGTGCGCGCGTCGTCGACGACCGGGGTGAAGAAGTCGGTGGTGAGCACCAGCCCCTGGCCACCGGCGGTGCGCACCACCGCGGCGTCGTCCCCGTCGTCGAGGCCCACGACGAGCTCGGCGGCCGGGTCCCGCGGGCCGGCGGTGGTGAGCCCGGCGACGACGTCCTCCAGCTCGCCGGGCGGGATCTTGCACGCGCACCCCCCGCCGTGCGCGTACTGCGTGAGCCGGATCCTGGCGGGTGCGCTGGTCACCGCCCCACCGTAGGCTGGGCCCCGGAGGCGTCAGGGCGCCTGGTGGCCCCCGCGGCCTCTAAAGCCGACGTGGCCGAGCAGCTCGGTCAGGCGGGTTCGATTCCCGTCCGCCTCCGCCAACCACCCGCCCGCACCCTCGCCCGCCCACCCGGCGCCTACGCTCCGGTCGATGAGCGCCGACCCGCGGCGGCAGGTGCCCCGCACCGACTCGCTGCTCGCCGACCCGCGGCTGGTGGCCGCCGCCGACCGGCTGGGGCGGGACCTGGTGAAGGTCGCCGTCCGGGAGGTGCAGCAGCGGGTCCGGCAGGGCGAGGTCGTGCCCGGGGACGCCGTCGCCGCGGTCGTGGCCGCGCTGCCCGGCACCGCGTCGTCCCTGCGGCCGGTCCTCAACGCCACCGGGGTCCTCGTGCACACCAACCTCGGCCGCGCCCCGCTGTCGGCCGCGGCGGTGGAGGCGGTGGCGGCCGCCGCCGGCACCACCGACGTCGAGCTGGACCTGGGCACCGGCCGCCGCGGCCCCCGCGGCGTGGGCGCTCTGGCCGCGCTGCTCGAGGCGGTGCCCGCGGCCGGGGCCGCCCTGGTGGTCAACAACTGCGCCGCCGCGCTGGCGCTGGTCGCCACGGCGCTGGGCGGTGAGCTGGTCATCGCCCGCGGCGAGCTGGTCGAGATCGGCGACGGCTTCCGCATCCCCGAGCTGCTCGAGGCCACCGGCGCTCGCCTGCGCGAGGTGGGGACGACGAACCGTGTGGCCCTCGACGACTACCTCGGCGCCCTCACCGGCAGCACCGGCGCGGTGCTCAAGGTGCACCCGTCGAACTTCGTCGTCCGGGGCTTCACCCGCGCTGTGCCGGTCGCCGAGCTGGCCCGGGCGCTGGCCGGCCGCGGCGTCCCGCTGGTCGCCGACGTCGGCTCCGGCCTGCTGCGGCCGCACCCGGTGCTGCCCGACGAGCCCGACCTGCAGAGCACGCTGGCCGACGGCGCGGACCTCGTGCTGGCCAGCGGGGACAAGCTCCTCGGCGGCCCGCAGGCCGGCCTGGTGCTCGGCCGCGCCGACCTGGTGCAGCGGCTGCGCCGGCACCCGCTCTACCGGGCGCTGCGGGTGGACAAGACGACCCTGGCCGCGCTGGAGGCCACCCTGCGCGGGCCGCTGCCGCCGGTGGGGGAGATGCTCGCCGCGGACGCCGCCGGGCTGCACCGCCGGGCCGAGGCGCTGGCCGCCCGGCTGTCCGCGGCCGGGGTGGACGCGGTGGCGGTGGGCTCCCGGGCGCGGGTCGGCGGGGGCGGGGCGCCCGAGCAGCCGCTGCCCAGCGCCGCGGTCTCGCTGCCGGCAGGGTTCGCCGAGCCGCTGCGCCGGGGCACGCCCCCGGTCGTCGGCCACGTCGCCGGCGACCGCACGCTGCTCGACCTGCGCAGCCTGCCGCCCACCGCCGACGACTGCCTGGCCGCCGCCGTGCTGGCGGCGGCCCGGTGAGCCCGCCCGGCATGGACGTCGTCGCCACCGCCGGGCACGTCGACCACGGCAAGTCCACGCTGGTCCGGGCGCTCACCGGCATGGAGCCCGACCGGTGGGAGGAGGAGCGCCGCCGGGGTCTGACCATCGACCTCGGCTTCGCCTGGACGACGCTGCCCTCGGGCCGCCGGCTGGCGGTGGTCGACGTCCCCGGGCACGAGCGGTTCGTCGGCAACATGCTCGCCGGCGTCGGCCCGGTCCCGGCGGCGCTGGTCGTGGTCGCCGCGGACGACGGCTGGTCGGCGCAGACCGCCGAGCACGTCGCCGTCCTCGACGCCCTGGGCGTGCGGCACGCGCTGCTGGCGGTCACCAAGGCCGACCTGGCCGCGACCGCGCCGGTGCTGGCCGACGCGCGGGAGCGGCTGGCCGCGACCTCGATGGGCGAGGTCCCCGGGGTGGCGGTCAGCGCGGTCACCGGCCGGGGCGTCCCCGAGGTCGCGGCGGCGCTGGAGGCCCTCCTGGCCGGCCTGCCCGCTCCCGACCGCGCCGCACCGGTCCGGCTGTGGGTGGACCGGGCCTTCCCGATCCGCGGCGCCGGCACGGTGGTCACCGGGACGCTGTCCGCCGGCCGGGTCGCCGCCGGGGACCGGCTGCTGCTCGGGGGCCGGGAGGTGGCCGTCCGCGGGGTCCAGTCGCTGGGGGAGCCGGTCGGCCGGGCCGAGGCGACCGCGCGCGTGGCGCTGAACCTGCGCGGCGTGGCGGTCGAGGACCTCGCCCGCGGCAGCGCCCTGCTCACCCCGGGGGCCTTCCGCGCCACCTCCGACGTCGACGTCCTGCTGGCCGGGGGCGGGTGGGGGTCGGCGGACGCCCCGCGGCTGCCGGCCGAGGTGGTGGTGCACGTGGGCTCGGCCGCGGTGGCGGCCCGGACCCGCCCGCTGGACGGCGCGGCGGTGCGGCTGCGGCTGGCCGGCCCGCTGCCGCTGCGCGTGGGGGACCGGCTGCTGCTCCGCGACCCCGGCGCCCGCCGGGTGCTCGGCGCCGACGTGCGCGACGTCGACCCGCCCGAGCTGCGCCGCCGCGGGGCCGCGCGGGCGCGCGCCGCGGAGCTCTCCGCGCGGCCGGGCGGGGCGGCGGGGGCGGCGGCCGACCTGGCCCGGCGCCGCGTCGTCCGCACCGCCGACTTCACCGCGATGGGCTGGCCGGTCCCGGAGGGCGCCGCGCAGGTCGGGCCGTGGCTGCTCGCCCCGGGCCTGCCCGACGAGCTCGCGGCCGCCCTGCCGGACGTGGTGACCCGCTACCGGCGGCTGCGCCCCCTGGAGCCCGGCCCGCCGGTCGCCGTGGTCCAGCGCGCGCTCGAGCTGCCCGCCCCCGAGCTGGTCCCGGTCGCGGTCCGGCCCCCGCTGGCCCTGCAGGAGGGCCGCGTCGTCGCGGCCGCCGCCGGGCTGCCGCCTCGGGTGCAGGCCGCGGTCGACGGCATCCGGGCCCGGCTGGCCGCCGACCCGTTCGCCGCCCCCGAGGCCGGGGACCTGGCCGCCGCCGCGCTGGGCCCGCGGGAGCTGGCCGCCGCCGTCCGCGAGCGGCAGCTGGTGCGCATCGCCGAGGGCGTCTACCTGGCGCCGGGGGTCGAGGCGGTCGCCCGGGAGCGGCTGGTCGCCCTCCCCGCACCGTTCACCCTCAGCCAGGCCCGGGCGGCCTGGGGCACCACGCGGCGGGTCGCCGTCCCGCTCATGGAGTGGCTCGACGCCCGCGGCGTCACCCAGCGGCTGCCCGACAGCACGCGCCGGCTGCGGTAGCCCGCGGACCCGGGCCGCCCTCGTGTGCCGTCCGGGGTCCTCCGTCTGTGAGTGCCATGGCACTCACAGACGGAGGACCCCGGGAGGGGGCACCGGTGCGGCCGGTCCGGGCTCAGATGACGACGACGAGCTTGCCCCGCCCTGCGCCCCCGTCGGCGTAGGCCGCGGCGGCACCGGCCAGCGGGACCCGCCCGGTCACCGGGACGCGCAGCCGGCCCGCGGCCACCAGACGGACGAGCCGGGCGAGGTCGGCGGGCCGGGCCCGGGTGCGCACCGCGGCGAAGCGCACCCGGCGCCGCCGCAACCGGCCGGCTCCGGCCCGCAGCACGTCCGCCGACAGCGGGACGGTGCTCACCAGGGCCCCGCCGTCGGCCAGCTGCGGGCCGACCTCGGCGAGGCGCAGGACGGCGGGTGTGTCCAGGACGACGTCCCACCGCTCCCCGCCGCCCGGTAGCGGGCCGTCGTCCCGGTCGGCCACCTCGTCGGCGCCCAGGTCGCGCAGCCACCCCGCCTGCTCGCGGCGGGCGACCGCGGTCACGTGCGCCCCCGCCAGCTTCGCCAGCTGGACCGCGTAGGACCCGATGCCGCCGGCCGCCCCGACGACGAGGACCCGCGGGGAGCGGCGGGCGTGCAGGGCGGCCGCGCCGTGCAGGGCCTGCAGCGCCGTGAGCCCGGCCAGCGGGAGGGCGCCGGCCTCGGCCGGGTCGACGGCCGCGGGCAGCAGCGCGACCCGCGACTGCGGGACGAGCACCCGGTCGGCCTGGCCGCCGCCGCCGTGGTCGAGCAGCCCGAGCACCCGGTCGCCGGCCTCGTACGAGGTCACGGCCGGGCCGCGGGCGACGACCTCCCCGGCGACGTCGAAGCCGAGGGGGAACGGCCCGCGCAGCGCGGTGACGGGGACGGCGCCCCGCAGGAGGCGGAGGTCGGTGCCGTTGACGCTGGAGGCGGCGACCCGGACCAGCAGCTGGTCGGCGCGCGGGGCCCGGGGCGGGAGGACCTCGTCGACGCACACCCGGCGGGAGCGCACGCCGTGCAGGCGCACCGCCCTCACGCCACGGCCCCCGGCGCTGCCGGTCCCGGTGCCACCGGGCCGCCCCGCCGCGTCAGGGCACCCACCGGGCCGGGCGCTTCTCGCGGAAGGCGGCGATGCCCTCCTGCCCCTCCTCGGAGGCGAAGAACCGCGCCGAGGTCGCCAGCAGCTCGTCGAAGGACCCGCGCAGCCCGCCGGCCCGCAGCAGCCGCTTGGTCTCGGCCAGCGCGGCCGGCGCGCCCGCGGCCAGCGCTCGGGTCTGGACCTCGACGGCCTCGTCCACCGCGTCCCCGGCGACGACCCGGTCGACCAGCCCGCCGGCCAGCGCCTCCGCGGCCTCGAAGACCTCCCCGGTCAGCATCAGCCGGTGCGCCACGTGCGGCACCATCCGCGGCAGGACGACCGCGGAGATGACCGCCGGCACGATGCCGAGGCGGACCTCGGAGAACGCGAACGTCGCCGACTCGGCCGCGACCACCACGTCGCAGGCGGCCAGCAGCCCGACCCCGCCGGCGCGGGCCGGGCCCCGGACGGCGCCGACCACCGGCTTGGGCGCCCGCCACACCGTTTCCAGGATCTCCGGGAACTCGTGCACGCCCTGGTCCTCGGCGGCGCCCCCGGCGGCCTCGGAGAGGTCCATCCCGGAGCAGAAGACCCGGCCGGTGTGGTCGAGGACCACCACCCGCACCGCGTCGTCGGCCAGCGCGTCGGCCAGCGCCGCGCGCAGCTGGGCCCGCATCGCCCGCGAGAGGGCGTTGCGGTTGGCGGGGGAGTCCAGCGTCAGCGTCGCCACCCCGTGCGAGACGGTCACCTGCAGCACCCGGTCGTCGGCCACGGGAGGGATCCTGCCCGGCGTCCCGCGGCGCGGCACACTGGGAGCAGATGAGCACCACCCTGCCCCTCACGGACCCGCCCGCGCGGGCCTTCGGGCTTCCCGACACCGCCCGCGCCGGCCTGGCCGGCACCCCGTTCGGGCTCTACGTGCACGTGCCGTTCTGCGCCACCCGCTGCGGCTACTGCGACTTCAACACCTACACCGCCGAGGAGCTCGGGTCCGGTGCCGCCCGCGCCGAGTACGCGGGCACGGCGCTGGCCGAGCTGCGCCAGGCCGCCGACCTGCTGGGGCCCGACCGGCCTCCGGTCTCGACCGTGTTCGTCGGCGGGGGCACCCCGACACTGCTGCCGGCCGACGACCTGGCCGCCGTCCTCGACGGCATCCGCGCGCTGTTCCCCGTCGCCGACGACGTCGAGGTCACCACCGAGGCCAACCCCGAGACGGTCACCCCCGCCGGCCTGGCCCGGCTGCGCGCGGCCGGGTTCACCCGGATCAGCCTCGGCATGCAGTCGGCCGCCGAGCACGTGCTCGCCGTGCTCGACCGGCGGCACACCCCCGGCCGCGCCGCCGAGGCCGCCCGGGAAGCCCGCGCGGCCGGCTTCGAGCACGTTAACCTCGACCTGATCTACGGCACGCCGGGGGAGACCGACGCCGACTGGGCGGCCTCGCTCGACGCCGTCCTCGCCGCCCCGGTCGACCACGTCAGCGCCTACTCGCTCATCGTCGAGCCGGGCACCCGGCTGGCCCGGCGCGTCGCCCGGGGGGAGCTGCCGATGCCCGACGACGACGTCCTCGCCGACCGCTACGAGCAGGCCGACGCCACCCTCCGGGCCGCGGGCTTCGACTGGTACGAGGTCTCCAACTGGGCCCGCTCGGAGGCCGCCCGCTGCCGGCACAACGAGCTGTACTGGGCCAACGCCAACTGGTGGGGCATCGGCCCGGGCGCGCACAGCCACGTCGGGGGGCTGCGCTGGTGGAACGTCAAGCACCCGGCCGCCTACGCCGGCCGGCTGCTGCGCGGGGAGAGCCCCGTCCAGGACAGCGAGCTGCTCGACGAGGCCGACCGCGCGCTGGAGACGGTGATGCTCGGGCTGCGCCTGCGCGCGGGGCTGCCGCTGACCGCGCTGTCGGCGGCCGGTCGGCTGCGCGCGGCGGTAGCGGTGGCCCGCGGGCTGCTCGACCCGGTCGCGCACGAGGGCGGCCGGGCGGTGCTCACCGACCGGGGCCGGCTGCTCGCCGACGCCGTCGTCCGGGAGCTCACCGACTGACCGCGGTGGGACGGGCGGGCTCTCCGGCATGTGACGATGCGCCCCGTGGAGCTGCTGTCGGTCGGTGAGGTGGCCGCCCGGGCGCGGCAGGATGCCCGGCGTGAGCAGGGCGGACGGCGCAGGTGCGCGGCCGGTGGGGTCGCCGGGTGCCTGGCGGCTGGCCCCGAACCTGCACGTGCTCGTGCACTACCGCCGTTCCTGGCTGCGGGGTGACCTGGTCGCCGGGGTGGGCGTGGCCGCGTACCTGGTGCCCCAGGTCATGGCCTACGCCACGGTGGCCGGGCTGCCGCCGGTCACCGGCCTCTGGGCCGTCTCGGTGGCGCTGCTGGTCTACGCCGTGCTCGGGTCCTCCCGGCAGCTGTCGGTCGGCCCGGAGTCGACGACCGCGCTCATGACCGCGGTCGTCGTCGGCCCGCTGGCGGCCGGCGACCCCGCCCGCTACGCGGTGCTCGCCGCGGCGCTCGCCCTCCTCGTCGGCGCGGTGTGCCTGGTGGCGCGCCTGCTGCGGGTCGGGTTCCTCGCCGACCTGCTCTCCAAGCCGGTGCTGGTCGGCTACCTGGCCGGCATCGCGGTGCTCATGGTGGTCAGCCAGCTCGAGCGGGTCACCGGCGTACCCGTGGAGGGCTCCGGCGTCCCTGCGGAGGTGTGGTCGTTCCTGCAGAACCTCGACCGGGTGCACCCGCCCACGGCCCTCCTGGCCGCCGCCGTGCTGGTCCTGCTCCTGGCGCTGCACCGGTGGTCCCCGCGGACGCCGGCCCCGCTGATCGCCATGGTCCTCGCCGCGGCGGCGGTCACGCTGGGGGACCTGCAGGAGAGCGGCGTCGGCGTCGTCGGCGAGGTGCCGGTCGGCCTGCCGCTGCCGGCGTGGCCGGGCGTCTCCCTCGACGACCTCACCACCCTGCTGCTGCCCGCGGTCGGGGTGGCCGTCGTCGGCTTCACGGACAACGTGCTCACCGCCCGGGCATTCGCCGGGCGCCGGCACGAGCGGGTGGACGCCGACCAGGAGCTGCTCGCGCTCGGGGCCGCGAACATCGCGGTCGGGCTGACCCAGGGCTTCCCGGTGAGCAGCAGCGGCAGCCGCACGGTGGTCGGCGACGCGCTCGGCAGCCGCAGCCAGCTGTACTCGCTGGCCGCCCTCGGCGCCGTCGGGGCCGCCGTGCTCGCCCTGGGACCCCTGCTCGCCGCGTTCCCCACCGCCGCGCTCGGGGCGGTCGTGGTGTGGGCCGCGCTCGGCCTGGTCGACGTCGGCGAGTTCCGCCGGTTCGCCGCCTTCCGCCGCAGCGAGCTGCTGCTGGCCCTCGCCACCACCGCGGCCGTCGTCGCCCTCGGCGTGCTCCCCGGCGTCGGCGTGGCGGTCGCGCTGTCGATCGCCGACCTCATGCGACGGGTCGCCCGCCCGCACGACGGCATCCTCGGGTACGTGGACGGCATCGCCGGGATGCACGACGTCGACGACCACCCGCACGCGCGGCTGGTCCCCGGCCTGGTGGTCTACCGCTACGACTCCCCGCTGGTGTTCGCCAACGCCGAGGACTTCCGCACCCGCGCCCTGGCCGCGGCCGACGCGGCGCCGACGCCCCCGGAGTGGTTCCTGCTCAACGCCGAGTCCAACGTCGAGGTGGACCTCACCGGGCTGGACGCCCTCGACGAGCTGCGCGCCGCCCTCACCGACCGGGGCGTGGTGTTCGCCATGGCGCGCGTGAAGCAGGACCTGCGCGACGCCCTCGGCGCCGCCGGGCTGCTCGACCGCGTCGGCGAGGACCGGGTCTTCCCGACCCTGCCGACGGCGGTGGCGGCGTACCGGGACTGGTACGCCGCGCGGCACGGCCGGCCGCCCGACTGACAGTGCCCGCGCCGGCCGGAGGCCCGGCCTGACATCCGTCAGGTCGGGGTCCCGACGTCCCGCACTACCCCGGCCGGAGGTGCGCGGACAGGCTGGGCGCATGCCCCGCGAGACCGCACTCGAGCTGGAGTCCCTCACCGTCCGCTACGGCGGCACGGTGGCCGTCGACGGCCTGGACCTGCGGCTGCGCCGCGGCGAGACCGTGGCCCTGCTGGGCCCCAACGGCGCCGGCAAGTCGACCGTCGTCAACGCCGTCCTCGGCCTGGTGCCCTCGTCGGGCCGGATCAGCGTGCTCGGCCGCGACCCGCGCGAGGCGGTCCGGGCCGGGTGCGTCGGCGCGATGCTGCAGCACGGCGGGCTGCCCGGGGAGGCGCGCGTCGGCGAGGTGCTCGCGCTGGTCCGCCGCAGCTTCGGGCGGGCCGGGCGGGCCATCGCCTGGCCGCTGGACGACCTGGTCGCCACCGCCGGCATCGACGGCCTGCTCGACCGGCCGGTGGAGGCCCTCTCGGGCGGTCAGCGGCAGCGGGTGCTGCTCGCCGTCGCCCTGGCCGGGGAGCCGCCGCTGCTCCTGCTCGACGAGCCCACCTCGGCCATGGACGTCGCCGGACGCCGCGCCTTCTGGACGACGATGCGCGCGCTGGCCGACCGCGGCACCACGGTCGTCTTCGCCACCCACCACCTGGAGGAGGCCGACGCCGTGGCCGACCGGGTGGTGGTCGTGGCCGGCGGCCGGGTGGTCGCCGACGGCCCGGCCGCCGCGGTGAAGGCCGGCATCGGCGGCCGGACCGTGGCCTTCACCGCCGCGCCCGGCACTCCGCTGCACGACCTGCCCGGCACCACCGCGCTCGACCGCGCGGGCGACCGGGTCGTGCTCTCCACCGACGACGTCGAGGCCACCCTGCAGGCCCTGCTCGCCCGCGGCACCCGGCTGGCCGACCTCGAGGTCCACGGGGCCAGCCTCGAGGACGCCGTCCTCTCCCTGACCGCCACCCGCACCACGACCGGAGCCACGCGATGAACCCCTTGTTCGCCTTCCAGCTGCGCCGGGTCGGGCGCAACCGGCAGTTCCTCTTCTTCACCGTGCTCATGCCGGCGCTGTTCACGGTCTTCTTCACGAAGGTCTTCGGCGGGTTCGCCGGCGACGCGGCCGACCGGCAGGCGTACGCGACCACCTACATGGTCTCGATGATGGCCTACGGCGCCCTCGGGGCCGCCCTCGGTGCGACCATCCGGGTCTCCTTCGACCGCGCCTCGGGGTGGCTGCGCCAGCTGCGGATCACCCCGGTGCCGACGTCCTCCGTGGTCGCCGTGGACGTCGCCGTCGGCATGCTGCTCACCCTGCCCGGCCTGGTCGTCGTCGCCGCGGTCGGCCGGTTCGTCAACGGCGTGGACCTGCCCCCGCTCACCTGGGCGGCGCTCGTCGCGGTGCTCTGGCTGGGCTCCGGCGCGTTCGTCGCGCTGGGCCTGCTGGTCGGCCACGCCCTCGACGAGAAGGCCGCCGGCGGTGCGATCGGCATCCTCGGCACGATCCTGGCCGCGCTCGGCGGGCTGTGGGTACCGGTGCAGCTCTTCCCGGAGGCCCTGCGGGCGGTGGCGCACACCCTGCCCTCCTACTGGTACGCCGAGCTCGGCCGCGACGTGGCGGCCGGTGGCGCGCCGGCGCCCCTGGCCGTGCTGGCGCTGGCCGGGTTCGCCGCGGCCTTCGCGCTGCTGGCCGCGGCGGTGGCGCAGCGGCGGGCGCTGCACGCCGTCGCCGGCTGAGCGGGACTAGCGTCGGTGCCCGTGGAACCGCGCCCGCGCTGGCGGCACCGGCTGGGCTGGACGCTGCCCTGGCTGCTGTTCCTGGCCTTCCCGCTGTCCGACCTGGTCAGCACCCCGCGGCCGGCCGGGGTCCGGGTGGTCGCGCTCCTCGGGCTGGTCGCGTTCACCGCCGCGTACCTCATGGTCTTCGACCGGATGACCTCCCCCTGCCGCCCGGTGCCCTGGCGCCCCCTGGTGGCGGTCGGGGTGCTCGGTGCCGCTCTCGCCGTCGGGCTGGGGGCCTCCTGGGTCGGGTTGCTCATCTACGTGGCGACGGCCGCGGCCGCCGGCCTCCCGGAGCGGTGGGTGTGGCCGGTGGTCGCCCTGGCGACGGCGGTCTGCACCGGCGTCCTCGCCGCGGACGGGATGCTCGGGGAGCTGTTCTTCCTCCCGGTCCTGTGCGTGCTGAGCGCCTTCGCCCTCCGCGGCACCCGCTACCTCATCTCGGTCAACGCCGAGCTGGCCGAGGCGCGCGACGAGCTGGCCCGCTCGGCGGTCGCCGAGGAGCGGCTGCGCTTCGCCCGGGACCTGCACGACCTGCTCGGGCACTCGCTGTCGATGATCGCCCTCAAGAGCGAGCTCGCCGGCCGGCTGGCCGAGCGGGACCCCGCCCGGGCCCGCGCCGAGATGGCCGACGTCGAGGCCGCCGCCCGGCGCGCGCTGGCCGAGGTCCGCGAGGCGGTCAGCGGCTACCGGCAGATCGGCGTCGCGGTCGCCCTGGCCGAAGCCCGCGCCGCCCTGTCGGCCGCCGGGGTCGCGCTGCGGGCGCCGTCCCCGCTGCCGGTGCTGCCCGGCCCGGTCGACGCGGTGCTGGGCTGGGTGGTGCGCGAGGCCACGACCAACGTGCTGCGGCACAGCGGCGCCCGCGCCGTCGTCGTCGACGTCGCGGTCGGCGACCGCGAGGCGGCGCTGACCGTCACCGACGACGGGCGGGGCCCCGGCGGGACGCCGGGCACCGGGCTGTCGGGGCTCGCCGAGCGGGTGACCGCGCTGGACGGCGAGCTGCAGCACGGCCCCGCGGCCGGCGGCGGGTTCCGGCTCGCCGCGCGGGTGCCGCTGGCGGCCGCCGACCGCGTGGGCACGCCGTGATCCGGGTGCTCGTCGCCGAGGACCAGGGGATGGTGCGCGGCGCGCTGCGGGCCCTCCTGGAGCTCGAGGAGGACATCGAGGTGGTCGCCGAGGTCGGCCGGGGCGACGAGGTCGTCGACGCCGCCCGCGCCCACCGGCCCGACGTGGCGCTGCTCGACATCGAGATGCCCGGCCGGGACGGCATCGAGGCGGCCCGCGAGCTGGCGACCGCGGTGCCGGGCTGCCGTGCCGTCGTCCTCACCACCTTCGGCCGGCCGGGTTTCCTGCGCCGGGCCATGGAGGTCGGCGCGGCCGGCTTCCTGGTCAAGGACGCGCCGGTCGCCGAGCTGGCCCGCGCGATCCGGGCGGTCGTGGCGGGGGAGCGGGTCATCGACCGGGAGCTCGCCGCGGCCGCGCTGGCGCTCGGCGCCACCCCGCTGTCGGCGCGGGAGGCCGACGTGCTGCGGGAGGCCGCGGACGGCGCCACCGTCGCCGACATCGCCCGCCGGCTGTTCCTCTCCGAGGGCACGGTCCGCAACTACCTGTCCTCCGCGATCGGCAAGACCGGCGCGCGGACCCGCGTCGAGGCCGCGCGCGTGGCCGAGGAGAAGGGCTGGCTCTAGAAGGACCCCGTCCTCCCCACCCCTCGCAGGCTCGGGGCGGGACCCTGGACGGGGCCGTGCGACCGCTCGCAGGCTCGGGGCGGGACCCTGGACGGGGCCGTGCGACCGCTCGCAGGCTCGGGGCGGGACCCTGGACGGGGCCGTGCCACCCCTCGCAGGCTCGGGGCGGGACCCTGGACGGGGCCGTGCGACCGCTCGCAGGCTCGGGGCGGGACCGTGCGACCGCTCGCAGGCTCGGGGCGAGCCTCTGGACGGGGCCCCAGCGGGACCCGGCACGGGGTCTCAGCGGGCGGGGTCGGCGGGGATCAGCGCGTCGAGGTCGAGCACCCGGACGTGGATGACGTTGCGCTGCTGCAGCGCCGCCCGCAGCGCCCGGTGCAGGCCGTCCTCGAGGTAGAGGTCGCCCTGCCACTGCACCGCGTGCGGGAACAGGTCGCCGTAGAACGTCGAGTCGTCGGCCAGCAGCGTGTCGAGGGCCAGCTCGCGCTTGGTCGTGACCAGCGCGTCCAGCCGGATCTGCCGCGGCGGGATCATCGCCCAGTCCTTCGTCGACAGCCCGTGCTCGGGGTACGGGCGGCCGTCCCGGACCGCTTTGAAGATCAGGGGGACCGACCTCCGTCCTGCTGCTCGCCCGGGCTGGCGCGACCGCGGCCAACCCTAGCGGCCGCCCCCGGGCCGGCCCGGGCCGGTGCCGCGAGCCGCGGGACCGGCGGGCTCCCGGGACGTATGCTGTCCTGGCACTCTGTCCGTGCGAGTGCCAGCTCGCCGTGCGGTCGCCGGGAGGCGGGCCGGGCGGGGGCGACCGCCGCGGGGTGCCGTCCGACGCGTCGACCGGTACGGGGAGGTGTCACCGTGGCCCACGAGGACCGCCGTCTGCAGGTGCTGCGGGCCATCGTCCAGGACTTCGTCTCGACCAACGACCCGGTGGGCAGCAAGGCCCTGGCCGAGCGGCACGACCTGGGGGTCTCGCCGGCGACCATCCGCAACGACATGGCCGTGCTGGAGGAGCAGGGGTACATCACCCAGCCGCACACCAGCGCCGGGCGGGTGCCCACCGACAAGGGCTACCGGCTCTTCGTCGACCGGCTGTCGGCGGTCAAACCGCTGTCGGCGGCCGAGCGGCGGGCCATCGAGCGCTTCCTCGACGGCGCGCTCGACCTGCACGACGTCCTCGGCCGCACCGTCCGCCTGCTCGCGCAGCTGACCCACCAGGTGGCCGTCGTCCAGTACCCGACGCTCTCGCGCAGCGCCGTCCGGCACCTCGAGGTGGTGCAGGTGGCCACCACCCGCCTGCTGGTGGTGCTCATCACCGACACCGGGCGGGTCGAGCAGCGGGTGGTCGAGTGCTCGGCCGAGCTGGACCGGGACGACGTCGCCGAGCTGCGCAGCCTGCTGAACACCGCCTTCGCCGGGGCCAGGCTGACCGACGCGGCCGGCAAGGTCCCCGACCTGCTCGACACCGCGCCCCCGCACCTGCGGCCCCTGGTCGCCGCGGTCAGCGCCGCGCTGGTGGAGACGCTCGTCGAGCCGGGCGAGGACCGGCTGGTCATCGGCGGCACCGCGAACCTCGCCCGCGGGCTCACCGACTTCCCGGGCAGCCTGCGGCCGCTGCTGGAGGCGTTGGAAGAACAGGTGGTGGTCCTGCGGTTGATCTCGGAGGTGGACACCGGCGGGGCGGTCCTCGTCCGCATCGGCGAGGAGAACGCCCACGAGGCCCTCACGGGCGCCTCGGTGGTCTCCGTGGGTTACGGCACGGAGGACCGGGCACTCGGGGGGCTGGGCATCGTCGGTCCCACCCGCATGGACTACCCAGGCAACATGGCCGCGGTGCGCGCCGTGGCCCGCTACGTCGGCCAGATCCTGGCCGGGAGCTGAGGCTGAGACTTCTCGATGGCAACCGACTACTACGGCGTGCTGGGCCTGGCCCGCGGGGCCTCCGACGCCGAGATCAAGAAGGCCTACCGGCGGCTGGCGCGTGACCTGCACCCGGACGTCAACCCCGACCCGGGCGCCAAGGAGCGCTTCCAGGAGGTCAGCCGCGCCTACCAGGCCCTGACCGACCCGGAGAAGCGGCGCATCGTCGACCTCGGCGGCGACCCGTTCGACAACGGGCCGGGTGCCGGGGCGGGCAGCCCGTTCGGCGGGGCCGGGTTCGGCGGCCTCGGCGACATCATGGACGCCTTCTTCGGCGGCGCCGCCACCGCCCGCGGCCCGCGCAGCAGGGTCCGCGCCGGCGGCGACGCGCTGATCCGTCTCGACCTCGACCTCGACGAGACGGTCTTCGGCGCCACCAAGGAGATCACCGTCGACACCGCCGTCCTCTGCGACGCGTGCACCGGTGCCGGCACCGCGCCCGGCACCCACGCCACCACCTGCACCACGTGCTCCGGCCGCGGCGAGGTGCAGAGCGTCCAGCGCTCCTTCCTGGGCCAGGTCGTCTCCTCGCGCACCTGCCCGACCTGCGTGGGCACCGGCCAGGTCATCCCCGAGCCGTGCGCGCAGTGCGGGGGCGACGGCCGGGTCCGCGCCCGGCGCACCATCCCGGTCAAGGTGCCCGCCGGCGTCGAGGACGGCATGCGGATCCGGCTCACCGGCCACGGCGAGGTCGGCCCCGGTGGCGGCCCGGCCGGCGACCTGTACGTGGAGATCGCCGAGCGCCCGCACCCGGTCTTCACCCGCGACGGCGAGGACCTGCACTGCCGGGTCACGCTGCCGATGACCTCCGCCGCGCTGGGCACCACCCTCACCCTCGAGACGCTCGACGGGGAGCAGGAGGTCGACATCCGGCCCGGCACCCAGTCCGGCAGCGTGCTCACGCTGCGGGCCCAGGGCGCGCCGCGGCTGCGCGCCACCGGCCGGGGCAACCTGCTGGTGCACGTCGAGGTCGAGACCCCCACCCGGCTGGACGCCGAGCAGGAGAAGCTGCTGCGCGAGCTCGCCGCCCTGCGCGGTGAGGACCGCCCGGCCGCGGCCCACCCGGAAGGGCACGGCGGGCTGTTCTCCCGCGTCCGCGACGTGTTCAAGTGACGGGCGTGGCCGACCGATCCCTGCCCGAGCTCGACGGCGCGCCGCTGTTCCTGCTCGAGGAGCTGCCCGACGCCCCCGAGGTGCTGGTCGACGGGGCCGAGGGGCGCCACGCCGTCGACGTCCTGCGGCTGACACCGGGCGAGCGGGTCCGGGTCGGGGACGGCCGGGGCATCCTCGTCGAGGGCGAGGTGACCGCCGCCGGCCCGGCCGGCCTGCGGGTGGGGGTCGCCGCCCGCCACGAGGTGCCCCCGCCGGCCCTGGAGCTCGTCCTGGTGCAGGCGCTGCCGAAAGGCGACCGCGGCCCGCTGGCCGTCGAGCTGGCCACCGAGCTCGGCGTCGACCGCGTGGTGCCCTGGACGGCGGCCCGCTGCATCACCCGCTGGCGCGCCGACCGCGTCGACAAGGGTCTGGCGCGGTGGCGCTCGGCCGCCCGCGCCGCCAGCAAGCAGGCCCGGCGCCCGCGCGTCCCGGAGGTCACCGGGCCGATGACCATCCGCGAGGTGTGCGGGGTGCTGGCCGACGTCGACCTCGCGCTGGTCCTGCACGAGCAGGCCCGCCACCCGCTGGCCGGCCTCGACCTGCCCGCCCGGGGCACGGTGGCGGTCGTCGTCGGCCCCGAGGGCGGGCTCACCGACGGCGAGGTCGTCGCGCTGGCCGCCGCGGGCGCGCGGCCCGTGCGCCTGGGCCCCGAGGTGCTGCGCACCTCGACCGCCGGTGCCGCCGCGCTGGCCGCGATCTCGGCCCGCACGCGCTGGCGGTGACGGCGGGCCCCTCCGGGATCAGGTGACCTGGTCGTTGCCGGTCCTGGCTCACCACCGGTGGTGAGCCAGGACCGGCAACGGTGAGCTCGGCGATCCCTCAGGGGCCCGCCGGCTCCCCTCCAGGGTCCCGCCGTGAGCTCGCGAGCGGCGGGGGGCAGGGGGGTCCTTGTGCGAGGTGTGGGGGGAGGGGCGGCCATCCCTCAGGCGCGTTATGTGGGTTGCCGTCGGCAACTGATGGCTTGACATGAGGGCGCCTCTGCGGAGCGTGGTGGTTGTCGAAGCCCCTCGCCCGCAGAGGCGCCTCTCATGCTCCCCACCGAGGACTTGTTCGTCCACGTCTACGTGCTCATCGACGATGCGATCGCCGCCGGGCAGGTGACCATCCCGGCCCGGCCGGGGCCGACCCCGGCCTGCAGCGACGCCGAGCTGCTCACCATCGCCCTGGTCCGCCA
>NZ_QVQH01000018.1 GCF_003428645.1 Geodermatophilus marinus | reverse complement strand
AACCCACCCGTCCCGGCCCGGGGCGCCCGCCCGGGACGAAGAACCGACACCGCGCCACCCGCCACGACGTCGGCAAGACCACCAAGCGAGACGCCGAAGACCAACCGGTCAGGGGTTAAACGACAAGCTCACCCGCGGCCGAGGAACTCCTCGACCACCGCGACCAGGACCGGCGGGGTCTCGTACATCGCGTAGTGCCCGGCCTCGGCCAGGACGACGAGCTCGGCGCCCGGGTGCGCGGCCAGCCAGGTGGCCCGCAGGGCGTCCTCCCCGAGCGCCGGGTCGTGCCGGCCGGCCACGCAGAGCACCGGCACCCGCCCGGCGACCGCCCCGACCGCCGCCGAGATGTCCTCGTCGGCCCAGGCGGTCAGGTAGCCCGCGAACGCCGCCGGGTCGGCGGCGTCGAGGGAGTGCTGGACGAGCCCGTCGACGAACGCGCGGGGCAGCCGGTTGCCCGTGGTCAGGTCGATGATCGCGTACCGGGCGTCCCGGTCGCCCGCCGCGCCGTCGAACAGCGCCCGGCCCTCCGGGTCGAACGGCGTCGGCCCGGCCGGGACGCCGCTGATCGCGACCAGCCGGCGCACCCGGTCGGGGGCGTCGGCCAGCACCTGCTGGGCGTACTTGGCGCCCATGGAGTGCCCGACGAGGGAGAACCGGTCCCAGCCGAGGCGGTCGGCGAGGGTGAGGACGTCGGCGGCGACCTCGGCCACGGTGTGCGCGCCGGGCTCGTCCCGCCGGGCGCCGTACCCCCGCAGGTCGGGGAAGGCCCAGGTGAAGGCCTCCCGGTCCACCAGGTCGGGCAGCTGGCCCCAGCCGGCGGCGGAGCCGAACCAGCCGTGCAGCCCGATGACCCGGTGCTCCCCGTGCCCGACCGTGCGGACGCCGTCCCCGCCGGTCACCGGGTGCCCCGGGACCGCGCGAGCTCCACGTAGTGCTCGACGGCCGCCGGGTCGTCGACCGCCCCCACGTTGAGGGCCTTCTCCGGCGCGATGCCCTGGAACAGCCGCTTGAGCGGCACCTCCAGGCGCTTGCCGGTGCGGGTGTGCGGCACGGCCGGGACGACGAGCACCTCGTCGGGCACGTGCCGGGGGCTGGCCTGCGTGCGGATCGCGGCCCGGATCCGCCCCGTCAGCTCGTCGGTGAGCTCGGCGCCCGGGGCGAGCTGGACGAACAGCGGCATCCAGTAGCCGCCGTCGCGCTGCTCGACCCCGAGGACGACGCAGTCGAGCACCTCCGGGACCGACTCCACCGCGGTGTAGATGTCGGCGGTGCCCATGCGCACCCCGCCGCGGTTGAGCGTGGAGTCCGACCGGCCGGTGATGAGGCAGGTGCCGCGCTCGGTGACCTCCATCCAGTCCCCGTGCCGCCACACCCCGGGCCACGGCTCGAAGTAGGCCTCGCGGTAGCGGGACCCGTCCGGGTCGTTCCAGAAGTAGAGCGGCATCGAGGGCATCGGCTCGGTGATCACCAGCTCGCCCAGCTCGCCGAGCACCGGGTGCCCCTCCTCGTCCCAGGCGGCCGCCGCGACGCCGAGCATGGGCCGCTGCAGCTCCCCGGCGGTGACGGGCAGCAGGTGCGTGCTGCCGACGAACCCGGTGGCCACGTCCGTGCCGCCGGACAGGGAGCCGAGGAAGACGTCGGGCTTCACCGCGTCGTAGACCCAGCTGAACGACGACGCCGGCAGCGGGGAGCCGGTGGCGCCGATGGTCCGCAGCGCGGAGAGGTCGTGGGTGTCGACCGGGCGCACCCCGGCCTTCTCGCAGGCCATGAGGTAGCCCGGGCTGGTGCCGAGGAAGGTGAGCCGGGTGCGGGCGGCGATCGCGAACTGCGCGTCGACGATGGGGTACGCCGGCGCTCCGTCGTGCACGACCACGGTGACCCCGCCCAGCAGGGCCGAGGCCGCGATGTTCCACATGATCCAGGCCGTCGACGCGTACCAGTAGAAGCGGTCGCCGACGCGCAGGTCCATGTGCAGCCGGCCCTGCTTGAGCTGCTCGATCACCACCCCGCCGTGGCCGTGCACGATCCCCTTGGGCAGGCCGGTGGTGCCCGAGGAGTAGACGATCCACAGCGGGTGGTCGAAGGGCAGCGCCTCGAACCGCGGGTCCTGCTCGTCGGCGACGGCGTCGGCCCAGGGGAGGGCGTCGGCGGGCACCTCGTCCGGGAACAGCCGCGGGACGGCGATCGTCGTCCGCACGCTGGGCAGGGCGGCGCGCAGCTCGGCGACGACGTCCCGGCGGTCGTGCTCGCGCCCGTTGAACCGGTAGCCGTCGACGGCGACCAGCACGGTCGGCTCGATCTGGGCGAAGCGGTCGAGCACGCTGCGGGTGCCGAAGTCGGGGGCGCAGGAGGACCACACCGCGCCGATCGCCGCCGTCCCGAGGAAGGCGACCACCGCCTCGGGGACGTTGGGCAGGTACCCGGCGACCCGGTCGCCGCGCCGCACGCCGAGCCGGCGGAGGGTGGCGGCGAAGGCGCCCACCTGAGCGCGCAGGTCGCGCCAGCTCACCTCGACGGGCTCGGTGTCCTCGGCGACGGCGACGAGGGCGGGGGCGTCCGGTGGGACCGTGCCGTCGACGGGGTGCCGGAGGGCCTGCTCGGCGAAGTTGAGCGTCGTGCCCGGGAACCACTCCGCGCCCGGCATCCCCCGCCGGGTGAGCACCCGGTCGTCGGGGACGTCGGGCAGCACGCCCGTCCACCCGGCGACGTCGGCCCAGAACTGGTCGGGGTGGTCGACCGACCACCGCCAGACCGCGTCGTAGTCCGGGGGGTCGCCGAACGCGAGGCCGCGGCGGGCGGCGACCCAGGCGGCGAAGTCCGCCAGCCCGGTCGCGCGCGCGGACTCCGGGGTCGGGCGCCAGAGGACCTCGGGGGTGTCTGCCGTCACAGGGGCACCTTGCCATGCCAGGTCACGGGTGGTGACGCTCCCCGCGCGACGGCAGGATGGCGCCGGGGCCGGCGGGGGTGGCGGCGCCCGTGGCGTGCAGGAGGGGAGCCGGGTGACCGAGCCGGAACGCAACGTCCTCGGCGGCCCGCTGGAGCCGTGCGGCACCGACCCGATGACCGGCTACTACCGCACCGGCTCCTGCTCGAGCGGCCCCGACGACCTCGGCAGCCACACCGTCTGCACGGTCGTCTCCGCGGAGTTCCTGGACCTGCAGCGCGAGCTCGGCAACGACCTCACCACGCCCCGGCCGGAGTTCGGCTTCCCCGGCCTGCGCCCGGGCGACCGCTGGTGCGTGGTCGCGGTGCGGTGGCTGCAGGCCTACCAGGCCGGTGCCGCGGCGGGCGTGGTCCTGGCGGCGACCCACGAGCGGGCGCTGGACGTCGTCCCCCTCGACGCCCTGCGGCAGCACGCCGTCGACGTCCCCGACGACGCCAGCGGGCTGGAATGAACGCCCGGCGGGGCGCGCTGGCGCCGGCATGAGCGACCTCCTCGACCTCCCGGTCACCACCCTGCAGGGCGAACCGACCACGCTGCGCGCGCTGACCGGCGGCGGCCCGGCGCTGCTGGTCAACGTGGCCAGCCGGTGCGGCCTGACGCCGCAGTACGGCGGGCTGGAGCAGCTGCAGCGGGAGTACGGCCCGCGCGGGTTCACGGTGGTGGGCTTCCCGTGCAACCAGTTCATGGGGCAGGAGCCGGGCTCCGCCGAGGAGATCGGGACGTTCTGCTCGGCCACCTACGGCGTCACCTTCCCGCTGACGGAGAAGACCGAGGTCAACGGCCCCGGCGCGCACCCGGTCTACCAGCGGCTGACCGCCGCCGCGGACGCGCAGGGCGAGGCCGGCGACGTGCAGTGGAACTTCGAGAAGTTCCTCGTGGCCGCCGACGGCGGGGTCGTCGCCCGGTTCCGCCCCCGCACCCAGCCGGACTCCCCCGAGGTCCGGACGGCCATCGAGGAGGTCCTCACCCCGTGACCGCCGACCTGCGCTTCTGGTTCGACCCCGTCTGCCCGTTCGCCTGGAACACCAGCAAGTGGGTCCGCACCGTCGCCGCCCGCCGCGGGTACCGGGTGGAGTGGCGGCTGATCTCGCTGCGGCTGCTCAACCGGCACGTCGACTACGACGCGCAGTTCCCGCCGGAGTACGAGGCCGGGCACACCGCCGGGCTGCGGCTGCTGCGCGTCGCCGCCCGCGCCCGGGCCGACCACGGCGCCGCCGTCCTCGACCCGCTCTACGCCGCCCTCGGGGCGCGGGTGTTCGAGGACCCCGCCGGCCAGCCCCCGCCCGAGCGGGCGACCGGCCGGGAGTTCGTCGTCGACGCCCTCACCGAGGCCGGCCTGCCCGCCGCCCTCGCCGACGCCGTCGACGACGTGAGCTGGGACGCCGCGATCCAGGAGGAGACCGACGAGGCGCTGCGGCTGGCCGGCAAGGACGTCGGGACGCCGATCCTGCAGTTCCGCCCGCCGGAGGGGCCGGCCTTCTTCGGGCCGGTCATCAGCCGGCAGCCGGACGAGGAGCAGGCCGTGCAGCTGTGGGACCACGTGGTCGCCCTCGCCGGGTTCCCGGGGTTCGCCGAGCTCAAGCGCAGCCTGCGCGAGCGCCCGCAGCTGCCCGCCTTCGGCATCCGCCCCGGGGAGGTCGGCGTGACCGAGGACTGGCACGGGGGCAGCCGCCGGCAGCACCGCTGAACAGCCGGCAGCACCGCGCAGCCGCCGGCAGCACCGCTGGGGCCGGCGCGCGGTTTCGCCCCCGGGCGGACGGGAAGTAAGGTCAGCCTGTCCTACCTCGCCTGTCCCGGGAGCCGCTCGTGTCGACGACGACCGGTGCCGCGCGGCCCGCGGAGGCCGCACCCCGCTCCCGGCACGGGCTGCTGCGCGGGCCGGGCTCGCGACCGGGGGGCCTGCTGGCGCTGGCCGTGCTCGTGGTGGCCGTCTGCGCCCTGAGCATCGCCGTCGGCACCCGCACGATCGGGCTCGGCACCGTCTGGCAGTCGCTGGTCGACCCGGTCGCGGGCAGCGAGGAGGCGGTGATCGTCCGGGAGCTCCGGCTGCCGCGGACGGTCCTCGGCCTGCTCGTCGGCACCGCGCTCGGCGCCGCCGGCGCGCTCACCCAGGGGCACACCCGCAACCCGCTCGGCGACCCCGGCCTGCTCGGGGTCACCGCCGGCGCCTCGCTGGGCGTCGTCCTGGCGATCTGGCTGTTCGGCATCGCCAGCCCGTCCGGCTACGTGTGGTTCGCCTTCGCCGGCGCGCTCGCCGGCACCGTGCTGGTCTTCCTGCTCGGCTCGGTCGGCCGCGGCGGCGCCGGCCCGGTCACCCTCGCCCTCGCCGGGGCGGCGCTCAGCGCGCTGCTGTTCGCGCTGGTCCGGGCCATCCTCATCAGCGACTCGCAGAGCCTGGACAGCTTCCGGTTCTGGGTGGTCGGGTCGCTGGCCGGCCGCGGGGCGGACGTCGCCTGGCAGGTGGCCCCGTTCATCGTGCTCGGCCTCGTGCTCGCGCTGGCCAACGCGCCGGCGCTCGACCTGCTGGGCCTCGGCGAGGACGTCGCCCGCGGGCTGGGCCAGCGGGTCTGGCTGGCGCGCACCGTCGGGCTGGTGGCGGTCACCCTGCTCTGCGGCGCGGCGACGGCGGCCTGCGGCCCGATCGCCTTCGTCGGGCTGGTCGTGCCGCACGTGGTGCGGGCCTTCACCGGGCCGTCGCACCGCTGGCTGGTGCCGTGCTCGGCGCTCACCGGGGCGGTGTTCCTGCTGCTGGCCGACGTGCTCGGCAGGGTCGTCGTCCGCCCGGGGGAGCTGCAGGTCGGCATCGTGCTCGCGCTGGTGGGCGCGCCGTTCTTCATCGCGCTCATCCGCCGGCGGCGGCTGGTGGGGCCGTGAGCGCCGCGACGCGGGAGCTCCCCGCACCGGCCGGGCTCGCCGCACCCGGGCAGACCGTCGTGCGGATCGGGCCGGTCTCGGGCCGCGTGCGCTGGCGGCAGGTCGTGGTGCCCGCCGTGGCCGCCGTGGTCGTCGTGCTGCTCGGGGCGGTCAGCCTCGGCCGCGGCGACTACCCGATCGGGCTGGCCGACGTGCTGCGCACCCTGGTCGGGCTGGGCGAGGGCAACCAGCCGTTCATCGTCCTGCAGCTCCGGGCGCCCCGGATCGTCGTCGGCGTCCTCGTGGGCCTGGCCCTCGGCATCGCCGGCGCGCTGTTCCAGACCTTCGCCCGCAACCCGCTGGCCTCCCCCGACATCCTCGGCATCACCCAGGGCGCCTCGGTCGGTGCGGTGGCCGCGATCGTGCTCGGCGGCACCACGGGGGCCGGCGCCGTGCTCGGCGGGCTCGGCATCCCGATGGCCGCGCTGGCCGGTGCCCTCGCCACCGGCCTGCTGCTCATGGCCCTCACCTGGCGCCGCGGCATCGACGGCTACCGGCTGGTCCTGATCGGCATCGCGCTGTGGGCGGGCGCCGCGGCGCTCACCCACTGGCTGCTCACCCGCGCGGAGATCTACGACGCGGCCTCGGCCTACGTGTGGATCACCGGCTCGCTCAACGCGCGCACCTGGGACCAGGCCGTGCCCCTGGCCGTCTCGCTGGCCGTGCTCCTGCCCGTCGCGCTGGCCACCAGCCGGGCGCTGGCCGCCCTGCAGTTCGGCGACGACACCGCCCGGGGGCTGGGGTTGCGGCTGAGCGGATCGCAGGCCGTGGTCGTGCTCGTCGCGGTGCTGCTGACCGCCGCCGCCGTGGCCGCCGCGGGCCCCATCGCCTACGTCGCCCTGGTGGTGCCGCAGATCGCGGTCCGGCTGGCCGGCTGCTCCCGGCCACCGCTGCTCGCCTCCGCGCTGCTCGGCGCCGCGCTGGTCGTCGGCGCGGACCTGCTCACCCGCACCGTCCTGCCCCAGGCGCTGCCCGTCGGCATCCTCACCGCCGCGGTCGGCGCCCCCTACCTGCTGTGGCTGCTCGTCCGAGGAAGGCGGCGATCGACGCTGTGACGACTGTCGTGGAGCACCCCGTGACGCGCACCGGACCGGTCCGCCTCGCCGCCGAGTCGGTGAGCCTCGCCTACGACGAGAAGGTCGTCGTCCACGACCTGGACCTGCAGCTCACCGAGGGCTCGTTCACCGCCATCGTGGGGCCGAACGGCTGCGGCAAGTCCACGCTGCTGCGGGCGCTCGGCCGGCTGATGCGCCCGGAGTCCGGGCAGGTGCTGCTCGACGGGAGGTCGATCGCCCGGACGCCGACCCGGGAGGTGGCCAAGGTCCTCGGGCTGCTGCCGCAGACCCCCGTCGCCCCAGAGGGCCTCACCGTCGCCGACCTGGTGGCCCGCGGCCGGCACCCGCACCAGTCGTGGCTGCGGCAGTGGTCGCGCGGTGACGAGGCGGCCGTCGCCGAGGCGCTGGCCTGGACCGACATGTCCGAGCTGGCCGACCGCCCCGTGGACGCGCTCTCGGGCGGCCAGCGCCAGCGCGCGTGGATCTCCATGGCCCTGGCCCAGGGCACCGACCTGCTGCTGCTCGACGAGCCCACGACCTACCTGGACCTCTCGCACCAGATCGACGTGCTCGAGCTCGTGGGCCGGCTGCACGCCGAGCGCGGCCGCACCGTCGTCGTCGTCCTGCACGACCTGAACCTGGCGGCGCGCTACGCGCAGCGGCTGGTGGCGATGAAGGACGGCGTCCTCGTCGCCTCGGGCACCCCGGCCGAGGTGATCACCGAGCCGCTCCTCGCCGACGTGTTCGACATCGAGGCGCGCGTGGTGCCCGACCCGGTCGCCGGGACGCCGATGGTGGTGCCGGTCCGCCGCCTGCGCTGACGAGACCCCCGAGGCATGGGAAGCTCCTCCCACGTCCACGGCCCCGGGACGCGGGAAGAGCTTCCTTCCCCCCGCCCCCCGGGCCCGGTCCCCCGCCCTCCGGGCCCGGTCCCCCGCCCTCCGGGCCCGGTCGGGCCACCCGCGACCGCGTCAGCCGGCGCGGCCCTGGCGCCAGTAGCCCATGAAGGCCACCGAGGCCCGGGGCAGCCCGAGGTCGCCGACCAGCCGGCGGCGCAGCTCCTTGACCACCCCGGCCTCCCCGGCCAACCAGGCGTAGCAGCCCGCCGTGGCGTCGCCGTCCGCCTCGGCGTCGCCGTCCGCCTCGGGGACCTCCCAGAGGAGACCGGCGTCCACGTCGACGTCCTCGACCGACGCGGGTGCGGCGGCCGAGGCCACCCCGAGCCGGCACAGCTCGGCGTGCACGGCCGGCACCAGCAGCGACCCGCGGGCCGCACCGTCGCGGGCCAGCCAGCGCACCGGGACGCCCGGCGGGAGGCCCATGTCCACCGCGTCCGCGGCGCAGGGCACCTCCAGGAGCGCAGAGACGGCCCGCGGCCCCTCGGGGAGGGCCTCGAGGATCGCGCAGACGGCCGGGACGGCGGTCTCGTCGCCGGCCAGGAGCAGGGTGCGCGCCGCGGGCGGGGGCGCCCACTCCACGCCCCACATCCGGCCGCGGCCCGGCCGGTCGGGGCCCAGCAGCACGACGCGGTCGCCCGGGACGGCGGTGGCCGCCCACCGCGCGGCCGGGCCGGCGTGGCCGTCGTCCACCCCGTGCAGCACGACGTCGACGTCGAGCTCGGCGCGCTCGGGCCGGGCGGCGCGGACGGTGTAGGTGCGGATGTGCGGTCGCTGCTCCTCGGGCATCGCGCAGTACTCGGCGTACCAGTCCGACCCGCGGTCGACCAGCCGGCGCATCCCCGCAGGGTCCTGCGGGAGGACCAGCTTGAACCGCTGGTCGTCCCCGGCCAGCCCGAAACCCTCGAGACCGGGGCCGGTGAACGTCAGCCGGACGAAGCTCGGCGACAGCCGCCGGACGGCGGCCACTGCCACGTCGAAGAACTGCCACCCGGGGGCGGCGGCGACCTCGGCCTGCTCGGCAACGGTCATGCAGGGGCTCCGTCTCGCTCCGGGGCGACCCCCTTGCGGCCACCAGGTAAGGCGAGGCTAACCTGCCTTTCGCCCGAGGGGGAAGGCCCCGTCCCGGACCGCGAGGAGCTCCGTTGCACCGCAGACCGCGCCGCCTGGCCGGCGCCACGCTCACCCTGGCCGCAGCGCTGGCGGCGGCCGGCTGTTCCGGCGGGCCTACCGGCTCCGCGGCGACCGGGGACGGCGCCGGCTGGCAGTTCACCGACGACCTCGGCACCACCGTCGAGCTCGACGAGGCACCCGCCCGGGTGGCCGGGCTCAACGACGTCGTCGCCTCGCTGTGGAACTACGGGGTCGAGCCGGTGGCCGCGTTCGGGCAGACCTCGGCCGCCGACGACGTCGCCTTCGAGGGCCGGGACCTCTCCGACCTGGCGATCGTCGGGGAGAGCTACGGGCAGATCGACCTCGAGCGGCTCGCCGCCGCCGACCCGGACGTCATCGTCACCTCGGTCTACCCGGTCGACTCCTCCGGCAGCTTCGACGAGAGCCAGCCCCTCTACGGCTTCGAGTCGGTCGAGCAGCAGGAGCAGGTCGCCGAGATCGCGCCGATCATCGCGATCGGCTACCGCGGCTCGGCCGCCGACGTCATCGAGCGGACCGTCGAGCTGGCCGACTCCCTCGGCGCGGACGCCGGCCTCGTCGAGTCGGCCCGCGCGGACTTCGACGCGGCCTCGGCGCGGCTGACCGAGGCGGCCGCGAGCGGGATCACCGTGCTGCCGGTGTACGCCACCGAGGCCGACGGCTGGTGGATGGCCAAGGCCCCCGACGACCCCGCCCTGCGGCTGTACTCCGACCTCGGCGTCCGGTTCGTCGACCCGGGCGGCGAGGGCTACTTCTGGGAGACCGTCGGCTGGGAGGAGGTGCCCGGCTACCCGAGCGACGTGCTGCTGTACTCGCTGCGCTTCAGCATGACCCCCGAGGAGATCGCGGCCCAGCCGACCGCGGCACTGCTGCCGGCGGTCGGGTCGGGGCAGCTGCACCCGTGGAAGTACGTCGGCATGGACTACGCCGCCCAGGCCGCCTACATGGAGGAACTGGCCGGCTGGCTCGAGTCCGCCGCCGACGTCACCCCCTGAGTGGAGTGCCGCGTGCGAGGTTTCCGCGCACGCGGCACTCCGACTCCGCTCACGAGGGGGCGAGGGTCTCCGGCTGCGGCGCGGGGGCGGGTGCGGTGCGCGCGGTCTGCGCCAGCGCGATCCCGGTGAGGACGACGACCCCGCCGAGGACCTGCCAGCCGGTGAGCACCTGCTCCACCCACAACCAGGCGACCACCGAGGCGAACACCGGCTCGACCGTGGCGACCAGGCCGGCCGTCGTCGCCGGCAGGTGGCGCAGCGCGGCGATCGACAGCCAGAACGGCACCACCGCCCCGAGGACGACGATCCAGGCCACCAGCAGCCACAGCGGCGCCGTGACGTCCCCCAGCGACACCGGCACCCGCGCGGTGAGGACGGCGGCGTCGAACCGCCACCACGGCGCGACGACCGCCCAGAACGCCGCCGCGGCCACGAAACCCCAGCAGGTGAGGGTGACCGGGTCGCGGGTGCCCGTGCCCCGCTCGCCGAGCAGGTAGTAGGTCGCCAGGCAGACCGCGGCGGCCAGCCCGGCGGCCACCCCCAGCGGGTCCAGCGACCCGCCGCCCTCCCAGACCTCGGCGACGAAGACCAGGCCCGAGAGGGAGAGCAGCAGCGCCGTCCACAGCCGGCGGCGCACCCGTTCGCGGCGGACCAGCCAGACGTAGAGGGCGATGAGCACCGGTGCGGTCATCTCGAAGACCAGCGCGATGCCGACCGGCAACCGCCCGATGGCGACGTAGTACAGGAACTGGGTGAGGGCCACGCCGACCACCCCGAGCCCGGCGAGCAGGGGCAGCTCGCGGCGGGCCGGCCGCAGCCGCGCCGGCGCCGCCACGGCGAGGGCGGCCACGAGCAGGACCGCCGCGCCGGTGCAGCGCAGCGCGGTCAGCCGGGTCGGCGGCACCCCGGCCTCCAGGGCGAGCGTGGAGACGGTGCCGTTGACGGCGAACAGCGCCGCCGCGCCGATGGTGGTGGCGTAGCCGAGTGCGGGTCGGGGCACGAGCCGTACGGTAGTCCCCGTAACGGCCCGTGCCCCCTACTGGCTCAGTCCACGACGTGCTGCTGGTCCATCCACATGACCTCCCAGACGTGCCCGTCCGGGTCGGTGAAGCTCGCGCCGTACATGAACCCGTGGTCCTGCGGCGGCAGCCACGGCTTCCCGCCGTGCTCCAGCGCCCGCGCCACCAGGGCGTCCACCTCGTCCCGGCTGCCCGCGGACAGGGCGGTGAGCTGGGTGGTCGCGGCCGCGGGGTCGCCGACCTCCCCGGAGACGAAGTCGGCGAACCGGTCCCGGGTGAGCAGCATCACGACGATGTTCTCGTCGACCACCACGGAGGCGGTGCGCTCGTCGGAGAACTGCTCGTTGAACGAGAAGCCCAGCCCGGCGTAGAAGGCCCGGCTGGTCGCGAGGTCGGCCACGGGCAGGTTGAGGAAGACCATCCGCACGGTCGCTCTCCTGTCGTCGGGGGGCGCAGGTGTCCGGGCCCCGTCAGGGGTAGGACGGGGCCCGGACCCGGAACTCATCGCGGGGACCCACCGCCCGCGCACCCGCCGCGCCGACCCACCGCCCAGGAGGCCCCCGCCGTGACCCAGCCCCGCCCGCCCTGGTCCCGCCGGCGCCGCCGCCTGCTCCTGGGGCTGGCGCTCGGTGCGGTGCTGTGCGGGCTCGGTGCGGTCGGGCTGCCCGGCGAGTACGGGGTCACCGCGGCCTTCCTCGCCGGCCTGTGCGGCTTCCTCCTGGTCGCGGTGCTCGTCGTCTTCGTCGCCGTCCCGGGGCCGGGCACCCTCAGCACGCTGCTGCGCATGCCGCCGCTGGCCGGGGCGGTGTGCGTCGTCGCCGTCCTGCTGGTCCTGTCCAACCCGGCCGACTCGATCCGCTGGGTGTGGGTGGTGGCGGCCGTGGCCGGGGCGGCGTGGACGGCGTTCGCGGTGTGGGAGACCCGGCGCGGGAACTGACCGCACCGGCCGGTCGTGTCCCCCGGCGTGCGGGGACGAGGTCACACCCCGGATCGCTGGCGGGTCGCGGCCGGGACGGAGAGGCTGGGAACCGATGGAACCGTTGACCGCACTGCTCGACTGGCTCGCCGGCCGCGGGCTCGAGATCGTCCTGATCATCCTGGGCTCGGTGCTGCTGGCCCGGTTCGTGACCTGGGTGGGCGACCGCGTCACCGACCGGATCGACGCCCGTGCCACGGGCGGCGACGCGCTCGTCCGCTCGGAGGCGGCCAAGCACCGGCACTCGCTCACCCAGGTGCTCCGGTGGACGCTGATCGTCCTGATCTACACGATCGCCGTCTTCTTCGTGCTGGACCGGCTGAGCATCCCGGTGACCGGCCTGGTCGCGCCGGCCACCGTGCTGGGCGTGGGCCTCGGCTTCGGTGCCCAGCGGATCGTCGGCGACGTGCTGGCCGGGTTCTTCATCATCACCGAGCGGCAGTACGGGTTCGGTGACGTCGTCTCCATCCAGGTGGTGGGTGGCGGGGACCCGGCCGAGGGCACGATCGAGGACGTCACGCTGCGGATCACCCGGCTGCGGTCGGCGGACGGCGAGGTTGTGACGCTGCCCAACGGGCAGATCGTCAAGGTGGTCAACCTGTCCCGCGACTGGGCGCGCGCGGTCGTCGACGTCCCGGTGCCGACGTCGATGGACGTCAACCGCGTCAACGAGATCCTCCGCCACGTCGGGGCCGAGGCCTTCCGCGACGAGCAGATGCGCCCGCTGCTGCTCGACCAGCCCAGCGTCATGGGCGTGGAGACCCTCGACCTCGACCAGGTCAACGTCCGGGTGGTGGCCCGCACCCTGCCCGGCAAGCAGTTCGAGGTGGGCCGCGACCTGCGCGCCCGCATCGTGCTCGCCTTCCGCCGCGAGGGCCTCAACCTGCCCACCCCGCCGACCGCGCCGCTGTCCGAGCAGGACGGCCGCCCCGTGCCGCAGCCGGCCGGCGCCCGCACCGAGGGAACCCGATGACCCCCGACGACCAGCTCCGCGGCGCCCCCGGCGTCCGCACCTCGCCGCCCGACAGCGCCCCGCGCCGCGCCGGCCTGCGCGGCATGGTCCCGCACCACCTGGGCCGCGCCCGCACCTCCACGGTGGTCCTGGCGCTGCTGTTCGTCTCCCTCGGTGTGCTCTACCTGTACGTGCGGCCCGACGTCTCCCCCGCGGGGGCGGCCACCCCGGCCGGGGAGCCGGCGCCGGTGAGCACCGAGGCCCCCGCGACGGAGACGACCCCGCCCGAGGAGACCGGCGAGCCGACCGGCACCACGGCCCCCTCGACCACCGGGCCGACGACCCGGACCCCGACCACCACGGCCCCGACCACCACCGGGCCGGAGTCCCCGGAGGACGAGGAGCCGTCGACCACGACCCCGGCCGAACCCACCGGCCCGGGGACGACGGAGGCACCGGCGGAGCCGACGACCGGCGGCTGACCGGGCCGGGGACCGGTGTGACGCGCCGGTCACCGGCCTCCTATGATCGCGCCTGGCTCACGAGAGGCAGCGTCAAGCACCTGGCTGGCTGCCCGGCAACCTCGACTCCGTCCGAGGTGCTCCAGGGGAAGAGCCGGCCGGCCGGCACCCGCCGCCCGGCAAGGACGGAGCCCTCCGTGCGCCGCGGGGTCTCCCGACCGAGAGGAGACCCGGCGCATGACCGACCCGAGGAGCTGGAGCTTCGAGACCCGGCAGATCCACGCCGGCACCAGCCCGGACCCGACCACCGGCGCCCGCGCGCTGCCGATCTACGCCACGACGAGCTACCAGTTCCGCGACGCCCAGCACGCCGCGGACCTGTTCGCGCTGGCCGAGATGGGCAACATCTACACGCGGATCATGAACCCGACGACGGACGCGCTCGAGCAGCGCGTGGCCTCGCTCGAGGGCGGGGTGGCCGCGCTCGCGGTCGCCAGCGGCCAGGCCGCCGAGACCCTGGCGATCCTCAACGTCGCCGAGGCCGGGGGCCACGTCGTCGCCTCGGCATCGCTGTACGGCGGCACCTACAACCTGCTGCACCACTCGCTGCCCAAGCTCGGGGTCAGCGTCTCCTTCGTCGAGGACCCCGACGACCCGGAGAACTGGCAGTCCCTGGTCCGCGAGAACACCAAGGCCTTCTACGGGGAGTCGATCGGCAACCCGAAGGGCGACGTCCTGGACATCAGCGCGGTCGCCGAGGTGGCCCACCGCAACGGCGTGCCGCTCATCGTCGACAACACGATCGCCACGCCGTACCTGGTCCGGCCGATCGAGTTCGGCGCCGACGTCGTGGTGCACTCGGCGACCAAGTACCTGGGCGGCCACGGCACCGCGATCGCCGGGCTCATCGTCGACTCGGGCAACTTCTCCTGGACGGGCGGCAAGTTCCCGCAGTTCACCGAGCCCGACCCGACCTACCACGGGGTCGTGTACGCCGACCTGGGGGCGCCGGCCTACGCGCTCAAGGCGCGGGTGCAGCTGCTGCGCGACCTCGGCCCGGCGGTCTCGCCGTTCAACGCCTTCCTCGTGGTGCAGGGCATCGAGACGCTGTCGCTGCGCATGGAGCGGCACGTGGCCAACGCCCAGCGGGTGGCCGAGTTCCTCGAGGGCCACGACGCGGTGGACCGGGTCAACTACCCGGGCCTGCCGTCGTCCCCGTGGCACGCCGCGCAGCGCAGGTACGCCCCGCGCGGCGCCGGCGCCGTCCTCACCTTCGAGCTGCACGGCGGCGTGGAGGCCGGCAAGCGGTTCGTCGACGCCCTGGAGCTGCACAGCCACGTGGCCAACATCGGTGACGTGCGCAGCCTGGTCATCCACCCCGCGTCGACCACCCACTCGCAGCTGACCCCGGAGGAGCAGCTGACCACCGGGGTGACCCCGGGCCTGGTGCGGCTGGCGGTGGGGCTGGAGGGGATCGACGACATCCTCGCCGACCTGGAGGCCGGTTTCCGCGCGGCGAAGGAGGCCTGAGCCGTGCGCGGGGTCCAGGACGTGCGCCCCGCGCCCTGGACCCCGCCGCGCCCGGGGGGCTGGCGCGAGGGCGACCCGCCCGGGGACCGGCGCTTCCTCGACCTGGAGGGCCCGCTCCGCCTCGAGCGCGGCGGGACCCTCCCGGCGGTCCGGGTGGCGTACGAGACGTGGGGCACGCTGGCCCCCGGCGGCGGCAACGCCGTCCTCGTCGAGCACGCGCTGACCGGCGACAGCCACCTCGCCGGGCCGGCCGGCCCCGGCCACCCGACGCCGGGCTGGTGGGACGGGCTGGTGGGCCCCGGAGAGGCGCTGGACACCGACCGGCTGTTCGTCGTCTGCGCCAACGTGCTGGGCGGCTGCCAGGGGACGACGGGGCCCTCGTCCGCCGCACCGGACGGCGCGCCGTGGGGCTCCCGCTTCCCGGAGGTCACCGTGGCCGACCAGGTGGCCGTGGAGGCCGCCCTGGCCGACGCGCTCGGCGTCGAGCGGTGGGCCGCGGTGCTGGGCGGGTCGATGGGGGGCATGCGCGCGCTGGAGTGGGCGGTCGCCCGCCCCGACCGGGTGGAGGGGCTGCTGTTCCTCGCCTCCGGGGCGGCCGCCACCGCCGACCAGATCGGCACGCAGACGACCCAGCAGGCCGCGATCCGCGCCGACCCGGCGTGGGCCGGCGGGGACTACCTGCCCGGCCCCGGCCCGGTCGCCGGTCTGGGCATCGCCCGGCGGATCGCCCACCTCACCTACCGCAGCGCCCTGGAGCTCGACGAGCGCTTCGGCGCGGCGGTGCAGGACGACGGCCGGTACGCCGTCGCCTCCTACCTCGACCACCACGCGGACAAGCTGGCCGCCCGGTTCGACCCCGGCAGCTACGTGCTGCTGACCGGGTCGATGAACGACTGGGACGTCGGGCGCGGCCGGGACGGGGTGGCCGCGGCGCTGTCCCGCGTCACGGCGCGCACCGTGGTGGCGGCGGTGGACAGCGACCGGCTGTACCCGCCGGCGCTGCAGCAGGAGGTCGCCGACGCCCTCGGGGTGCCGCTGCGCGTCGTCCGCTCGCCGTACGGGCACGACGGCTTCCTCATCGAGGTCGAGGCGGTCGGCGCGCTGGTCCGGGAGCTGCTGGGCGCCTGAGCCCCCGCGCCGCGGCCCGGTCATCCCGGGGCGTCGCCGGCACCCCGGCGATCACCGACCCGGGTGGGCACTGCTTGCCCCGGGTGACCACGGCGCCGGCCGCGACGATCGAACCGGACCCGATGTGCGCCCCGTTCACCACCACGCTGCCCATGCCGACCGGCACGTCGTCGTCCACCCGGGCGCCGTGCAGCACCACCCGCTGCCCGACGGTGACGCCGCGGCCGACCACCACCGCGGTGGGCGCCACGGAGGCCTCGTCGTCGATGCGGGGAGCGCCGGAGTCCAGCTCGGCGATGTAGTTGTCGGCCACGGGCCCACCCAGCACAGGCCGGGTGGCCCCGCACCCGTCAGACTGCCGGGCGTGCCCGCACCGCTCCCGCCGCTGCCCACCTCCGTCGTCGGCAGCCTGCCCCAGCCCGACTGGCTCATCGACCGGGACCGGCTCGCCCACCGGTTCCCGCCGCGGGTCCGCGCCCGGGAGCTGTGGCGGGTCGCGCCGGACCTGCTGGAGCAGGCCCAGGACGACGCGACGCTGCTGGCGCTGCGGTCGCAGGAGGTCGCCGGCCTGGACATCGTGACCGACGGGGAGCAGCGCCGGGAGTCCTACTCCAACCACTTCGCCACCGCGCTGGAGGGCGTCGACCTCGACGACCCGGGGTCGGTGACCAACCGCTCGGGGCAGCAGATCCCGGTGCCCCGGGTGGTCGGGCCGCTCCGCCGGCCGGCGCCGGTGCAGGCCCGCGACGTGGCGTTCCTCCGGGCGCACACCGAGCGGACGGTCAAGGTGACGCTGCCCGGGCCGTTCACCATGGCCCAGCAGGCCCAGGACGAGCACTACGGCGACGACCGGTCCCTGGCGCTGGCCTACGCCGAGGTCGTCCGCGAGGAGATCGCCGACCTCTTCGCCGCCGGCGCCGACATCCTGCAGCTCGACGAGCCCTGGCTGCAGGCCCGGCCGGAGGTGGCCCGCCGGTACGGGGCGGAGGCCGTCACCCGCGCCGTGGAGGGCGCCGCCGGCCCGGTGCACCTGCACCTGTGCTTCGGCTACGCCGCGATGGTGGCCGACCGGCCGACCGGCTACTCGTTCCTGCCCGAGCTGGCCGACACCCCCGTGGACACCGTGTCGGTCGAGACGGCGCAGTCGGGGCTCGACCCCGCGCAGCTGCGCCCGCTGCGCGGCAAGGGCATCGCGCTCGGGGTGCTCGACCTCTCGACGCCGGCGGTCGAGACCCCCGGCCAGGTGGCCGAGCGGGTGCGCCGGGCGCTGGACGACGTCGACGTGTCCCGGCTGGTGCTCACCAGCGACTGCGGGTTGAAGTACCTGCCGCGGGCCTCGGCCGAGGGCAAGATGCGGGCCCTGACGCGGGCGGCGGCACGGCTGCGCACCGAGCTCTAGCCGCCCTCCCCGAGGGCCGTCGTCCGCGTCCTGCCCCCGCCCGCGCCGGTGATCACGGGGTTGCTGCAGGCCGCGGCGGCGTGTCGCCCGTGTCGTCCGGCAAGAACTCCATGATCACTGCGGAGGTGGGAGCGGAGGTGGCCGTGGGGGTGGCCGCGGAGGTGGCCGCGGAGGTGGCCGCGGCGGGCAGCGGCGGTCACCCCTGGACGCCGGCTCGCGGCACGGCCACGATCACGGGCGTGCCGGTACCCGACGACCTGCCCGTCCTGGCCTTCCCCGACCAGGCCGCGTTCGAGGCCTGGCTGGAGGCCGAGCACGCCACCGCCCCCGGCCTCTACGTGCGGATCGCGAAGAAGGGCTCCGGCATCGCCTCGGTGACCTACCCGGAGGTGGTCGAGAGCTGCCTGTGCTTCGGCTGGATCGACGGCCGGGCGAACTCGCTCGACGAGCGCGCCTACCTGCAGCGGATCACCCCGCGCCGGCCGCGGAGCGTCTGGTCGCAGAAGAACGTCGCCGCGGTGGGGGCCCTCACGGCGGCCGGGCGGATGCGGCCGGCGGGGCTGGCCGCGGTCGAGGCCGCCCGCGCCGACGGCCGGTGGGAGCGGGCCTACGCCGGCCCCGCGACGGCCACCGTGCCCGAGGACCTCGCCGCCGCGCTGGACGCCGTCCCGGCGGCGCGGGCGGCGTTCGACGCGCTCGACGGGACCAACCGCTTCGCCGTGCTGTTCCGCGTGCAGACCGCCGCCACCGCCGCCACGCGGACCCGCCGCATCGAGCGGCTGGTCACGGCGCTCGCCGAGGGCCGCCCGCCGGCGTGATTCAGAGGATGCGGCGGGCGCCCGCGTAGCCGCGCATGTCCACGGTGGTGACCGCGACCGGCTGCCCGAAGGTCCGCGCGTGCACCATCATCCCGTTGCCCACGTAGATGCCGACGTGGCTGACCGGCGAGTAGAAGTACACGACGTCGCCGGGCTGGAGCTGCGCGCGGGGGATCGCCACGCCCAGCCGGGACTGCGCGCCGCTCGAGTGCGGGAGCGAGACGCCGACCGCCGCGTAGGCGTACTGGGTCAGGCCCGAGCAGTCGAACCCGTTCGGCCCCGA
Organism: Geodermatophilus marinus; assembly: GCF_003428645.1. Classification (GTDB taxonomy): domain Bacteria; phylum Actinomycetota; class Actinomycetes; order Mycobacteriales; family Geodermatophilaceae; genus Geodermatophilus. The sequence continues at coordinate 76,744 of NZ_QVQH01000018.1, read as the reverse complement.
GGCGCCCCACACGTACGGGTCGCCGACCTGCCCCAGGGCGGTGGCCACGACGGTGCCCGCGGCCTCGCTGGGCGCCGCCGCGACGACCGCGGCGGTGGACGGCGCCGGCAGCGCCGGCCCGGCCAGGGTGGCGGTGACGGCGGCCTGCTCCGCGGCCGACAGGCGGGCGAAGTCGGCCTCGTACTCGTCGATCCGCCGCTGCACCTCGGCCCGCTGCTCCCGGAGGGTGGCCAGCGACGCCTGGGCCTGCGCCTCGGCCTGGTCCGCGGCGGCCCGGGCCTCGTCGGCGGCGCGCTGGGCGGCCGAGACCTCGGCGATCAGCCCCTCGGTGTGGTCGGCGATCAGGTCGAGGGTGGTCATCTGCTGGATGACGTCGGCGGCCGAGTCACCGGTGAGGAAGGCGGCCATCCGCGACCGGCTGGTCTGCGAGCTCTGCGCCAGCGCCCGCAGCTGCGGCTCGTAGGCGGCCAGGGCGGCCTCCGCCTCGGCGGCCGTCCCGGCCGCGGCGGTGGCGGTGGCCTGCTGCTCGGCGACGGTGACCTCGGCCTGGTGGACCTGCTCGTCGAGGTCGGTCAGCTGCTGGCCGGTCTCGGCCACCAGCCGGGCGGCCTCGTCCGCGGTGTCCGGGGTGGCACCCGCGGGGGTGGGGCCGAGGACGACGGCGACGGCAGCCCCGACCGCGAGAGCGGCGCCCGCCCAGCGTCGGCGTGTCGTGCGGGTGCGCAGCATGCCGTCCCCTCCCCGTGGCGCCCGGCCGTCCCGAGCGCGTTGCTACGCACGGTAGGGAGAGATCAGCTCGGCGTGAGGGTCGGCGCGCGGGCCGGGTGGCTCCCGTCGAGCCCCGTCCGCCACACCCGTCCCAGGGGTGTCCTCGCGCCGCAGCGGGCGGGGGTCGGCGTCGGTGGGGTGCGCTACCGGCGGCGGGGCCGGGCGGTCGGCGACCGCGCCGGCTCCGGGGCGTGGTGGGTGCTGCCGGCCACGCCCACGACCGGTCGCGGCGGGACCGGGTCCACGGCGGCGCCCCGCCGCCGGTGGCGTTCTCCCGGGTCCGGCGGCACCGGCGGGCGCGCGGATCCCGCCGGCCTGCGCCCGGTGGTGGGGCGGGTCCGGCCGCGTCCGGGGGCTCACCTCGGGCAGGCGGCCCCCTCCCAGGGCACCGCCCCGAGGGACGAGGGGTGGGGAGGGAGGGTGGCCCTCTGCAGGGTCCCGCCGCGAGCGGAGCGAGTGGCGGGGGGCAGGCGGCCCCCTCCCAGGGCACCGCCCCGAGGGACGAGGGGTGGGGAGGGAGGGTGGCCCTCTGCAGGGTCCCGCCGCGAGCGGAGCGAGTGGCGGGGGGCAGGGGGTCCTTGCTCAGCCGGCGAGGGGCTCCTCGGCGTCGAGACCGGCGACGACCTCGAGGTCGCGCAGGACGGCGCCGAGCTCGTCGGCCGTCCACGGCTCGCAGCAGGTGCAGCCGTCGGGGCGGAAGCTGGCCAGGCCGAGCAGGCCGCGGGCCTGGTCCTCGGCGATGGACAGGTGGCCGGCCGAGGGGTGCCGGTGGCAGGCGCAGGCCGAGGCGCACAGCCCCAGGCCCCAGCCGGAGACGACGACCACGTCACCGTCCTCCCAGACCTGACCGATCTGGAAGACCGACGGCTTCTGGTTCCGCGTCATGAGGAGCTCCCCTCGACGGCCCCCTCCATGGGGCCTCCCGTGCAATCGGGGACACGGTAACTGCGGAGAGTGCTCACGCGTGTACGGCGTGCTGTTCGTGGGACGGATGGGGACACCGGGGTGCCCCGGAGGGGTGAGCCGCGCTGCCGCACCCGGGAGGCACCCCGGACGGCGCCCGCGGTCAGCTCGCGGGGCTCACCGAGCTCATGTGGAAGTCGGGGACCCGCACCGTCGGCATCGCCGCGCGGGTGAACCAGTCGCTCCACTCCCGGGGCAGCGTCCGCTCGGTCCGCCCGGCCTCGGTGATCCGGCCCAGCAGGTCGACCGGCGACTCGTTGAAGCGGAAGTTGTTCACCGACCCGACGACCTCGCCGCCCTCGACGAGGAAGACGCCGTCCCGGGTCAGCCCGGTCAGGAGCAGGGTCTGCGGGTCCACCTCGCGGATGTACCAGAGGGTCGTCAGCAGCAGGCCGCGGTCGGTGGACGCGACCATGTCGTCGAGGGACGCCGTCGCCTCGGGCAGCTCGAGCACCAGGTTGTCGACCGCGGCGGTCGCGGGTGCGGTCGTGCGCAGGGCCCAGGCGCGAGGGCGGATCAGCTCGCCGAGCACGCCGCCGGAGATCCAGTCCACCGCGGGCGTGGCCATCCCGTTGTCGAACACCGACGCCGCGCCGGAGGACCCGGCGACCACCTGGAACGGGCAGGCCTCCAGGCCCGGCTCGAACGGGTCGCTGCGCAGGGTCAGCGGGAGGGCGGCCAGGCGCTCGCCGATCCGGTTGCCGCCGCCGGCCCGCGCGTAGACGTTGCGGCCCTCGTCGGCGTCCCGCGCCTCCATCGTCCAGTAGGCGTAGACCATGAGATCGGCCAGCGCAGAGGGCGGCAGCAGGGTCTCGTAGCGGCCGGCGGGCAGGTCGACGCGCCGCTGCGCCCAGTCCAGCTTGCGGGCGACCTCGCCGGCCAGCGCCCCCATCGAGACGTCGGCGAAGTCGCGGGTCCCGGCACCCGCCCACACCGAGCGGCCGTGGTCGGCGGTCTTGCCGTTGAGCTCCACCCGGCCGGTGGGCTGGTCGTGGCGCAGCCGCAGGCCCGTGGAGGTGCCCAGGTAGGTCGTCGTCATCGAGTGCTCGGCGAAGCCGAAGAGCAGCTCGTCGCGGTCGCGGGCCGCGCCGAAGGCCTCCCCGAGGGCGGGGGCGAGCTCGGCGAACACGCCGATCGAGGTCTCCGCGGCCTCGGCGTCCCAGGGCCCGGAGCCCGGCGGGGCCTCGGCCACCAGCGGGACGGCGTCCTCCGCGGGCCCGGCGTCCCGGGCGGCCTGCTCGCTGGCGGCCACGAGCTCCGCGACGTCCGGCCTGCCGGTCCGCGCGACGGTGCCCGCCGCCATCCCGGTGCCGCCGTCGACGAAGGAGACGACCACGACCCGGCGGGAGCGCATCACGCCGTTGGTCGTCAGGCTGTTGGACGCCCAGCGGAGGTTGGCCTCCGAGCTCTCGACCACGAAGGTCACCTGCTCGTCGGCGGTGGAGGCGGCCAGCGCCTGCTCGACGACGTCCTGCGGGCGGACGGGGTTCACCGGCCGGCCTCCTGCACCGTGTTGAGGATCGTGACGTTCTCGAACATCGCCGTCGGGCAGCCGTGGCTGACCGGCGCCACCTGCCCCGGCTGGCCCTTGCCGCAGTTGAAGGCGCCGCCGAGCACGTGGGTCTGCGGCCCGCCGACGACCGCCAGGGAGCCCCAGAAGTCGGTGGTGGTGGCCTGGTAGGCCACGTCCCGCAGCTGCCCGGCCAGCCGGCCGCCCTCGATGCGGAAGAAGCGCTGGCCGGTGAACTGGAAGTTGTAGCGCTGCATGTCGATCGACCAGCTCTTGTCGCCGACCACGTAGATGCCGCGCTCGACGCCGGCGATGACCTCCTCGGTCGAGGGCCCGCCGGGCGCCGGCCGCAGCGACACGTTGGCCATGCGCTGCACCGGCACGTGCTGCGGGGAGTCGGCGAAGGCGCAGCCGTTGGAGCGCGGCAGCCCGCCGAGCCGCGCGGTGTTGCGGTCGACCTGGTAGCCGACGAGGACGCCGTCCCGGACGATGTCCCACGCCTGGGCCTGCACGCCCTCGTCGTCCCAGCCGATCGTGGACAGCCCGTGCGGGGTGACCCGGTCGCCGGTGACGTTCATCAGCTCCGAGCCGTAGCGCAGCGTGCCCAGCCGGTCGGGGGTCGCGAACGAGGTGCCGGCGTAGGCGGCCTCGTAGCCGAGCGCCCGGTCGAGCTCGGTGGCGTGCCCGACCGACTCGTGGATGGTCAGCCACAGGTTGGAGGGGTCGACGACGAGGTCGTAGCGCCCCGGCTGCACCGAGGGGGCCTTGGTCTTCTCGCGGAGCAGCTCGGGGATCCCGGCCAGCTCGGCGTCCCAGTCCCAGCCCGTGCTGGTGAGGTACTCCCAGCCCCGGCCGGCCGGCGGGGCCAGCGTGCGCATGCTCTCGAACGACCCGGTGGCCCGGTCGACGGTGAGCGCGGTCAGGTCCGAGGCGGTGCGCACCCGCTGCTGGGTGGTCCGGGTGCCGGCGGTGTCGGCGTAGAACTTCTGCTCCTTGACCGCCGTGCAGTGCGCCTGGACGTGCTCCACCCCGTCGGCGGCCAGGAGCCGCTCCGAGCGCTCGCGCAGCAGCCCGGTCTTCTCGGCGTCGGGCACGGTGAAGGGGTCGACGTCGTAGCCGGAGACCCAGGTGACGCCGTCGTGCACCGGCTCGGGGGCCAGCTCGACGCGGTCGGTGGCCACCGCCGCCGACACCCGCGCCACCTCCACGGCCTCCTCGGCCAGCCGCACCGCCTCGGCCGCGGTGAGGACGACGCCGGCGGCGAAGCCCCACGTGCCCTCGTGCACCACGCGGACGGCCAGGCCGAGGTCCTCGCCGTCGGCGAGCGCCTCCAGGCGGGCGTCACGCAGGCTGATCGTCTGGGTGCGGATCCGCTCGACGCGCAGGTCGGCGTGCTCGCACCCGAGGTCGCGGGCGCGGGTCAGGGCCGCGTCGGCCAGCGCGGAGAGGGGCAGGGCGAGGAAGGAGGCGTCGACGTCGCGGGGTCCGGCCACCGGGTCTGTCTACCAAGCCGGTGGGGAGGGGGCCCGCCGAGGTCACGCCGGCCGACGGCCCCGTCCAGCGCGCGGCGGATGCGGCCGGCGGTGCGGCGGGCGTCCCGGTCCACGCCGTCCACCAGCCCGGAGTTGACCCGGGTCTGCCAGGGCAGGCCCATCCAGTGCAGCCCGGGGACCGGCGAGGCGCCGCGCCGGTGCACCGGCTCACCGCCCGGCCCGAGGGCGCCGGGGATCTCCAGCCAGCCGGTGTCGGGCAGGAAGCCGGTGCACCAGAGGACGGCGTGCACCGGCAGGACGCTGCCGTCGGCGAGGGTGACCGCGCGGCCGGCGGCGCCCACCACCCGGTGCGGCACCAGGCGCACCCGCCCGGCCCGGACCGCGCGGGGCAGGTCCCGGCCGAACACCGCCTCGTCCCGCCGCCGCACCAGCCGCCCGACCGGCGTGCCGCTGCCGGCGTTGAGCACCCCGGTGACCAGCAGCCACCGGTAGAGGCTGATGCCGAGCACGTGCGTCGGCAGGGCGCGGGGGACGCCGGGTGCGGCGACCGTGACCGGCCGGGTGGCGGCCAGCTCGAGCGCGAGCTGGGCGGCGGAGTTGCCGCCGCCGACGACCAGCACCGGGCCGTCGGGCAGGTCGGCCGGCTCCCGGTAGGCGGAGGAGTGCAGCGCGACGACGTCGGGGGCGAGGTCGGCGGCGGCGGCGGGCACCCGGGGGCGGCGGTGGGGGCCGGTGGCCACCACCACCTGCCGGGCGGTCACCTCCCCGGCCGGGGTCGCCGCGCGGAACCCGGTGCCCGCCCGCGTCAGCCCGGTGACCGGTGTCCCGGTCACCACCGGGACGTCGAGGACGTCGGCGTAGCGCCGCAGGTAGGCGGCCATCTCCAGCCGGGTCGGGGACTCCCCGGGGCCGGGTGGGAAGGGCAGGCCGGGCAGCGTGCTGAACCGGCGGGGGGTGAACAGCCGCAGGCCGGCCCAGCGCCCGGTCCAGCTCGCGCCGACCTCGGCGGCCTCGAGCACGAGGACGTCGGGGACCCCTGCGTCGACCAGCCGGCGGGCGGTGCCGAGCCCCGCCTGGCCCGCTCCGACGACGAGGACGTCGACCGTCCGGGCGGGCAGGCTCACCGCTCCCATCCTGCCCCGCCGCCCGCTCACCCGGTGCGGTCGTGCGCCATCCCCTAGCCTGCGACGGGTGCGCCGCCGCCCAGCCGCCCCGTGGGACCTGCTCGTCGTCGGCGGGGGTACGGCCGGTCTGGTCGGGGCCCACACCGCGGCCACCCTCGGTGCCCGGGTGGCGCTGGTCGAGCGGGACCGCACGGGCGGCGACTGCCTGTGGACCGGGTGCGTGCCCTCCAAGGCGCTGCTGGCGGCCGCGTCCGCGGCGGCCGACGCCCGGGCGGCGGCCCGCCTCGGCGTCGACGTCGGCGACGTGCGGGTGGACTTCGCCCGGGTGCGGGCGCACGTGCAGGCCGCGATCCGGACCCTGCAGCCCGAGGACTCCCCGGAGGCGCTCGAGGCGGCCGGCGTGACCGTGCTGGCGGGGGAGGCGGTGCTCACCGGGTCCGACCGGGCCCGCGTCGGCGACCGCGAGGTGCGGTTCCGCGCCGCGCTGCTGGCCACCGGCGCCGCGCCGCTGCTGCCCCCCGTGCCGGGGCTGGCCGCGGCCGGCCCGCTGACCAGCGACACGGTGTGGGACCTCGAGGAGCTGCCCGGCCGGGTGGTGGTGCTCGGCGGCGGCCCGATCGGCTGCGAGCTGGGGCAGGCCCTCGCCCGGCTCGGCGCCGAGGTCGCCCTCGTCGAGGCCGCCGACCGGCTGCTCCCCGAGGAGGACGCCGACGCCGCGGCGACCGTCACCGCCGCCCTGTGCCACGACGGCGTGCGGGTGTGCACCGGCGCCGCGGCCGAGCGGGTCTCCCCGGGTGCGCTGCACCTGGCCGACGGCACGCGGCTGCCCTTCGACCGGCTGCTCGTGGCCGTCGGGCGGCAGGCCCGCACCGACGGGCTGGGCTGCGCCGTGGCCGGCGTCGACCTCCGCGACGACGGGACCGTCGCCGTCGACGCGACGCTGCGCACGAGCAACCCCCGCGTGTGGGCCGCCGGCGACGTCACCGGCCCGCCCTTCTTCACCCACACCGCCGGGATGCACGGCAGCGTGGCGGCCGGCAACGCCGTGCTGGGGCTGGCCCGCCGGGCCGACCCCGTCGTCCCCCGGGTCACGTACACCTCCCCCGAGCTGGCCGCGGTCGGGACCCGGCCCGACGAGGCGCGGGCCGCCGGGCTGACCGTCCGCCGGGTGCCGCACACCCGGCTGGACCGCGCGGTCGCCGAAGGCGTGACGGACGGGTCCACCACGCTGGTGCTCGACCGGCGCCGGCGGGTGGTCGGCGCGACCGTCGTCGGGCCCCGGGCCGGGGAGACCCTCGCCGAGCTGACCCTCGCCGTCCGCCGGGGCCTGCGCGCCCGGGACCTCGCGGGCACCACGCACGCCTACCCCACGTACGACGACGCGGTGGTCGACGCCGCGCTCGACGACCTGCGCGCCCGGCTGGCCGCGCCGGTGCCGGCCGCCCTGCTGCGCGCGGTGGTGCGGCTGCGGCGGTGGACCGACCGCGGCGCCCGGTGAACCCCCGGTCAGCGCAGCAGCCGGTACCCGACGTGGATCCGGTACCCGGCGGTCACCGCGACGACGGCCGCCCACCCCCAGGCCAGCTGCCAGGCCACCGCCGGGAGCAGCAGCCACAGCGCGTGCACCGCGATCGTCTCGGTGCCCTCGGCCAGCCCGCCGAGGAACGACAGGGAGCGGCCGTCGTCGAGCCGCCGGCCGGCCCGCTCGGCGATCGAGGAGAAGGCGAGGAACGCCGTCCCGTTGACGTAGTAGGCGAGCAGCACGACGAGGAAGGGCTCCCACGGGGCGCCGAACTCGCGGGTCACCCCCAGCGCGACCCCGAGCACGCCGGCGCCGTAGACGCAGAAGTCCGCGGTGATGTCGAGGAACCCGCCGGCCCCGGCGTCCGCCGGGCCGCCGGCCGCGCGCCGGCGCCGCGCCAGCGGCCCGTCCAGCCCGTCGGCGGCCCGGGAGACCAGCCACAGCACCAGCGCGGGCAGCCACCAGGCGGCCGTCGCGGCGACCGCGCTGCCCAGGCCGAGGACCAGGCCGGTCACCGTCAGCCGGTCGGGCGTCACGGCGGGCCGGTCGAGGCGGACCGCCGCCCGGGCCAGCGGGGCGTCGAGCAGCCGGCGGGCGGCACCGTCGAGCACGCGCACGCTCCTCCCGCGGCCGGCCCCCGGGCGCGGGAGGTCATCCGGGACGGCCGTCCGGCACGAAGGAAACCAGACAGCCCCCACCGCAGGAGGACGCCGTGCCCCGAGCCCCCCGACGCCCGACCGCCCGTGCCCTGGTCGCCGTCCTGCTGGCCGGAGTGGCGCTGGCCGGGTGCGCCGCCCCGGACGCCGAGGCCCCGGCCGCGGCCGAGCGGCCGTGGTCGGAGGTGCTGGCCGAGGCCGAGGGGCAGACCGTGGACCTGTGGATGTACGGCGGGGACGAGCAGGGCAACGCCTACGTCGACGACGTCCTCGCCCCGGCGGCGGCCGAGCTGGGCGTCACCCTGCGGCGCGTGCCGGTGGCCGACACCGGCGAGGCGGTCGACCGGGTGCTCTCCGAGCGCCAGGCCGGGGTCACCGACGGCGACGTCGACCTGGTATGGGTCAACGGCGAGAACTACGCCACCGGGCGCCAGGCCGGCGCCTGGCTGTGCGGGTGGGCCGGCACGCTGCCGAACCTACCCGCAGACCCTGCAGGAGCTCGACCGGCTCTACGCCGACGGGCAGGTGGACCTGATGATGACCTACGGCCCGGCGACGCTCACCGACCTGGTCGCCGACGGCACCTTCCCCGGGACGACGCGGGTGCTGACCCTGGAGGAGGGCACGTTCGGCAACGCCAGTTTCCTGGCCGTGCCCTCCACCTCCGGCGACAGCGCGGGGGCGCTGGTCGTGGCCGACCTCGCGCTCTCCCCCGAGCAGCAGCTGGCCAAGGCCGACCCGGCCACGTGGGGCCAGTTCACCGTCCTCGACCTCGACCGGCTCGACCCCGCCGACCGGCGCGGGTTCGAGCAGCTGCCGGCCTCCCCCGTCGTCCCGCCCTACGAGGAGCTCGCGGCGAACGCGCAGCCGGAGCTGTCGGCCGGCTGGGTGACCGCCCTCGACGAGGGCTGGCGGAGGGCGGTGCTCGGCGGGTGAGCGGGCCGCCGGGGGCCCGCGGACGGCGGACCGGGCTGCTGCTGGTGCTGCCGGCGCTGGTGCCCGTGGTCGCCGTGGTCGGCGCCGCGCTCACCTCGGCGCTGCTGGCCGCGCTCGGCCTGGCCCCGCTGGTCGGGGAGCCCCGGCTGACCGGTGCGGCGTTCACCGCGCCGGCCGACCAGCTCGCCTCCGCCGTCCCGCTGTCGCTGGCCATCGCCGCGGCGGCGACCGCCGCCGCCGCGGCCGTCGGCCTGGCCCTGGCGCTGGCGGCGGTCGCCACGGCCCGCCGCAGCCGGCTGCTCGGCGCGCTGAGCGCGGCGACCGTCCCGGTCCCCCACCTGGTCGGCGCGGCGGCGATGGGCCTGCTGCTGGCCGACGCGGGGTTCCTGCCGCGGCTGCTCGGCGTGGCGCCGGAGGACTGGCCGGCCCTGGTCGGCGGCCGCTGGTGGGTGGCGGTGGTCGCCGAGTACGCCTGGAAGGAGTCCGCCTTCGTGGCGCTGGTCGTCGGGGGCGTGCTCGCCTCCCGGTCGCGCTCCTACGGGGAGACCGCCGCGGTGCTCGGCGCCGGCCGCTGGGCCCGGTTCCGGACGGTCACCCTGCCCCTGGCCGCGCCGGCGCTCGGTGCGGCCTCGGCGATCTCCTTCGTGTACGTGCTCGGCTCCTACGAGGTGGCTGCGCTGCTCGGCCGGGCCGCGCCGGAGCCGCTGCCCGTGCTCGCCGTCCGCCTGTCGACCTCGATCGACCTGGCCGCCCGGCCCCAGGGCGCGGCCGTCGCGGTGGTCACCGCCGGGCTGGCGCTGCTGGCGGTCGTCCTCGCCCTGCGCGCGCTGCGGCGGCTGGCGGCGTGGGGCTGATCGGGCGGCGGGCCGCGGCGCGGCCGGGCCGCGCGGTGCTCGCCACCCGGCTCGGCCGCGCGGTGCTGGCCGCGTGGCTGGTGCTCCCGCTGGTGCCGCTGCTGCTCTGGGCGGTCGCCGACCGGTGGTCGGCCCCGGCGGTGCTGCCCCAGGAGCTGGGCACCGACGGGCTGCGGGACGCCCTGGCCGCCGGGGGCCCCGCCGCGCTGGCCCGGTCGACGGCGCTGGGGGCGGCGGTCGCGGTGTTGGCCACCCCGCTGGGCGCCCTGGCCGCCCGTGCGCTGGTCGTGCACCGGGTGCCCCGGCCCGGTGCGGTGCTCGCCGTGCTGCTCTCCCCGCTGGTGCTCCCGCCGTTCGCCGTGGCGCTGGGGCTGGACGTGCTGCTGCTGCGGCTGCGGGTGCCGGCCACCGCCGGCGTCGTGCTGCTGCTCACCGTGGCCGCCCTGCCCTACACCACGATCGTGCTGAGGGCCGCGCTCGCCGCGCAGGACCGCGGCTTCGAGGAGGAGGCCCGGACCCTGGGCGCCACGCCCTGGCAGGTGCTGCGCGGGGTGCAGGTCCCGCTGCTCGCGCCCGCCCTGGCCGGCGCGGCCTTCCTCGCCTTCCTCGTCGGGTGGAGCGACTACGTGGTGACCCTGCTCGTCGGCGGCGGCCGGCTGGTGACGCTGCCGCTGCTCATCGGGTCGGCGGCCTCGGCGACCGGCAACGAGGCGCAGGTGGCGGTGCTGTCGCTGACCGCGGTGCTGCCGCCGCTGGCGCTGCTGGCGCTGGTCGGGGTGCCGGGTCGCCGGGCGCGCGGGGGACGCCGGTGAGCGGGGAGCTGCGGCTGACCGGCCTGACCCGCGTGCACGGCCGGGGCCGGCCGCCGGCGCTGGACGGCCTGGACCTCGCGGTGCCGGCCGGGTCGTGCGTGGCGGTGCTCGGGCCCTCCGGTTCCGGCAAGAGCACCGTGCTGCGGCTGACCGCCGGCCTGGACGAGCCGACCCGCGGCAGCGTGCACCTCGACGGCCGCGATCTCGCCGGCGTCCCCCCGGAGCGGCGGGGCGTGGCGATGGTCTTCCAGCGGCCGCTGCTGTTCCCGCACCTGTCCGCGCGCGACAACGTCGCCTACGCCGACCGGGTGCGCGGTGCCCCGCGGCGGCGGGCCCGGGCGCGGGCCGCGGAGTTCCTCGACCTGGTGGGCCTGGCCGGGCTCGGCGACCGGGCACCCCGGGAGCTCTCGAGCGGGCAGGAGCAGCGGGTGGCGCTGGCCCGGGCGCTGGCCGCCGAGCCGCGGGTGCTCCTGCTGGACGAGCCGTTCAGCGCGCTCGACGCCCCGCTGCGCGAGGAGATGCACGAGCTGCTGGTCGACCTGCGGGCCCGGCTGGCCCCGACCGTCCTGCTGGTCACGCACGACCCCGCGGAGGCCGCCGCCCTGGCCGACACCGTCGCGGTGCTCGAGGCCGGCCGGCTGCAGCAGCACGGGCCGGTGGCCGAGCTGCACGCCCGGCCGGCGTCCCTGTCGGTCAGCCGCCTGCTCGGCGGGCGCACCGAGGTGCCCGGGCAGGTGCGCGCCGGCGTGCACCACTCGCCGCTGGGAGCCCTGGCGCTGCCCGGGCCGGTCGCCGACGGGCCCGGCGTGCTCGTCGTCCGGCCCGAGGCGGTCGCGCTCGCCGCCGGGCACGCCGACGTCACCGGCACCGTCGTCCGGGTGCGGTACCGCGGCCTGCGCCCGCTGGTCACGGTGGACGCCGGCGGGGTCGCCGTGCACGCCGAGCTGACCCCGGGGGACGACGTGGTCGCGGGCGCGGTGGTCGGCCTGCGGCTGCCGGTCGCCGCCCGGCACGTCGTCCCGGTCAGACCGGGGTGAGCGGCAGCAGCCGGCGCAGCCGGGCGTTCTCCCCCGGGTCGAGCACCGAGTGCTGCACGCAGGCCGGCACCAGCTCCCCCGTCTCCGGGTGGGCCATCGAGTAGGTGCAGGCCGCCAGCCGCTCCTGGGTGGCGCGCAGCCGCGGCTCCTCCGCCACCTCGCCGCGCCGCATGAGCGCCCAGGCCGGGGCCACGTCGGCGGCGTCCATGAAGCTGTGCACCTCGAAGGTCATCAGGCGCAGCCGGCGGGCCCGGGCGGCGGTCAGCAGCCGCCGCGGCCCCCCGGCCCGGCGCAGCACCCGGCGGGCCCAGCGCAGCGCGACCGCCACGTCCCCGGGGTGGTGCCGCAGCACCCGCAGCACCTTGACGGCCAGCAGCACCGGCGGGGTCCCGCTGAAGGCCACCCCGCCGAAGTGGGCGAGGAACGCATCGCGCGCGGCCAACTCCGCCGGGTCGGCGGGGTCGACGAACGGGTGCCAGGCGCCGTCGGCGAGGAACCCGAAGGCCAGCCGGTTGCAGCGCGGGTCGCCGAACTCGACCGCCTCGTGCGGCACCCGGCGGCCCAGCGCGCGCTCCAGCTCGGCCCACACCGCGTCGGCGTCGACCTCGGTGTAGCTCTCCTTCCACCGGCGCGCGTCCCCGACGTGCGCGGCCGGCTGGAAGCTCATCATCGAGAAGCCCATCGGCAGCACGGCGCGGACGGTCGCGGCGACCTGGTCGAGGTTGGCCGGCGCCACGGTCATGGTGTGGGCCAGGTGGTACCGCAGCCCGGTCTCGGCGCGCAGGTCCCGGAACTGCTGCACGAAGCGCTGCCGGAACGGGTGCAGCTCGGCCTCGCTGCGCGGCCGCACCGCGCCGCGGCGGCCGCGCATGAGCGAGTCGAAGTGCCCGGCGAAGCTGAGCCGGTCGAAGCGCCGCCGCCCGTCGGGGCCGGTGACCAGCGCGCGCAGGTACCCGGCGTCGACGTCCCCGTGGGTCATCGACATCGGGGAGCGGCCGGCCGCGCGCATGGCCTGCAGCGCCGCGGCGTGGTCGTCGGGCGCCAGCAGGGTGACCTCGCCGCCGATGAGCTGGGCGTGCGCGTAGGGCCCGCGCCGCCGGCGCAGCAGCGCCATCTGGGCGGTGACCTCGCGCAGCGTGTGCCCGCCGTCGACGCGGACCTTGTTCGCGTCCGCCGAGTGGTAGCAGGGCGAGCAGGTCAGGTTGCAGCGGGGGAAGACACCGTGGGTCCCCTCGCAGCCGACCGCGTGCCGGCCGAGGACCTGCGCGGGCGTCCGCACGTGCGCGGGCAGCGCCGCCCAGCGCTCGGCCAGGGCCCGCGCCGTCCCGGGGTGCACCGGGCGGGTGCGCTCCACCAGCTCCCGCCACCGCGCCGTCAGCCGTCCCACCGAGCCCCCTCGCCGCCTCGCCGCCTCGCCGCCGGTGGCCGTGCCGGCCCGTGCCGCGGCCGTCCACCGGTCCCCCCGCCCAGCCTGCCCCGGGGCGGCGGTTCCCGCCGAATGGCGGCGGGCGGAGCGGGTAGGTGCTGCACTCACCCACCGATCCCTCCGAGGAGCTCCCATGGCCCGCAACACCCTGTCCCGCTCCCTGCACGACGTCGGCCTCGCCGCCTGGTTCGGCGGCACCCTCGCCAACGCCGTCGCCCTCAACGCCGCCTCGGCCGAGGCCCGGGGCGCCAAGGGCAGCGCCAAGGTCGCCGACGAGGGCTGGGACCGGTGGACGCCGGTCAACGCCGCCGCCATCGGGGCGCACCTGGTCGGCAGCGTCGGCCAGCTGGCGGGCAACCGCCGCCGGGTCGCCCGGCAGCAGGGCGTGGCCGGCATGTCCGCGCTCAAGACGCTGCTCACCGCGGCCGCGCTGGGCGTCACCGCATACAGCCGCTCCCTGGGCCGGGTGGCGCACGGCTCCCCGGCCCGCTCCGGGACGCGGCCGTCGAAGGTGAGCCGGAAGCAGGCCGCGGCGGCGCGGGAGCAGCTCGACCGCCTGCAGTGGGTGGTGCCCGCCCTCACCGGCGCCCTGGTGTGGGTCAGCTCCTACGCCGGGGAGCAGCAGCGGCCCGGCGAGGTGGCCCGCGGCGTGGCGCAGCGCTGAGCGCCGGGCGCCCGCTGTGGCCGTCCGCCCCGGTGCCGGGGACGTCACCCTCACCTTCGGCGGCACCGCCACCACCCTGCTGCGCGTCGGGCCGTTCACGCTGCTGACCGACCCGAACTTCCTGCACCGGGGGCAGTGGGCGCACCTGGGCTACGGGCTGCGCAGCCGGCGGCGCACCGACCCCGGGCTGGTGCCCGCCCAGCTGCCGGAGCTGGACGCCGTCGTCCTCTCCCACATGCACGGCGACCACTGGGACCGCGTGGCCACCCGGGCGCTGCCCCGGGAGGTCCCGGTGGTGACGACCCCGGAGGCCGCCCGCTGCCTGGACCGTCGCGGGTTCACCGCCACCGCCGACCTGCGGGCCTGGCAGATCCACGAGCTCTCGCGCGGCGAGGACGTCCTGCGGGTCACCAGCGTGCCGGGCGTGCACGGCCCCGGCCCGCTCGCCCGGCTGCTGCCCCAGGTGATGGGCAGCGTGCTGGAGCTGGTCCGCGGCGGCCAGGTCGCCTGGCGTGGCTACGTCACCGGCGACGTCCTCTTCCGCCGGTCGCTGGGCGAGGTGCTCGAGCGGTGCGGCCCGCTGGACGCCGTCGTCCCCCACCTGGGCGGCACGAAGGTGCTCGGGGTGACGGTGACCATGGACGCCCGCCAGGGCGCGGACCTGGTGGAGCTGCTGCGCCCGCCGCTGGTCGTGCCGGTGCACTTCGACGACTACGGCGTGTTCCGCGACCCGCTCGGCAACTTCGTCCGCGAGGTGGCCGAGCGCCGGCTGCCGGGCACGGTGCGCACCGTGATGCGCGGCGAGACGGTGCCCCTGCGCGCCGGAGAGGGTGTTGGGTAACCGGTTGATTACTGGTTCTCGGTGAGGTCTTCGGCGAGGCGTCGGGCGGCCTCGGTCTCGATGGGACCGTGGGGTTCGACGTCCTCGCCGGCCAGCCGGGCGGCCATCAGCCGGATCATGGCCACATCGATCATGGCCTCGGCGTGGGCGGTCTTGCGTTCGTAGTCGCGCGCCAAGCGTCTGCACCTCGTCAGCCAGCCGAACGTCCGCTCCACCACCCAGCGGCGGGGCAGCACCTGAAAGCCTCGCACGTCGGCGTTGCGGGGCACGACGACCAGTTCCAGGTTCTGGGTGCGCCCCGCCCAGTCGATGCGGCGGCGTCGACAGAGTTGACGTAGCCGCCATCGACCCACACCAGCGCCAGCAGCGGAAACGGCGCGCAGATGCCGGTCAGCACCTGCCGGGCGCCGGCCCGGTCCTGCACGCTCGCGGAGTGCACCACCCGGTGCAGCAGCAGGCCGTTGGTGTCGACCAGCAGGTGGCGTTTGCGGCCGCGGACCCGCTTGCCGGCGTCGAAGCCGATCGCCTCCCCGCCCTCGGCGCTCTTGGCCGACTGGGAGTCCAGCACCGCCGCGGTGGGCTGCCGGTCGCGCCCGTCGCGGTCCCGGACCCGGTCGCGCAGCACCTCGTGCACCCGCCGCCAGGTGCCATCGGCGCTCCAGGCGGCGAACCAGCGGTAGGCCGCATCCCACGGCGCCAGGTCGTGCGGCACATGCTGCCGGGCGCAGCCGGTGCGCAGCACGTACAGGATCGTGTCCAGAACCAGCCGGCGGTCGTACTTCAGCGGCCGCCCGCCGTGCCGGGGATTGCGGATCGGCAGCAGCGGCTCGATCTGCGCCCACTCGCCGTCGGTCAGCGAGGTGCCATAGCCCGGCTTGCAGGTGTACATGCACATCCATCCGGACCATCACCCCGCAGCGCGGACAGCCCAGCTGCCACGCCGAACAGCGAGGAACCGGCTCAGGTCATCACCTCACGCGACTGGCCGGTTACCCAACACCCTCTGAGGCGGAGTGCGGCGTGCGAGTTCCCCTCGCACGGCGCACTCCACCTCAACCCCGGGCGAGGCGCAGCGCGCGGGTCTGGACGTCGGCGCGCAGGGCGGCCTCGTCGACGGTCGTCGACGCGCCCCCGGCCACGACCTGCCGCCCGCCGACCCAGGTGTCCCGCACGTGCCGGGAGCCCACCGACCACACGAGGTGGGTGAGCACGTCGGTGGGGTCCCCGATCGGGACGAAGGCGATGTCGTCGGTGTCGACGTGCACCAGGTCGGCCCGGCGGCCCGGGGTCAGCTGCCCGAGGTCCTCCCTCCCGATCGCCGCGGCCGCGCCGCCGGTGGCCAGCCAGAACGCCTCGGGCGCGCTGAGGGCGGTGGCGTCGCGCTCGCGCAGCCGGGCCAGCCCGGCCGCCAGCCGCAGGTCCTCGAACAGGTCCAGGTTGTCGTTGGACGCCGGCCCGTCGGTGCCCATGCCGACCCGGATGCCCAGGTCGAGCATGTCCCGCAGCCGCGCGGTGCCGCTGGCCAGCTTGGCGTTGCTGCCGGGGCAGTGCGCCACCGCGGCGTCGTACTCCTGCCACAGCGCCAGGTCGCCGTCGTCCATGTGCACGCAGTGCGCGCCGAGCACCCGGCCGCCCAGCACGTCGTGGGCGGCCAGCAGCCGCGGGACGCTCACCCCGTGGGCGGCCAGCAGCTCGTCGCCCTCGGTGGCGGTCTCGGCGACGTGCACGGTCAGCAGCAGGTCGTGCGCGCGGGCGGCCGCCGCGGCGTCCCGCAGCACCGGCAGCGGCACCGTGTAGGCCGCGTGCGGGCCGATGCCGTGCTCGACGACCTCGTCGCCGCCGGCGGCCAGCCGGAGGGCGGTGGCCAGCTGCTCGTCGAAGGTGCCGAAGCCGGGCAGCCCGATCAGCGGGTTCGCGACGACCGCCCGGGAGCCGGCCGCCCGCACCGCGGCGGCGATCCGCTCCGGGTGGAAGTACACCTCGACGCTCGTGGTGACGCCGTGGCGCAGCATCTCGGCCGCGGCCGCGGTCATGGCGACCTCGACGTCCTCGGGGGTGAGCCTGGCCTCCCGTGGCCACATGACCTCGCGCAGCCAGCGGTCCAGGGGCAGGCCCTCGCCCTGGCCGCGGAAGAGCACCATCGGCGAGTGGGCGTGGGCGTTGACCAGGCCGGGCACGAGGACGCCGGTCAGCCGGGTGGCGGCCGCACCCGCGGGGTCCGGAGCCTCGGCGGCCGGACCCACCCAGGTGATGCGGTCGTCCTCGACGTCGACGACCCCGTCGGGGACGACGGTCCCCTCGCGGTCCCCCACGACGACGGCCCGGGCGGCGAAGCGCTGGCGCATGGTGCGCGAAGCTACCCCTGCGCGCGCCGGGGTCCCCGCGACCGCGCCGTTACCGTGGGGGCCATGTCGTCCCTCGCCGCCGCTGCCTCCTCCGAGTCCGGCGGCATCACCGGCTTCCTGCTCGAGCTGGTGGAGACCCTCGGTCCGGTCGGCGTGGGGCTGGCCATCCTGCTGGAGACGGTCGTCCCGCCGATCCCGAGCGAGGCGGTGCTGGGCCTGGCCGGCGTGCTCATCCGCAGCGGCGACATGGCCGTCGTCCCGGTCGTCCTGTTCGCCACGCTCGGGTCGGTGATCGGCGCGGTCTTCTTCTACCACGTGGGCCGCGCCCTGGGCCCGCGCCGCTCGCACGCCTTCCTCGACCGGCTGCCGCTGGTCGAGACCGCCGACGTCGACAAGACCTTCGAGTGGTTCGCGCGGCACGGCCGGGCGGCGGTCTTCTTCGGCCGGATGGTGCCCATCGTGCGCAGCTTCATCTCCGTACCGGCCGGCGTGGTGCGGATGCCCTTCTGGCAGTTCGTCGTCTACACCGCCGCGGGCAGCCTCATCTGGAACAGCGTGCTCATCGGCGTGGGGGTGGCCGCGGGCGACTTCGTCCAGGACAACCTGCGCTTCCTCGACTACGCGGTGGTGGTCGCGGCGGTCCTCGGCGTGGGCTGGCTGGTGTACAAGCGGGTCAAGGACGTCCGCGCCCGCGGCCGGGAACGCCGATCCGTCCCGCCGCTGCGGGAGGACGACACCGACCGGCCGGCCGCATGACCGCCGCGGACGACGCCGCCCGGCGCCCGGAGGTCGTCGCCTTCGACGTCAACGAGACCCTGCTCGACCTCGCGCCGGTGCGGGCGACGCTGGTCGAGCTCGGGCAGCCCGAGCACGTCCTCCCGGCGGTGTTCTCCCGGACCCTGCTCACCGGCTTCGCCGCGGCCACGGCCGGCACCTGGACCAGCTTCCGGGACGCCTTCCTGGCCGCTCTCGCCCAGGGCACCGACCTGGCGCCGGCCGCCCGCACGCAGGTCGCCGACGCCTTCACCGAGCTGGCCCCGCACCCCGACGTGGAGCCGGCGCTGCGCCGGCTGACCGCGGCCGGGGTGCGGGCGGTGGCGCTCACCCACGGGTCGGCCGCCGTCGCCGAGGCCGGGCTGGAGCGCGGCGGCGTCTCACCGCTGGTCGAGCGGGTGCTCTCCAGCGAGGTCATCCGCACCTGGAAGCCGGCCCGGGCGGTGTACCTGTGGGCCGCCGGGGTGTGCGACGTGCCGCCGGGGGCGATGGGCCTGGTGGCCGCGCACGGCTGGGACGTCCACGGCGCGCTCCGGGCCGGGCTGGGCGCGGCCTGGTTCCCGCGCAGCGAGCGCACCTACCCGGAGGTGTTCGACCGGCGCGCGCTGGTGGCCGACGACCTCGCCGGCGCGGTCGACGCCCTGCTGGCGCTGCCGCCCCGGTGACGGCCGGGGAGGAGCTCCCGACCCCCCTCGGCCCGGCGCGCGTGGTGGCGGGCGGCCCGGACGACCCGCGCGGCACGCTCGTGCTCGGCCACGGCGCCGGCGGGGGCCTGGGCTCGGCCGACCTCGCCGCCGTGACCGCCGGGGCGGCCGCCGGGGGCTGGCGGGTCCTCGGCGTGGAGCAGCCGTGGCGGGTGGCCGGCCGGCGGGTCGCCCCGGCGCCGCCCCGGCTCGACGAGGCCTGGACGGCGGTGCTCGGGGCGCTGCGCGAGGCGGGCCGGCTGGCCGGGCCGCTGGTGCTCGGCGGCCGCAGCGCGGGCGCCCGGGTGGCCTGCCGGACCGCGGCCGCGCAGGGGGCGGCGGGCGTGCTGTGCCTGGCCTTCCCCCTGCACCCGCCCGGGCGCCCCGAGCGCAGCCGCGCCGCGGAGCTCACCGGGCTCGGCGTGCCGGTCGGCGTGGTGCAGGGCGAGCGGGACGCGTTCGGTCGCCCCGAGGAGGTCGCCGCGGTGCTCGCCGGACAGCCGGGGGCCTCGGTGTACGCCGTCCCCGGGGACCACGCGCTGGCCCGGGACGTCGACGTGGTGGCCGCGGCCGCGCTGGACTGGCTCGGCGACCTCGGCGCCTGACGGCCGGAGGGCGCCGGGGGAGGGCACCGGCCCTCCCACGGCGCCCCGGGGCGGTCGTCAGCGACGGCGGCGGCGCCGGCGCACGACCAGGGTGATCAGCAGCAGGAGCAGGGCCGCGGCACCGGCCGGTGCCGCGTACCGGGCCATGGCCGCACCGCCGGCGACCTCGAGCAGGTCGATCGGCTCGGGCTCCTCGGTCGAGCGGGCCGGCGTGGAGGCCGGGGCGGCGGCCGGCCCGGCGGGCGTGGTGGACGCCGCCGGGGCCGCCGGCGCCGGGGTCACCGGCGCGGCGGGCGTGGAGGCCGGGGTCGCGGCGGGGCCGGCCGGGGTGGTCACCGGCGCCGCCGGGGTGGTGGGGGCGGCGGTGGTCGGGGCCGCCTCGACGGGTCCGGCGGCCTCCGCCGCCGGCTTCGCGGCCTTGTCCGCGGCCGCGGCCGCCGTCTTCCTCGCCGCGCCGGCGGCCTTGCGGGTGGTCTTCGCCGCCGCCCCCTCGCCGGGCACCTGCTCGGCGGAGGCGGCGACCTCCTCGGCGGCGCCGGCGGCGGTCGTGGCCGCCTTCGCGGCCGGGCCGGGCTCGGCGGCCGGCTGGTCGCCCTGACCGAGCTGGGTGGCGAGCTTGTCGGCGAACTGGCCGAGCAGCTTGTTGCC
Organism: Geodermatophilus marinus; assembly: GCF_003428645.1. Taxonomy (GTDB): domain Bacteria; phylum Actinomycetota; class Actinomycetes; order Mycobacteriales; family Geodermatophilaceae; genus Geodermatophilus. The sequence continues at coordinate 57,083 of NZ_QVQH01000018.1, read as the reverse complement.
GACGTCGGTCATGACGCCGCGGCCGAACTGGGCCGGCCGGCCGGTGATGTTCAGGTCGGTGAGGACGTCCACCCGCGTGGTCGCGCCCTCCTCCTTGAGCTGCGCGGTGATGAGCGCCGCGGCGGTGCCGTTGCCGCGCTGGTCCTTGCCGCGACCGTCGATGACCGCGCGGTGCGCGGCCTCGTCCTTCTCGACGAAGGACGCCTTGCCCTGGTAGGTCAGGTTGATCGGGCCGAGCTTCACCTTCACCCGGCCGGTGAAGGAGTCGCCCTCGACCGAGTCCAGGGCGGCACCGGGCATGCAGGGCGCGATCCGCTCGATGTCGAGCAGCACGCGCCAGGCCTCGTCGATCGGCACGGGGACGGTGAACGAGTTCTCCAACTGCACGGGGCTACCTCCGAGGGGTCACGTGGCTCGGCCGGTCCGCCCTCGGGACCGAGGGCGGACCGGCCGGGTCGGGTCGAGGCCCCGTCCGGGTCGCCCTCCGAGGGGCGGACGGGGTCCTCAAGCTACAGCCCGGCGGCGGCGCTCACCGCGCGGCGAGTGAGCACCCGCGCGAGGTGCTCGCGGTAGTCCGCCTGGGCGTTGAGGTCGCTGGTCGGGCTGGTGCCCTCGGCGGCCCGCTCGGCCGCCGCCGCGATGGCCGCGGCGCTGGCATCGGCACCCGCGAGGGCCGCCTCGGTGGCCTGGGCCCGCAGGGGCGTGGAGCCCATGTTGGTCAGCCCGATGCGCGCCTCGGCGATGTGCCCGTTCTCGCGGCGCACCGCCGCGGCGACGGCCACGATCGACCAGGCCTGCGCCACCCGGTTGAACTTCTCGTAGCGCACCCCCCACTCCCCGCGGAGCTTGGGGATGCGGACCTCGACGAGCAGCTCCCCCTCCTCGAGGCAGGTGGTCAGGTAGTCGACGAAGAAGTCCGCCGCGGGGACGGTGCGCCGCCCGCCGGAGCCGGCGATGACCATCTCCGCGTCGAGGGCCAGGGCCACCGCCGCGAGGTCCCCGGCCGGGTCGGCGTGGGCCAGCGCCCCGCCGAACGTGCCGCGGGCGCGGACCTGCCGGTCGGCGACGGTCTCGGTGGCCTGCACCAGCAGCGGCGCGTGCTCGGCGATCAGCGGGTCGACCAGCACGTCGTGGTGCGTGGTCATCGCGCCGACGACGAGGGCGTCGCCGTCGTCCCGGACCCCGCGCATCTCGCTCACGCTGACCAGGTCGACGACGGTCTCCGGGGCGGCCATGCGCAGCCGCATGACCGGGATCAGGGACTGGCCACCGGCCATGACCTTGACGTCCTCACCGCCGTCGGCGATGGCCTGCAGGGCCTCCTCGACGGTGGTCGGCCGGGCGTAGGCGAACGCCGCGGGGATCATCGGGCACCTCCAGCAGGGGTCGGGGCGGACGCCGGCACGGGGCCGGTCACGAGATGCCCCCGGGGTTGGACGCGGGGGTGGAGACGCCGGTGGTGGACTCGGTCGACGCACCGCCGTAGGCGGTGGTGCCGGCCGCGGCGCGGTCGCCGCCGTCACCGCCGGTCTGCAGGGCCCGCCACACCCGCTCGGGGGTCAGCGGCATCCGGATGTCGGTCACGCCCAGGTGCCGGACGGCGTCCAGCGCGGCGTTCACGACGGCCGGGGTGCTGGCGATCGTGCCGGCCTCCCCGACCCCCTTGGACCCCATCGGGTTGCTGGTCGAGGGCGTGACCGTGTTGTCGGTGTCGAAGTGCGGCAGGTCGGCGGCCGAGGGCACCAGGTAGTCCACGAAGCTCCCCGTGGTGAGGTTGCCGTCGGCGTCGTACACGGCCTCCTCGTAGAGGGCCTGGGCGATGCCCTGGGCCAGCCCGCCGTGGATCTGCCCCTCGACGATGAGCGGGTTGACGATCGTGCCGACGTCGTCGACGCAGGCGTACTTGCGGATCTTCACCATCCCGGTCTCGGTGTCGACCTCCATGGCGCAGATGTGGGTGCCGTGGGGGAAGGAGAAGTTGACCGGGTCGAAGGTCGCGTCGGCGTCGATCGACGGCTCGACGTCCTCCGGGTAGTTGTGCGCGGCGAAGATGGCCAAAGCCACCTCCTGGATGCTCAACCCGGTGCCCGGCGTCCCCCGGACGGAGAACTTCCCGCCCTCGAACTCGAGGTCGTCCTCGCTCGCCTCCAGCAGGTGGGCGGCGACCTTGCGGGCCTTGGCCACCACCTTGTCGGCGGCCTTGACCACCGCGGTGCCCCCCACCACCAGCGACCGGGAGCCGTAGGTGTCCAGGCCCTTGGGGGAGATCGACGTGTCGCCGTGCAGCACCTCGACGTCCTCGAACGGGACGCCGAGCTTGTCGGCGACCAGCTGGCTCCAGGCGGTCTCGTGGCCCTGCCCGTGCGGCGTGGCGCCGGTGACCACCTCGACCTTGCCGGTGGGCAGCATCCGGATCGAGGCGTGCTCCCAGCCACCGGAGCCGAAGGACAGCGAGCCCAGCACCCGGGAGGGTGCGATGCCGCACATCTCGGTGAAGGTGGAGAACCCGATGCCGAGCTGGACGGGGTCGCCCGACTCGCGGCGGCGCTGCTGCTCCGCGCGCAGCTCGTCGTAGCCGATGAGCTCGAGCGCCCGCGCGGTCGCGGCCTCGTAGTTGCCGCTGTCGTACTCCAGCCCGGCCACCATGGTGAACGGGAACTCGTCGTGCTTGATCCAGTTCTTGCGGCGCAGCTCGAGCGGGTCCATGCCCAGCTCGACGGCGAGCTCGTCCATGATCCGCTCGATGGCGAAGGTCGCCTCGGGCCGGCCGGCGCCGCGGTAGGCGTCGGTGGGCGTCTTGTTCGTGAAGATGCCCTTGAGCTCGAACCGGTAGGCGGGGAACTTGTAGATGGCCGGGTACATGAAGGCGCCGAGAGCGGGCGTGCCCGGGGTGATCAGCCGCAGGTAGGCGCCCATGTCGGCGAGCAGCCGCACGCGCAGGCCCTTGACGTTGCCCTCGCGGTCGGCGGCGACGTCGACGTACTGGATCTGGTCGCGGCCGTGGTGGGCGCTCATCAGGGACTCGCTGCGGGTCTCGGTGTACTTCACCGGCTTGCCGAGCCGGCGGGCGACGAGCAGCGCGAGGACCTCCTCGGGCGTCACCTGCAGCTTCCCGCCGAAGCCACCGCCCACGTCGGGGGCGATGACCCGGAGCTTGTGCTCCGGCACGCCCGTCACCATCGCCAGCATGACCCGCAGGATGTGCGGGATCTGGGTGGCCGACCACATCGTGTAGTTGTCGCCCTGCGGCTGGACGACCACCGAGCGCGGCTCCATGAACGCGGGGATGAGCCGCTGGTTGACGAACCGCCGGCTGACGACGACGTCGGCACCGGAGAACGCCTCGTCGGTGTCGCCGCCGGTGCCGGCGTCCCCGGCGTCGAAGACGAAGTGGAAGCTGGTGTTCGACTCCAGGTGGGCGTGGCAGAGGTCGGTGTCCTGGGTGGACGCCTGCTCCATGTCGAGCACCGGCGGCAGCACGGCGTAGTCGACGTCGACCAGCTCGACGGCGTCCGCCGCGGCGGCCTTGCTGCGCGCCACGATGACCGCGACCGCCTCGCCGACGTGGTTGACCTCCTCGACGGCGATCGACGGGTGGCCGGGGTTGACCATGTCCGGGGTGACCGGCCACGCGCAGGGCAGCGAGCCCTGCTCCTCGGCGAAGTCCCGGCCGCTGTAGACGGCGACGACGCCGGGGGCCTCGCGGGCCGCGCTGACGTCGACGCTGCCGATCCGGGCGTGGGCCACGGGGCTGCGCACGATCGACAGGTGCAGCATCCCGGGCAGCACCATGTTGTCGGTCCACGTCGTCCGGCCGGTGATCAGCCGGGCGTCCTCCTTGCGCCGGCGGGCCCGCCCGATCTCGGGCTGGGCGGTCTCGGTGGTGCGCGGCTCCTCGGTGAGCGTCATGCCTGGGCTCCCGTCGTCTCGGGCGCGGACATCTCGCCGGCGGCCTGGCGGACCGCGCGGACGATGTTCTGGTAGCCGGTGCAGCGGCAGAGGTTGCCCTCGATGCCCTCGCGGATCTCGCTCTCGCTCGGGTGCGGGTTCTCCTTGAGCAGGTCGACCGAGGCCATGATCATCCCGGGGGTGCAGAAGCCGCACTGCAGGCCGTGCATCTCGTGGAAGGCCTTCTGCACCGGGTGCAGGGTGCCGTCCTCGGCGGCCAGGCCCTCGATGGTGGTGACCTCGCTGCCGTCGGCCTGGACGGCCAGCACGGTGCAGGACTTCACCGCGGCGCCGTCGAGGTGCACGGTGCACGCGCCGCAGTTGCTGGTGTCGCAGCCGACGACGGTGCCGACCTTGCCGAGCTGCTCTCGCAGGTAGTGGACCAGCAGGGTCCGGGGCTCGACCTCGTCGGTGTAGGTCACCCCGTCGACCCGCACGGTGATCTGGGACACGAGTCCTCCGCTTCTCTGCAGGGGCGTGGCGGACGAGCGCCACCTGCTGCGGAGTCTGCCGAGGCGCGAGTGACTTAGGCCACGCTTACCTGCGCGGCGGCGACCTCGCGCTCCGCGTCCGCGGAGCTATTGCGCCTATGGGTCCGCGGATGCGCAGGCAGGCTCCCGTGGGCAGGGCGGATCCGCGCCCCGCGGCAACGTTGCAGCGCCGTTGCAGCCCCGCGCCCGGCGCCGCACCGGCCCCGCGTGCCCGCGGGGGATCCCGGTGTAGTTAGGTGAGCCTGTCCTACCGTATTGGAGCCTCCTGATGACCCGACGCCCCGCCGTCCTCGGCGCTGCCCTGCTCAGCGCCGCCCTCCTCGCCGGCTGCGGCTCGGCCTCCGACGACGCGGAGGCGGACGCCGCCGGCGGCACCCCCGCCACCGGCTCCGGGAACGGCGCGTTCCCCGTCACCGTCGACACCGCCTTCGGCGAGGTGACGATCGAGGAGCAGCCGCAGCGGGTGGTCGCGCTCGGGTGGTCGGACGCCGAGACCGCCCTGGCCCTCGGGGTCGAGCCGGTCGGCGCCAGCGACTGGCTGGGCTTCGGCGGCGAGGGTGTGGGCCCCTGGGCCGAGGGCCGCTACGACGAGGCCCCCGAGCTGGTCGACACCCTCGAGCCCAGCCTCGAGGCGATCGCGGCCCTGGAGCCCGACGTCATCCTCGACACCCGCTCCGACGGCACGCAGGAGCGCTACGACCTGCTCAGCCAGATCGCCCCGACCGTCGGCCAGCCCGAGGGCGTGGGGCCCTACCAGACCACCTGGCAGCAGCAGCTGGAGCTGGTGGGCGAGGTGCTCGGGCGCAGCGACGAGGCCGCCGACCTCGAGGCCGACCTCGAGCAGCAGTTCGAGGAGGCGCGCGCGGAGCACCCGGAGTTCGAGGGCACCGAGGTCGCCGTGGGCGCCTACACCTCCGAGGGCTTCGGCGCCTACGTGCGCGGCGATGCCCGGGTCGACTTCATGGAGTCGCTGGGCTTCGTCAACGCGCCGGCCATCCAGGAGCTGGCCGGGGAGAACTTCTACGTCCCGATCAGCGACGAGGAGGTCTCGCTGCTCGACGCGCCGCTGACCGTGGTCTTCCCGATCTTCGTGGACGCCTCGGAGATCACGTCGAACCCGGTGTGGCAGACCCTGCCCTCGGTGCAGCAGGGCAACGCGCTGGTGCTGGAGGACCCGGAGCTGGTCAGCGCCTTCTCCAGCGGCTCGGTGCTCGGCATCGGGTACGCCCTCGACAACGCCGTCCCGCAGTTCGCCGAGACGCTCGGCTAGGTCGTCCCGTCACCGGACCGGCGCGGGCTCGACGTGCCGGTGGCACGGCCGGCCGGCCCGGTGGCATCCCCCGGGGGCCGGGCGGGCACCGGGTGCGCCCCGGGCGCCGCGGTCTACCCGAGCGGGACCCGCGGGGCGCGGCGCAGCCGGTGCAGGTGGGCGGCCACCGCGGGGCGGCGCGGCGAGCCGGGGGGCAGGGACTCCAGGCAGGTCTGCCACACCGCGACGTCGTCCTGTGCCTCGGGCAGCCGGCTGTAGCGCAGCAGCAGCTCCGGGCGGCGGCCGGCCAGCACGGCCTGGCGCAGCGACAGCGTCAGCCGGCCGCGGGCGCGGACGACGCCCGGGGCGGTGGAGCGGGGCAGCACCGCCCCGAGGTAGCGCTCCAGGGCGGGGCCGACGGCGCCGCGGGCGAGCAGCCGGCGGACCGCGTCGAGGTCGGTGTCCAGCGGGCCGACGAGCCGGTAGGGGCGCGAGCCGACCAGCTCGGGGCCGACCAGCCGGCGCAACCGGGACAGCTCGGCGCGCACGGTGACCGGGGCGGCCTCCCCGGCGTGGCACTCGGCGGCGAGCTGCTCGGCGGTGCGGCCGGTGCCGGAGGCGCCGGCCTCGGCCAGCAGGAGCAGCAGCTCGGAGTGGCGCAGCGACAGCTCGACCGCCGCCTGCGGGCGCAGCAGCCGGGCCCGCTCGCGGCCGAGGACCTCCAGCCGGGGCGCCAGGGGGCGGGCCGGCGCGGGCGCGGGCGGCCGCGGCGCCGGGCGGGCCAGCCGCTCACGGTGCAGCCACCGCAGCTCGGACTCGACGGCGGCCACGGTGGCGCGCACCAGCGTGAGCACCTGCGGGCTGGCCACGTGGTCGCCGCCGGTGACGTCGATGGCGCCGAGCAGCACGCCGGTGACCGGGTCGTGCACGGGCGCGGCCGAGCAGCTCCAGGGCTGGACCGGCCGGCGGTAGTGCTCGCTGCCGTAGATCTGCACGGCGTGGTCGACGGCGAGCGCGGTGCCGGGCGCGTTGGTGCCGGCGACCTCCTCGGACCACCGGGACCCCTCGACGAAGTGCATCGCCTCGGCCCGCGCGCGCAGCCGCCGGTCGCCCTCCACCCAGAGCATGCGGCCGGCGGCGTCGGTGACCGCGACGATCATCTGGTCGGCCTCGGCGTCGGCGACCAGCAGCCGCCGGATCACCGGCAGCACCGGCGCCAGCGGGTGGGCCTCGCGGTAGGCGACGAGGTCGTCGTCCAGGAGCTCCACCGGGGGCGCCCCGCCGTCGGGGTCCACGCCGCTGCCCAGGCTGCGCCGCCAGGAGTCCCAGACCACGGCCCGCACCTGGTCGCGGGCGGGGGCGCCACGGGTGACCAGGGCCTCGTGCGCGGCGCGCAGGCGGCGGGTCAGCAGCGGGTCGGGGCGGCCCTCGGGCAGCGCGAGCCACGGGTTGACCGTGGTCACCGCGTCGCGCCCGGGCTGTCGCTCATGTCGCCCCCATCGTGACCTGTCCTGGGCGTTCGCACCACCGACCCCGTCGCGTGCACCGGGACGGGTGGCGTCAGCGGCGGCGGCGCGGGAGGGACGGCGGGGCCGCCGGCAGCAGCGCCCGGGGGTCGCGGGCCCGCCAGGCGCCGGTCCACAGCCCGGCGCCGTAGGCGAGGTCCTCCAGCCGGCGGGCGGCGGCGAAGCGCAGCACCCCGACGTCCCGGCGGTGCGCCCGGCCGCCCAGCAGCCCGTCGGCCACCGCGACGACGACGACCACCCGGCGGGCCCGCCGGGAGGTCAGCGCCGCGACCAGGGCGAGCGGCCAGTGGTGCCGGGTGACCGCGCGGGCCAGCGTGCGGACGGCGGCCGCGCTGCCCCTCAGGACGAGGGCGGCGGCCAGGCCGACCGGCGGGCGCCCCTCCGGACCGGCCAGCCGCGGGGCCAGCCGGGCGGTGGCGGCACCGAGCACACCGGCCGCGGCCAGCAGCCCCGACCGGCGCCCGGTGAGCGCCAGCGCGCACGCCGCCGCCGTCCAGGGCGAGACCACCACGGGGGCGACCGCGGCGCCGTGCCGGGCGGCCAGCAGGGCGGCGCCGGTGCCGTAGAAGGCCCGCCGGCGCAGCCAGTCGCGGGCGCTCGCGGGGTGCTCGTGGGCGACGGTGGCGGCCGGCTCGTAGCGCACCCGCCAGCCGGCCGCGGCCAGCCGCCAGACCAGGTCGACGTCCTCGGCCACCCGCATGGACTCGTCGAACCCCGCGCCGAGCGCCGCCCGGCGGGCCAGCAGCGCCGCGCTGGGCAGGTAGGAGACCGCGGTCCCGGGTGCCACGGGCGCCGGGTCGGGGCCCATGTCCAGGGCGCTCACCGCGGTCTCGTAGCGGGCGACGAACCCGACCGGCTCCCCCAGCGCGGCGATCCGGGGCGCGACGACGGCCAGCCGCGGGTCGGCGGTGTGCCGCAGCAGCGGGTCCAGCCAGCCGGGGCGCGGCACGCAGTCCGAGTCGAGGAAGGCGACGAGCTCCGTGGTGGCGGCGGCCAGCCCGGCGTTGCGGGCGGCGGCCGGGCCCCGGGAGACCGCGTGGCGCAGCACCCGCGCGCCGGCACCGCCGGCCACCGCCCGGGTCGCGGCCGGGTCGGCGGACCCGTCGTCCACCACGAGCACGGGGACGGTGGCGGTGGCGGGGTCGGCGCGCAGCGCGGCGAGCAGCCGGGCCAGCTCGGCGGCACGGTCCCGCACCGGGACGACGACGGTGACCTCCGCCGCCGCCGGGGCGCACGGCGAGGGGACGGGGTGGGCGAGGCCGGCGTCCAGCAGGCGGGCGGCCAGCGCCGCGGTCGCCGCGTCCCGCACCTCGAGGTGGTCACCGGCCATGAGTGCCTGCGCCCGGGGCAGCAGGCGGACCAGCCGCAGCGGCGAGCCGCCCAGGAGCACGGTGCCGCCCGCGCGCCGGCGGGTGCGCGGGTCCAGGCGGACGGCGAAGCCGTCGGGCAGCCGCCCGGCCGGCGGCGCGGGGACCGCGGTCATCCCGCGGCGAGCACCTCGGCCGTGGTGGTGACCTCGACCAGGGGGGCGTAGCAGCCCAGGATGCGCATCGTGTCGGCGTGCGCCTCGTCGCTGGCCCCGGCGCAGGCGTCGGAGACCACCTGCACGTGGACGCCGGCGTCGGCGGCCGGCAGCACGGTGGAGAGCACGCAGCAGTCGGTGGCCACGCCGGCCACCGTCAGGGGCCCGTCACCCACCACGTCGGCCACCTCGGGCACCCACTTGCCGAAGGTCGGGACGTCGACGACCGTGCGGGCGCCGGGGTCCTCGGAGAGCTGGAACAGCGGGATCGCGTGCGGCCGGGTGAAGTAGTCGTACCGCCGGTAGTAGTCGGCCCAGGCCCCCTCGGGGCGCTCGGGGACGACGAAGCGCGTGAACACCACCCGCTCGCCGAAGGCCTGCACCAGGGACCGGACGCGGGGCCGGATGTCGTCGAAGCGGGGCGTCGTCCAGGGGGACGTCGGGTCGCGGAAGACCTCCTGGTAGTCGACGACGAGCAGCCACCCGGGAGGAGAGCCCATGCCCGGAACCCTAACCGCGGGGGCGGCGGCCCCGGTCGGGCCGACCCCCGCCGGCGGCCGCCCTCAGCCCCGCAGCCGCCCGCCGGGGTCGACGTCCCACCGGGCGACGGCGCCGGCCAGCCGCGCGGCGAGGCCGTCGAGCAGGGCCGCGCCCTCCTCCGCCGAGGCGCCGTCCGGGTCCCCCAGCACGCCGGTGGGGCTGACCGCGCGCACGCCCTCCTCGCGCAGCCGGGGCAGGACCTCGTCCAGCGGTGCGGTCTCGCCCGCCACGGCCCGCTCCAGGCGCACCGACCCCGGTTCCACGTGCAACATCAGCGCGGTCTCGGTGCGCCCGGCGTGCGGGTCGGCGCCGGCGACGGCGCACGGGAACCAGGCGACGTCGCGGCCCTCCGAGCGCAGCAGCGGGACGGCGGCCCGCAGGGCGTCGAGGTTGCCGCCGTGGCCGTTGACGACGAGCAGGCGCCCGGCCCAGCGGCAGGCCGAGCGGCCGTACTCGACCAGCAGCCCGGCCAGCGCCTCGGTGCCGATCGACACGGTGCCGGGGAACTCCTCGTGCTCGCCGCTGGCGCCGTAGGCGAGCGGCGGGGCCAGCAGCGCGGCGGGGAGGTCGTCCACGGCCGCCTCGGCGACCGCGCAGGCGACGGTGGTGTCGGTGGCCAGCGGCAGGTGGTGGCCGTGCTGCTCGACCGCACCCAGCGGCACCAGCAGCAGCGGGCGCTCGGGCAGCTCGGGCCAGACGGCACCCGCGAGGGAGCTCACCGCAGCCAGCGTAGTGACGCGCTGGGACGGCCCCGTCCCGGGCGCCACCGGCCACCCTTCAGGGGCCCGCGCCGAGCCTGCGAGGCGTGGGGGGAAGGGTGGTCCTTCTACTCGGTGGTGCGGAAGACCCGGGCGGCGAGGGTGACCAGCCCCAGCGTCAGGACGGCGACGGCCAGCAGCTGGACCCCGACCGGTACCTCCCAGCCGGCCCAGGTGATCACCGGGACTAGGCGCTCCTGCTCGGCCGCCGTCAGCGCCAGCCGGTCGAGCACGAAGGAGCGCATCGGCTGGACGACGTAGGTCAGCGGGTTGAGCTTGGTGAGGACGGCGAGCCAGTCCGGCAGCCCGGCGATCGGGAACAGCGCCCCCGACAGGAACATCATCGGCATGATCAGCAGCTGGCTGACCGGCATCGCCGTCTGGATGGTCCTGATCCGCGTGGAGAGCAGGACGCCGAGCGCGGTGAGCAGCAGCGACCCGAGGAACAGGCAGCCGGTCAGCTGGAGGAGCAGCACGGGGGCGTAGGGGATGCCGACGGTGCCGGCCAGGGCGAGGAGCAGGAGGCTCTGCACGGTGGCCACGACCGCGCCGCCGAGGCACTTGCCCCAGATGATCGCGCCGCGGGAGATGGGGGCGACCATCATCTCGCGCAGGAAGCCGAACTCGCGGTCCCAGACCAGGCTGATGCCGGCGAAGGCCGCGGTGAACAGCACCGAGGTGGCCAGCACCCCGGGGAACAGGAAGGTCCGGAAGCTGGTGTCGCCGCCGGTGTCGACGATGCTGCCCAGGCCGGTGCCCATGACGAAGACGAAGAGCAGCGGCTGCAGCAGCATGGTGAGGATGCGGGCCCGGTCCTGCCGGAGCCGCAGGAGCTCCCGGCGCATCACGACCCAGGTGGCCCGGACCTCGTGGCCGAGGTCGGAGCGCACCTCGGTCAGCCGCTGCGGCTCGGTGACGGCGGGCGGGACGGCGGTGTCACGGGTGCTCACGGTGCGTCCTCTCCGGCGGAGCGGGTCATGTCAGCGCCTCCCGGCGAACGGGTGGGACGGGGCCGAGGGGCCCTCGGAGTCGCGGATCGTGCGGCCGGTGTAGGTCAGGAAGACGTCGTCCAGGCTGGGCCGGGTGACGGTCACCGAGCGGATGCCGACGCCGAGCTCGGTGAACAGCCGGGGCACCACCGCGGCCCCCTCGGCCACGGCGAGGGTCACCTGCCCCTCGTGCATGCCGGCCTCCACCCCGAGCCGCTCCCGGACCCGCGCGATGGCCAGCTCGTCGTCGTCGGTGCGCAGCGCGATGCGGTCGGTGCCGACGCTGGACTTCAGCGCCTCGGGCGTGTCCTCCACGACGATCTCGCCGTGGTCCATGATCGCGATCCGGTCGCAGTGCTCGGCCTCGTCCATGTAGTGCGTGGTGACGAAGACGGTGATGTCGGTGTTGTCGCGCAGCCAGGTCAGGTGGTCCCAGATGGCGGCGCGGGTCTGCGGGTCCAGGCCGATGGTGGGCTCGTCGAGGAAGAGCACCTGGGGGGCGTGGACCAGGCCGCGGGCGATCTCCAGCCGCCGCTTCATGCCGCCGGAGAACTTGTCGACCCGGTCCGTGCGGCGGTCGGTGAGGGCCACCATGTCGAGCACCTCGGCGATGCGCCGGTCGGCCTCCGGGCGGGAGAGGCCGTAGAGCTCGGCGTGGAAGCGCAGGTTCTGCTCGGCGGACAGCTGCAGGTCCAGGGTCTGCTGCTGGAACACCAGGCCGATCCGACGGCGCACCTGGCTGCGCTGCCGGACGACGTCGAAGCCGGCGACGCGCGCGGTCCCCGACGTCGGGTTGCGGATGGTGCACAGCATCTCGATGGTCGTGGACTTCCCGGCGCCGTTGGGGCCGAGGAAGCCGTAGGTCTGCCCCGCCTCGACCCGCAGGTCGATGCCCTTCACCGCCTCGACCACGGAGTCGCCGGCCGGGTAGGTCTTGCGGAGGCCGGTGACCTCGATGGCCGGTTCCCTAACGGTGTTAGACACAGCGGACACCGTCCTCTCACACCGTTAGGGTGTCAAGCGTGAGACCGGGGACGGCGACGGAGCGGCCGGCGGTGACCCGCGAGGCCGTCGTCGACGCCGCCCTCGACCTGCTCGCCGAGGGCGGCCTGGAGGCGGTCTCGTTCCGCCGGGTCGCCGCCCGGCTCGGGGTCTCCGGGCCGACCCTCTACTGGCACGTCGAGAACAAGCGGCAGCTCATGGATCTCATGGCCGAGGAGCTGCTGCGCCGCACCGGGCGGGTCTACGCCGGCCCGGAGGAGGGCCAGCCCTGGTGGGAGTGGCTGCGCGAGGACGCCCGGCGCACGTTCACCGCGCTGGTGGCCACCCGGGACGCGCCTCGGGTGGTGGCCGGCAACCGGCCCAGCCCGGAGAGCTTCGCCGGCATCGAGCGGGTGCTCGGCGTGCTGGTGGCGGCGGGCCTGCGCCCCGGCGAGGCGCAGCAGGCGCTGTTCGCGCTGGGCTCCTACGTGATCGGCAGCGCCGTCGAGTGGCAGGCGGAGGCCGACCGGGGGCGCAGCCAGCCACCGGCCCCCGGGGGCGAGGACCCCGCCGCCCGGCGCGCCTGCGCCCTGGCCGGGCAGCCGCTGCTGCTGGCCGCGATCACCGAGCTGGTGCGCCACCCGCACGGCGCGGCCTTCGAGTTCGGCCTGGACCTGCTCGTCGAGGGCCTGCGCGCGCGGTACGCCGGCGAGGCCTGACCCGCCGGCGGCCCCTCCCCTCGCGGCCGGGGCTACAGCGCCGCGCCGACCCGCTCGCCGTCCCGGGTGGCGGCCGAGGCCCGCCGGGGCGCGAGGCAGTCGCCCACCCGGTGCACCTCCGGGCCGCCGTCCCCGGGCCCGCGGCGCAGCTCGTGCCAGAGCGCGTCGTCGGCCACGCCTGGGGCGGCCACCACGACGGCGTCGACCGCCCGCGCCTGCACCGCGCCGGTCGGGTGGTGCAGCAGGGCGACCGTGCCGCCGTCCACGGCGGTCACCACCACCTCGGGGGTCAGCCGGATGCCGAGCTCCGCGGCCCGCCGGCGCCAGCGCGGCAGCTCCAGCAGCGGCCCGAGGTCCTGCCCGACCACCAGCGCCGCGGTCACCAGCTCCACCCGGCAGCCGCGCGCGGCCAGCAGCTCGGCCACCGACGGCGCTGCCGCCCCGCCGAGCTCGTCGACCACGAGCACCCGGCCGGCCGGCCGCACCCGCCCGCCGAGCACGTCCCGGACGTCGAGCACGCCCTCGGCGCCGGCCGCCCACGCGGGCGGGGCCGCCCGCGCGCCGGTGGCCAGGACGACGGCGTCCGGGGCGGCGCCCAGCACGCCCGCGGCGGTCGCCCGGACGCCGGTGCGCAGCGCCACCCCGGCCCGCGCGCACTCCCGGGCCAGGTCCTCGACCAGCGGGAGGAGCCCGCCCCGGCCGGGGCCGGCGGCCGCCGTCCGCACCGCCCCGCCGAGGACCCGACCCTGCTCCAGCAGGGTCACCTCGTGGCCGCGCTGCGCCGCGGTCGCCGCCGTCCGCAGCCCGGCCGGGCCACCGCCGACGACCAGCACCCGCCGCCGCGCGGGCACCGGCAGCGGGGCCTCCCGGCCCGCCCGCGGGTTGGTCACGCAGCCGAGCGCCCGGCCGAGGCCGACCGCGCCGACGCACTCCTGGTTGCAGCCCAGGCACCGGCGGATCTCCCCCGCCCGGCCGGCGAGCGCCTTGGCCGCCCACGCCGGGTCGGCGACCTGCGCGCGCACCGCCCCGACCAGGTCGCAGTCGCCGGCCGCCAGCGCGGCCTCGGCCTGGCCGGGGGTGAGGAAGCGGCCCACCCCGATCACCGGGACGCCGACGGCCGCGCGCACCGCGGCGGCGAACGGGCGGGCGTAGCCGGTCGGGGTGGTCATCGGCGGGACGACGCGGTCCAGGGTCGCGGTCGCGACGCCGACGGTGGTGCTCACCCAGTCGACCAGCCCGCGCCCGGCGAGCAGGCGCGCGGTGGCCGCTGCCTCGGCCGCCGTCGTCCCCCCGCCCGCGCCCTCCTCGTCGCCGAGGCGGACGCCGACCGCCCGGTCCGGCCCCACCGCCTCCCGCACCGCGGCGAGCACCTCGGCGAGGAAGCGGGCGCGGTTCTCCAGCGACCCGCCGTAGCGGTCGGTGCGCCGGTTGGTCGCCCGGGAGAGGAACTGCCGGGCCAGGGCCGACTGGGAGGCCTGGACCTCCACGCCGTCGAAGCCGGCCGCCGCGCAGCGCCCGGCGACCGCGGCGAACGCGGCGACCAGCCGGCGCAGGTCGGCGGGCGTGGCCTCGCGCGGCACCTCGCCGAACAGCGGGTCGGGCACCGGGGACGGGGCGAGCACCGGTGCGCGGGTGTGCAACCCGTCGGACTGCCCGCCGTTGTGGTTCAGCTGGGCGACCACGGGGACGCCGTGCGCGTGCACCGCCTCGGTGACCGCCCGCCAGGCGGGCACGACCGCCGGGTCCCACCCGCGGACCAGCTTCTCGTACGGGCGGTCGGCAGGGTCGACGGTGGACTCCTCGACGACGACCAGCCCGGCACCGCCCGCCGCTCGGGCCGCGGCGTAGGCGGCGTGGCGGGCGGTGGGCAGGCCGTCGACGGCGAAGTTGGTCAGGTGCGCCGGGAAGACCACCCGGTTGGGCACCGTCAGCGGGCCCAGCCGCAGGGGTGCGGCCAGCCGCCGGTACCGCGCCACCTGCACCCCTCCCGCCCGCCGGTGCGTCCAGACTGGGGCAGCATGACGCCCCGACGCTGCCCGTGCGGCACCGGCTCGCCCTACGACGAGTGCTGCGGCCCGCTGCACGCCGGCGCGCCCGCCGCCACGGCCGAGCAGCTCGTGCGGTCGCGGTACAGCGCCTTCGTCGTGGGCGACACCGGCTACCTGCTGGCCACCTGGCACCCGTCCACCCGCCCGCGCACCCTCGACCCGGACCCGGCCGTGCGCTGGACCGGCCTGGAGGTGCTGGCCACCACCGGCGGCGGGCTGCTGGCCGGGGAGGGCACGGTCGAGTTCCGGGCGTCGTGGGTCGTCGACCGGGAACCGGGCGCGCAGCACGAGGTGAGCCGGTTCGTGCGGGACGGCGGTGCCTGGCGCTACCTGGACGCGCTGCCGCCGGGGTTCGCGGGCGGCCCGGCTGGGCACCGGTCGGGCGACATCCGATCCCGCACGAGAGGACGACGCGCATGAGCGCCGAGGACACCCGCAAGGTCGCCGAGCTGATCAAGGGCCAGAAGATCGGCTTCCTGACCACCACCACGCCCGGGGGGAAGCTCACCAGCCGGCCGATGGCGCTGCAGGAGGTCGAGTTCGACGGCGACCTGTGGTTCTTCGCCGAGGAGGGCTCGGACTGGATCGGGCACGTCCAGGCCTCGCCGCAGGTGAACGTCGGCGTCGGGTCGGGCGGCACCTGGGTGTCGCTGACCGGGCACGCCGTGGTGGTGCACGACGTCGAGAAGAAGGAGCAGCTGTGGAACTCCGGCGTGTCGGCCTGGCTGCCGCAGGGCCCGGAGGACCCGTCGGTCGTGCTGGTGCGCGTGGAGGCCGACACCGCCGAGTACTGGGACTCCCCCGGTGGGCGGCTGGCGACGGCGTTCAGCTTCGTCAAGGCCAAGGCGACCGGGCAGCGGATCTCCTCGGACAACGCGGTCGTCGACCTCTGACCGCCGGGGGCGAGGCCCGGAACGGTCGAGGGAGAGGAAGCTCTGCCCGTGTCAGGGGCGCCCCGACGCGGGCGTAGCTTCCTCTCCCTCGACCCGGGCGGCCGCAGCGGGCCCCGGCCTCAGCGGATCGTGTAGCCGGCGTCCACCGGCAGGGTCACCCCGGTGATGTAGCGGGCCTCGTCCGAGACGAGGAACAGCACCGCGTTGGAGATGTCCACCGGGTCGACGTAGGCCACCGGCAGCGGGTGCAGCGTCTCGAACAGCTCGGTGAACTTCTCCTTCGTCGGCTCGGGGTCGTCCGGGGTGAACAGCCCCCACGTCTTGGGGTTCTGGATCATCACCGTGTCCACGCCGGTCGGGTGCACGGTGTTCACCCGGATCGCCTGCTTGCCGAACTCGTTGGCCAGCGTCCGCATGATGCCGATGACGCCGTGCTTGGCGGTCGTGTAGTGGATGGTGTTCGGCGTCCCCTTGAGCCCGGCGGTCGAGCTGGTGATGACGATCGACCCGCCGCCGCCCTCGATCAGGTGCGGCAGCGCCACCTTGCAGGTGTTCCACACGCCGGTCAGGTTGATGTCGATCATCTCCTGCCAGGCCCTGTCGGTGAGCTCCAGCGACGGCTCCAGCTCGAAGACCCCGGCGTTGGCCAGCACGATGTCCAGCCGGCCGAGCTGGGCCACCCCCTCGTCCACCGCGGCCTTCAGCGCGCCGCTGTCCCGGACGTCGGCCTTCGTCGCGATGATGCGCCGGTCGAGGGCCTCGACCTGGCGGACGGTCTCGGCGAGGTCCTCCTCGGTGGCCGGCGGGTACATCCGGATCGACTCGACCGGCCCGGCGATGTCGACGGCGATGATGTCGGCACCCTCCTGGGCCAGCCGCACAGCGTGGCTGCGGCCCTGGCTGCGCGCCGCGCCGGTGATGAAGGCGACCTTGCCCTGCACCCGTCCTGCCATGACATCCCCTCTCGATGCGGTCACTTGGTGATCCAGCCGGCGTCGACCCGGTGGGTGGTGCCGGTGACGAACCGGCCGGAGTCGTCGGCGGCCAGGTAGAGCACCGCCTCGCTGACGTCCTCGGGCTGCACCCAGGGGGTCGCCAGCAGGTTGAGCTCCTGGAACACGCCGCTGACGTCCTCGCGGGTGGGGTGCTCCAGGTCGGGCCGGAAGAGCCGGTAGACGTTCTCGTTCTGGATGAGCGGGGTGTCGACGTTGGTCGGGTGGATCGAGTTGACCCGGATCCGCTCGGGCGCGAGCTCCAGCGCGAGGCTGCGCATCAGGCCGACGACCCCGTGCTTGGCCGCCACGTAGGAGGCCACGTTCGCCATGCCGCGCAGGCCCAGCGCCGAGCTGACCAGGATCAGCGACCCGCCCTCGCCGGTCGCGCGGAGGTGCGGGATCGCCGCCTTGGCGGTGAGGAAGACCCCGGTCAGGTTGGTCTCGAGCATGTCCCGCCACTCCTGGGCGGGGGTGTCGGCGACCTCGTGCGGGGGGACGCCGATGCCGGCGTTGGCGACGGCGCAGTCCAGCCGGCCGAGCTGGGCGACCCCGTCGGCCAGCCCGGCGGTCAGCGCCTCCTCGTCGGTGACGTCGGCCTGGAAGGTGACCATCCGCCGGTCGAGGGCCTCCACCTGCCGCACCGTCTCGGCGAGCTCCTCGGGTGTGGTCACCGGGGCGGTCGCGCTCGGGATCGGCCCGCAGACGTCCATCCCGATGACGTCGGCGCCCTCGCGAGCCAGGCGGACGGCGTGGCTGCGGCCCATCCCCCGCCCCGCGCCGGTGATGAAGACGACCTTGCCCTGCATCCGGCCGGGCACTACTTGATCACCGAGCCCGCGTCGATCGGCAGCTGCACGCCGGTCACGTACCGGGCGTCGTCGCTGACCAGCCAGAGGATCGCGTTGCTGATGTCGGCGGACTCCACCCACGGCACCGGCATCGCGTTGAGGCCGGCGAACAGCGGCTCGACGTCGTCGCGGGTGACCTGGTTCTCGGGCTTGTCGGGCACGAAGTTCCCGTAGGTCTTGCGGTTGTGGATCATGTCGGTGCTGACCGCCGTCGGGTGCACCGAGTTGACCCGGATCATGTCCGGCGCCAGCTCGTTGGCCAGCGTCTTCACCAGCCCGACGACGCCGTGCTTGGCGGCGACGTAGTGCGCGAGGTTGGCCAGGCCCTTGATGCCGGCCGTGGAGCTGGTGAGCACGATCGCCCCGCCCTCACCGTGCGCGCGCAGGTGCGGGACGGCGGCCCGGACGGTCCGGAACACGCCGGTGAGGTTGATGCCGATCATGTCGTCCCACATCTCGTCGGTCAGCTCCTCGACCGGCGCGAAGCTGGCGATCCCGGCGTTGGCCAGCACGATGTCCAGCCGGCCCAGCTGCGCGACGCCGTCGTCCACGGCCGCCTTCAGCGCGGCGCTGTCGCGGACGTCGGCCTGCGCGGCGACGATGCGCCGGTCGAGGGCCTCGACCTGGCGCACGGTCTCGGCGAGGTCCTCGGGGGTGGCCATCGGGTAGCCGACGGTGGGGACGTCTGCGCACCGGTCCACGGCGATGACGTCGGCACCCTCCTGCGCGAGGCGGACCGCGTGGCTGCGGCCCTGCCCGCGCGCGGCTCCGGTGACCAGGGCGACCTTGCCCTCGAGCTTGCCCATGGGGATCCTCCGCGGTCGGGTGTGAGGTGACGCACACAAACTATGCGGAGGTTATGTGGCCGAGCAACCCTGAGCAGGGCGGACGCCGCCGGGATGCTCCGGTCGTGATCATGGGGTTGTTGACGGACGACACGGACGACACGCCGCCGCAACCTGCGACACGCCCATGATCACCGGCGCGGCCAGCCGAGCAGCTCTCCCGCCGCCCGCCGCCCCTCCTCGACCGCCTCGCGCACGGTGCGCGGGGTGACGACGTCCCCGGCCGCCCGGAGCCCCGGGGGCGCGCCGGGGGGCACGGCGCCCGGCAGCGGCGGCCCGGCGTCGACGAGCACGGCGCACGGCAGCGCGCGCTCGGCCCCGGACCAGCGGTCGGCGACCCGCGCCCGGCCACCGCCGGCCGAGCGGAGCACCGCGGCGGTCTCGCGCCGGACCCCCGCACGGGCCAGCCGGGCGTTGGCCGGAGCGAGGTCGCCGCCGAGCCGGGCGCCGGCCACCTCGTGCGGTGCCACCAGGGCGACCTCGCGGCCGGCCGCGGCGAGCAGCTCGGCCACCCCGACCCCGACCGGCCCGCCGACCGGGTCGTGCACCACCACCGGGCCGGGGGCCGGCACGGTCCCGTCGAGCACCGCGGCGGCGGTCAGGACCTGCACGCCGGGCCCGACGGGGACGCCGGCCGGCCGCGGGCGGGCGCCGGTGGCGAGCAGGACCGGTCCGTCCGGCCGGACCGGGCCCGCGACGCCGAGCCGGACCCGGACGCCGAGCCGCTCGCACTCGGCCACGAGCCACCCGGCCAGGTCGGCGAACCGCGCCCGGCCGGGGAGTGCGGCGACCGTGGCCAGCCGGCCGCCGAGCCGGTCGGCGCGCTCGACCAGCTCGACCCGCGCCCCGGCCCCGGCGAGGACCCGGGCGGCCTCCAGCCCGGCCGGCCCGCCGCCGACCACCTGCACGACCGCTCCGGAGCGGCGGGGACGGCCGCGCCCGCCGCTCCGGGGCGGCCCGGTCTCGCGGCCGCTGGCCGGGTCGACGGTGCAGCCCACCGCCGGGTTGCGGACGTCGCGGACCTGGCAGGCCTGGTTGCACAGCGTGCACGGCCGCGGGGCGGTCCCGCTGCGGACCCGGGCGACGAGCGCCGCGTCGGCGATCTGGGCGCGGGTCATCTCGACCGCGTCGGCGGTCCCGTCGTCCAGGGCGGCCTGGGCCGCGGCCGGGTCGACCACCGAGCCCTGCAGCACCACCGGCACGCCCCCGGCCGCGGCGCGCACCGCGCGGGTGAGCCCGCGGTTGAAGGCCTGCGGCACGTGCCCGTCGGGCCGGTACGCCGACGGCGCCAGCCCGCTGCCCCGGACCACGACGAGCAGGTCGAGCAGCGGCGCCAGCCGGGCCACCGCCGCGACGGCGGACGACGGGGTGATCCCGGCCCAGGGCGCCTCCTCGTCGCACGAGAGCCGCAGCGACAGCACCCGGCCGGTGCCGAGCTCGGCCCGGACGGCGGCCAGCACCTCCGCCGGCAGCCGCAGCCGGTCGGTGCCGTGGGCGTCGGTGCGGGTGTTGGTCAGCCCGGAGGCGAACTGGCGCAGCAGCGACCGCGGGCCGGCGTCCACCTCCACCCCGTCGGCGTCCGCGGCGACGGCGGTCCGCGCGGCCGCGGCGAAGCCGGCCACCAGCGCCTCGAGCTCCGGCCGGCCCATGACCGCCGGGACCTCGCCGGTGACGACGTCGGGCACCGCCGAGGCGCCCCACAGCGCGGCCCCGGTCCAGGCCGGGGAGCCCTGCGCGCCGGTGTGCCCGAGCCCGGCGAGGACCAGCGCGCCGTGCGGCCGGCAGGCGGCGACCACCTCGGCCCAGCCGGGGCCGCACGCGGCGGCCAGGGGGGCGAGCTCGTACGGGTGGTCGGAGTCGTGCACCGAGGCGGTCTCGGTGACCACGACCCCGCAGCCGCCGGCGGCGCGGCGGGCGTAGTAGGCGGTGTGCCGCGCCGACAACGCCCGGCCGCGGCCGAGGTTGGTCTCGTGCGGGCCGAACAACACCCGGGAGGGCGCCGTCCGGCCCGCGAGGACCAGCGGGTCGGTGAGGTCGGTCAGCGCAGGTCGAGGCCCGCGAGCGGGGACTCGTCGCAGATCCGGGCGGGGGGCGCGGGTGTGGGCGGAGCCGGGGCGGCCGTCGGGATCGACGGCATGCCGAGCAGCGTGGGCTGCCCGCGCACCGGGCCGGTGTGCGAGTGGTCGACGGAGCTCCTCGGCATGGCCGTCGAGGCGTCGCGGGCGGCCAGCGCGCTCTCGCCGTACCCCTGCACGCACTCGGGGTCGGGGCCGTCCAGCGGCAGGCCGGTGAAGAACTTGGCCGCCATGCACCCGCCGCGGCAGGCGTCGAAGTGGGCGCACTTCGTGCAGGCGCCGCCGGTCTGCGGGCTGCGCAGGTCGGCGAACAGCTCCGAGGACCGCCACACCCGCTGGAAGCCGCCCTCGTCGCGCACGTTGCCGGCGAGGAAGTCCTCGTGGATGGCGAACGGGCAGGCGTAGACGTCGCCCACGGGGTCGATCAGGCACACCACCCGGCCGGCGCCGCACAGGTTCAGGCCCGGGAGGGCCTCGCCGTAGGCCGACAGGTGGAAGAACGAGTCGCCGGTGAGCACCTTCTCGCCGTTGGCCAGCAGCCAGGAGTAGAGCTCGCGCTGCTGCTCCTGGGTCGGGTGCAGCTGGTCCCAGACGTCGGCGCCGCGGCCGGACGGGCGCAGCCGGGTGATCCGGAGCTGGGCGCCGTAGCGGTCGGTGAGCGCCTTGAACGCGTCGAGCTGGGCGACGTTCTCCCGGGTGACGACGACGGAGACCTTGAAGTCCTTCATCCCGGCCTCGGCCAGGTTCTCCAGGGCCCGGATCGCGGTGGCGTAGGAGCCGGTGCCGCGGACCCGGTCGTTGACCTCGGCCGTGGCGCCGTCCAGGGAGATCTGCACGTCGACGTAGTCGGTGCGGGCCAGCTGCGCGGCGCGGTCCCGGTTCAGCTTCACGCCGTTGGTGGAGAACTTGACCCCGACGTCGTGGCCGATGGCGTAGTCGAGCAGGTGCCAGAAGTCCGGCCGGACGGTCGGCTCGCCGCCGCCGACGTTGACGTAGAAGACCTGCATCCGCTGCAGCTCGTCGATGACCCCCTCCGCCTCGGCGGTGGTGAGCTCGCGGGGGTCGCGCCGCCCGGAGGAGGACAGGCAGTGCGCGCAGGCGAGGTTGCAGGCGTAGGTGAGCTCCCAGGTCAGGCAGATCGGCGCGTCGAGCCCGTACTCGAACTGGTCGATCAGCCGCCCGCCCTCCGGGCGCGGTGGGGCGGCGGGGCGGGACGGCAGGACGGCGGTCACGGTTCCTCCGGTTGATCGGCCTGCCTGCAGGGACCCGCCTCGAGCGTGCGAGAGGTGGGGGGCAGGGAGGTCCTTACCTCGATCATCTGCGAACGCGCGAGGTCGGCGAGCGCCTTGACGTAGGCGGGCCGCGAGGCCGCGGGGACCCCGCACGCGACGAGGGCGGCCGCGGCGCTGGGGTGCTCGGCCAGCGCCTCCACGACGGCGACCAGGGTCTTCGACTTGAGGAAGGACAGCTTCCGGTTGCCGAAGTGGTAGACCAGCGCGCCGAACGGCTCGGGGCGCAGCGCCACCGAACGGGCCCGCCGCCAGGGCAGGGCCGGGTCGAAGTCCGGGGCGGCGCCGCCGCCCGGCGGGGGAGCGGCGCCGGCGTCGCTCATCGCGGTGCTCGCCGGCGCCGCCGCGGGGGCGTCGATCAGTACACCCCGCACATGCCGTCGATGGAGACCTCCTCGACGAGGGACTCCTCGACCAGGGTCTCCTCGGCGGCCGGGGCCTCGGTGGTCTGCGTCTCGGTGGTCTCGGGCACGGGGCCTCCCTGTGATCGGCGTTACGGGTGGAGCGCACGTTAGTGACACCCAGTGCCACGGGCAACAGCGGTCACGGCGCGCCGCGGCCACCCGGCCGGGCGACCGGTCGCGTCGTCCCGCCTCGGCGGCTGCCGGGTGGCGCAAGATGGGACCCGTGACCGACCTGCTGCCCGACGCGCGCGCCGACACCCGGGCGCGCGTGGAGCAGGTGGCCCTCGACCTGTTCACCCGGCGCGGCTTCGAGCAGGTCACCGCGGACGAGATCGCCGAGGCCGCGGGCATCAGCCGGCGCACCTTCTTCCGGCACTTCGCCACCAAGGCCGACGCGGTCTGGGGCGACTTCGCCTCGCACGTGGCGCGGCTGGACCGGCTGCTGGGCGCGGCGGACGACGGCCAGCCGGTGCTCGCGTCGATCTGCGCGGCCTACGTGCAGGTCAACGACTACGCGGCCGAGGACCTCCCGGTGCTGCGCCAGCGGATGACGATGATCCTCCGGGAGCCCGCGCTGCAGGCGCACTCGCAGGTGCGCTACGCCGACGTCGACCGGGTGGTGGCCCGCCACGTCGCCGACCGCACCGGCGAGCGCCCCGACGCGCTGCTGCCCCGGCTGGTGGCGACGAGCAGCCGCGCCGCGGCCACGACCGCGTTCGAGGTGTGGCTGGCCGACGGGACGACGTCCCTGGCCGACGACCTGCACGCCGCCTTCGCCCAGCTGGCGGCCGGCTTCCCCACCCTGCGCGCGCACTGACCCGGCGCCGCCTCCTCGGTGATCAGCTGACCTGGTCGTCGCCGGTCCTGGCTCACGATCAGTGGTGAGCCAGGACCGGCAACGGTGAGCCAGGAGGGCGCCCCGGCGCACGGTCCTGCCCGGTCGGGCAGGTGCACCTGACCGGCCGGGCGGACCTGCTCCTCCGGACGGCCGGTTCCCCACCCGTACCCCTGCCCGGGCCGCGTGGGCGGCCCTAGCGTCCGCGGCCACGGCACCGGACGGCACGGCACGGCACACCTCAGCAGGGAGGACCCCCATGAAGGTCGAAGAACTCCTCAAGCCCTTCCCGATCAAGGAGTTCCACCCGTTCCCGCGGGCGATGATGGGCCCCGGGGCGCACGAGCTCATCGGCCCCGAGGCGCTCAAGCTGGGGTTCACGAAGACGCTGGTCATGACCTCGGGCCTGCGCGGCACCGACATCGTGGACAAGATCGCCGGGTCGATGCGGTACCACGGCCTGGAGGTCGTGGTCTACGACAAGGTGGAGTCCAACCCCAAGGACTACAACGTCATGGACGCCGTGGCGATGTACCAGGAGAACGCCTGCGACAGCTTCGTCTCCATCGGCGGCGGGTCCAGCCACGACGCGTGCAAGGGCGCCCGCATCTCGGTCGCCCACGACGGCCGGAGCGTCAACGAGTTCGAGGGCTTCAACCAGTCGGAGAACCCGAAGAACCCGCCGCACATCGCCGTCTCGACCACGGCCGGCACCGGGTCGGAGACCTCCTGGGCCTACGTCATCACCGACACCACCACCGACCCGGGCAACCCGCACAAGTACGTGGCGTTCGACGACAACTGCCTGGCCACGCTCGCCATCGACGACCCGGTGCTCTACTTCGACTGCCCGGTCGACTACACGGCCCAGTGCGGGTTCGACGTCCTGGCGCACGCCAGCGAGCCCTACGTCTCCCGGCTGGACTTCCCGCCGTCGCTGGGCAACGCCCTCTACGCCGTGAAGATGACCAACGACCACCTGCGCCAGGCGGTCTGGAACGGCCAGGACCTCGCCGGCCGCGAGGGCATGATGTACGCCCAGTACATCGCCGCGCAGGCCTTCAACTCCGGCGGCCTGGGCATCATCCACTCGATCAGCCACGCGGTGAGCGCCTTCTACGACACCCACCACGGGCTGAACAACGCCATCGCGCTGCCCCGCGTGTGGGCGTTCAACATGCCGACGCAGTACCACCGCTTCGCCGACCTCGCCCGGGCCATGGGCGTGGACACCCACGGCATGACCGACGTCCAGGCCGCCGACGCGGCGCTGGCCGCGGCGATCCGGCTGCTGCGCGACGTGGGCATCCCGGAGCGGTTCGTCGACGTCAAGCAGGACACCTACTCGAAGAACCGGCTCGGCCAGGGCCCGACGACGTTCTACGAGAACGCGGGCGTGATCACCGGCGACGACAAGGACGTCGACCGCATCACCCACCACGTGCTCGGCGACGCCTGCACCCCGGGCAACGCCAAGGAGTGCACCTTCGAGACCGTCCGCCCGGTGGTCGAGCACTGCATGACCGGGGACCTGGACGACCTGCTCGGCTGAGGGGCAGTCAGTCGAGTCCCGGGGCGGGGTGGCCGAGCGGCCACCCCGCCCTCCCCATCCCCCGGAGAGGCACCCCGTGACCGTCCACCCCGTCCCCGACGACGCCGCCCCCGACGACGCCGCCCCCGACGACGTCGCCCCCGACGACTTCGCCGGTCCGGACGACGTCGCCCGCGCCTTCGCCGAGCAGGGCTACATCACCGACCGCCGGCTGGCGACGACGACCTTCGTGATGTCCCGGCTGGCCAAGCCGCTGCTGCTGGAGGGCCCGGCCGGGGTCGGCAAGACCGAGCTGGCCAAGACGCTGGCCGCGGCCACCGGGCGCCGGCTGCTGCGCCTGCAGTGCTACGAGGGGCAGGACGAGACCAAGGCCCTCTACGAGTGGGACTACGGCAAGCAGCTGCTCTACACCCAGATCCTGCGGGAGAAGACCGCCCAGCTGCTGGCCGACTCGGGCACCCTGGAGGAGGCGGTCGCCCGGGTCGCCGACGCCGACAGCGCCTTCTTCAACGAACGCTTCCTCGCCCCGCGGCCGCTGCTGGAGGCGGTGCGCTCCGCCGATCCGGTCGTGCTGCTGGTCGACGAGGTGGACCGCGCCGACGAGGCCCTGGAGGCGGTGCTGCTGGAGATGCTGGCCGAGTACCAGGTGTCGGTGCCCGAGATCGGCACGTTCCGGGCGACCCGGGCGCCGTACGTCGTCCTGACGTCGAACAACACCCGCGACCTCTCCGCGGCGCTGAAGCGGCGCTGCCTGCACCTGTTCCTCGAGTACCCCGACGCCGACCGCGAGCTGGAGATCCTCCGCTCCAAGCGCACCGGTCTGGCCGACGCGGCGGCGAGACGGCTGGTCGACATCGTCCGCGGCCTGCGCGGCCTGGACCTGCGCAAGGCGCCGAGCATCTCGGAGACCATCGACTGGGCGCGCACCCTCGCCGTCCTCGGCGTCAGCGAGCTCGATGCCGAGGTGCTCGCCGACACCGTCTCGGTGGTGGCCAAGTACGAGCGCGACGTGCAGCGCTCGCGCGAGGCGCTGCCGCGGCTGGTCGACCCGAACGCCGCGGTCCCGGCCGCGCTGCCGCACGAGCACGGGCACACCCACTCGCACGGCGCGCACACCCACGGCGGGCACACCCACGACCACGACCACGCGCACCCCGGCCACGCGCACGCCGACGACGACGCCGCCCCCGGCCGGGCGGTGCGGGCCGGCAAGGACCGCCCCGGCCGGCACGACCGCAACTACTACGGCCAGCAGGCGCCCGACCAGGAGCCCGGTCCGGCCGCCCCCGCCGCGCAGCGCCAGGTGCGGGCCGGGCAGGGCCAGCGGTCGTTCGCGGCCAACCGCGGCGGCAGCGCGCGGCGCCGGCCGGTCTGACGGGGGCGGGCCCGTGGAAGCGGCGCTGCACCGGTTCGTCCGCCTGCTCCGGCTGCGCGGCATGCGGGTGTCGACCGCGGAGGCCGTCGACGCGTTCGCCGCGGCGGCCGCGGTCGGGGTCGGCGACCGGACGGCCCTGGAGGCGGCGCTCGGCGCGGCCCTGCTCAAGGACCGCCGGGACGCCGAGGTCTTCGCCGACACCTTCGACCGGTTCTTCTCGCTGCGCCCGGTGGTCGAGGCCCCCGACGAGCACGGGCACGCCCACGACGACCTGGCCGACACCGGCGAGCTGACCCGGATGACCTGGTCGCCGGACCCGGACGCCGAGGTGCAGGAGGGGCACAGCCACGGCCGGCCGGTCGACATCAAGGAGTTCTTCCGCCCCGAGGACCTCGCCGCGCAGTACAACCTGCACCAGGAGGCGAACAAGGTCGACCTGGCCTCGCTGACCCAGCAGATCGTGCTGTCCTCGGAGAGCAGCGGGGCGCCGGCCGACGACGCCCAGCAGGTGCAGCTGGAGGTGGACCGGCTGCACGACCCGGGGCTGCCCGGCGACCTGGTCCGCGGCGGCGGCACCCCGCTGGACGTCGAGCTGACCGTCGCCCAGCAGCAGGCGCTGCGCGACTGGCTGGCCGACCCGGTGGGCGACCTCGACCCGGCGGTGGCCGAGGCGCTGCGCCGCCGGCTGGCCGGGGTGATCGAGGACCTCCCGGAGCTCCTGGCCGCGCACCTGCAGAAGCTCGCCGAGATGACCGAGCTGGCCGTCGAGGAGCGGGAGATGGCCCGGGCGCCCGTGGAGAAGGTCACCGAGAGCGAGCGGGCGCGGATCGAGGAGTCGCTGCGCCGGCTGGCCACCTCGCTGCACGGCGGGCTGACCCACAAGAAGCGGCAGTCCCCGCGCGGACGGGTGGACGTGGCCCGCACCATGCGCCGGAACCTGCGCTACGACGGCGTCCCGTTCCGGCCGGTCACCACCCGGCTGGCCGAGGACAAGCCGCGGCTGGTCGTGGTGGCCGACGTGAGCCTGTCGGTGCGGACGACGGCCCGGTTCACGCTGCACGTCGTCCACGCGCTGCAGGACCTGTTCGCCCAGGTGCGGACCTTCGCCTTCGTCGACGACGTCGTCGAGATCACCGACCTGTTCGACGAGCACCCGCTGGAGACCGCGCTGGGCCTGGTGTTCGGCGGTGATGTGATCGACGTCGACGCCGCCAGCGACTACGGCACGGTGTTCGCGAGGCTGGCCGCCGACCACTCCGGCGCCTTCACCCGCCGCTCGACGCTGCTCGTGCTGGGCGACGGCCGCGGCAACGGCAACGCCCCGCGGCTGGACGTGTTCGCTGACCTCACCCGGCGGGTCCGCGAGACCATCTGGCTCACCCCGGAGCCGCGCTACTCGTGGGCGCTGGGCGGCTGCGACCTGCCCGCGTACGCCGAGCACTGCGACCGGGTCGAGGTGATCCGGGACCAGTCGGGGCTGGAGACCTGGGCCACCGACGTCATCACCCGCGCCGCCGCCCGCTGAGGGAGGCGGCTGCGACACTCCCCCCGTGAGCGACCTGACGTACTCCGGCTCGATCGTCGTCGCCGTCGACCCCGGGACCCTCTACGACCTGGTCTCCGACGTGACCCGCACCGGGGAGTGGAGCCCGGTCTGCCGGGCCTGCTGGTGGGACGAGGGCGCGCGCGCCGAGGTCGGCGCGCGCTTCACCGGCCGCAACGAGACCCCCGAGCGGACCTGGGAGACCCGCAGCCGGGTGGTCGCGGCCGACCGCGGCCGCGAGTTCGCCTGGGTGGTCGGCGACGGGTTCGTCCGGTGGGGCTTCACGCTCGAACCGGAGGACGGCGGCACGCGGCTGACCGAGTCGTGGGCGTTCCTGCCCGCCGGGCTGGCGATGTTCGCCGAGAAGTACGGGGACGACGCGCAGCGGCAGATCGACCAGCGCACCACCGCGGCGCACGAGGGCATCCCCGCCACCCTGGCCGCCATCAAACGCATCGCGGAAGCCGCCGTGGAGCGGAGTGGATCTGTCGGCGTCACGCCGACAGATCCACTCCGCTAGATGAGGCCGAGCTTGCT
Source organism: Geodermatophilus marinus (assembly GCF_003428645.1). Taxonomy (GTDB): domain Bacteria; phylum Actinomycetota; class Actinomycetes; order Mycobacteriales; family Geodermatophilaceae; genus Geodermatophilus. The sequence continues at coordinate 29,121 of NZ_QVQH01000018.1, read as the reverse complement.
GCCCGCGTAGACGGCCTCGGCGCGGCGGGAGACCGAGAGCTTGCGCATCACGTTGCCCACGTGGAACTTCGCCGTGGTCGCCGAGATGTAGAGCTCCCGCCCGATCGCCTCGTTCGACAGCCCCCGCGCGAGCAGGGTGAGCACCTCGCGCTCGCGGGCGGTGAGGTCCGGGCCGGCCGGGCCGGGCGCCGGGCCGGAGAGCGACTTGACCACCATCGAGGCGCTGTGGCTGTCGAACGCGCTCTCCCCGCGGTGCACCGCCCGGATCGCGCCGACCAGCGCCACGGCGTCGACGTCCTTGAGGACGTACCCCCGGGCGCCGCGCTGGATCGCCTCGAGGACCAGCCGCTGGTCGAGGAAGGTGGTCACCACCAGCACCCCGGGCGCGGGGGTGGCCTGGGTCAGCCGGCCGCACAGGGCCAGGCCGGCGACGTCCGAGCCGGCCGAGAGCTTGAGGTCGAGCAGGACGATGTGCGGCCGGGTGGCCGCGACCAGGTCGAGGGCCTCCGGGGCGGACGATGCCTCCCCGACGACGTCGATGTCGGGCTCGCGCTCCAGGATCGAGCGCAGCCCCTGCCGGACGATCGCGTGGTCGTCGACGATCACCAGCCGGATGACCTCAGCCATCGTCGTCCCCCAGCGGCAGCCGGACCTCCACCCGCACGCCGCCCATCCTGGCCCGGGTGAACCGCAGCGTCGCCCCGATCTCGCGGCACCGGGAGGCCATGTTGCCCAGCCCGCGGTGGTACCCGTCCGCCCGCCGGCCCGAGGCGCGCAGCGCCCGCCGCAGCAGCTCGGGGTCGCCGCCGCCGTCGTCGGCCACCGACAGCCGCACCTCGGTGGCGCGGTAGGCCAGCCGCACCGTGCAGCGGCTGGCGCCGGCGTGCCGCACGGTGTTGAACAGGCACTCCGAGGCGATCCGGAACAGCGCGCGCTCCACGGTTCCCGGCAGCTCGCGCGGCACGCCCTCCACCCGGACCGCCAGCGCCGGCCCGGGCGCGGGCACGAGCACCGGCAGCCGGCCGACGAGGGCGGGCAGGCCCTCCCCGTCCTCGCCGTGCCCGTCGGAGGAGAGCGCGTGGATGGCGCCGCGCAGCCGCTCGACCGCCTCCCGGGTCAGCGCCTTGGCGTGCCCGAGCCGCTCGTGCACCTCGGCGTGGTGGGCCACCTCCGGCCGGCACCACTCGATGGTCATGCCGGCCGACAGGACGTGCTGGGCGACGCTGTCGTGCAGCTCGCGGGCGATGCGGTGCCGCTCGGCGTCCACCGCCTCGCGCTGGGCGGCGACGTCCAGCCGGCGCTGGGCCTCGGCCAGCTGCCGGTGCTGCTCGGCCAGCGCGCGGGCGCGCTCCTCGGCCTGGGCGTAGAGCCGCTCGGTCTGCCGGCGCAGCGACTCCGACCGGGCCAGCAGGTGGTCGCTGAGCAGCGCCACCGCGGACTGGTTGGCCACGATGCGCAGGATGGACAGGTCGGCCGGCCCGACCGTCCGGCGCGGGCCACCGCAGGCGACCAGCGCACCGACCGGCTCGCCGTCGACGACGAGGGGGACGACGACCGCGCCGTCGGCGTCCTGCCAGGGCTCGACGGCGTCCGCGGCCAGGGCGGCCTGGACCGGCCGGCGGACCACCTCGGGCAGCAGCGCCACCTCCCCGACCGGTGCACCGGCGGGGCCGCGACCGAGCAGCCGCGGGCGGGCCAGCGGGAGCGCGGCCGGCGCGAGCGCGAGCACGACCCACGGCTCGCCGAGCTGCTCGGCGGTCGCGTCGACGACCGCCCGGCACAGCGCCCCGGCACCCTGCCCGGTCGCCGACAGCACCCCGGCGACGTGCTCCAGGGAGTCCAGCGCGCGGTGCAGGTCCCCGGCGGTCTGCCGGTACTCGGCGTACCAGCTGGGCTTCGAGGAGCGCAGCCCGGTGAGCGCGGTGATGTCCGGGGGGCGCCCGGTCCCGGGGTGCACCGGGCCTCAGAGCGCGGCGCGGAACAGCGCGGCGACGTCGGCGCGGTCGGCGTCCCGCGGGTTGGTCGACAGGCAGGCGTCGCCGAGCGTCGTGGTGGCCAGCGTGTCGATGTCGGACTCGCGGACCCCGAGCTGGGCGAGCCCCCGGGGGACGCCGAGGTCGGCGGCCAGCCGGGCCACCGCCTCGGCCGCCAGCTCGGCCGCCACGTCGCCGGGCACCCCGGTGACGTCGATGCCCATGGCCCGGGCGACCGGGACGAACCGGTCCGGCGCGCTGCGGGCGTTGAACCGGATGACGTGCGGCAGCAGCACGCCGTTGACGACGCCGTGCGGGAGGTCCAGCAGGCCGCCGACCTGGTGGCTCATCGCGTGCGTGGCCCCGAGGATCGCGTTGGTGAAGGCCAGCCCGGCCTCCAGGCTGGCCTGCGCCATCCCGGTGCGGGCGGCGTCGTCGTCCCGGTCCCGGAGGGTGCGCTGCAGGGAGCCGCTGATCAGCTCGACGGCGTGCAGGGCGTGCACGTCGGTCAGCGGCCCGGAGGCCCTGGACACGAAGGCCTCGATGCCGTGGGTGAGCGCGTCGAGACCGGTGGCGGCGGCGAGGTCGTCGGGCATGGTGCCCAGCAGCCGCGGGTCGGTGATCGAGATGTCGGGCACCAGGGCCCGGCCGATGAGCGTGGCCTTGAGCCGGCGGGTGGTGTCGGTGATGACCGCGAACTGGGAGACGTCGGCCCCGGTGCCCGCGGTGCTGGGGCACATGAGGGTGGGCGGGATGGCCGCGGTGACCTTGTCCACGCCCTCGTAGTCGAGGATCCGGCCGCCGTTGCTGGCCACGACCGCGATCGCCTTGGCCGCGTCGATGACCGAGCCCCCGCCGAGCCCCACGATGACGTCGCAGCCGCTGGCGAGGTAGGCCTCGGTGCCCGCGGCGACCTCGTGGTCCTTGGGGTTGGGGGTCAGGCCCCGCCAGACGGTGGCCCGCAGACCCGCCTCCGCCAGGTGCCCGGCCAGCTCGGCCTCCCAGCCGGCCTCGGCCAGGCCGGCGTCGGTGACGACGAACGGGCGCTGGGCGCCGAGCCGGCGCGCGGCCCAGCCGGCCTCGGACAGCGCCCCCCAGCCGAAGACCACCTCGGGCACCAGGTACTTGGTGAAGCCGGCCCCGCGCGGGGGGACGCCGTGCCCCGGCCGCGGCCCGGCGCGGGGAGCGGTGTCGGCGACGGGTGGGGCGGTGGGCACGGGCGACCTCCCGGGGCGCACGGTCGGCGGCCCCGAGGGTAGCCCGCCCGGTGAGCGGCGTCACACGCCTCGGTCGCGCGCCACCGAACCGGCGGGCGGAGTGCCCGGTGCGAGATCTCCTCGCACGGCGCACTCCGCACGGGTCAGGTGGCGAGCCACTCCCGCAGGCCGGCCAGCAGGCGGTCGACGTCCTCGTCGTCGCTGTAGGGCGCCAGCCCGATCCGCAGGCCGCCGGTGTCCCCCAGGCCCAGGTGCCGGCTGGCCTCGACCGCGTAGAAGGAGCCGGCCGGCGCGTTGACCCCCCGCCCGGCGAGGAAGCGGTAGCCGTCCGCGGCGTCCCGCCCGTCGAAGGTGAGCAGCAGGGTGGGCGTGCGGTGCCGGGCCCGGGACCGCACCGCGACCCCCGGGAGGCCGGTCAGTTCCTCCTCGATCCGCACCCGCAGCCGGTCCTCGTGCGCCTCCACTGCGGCCATCCCGGCCTCGAGCCGGGCCCGCCGGTCGCCCTCGGGGCCGCCCAGCCCGGCGAGGAAGTCGACCGCCGCGGTCGTACCGGCGAGCAGCTCGTAGGGCAGGGTGCCCAGCTCGAAGCGCTCGGGGACGGCGTCGGTGGAGGGCAGCAGCTTGTCGGGGTGCAGCGTCTCCAGGAGCGCCGGTGCGACCACCACGCAGCCGCAGTGCGGGCCGAGGAACTTGTACGGCGAGCAGGCGTAGAGGTCGGCCCCCAGCGCGGCGACGTCCACGGTCGCGTGCGCGGTCAGGTGGACGCCGTCGACGTAGGTCAGCGCGCCCGCCTCGTGCGCCAGGGCGGTGATCGCGGCGACGTCGGGCCGGGTGCCGATCAGGTTGGAGGCGCCGGTGACGGCGACCAGCCGGGTGCGCCCGGTCAGCAGCCGCCCGACCTCCCGCGGGGCCAGCTCGCCGGTCGCCGGGTCGAAGCCGGCCCAGCGGACGGTGGCGCCCCGCGCGGCGGCGGCCTGCACCCACGGGCGGATGTTCGCGTCGTGGTCCAGCCGGGTCACCACCACCTCGTCGCCCGGACCCCACGAGGCCGACAGCACCCGCGAGAGGTCGTAGGTCAGCTGGGTCATGCTCCGGCCGAACACGACGCCGCCGGGGTCGCCGGCGACCAGGTCGGCGACCGCGCGGCGGGCGGCGAGCACGACGTCGTCGGCCGTGCGCTCGGCCGCGGTCGTGCGGCCCCGGTTGGCGATCGGCGCGGTGAGGGTGGCCGCGACGGCGGCGGCCACCGGCTCGGGCACCTGCGAGCCCCCGGGCCCGTCGAAGTGGGCGGCCCCGGCGCGCAGCGCGGGGAAGGCGGACCGGACGGCGGCGACGTCGTAGCTCATGGCCCGCCGAGCATGCACCCCGTGTCCACCGCGCTCCCCGCCGGGGCGCCCTCCGGGTGCCGTCCCGCAAGGTCCGCCGGGAGGAGCCGCAGGTTTCCCCGGGCACGCCTACGTCTGTGAGTGCAGGTGCACTCGCAGACGTAGGCGCTCACAGGCGTAGACGCCTGCCAGCGAGGTGCGGCGGCCGGCCACCCGCGTCCGCCCCGGGTGACCGGCTCGGTGGACCGTGCCCGCGCCGGTCAGCGCCCGAGGATGCCGCCCAGCTTCCCGGCGATCCCGCCACCGCCCTGGCCGCTGCCCCCGGTGAGCATCTTCACCAGCTCCACGGGGTCGATGCCGAGCTGCTGGAGCAGCCCGGCGTGCTGCTCGGTGTCGACGGTGCCGGGTAGCTGCTGGTCGGCCTGGTCGGCCTTGCCCTGGTCGCCCTGGGAGCGGAGGAGGTCGAGGATCTGCGCCTTGTCGATCTGCATGAGCCGCCCCTACCCCGCCGGGGAGGTCACGACCCGTGCGCCGCGGCCACGATCCGGTCGGGCCGGACGACGACCTCCGCCGCACCGGCCGACCGGAGCCGGCCGGTGAGCACGCCGGCCGGGTCGGCGACGACCCGCTCGTGGCCGCCGGCGGGGTGCACCGCCAGCCGGCCGGCCCCGAGCAGCCGCAGCCGCGCCCAGCCGGGGCCGAGGACGTCGTCCACCGGGTGGCTCCCCCCGCCGGTGAGCACGGTGGCCCGCGGCAGCAGCGTCCCGGCCAGCCGGCGCCCGGCCCGCCCGGAGCGCCGCACCAGCGGGCCGGGGCGCAGCGCCGGGGTGCGGCTCTCCCCGGCGTAGGCGGCCAGCGCGGGCACCCGCCCGACCCCGGCCAGCACCCCGCGGCGGAGGACGGCCCCGCCCGCCCCGCCCCCGGTCATCAGGCGGCCGACCAGCACCGCCAGCCGCACCAGGGCGCGGGCGTGCGGGCCGCGCTCGGCGCCGTGGGTGTCGAGCAGCCGCTCCGGCGCCGACCCGTCCAGCACCGCGGCCAGCTTCCACGCCAGTTGGTGGACGTCGCGCAGCCCCAGCCCGAGCCCCTGGCCGACGAACGGGGGGCTCAGGTGCGCGGCGTCCCCGGCCAGCAGCACCCGGCCGGCGCGCCACCGGTCGACGACGGCGGCCCGGTAGGTGTACTCCGCCACCCGCTCCACCGCGGCGCCGCCCGCGCCGTCGGCCGACAGCAGCGCGGGCAGGTCCAGGCCCCCGGCCGCCTCGCCGGGCGCCAGCCGGAACTCCCACCGGTAGCGGTCCCCGGTGACCGGCATCGCGGTGGCCGGCCGGCGCCGGTCGCACACCTGGGTGGTCCCGGGCCACACCGGCAGCCCGCGGGGGGCGCGCAGGTCGGCGACCAGCCAGCGGTCGGCCGGCCCGAGCTCCCGCAGCCGGGCCCCGACCAGCCGCCGCACCGTGCTGTTGGCCCCGTCGCAACCGACGACCGCCGCCGCGGCGACCGTGGAGACCCGGCCGGACCCGCGGTCGCGCACGGCGACCACCCCGGGCGCCGGCAGGCCCACCACCTCGGTGCCGGTGCGCAGCTCCACCCCCGGGGCCGACCGGACGGCGGCCAGCAGCAGCCCCTCCAGGTCCGGCTGGTGGAACATCGAGCCCTGCGGCCACCCGTGCGGTCCCCGGCCGCGGCCGAAGACGGCGAGCACGCGGCGGTCGCCGTCCACCAGCCGCAGGCCGGGCATCGGCCGGCTGACCCCCAGGAACGCGTCGGCCACCCCCGCGTCGGCCAGCGCCCGCAGCGCCTCGTCGTCGAGGTGCACCGCCCGCGGCCGCCCGTAGGGCGCCGGCCGGCGCTCGAGCACGACCACCGGCAGGCCGCGGCGGGCCAGCAGCAGCGCCGCGGTGAGCCCCACCGGGCCGGCACCGACGACGACCACGGGTCCGGGCACGGGCGCCATCCTCCCGGTGGACGGGTCGGGGACGAAGCGGGGACGTTGCACCGGTCTTCCGCGAGGTGTGATCGTCGCCATACGGTGTCGGCACGGTCATGCACGGCGCATGCCAGGACGGCCCTCAGCGGTGAGGGCGAACGAGGAGGTTCATCCGTGCCTGTGAACACCCGCGGGGCGATCCTGCGCTCCGCTCCCGGCAAGTGGGAGGTCACCGACCTGGTCGCGGACGACCCGCGGACCGGCGAGCTGCAGGTCAAGGTGGCGGCGTCGGGCCTGTGCCACTCCGACGACCACGTCGCCACCGGTGACATGACGGTCGGCCACTACCCCTTCCTGGGCGGCCACGAGGGCGCCGGGGTCGTCACCGCCGTCGGCCCGGGCACCCCCGGGTTCAAGGAGGGCGACCACGTCGTCTTCTCCTTCCTGCCCGGCTGCGGCCGCTGCCGCTACTGCGCCAACGGCCAGCAGTACATCTGCGACTCGGGCGCCAACCTGCTGATCGGCTCGCGGTGGGACGACGCGGAGAGCTTCCGCTTCCAGACCGGCGACGGCACCCCGGTCGGCCAGATGTGCGGCCTGGGCACCTTCGCCGAGGTCACCACGGTCGACGTCCGCTCGACGGTCAAGATCCCCGAGGACATCCCGCTCGACGTCGCCTGCCTGGTCGGCTGCGGCGTCGGCACCGGCTGGGGGACGGCGGTGCAGGCCGGCGAGGTGAGGGCCGGCGACACCGTGATCGTGATGGGCATCGGCGGGATCGGCATCAACGCCGTGCAGGGCGCGGCGAACGCGGGCGCCAGCCACGTCATCGCCGTCGACCCGATCCCCTTCAAGCGGGAGAAGGCGCAGGAGCTCGGCGCCACCCACGCCTTCGAGAGCATCGAGGAGGCCGGCGAGTTCGCGCGCAGCGTCACCAACGGCCAGGGCGCGGACAAGGTGCTGATCACGGTCGGGATCCTCAAGGGCGAGCACGTCGCCCAGGGGGTCGAGGCGCTCGGCAAGGGCGGCCGGGTCGTGATCACCGGCCTCGGCGACCTCACCGACGTGGGCATCCCGATCAACCCGAGCATGCTGGCGCTCTTCACCAAGGAGATCCGCGGCGCGCTGTTCGGCGACCAGAACCCCAGCGCCGACATGCTGAAGATGCTGCGCCTCTACCAGGAGGGGAAGCTCAAGCTCGACGAGCTGATCACCAACCGGTACAAGCTCGAGGACATCAACCAGGGCTACGAGGACATGCACGCGGGCAAGAACATCCGCGGGGTCGTCGTCCACGGCCAGTAGGACCGGACCCGTCCCCGGCGACCGGGGCGCTCCCTCGCGGGGCGCCCCGGTCGCACGTCGTCACCCCGAGGAGCAGCAGCAGGCCATGAGCACCACCACCGCCGCCCGCCGGCTGGACGTCACCGGCATGGTCCGGGTGGCCCGCGAGCGGGTGGTCGCCCGGATCCGGGAGGCGGAGGTCGTCGCCGCGGCCCTGTCGGCCGGGCGCAACGTGCTGCTCGAGGGGCCGCCGGGCACCGGCAAGACGACGCTGCTGCGCGCCCTGGCCGATGGCGCCGGCGTCCCGCTCGTGCTGGTCGAGGGCAACGCCGAGCTCACCCCCACCCGGCTGGTCGGCCACCACGACGCCTCCCGGGTGCTCACCGAGGACTACCGCGCCGAGAACTTCGTCCCCGGCCCCCTCACCCGTGCCATGACCGACGGCGCCGTGCTCTACGTCGAGGAGTTCAACCGGGTCCCCGAGGAGACGATGAACGTCCTGCTCGGGGTGCTCTCCGAGCGGGAGATGCACGTGCCGCGCTACGGCCGGGTGGTGGCCCGGCCGACGTTCCGGCTGGTCGCGGCCATGAACCCGTTCGACGCGGTCGGCACCGCCCGGGTCACCCCGGCCCTCTACGACCGCTCCTGCCGGGTGGCGATGGGCTATCAGGACGAGGACGCCGAGCTCGCCGTCGTCGCCGCGGCCACCGAGGGCCCGGACCCGCTGGTGGCGCAGGCGGTGCGCACCGTGCGCATCACCCGCGACCACCCCGAGCTGCGGATCGGCTCCTCGGTGCGGGGCGCCATCGACACCGTGCTCATCGCCCTGGAGCTGGCCACGGTGCGCGGGCACGGTGCCGTGGAGGACGACACCGGCCTGGACGCCGCGCTGGCCGCGCTCACCGGCAAGGTGACGCTGGCCGACGGCTCCTCCCGCACCGTCGAGGACGTCGTCACCGACATCTGGCACCGGGCCGGTGAGGAGCTGGGAAAAGCCTGACGCCCGAGGAGGCGGGCGGGAGCGAGGCGGGCGGGAGCGAGGCGGGCGGGAGCGAGCCACCCCCGGCGCCCGACGGCGACGCGCTGCGCAACCCGCCCGGCGGCCGCCGGCCGCAGCAGGCCCCCGTCGAGGACCCCGGCGAGGTCGAGGACGTGCTGCGGGACAACGCCGCGCGCAAGGCCGGCCGCGACGAGCTGGCCCGTGCCCACGCGGACTTCCAGCAGGTCTCCCCGCAGGCCGGCGAGCTCGACGAGCAGGCGATGGCCGACCTCGCCGCCCGGGACCCCGACGCCGCCGCCCGGCTGCTGGCCGCCCTCGGCCGCGCCTTCGACCCCCGGCTGCGGGCGGCCGCGCGGCGGCTGGCGACCCGGCTCCCGGTGGCCACCCCGCGGGCCGGCGTCCCCGACCGGCCCGGCACCCGGCGGGTGGTGACCCGCCGGGACGACACCGGCAGCGACGTCGACCTCGACGCCACCCTGGCCGCGCGCGGCGCCGAGCCGCACTGGCGGGCCGAGCACCTGCACACCCGCGGCTGGCGCTCCACCGGCCGGGCGTGCGTCCTCCTGGTCGACGCCTCCGGTTCGGTCGCCGGGGACGAGCTGGCCGTCGCCGTCCTCACCGCCTCGGCGCTGGCCCAGCGCATGCGGCCCGAGGACGAGCTGGCCGTGGTGGCCTTCTGGTCGCAGGCGGTGGTGCTGCGGCCGCTGTCCTCCGACCCGCGGGTCGACGTCGTGGTGGACCGGCTGTTCGACCTCGGCGGCGGGGGGACGACGGACCTCGACCTGGCGCTGCGCACCGCCGCCACCCAGCTGGGCCGCTCCCGCGCCGCCGCCCGCGACGTGCTGCTGCTCTCCGACGGCGTCCCCACCGACAGCCCCGACCCGCTGCCCGCCGCGGCCGCGCTGGCCCGCGTCGGGGCGCACCTGCACGTGCTCTCCCTGTCGGAGGAGGCCGCGTCGGTGGCGGCCTGCGCGGCCCTGGCGGCCGCCGGCGACGGTCGGGTGGCGCCGCTGCGGAGCCCCGCCGGCGCCCCGGCGGCGGTGCGGTCCCTGCTCGGCTGAGCGGTGCCGACGGCCCGGGCGGGCGGCGGTATCACGGCAGCACGTGCGAGTCTCCGTCCGGTGGGTGAGCAGCTCCCCGGCGGCACGGCCCCGGGGACCGCCCGCGGCGAACGAGAGGTCAGCCCGATGCTCAGCGCCATCCTCGACCCCGCCCTCCCGGGCGCGCACCCGGCGCCCGGCGCCGGTCCCGTGGCGGCCCGCCCGGTGACCCTCGACTTCGCCGACCCCCGGCTGCTGGCCCGCGCGCGGGACGCGCTGGCCGGCGACCGGCCGGTGGTGGTCCGGCTGACCGGGGCCGCCGCGCAGCGGGCCGCCACCGTCTTCCTCGGCAGCGACTACCGGCTCTACGACCGGGCGCGGACCGTCCTGAACCCGGCCCCGCTGCCGTTCCTGCTGGGCTGCTGCGGGCTGGCCGACCTCGCGCGGGTCGTCGCGATGAGCCGGTTGCACGGCCACCGGGTCGACGTGCAGTACCTCGACGCGGAGCGCGAGTTCCGGCTGACCTCGACACCGCCCCGCAGCGGGTGACCCGCGCACGGGTGGAGTGCCCCGGCGCGGGGAACGCTCCCGCGGCACCCCGACCCGGGCACGGGCAGGGACCTCCGACCCTGGCATCGCGATAACGCCGCTATTCCAATAACGGCGTTATGCGAAGGCGGATGACGCGGGTGGAGCAGGCGGCGGCGACGCGGGCGGCGCTGCTGGCCGCGGCGCGCGCGGTGTTCCTGCGCAGCGGCTACCACGGGACGACCGTCGACGCGGTCGCGCAGGAGGCCGGGTTCACCACGGGGGCCATCTACGCCCGCTTCGCGGGCAAGGCCGACCTGTTCCTCGCCCTGCTCGAGGAGCGGGTCGACGAGCGCAGCGCCCAGCTGCGCGCCCTGCCCGCCGGCGACCCGCTCGACGCCGGGACGGCGGTCACCCGGCAGTGGGCCCGCATCCTGCGGTCGGACCTGGACTGGACGCTGCTGGTCGTCGAGTTCCGCGTGCACGCCGCCCGCGACCCGGGGCTCGCGGCCCGGTTCGCCGAGCTGCACGGCCGGCTGGTCGGCGTGCTCACCGACGTGCTCGCCCGGCTGCACGGCGGGCAGGCCCCGCGGGAGCGCTACGAGGCCCTGGCCCGGGCCGGGCTGGCGATGGGCCCGGGCGCCGCCCTGGCCCGGGCCGCGGAGGGCGAGGCCTTCAGCGACGAGCTGATGGAGGAGGTCGACGCGGCCGTGGCCGCACGGCTGCTCGGCACGAGGGAGGGAGCGGTGTCATGACCAGTACCGCCGTCGGCGAGGACCTGCGCGCCGGGCTCCGGGCCCGGGTGCGCGCCGCCCTGCCGGCGCACCTGGACCGGCTGACCTGGGACGCCGAGCGGCTCGCCGGCCACCAGCGGGCGGGGCTGCGGCGGCTGCTGCGGCACGCCCGCGAGCGGTCGGCCTTCCACCGGGACCGGCTGGCCGGGGTGGACGTCGACCGGTTCACCCCGGCCGACCTGCCCGGCCTGCCCACCATGACCAAGGCCGACGCGATGGCCGCGTTCGACGACCTGGTCACCGACGCGCGGCTCACCCGGGACCGCGTCGAGGCCCACCTGGCCGGCACGGGCACCGAGGCCGAGCTGCTGCTGGACGAGTACGTGGTGCTGGCCTCCGGCGGCAGCTCGGGGCAGCGCGGCGTCTTCGTGTACGACCGCGGCGCCGCCGTGGACTACCTGCTCGGGCTCACCCGGGCGGCCTTGGGCCGGCTGGTGGAGCGCGGCGTACCCCCGGGCGGGATGCCCATGACCATCGTCGCCGCCGGCCGCGCCCTGCACGCCAGCCGGGTGCTGCCGTCGCTGTTCTCCGGCGACCTCCTGCGGGTCACCTCCGTCCCGGTGACCCTGCCCGTGCCGGAGATCGTCGCGCGGCTCAACGCCCTGCAGCCCCCGCTGCTGCAGGGCTACCCCTCGGTGCTCTCGGTGCTGGCCGCCGAGCAGACCGCCGGGCGGCTGCACATCGGGCCGGTGGCGGTCACCGGCAGCAGCGAGCAGTTCCCCGCCGAGGCCAAGGCGCGGGTGACCGAGGCCTTCGGGGTCCCGCCGGTCGACCAGTTCGGGTCCAGCGAGGGCGTGCTGGGCGTCAGCGCGCCGGGCGGGTCGGTCATCGAGCTGGCCTCCGACCTCGCGGTCGTCGAGCTGGTCGACGAGGCCGGCCGCCCGGTGGCCCCCGGGACGCCCTCGGCCCGGGTGCTGGTGACGAACCTGGCCAACCCGGTGCAGCCGCTCATCCGCTACGAGCTGGACGACCGGTTCGTCGCCCAGCCGGCCCGGGAGGGGTCCGGCCACCTGCGGGTGGCGGTCGAGGGGCGCGCCGACGACGTCCTGCACTGGCCCGGGGTGACCGTGCACCCGCTGGTGCTGCGCAGCCCGCTCGTCGCCACGCCCCAGGTGGTCGAGTACCAGGTGCGCCAGACCGCCGACGGGGTGTCCCTGACCGTCGTCCCCGACGGGCCGCTCGACGGTGCGGACCTCGCCCGGCGGGTGCGCGAGTCGCTGGTGCGGGCGGGGCTGACCGGGGCGACCGTGACCGTGCGGACGGCCGACGCCGTCCCCGCCGACCCGCGCACCGGCAAGGCCCGGCGCATCGTTCCCCTGGCCACGGGGGGCCCGCGGTGAGCGCTCCCGCCCGGCCGACCGGGGTCCGCGAGGCGCCGACCATGCCGGGGCTGCCGGTCCTCGGCTCCGCCGCCGACCTGCGCAGGCGGCTGCTCGCCACCCAGCTGCGGGCGCTGCACGAGCTGGGCGACGTCGTCCGCTTCACCGCGGGCCCGCCCGGGGTGCGCCTGGTCGTGCACGGCGTCTACGCCCCCGAGGGCGTCCACCACGTGCTGGCCGCCGAGGCGGCCCGGTACCGGAAGGACAACCGCTTCTACGCGGCGCTCCGGGACGACCTCGGCGACGGGCTGCTGACCAGCCAGGACGGGACCTGGCTGCGGCAGAGGCGGTTCGTGCAGCCGCTGTTCACCCACGCGCAGGTCGAGCGGTACCTGCCGGTGATGGCGGCCGAGGCCGGCGCGCTGGTCGAGCGCTGGCGGGCGCCGGCCCGCACCGGGGAGCCCGTCGACCTGCACCGCGAGACCACCCGGCTGACGCTCCGGGTGGTCGGCCGGGTGCTCCTCGGGGCGGACCTCGACGACGCCGTCCCGCTGGTCCGGACGGCGCTGCCGGTCATCGGCGAGCACGTGCGGCGGCGCGGCTTCGCCCCGCTGCCCGTGCCCGCCGGGTGGCCGACGCCGGCGAACCTGCGGGCCCGCCACGAGCGCCGCCGGGTGGAGGCGCTGGTCGACCGGCTGACCGCTGCCCGGCGGGCCGACGCCGGGGACCGCGGTGACCTGCTCGGCCGGCTGGTCGCCGCCCGGGACGGCGGTGCGGGGCTGTCCGACGCCGAGGTCCGCGACCAGGTGGTCGTGTTCCTGTTCGCCGGGCACGACACGACCGCGACCGCCCTGACCGCGGCGCTGCACCTCCTGGGCGCCCACCCGGCCGAGCAGGAGCGGGCGCACGAGGAGGCCCGCGGCCTGCCCGACGTGCCGTCCCGGGCGGACCTGGACCGGCTCGACCACCTCACCGCCGTGCTGAAGGAGGCGCTGCGGCTCTACCCGCCGGCGTACGCCACCAGCCGGCGGCGCAGCGGCGGGGACGACGTCGTCGGCGGCTACCGCATCCCGGACGGGACCGACGTGGCCGTCTACCCGTGGGTGACCCACCGGCACCCGCGGCACTGGGACGACCCCGAGCGGTTCGCCCCGCGGCGGTTCGCCCCCGAACGGGAGGCGGCGCGGCACCGGTACGCCTGGTTCCCCTTCGGGGGTGGCCCGCGGGCCTGCATCGGCGGGCACTTCGCCCTGCTGGAGTCGCTGGTGGTGCTGGGCGCGGTGCTCCGCGCCTACCGGGTCGAGACGCCCGACCGGCCGATCCCGGTGCGGCCGCGGGTGACACTGCGGCCGGCGGCGCCGGTCCCGTGCCGGCTGACGCCGCGCTGACCGGCCGCCCCCCGGTAGGCGGGGTGCCGCGGCGCGCGGGACGCACCCGTGGCGCCCCGCTCAGCCGCCCGGGACGAGGCCGCCGACGTCGAGGGCGGACCCCGGCGCCTCGACGGTGCGGTCCGAGCCGAACCGGTCCAGCCGGAACTCCCCCTCGGCGCTGTCGATGCGCAGGGGGTAGGGCTCGCCCTCGGCGGCGACGCACACCGACGCACCGTCGGCCCCGGTGACCACGAGCACCGGCCGGCCGGCGAGCTCGCCGTCGCCGACGTCCTCCTGCGCGTCCTCGGCGCGGGACCGCAACTGGTCGGCGAAGGCGGCGACGGACACGGCGTCGAGCCCCTCGGCCTGCCCCTCGGGGACGGTCACCCAGACGTCGTCGAGCTGCCCGGCCAGGAACCCGGGGACGCCGCGGTCCTCGTAGAAGCCGGCGGGCGCCCGGGCGTAGAGCTCGCCGTCGGCCCGGACGATCTCGACGGTCCGGCCCGCCAGCCCGACCGTCCCGGTCAGGTCGTCGCCGCGGAGGAACAGGTCGACGGGGACCTCCGCGCCGTCCCCCGTGGCCGTCCCGCGCACCCGGACGGAGCCGGCCTCCTCCAGCGCGTCGGCGGCGGCCCCGACCAGCTCGGGGCCGGACCGGCGCGGCTCCTGCGTCGTCGCCCCCGCCGGTGCGCCACCGGTCGCGGCCGGGTCGCCGGCACCGCCCCCTCCCCCGCAGGCGGGGACGAGCAGGGTGGTCAGGACGGCGACGGCCGCGGCTCGGGTGCGCACGGGTCCCCCGTACCCCGTCCGCGCGCGGTCACGACCGCGCGCGGAGGACGGCGGCCCCGGCGCGGGCCGGGTCCAGCGGCACCGGCGCGGTGAGGACGGCGGGGCCCACCCGCAGCACGCCGTCGGACAGCGCGGCGCAGCGCACCCCGCCCCGGCCGCGCAGCCCGTTGTGCGCCCCGGGCGCGAGGACGACGTCCATCCACGCGCACGGGTGCGCCGGGCGGCCGCCGCGCAGCCGCACCTCGCCCTCCCCGCAGTCGAGGGCGAACTCCTGCCCGCGCAGCGCCTCCACCTCCGCGCCGCGGAGGACGACGGTGCGCCGGGCGAGCAGCGGGTCGAACCGGTCCGTCCCGAGCTCGTCGGCGAGCGCCTCGAGCGCCTCCACGGCGAGCACCGTGAGCTGGGCGCCGCGGTGGGCGGTCCGGCCGGCGTAGCGGTCCCCCACGACCCCGTGCCCGGCCCGGACCTCGATCTCCGCGCGGCGGTCGCCGGCCTGGTCGGGCACCGGCCGCTGCGGCCGGCCGCCGTAGCGGTGCACGGGCGAGGCCAGCAGCGCGACGACCTCGACGTCGTATCGACGGAGGGCTCCGTCCTCCCCACCCCCCGCGAGCTCGGGGCGGGACCCGGGACGGTGCCTAACGGTCGGCCGTCCGGTGGATCGGGCCCTCGGTGCCGGTCAGCCGCTCCCCGGTGCCGCCCCAGCGCCCGGCGATGACCTCCGCGGCGATGGAAATCGCCGTCTCCTCGGGCGTGCGGGCACCGAGGTCCAGACCGATCGGGGAGGACAACCGGGAGAGCTCCTCCTTCGACAGGCCGGCCTCCTCCAGCCGCGCCAGCCGCTCCTCGTGGGTGCGCCGCGACCCCATCGCGCCGACGTAGGCCACCGGCAGGCGCAGCGCGACCTCCAGCAGCGGGACGTCGAACTTGGGGTCGTGGGTGAGGACGCAGAGCACGGTGCGCTCGTCGATGCGCCCGGCGTCCACCTCGGCCTGCAGGTAGCGGTGCGGCCACTCGACGACGACCTCGTGCGCGTCGGGGAACCGCTTGGGGGTGGCGAACACCGGGCGGGCGTCGCACACGGTCACCCGGTAGCCGAGGAAGGCACCGACCCGGGCGACCGCGGCGGCGAAGTCGATGGCGCCGAAGACGACCATCCGGGCCGCCGGGGCGAAGGAGTTCACGAACAGCGACAGGTCGTCCCCGCGCCGCTCGCCGTCGTGGCCGACGTGCAGCATCCCGGTGCGCCCGGCGGCCAGCATGCCGCGGGCGTCGGCGGCGACGGCGTCGTCGAGCCGCTGCAGGCCGAGGGTGCCCGACGCGCGGTCGGGCCAGAGCACCAGCCGGCGCCCGACCCGGTCCTCGGGGCCGGCCACGCAGGTGACGACGGCGACCGGCTCGTGCCGGTCGACCGACTCCTTGATCTCGCCGAGCTCGGGGAAGGACTCGCGGGAGACCCGCTCGACGAAGACGTCGAGGATGCCGCCGCAGGTCAGGCCCACGGCGAAGGCGTCGTCGTCGCTCACGCCGTACCGCTCGAGGGTGGGGACGCCGGAGTCGACGACGTCCTTGGCCTCCTCGTAGACCGCGCCCTCGACGCAGCCGCCGGAGACGCTGCCGACCGCCGTCCCGTCGGGTCCGACCAGCATCGAGGCGCCGGCCGGGCGCGGCGCCGAGCGCCAGGTGGCGACCACCGTGCCCATCCCGACGGTCTCGCCCGCCTGCCACCAGCCGACCAGGTCCTCGAGCACGTCCCGCATCGCAGCCCCTCCCTCGCAGTGGAGTGGATCCGTCGGCGTCACGTCGACCGATCCACTCCGCTCAACAGCTCAGGCCCGTGAGATCACTCCCACGAGCTCCTCGAACGCCGCCATGCTGTGCCCGGCCACGAACGCGTCCACCGAGGGCAGGGCGGCCTGCATGCCCGCGGTCAGCGGCTCGTAGCCCTCCCGGCCCTTGTGCGGGTTCACCCACACGACCGCGTGCGCAAGCCGGTGCAGCCGCCGCATCTGCTCGGCCAGGAGGTCGGTGCCGCCGCGCTCCCAGCCGTCGCTGCAGACCACGACCACCGCGCCGCGGGCCGTGCCGCGCTGGCCCCAGCGGTCGAGGAAGGCCTTGAGCACCTCCCCCAGGCGGGTGCCCCCCGACCAGTCGGGGATCGCCCCGGCGCTGGCGGCCAGCGCCCTGTCGGGGTCCCGCAGCCGCAGCTCACGGGTCACCCGGGTCAGCCGCGTCCCGATGGTGAAGACCTCCGTGGCCGACGGGTGCGCGCGCACGGCCGCGTGCGCGAAGCGCAGCAGCGCGTCGGCGTAGGGGCTCATCGAGCCGGAGACGTCGACGAGCAGGACGACGCGGCGCGGGCGCGGCCGGGCCCGCCGGTGCAGCAGCCGGGTGACCTCCCCGCCGCTGTGCAGCGCCCGGCGGACGGTGCGGGAGGGGTGCACGGCCCCCTGCGGGCTCGACTGGCGCCGGCGGGAGGGGCGCATCGGCGAGGCCGGCACGAGCAGGGCGAACAGCCGGCGCAGGTGCTCCCGCTCGGCGAGCGACATCTCGGCGACGTCCCGGTGCCGCAGCACCTCCGCCTCGCTGGCCCGGCCGGCGAGCTCCGGCGGCTCCTCGTCGGCCTGCTCGCCCTCGCCCGAGGGCGGCTCCAGCGGGGCCGTGGTGGCCAGCTGGCGGTCCGGCGGCCCGGGGGCCGGCCGGCCCGGGCGCGGGACCTCGCCGCCGAAGAAGGCAGCGAACGCGGCGTCGTAGCGGTCGAGGTCGTCGGGCCCGCCGCACAGGGTCAGCCGGCCGGCCCAGTAGACGTCGGTGGCGTCGAGGACGTCGAGCGCCCCGGCGGCGGCCAGCATCGCCTCCACCCGGTCCGGCGAGGCCGCGACGCCGGCGTGCCGGAGCGTCCGCGCGAAGGAGAGCACGGTGTCGACGACGTCCCGGGCGGGCCGCCGAGCCGAGGCATTGGCGGCCGTGCCCACGTCCTGGGGGGCCGGCACGGGGGCATGGCTTCCGCTACCTGCGCCGGCGCCCACGTCAGCCGCCACCGAACAGCGCCCCCCGGGTCAGCTGGTGCACCCGGTCGGTGTCCTCCCGGTACTTGAGGACGGCGCCCAGCGTGCGGGCGGCGACGTCGGGGTCGAGGTCGCGGGCGCCCAGCGTGTGCAGCGCGGTCGCCCAGTCCATCGCCTCGGCCACCCCGGGCGGCTTGAGCAGGTCGAGGGTGCGCAGCTTCGCGGTCGCACGGGCCACCTCGCGGGCCAGCTGCTCGGTGACCTCGGGCAGGCGGGTGCGCAGGATGGCGACCTCGCGGTCGAAGTCGGGGTGCTGCAGCCAGTGGTAGAGGCAGCGCCGCTTGAGGGCGTCGTGCACCTCGCGGGTGCGGTTGGAGGTCAGGATCACCAGCGGTGGCGTCGACGCCCGGATGGTGCCCAGCTCCGGGATCGAGATGGTGAAGTCGGAGAGGACCTCGAGCAGGAACGCCTCGAACTCGTCGTCGGCGCGGTCGACCTCGTCGACCAGCAGCACGCTCGGGGAGTCCTCGAGGGCCTGCAGCAGCGGGCGGGCCAGCAGGAACCGCCGGTCGTAGAGCGAGGCCTCCAGGGTCTCGGTGTCCCCGGTGGCGTGCGCGGCCTCGGCGGCGCGCAGGTGCAGCAGCTGCCGGCCGAAGTCCCAGTCGTAGAGGGCCTGGCTGGCCTCCAGGCCCTCGTAGCACTGCAGCCGGTAGATCGGCCGCCCGGTGACCTCGGCCAGGGCCTGGGCCAGGGCGGTCTTGCCGACGCCGGCCTCCCCCTCGAGGAACAGCGGCCGGTGCATGGCCAGCGCCAGGTAGGCGGCCGTGGCCAGCCCCTCGTCGGGCAGGTAGCCGGTGGAGCGCAGCGCCGCGGCCAGCTCGTCGGGGTCGGCGAACCCCAGCCCGGGGGTGGCCGTCGAGGTCTCGCTCACCAGCTCGCTCACGCCGACGAGCATCCCACCTGCCGGAGGCGGGCGACGCTGCCCGGTCGGGCAGGACCGCCCGGACGCGCGACGGCGCCCGCCCGGGAAGACCGGGCGGGCGCCGTCGTGGCGTGCGGTGCCGCCGGCGTGCGGTGCCGGCGGCGCGCGGCGGTCAGACGCGCCGGTCGTCGTCCCGGACGCCGTCCCGGACGCCGTCGACGTCGATCTCCTCCTTGCGGACGTCGGCCGACACCCGCTCCTGGTCGGTGACCGTCTCGGTGTCGAGGCGGACGCGCTCGACCGGCACGGCCTCCTTCTCCACCACGGGGCGCTCGGCGTGGAGGGTGACCTCGTGCTCCTCCTCGCTGATCGCCGGCCCGTCCATGGCGTTGCCGCGGTTGGCGTCGGTGATCGGCTCGCGCTCGACCCGGACCTCCTCGTGGGAGACCGGGACGGTCTCGCTCACGTTCTCCGTGACGACGTACTTGCGCAGCCGGGCGCGGCCGGTCTCCTCGGTGCGGGTGCCGACGTTGACGCGCTCCTCGGAGCGGGTCATCGCGCTGTCCGTCGTCGGGCCGGAGGTGTCACGGCCGACGGCGGCGCGGTCGTCGGTGCCCATGCGGTCGTCGGTCCGCTCCGTGCCGGTGGTGGCCATGCCGGTGGTGGCCATGCCGGTCGTGGACTCGGTGCCGGTCGTCGTGACGTCGCGGTCGGTCGTCGTGACGTCCCGGTCGGTGCGGCCGGTGGTGCCGTACTCCATGGAGTAGTAGCGGTAGAGCTCCTGCTCCTCCTGCGGGGAGAGGTGCCCGTCGGTGTCGATCTTGGGGGCGTCCTTGACGGCGCTCTTGCTCACGGGGACCCGTACGCCGTCGTCGGTCATGTCGGCGTCGCGGATCGGGACGAAGGACTCCTTGGTGCCGAACAGACCGGTCCGGACGGTGACCCACTCCGGCTGGCCGGTCTCGTCGTCGAGGTAGACCTCCGACGCCGAGCCGATCTTCTCGCCGGACTGGTCGTAGACGTCCTTGCCGATCACGCGGTTGATGGACTCGGTGCCGATCATCGTCGCTGTCGCTCCCATCGGGGTTGCTGCTCGGAACGGTCGACCCATGGGTGACCGCCGACCGGCGCGCCGAAACAGACCGGATCCGTCCGACTCGCCCGATCGCCGGGCGTGCCGGCGTCCAGCACCGGTCCCGCAACGCCACCGCCGGGCGCGTCCGCCCAGGTCAGACCGGGGATGCGCGGTGTGCCGGCGGCACACCCCCGCGGTGGGGATCGCGGTGACGCACGGTGAGCGGCTCCCGGTCGGGCGTGTCGGGCGCGCGGCTCCCGGCGCGTCGCTGGCGGGTCGGCGGACGCGGGCTGCCCAAGCTGGAGGGCGTGCCACCACGCTCCCCCTACGACAACCTGGTGCACCCCCGCACCGTCAAGAAGCCGGTCCCGCAGGTCGAGGCCGAGCGCGACCTCGTCGTCGAGGACCCGAGCTCCGGCTTCGTGGGCGCCGTCGTCAGATGCGAGAAGGACGTCGTGCACCTGGAGGACCGGTTCGGGAAGGTGCGGGGCTACCCGCTCGGCCCGGGGTTCTGGGTCGACGGCCGTCCGGTCGTGCTGGTCCGCCCGAGGCCGCAGGTCCCCGCCGGACCCGCCCGCAGCGCCTCGGGCTCCACGTACGTGACCGGCGCACGGGCGCGGGTCGCCCGCGAGGGCCGCATCCTCGTCGAGGGCAAGCACGACGCCGAGCTGGTCGAGAAGGTGTGGGGCCACGACCTGCGCATCGAGGGCGTCGTCGTCGAGCCCCTGCACGGCGTGGACGACCTGCCGGGCATCGTGCGCGACTTCCGGCCCGCGGCCGGGCGCCGGCTGGGCGTGCTGGTGGACCACCTGGTCCGCGGTTCCAAGGAGTCGCGCATCGCCGGGCAGGTGACCGGCGAGCACGCCCTGGTGGTCGGCCACCCGTTCGTCGACATCTGGCAGGCGGTCAAGCCGTCGGTCGTGGGCATCCGGGCCTGGCCGACCGTGCCGAAGGGCGAGCCCTGGAAGGAGGGCGTGTGCCGCCGGCTCGGCTGGGAGGACGACACCGGCTACGTCTGGGCGCAGCGCATCCTCGCCCGGGTGCGCACCTGGACCGACCTGGAGCCGGCGCTCATCGGCCGGGTCGAGGAGCTGATCGACTTCGTGACCACGGACTGAAGCCCCCGCCGAGATCGCGCGATCCCGGCGGTCCCGCCCCGCCCGGGACGTGCGGGCTCACGCGATCTCGCACGTCCCGGGGGGCCGGTCCGGCTCAGCCGGGGACGAAGTCGAACGTGTCCGGGTCGGGGCCGGTGCGCTCGCCGCGGTCGAGCGCGGTGAGCGTGGCCATCTGCCCCTCGTCGAGCTCGAAGTCGAACAGCGCGAAGTTCTCCTCCATGCGGGAGCGGGTCACCGACTTCGGGAACACCACGTCGCCGCGCTGCACGTGCCAGCGGAGCACGACCTGGGCCGGGGTGCGGCCGACCGCCCGGGCGACCTCGGTGATCGCCGGGTCGTCGAGCACCTTGCCCTGCGCGATCGGCGACCAGGCCTCGGTGACGATCTCGTGCTCGGCGCCGAAGGTGCGCGCCTCGTCGTTGGCGAGGTACGGGTGCACCTCGATCTGGTTGACCGCGGGCCGGACCTCGGTCTCGGCGAACAGCCGGCGCAGGTGGTGCGGCTGGAAGTTGGAGACGCCGATGGCCCGGCAGCGGCCGGAGGCGTAGATCTCCTCCATGGCCTTCCAGGTCTCGACGTAGTCCACGTCGATCGTCGGCAGCGGCCAGTGGACGAGGAACAGGTCCAGGTGGTCGGTGCCGAGGTCGGCCAGCGTCTGGTCGAAGGCGCGCAGCGCGTCGGCCCGGCGGTGGAAGCCGTTGTTCAGCTTGCTGGTGACGAAGACCTCGCCGCGGTCGATGCCCGAGCGGGCGATGGCCTCGCCGACGCCCTTCTCGTTGCCGTACATCTCCGCGGTGTCGATGTGCCGGTAGCCGATCTCCAGGGCGGCGCCGACCGCCTCGGCGGTGTCCTCGGGCGGGACCTGGTAGACACCGAAGCCGAGCTGCGGGATCTCGACGCCGTTGTTCAGCCGGATCGTGGGCACGGTGGCCACGGGGGCTCCTCTCGCTGACGGGTGGGGCGTGGCGCGCGCATCAGGTCGCGCACAACCTGCCGACTCACGACCTACCCGAGCGCCCGGCGCTCAACCGGCCCGCTAGAAGTAGTCGAGCAGCTCGGCCCGCGGCCCGGCGGCGAGCAGGTCCAGCGCGGCCGGGTCGTCCGGACCGGTCACCAGCCCGGCCAGCGCCGCGGCGTGCCCGGTGGTGACCCCGCAGTAGAGCTGCGCGAACGCGCGGACGTCGAGGGTCAGCCCCGGCTCGCGGCCGGCACGGCGCAACTCCCCGGCGCCGTCGGCGAGCTCCAGCTCCCACGCCCCGGTGTTCTCCGTCACGACCGGGTCGAGCAGCGTGAACGCCACCCGCCCGCGCACGTGGGCCGGCCAGCCGCGGTCGGCGACCGCGCGCACCACGTCGACCGGCCGGTGCATGAACACCGCCCCGGGCCCTCCTGGTGAGCGCTCGAGCGGCAGCACGCCGGCCACCGCGTCACCGGCCAGCAGCGGTACCCGCACGGTGCGGGTCACCGTGCGCCAGCCGGCCAGCACGCCGACCAGCGCCCGCGCCGCCTCGGGGGTGACCGCGAGCAGGTCGTGCACGGTCAGCCGCGCCTCGGGCCCGTAGCCGGACCCGCGCTCGTACACCAGGACGCCGGTGGGGACCCCGCTCTGCTCGGCGACCGTGACGCCGTCCACGTCCTCGGGCCACCGGCCCTCGTGCGGCAGGTCGAACGCGCCGCCGCGACGGGTGAGCAGCCCGGCCCGCGGCCGGGCGAGGGTCTCGTAGAGGACGTCGGCCACCGCGAGGTCGGCCGGCTCGCCCGGGCGCACCTCGACGCCGGGCACCGGGCCCGACGGCAGCGACGCGGCGTCCAGCTCTGCCCGCTGCAGCGCACCCACGACCTCCCAGCCCAGCCGCCGGTAGAGCCCCGAGACGGTCGGGAAGAGCGCGCTGACCGCAGCACCCCGCTCGCGGCCGCGGGCGAGCAGGTCGGCGAGCAGTGCGCGGGCCACGCCCGCGCCCCGATGCTCGGGCAGGACGGCGACCCCGCCGACGTCCGCGGTCGCCACCGCCCGGCCGCCCCACCACTGGTGGTGACCGGTGTCGGTGGCCTTGCCGACCAGCCGGCCGCGCGCGTCGAAGGCGCCCAGCCGCAGCAGGCCGTCGACCGGCCGAAGCGCCCAGTCCGGGGGCGGGACGGGGCCACCGAAGGCCAACCGGCCCAGCTCCCACGCGGCCGCCAGCTCGTCGTCGGCCAGCGGCCGCACGGTGACGATCACAGGGTCTCCCGGGCGACGTCGGCGGGGACCGGCACGGCGCGCGGCCTTGCGCAGCGGCGCAGCAGCGGGGCACCGGCCAGGGCCACCAGCCCGGCCAGCGCGGCGCCGAGCGCGGGGACGGCGAACGCCGCCTCCGCGCCCCAGGCGTCGACGGCGGCCCCGGCCAGCGCCGACCCGGCCGTGATCCCGAGGGTCAGCCCGGTGGTGGTCCACGACAGCGCCTCGGTCAGCGCCGACCGGGGGACCCGCGCCTCGACCAGCGACGTCCCGGAGACCAGGACCGGCGCGATGGCCAGCCCGGCGACGAACCCGACCCCCACGAGGACGGCGATCGACCCGACCCCCCACAGCAGCTGGACGGCGAGGGCGAAGAAGACCGCGGTCCCCAGGAACCGCGCGTCCAGACCCCCGGGCAGCCGGGCCACCCCGTAGACCAGCCCGGCGAGCAGGCTGCCGCCGGCGAAGACCGCGAGCGCCAGCCCGGCGAGGGCCGGCACGCCCTCCACCTCGGCGAACCCGATGACGACGACGTCCACGGCGCCGAAGACCGCCCCGATGGCGAGGTAGGTGGCCGAGACCACGAGCACCGCCCGGTTCAGGGCGGCCCAGCGGCGGGTCGGCGCGTCGGGGTCGGGTGGCTGGGGCACCGGCTCGGAGCCCCGCTGGCCGGCCAGCCAGAACCCGCCCAGCGCGCCCAGCGTGATCCCGGTGAGGAAGCCGGCCGGCGGCGCGACGAGGGTGGCCAGGAGCGTGACCAGCGGGGGCCCGACCACGAAGACGACCTCGTCGACGACGGCCTCGAGGGCGAACGCGGTCTGCCGGCGCTGCGCGTCCTCCAGGGCCGCGGCCCAGCGGGCGCGGACCAGCGAGCCGATGTTGGGCCCGCTGGCCCCGCACAGCGCGGCCAGCACGAACCAGCTCCACACCGGCGCGCCGGCGGTCACGGCGGCGACGAAGGCGACCCCGGAACTCGCGTAGGCCGTCATGGCCCAGCGCAGCACCGCGCCCTGGCCGCGGCGGTCCATGGCCCGGGCCCACTGCGGGCTGGCCACGGAGAAGCTCAGCGCCAGGGTGCCCGAGACCGCCCCGGCCAGGGCGTAGCTGCCCGTCCGGCCGGCGACCAGCAGCACGGCGCCGAGCCCGAGCATCGGGATGGGCAGCCGGGCGACCCACCCGGCGAAGGAGAAGGCCCGGGACCCGGGCACGGCGAACAGGCGGACGTAGGGACCGAGGACGGTGCGGGGTGACACGGGAGGTTCTCGCGCTTCCTGGCCACAGGCGAGTGCGGTCGGCCCGCAGGTCACTCGGGTGGCCCCGCGACGGTAGCAACGCCGGCCGGCCCGGCGCCCCGGCTTTCCCGTCCGGCGCCGTCCCCTGTCCGGGGAGGGGCACGGACCGGCCTTCCGCCACTACATTCGGGGCGTGACCTCGCCGACGCCGCTGCCCGACCCGGTCCCGCGCCGGCCGGACCCGGTCCCGGGCACCGGCGGCCTGGTCGACCGGCACGGCCGGGTCGCCACCGACCTCCGGGTCTCGCTCACCGACCGCTGCAACCTGCGGTGCAGCTACTGCATGCCGCCGGAGGGCCTGGACTGGCTGCCCAAGGTGGAGGTGCTCACCGACGACGAGGTCGCCCGGCTGGTGCGCATCGGCGTCGAGCAGCTGGGCATCCGCGAGGTGCGCTTCACCGGCGGCGAGCCGCTGCTGCGGCCCGGCCTGGTCGGCATCGTGCAGGCCGCCACGGCGCTCGCCCCGCGGCCCGAGGTCAGCCTGACCACCAACGCGATCGGTTTGGCCCGGGTCGCCCAGGCGCTCGCCGCGGCCGGCCTGGACCGGATCAACGTCAGCCTCGACACCCTCGACCGGGACCGCTTCAGGCAGCTCACCCACCGCGACCGGCTGGACGACGTCCTGGCCGGCCTGGCCGCCGCCCGCGACGCCGGGCTGACCCCGGTGAAGGTCAACGCCGTCCTGCTGCGCGGGATGAACGAGCAGGACGCCGTCCCGCTGCTCGACTACTGCCTGGAGCATGGCTACCAGCTGCGGTTCATCGAGCAGATGCCGCTGGACGCCCACCACGCGTGGACCCGCGGGGAGATGGTCACCGCCGAGGACATCCTCGAGCGGCTCTCGGCGGCGCACGCGCTGACCCCGGACACCGAGGAGCGCGGCTCGGCGCCGGCCGAGCGCTGGCTGGTCGACGGTGGCCCGGCGACGGTCGGCGTCATCGCCTCGGTCACCCGCTCGTTCTGCGGCACCTGCGACCGCACCCGGCTGACCGCCGACGGGCAGGTCCGCAACTGCCTGTTCGCCCGCGAGGAGTCCGACCTGCGGACGCCGATGCGCGCCGGCGCCACCGACGCCGAGCTGGCCGACCGCTGGCGGATCGCCACCCTCGCCAAGCTGCCCGGCCACGGCATCGACGACCCGAGCTTCCTGCAGCCGTCCCGGCCGATGTCGGCCATCGGGGGCTGAGCGTGGCCGCTCCCGCCGTCACGGTGCGGTACTTCGCCGGTGCCCGGGCGGCCGCCGGCGTCGACACCGAGACCCGCACCGCCGGCACCCTCGCCGAGCTGGTCGAGCAGGTCGTGGCCGCGCACGGCGAGCGCCTGGAGCGGGTGCTCACCGCCTGCTCGTTCCTGGTCGACGGAACACAGACCCGCGACCGCTCGTTGAAACTGCAACCCGGGGTGGTCGTCGACGTGCTGCCCCCGTTCGCCGGAGGTTGATCCCGACGCCGTGACGGCGCTGCCTCACCATCCCCCTTCCCCTGACCTCCCGCCGGGCGGCACCCGGTGATCGAGTGGTTGCTCGTCCTCGTCGGCGTCCTGCTGGTGCTCGCCTGCGCCGGGTTCGTTGCCTTCGAGTTCGCCCTCGTCACCGTGGACCGCGCCACGGTCGAGCGCCGCGTCCAGGAGGGTGACCGCCGGGCGCCCGGCGTCCTCGCCGCCCTGCGCACGCTCTCGACCCAGCTGTCGGGCGCCCAGCTCGGCATCACGGTGACCAACCTGGCCATCGGCTTCGTCGCCGAGCCCTCGATCGCCGCGCTGCTGCGCGGCCCGCTGGAGGGCGTCGGGCTCTCCGGCGCCGCCGCCCGCTCGGTCTCCATCACCCTGGCCCTGGTGCTGGCGACCGCGCTCACCATGGTGTTCGGCGAGCTGGTGCCCAAGAACCTGGCGATCGCCGACCCGCTGCGCGTGGCCCGCGCCGTCTCCGGCTTCCAGCGCGGGTTCACCCGGTCGACCGCGCTGGTCATCCGGCTGCTCAACGGCTGGGCCAACGCCATCCTGCGGCGGGTCTTCGGGGTCGAGCCGCAGGAGGAGCTGGCCTCGGCGCGGTCCCCGGAGGAGCTGACCTCCCTGGTCCGCCGCTCCCGGGCCGTCGGGACCCTGCCCGAGGGGACCGCCACGCTGCTCGAGCGCGGGCTGGCCTTCGGCGAGCTGCGGGCCAGCGACGTCGCCACCCCGCGGATCCGGATGACCACCGTCCCGGTGGACGCCCCGGTCGCGGCGGTGCTCGCCACGGCCCGGGAGTCCGGGCACTCGCGGTTCCCCGTCGTCGCGGGCGCGGGCGCGGACGACGTCGTCGGGATGGTCCACGTGAAACACGCGCTCGGCGTCGAGCGCGCGCAGCGCTCCGACGTCCCGGTGGAGCAGGTGATGGTGCCGGCGATGTTCGTGCCGACCTCCCGCCAGCTCGACGAGCTGCTCGTGGACCTGCGCCGCGGCGGCCTGCAGATGGCGGTGGTGGTCGACGAGTACGGCGGCACGGACGGCGTCGTCACCGTCGAGGACCTGGTCGAGGAGCTGGTCGGCGCCGTCTCCGACGAGCACGACGAGGAGCCCGAGCCGGAGGCCGTGGACCTGGGGGACGGCTCGTGGTCGGTCTCCGGGCTGCTGCGCCCGGACGAGGTGAGCGCGCTGACCGGGCTGGCCGTCCCGGCCGACCGGCACTACGAGACGGTGGGCGGGCTGGTCCTGCACCACCTGGGCCGCATCCCCGAGGCCGGTGACCGGGTGACGGCGGTGCGCCCGCTGCCCCCCGAGCTGGCCGGCGAGGCCGAGGGGCACCTGGGCGGGGTCTGGGTCGAGGTGCAGCGGCTGGACGGCACCCGGGTGGACCGGGCGCGCGTCGGCGCGGTCCCGGCGTCCGAGACGGTCGAGGAGGCCTCCCGTGGGTGACTGGGTCGGGGTGCTGGTCGCCGTCGTGCTGCTGCTGGCCAACGCCTTCTTCGTGGGGGCCGAGTTCGCGCTCATCTCCGCCCGCCGCTCGTCCATCGAGCCGCTGGCCGAGGCCGGGTCCCGGCGCGCCCGGACGACGCTGGGGGCGATGGAGCAGGTCTCCCTGATGATGGCCGGAGCGCAGCTGGGCATCACCGTCTGCTCGCTGGGGCTGGGCGCCATCGGCGAGCCGGCCGTCGCCCACCTGCTGGAGCCGGCGTTCGAGGCCGTGAGCGTCCCCGAGGCGCTGGTGCACCCCATCTCGTTCGTCATCGCGCTGACCCTCGTCGTGGCCCTGCACGTGGTGATCGGCGAGATGGTGCCCAAGAACCTCGCGCTGGCCGGCCCCGACCGGGCGGCCCTGGCCCTGGCCCCGCCGCTGCGCGCGGTGGTCACCCTGCTCAAGCCGGTGATCCTGCTGCTCAACGCCCTGGCCAACGCCACGCTGCGCCTGCTGCGGGTGCAGCCCAAGGACGAGGTGACCAGCTCCTTCACCCGCGACGAGGTCGCCGGGCTGATCGACCAGTCGCGGGAGGGCGGGCTGCTCGACGAGCGCGGGCACGACCTGCTCACCGGCGCGCTGACCCTGGAGGACCGCGACACCCGCACCGTCCTCATCCCCCGCGCGTCGCTGACCACCGTGGACGCCGGGGACACCGCGGCGGCCGTCGAGCGGGCCGCCGCCCGGACCGGCTTCTCCCGCTTCCCCGTCGTCCGGGACGGCGCCTTCACCGGGTACGTGCACGTGAAGGACGTGCTGGTCGACGAGGGCCGGCCCGACGTCCGGGTCGCCGACATCACCCGGCCGCTGCCCCGGGTGCCGGCGCGGGGTGACCTGCGCTCGACGCTGCAGACGATGCAGGCCGGCGGCGCCCAGTTCGCCGCCGTCGTGGAGGGCGGCGCGCTGGAGGACGGCGAGGTCGTCGGCGAGGTCGTCGGCGTGGTCGCGCTCGAGGACATCCTCGAGGAGCTGGTGGGCGAGATCCGCGACACCGTGCACCGCTGAGCCCGCGGTGCGCGGCCGGACCCGCTGCGCCGACCCACCCCCGCGCGGGAGGATGGGCCCATGAGCATCTGGGACAAGGCCAGGGCGAAGGCCGAGGAGCTCTACGGCCGGGCCGAGGAGCTCTACGGGGAGTCGCACGGGGACGCCGCCGCCCAGGTCGCCGGGGAGGCCCGGCGCCTGGAGGGCGAGGCCGAGGAGGAGGCCGCCGAGCGCGGGGACGCCGAGCGGGAGGTCGCCCCGGGAGGGGACCCCCAGCAGGACCTCCGCGACCACCGGCGGGGCTCCTGACCCGGGGACGTGGCGGGGCCGGGCATCACCGACGTCGCCCCCTGGCAGGACTTCCCGGGGGCGGCGTGCGGCGCGCTGGAGTTCCTGCACGAGCAGCTCGGCTGGGACGTGTGGGCGGTCACCCGCGTCGTCGGCGACCTGCAGGTCGTGCTGCACGCCCACCCGGCCGCCGTCCTGCCGCCGGGCTCGGCGCTGCCGTGGGCGAACAGCTTCTGCCAGCTCATGACGGTGGGGCAGGGCCCCCGCGCGGCGACGGTGACCGCGGCGGTCCCCGCCTACGCCTCGCGCCGGCTGGGGCCGCTGACCGGGGTCGCCGCCTACATCGGCGTCCCGCTGGTGACGGGCGGCGGGGAGCTGTTCGGCACGGTCTGCGGCCTGGGCTTCCGCGCCCGGCCCCGCAGCGCCACCCGCGACCTGCCGCAGGTGGAGTTCGCGGCGCGGATGATCAGCACGCTCATGGCGGCGGGGGTGTCGCCCTCCGACCCGCCGCCCGCACCGCGGGGGCGCCGGGCCACCGACCGGCTCTGACCGGCCTCAGGCGCGTTATGGGGGTTGACTTATGCAACCCCCAGGTCGGCGGCGTGAACCCGTAGCAGGGTGTGCGCGGCGATGGTGGCGGCGGTGCGGGTCAGCAGGCCCCAGAAGGTGTGGGCGCCGTGGCGGGCCAGTTCCATCCGGTCGGTGAGCTCGCCGAAGGTGA
>NZ_QVQH01000017.1 GCF_003428645.1 Geodermatophilus marinus | reverse complement strand
AACCCACCCGTCCCGGCCCGGGGCGCCCGCCCGGGACGAAGAACCGACACCGCGCCACCCGCCACGACGTCGGCAAGACCACCAAGCGAGACGCCGAAGACCAACCGGTCAGGGGTTAAACGACAAGCTGAGCCCACCCGGGCCGCCGGCGCGGACGGCACCGCGCGCGGCGGCGGTTACCGTCGTCCGCGATGACCACCGCGAGCGGCACCCGCGAGGTGCCCCACGACCGCGCCCTCGTCTGGCGGGCGCTCGCCGTCCTGGCGCCCTACTGCGCCGTGTGCGACGTGTCCTACGTCGTCGACGGCGACGGCCCGCCCGGGCGCGGCACGCGCTTCGTCTGCGCGCCCGGCCGGCTCGCCGACGGGGCGGCGCCGCCGGCCGGCGCGCCCCGCGGCGAGATCGTGACCTGGGCGCCGTGCCGGGAGGTGGCCACCCGGCTGGACCTGACCGGGGAGACGTGGACGACGCGCATCGAGATGGCCGACGCCGGGCCGGGAGCGACCCTGGTCACGATCACCGTCACCCTCGAGTCGCGCGGCCGGCGCGGGCTCGCCCGGCGGCGGCAGCGCCGGCAGCTCCAGCAGCTGGTCCAGCGGACCGTCGACGGCGAGCTGGACGAGCTGGAACCCCACGTCGAGCAGGCGCGAGCGGCCTGAGTCACCCGGCCGGGTGACCGCCCCTGCGGTTGTACGGTGATCTTGCGGGTACAGACCCGCCGGATGGGTGCACCGACCGGGGTGCACCCAGGGACGCAAGGGAGAGCGCCATGCTCTGGGACATCCTCGGGCTGATCGTCGTAGGGCTGATCATCGGGGCCCTCGCCCGCCTCATCAAGCCGGGCAAGCAGCCGATGAGCATCCTCGCCACCATGCTGCTCGGTGTCGTCGGCGCGCTGATCGGTGGCTTCATCGCCAGCCTGCTCGGCACCGGTGACATCTTCGAGCTCAACGTCCTCGGGTTCATCCTCGCGGTCGTCGCCGCGGTGATCCTGGTCGGCGCCTTCGCCGGCTACTCCGGCCGCAACCGCGCCGTCCGCTGACCCACCGGGCCCCGGGGGCGCGGTCGCCTCACAGGTCGACCGTGTCCCCCGGGGTCAGCCGGCTGTACGGGGTCGGGGTCCCGGGCCCGCGCTCCCCCAGCAGCCCGCCGACCACGCCGAGGCCGGTGTCGTTGAGCAGCCCGTCGTGCACGGCGAACGCCTGGTCGGCGTCGACCGCCCGCACGTAGTCGATGACGTCGGCGGTCCGGCTCCAGGGCGCGTGCACCGGCAGCAGCAGCACCGGCACGGGCTCCGACGGCACGGTGAGGGCGTCGCCCGGGTGGAACACCCGGCCCTCGACGAGGAAGCCGACGTTGGGGATCCGCGGGATGTCCGGGTGGACCTGCGCGTGCAGCTCGCCGTGGACGTGCACGTCGAACCCGGCGACCTCCACGGCGTCCCCGTCGCCCACCACGTGGACCCGCGCCCCCAGGCCCTCCAGCTGGCGGGCCACCGAGCCGTTGGTCCAGACCTCGAGCGCGGGGTCGTCCTCCATCGCCCGCCGCAGCAGGTCGGGGACGAAGTGGTCGGCGTGCTCGTGCGTCACCAGGACGGCGCTCGCCCCCGCCAGCGCGGCCGGGTCGGTGAACGCGCCCGGGTCCACGACCAGCCGGCGGTCGTCCTCGCTGAGGACCACGCAGGCGTGCCCGTGCTTGGTCAGCTCCACGGCTCTCCCTCCTCGCCGGCCGCTCCCCGGCCGTTCCCCCTCGGTGGTCCCGGCCCGCTGCCCGCCGGCGGCGTCCCCTCCGATCCTGCCCCCCGACCGGCGGTGGCCGCGCGCCGGGCCCGCCACCCGGTCGCGGCGCCCGCTCACCCGTCCGGGTGACCTCGCACGTCACCCCGCTGTCCGGCGCGGCCGCGCCTGCCGTACTCGGGGGCATGACGCCCCGGACGCTCCCCCAGACCGTGCCTCCCGCCCGGCCCACCCCGACCGTCGGCGCGGCCCGCAGCCGGGCGCACGGGCCCACCGCGGCCCTCTGGCACGCCGTCGAGCTGCACCGGCCGACCAGCGAGGTCGACGGTGCCTGCGAGCTCACCCTGTGCGGCTCGCTGGCCCGGGTGGCGGTGGGGGAGTCGTGGCCGCCGGCGTCGCGCGACGTGTGCCCCGCCTGCCTGGTGCTGACCGCGCGCTGACCGGGGCCGCACCGGGGCCACCCCCGGGGTTCAGCGGCCGGTGAACCGCGGCGGCCGCTTCTCCAGGAACGCCTCCACCGCCTCGCGGTGGTCGGCGGTCCGGCCCAGCTCCGTCTGCAGCCGCGCCTCGAGGGCGAGGGTCTCCTCGAGCGGGTCGGTCGCCGCGGTGGCCAGCACCGTCTTGATCGCCCGGTAGGCGGCGGTCGGGCCACCCGCCAGGCGGGCGGCCAGCGCCTGCGCCTCGGGCCGCACCTGCTCGGCGTCCACCACCCGGTGCACCAGGCCCCACGCCGCCGCCGTCTCGGCCACGAACGGCTCGGCCAGCAGCAGCAGCTCGGCGGCCCGCGACCCGCCCACGCAGTGCACCAGCCGGGAGGCCAGCCCCGAGTCGCTGGAGAGCCCGATGCCGGCGAAGGCCGTCGTGAACTTCGCCCCGGCCGCGGCGACGCGCAGGTCGCCGGCGAGCGCCAGGCCGAGCCCCGCCCCGGCCGCGGCGCCGTTGACGCCGACGACGACCGGCACCCGCAGCGCCGACAGCGCGAGCACCAGCGGGTTGTACTCCTCCTCCACGACGCGCAGCGAGCTCGCCGCGTCGCCGCGCAGCGCCTGCACGTGCTGGCCGAGGTCCTGGCCCACGCAGAAGGCCCGGCCGCTGCCGGTGAGCACCACCGCCCGCACCTCCGCGTCGGCGTGCACCTCCTCCACGACCTCCCGCAGCTCCCGGCGCACCTGGTGGGTCAGGCCCGGCTGCTGCAGGGTGATCGTCGCGACGCCGTCGGCGTCCTCGCGGGTCACGGTCTCGGGCATCGGTGCCCACCCCTCTCGTCGTCCGTCGTCGCGCCCGGTCACCCCGGACCCGCCGCGGGGTCCTCCGACCAGCGGTCGCGGAGCTCCCGGCGGAGGATCTTGCCAGTGACCGTCTTGGGCAGCTCCTCGATGATCTCGACCTGCCTCGGGTACTTGTAGGCGGCCATGCGCTCCCTGCAGTGCGCGATGAGCTCCTCCGCCGTCACCGCGGCCCCCGGGACGACGCTGACGTAGGCCTTCACGGTCTCGCCGCGCTTCTCGTCCGGGACGCCGACGACCGCCGACTCCCGCACCGCCGGGTGCTCGGCCAGGACGTCCTCGACCTCCCGGGGCCAGACCTTGTAGCCCGAGGCGTTGATCATGTCCTTCTTGCGGTCGACGATGAACACCCAGCCCTCGGGGCTCATGAACCCGACGTCGCCGCTCCGGAGCGCCCCGCCCGGCAGGGCCGCCGCCGACTCCTCCGGCCTGCCCCAGTAGCCGGCCACGACCTGCGGCCCCTCGGCGACGATCTCGCCGACCTCGCCCAGCGGCAGGTCACGGCCGTCGTCGTCCTGGATGCGGACGACGGTGCTCGGCGCCGGCACCCCGACCGACAGCGCACCGGAGGTGGGGTCGACCGGGGACGGCGAGCCGAACGGCGTCACCGTCATCGGGGACGTGGTCTCGGTGAGCCCGTAGGCGCTGTGCAGCCGGACGCCGGTGACCTCCTGGAACCGCTTCGCCGCGGTCGGCGAGACGGCCGCGCCGCCCGAGTACACCGAGGTGAGCGAGGAGTAGTGGTCGCGGGTGCTGTCCGGGGCGGCGAGCAGGGCGTCGAGCGCCGTGATCGCGCCGATGGTGAAGGCCGGCCGGTGCTCCAGGAGCGCGTCGAGGACCACCCGGGGCTCGAACCGGTAGGCGAGGACCAGCGGCGCCGGCGCCAGCAGGGCCGCGGCGAGGTGCCCGATGAGCCCGGTGATGTGGAACAGGGGGGCGATGCCGAGGATCGGGCCGTCCCGGCCGGCGTGCAGCCAGTCCCGGTACACCTGCGCGGTGAACACCACGTTCCGGTGGGTGTTCATCGCGCCCTTGGGGACGCCGGTCGTCCCGGAGGTGTAGGTCAGGAACGCGACGTCGTCCGGTCGCAGCTGGACCGGCGGCGGCTCCTGCCCGCGGCGCTGCCCGGTGAACCCCGCCAGGTCCGTGGTGCCCTCGTGCCGCTGCCGGCCGATCCCGGCGAACAGCCGCGCGTCGTCCCGGCTCTGGAACTCCAGCTCGCTGGTGGTGAGGACCAGCCGGACGTCGGTGCCCGGCACGACCTCCCGGGCGACCCGGTCGTAGAGGGACTCCAGCGCGACGAGGGCGGTCGCCCCCGAGTCCGCCAGCAGGTGGGACAGCTCCCGCTGCCGGCTCATCGGGTTGACCGGCACCACGGTGCCGCCGGCCTTCCAGGTCGCGACCACCGCGACGACGAACTGCGGCACGTTCTGCAGGTAGATCGCCAGGCGGTCGCCGGGGGAGAAGCCCGACGCCCGCAATCCGGCGGCGAGGGCGTCGCTGAGCTCGTCGAGCTCCCGGCGGGTGGTGCGCCCGTCGAAGTACCGCAGGGCGTCCCCGCCGGGGTCGCGGGCGAGCCCGGCGCGGAACATCGCGAGCGCGTCGCCGAACTCGACGTCGTAGTCGGCGGGCTGGTCGCCGTAGAGCGCCAGCCAGGGCCGGTCGTCGTAGCCGGTCACGGCAGGGGCCGTCCTCTCGTCGGGTGGCGGGCCCGGCCCCCTCACCCGGCGCCGGGGTGTCCACCGTCACAGCCGGCGGTCGCGCCTGGCAAGCACCGGCCGGGTACCCCCGACCCGGGCGCCACGGCGGGGTCGCGGGCGTCCCCGGGGCCGGTCGGCGCGGCCCGGCACCGTCCTCGGGCGGCACGGGAGAGCGATCACACGCGACACGCCCACCACGGGCGTGCTCTCCCGTCACAATGGGACCGGCGGGTCCGGCCCGCCGCCGGGTGCGCCGGTGGCGGCCGGGTGCGCCGGGTCGTGGATCGCGGTGGCGGGCAGGCGGGGGTGGCCACGGTGGTGGAGCCGGGACGGCGTGAGCTGGGTGGGCGGTACGCGCTCACCGAGCTGATCGCCTCCGGCGGCATGGGCCAGGTCTGGCGGGGGACCGACGAGCTGCTCGGCCGCCCGGTCGCGGTCAAGGTGCTGCGCAGCGAGTACACCGGCGACCCGACCTTCCGGGCCCGCTTCCGGGCGGAGGCCCAGCACGCGGCGGGGCTCAACCACCCGAACATCGCGGCGGTGTTCGACTACGGCGAGGCCTGCGCCGAGGACGGCAGCGGCGAGACGCTGGCCTACCTCGTCATGGAGCTGGTCGAGGGGGAGCCGCTGTCGGCGGTGCTGCACCGGGAGGGCCGGCTGGCGCCCGAGCGGACCCTCGCGCTGCTGGAGCAGACCGCCTCCGCGCTGGCGCAGGCGCACCGGGCCGGGCTGGTCCACCGGGACGTCAAACCGGGCAACATCCTGGTCCGGGCCGACGGCAGCGTGAAGATCACCGACTTCGGCATCGCCTGGTCGGCCGGCAGCGTGCCGCTCACCCGCACCGGCCAGGTCATCGGCACCCCGCAGTACCTGGCCCCCGAGGTCGCCGAGGGGCTGCACGCCTCCCCGGCCAGCGACGTCTACGCCCTGGGCCTGGTCGGCTACGAGTGCCTCGCCGGGCACCCCGCCTTCGACGGGGACAACGCCGTCACGATCGCCCTCAAGCAGGTCCGCGAGGACCCCGAGCCGCTGTCCGCCGAGCTGCCCCCGGGGCTGCGCACGCTGATCCGCCGGGCGCTGAGCAAGGACCCCGGCGTCCGGATGGCCGACGGCGCGGAGTTCGTGGCCGCCATCGGCGACCTGCGGGCCGGCCGCCGGCCGGTCGAGCCGCCGCCCACCCGCGCGGTGCCCGCGGTCCCCGCGCTCGACGTCGCCCGTGCGGTGCACGGCGACCGCAGCCGGCGCGCGCCGGCCACCCGGCGGCGCGGTGCGGCGGTGCTGGTCCCCCTCCTGGCCCTGCTCCTCGGCGCCGGGGCGGCCGCCGCCGTCCTCACCGTGCTGCCCGGGGACCCCCCGCCGGCCACCGAGGTGGCCGGGCGGACCACCGACGGGGAGGCCGTCGTCCTCGACGCCGGGGAGTTCGTCGGGCGGCCGGTCGACGAGGCCGCGCTCACCCTCGCCGCGCTCGGCCTGGTGGTCGACCGCCGGCCCGAGGTGACCGGCGCGGCCGACCCGGGCAGCGTGACCGCCGTCGACCCCGCCGGGGTGCCGCTCGAACCGGGCGAGGACGTCCTGCTCGTCTACGCCGTGCCCCCCGCCGACGACTCGCCGGCCCCGCCGTCGCAGGCGCCGGCCCCCGAGGCGCCGGCCGGGGAGGAGACCCCCGACGGACCCGCCGTGACCACGGCCCCCGAGGCCCGGCCCGAGCCGGGGGCGGACGGCGGGGCCACGCCCGTGGACGACCCCCGCCCGGACCCGACCGGCGCCCGGGAGCTGCCCGGCGGCCAGGTGCCCGAGGAGCCCGCCCCGACCACGTCCACGTCCACCGGGTCGCCGCCGGTCGAGGAGGAACCGCCGCCGGACCCCTCCGCCACCCCGACGAGCACGTCCACCGCGCCGCCCTCGCCCTCCGGGACCGCCGATCCCGGCGGCACGACGGAGGTCCGCGAGCGGGACGAGGACCGGGTCCCCCGGACGGGCGAGGGCTGACCGAGCGGGTTCGACCTCCCGCCCTGCCCGGGCAGGGGGTGCGCCGGGCCCGGACGTGGGCGCGGCGGGAGGTGCGACGGGGTGCTCGAGCGCGGGCGGGGCACGCTCGGCGAGCGGTACGACCTGCTCGAGCCCGTCGCCGGCGGCGCGATGGGCCGCGTCTGGCGGGCGCGGGACACGCTCCTCGACCGCGTCGTCGCGGTGAAGGTGCTGCGGGCCGAGCACGCCGGCGACCCGGTGTTCCTCGCCCGGTTCCGCGCCGAGGCCCGGCACACCGCCCGGCTGCTGCACCCGGGCATCGCCGCGCTGCACGACCACGGCGAGCAGCCGGTCGACGGTGAGACGCTCGCCTGGCTGGTCATGGAGCTGGTCGAGGGGGAGCCGCTGTCGGCGGTGCTGCACCGGGAGGGCCGGCTCGGGCCCACCCGCACCCTGGCGCTCCTGCGCCGGCTCGCCGAGGCGCTGGGTGCGGCCCACGCCGCCGGGGTCGTGCACCGGGACGTGAAGCCGGCCAACGTGCTCGTCGGGCCCGACGGGGTCGTGAAGGTCACCGACTTCGGCATCGCCTCCTCGGCCGGCTGCGTACCGCTCACCGGCACCGGTCAGGTGGTCGGCACGGCGCACTACCTCTCGCCCGAGCAGGCCGCCGGTGGGCGCGCCACGCCGGCCAGCGACGTCTACGCGCTGGGTGCCATCGCCTACGAGTGCCTGGCCGGGCGGCGGGTGTTCGACGGCGACAGCGCCGTCGGCATCGCGGTGGCACACGTGCACGACGACCCCGATCCACTGCCGGACGACGTCCCCGAGCAGCTGCGCCGGCTGGTCACCCGGGCGCTGTGCAAGGACCCCGCGGAGCGCTTCCCCGACGGCGCGGCCCTCGCCGCCGCCGTCGTCGACGTGCAGAGCGGCCGCGCGCTGCCCCCGGTGCCGGCCGGCACCGTCCCGGTTCCGGTGCCGCGCCGGGACGCCCAGCGGCGGCGGCTGCTGGTGCCCGCGGCGGCGCTGCTGGTCGGCGCGGCGCTCGCCGCCGGGGGGCTGGAGCTGGTCTCCGGGGCCGGGTCCCTGCCTGCGGCGGAGGCGGGGGTGCTGGTGTCGGCCGGCGACGTGGTCGGCCGTCCGGTCGCCGAGGTCGAGGCGGAGCTGGTGGCCGCCGGGCTCCGGGTGCAGCGGGCCGAGGAGCAGCGGGACGACGTCCTGCCCGGCACGGTGACCCGGGTCGGGCCGGTGGGCCGGCTCGCCGCCGGTGACCTGGTGACGCTGCGGGTCGCCGTCCTGCCCGACCTGCCGGCCCCGCTCCCGCCCGACCAGCCCGCTCCACCCCCGGCCGCCCCGGCGGAGGGTGCGGTCGAGGCCTCCGCACCGACGGCGGCGGAGGTGCCCGGACCGGCGGCGGACGCCGTGGTGCCGGTGTCGTCCGCGGTGCGCGGCGCGCCGGGTGCAGCCGCCGTGCCGGAGCCACCCGCCGTGCCGGAGCCGCCCGCGGCGGGACCGCCGGCCGGGGACACCGCCTCCGGCGGCGACCCCGGCGGTGACCCCGGCGGCGCCCACCCCGGCAGGGGTCGGGGCGACGGCGCGGACGACGGCCCCGGCCGGGGCGGCGGGGGCACCGGGAACGGGAACGGCGGGGGCGACGGCGGCGGTGGTGCCGGGGGGAACGGGCGCGGCCGGGGCTGAGCGGGCGGCGGTGCCGCGCCGGGCCCTGGTGGTGCGGGCCGGTGAACCCGGCCGGGTGGCTCAGCCCCGGCGGGCCGGGGCGGTCCAGAGCGCGGCGCCGAGCGCGACCAGGGCGGCGGTCAGCACGAAGCCGCGGTCGCTGGCGACCCCGGGCAGCACCACGAGCACCCAGAACACGGCCACACCGGTGAGGCCGCCCGCCGCGACCTGCCATGCCGTGGCGGGGTCGAGCCGGGCCCGCCGCGCCAGCCGGCCGGCGGCGGGGAGCAGGCCCAGCAGCGTGCCGAGCGTGGCGAAGGCCGACCACAGCGGGACGGCCGACCACAGCGCCGTCCCGTCGGCGCCGACCAGCAGCCCGGCCTGCAGGAGGGCCAGGGACAGCCCGGCCAGGCCGGCGCAGCGCAGCGTGGCCCGCTGCTCGGGGGTCCGCGGCGGCCGGCGCGCGGCCGGGGGAACCGCGGTGGCTCCCGCCGTCCCGGCGCCGGGCAGGCCGGGGACGAAACCGACCGGCCCGGTCGGCTGGACGCCCGGCCCGGGGTCGACGGACGGGCGCGGCGCCGGCGCGGCCTCGGCCGGCACCGGGGGCAGCTGCGCGGTCGCGTGCGGTGCCGTCCCGACGGTGATGGCCTGGGTGCTCGGCATGGCGTCCGGCGTCGTGGTCGTCGGCTGGCTCACGGTTCCTCCTCGCTCGGTCGCCGGCCCGTGCGGCGCTGGGCCTCGGGCGGACCGGTCCGCCCCGAACGGTAGGGCGGCGACGGCCCCGCGTCCGGGAGACGCGCGGGATGCCGGGGCCTAGGGTCGGCCGGGTGGGTGCGCGCGCAGGGATCGTGGTCACCGGAACCGAGGTCCTCACCGGCCGGGTGACCGACCGCAACGGCCCGTGGCTGGCCGAGGAGCTGCGCCGCCGCGGGGTCGACGTGGGGTCGGTGCTCGTCGTGGGCGACCGGCCCGACGACCTGCGGGCCGCCCTGGCCTTCCTCGCCGGCGTAGGGGTCGACCTCGTCCTCACCACCGGTGGCCTCGGGCCGACCGCCGACGACCTCACCGCCGAGGTCGTCGGCGACGTGCAGGGCCGCCCGTCCGCGGTGGACCCCGAGCTCGAGGCCCACATCGGCGGCATCGTCGAACGCTTCATGGCCCGCCGGGGTTGGCGGGCCGACCCCGAGGCGACCGCCGCCGGGACCCGCAAGCAGGCGCTCGTCCCGGCCGGGGCCACGGTCCTCCCGCCGGTGGGCACCGCGCCGGGGCTCGTCGTCCCGCCGGCCGAGGGGCGCAGCGGGCCGCCGGTCGTCGTCCTGCCGGGCCCGCCGCCGGAGCTGCGCGGCATGTGGCCGGCCGCCCTCGCCGCCGAGCCGGTGCGGCGGGTGCTCGCCGGCGCGCCGGAGCTGCGGCAGGAGACGGTACGGCTGTGGGGGACGCTGGAGGCGCAGCTCGCCGCCACGCTGCGCGAGCACGACGGCGAGCTGGACGGCCTGGAGATCACCACGTGCCTGAGGGACGGCGAGCTGGAGATCGTCACCCGGTTCGACCCCGCCGCGCAGCCCACCTACGACCGGCTCGGGGCCGTGCTGCAGGAGACCTACCCCGACACGCTCTTCTCGACCGGGCCCACCGTCGACGACCTGGTGGCCGGGGCCTTCGCCGACCGCGGCCTGACGGTGGCGACCGCCGAGTCGTGCACCAGCGGGCTGCTGGTGGCGCGGCTCACCGAGCGGGCCGGGTCCTCGGCGTGGGTGCTCGGCGGGGTCGCCTCGTACGCCAACTCGGCCAAGGAAGCCCTGGTGGGCGTCCCGCCGGCGGTGCTGGCCGAGCACGGCGCGGTCAGCACGCAGGTGGCCGCCGCGCTGGCCGAGGGTGCGCGGGAGCGCTTCGGCGCCGACGTCGGCATCGGCATCACCGGCATCGCCGGGCCGGGCGGCGGGACGGCGGACAAGCCGGTCGGCACGGTGCACCTGTGCGCCGTCGGACCGGACGGGCGCCAGCCGCGGTCGGTGGTCCTGCCCGGCGACCGCGCGGCCGTGCGGCACCGCTCGGTGACCCTGGCGATGCACATGCTGCGCCAGCTGCTGCTCGGGGGGCCCGCCGCCTGACACCGGGCGAGGGGTGGCCGGGCCGCGCGCGGGGCATGGAGCCGGCATGGAGCTGCTGGCCGTGCCCGAGCGGGGGATGGCGGCGCACGGCAGCGCCGGCGTCGGCCTGCGGGCGGCGGCGCGGGTGATGACCCCGCAGGACGGGTTCGCGGTGGACGTCGTCCGGCTGGCGGCCGGCGGCCGGCTGGGCCGTCACCCCACCGCCCTGTGGCAGCTCCTGCTCGTGGTGGAGGGGGCCGGCTGGGTCACGGGCACCGACGCTGTCCGCCGTCCCGTGGCGGCCGGGACCGCCGCCCT
Source organism: Geodermatophilus marinus (assembly GCF_003428645.1). GTDB lineage: Bacteria > Actinomycetota > Actinomycetes > Mycobacteriales > Geodermatophilaceae > Geodermatophilus. The sequence continues at coordinate 91,483 of NZ_QVQH01000017.1, read as the reverse complement.
GTGGTCTCCCGGCGAGGAGCACGAGACCGGCAGCGCCGAGGGGCTGCTGGCCGTCGTCGTGCAGTGCCGGGAGCGGCCGCTGCCCGGACCCGGCCCCGAGGAGGCGCGGTGACCACGCTGACCCTGCACGCGAGCGGCCCGGAGTCACCGGCGGAGGTGTGGGACCGCTACGCCCGGCCGGCGCGCTGGCGGGAGTGGTCGCCGCAGATCAGCCGGGTCGAGGTGCCGGGGGAGCGGCTGGCCGCCGGTCTGCGCGGCCAGGTGTTCGGCCCGGTGGGGCCGGGTCTCCCGTTCGAGGTGGAGGCCGTGGACGACGCCGCCCGGGAGTGGGCGTGGACGGTCGGCCTCGGTCCCGTGCGGGTGCGGCTGCTGCACTGGGTGGCCGCCGCCCCGGCGGGCGGGACGACGACCGGCCTGCGGCTCACCGGCCCGGCGCCGCTCGTGCTCGGGTACGCCCCCCTCGCCCGCCTGGCCCTGGGTCGCCTGGTCCGCCCCCTGAGCTGAACGGGTCGGCGCTCCGCCGTGGAGCCGAGTTCTGCCGCGGCCTGACGTTCCGCCGGCCGGCCCTGTGCGGTCGCGGCGCTGTTCCAGCGGATCGTGCGCCGCGGCTGCACATCGCCAACTCCGTCATGCCCACCCGTCCGCTGTCGGACGCACGGCCCCGTCGACCGCCCGCACCGCTCTGGTCCGCTCGCCAGCCTTCTCGTCGGCCGGAGGTGTGCGGTCGTGGCGCGCTTCGTCACGGCCACTCCTGGCGAGACAGGCTCCATTCTGTGGACAGCGGGCTGACCTGGGGATTCACGGTGCAGTGGGCGCCGTTCGGCGCTAGTATTCGTACACACGTTCGAAACGGTGGAGCGGGAGGTGACCCGGCGGTGGAGCAGCTGTCGAGCGCGATCGACGACCTGGCCGGGGCCGAGCTGGCCTCGGCCTTCGGCCCGGAACTGCTGACCCGGCTGGGTGGGCTGCTGGTCGCCCAGCACCGGCTGGCCGCCGAGGTGGCCCGCACCGTGCGGGCCTGCGAGCTGGCCGGTGCGGCGGAGGTCGACGGGCTGAGGACCATGCAGGCGTGGCTGCGCGGGCACGGGCGGATGAGCCACTCCGCCGCGGCCGGGCTGGTCCGCGCCGGCCGGGCCCTGGAGGCGCTCCCCGCCCTGGCCGAAGCGCACGCCGCCGGGGCGGTGTCGGCCGAGGCCGTCGCGACGGTGGCGCCGGTGGCCGCCGACAAGAACCTGGCCGCCGCCGCGGCCGCCGGCGTCGACCTCGGGGAGATCGACCGGCTGCTCACCGACGTCGCCGCCGAGCGCCCGCACGCCGACCTCGTGCAGGTCGTGCGGCACTACCTGGCCGGCCTGGATCCCGACGGCCCCGAGCCCGACCCCACCGAGGGCCGCCGCCTGGCCTGGGTCCGGCACGCCGACGGCACGCTCACCGGCCGGCTGGAGCTGGATGCCGCCGGCGGGGAGAAGCTGCAGGCCGCCCTGGAGAGCATCCTGCAGGCCGGGCGGTGCGCCGGCGACGAGCGCACCCGCCCCCAGCGGCAGGCCGACGCCCTGGTCCAGCTCTGCGATCTCCAGCTCGCCGGCGGACAGTTGCCCACCCTGCGCACGGTCAAGCCGCACGTCGCCGTCGTCCTCGACGCCGCCGACCTGGCCGACCCCAGCACCGGCCCGGGCGCGGCCGAGCTCGGCTTCGGCGCCACGATCTCCGCCGCCCGGGCCCGCTGGCTGGCCTGCGACGGCGCGGTCACCCGCATCGTGCTGGGCCCCGACGGCACACCGCTCGACCTCGGGCGCACCCACCGGGTGGTGCCCCCGCACCTGCGCAGAGCGGTGGAGCGCCGCGACCGGGGCTGCGTGTTCACCGGCTGCGGTGCCCCGACCCACTGGTGCGACGTGCACCACCTGCTGGAGTGGGCCCTGGGCGGGGAGACCTCGCTGGCCAACTCGGCGCTGTTGTGCGAGCGGCACCACACGAAGGTCCACCACGGCTTCCGCGTCGAACGCCGACCCGACGGCACCTGGCGCACCTGGCGCCCCGACGGCACCGAGATCCGCATCCCCCAACCCCTGGCCGCCGCCTGAAGCAGAACGGCCGGACCCCGAGCAGAGCCAGAACCGCACACCGGCCGACCCGGCGCACCCACCCGTGCGCCGGGCACCCGGCATGCCTCGGTCCGGATCGACGGGTTGCCGCCACCTCCTGGGCGCCACGGGGCGCGGTTCCACGTGGAACGGCACCGGCGCCGGGGCGGCCGGGACCCGCCCCGGCGGCGCTAACGTGCGGGGATGGGCGCCACGCACGAGGTCACGAACCAGGTCCCGCCGCTGGTCGGGCACGACCCCATCGCCGGGGACGCCGCCCTCGCCGACGCCTGCCGTCAGCACGCCGACCAGGCCACCCTCGACTCGCTCAAGGCCCTCGGTGCCCTGGCCGGCAGCGAGCAGGCGCAGGAGTGGGGGCGGCTGGCCAACGAGAACCCGCCCCGGCTGCGCACCCACGACCGGTACGGCCACCGCGTCGACGAGGTGGAGTTCCACCCGGCCTGGCACGAGCTCATGCGCACCGCCGTGGAGCACGGCCTGGCCGGCGCGCCGTGGGCCTCGCCCGAGCCGCACGCCCACGTCCGCCGCGCGGTGGGCTACCTCGGCTGGACCCAGGTCGAGCAGGGGCACGGCTGCCCGGTGACGATGACCTACGCCGCCGTCCCCGCGCTGCGCGCCAACCGCGAGCTCGCCGGGTGGTACGGGCCGGGGCTGACCAGCCGCGAGTACCAGTTCGGCCTGGCCGAGCCCACCGGCAAGCGCGGCCTGGTCGCCGGCATGGGCATGACCGAGAAGCAGGGCGGCTCCGACGTCCGGGCCAACACCACCCGCGCCGTCCCCCGGGCCGACGGGACGTCCCTGCTCACCGGGCACAAGTGGTTCACCAGCGCCCCCATGAGCGACCTCTTCCTGGTGCTCGCCCAGCTGGAGGAGGGCCTGTCCTGCTTCCTCGTCCCCCGGGTGCTGCCCGACGGCTCGCGCAACGCGTTCCGGCTGCAGCGGCTCAAGGACAAGCTCGGCGACCGCTCCAACGCCTCCAGCGAGGTCGAGTTCGACGGCACGGTGGCCTGGCCGGTCGGCCCGCCCGGCCGCGGCGTCCCGACGATCATCGAGATGGTCAACCTGACCCGCATCGACTGCGTCCTCGGCTCGGCGGCCACGCTGCGGGCAGCGCTCACCCAGGCCGTCCACCACGCGGAGCACCGGCGGGCCTTCGGCGCCGCCCTGGCCGAGCAGCCGCTCATGCAGCACGTGCTCGCCGACCTCGCCGTCGAGAGCGAGGCGGCCACCGCGCTCGCCGTCCGGCTGGCGGCGGCGGTGGACGCCGGGGAGGCCGACCTGCTGCGCCTGGCCGGTGCCGCCGCCAAGTTCTGGGTCTGCAAGCGCACCCCGGCCGCGGTCGCCGAGACCCTGGAGGTGCTGGGCGGCAACGGCTACGTCGAGGAGTCCGGGCTGCCCCGGCTCTACCGCCAGGCGCCGCTCAACTCCATCTGGGAGGGCTCCGGCAACGTCATCGCCCTGGACGTGCTCCGCGCGCTCGGGCGCTCCGAGGCCGCGCTGGCCGCCGTCCGCGCCGAGGTGGAGGCCGCCCGCGGGGCCGATCCCCGGCTGGACGCCGCCGCCGCCCGGCTGGCCGCCGAGCTCGCCGACGCCGACGGGCGGGAGGCCCGCGCCCGCCGGATCGCGGGTCTGCTCACCCTCTGCCTGCAGGGCTCGCTGCTCGTCCGCCACGCGCCGGCCGAGGTCGCCGACACCTTCTGCGCCTCCCGCCTGGGCGGGGACGGCTGGGGCGCCGTCGCGGGCACCCTGCCCGCCGGGGCGCCGGTGCGCGCGCTCGTGGAACGGTCCGCCATCCGGGCTGCCTAGTCCGCATCCGGACCGTTACCCTCGGTGTAGCGCCGAGCGCCCGCGCCGTCGCCCCAGTGGCCGTGGCGGGTGTTCCGGGAGGGGATCGGCGCCACCGCAGGGGGAACGAGGTAGCGGCAGCGTGCACACATCCGTCGAGGGCGCCACGACCGTCCCGGTCGACCCGCTCGCGACGGTCCCCGACGCCGTGGTCCACCTCGACCGCGGCTGGCACATCACCTACGTGAACTCGACCGTCGTCACGGTCGTGGGCCGTCCGGCCGAGCGGATCGTCGGCCGGCCGGCCCTGGACGTCTTCCCCCACCTGCAGGGCACCGTGCTGCAGCGGGAGCTGCACGCGGTCGCGGTGCACCGCCGGCCGGCGGTCGTCGAGTACCACACCCCGGACGGCCGTTGGTTCGAGGTCCGCGCCTCGGCCGAGGACCACGGCCTGGTCGTGGTCTTCCGCGACGTCACCGCGGCGCGCCGGCGCAGCGACCGCCAGGAGGCGCGGCTGCAGCACATGGCCGCGGTCCTCGACGCCCTGCCCTCGGCGACGGTCCTCGTGGACGCCGACGGCCGGATCGTGCTGGTCAACCGCCGGTGGAAGCTGGCCAGCGAGGTGGTGCAGCGCTCGGGGCTGCGGCCGGGCCGGATCGGCGACGACTACCTCACGGTCATGACCCAGGGCATGGACACCGACGACCGGCGGGTGGTCGCCGAGGGCGTGCGCGGGCTGCTGGCCGGGACCGTCGCCGGCGCGCCCGTCTTCACCCACGACTACGCGCACCAGACCCGAGCCGAGCCCGGCTGGTTCCGGCTGCAGGCCTCCCGGGTCGAGGGGGTCGGCCAGGTGGTCATCACCCACACCGACATCACCGCCCAGGTGCTGGTGCAGGAGACGCTGGCCTGGCGGGCCAGCCACGACGACCTCACCGGGCTGCCCAACCGCGCCCGCCTGCTGCACGTGATCGGCGCCGCGCTGGCCGACCGGCACAACCGCCCGGCGCTGCTCTTCCTCGACCTCGACGGCTTCAAGACCGTCAACGACTCCCTCGGCCACGAGGTGGGCGACGAGCTGCTGCGCCAGGTCGGCAACCGGCTGGTCGAGGAGGTCCGCCCGGGGGACACCGTCGGCCGGCTGGGGGCCGACCAGTTCCTCGTGCTGGCCCGGGACTGCGACACCGCCGAGGCGGCCGCCCTCGCCGTCCAGCTCCAGCAGTCCTTCTCCCGGCCGTTCGTCGCCGCCGGGCTGCCGGTCCCGCTCTCGGCCAGCATCGGCGTGGCCGCGGCGACCCCGGGCGTGCACCAGGCCCACCAGCTGCTCAGCGACGCCGACGCGGCTGCCTACGCCGCCAAGGCCTCCGGCCGCGACCGCGTCCACCTGTTCTCGCCCGGCCTGCGGGAGGCGGCGCGCTGGCGGCTGGACGTGGCCAACCGGCTGCGGGACGGCGCGGTCGACCAGTTCGTCGTCCACTACCAGCCGCTGGTCCGCGTGGACACCGGCGCCATCGAGGGCGTCGAGGCGTTGCTGCGGTGGCAGCACCCCGAACGCGGCCTGCTCGCCCCCGACTCGTTCCTCGGGGTGGCCGAGGAGACCGGCCAGCTCATCCCGATCACCCGGTGGCTGCTGGGCGAGACCACCCGGCAGGCGGCGGCCTGGGCCACCGAGGGCCTCCCGCTGCGCATGTCGGTCAACATCAGCGCCCGGCACTTCTCCGCCGAGACGCTCGTGCACGACGTGCGGGTGGCGCTGCGCGACTCCGGGCTGCCGCCCGAGGACCTCGTGCTGGAGCTGACCGAGACCAGCGTCGCCGAGGACCCCACCCGCGCCGAGGACCAGCTCGCCGTGCTGCGCAGCTCCGGGGTGCGCGTCGCCATCGACGACTTCGGCACCGGCTGGTCCTCGCTGGCCCAGCTGCTCGCCCTGCCCATCGCCACCCTGAAGATCGACCGCTCGCTGCTCACCGCCGCCGCCCGGCTGGCCGCGGACGGCACCGGCCCCGTGCTGGCGGCCATCGTCTCGCTGGCCCGCACGCTGGGCATCCGCTCCGTGGCGGAGGGCGTGGAGACCGCGGAGCACCTGGAGATGGTGCGCGCGGCCGGGTGCGACCTGGCCCAGGGCTACCTCCTCGCCCGCCCGATGCCGGCCGAGGAGGTGCCCCGCTGGGCCTCCCGCGTCCGCGAGGCCGGCGGCGACTCCTGCGCGCTGGCGCTGCGGACCCGGGCCGGGTGAGCGGTCCCCGGCTGCGCCGCCGCGCGGTGCGCCGGGCCACCTCCCCGGGTGGTCCTCCGGCGCCGGCATCCCCCGTTGCGCCACCGACCCGGCACACTGCCCCCGTGACCGCCGCAGCCGTAGCGACCGAGCCCGACGCCGTCGAGGGTCGAGCCCGCCCCGCGCTCGACCTGCTCATCTGGGACGCGCCCAACATCGACATGACCCTGTCGACGGTGATCGGCGCCCGCCCCACCGCCGCCTCCCGCCCGCGCTTCGACGCGATCGCGGCCTGGTTCGTCGAGGGCGCCGGTGACCCCGCCGCGGTCGACGCGCCCGAGGTGGAGGCCTGCGTCTTCGCCAACATCCCGCCCGTCGTGGGCTCGCTGCAGCGCTGGGTCGAGGCCCTGCGCAGCTTCGGCTTCGCCGTCTTCGCCCGTCCCAAGACCCAGCCCGACGACGACATCGACCAGGACATGCTCGACCACATCGAGGTCCGCGGGCACAGCCACCGCCTCCGCCGGCTGGTCGTGTTCTCCGGTGACGGCCGGAACTTCGCCGAGCCCCTGGAGGAGCTGGCCCGCGCCGGCACCCAGGTGGTCGTCGTCGCCTTCAGCGAGGTCGCCGGCTACGCCATCGGCTCGGAGCTGCTCGAGTTCATCGACATCGAGGACGTCCCGGGGGCCTTCGTGGAGCCGCTGGACCGCGTCCGGCTCGACGCGCTTCCCCCCGACGGCGCCTGGCTGCGGCCCACGCGGGGGCTGCGCGACTTCGTCAGCTCCTACGTGCGCCGGAACGGGTGAGGCCGGTGCGGGAGGGCAGCGGCGTCCCGACCGATCCGGACGGCCCCGTCACCACCGACCGGCTCCTCGTCGAGGGCGAGACCTGCTGGCGCCTCGCCCGGGCCGACCAGCACGCGGTCTTCGTCGACGCCGCCGACTACTTCGCCACGCTCATGGGCGCGGTGCTGCGCGCCGAGAAGCGGGTGCTGTTCATCGGCTGGGACTTCGACCCGCGCATCCACATGGACCCGCAGGGCCGCGGTGGGCGCGGCCGCCGGGGCCGGGACAAGCTCGGCCGGGTGCTGCAGGACGCCGTCGCCGCCAACCCCGAGCTGGAGATCGGCGTCCTCCAGTGGGACCTCGGCATGGTCGGGGCCATGGCCCGGGGCCTGGCCCCCATCGTGTTCCTCAACCGGCGCACCCCCGACCGGCTGCTCCTGACCGTCGACACCCACCACCCGATCGGCGGGGCGCACCACCAGAAGATCGTGGTCATCGACGACTGCCTGGCCTTCGCCGGCGGCATCGACGTCACCGCCGACCGCTGGGACACCTCCGACCACCTCGACCGCCACCCGCTGCGCCGCCGCCCTCGCTCCAAGCGGCCGACCGGCCCCTGGCACGACGTCACCAGCCTCGTCTCCGGCGCCGCCGCCCGCGTCATCGGCGACCTGGCCCGCGACCGCTGGGAGAGCGGGACCGGGCAGCGCTACGAGCCGGTGGTCGACGTCGAGCCCTGCTGGCCCCCCGAGGTCGAGCCGCTGTTCACCGACGTGGACGTCGCCGTCTCCCGCACCCGCCCGGAGTACCGCGACCAGGAGCTCGTGCACGAGATCGAGCTGCTGTGGCTCTCGGCCATCGCTGGCGCCCGCCGCACCGTGTACATCGAGAGCCAGTACTTCGCCGCCCGGCGGATCGCCGAGGCCATCGCCGACCGGCTGGCCGAGGAGGACGGCCCGGAGTTCGTCGTCGTCAACCCCGAGAGCGCCGACGGGTGGCTGGAGGAAAAGGCGATGGGCACCGCCCGCGCCAAGCTGCTGGGCATGCTGGCCGAGGCCGACGTGCACGGCCGCTTCCGGCTCTACGTCCCGGTCACCGAGGGGCGGCAGCCGATCTACGTGCACGCCAAGGTGATGGTCGTCGACGACCGGCTGCTGCGGATCGGCTCGGCCAACGTCAACAACCGGTCCATGGGGCTGGACACCGAGTGCGACGTCTCCGTCGAGGCCGCGCCGGGGGACCCCCGCCGGGAGGAGCTGGCCGCGACCATCACCGGCCTGCGCGACCGGCTGCTCGGCGAGCACCTGGGGGTGCCCCCGGCGCGCGTCGCCGAGGAGGTCGTCGCGCAGGGCGGCTCGCTGCTGGGCGCGGTGGAGGCCCTGCGCACCGGCACCGGCCGCTCGCTGGTGCCCTTCACCCCGCCGGACCTCGGCCCGCTGGACGGCGCGCTGGCCGAGAGCGAGCTGCTCGACGCCGAGCACACCCCCAACCGCTGGCAGCGGGTGCGGCGCCGGGTGCGGCGGGCACGCTCGCGGGGGCCGCGGCCCTCCCACCGCCGGGCCTGAGGCCGGGTCCCGGGGCCGGACGACGGCTCAGAGCACGCCGCGGGCGCGGAGCTGGCGCAGCTGGCCGAAGACCTCGACCCGGATGAGGTCGCCGTCGGGCTCCGGGAGGCCGATGAAGCGCAGCGAGAGCTCGACCCGCTCGTCCGTGCGCTGGTGCGGGCGGACCACCTCCGCCTTGGAGCGGATCGACTCCTTCATGGACAGCGTCAGGACGACGTCCACGACCGCGCCGACCTCGGGGTGCACCGCGTCCCCACCGGCCGCCGGCGTGAACAGGCACCGGAGCCCGGCCTCGCTCACGTCCACGGTCTCGCCGGTGAGCCGGACGCCCTCGACGGCCATCTCCACCGGCAGGGACATCGGGGCCCGGACGGCGTTGCGGCGCTGCCCGCGCCCGGCCGGGCCGGTCGGCTCGAGCCGCCACTTCGGCTCGTCGCCCATGAGCACCTCGAGCAGCTGCGCGGGCCGGGCGCGCAGCCCCTCGGGGCCCTTCCAGACCAACTGGACGTCCTCCCCGACCTCCAGCCGGACCCGCCGGCCGGAGCGGTCGACGGCCACGGTGACCAGCACCTCGCCGTCGCCGCTGGTCTCGACGAAGCTGGTGAGCGCGTCCCCGCGGCTGCTCGCCTGGACGTCCACCGGCTCCCGGGTCTCGGGGAAGTCGATACCGGGTGTCCCCGCTGTCATGTCGGGCCTCCGTGCAGTGCTCCGCGGCCCTGCCGTGGGCCGTGCGTCAGCGCCGGAAGGTAGACCTGCGGGCGCGCCCGCGCGAGCGACACGCAGGAGCGTTCCGTCACACACCGTCCTGATTCCCCTCGATAGGGGTAACCGGACGGCGTCCGGGGCAGTGCTCGCGTCGTGATCCCGCCCGCGACCCTGCCCGCGGCCCTGGAGGACCTCCGGGACACCGTGGCCGCCGCACCCCTGGGCCTGGCCACCCCCGGGCGCGAGGCCGCCGTCGCGACGGCCCGGGGCGTCGTCGACCAGGTCGACGACTACCTGCTCCCGCGGCTGCGTGACCTCGGCGCGCCGCTGCTGACCGTCGTCGGCGGGTCGACCGGCGCCGGGAAGTCGACCCTCGTCAACAGCCTCGTCGGCGCCCCGGTCAGCGCCGCCGGGGTGCTCCGGCCCACCACCCGCGCGCCCGTGCTGGTCTGCTCCACCGCCGACGCCCCCGCCTTCTCCGGCGACCGGGTGCTGCCCGGCCTGGCCCGGGTCACCGGCGGCGCCGGCGGGCCCGGCACGCTGCAGGTGGTCGCGCGGGACGACGTCCCGCCCGGCCTGGCCCTGCTCGACGCCCCGGACGTCGACTCGGTGGTGGAGTCCAACCGCGAGCTCGCCGCCCAGCTGCTGGCCGCGGCCGACCTGTGGGTGTTCGTCACCACCGCCGCCCGCTACGCCGACGCCGTCCCGTGGGACGTGCTGCGCACCGCGCAGGAGCGCGGGACCGCGCTGGCCGTCGTCCTGGACCGGGTGCCGCCCGAGGCCGTGGGCGAGGTCGCCGCCGACCTGGCCGGGATGCTCGAGCGGGCCGGCCTGGCCGCGGCCCGGCTGTTCGTCGTCGAGGAGCGGCCCCTGGCCGACGGCCGGTTGCCGGAGGACCAGGTCGCGCCGCTGCGCCGGTGGCTGGCGGAGCTGGCGCAGGACCAGGAGCAGCGGACCGCCGTCATCCGGCAGACCCTCACCGGGGCCCTGGCCAGCCTGGGCCGCCGCGCCGCCGGCCTGGCCGACGCCGTGGACGAGCAGGCCGCCGCCGCGGCGACCCTCGACGAGGCCGCGGCCGCCGCGTACGCCGCCGCCTGCGACGGCGTGGACGAGGGCGTGCGCAGCGGCACCCTGCTCCGCGGGGAGGTGCTGGCCCGCTGGCAGGAGTTCGTGGGGACCGGGGAGTGGATGCGCTCCCTGCAGGGGGCGGTCGGCCGGTTCCGCGACCGGGTGACCGCCGCCCTCACCGGCCGGCCCACCCCCGCCGACGACCTCGCCGAGGCGCTGGAGTCCGGGGTGGAGACCCTGCTGCGCGCCGAGGCCGACCGGGCCGCCGAGCGCACCGTCACCGCGTGGCGGGCGCTGCCCGGGGGGCCGGGCCTGCTGGCCGCCGGCGGGCCGGGCCTCGACCGCGTCTCACCGGACTTCCCCGAGGCCGCCGGCGTCCAGGTGCGCGACTGGCAGGGGGCGGTGCTGGACCTGGTGCGGGACGAGGGGGCCGGCAAGCGCAGCCGCGCCCGCTTCCTCTCCTGGGGGGTCAACGGCGCCGGCGCGGTCGTCATGGTGGCGGTGTTCGCGCAGACCGGCGGGCTGACCGGCGGGGAGGTCGCGGTGGCCGGCGGGACGACGGCGGTGGGCCAGCGCCTGCTGGAGGCGGTGCTCGGGGACGCCGCCGTCCGGTCGCTGGCCACCCGGGCCCGGGAGGACCTGCAGGACCGCGCCGACGCCCTGCTCACCACCGAGCGCGGACGCTTCGACGAGCTGGTGGCCGCCGTCGCGCCGGGCCCGGACGACGCCGACCGGCTGCGCGCGGCCGCCGCCGCGCTGGCCGCCGCGTGAGCCGCCGGCAGGGGCGCGGCGCCCCGCTCGCCGACCGGCTGGCCGCCCTCCGCGAGGCCGTCGAGGTCGCCGACGGGCGGCTGGAGGCCGACGCGGTCGGCCGCTCCCGCGCGGTGCTGGCCAAGGCCGGGGCCCGCGAGGCGCTCGGCGGCGCCACCGTCGTCGCGCTGGCCGGTGCCACCGGCAGCGGGAAGTCCACCCTCTTCAACGCGCTGTCCGGGGCGGAGGTGAGCGCGCCCGGGGTGCGCCGGCCGACCACGGGGACCGCGCACGCCACGGTCTGGGGGGCCGACGACTCCAGCGACCGGCTGCTGGACTGGCTGGAGGTGCCCCGCCGGCACCGGCACGCCCCCGAGCCCGCGCTCGACGGGCTGGTGCTGCTCGACCTCCCCGACCACGACAGCGTGCGGCTGGAGCACCGGCTGGAGGTCGACCGGCTCGTGCAGCTCGTGGACGTGCTGGTCTGGGTGCTCGACCCGGAGAAGTACGCCGACGCGGCGGTGCACGAGCGGTACCTGGTGCCCCTCGCCGGGCACGCCGGGGTGCTGCTCGTCGTCCTCAACCAGGTCGACCGGCTCGACGCGGTCGCGGTCCGCGCCTGCCTGGCCGACCTGCGGGCGCTGCTCGACCGCGAGGGGCTGGCGGCGACGCCGCTGCTGGCGGTGTCGGCCCGCACCGGTGCCGGGCTGGGAGAGCTGCGGGGCGAGCTGGCCCGCCGCGTCTCCGCGCGCCGCGCGGCCACCGACCGGCTGGCCGCCGACGTCCGCGCCTCCGCGGCGGAGCTGGCCGGGCACTGCGGCCCGGCCGGGAGCGGCCCGGCGGTGGGACCCGACGACCGGGCGCGGCTGACCGCCGCCCTCGGCGACGCGGCGGGGGTGCCGGCCGTGGTGTCGGCGGTGGCGAGGGCGGTGCGCCGGGACGGGACCGCGGCCACGGGCTGGCCGGTGGTGCGCTGGACCCGGCGGCTGCGCCCGGACCCCCTGGACCGGCTGCACCTGGGGCGGGAGGGCGCGCGCAGCTCGCTGCCCGCGGCCGGGACGGTGCAGCGGGCGGCGGTCGAGCGGGCCCTGCGCGGGGCGCGGGACTCGGCCGGGGAGGGGCTGCCCGAGTCCTGGCGCGACGAGCTGCGGCGGACGGCCGAGGACGCCGGGGACCGGTTGCCCGACCGGCTCGACGCCGCCGTCGCCGGCACCGACCTCGGCCCGCGGACCACCCCGCTGTGGCAGCGCGCGGTGGGCGGGCTGCAGTGGCTGCTGGCGCTGGTGGCCCTCGCCGGGGCGCTGTGGCTGCTCGCCCTCGTGCTGCTGGGGTTCCTGCAGCTGGACGACGTCGTCCCCGTCCCCCGGGTGGAGGGGTTGCCGGTGCCGACCCTGCTGCTCGTCGGGGGGCTGCTGGCCGGGGCGCTGCTGGCGCTGCTGGCCCGGCCGCTGGTCGGGCTGCGCGCCCGCCGGAGGGCGCGGCGGGCGGAGCTGCGGCTGCGCGGCGCGGTGGACGTCGTCGCGCAGGAGGAGGTGCTCGGGCCGCTGGGGGAGGTGCGGGCCGACCACGCCCGCTTCTGCGCCGCCGTGGCCCGCGCGGCCCGCTGAGCACCCACCCGCCGCGGCCCCGTCCGGGGTCCCGCCCCGAGCCTGCGAGGGGTGGGGAGGACGCGGCCTGCCTGCAGGGTCCCGCCGCGAGCAGGGCCGGCCCCGTCCAAGGGCTCGCTGCGGCCCCGTCCCGGGTCCCGCCCCGAGCCTGCGAGGGGTGGGGAGGACGCGGCCTGCTTGCAGGGTCCCGCCGCGAGCGTGCGAGCGGTGGGGGGCAGGCAGGTCCTTTCTCACTCGGGGCGGCGCGGCACCTCGGGGGCGCGGGGCTCGGGCACCCGGTCCTGCCCGACCTCGATCGGGGCCCGGCCGTTGGGCAGGCGGGCCCACACGTGCTTGCGGCCCGGCCGGCTCTCCCAGCCGTAGTCGAGGGAGAGCTGGGCCACCAGGTGCAGCCCCATGCCGCCCAGCGCCGGGTCGCGGTCGACGGCGGGGACCGGCGGCCGGTCGGGCGCCTCGTCGCTGAGGTCGAGCAGCCAGCCGTCGTCGCCGGCGACCACCAGGGCGCGCACGGCCCCGCCCCCGTGCCGCAGGGCGTTGGAGGCCAGCTCCTCGAACACCAGCAGGAGCCCGTCACGGGCGTCCTCGGTCGAGGAGGAGCAGACCGAGGGGTGCGCCACCCGGGCGCGGAGGTCGGCCCGCACGCGGGAGACCGTGGACATGGTCTCCAGCGCCCAGTGCCACACGTCCCCGCGGACCGACGGGACGGGCGTGCGCGGCCACGTCTCGGCCCCCATCGCATCCTCCTCGCACCCGTCCGGCCGCCCCATCCTGACCGAAAGGCCGTCGAGCCGCAGCGGGTGGGTCCGGCGCCGGGCGCCCCCGGTGCAGACTGACGCCGTGCAGGACCTGTGGCGAGACCTCAGCCGGGTGACCCTCGGTGACCGCGCCCTCGACGACGTGCTCTCCGAGATCACCGCGATCGCCGCCCGGGGGATCCCCGGCGCGGAGGCCACGTCCATCACCCTCATCCGCGGCGAGCGCGCCTTCACGGCCGCCTACTCCGCTCCCATGGCGCTGGCGGCCGACGAGATGCAGTACGAGCGCGGCTACGGCCCGTGCATGGACGCCGCCCGCGGCGGGCTGGTGCTGATCGTCGGGGACATGCGCACCGAGCAGCGCTGGCCCGACTACACCGCCCGCGTGCTGGAGGTCGGGGTGCGGGCCTCGCTGTCGGTGCCGCTGCCCTACCAGGGGGACCTGATCGGCGCGCTCAACGTCTACTCCACCACCCCGGGGGCCTTCTCCCGCCCGGAGGCGGCCACGAGGGGCGAGGAGGTGGCCGAGGCGATCGCCGTGGCGGTGGCCAACGTCGACGCCCACCACCGGGTCGGCGAGGAGGCCCGGAACATGCGCCTGGCGATGGAGTCGCGGGCGGTGATCGAGCAGGCCAAGGGCGTGCTGATGGCGCAGCGGCGGGTCGACGCCGACCAGGCCTTCGACATCCTGCGGGCGGCCTCGCAGCGCGCCAACCGCAAGCTGCGCGACGTCGCCGCCGGTGTGGTGGCCTCCACGACCACACCGCCCACGACGACCCCGCCCACGACGACCCCGCCCACGACGACCCCGCCCACGACGGCGCCGCGCGGCGGGCAGGACCCGGCCGGGCCGCGATGAGCAGCGCCGTGCCCGCTCAGCCGACCGCCCGGGCCAGCGCCTCCAGCCGCGCGACGAGGAACTCGACCGCGGCCGGGCTGTCCACGGTCTCGGCCACGTCGACGGCCGTCGGGGCTCCGGAGACGGCGCGGCGGTCGACGATCGTCTGACCCCGGCCGGGTCCGGGGGTGGTGTCGACGACGACGTCGCGCCGGACGGTCCCCAGCGTGCCCGGGACGACGGCCTCGGTCAGCGCGAGCGCGTCGTGCACCACCACCCCGGTCGTCCCGTGGGCCGAGCGGGCGTGGTCGAGGTACTGCCGCAGGATCGCCGCGGCGGTGCGCCCGACCCGCCCCGCCGCGGCGATCCGGGCGACACCGTCCTCGTCGAGCACCGTGGGCAGGGTGACGTCGAGGCCCACCAGCGTCGTGGGCACCGTCGAGGTCAGCACCGCGTGCGCCGCCTCCGGGTCGGACCACGCGTTGAACTCCGCGGCCGCGGTGACGTTGCCGCCGCGGCCGGCCGACCCGCCCATGAGCACCAGCCGGCCGATCCGGGGCGCGGCCTCGGGGTGGGCGGCCAGCAGCAGCGCGATGTTGGTCCACGGCCCGATCGCGGCCACGGTCACCGGCACGGGGGAGGCGGTCAGCACCTCGGCCAGGGCGAGCACCGCCGGGCGCGGGTCGGCCGGCACCGGGGACGGCGGCAGCTCCACCCCGCCCAGCCCGCTCGCCCCGTGCACGTGCCCGGCCCGCTCCGGCTGCGGGTGGACCAGCGAGTCGCGGGCGCCGGCCGCCACCGGCACGTCGGACCGGCCGGCCAGGTGCAGCACCCGCAGCGCGTTCTCCGTGGTCTGCGCCAGGTCCACGTTGCCGTGCACGGTCGTGACCAGGCGCAGGTCCACCTCCGGGCTGGCCAGGGCCAGCAGGATGGCGAGGGCGTCGTCGATGCCGGGGTCGGTGTCGATCACGAGGGGGGTGCGGTCGGCCACCGGGTCATCCTGGCAGTGCCGCGCCGGGCAGGATCTGCGGTCATGCCGACCGTCCTGCTCGCCAGCTGCGCCGAGGCCCTGGGCCGCGACGACGACGAGCCGCTGCTGCGCGCCGCGCTCGCCGCCGAGGGCGTCTCCGCCGCCGCGGCCGACTGGGCCGACCCGGGCGTCGACTGGGCCGCCGCCGACGCGGTCGTGGTCCGGTCCACCTGGGACTACGCGCCCCGGCGGGCGGAGTTCCTCGCCTGGGCGCGGCGGGTCGAGGCGGTGACCCGGCTGCTCAACCCGGCCGAGGTCCTGGCCTGGAACACCGACAAGCGCTACCTGGTCGAGCTGGCCGACGCCGGCGTCCCGGTGGTGCCCACCGCCTGGGCCGGGGACGAGGCCGACCTCGACGCGTGCCTCGCGGCCTGGCCCGACGTCGTGGTCAAGCCGGCGGTCTCGGCCGGCGCCCGGGACACCGCCCGCTTCCGCCCCGGCGAGGCCGCGGCGGCGCGGGCCCACGGGGTCGCGGTGCTCGCCTCCGGGCGGGCGGTGATGGTCCAGCCCTACCTGGGCCGGCTGGACGACGAGGGGGAGACCGGCCTGGTCCACGTCGACGGGGCCTTCAGCCACGCCTTCGGGAAGGCCGCGCTGCTGGCCGGCGACCCGCTCGGCCCCGGCCTGTACGCCGAGGAGCGGATCACCGCCCGCACGGCCCGGCCCGCGCAGCGCGCCGTGGGGGACGCCGTCCTCGCCTGGCTGGCCCGCACCGGCCCGGCGCCGCTCTACGCGCGCGTGGACCTCGTCCCGGGCCCGGACGGCGCGCCGCAGGTGCTCGAGGTCGAGCTGACCGAGCCCAGCCTGTTCCTCACCACCGCGCCGGAGGCGGCCGGCCGGCTGGCCCGGGCGGTGGCGGCCCGGCTGCGCTGAGCAGCCCGCTGCCGCGCGGTCGCCGCGACACGCGGGTGCGCCGCGGCGCGCCCGGGGTGACCGGCCCGCCGACCAGCGCGTTCCACGCTCGGGACGGCACGGCTTGTCGACAAGGCAGTGCCGCGGGGAGGGGGTGGCCGGCCGGTCCGGGGCACCGCCGCAACGGTTCGGTCACGCGCCCTCCAGGAGGTGTCCCGGAGCGCCGTCCGCGAGGGGGGTCGTCCCTACCGTTCTCCCTGTCCGCGGCACCTTCCCCAGCCGCGGCGGACCACTGCAGGAGGACGCCGTGCCGATCGACGCGCGCCGGGTCGACCGGGTCGCCGGGCACCCCCGGGGCCGGGGTGCGGCGGACCTGACCCTGGGTGGCCTGCTCGACGTGCTGGACCGGGTCGACGCCGCGCCGGAGCGACGCCGATCCGGTCCACCGCGGGCGACCGCCGTCCGCCCGACCGCCGTCCGCCCGGTTCCCGTGCCGCGGCCCCGCCCGGCCCCACCGGCCCGGGCCGCGACGCCCGGCCCGGCCGGCAGGCCGCCGGCGACGGCGGCCGCGCCCGCCCGCCCCGGGCTGCTCCGCCGCCTGGCCCTCTGGGGCGCCGGCCCGTCCGGCGCGCACCTCGCTCGGGGTCGCGCCGCCCCGCCGGTCCCCGGGTCGGCCGTCCCGCTCGCGCACCCGGGTGCGCAGGCCGCGCGCCCGTCCACCCCGCCGGCGCTCCGGCCCGGTGCGGGCGCCCGCCTCCGCGCGGTCACCCGGCGGCTGGCGCTCTGGGGCGCCGGCCCGTCCGGCGCGCACCTCGCCTGGGGCCGGCCCGCCCCGGCCGCGCCGCGCACCGACGGCCCGGTGCTCCTCACCGAGCTGCCGAGCACCCCCACCACCCCGCCCGTGGCGCGCCGGCCGGCCGCGGCGCACCGCCCGGCCCGGGTCCACCCGGCCGCCCCGCCCGCCCGCCCGCGCGTCCCGGTGGTCGCCCCGCTCGCCCGGCAGCAGCCGGCGGCGCGGCCCACCCCCGCACCGGCGACCGCGGTCCCGGGCCGGTCGGCCGGACGTCCCCGGGTCGCCGCCCCCCGCCGCCGGGCCACCCCCGCGGCGGTCCGGGGCACCCCCGCCCGGGGAGCGCACGCTCGGGCCGTGGCCCGGTCCCGGGGTGACCCGCGACCACCGCCCGCCCGCGGGTCGCCCGCGCGCTGACCCCCCGACGCCCACGGCCGCCCGCTGCCGGACGCCGTCCTCCCGCACCGCCTGCCGGACCGCCGGACGCCGGTCCCCCTCGCCCGGGGACCGCGACCGCCGCCCCCGGGGTGCGTCCCCCGCTCCTCCCGACCGACCCGTCCCACCCCCAGGCCGTCCCCCTGCCGGGAACCCCGGCCGCCCCGAACGTCCCGCACCACCGTGCTCGCCCCGCCCCCCGCCGACTGCGCCCGACGCAGCGCGCGGACCCTCCTGGGAGGCGCAGCCGGCCGGCCGCGGGGAGCGTCGGGCGGCACCGGGACCCGCCGGGGCGCGGACCACAGGTCCGACGCCGGTACCCGCCGCCCCCGGGTCCCGACCGGCGCGACCTGGCCGGGGACGACGGATCGGGTGCGCCGCTCGGCGGCCCCGGGAGTCGATCGCGGAGGGGACGCACCCGGGGCCGGGTCCGCCGGACCGGCGCGGTGCGGGGAGGACGCCGGCAGCGGCCCGGGGCCCACAGCCTCTCGGCGGTCTTCCCCCCGCCGGGACCGGCGGTCTTCCCCCCGCCGTCCCGCCGACGGGCGGGTGCCCTCCCCGGACCGGGGGGCACCCGCCCGTCGGTCGCGTCCGCACCCGGGCGGCACGGAACCCCAGTGGCACGGCACCCCGTGGCTGCAGGGGGATCAGCCGGGCAGGACCGCCCACACGTGCTTGGCGTCGCCCTCGACGAACCAGCCGTGCTCGGTGGCGAGCTCGGCGATCAGGTAGAGCCCGAGGCCCCCCTCGCTGGGATCGCGCCCCACGGCCGGCGCCGGCGGGGTGCCCGCCGCCCGGTCGGAGACGACGAGCAGCCAGGCCACGCCGGTCGAGCGCACCGCGGCCCGGACACCGCCGCCGCCGTGCCGGAGGGCGTTGGAGGCCATCTCGTCGAGGGCGAGGACCAGGCGGTCGCGGAGGTCGACGCCGTCCGCGGGCAGGTGCCGGCGCAGATCGGCCCGGACCCGGGGGAGCTGGGCGACGTCGGAGAGGTCCCAGACGAGCCCGTCGCGCGACGGCGGAGGGGTCGCGCGCGGCCAGGCCCGGCCAGCCGTCTCCCTCGTCACGCCGCGATCCCCTCCACACGCAGCAGCCCGCGCTCGGGCGGGCGGTGACCCCGGCTGCGGCCCGGGGCGAACACCTCCGGATGGCCCCGGAGCAGCTGGTCCAAACCTCGTGGGTCCGATGTCACAGGCTGCGCCGGCAGACGGCGCCCACCGGGGTCGCTGGGTGGTCCGCCACCGACGGACCCTAGCGCCGATCCGGCCGTCGTGGAGCCGGATCCGACCCGCTCGTCACGGGACCGTGACACAGGGCCGCACCGCCCGTGCCGGCAGTTCCGGTCACGGGTCCTCCGTCGGTGAGTGCACCTGCACCCCCCGACGGGGGCCCGTCGGGGGTCAGCACCGCGCCGCCCGGGCGCGCCGACGGCCGGTCAGCCGCCCACGAAGACCGGGTCCCAGGTGCCGAGGCCGATGCTGAGCGTCAGGGCCGCGGCGCACACGGCCACCGTCGCCGCGACGAACACCGCGTCCCGCCGGTGCAGCGTCGACCCGCGGGCGTTGGTGCGCGGCACCCCGGAGTCGAAGCCCCGGGCGTCCATCGCGGTCGCCAGCCGCGACCCCCGGCGCACCGCCCCGACGAGCAGCGTGAAGCCGACCCCGCCCAGCAGCCGGGCGCGGGCGAGCGGGCCCCGGGCCTCCACCCCCCGGGTGCGCCGGGCCAGCCGGGCGGCCTCGAACTCGGCCACCAGCAGCGGGGCCAGCCGCAGCGCGGCCAGCGCCCCGTAGGCGAACCGCGTGGAGACCCGCCAGTGCACGGTCAGCGCGTCGGCCAGCCGGACCGGGTCGGTCGAGGCGACCAGCAGCACCCCCGGCAGCGCCAGCCCGACCACCCGCAGGGCCAGCCCGATGCCGGTGAGCGGGCCGGCCTCCGCCGACAGCAGCACGTTGACCAGGCCCACCGACCCGGCCCCGACGAGCACCGGCCAGGTCCGCCGCAGCAGGTCGACCGGGCGGGACAGCCCGGCGGCGGGCAGCAGGCACAGCTCGGCGGCCACGACGACCGCGGGCGTGACGACGTCCAGGCTGCTCAGCAGGACGACGGTGACCACCGCCAGCGCCGCGAGCTGGGCGACCGGGTTGATGCGCGACAGCGGGACGTCGGCGACCGGCCCGAGCGCGAAGGACGCCGTCACCCCAGCTCCAGCCGGTCGTCGGCCAGCACGGAGACCAGGTCGGCGTCGTGGGTGACCGCGACGACGGCGCAGCCGCGGGCGCGCTGCTCGGCGAGCAGGGCCACCAGCTCCCGCCAGGTCGCGGCGTCCTGCCCGAACGTCGGCTCGTCGAGCACCAGCACCCGGGGAGAGGTGGCCAGGGCGGTGGCCACCGACAGCCGGCGCTGCTGCCCCCCGGACAGCGTGTACGGGTTGGCCTCGGCGTACGCGGTGAGCCCGAGCCGCTCGAGCAGCTGCCCGGCGGTGGCGCGGGCGGCCGAGGCGCCCTCGCCGGAGCGCAGGGGGCCCAGGGCCAGCTCGTCGCACAGCCGGCCGGTGAGGAACTGCTGCTCGGGGTGCTGGAACACCGTGCCGATGCGGCTGACCAGCTCCCCGGCCCGCCAGCGGCCGGGCTCGCGCCGGTCCCCGCGCACCCCGGCCGCGAGCTCCGCGGCGGCCTCCACCCGGCCCGTCGTGGGGCGGCGCAGGCCGGCGAGCAGCAGCGCGAGGGTGGACTTGCCGGCGCCGTTGCGACCGGTCACCGCCAGCGCCCGCCCGCCGCGCACGGTGGCGTCGGTGGGCGGCAGGGCCGGGCGGTGCGCGCCGCGGTAGGTGTAGCCCGCGCGCGCGGCGGTGAGCAGGACCGGTCCGTCCGGCGCCGGGGGGAGGGCCAGGCCGGCGCTGCGCGGCACCGGCCGCCACCCCGGGCCGTGCTCCACGACCCCTCCGCCCGCGACCACCTCGACGACCCGGTCGACCAGCGGCAGCCACGGGGCGGCGTCGTGGTCGACGACGACCACGGTGGCCTCCCGCCCGGCGGTCGAGCGGGCCACCGCCTCCCGGACCAGGGCCGCGCCCTCGGGGTCGAGCTGGGCGGTGGGCTCGTCGAGCAGCAGCAGCCCGGGCCGGCGGGCCAGTGCCCCGGCGAGCACCAGCCGCTGCTTCTCCCCGCCGGAGAGCGCCGAGGTGGGCCGTTCCCGGCCGTGCGGGAAGCCGACCGCGGCGAGGGCCTCGTCCACCCGCGGCCAGATCAGCCCGGGGGGCAGGCCGGCGTTCTCCAGGCCGAAGGCGACGTCGTCCCCGGCCCGGGTCATGACCAGCTGGCTGTCGGGGTCCTGGGCCAGCAGGCCCAGCCGGTCCCGGGCCGCCCGCGGCGGGCGCCCGCCCACGGTCAGCTCGCCGGCGACCTCGGTGCCCTCGGCGTCGAGGATGCCGGCCAGCGCGGCCAGCAGCGTCGACTTGCCCGCGCCGGACGGCCCGGTGAGCAGCACCCGCTCGCCGGGCTCGATCGCGAGGTCGACCCCGGTCAGCGCCCACGCGCGCCGCGAGGGGTGGCGGATGCCCAGGCCCCGCGCGGCGACGGCCACCGGCCCGGCGGCGGGGGCCGCCCGCGCCGGGAGCCGGCCGGTGCTGGTCACGCCCTGCTGCCGCCCGCGCCCGTGCTCAGACGCGGCGGCGGCCCGACGCGAACGAGCTCAGCGCGCCCGTCCGGGCCAGGGCGCGGACCAGCAGGAGGCCGACCACGCCGGCGAGGAGCGCGCTGGAGAGCACCGTGAAGAGGATGTAGGGCAGGCTGAACGCCCAGAACGGGTACTCGGCCGACACCGGGTAGTACAGGTTCAGGTCCAGCAGCGACGTGGACAGCCCCGCGGTGACCGCCGCGAGCAGCGCGGTCGGCAGGCCGAAGCGGCGGTACCCGGTGAGCAGGAAGCCCAGCTCGGCGCCCAGGCCCTGCACCAGCCCGTAGACGACGATGATCCCGCCGTACGGGGAGCCGAGCAGGATGCTGACCGTGGCGGCCAGCGTCGAGGCGAAGGTCGCCGCGCCGGGCTTGCGCACCAGCAGCCCGGCCACCACGCCGGGCATGAGGTAGACGCCGTTGAGGACCGCCTGCAGCGGGGGGAAGAACTCCAGCGGCGCGGACAGCACGCCGAAGACCAGGTTCCACGCCCAAAAGACGATGCCGAAGGCGACGCCGAGGACGGCGGTGACGACGATGTCGACGGTGCGCCAGCGGTACCCGGCCGGCGGGCGGTCGGTGGCGGACGACGGACGGACGGCCTCCCGGGCCATGGCTTTCCTCCAGGCTCCCTGCGCCGGCATGACCCGGATCAGGTTCGAGGGTCTGCGGTGATCCGCACTCTCAGCGCCGAGGCGCTCCCCTGCTGTGTGTTCGGTTGTGCCGACCAGCGTAGACCACGTCCGCCCGCCGCGATCCCGGTGCCGCCGGTCACCGGTCCGGTCGCCGTGCGCGCCGGACCAGCCGGTCGATCCGCGCCGCGTGCGCGCCCCGCCAGTAGACCCGCCCGCAGGCGGTGCAGCGGGAGAAGTCGTCGTACGTGCGCCGCGTGCCGGCCGGCAGCCGGTCGGCGACCTCGGCCTTCGCCACCGGCGTGAGGTGCGCGCCGCAGGCGGTGCAGCGGGTCAGCGGCGCCAGCGCCGGGGCGAACCGGTCGAGGACGTCGGCGAGCTGGTCGTCGGGCCGGGCGCCGCGGACCAGCGCCCCGCGCACCCCGCGGCGCATGAGCAGGCCGCGGTCCTGGGTGAGCAGGGTGCGCTGCTCGTCGCGGGCCCGGGCGGCGAGCTCGGCGTCCCCGGCGTCGTTCGACCACGCGGCGTCCAGGCCCAGCAGGCGCAGCCGGCGGGCGAGCGCGCCGAGCCCGACGTCGAGCAGGAAGCCGCCGGGCGCGGCCGGCTCCGGCCGGGCGACGGCCAGCACGTCGACCACCCCTCCCGGGGCGGCGCGGGCGCTGCGGCCCGCCGGCCGGCCGTCGAGCCGCAGGCCGCCCACCTCGGTCGGGGGCACGCCGGCCGCCCGCACCAGGTGGCCGAGCGTGGCGTCGGGGTCGGCGCGCAGCCGGCGCGCCCGGGCCGGGCGGTCCCGCGGCGGGAGCAGGAAGGCCAGCTCCTCGGGCACCCGGACGGTCACGGTGTCGCCGTCCACCCCGCTGCCGTACCCGGCACCGGGGGGAGGATGTCCGCCGTGGAGCCGGTGGAGGTGGACGCGGGCCGCGTCCGGCTGCGGCGGTGGCGGGTGGAGGACGCCGACGCCGTCCTCACCGCCCTGCGCGACCCCGTGCTGCAGCTGTGGAACGGCGTGCCGGCGACCACCCGGGACGACGCCGTGGACTTCGTCCGCCGGCGGGCCGACTGGAGCGCCGGCGACCACGCGTCGTGGGCGGTCGCCGACGCCGGCACCGGGGTCCTGCTCGGCTCGGTGTCGCTGCACTCGGTCGACCGGCAGCAGGCCAACGCCCAGGTCGGCTACTGGACCGTCCCGGCCGCCCGCGGCCGCGGCGTGGCCCCGTGCGCGGTCGACGCCGCCTGCCGGTGGGCCTTCGCCGGCCTGTCGATCGAGCGGGTCGAGCTGTGCCACGCCGTCGACAACCCGGCCTCGGGGCGGGTGGCCGCGAAGGCGGGCTTCACCCTGGAGGGCCGGCTGCGCGCCTCCTACCGGTACGGCGACGGCCGCAAGCACGACGAGCTGATCTGGGGCCGCCTGGCCGCGGACCCGCCTCCTGGCCTCAGCAGCTGACCGCCACCGTGGCCCGCCTCACCCCCGCGATCCGCCGGCTCGAGCGCGCCCGCTCCGGCGCGGCGCGCGGCCGGGGGTCCGTCGTCCTGCACGACCGCCTGAGCGCCGCCTGCGCGGCCGCCGATGCCGACGCCGCCGTCGCCACCACCACCGAGATCTGGACGGCGCTGCTGTCCGAGCTGGAGGACACCCATGGGTCTTGACGACTTCCCGCGCTACCCGCTGCTGTTCGGCCCCTCGCCGGTGCACCGGCTGGACCGGCTGACCGAGCACCTCGGCGGCGCCGCCGTCTGGGCCAAGCGGGAGGACTGCAACTCCGGCATCGCCTACGGCGGCAACAAGACCCGCAAGCTGGAGTACCTCGTCGCCGACGCCCTGGCGCAGGGCTGCGACACGCTGGTGTCGATCGGGGGCGTGCAGAGCAACCACACCCGGCAGGTGGCCGCGGTCGCCGCCCGGGTGGGGCTGCGGTGCGTCCTGGTGCAGGAGAGCTGGGTGGACTGGCCCGACGCGGTCTACGACAAGGTCGGCAACATCCTGCTCAGCCGGCTGGCCGGCGCCGACGTGCGGCTGGTCAAGGCCGGGTTCGGCATCGGGTTCAAGGAGAGCTGGGAGGCCGCCCTCGCCGAGATCGAGGCGCGCGGCGGCAAGCCCTACGCCATCCCGGCCGGGGCGAGCGACCACCCGCTCGGCGGGCACGGCTTCGCGGGGTGGGCGCACGAGGTGGCCGCGCAGGAGGCCGAGCTCGGGGTCTTCTTCGACACCGTGGTCGTCTGCTCGGTCACCGGCTCGACGCAGGCGGGCATGGTCGCCGGTTTCGCCCAGCTCGAGGAGGCCGGCGGCCGGCCGCGGCGGGTGCTCGGCATCGACGCGTCGGCCAGGCCCGCCGAGACCCGCGAGCAGGTGCTGCGCATCGCGCGGCGGACGGCGGCGGCGATCGGCGTGCGGCGGGAGCTCACCGAGGCCGACGTGGAGCTCGACGAGCGCTGGCACGCGGGCACGTACGGCATCCCCGACGCGACGACGATCCGCGCGATGGAGACCGCCGCGCGCACCGAGGGCATGGTCACCGACCCGGTCTACGAGGGGAAGTCGATGGCGGCGACCATCGACCTGGTCGGCCGGCGGGAGATCGACCCGTCGTCCACCGTGCTCTACGCCCACCTCGGCGGCCAGCCGGCGCTCAACGGCTACAGCGCCCTGTTCGGCTGACGAGCGGGGTGGATCTGCCGGCGTGGCCCCCTGCAGGGGCCCGCCGCGAGCGTGCGAGTGGTGGGGAGCAGGGGGTCCTTCCAGGATCCACTCCGATCAGGCGCGCCAGGCCGGGCGGAGCAGGCGGTGCAGCTCCGGTGCCCACGCCCGGGGACGCCGCCGCCCGGGGGGCCGGCGCCCGCGCCGCGGACCGCCCGACCGGGCCCGCTGCGCGGTCCGCAGCCCGGCGCCGGCCACCTGCCGCACCGTGACGACGACGGCGGCCCCGAGCACGGCGCGCCAGTCCGGGTCGCCGGCCAGCCGCAGCAGGCCCGCGGCGACGAGCAGGTCCAGCAGCACCCCGAGGGCCGTCAGCGGGCGACGGGTGACGGCGAGGGCGAGCGCCCCGGCCACGAGCGCCGCCACGACCACCGCTCCGGCGATCGCGCCGGTGACCTGCTCGAGGGTGCTCACGCGGTGCGCCCGGTCCGCCGTTGCGCCGGGTCGGTGTGCCGGTCGCCCTCCTGCTCGGCGACCTGGCGGCGCTCCTCCTCGATCTCCCGCCCGAGGAAGTAGTTGAGCGCGGTGCGGATGGTGGCGATCGCGGCGAGCTTGGCGATCTCCTCGAAGGTCGGTGCCACGGCCGTGGTGAGGATGTCGCTGGCCAGCTGGAACTCCAGCCCCAGCGCCAGGAACCGGCCCAGGGTCAGCCGCACGGGGACGAACGCCGCCGAGGTCCGGCGGGTCAGGCCGACCCAGACGAACCGGGCGAAGGCCCACACCGCGCCGACGGCGATGACGGCGGCCCCGCAGGCCTCCACGACGACGACCAGGATGCCGACGACCTCGGCGAGCAGCTCCTCCACCACCGCCGCCTACCCCCGCGGGCCCTCCTCCCGCACATCGCCGTCCCCCGGCGGCCGTCCCGCTACAGCCGGGCGTCGAGGTGGGCGGCGTCCAGGGCGGCGCGCAGGTCGGGCCGCTCGGGGGCCAGCCCCGTGCCGGCGAGGACGACGTCCCGCACGAACGCGTGCCACACCGGCGCCCGGCGCACCATGCTGTGCCCGCCGGCGATCGTGAAGCGGGCGATCCGCGCCCCGGCCCCGGCGGCACGGGCGGCGAAGCGCGCCGAGAGGTCCGCGGGCACCCAGCGGTCGCCGCGGCCGTGCAGCACCGCCACCGTGCGCCCCCGCAGGTGCCCGACCGGCTCGCCCGGCGGCGTCCACGGCGCGAGCGCGCAGACCGCGCGCACCGACGGGTCGCCGCCGGCCCGCAGCACCGCGCGCCCGCCCATGGAGTGACCGACCAGCACCACCGGGACCTCCGCGCCGTGCCGCTCGCGCAGCCGCTCGAGGGTCCACCGGACGTCGGCGTGCGCGTCGGCGGCCGGGCCGTTCCAGCCGGCCACCCGGTACCGCACCAGGTAGGTGTCCAGCCCGGCGTCCGCACCGGCCGCGCGGACGTACTGCTCCACCGCCCGCATCCGCACCAGGGACAGCGCGCGCTCCCGCGGCGGCTCGACGCTGGCGACCGTCCCCCCGTGGCAGAACACGGCCACCGCCCGCGTCGTCCCCCGGGCGGGCGCGTGCTCCAGGGCCGGGGAGCCGGCCGGCGTCGTCCCCGGGGGCGTCCCGCCCCGGGTCACCGCCGCCGGCGGCGGCCGCCGCGCAGCGTGTCGCGGGCCCGGTCCCCGAGGTCGGAGGCGCGGTGCAGGGCCCGGGTGGCCGGCGTCGACCCGGTGCGGCGCTGGAGGGCGTCGGCGACGCGGCGGACCGTGCCCGTGGCCAGGGGGACGAGGACGGTGAGCAGCAGCCAGGTGCGCAGCCGGCGGGTCAGGAAGAGCCACATGCGCCCGATCCTGCCCGGTGGGGGTCAGGCCGAACCGGGGTCGGGGGCCAGCCGCACCACCATCTTGCCGGTGTTGCCGCCGCGCAGGAGGTCGAGGAAGGCCGGGACGGCGTCCTCCAGGCCCTCGCGCACCGTCTCCCGGACGACGAGGTCGCCGGAGCGGATCCACCCCGACACGGTCTCGGTGAACTCCGGGCGCAGGTCGGTGTGGTCGCCGACGAGGAAGCCGGTCAGCGCCAGCCGCTTGCTGACCATGAGCGCGCTGAAGCCGCGGGGGCCGGGCACCGGCTCGGTGGCGTTGTAGCCGGAGATCGAACCGCACAGCGCCGCCCGCCCGTGCACCCGCAGCGCAGCCATGGCCGCCTCGAGGTGCTCGCCGCCCACGTTGTCGAAGTAGACGTCGATGCCGTCGGGGGCCGCCTGCGCCAGCAGGTCGCGCACCCGGCCGTCGTGGTAGTCGAAGGCCGCGGTGAACCCGATCTCGCGCAGCCAGGCCACCTTCTCCGGGCTGCCCGCGCTCCCGACCACCGCCGAGGCGCCGCGCAGCCGGGCGAACTGGCCGGCCGCGCTGCCCACGGCCCCGGCGGCGCCCGAGACGAGGACGGCGTCCCCCTCGCGGAAGGCGGCCACCCGGAACAGCCCCGCGTACGCGGTCAGCCCGGGCATGCCGAGGATGCCCAGCGAGTAGGTGACCGGCAGGTCGCTCTCGGGCAGCCGCCGGACGGCGCCGGCGTCCAGGACGGCGAGGTCGCGCCAGGCGGCGTCGGTGAGCACCAGCGCGCCCTCGGGGACGGCGGGGGAGCGGGAGGCGACCACCCGGCCGACGGCCCCGCCCTGCATGACCTCGCCGACCTCCCACGGCGCGGCGTAGGAGGGGCCCAGCCGCATCCGCCCCCGCATGTAGGGGTCCACCGACATCGCCAGCATGCGCACCAGCACCTGGCCCTCGGTGGGGTCGGGGTGCTCGACCTCGACCAGCCGGAAGTCCTCGGGGGCCGGCTCGCCGTGGGGCCGGGCGGCCAGGTGCCACTCGCGGGCGGTCACGGGCACGGTCGTCTCCTCGCGTCGGGGGGGTGTGGGGGCGTGCTCCGGGCCGATCCTGCCCCGGCGGTCCCGGCCGCGCCGCCGTCGTCCCCCGCCGTGCGCCGACCTCGCCGTCCGGTCGCGCGGCGCGCCTAGGCTCGGGGCATGTTGTTCTCCCGGTCCAGGACCCAGCCGGTGGCGGCGGAGGACGCCCTGCCGGGCCGCCCCGACCCGCTGCCGCACGTGCCCGAGGTGCACGCGGTCAACGGCAACCGCATCCAGCCGCCCTTTCCCGAGGGCATGCAGACCGCCGTCTTCGGCGCGGGCTGCTTCTGGGGCGTGGAGAAGGTGTTCTGGGAGACGCCAGGGGTGTACTCCACCGCGGTCGGTTACGCCGGCGGGTACACCCCGAACCCGACCTACGAGGAGGTCTGCTCGGCGCGCACCGGTCACACCGAGGTCGTGCTCGTGGTGTTCGACCCGGCGGTCACCTCGTACGAGCAGCTGCTCAAGGTCTTCTGGGAGGACCACGACCCGACCCAGGGCATGCGCCAGGGCAACGACATCGGCACGCAGTACCGGTCGGCGGTCTACACGCAGGGCCCCGAGCAGGAGGCCGCGGCCGCGGCCAGCAGGGACGCCTTCCAGGAGCGGCTCACCGCGGCCGGCTACGGGGAGATCACCACCGAGATCCGGCCGCTCGGCGAGTTCTACTACGCCGAGGACTACCACCAGCAGTACCTGTACAAGGTGCCGAACGGCTACTGCCCGATCCACTCGACCGGCGTCTCCTGCCCCGTGGGGCTGCCCGGCGTCTGAGCCCGGGCCGCTGCACGAGGGCCGGCGGGCACGGGTCCGGCGGGCACGAGGGAAAGGCAGCTGTACCCCTGTCAGGCGGCTCCCGACGCGGGTATAGCTTCCTTTCCCTCGTGCAGGCGACGTCGAGAGGTGCGCGCAGCGTGGAGGTCCTGAGGACGCCGGAGGAGCGGTTCGCCGACCTGCCGGGCTTCCCCTACCAGCCCGGCTACATCACCTTCGACAGCGGGGACGACGGGGACGGCGGCACGCTGCGGGTGGCCTACGTCGAGGCCGGCCCGCCGGACGGCGAGGTCGTGCTGCTGCTGCACGGGGAGCCGTCGTGGGCCTACCTGTACCGGCACCTGATCCCGGTGCTGGCCGAGGCGGGCCTGCGCGTGGTGGCCCCCGACCTGGTCGGTTTCGGCCGCTCCGACAAGCCGGTCGACCGGGCCGCCTACACCTACGCCCGGCACGTGGAGTGGATGCGGCGGGCGCTGTTCGACGGGCTCGGCCTCACCGACGTGACCCTGGTCTGCCAGGACTGGGGCGGGCTGATCGGGTTGCGGCTGGTCGGCGAGCACCCCGACCGCTTCGCCCGCGTGGTGGTGGCCAACACGGGGCTGCCCACCGGCGAGCACCCGATGAGCGAGGCGTTCCTGGCCTGGCAGCGGTTCTCGCAGGAGAGCCCGCAGTTCGACGTCGGCCGGATCGTGCAGAACGGCACGGTCACCGAGCTCCCGCCCGAGGTCGTCGCCGCCTACGACGCGCCCTTCCCGGACGACGCGTACAAGGCCGGCGCGCGGGCCTTCCCCGCCCTGGTCCCGACCCGGCCCGACGACCCCGCCGCCGCGGCGAACCGGGCGGCCTGGGGGGCGCTGGCCCGCTTCGACCGGCCGTTCCTCACCGCGTTCTCCGACGCCGACCCCATCACCGGGGGCGGGGACCGCGTGTTCCGGGAGGTGGTGCCCGGTGCCACCGGGATGCCGCACGTGACGCTGGCCGGTGGCGGGCACTTCCTGCAGGAGGACGTCGGTCCGCAGCTCGCCCGGGTCGTGGTCGACCTGGTCGCCGCGACCCCTCGCCGGTGACCGACCGGGAGGAGCTGTTCGCCCGGCTGCGCCGGGACCCGGACGTGGCGGCGCCGGACCTGGTCGTGGTCGACGCCACCGACCGGTTGCTGCTGGACGAGGCCGCGGGCGCCGTGGCGGCGGCCGGGCCCGGCGAGGTGGTGGTGGTCGACGACTCGTACGGCGCCCTCACCCTGGGCGCGGTCGCGGCCGGCGCCCGGGACGTGCGGGTGCACCAGGACCTGCTGGTCGGCGAGCTGGCGCTGGCCCGCAACGCCGG
This sequence comes from Geodermatophilus marinus, assembly GCF_003428645.1. Taxonomy (GTDB): domain Bacteria; phylum Actinomycetota; class Actinomycetes; order Mycobacteriales; family Geodermatophilaceae; genus Geodermatophilus. The sequence goes on along the minus strand of NZ_QVQH01000017.1, from coordinate 62,244 downwards.
GCGGACCGGCCTGGCCGGCACGTACCGCACGCTCCCGCTGGGCCCGGAGCTGGTGGCCGGTGCGCGGGTCCTGCTCGCCAAGGCCCCGCGCTCCCTCGACGCGCTGCGGGAGCTCGCCGAGCTGGCCGCGGGCGCCGCGCCGGACGCCGTCCTGCACGTCGGCGGGCGGGTCAAGCACATGACCCCGGCGATGAACGCCGCGCTCGGCGTGGGGTTCACCGACGTGCGGGCGACGCTGGCCCGGCAGAAGTCGCGGGTGCTCGTGGCCCGCGGGCCGCGTCCCGGGGTGTCGTCGTCCTTCCCCCGCTGCCGGCCGCACCCGGAGCTGGGGCTGACCGTGTGCGCGCACGGCGCGGCGTTCGCCGGCACCCGGGTCGACGCCGGCACCCGGGCGCTGCTGACCGCGCTCCCGGGCGCCGCGCCGGGCGCCGCGACGGTGCTGGACCTCGGCTGCGGCACCGGCGTGCTGGCCACCGCCCTGGCGCTCGCCCGCCCGGGGGCGGCGGTGACCGCGAGCGACGCCTCGGCCGCCGCGGTCGCCTCGGCGGCGGCCACGGCGGCGGCCAACGGGGTGGCCGGGCGGGTGCGGGCGGTCCGGGACGACGCGGCCGCCGCGGTCCCCGACGGCACCGTGGACCTCGTCGTCTGCAACCCGCCGTTCCACCTGGGGGCGGCGGTGGTGACCGGTGCCGCCGACCGGCTGTTCGCCGCCGCCGGGCGGGTGCTGCGGCCGGGCGGGGAGCTGTGGGCGGTCTACAACAACCGGCTGCCGCACCGGGCGGCGCTGCGCCGGCTCGTGGGCCCCACCCGGGTGGCGGCGGCCGACCGGCGGTTCACGGTCACGGTGTCCACGCGGCGCTGAGGCGGTCCCTGCCGCGGCAGGGACCGAGGTCCCTGCCCGGGGGCGGGGCGACGGGCCACGGTGGGGCGCCATGACGACCACGGACCTCCCACCCACCGGCACCTCCGCGGCGCTGGCCCAGCGCATCCTCGACGCGGTCACGGGCAGCCTGGAGCTCGCCGCCCTGCACCTCGGCAGCGAGCTGGGCTGGTACCGCGCGCTGGCCGAGGCGCCCGCCACCGCGCCGGAGCTGGCCGAGCGGACCGGTACCGACGCCCGCTACGCCCGGGAGTGGCTGGAGCAGCAGGCCGTGGCCGGGTACCTCACCGTCGACGACGTCGCGGCCGCGCCCGACGCCCGGCGCTACACCCTGCCGCCGGAGCACCGCGGTGTGCTGGTGGAGGAGACCGACCCCTCCCACATGGCGCCCTTCGCCCGGATCGCGCTGGCCTTCACCCGCAACGTCCCCCGGCTGGTCGAGGCCTACCGCACCGGGGACGGGCTGGGCTGGGCGGAGATGGGCGACGCCCGCGACGCCCAGGCGGCCGCCAACCGCCCCTACTTCCTGGGTGCGCTGGTCACCGAGGACCTGCCCTCGCTGCCGGAGGTGGACGCGGCCCTGCGCGCCGGCGGCCGGGTGGCCGACGTCGGCTGCGGGATGGGGTGGTCCTCGATCGGGATCGCCCGCGCCTACCCGCAGGCCCGCGTCGACGGGTTCGACGTGGACGCGCCCTCGGTGCAGGCCGCGCGGCGCAACGCGGAGGCGGCGGGCGTGGCCGACCGGGTGCTCTTCCGGGTGGCCGACGCGGGGGCGGTGGCCGACGCCGAGGGGCGGTACGCCCTCGTGGCGGCGTTCGAGTGCGTCCACGACCTGCCCGACCCGGTCTCGGTCCTGGCGGCGATGCGGGGCATGGCCGCCCCGGGCGGCACCGTCCTGGTCGTCGACGAGCGGGTCGCCGAGGAGTTCACCGCGCCGGGGGACGACGTCGAGCGGCTCATGTACGGCTACAGCCTCACCTGCTGCCTGCCCGACGGGCGCGCCACCCGCCCCTCGGTGGGCACGGGGACGGTCATGCGGCCGGCCACCCTGGAGCGCTACGCGCGGGAGGCCGGCTACGCCGGGGTGGACGTGCTGCCGGTGGACAACGACTTCTTCCGGTTCTACCGGCTGCGCACCGGCGGGTGAGGCCGTCCGGTCCCACCGGGCGGCGGCGCCGCGACCGCCTGCTCAGCGGGCGGCGGCCGGGGTGGTGCAGCGCGCCGCCAGCCGGCACATCACGCGGTGCAGCGCGACCGAGGCCTGCGCCCAGGCGTCGCCGCGCCCGGCGTCGGGGTCGTCGGCCCACAGCGTCACCGCGTCCCACGTCTCGAGCAGCCGCTCCACCACCTCGCAGTCGGCCAGCGCGGCACCCGGGTCGGCCAGCGTCCGGGGGTGCGCGGTGGCCGCGCGGCGCGTCTGGGCGACCCGGTCGCCCAGGGCGTGCCGCAGGGTCCACATGGCCGCGAGGTCCGGCGTGCCGGGGCCCGGGCGGGCCGACCGGGCCGAGCGCGCGGCGGCCACCTCGGCACACCGCCGCCGGGAGGCCTCGACCAGCGCCCGCGCCTGGTCCCGCTCGGCCGCCGCCCACGCCCTCAGCAGGGCGGGGTCGCGCGCGGTCGACGCCGCGCGGCCGGCCCGCCGGAGGTCCGCCAGCGTCGCTGTCTCCGTGTCCACGGGTCCCCCCACGTTCGGCTCGGTGCCCAGTAGACGCCGGGCCCCGGACCAGGGCAAACGGGGGAGGTGCGGGTCGGTGCCGGGCCGCACCGGCGCGGCGGCGGACCGGCGGCAGGGGCGACGGGCAGGGGCGACGGGGAGGTCGTCGCCCACCCGGGGATGTGGCGGGCCGGTCACCGGGACGGGCGACCCCCTGGGCAGCCCGGGCGCCCGGCGGGCAGGCTGGCGCCCATGAGCACCTCCGCGCTGCGCACCGCCCTGCGCCGGGCCCTGCCCTGGCTGCTCGCCTGGTGGGCGCTGCAGGCCGCGCTCGCCGTGGCCGGCCGGCTGGTCGCCCGCCGCAGCGACGAGGGCGACGAGAGCACCGCCGGGATCCGGCGCACGGTCGCGCTCGGCGAGCTGCGGCTGCGGCCGGTCAACCCCGAGCTGTCCCGGCTGCGTGTCGACCTCCTCATGGCCGGCGGCGAGGTGGACCTGAGCGGGCTGGCGCCGGTGCCCGGCGGCATCGACCTCACGCTGCGCGCGGTCATGGGCGGCCTCGACGTCCGGGTGCCGGCCGGCTGGCGGGTCTGGTGGTCCGCCCGCGGGCTCGGCGGGATCGGCCTGGCGCAGGGGTCGGGGGCGACCCGCACCGACGACGAGCGGGGTGCCGACCTGCGGGTGCACGCCGCCGTCGTGCTCGGAGGGGCGGGGATCAGCACCCCGACCGGGCACGGCGCCGGGGCCCGCTGACACCGGGGCCCGCGGACGGCGCCGGGGCCCGCTGACGCCGGGGCCCGCGGACGGCGCCGGGGCCCGCGGACGGCGCCGGGCCCGCCGGCGTCAGCAGGTGCCGGGCGTCCCCTCCCAGGCGACCGGTGCCGGCGGGACGTCGTCGCGCAGCACGGTCCCCTCGATCAGCCCGTAGGGCCGGTCGTCGGCGTGGTAGACGACGTCGGGGTTGTCCCGCCCGAACGGGGAGAGGTCCTGCAGGAAGTGGTGCCGGTTGGGCATCGACAGGCGCACCTCGGCCGCCTCGGGCACCCGCTCGAGCAGCGCCGTCCCCATCGCGTACAGCGTCTGCTGCAGGGCGAGGGAGTGGGTGGACGCGAAGGCCTCGAGCAGCGCGGTGCGGGCGGTGCCGAACACGGCGTCGAAGTCCAGGTCGGCGGTGGTGTACCGCCAGCGCGCGGTGACCGCGGTGGCGAGGACCCGCTCCCGGGTCTCGGCCAGCGTCGTGTAACCGTCGCGCGGGAAGCCCCGGAACTCCGAGCCGGTGGTCTTGAGGACGACGAGGTCGGCCAGCCCCGCCAGCACGTGCACCTGCCCGCCGTCGACGGTCACCACCGCCGTGCGCACCTCGCCGCCGTCCCGCCGGAAGGCGTGCTCGTGCGGCCGCCCGCCGACGGGGATCCGCTGCCAGCCGTGCGCGTCGACCGCCACCCGGGCGCCGGTGACCCACGGGTAGGTGCCGGCGAGGTGGCGGGCCAGGCGCAGCCCGAAGGCCTCGGGGGAGCCGACGCCGTCCCGGGCGAAGGCGAAGACGGTGTTCTTCTGGCTGTCGGTCGGGTGCACGTGCGCGTTGTCGCCCGCGGTGTGCGCGGCCGCGAAGTCCCCGCGCAGGCTGGTGCTCACGGTCAGGTCGTGCAGCGCGTGCGCCGGGCCGCCGCGGTCGACGGCGACCACGCGGACCTCCGCCTTGCCGTACTGGTTGGGCCCGAGCCGGATCGCCATGGCGGCAGGCTGCCAGACCGGGGGTTCCACGTGGAACCGCGTCACGAGCCCCGGTAGGTGGAGTAGGCGAACGGGGAGAGCAGCAGCGGCACGTGGTGGTGCTCGGCGGGTTCCCGGACGGCGAAGGCCAGCACCACCTCCGGCCAGAACGTCTCCCGGCCCCGCGCCGCGAACCAGGGGCCGGTGTCGAACACCAGCCGGTGCGGCCCCGCGGCCGTCGGCCCCTCGGCCAGCCGGCACCGGCCGTCGTCGTCGGTGACCCCCGCCGCGAGCTCCCGGTCGGCGGCGAGCAGCCGCACCACCAGGCCCGCGGCCGGGCGCCCCAGCGCGGCGTCCAGCACGTGCGTGGAGACGCTCACGCGGCCGCCCCCCCGGCGGCCCCCGCGGGGGGCGCGGGCGCGCTCACCGGACCAGCTCCCGCACGCGCAGCTCGGTGATCTGCGCCAGCTGCTCGACCACCTCGGCGCGCTCGGCCTCCTCGTCGTGGCCCAGCCGCCGGCGCAGCTCGGCCAGCAGCTCCTCGGGCGACCGGCCGGCGGCGCGGACCAGGAACACCCGGCCGAAGCGCTCCTCGTAGGCGCGGTTGCCCTCGGCCAGGGCGGCGCGGGTCCGCTCGTCGGCCCCGACGACCGCGCCCTGCTCGCGGCGCGAGGCCCCCGCCTCCGCCGACGAGCCCTCGACCCGGTCGCCGATCCGGGGGTGCGCGGCCAGCGCGAGCTCGACCTCCTCCCACGGCAGGCCGCGGACCACCTCGCCGGCGCGGGCGACGAGCGTCCCGGCGTCCGGGTAGGGGCGGCCGGCGACCACCTGGGCGGCGAACCGCGGCGCGGCGTTGCAGGCGCGCAGCCGCTGCACCAGCCGGTCGGCGGGGGCGTCGTTGAGCTCGTCGAGCGCCGTCATGACCGCCCAGCCTGCCAGCCCCCGGCCCCGGGGGCACCGGGTGCGGCGGGGAGGGCCGGGCGGCACCGGCCCGGCGGGGCGCCGCCGGGTGCGGCAGGGTGCGCAGCATGGTCGACGTGCGCGTGGCGGGTCCGGCGGTCGAGCGGGCCGAGGAGGTGCTCACGCCGGAGGCGCTGGCCTTCGTCGCCGACCTGCAGGCGCGCTTCGGCGCCCAGCGCGAGGCGCTGCTGGCCGCCCGCGCCACCCGCCGGGCCGAGATCGCCGCCGCGCGGTGGCTCGACGTCCGCCCCGGGACCGCCGGCGTCCGGGACGGCGACTGGCGGGTGCCCCCGCCACCGCCGGGCCTGGTCGACCGCCGGGTGGAGATCACCGGCCCGGCCGAGCCGGGCGCGGCGGTCGACGCGCTCACCAGCGGGGCCGACGTGTGGGTCGCCGACCTGGCGGACGCCGGCCCGCCGCTCTGGCGCACCGTCGTCGGCGGCCAGGTCGTGCTGCGCGACGCCGTCCGCCGGACGCTCGTGCGGACCACGTCCGAGGGCCGGGAGCAGCGGCTCGCCGAGGACGCCGCCCTGCCGGCGGTCGTGCCGCGCCCCCGGGGGTGGCACCTGCCCGAGCGGCACCTGCTGGTGGAGGGCCGGCCGTGCGCCGCCGCGCTCGTCGACGCCGGGCTGCACCTGTTCCACAACGCCCGGGAGCAGCTCGACCGGGGCAGCGGGCCCCACCTCTACCTGCCCGGGCTGGAGGGCCACCTCGAGGCCGCGCTGTGGAAGCTGGTGCTCGACGCCGCCGAGCAGGCCCTCGACCTCCCGGCGGGGTCCATCCGGGCCACCGCGCTGATCGAGACCGTCCCGGCGGCGTTCGAGATGGACGAGGTCCTGCACGCCCTCGGCGACCACGCCGCCGGGCTCACCGCCGGCCGCCAGGGCTACCTGTCCAGCCTCATCACGGTCTTCCGCGAGGCCGGCCCGCGGTTCGTGCTCCCCGACCGCGCCGCCGTGACCGCGACCGCGCCCCTGCTGCGGGCCTGGACCGACCGGCTGGTCCAGGTCTGCCACCGGCGCGGCGCCATGGCGATCGGCGGCCGGGCCGCGGCCGTCCCCGGCGGGCGGGACCCGGACGCCGACGAGCGGACCCGGGCCCGGGTGCGGGAGGACAAGGCCCGGGAGGCCGCCGACGGGTTCGACGGGTCGGGCGTGGCCCACCCCGACCTCGTCCCGGTCTGCCGGGCGGCCTTCGACGCCGTCCTCGGCGACCGCCCGAACCAGCTCGACCGGCAGCGCCCGGAGGTCGCCGTCACCGCCGCCGACCTGCTCGACGTCGCCGGCGTGCCGGGGGAGCGCACCCTGGCCGGGCTGCGCGCGGACGTGGAGGTGACCCTCCGCTACCTCGCCGCCTGGTTGGCCGGCCACCGGGTGGTCGCCGCGCACGGCCTCCTGGTGGACGCCGCCACCGCCGAGGCCGGCCGGTCGCAGGTGTGGCAGTGGGTGCACGAGGGGGTCGAGCTGGACACCGGCGAGACGGTGACCGCGGAGCTGGTGCGCCGGGTCGTCGACGAGGTGGCCGCCGGCCTCGGCGCGCTCGAGCGGCTCGACGACGCCCGGCGGCTGTTCGAGCAGGTGGCCCTCGCCGACGCGTTCCCCGACGTCCTCACCCTCCCGGCCCACGACGTCCTCCTCGACGGGGCCGGCGCATGACCCTGCCCGAGGACGTCTACGCCGAGCTGGACCGGCGGCTGGCCCCCGTGGACGCCGCCCGCGCGGCCGCCTACCCCGGCGAGCGGCCCGGCCGGCAGCCCGTGCACACCTGCTACGTGCCGGCGGACGCCGTCGTCCCGGGCCTGGCCGCGGCGTGGGGGTCGGCGGCCCTGGCCGCCCTGGACGAGCACGGCCCGCCCGACCTGGGCTGGGACCCGGAGCTGGCCGGGCAGGTCCTGCCGCGGGTCCGCGCCAAGCTGGCCGCCGAACCCGTGGAGGACCTCCGCGTCGACGTGGAGGACGGCTACCGCCGGCCGCGGGAGCGGGAGGACGACGACGTGCGCGCCGCCGCGGCCGCGGTCGCCGCCGACCTGCGCACCGGCACCGCCCCGCCGGGCGTGGGCATCCGCGCCGGCTCGGTGGAGCAGGCCACCCGGCGCCGCGGCGTGCGCAGCCTCGACCTCTTCCTCGGCGGGCTGGCCGGGGTGGCCGACCGGGTCACCGTCACCCTCCCCAAGGTCAGCGACCCCGAGCAGGTGCGCGCGTTCCTCCCCGTCCTCGACGCGCTGGAGGCCGCGCACGGGCTGGCGGTCGACCTCGAGGTGCAGGTCGAGACCCCGCAGGCCGTGCTGTCCGCCGACGGCGCGGTCGCCGTCGCCCGCCTGGTGCACGCCGCCGGCCCCCGGCTGACCGGCCTGCACCACGGGACCTACGACTACACCGCCGCGCTCGGCGTCGCCGCGGCGCACCAGGCGCCCGACCACCCGGCCGCCGACCTGGCCAAGGGGCTGGTGCAGGTCGCCGTCGCGGGCACCGGCGCCCGGGCGGTCGACGGCTCCACCAACGTGCTGCCGGTGGGGTCCCGCGCGCAGGTGCAGGCGGCCTGGCGGCGGCACGCCGGGCTGGTGCGCCGGGCCCTGGAGCGCGGCCTGTACCAGGGCTGGGACCTGCACCCCGCGCAGCTGGTCACCCGCTACGCGGCCGGCTACGCCTTCTTCCGCGCCGCGCTGCCCCCGGCCGCCACGCGGCTGGCGGCCTACCGCGGGGGCCCCGGCGCGGGGGTGCTGGACGAGCCGGCCACGGCCCGGGCCCTGGCCGGGGTGGTGCTGCGGGGGCTGGACTGCGGCGCCGTGGACGACGCGGAGGTGCGCGCGGCCACCGGCATGGACCGCGACGAGCTGGCCCGGCTGGGCCGCCCGGCCTGACCTGCGACGGGCCGGGCGGGACGGCGGCACCTACGATCCGGTCGTGATGCGGGCGTGACCGGGGATGCGTCCGGGCTCTTCGACGGCGGCGGCGAGTCCGGGCGGGCGATGGCCGCCCTGGACTGGGCGGCGACCCCGCTGGGCGCGCCGGGCACCTGGCCGGCGGGGCTGCGCAACGCCGTCCGGATCCTGCTGACCTCCCGGTTCGCCATGTGGGCCGCGTGGGGTCCCGAGCTCAGCTTCTTCTACAACGACGCCTACCGGCACGACACGCTGCAGGCCAAGCACCCCTGGGCGCTCGGGCGGCCGGCGTGGGAGGTCTGGGCCGAAATCTGGGACGAGGTCGGCCCGCGGGTCCGATCGGTGCTGGAGACCGGGGTGGCCACCTGGGACGAGGACCTGATGCTCGTCGTCGAGCGCAGCGGCTACCCGGAGGAGACCTACCACACCTTCTCCTACAGCCCGCTGGCCGGCGAGGACGGCCGCCCCGCGGGCATGCTCTGCGTGGTCACCGAGAACACCCGGCGGGTCGTGGGGGAGCGCCGGACGGCGACCCTGCGCGACCTCGCCCCGGCGGTGGCCACCGCGCGGGACGAGGCCGGCCTGCTCGCCGCGGTCGCCGAGCAGCTGGGCCGCAACCCCGCCGACCTCCCGGTCACCGCCACCTACCTCCTGGATCCGGACGGGTCCGCCCGCCTCGGCTGCGCGACCGGCCTGCCGGCCGGGGCCGTCCCGCCGGCGGAGGCCTGGCCGGTGGAGCGGCTGCGCGCGGGGGAGGTCGTCCTGGTCGAGGACGCCGCGGCCCGCTTCCCCGACCTGCCCACCGGGGCCTGGGACCGCCCGCCCGTGCAGGCGGTCGCGCTCCCGGTGGCCGGGGCCAGCGCGGACGCCGAGGCGGCGGGGTTCCTCGCGGTCGGGCTCAACCCGCACCGCCGGTGGGACGACGACTACCGCGGCTTCCTCGAGCTGCTGGCCGGCCAGGTCGCCGCGGGGCTGGTCAACGCCGGCAGCCACGAGGCCGAGCGCCGCCGCGCCGAGGCGCTCGCCGAGCTCGACCGCGCCAAGACCGACTTCTTCAGCAACGTCAGCCACGAGTTCCGCACCCCGCTCACCCTCATCCAGGGCCCGGTCGCCGAGCTGCGGGAGCACCCGGTGCTGGCGGCCGACCCGCGGGCCCGCGAGGAGCTCGAGGTCGTGGAGCGCAACGCCGCCCGGCTCGGCAAGCTGGTCAACACGCTCCTGGACTTCTCCCGCCTCCAGGCCGGGCGGGTGGAGGCCCGCTACGAGCCGGTCGACCTCGCGGCGGTGACCGCCGAGCTGGCCAGCGTCTTCCGGTCGGCGGTCGCCCGGGCCGGCCTGTCCTACGAGGTGGACTGCCCGCCGCTCGGGGTGCCGGTGCACGTCGACCGCGACATGTGGGAGAAGGTCGTCCTCAACCTGCTGTCCAACGCGCTCAAGCACACCTTCGAGGGCGGCATCGCGGTGCGGCTGCGGCGCGACGGCGACGCGGTCCGGTTCGCGGTGACCGACACGGGCACCGGCGTCCCGGCCGGGGAGCTGCCCCGGCTGTTCGAGCGCTTCCACCGGGTGGCCGGCGCCCGCGGGCGGTCCGGCGAGGGCAGCGGCATCGGCCTGGCGATGGTGCGCGAGCTGGTCGGCCTGCACGGCGGCGCCATCACCGCGGAGAGCACCCTCGGTGCCGGGAGCACGTTCACCGTCACGCTGCCGCTGGGCAGCGGGCACCTGCCGCCCGACCGCGTCGCCGCGGCCGCCCTCGACGGCCCGGCCGTCTCCCCGGCCGCCGCCCCCTTCGTCACCGAGGCGCTGCGCTGGCTGCCCGGGGCGGACGACCCGGGCCCGGTCACCGGTCACGCGCCGGCCGAGGTCCCCGGCGGGCGGGTCCTGGTCGCCGACGACAACGCCGACATGCGGGGCTACGTCACGCGCCTGCTGGCCGGCCGGCACGCCGTCCGCACCGCCGCGGACGGCCGGGCGGCGCTGGCGTCGGCGCTGGCCGACCCGCCGGACCTGGTGGTCAGCGACGTGATGATGCCCGGGCTGGACGGCATGCAGCTGCTGGCCGCGCTGCGGGCCGACGCCCGGACCGCCCGGGTCCCCGTGCTGCTGCTCTCCGCGCGCGCCGGGGAGGAGGCCGCCGTCGAGGGGCTCGCCGCCGGGGCCGACGACTACCTCGTCAAGCCGTTCAGCGCCCAGGAGCTGCTCGCCCGGGTCGACGCGCACGTCCAGCTCGGCCGGGCCCGGCGCAGCGCCGAGGAGCGCTTCACCGCCCTGGCCGACCTCGCGCCGGCCCTCATCTGGCTCGCCGACGGCGACGGCGGCCGGGTGTTCGTCAACTCCGGCTGGACCGCCTTCACCGGCCGGGACGCCGGCGCCGAGCTCGGCGCCGGGTGGCGGGACGGCATCCACCCCGACGACCTCGCCGGCTACGAGGGCACCGTCGCCCGGGCCCGCGCCGGGGGGACGGGCTGGGAGGTCGAGTACCGGCTCCGGCGCGCCGACGGCACCTACCACTGGCTGCTCGAGCGGGCGGCGCCCGTGCCCGGGGAGCCCGCCGGCGGCGTCATGGCCGTCTGCACCGACATCGACGTCCGCTACCGGGAGGGCGAGCGGCAGGCGCTGCTCGCCGAGGTCGGCGCGGCGCTCGACCGGGACATGGTGCTCGACGGCCAGCTCGGCGCGCTCGCCCGGCTGCTGGTCGACCGCCGGGTCGGCGACCTGTGCACCGTCCGGGTGCTCGGCGACGACGGCCGGCTGCGGTTCGCCGGTGTCGCGGGCCTCGGCGCCGCCGCCGAGGCGGCCATGGCCGCGGTGGAGCCGGCCAGCGGGCTCGGCCCCGAGGTGCTCGCGACCGGCCGGACGATCCTGCTCGACCAGCTGCCGCCGGCGCCGGTGGACCGGCCCGAGCTCGCCGACGCCCTGGCGGTGGGCTCGGGGATGGCCGTGCCGCTCACCGTCCGGGGGCGGGTGCTGGCCGTCCTCGGCCTGGCCCGCCGCCCGCACGGCCGGCGCTACGACGAGGAGGACCGCCGGCTGGTCGAGGAGATCGCCGCGCGGGCGGCGCTCGCCGTCCAGAACGCGATCCTGCTGGCCGACGAGCGCGCCGGGGCCCGGCGGCTGGCCCTGCTGCAGCGGGCCACCGCCGAGCTCTCCGCGGCGACCACCCCGGTGGCCGTCGCCGCGGCCGCCGCCGGGCACGTGCGAGCCCTCACCGGGGACGAGAGCCGGGTGGCGGTCTACGAGCTCGACGACTCCCACCGGGCGCTGGTCGCCCTGGAGATCGACGGCGCCAGCGACGACGGGCGGCGGGCCTGGCAGACCCTGCCGCTGTCCGCTCCCCTGGTGGGGCCGGCCGCGGTGCAGCAGCGGCGTGCGCTGTGGGTCGAGGACGCCACCGGGACGCCGGAGGACCCCGCGCTGGCCCCGGAGCTGGCCGGGACCATCCGCGAGTACGGGCTCGGGGCCTGCGTCGGGCTGCCGCTGGTGGTCGCCGGCCGCGCGGTCGGCGTGGTCTCCGTCGCCTGGCCGGCCCCCCGCCGGGTGCCGCCGACCGACCGCGCCATGCTCCTGGCCGTCGCCGAGCAGTGCGCCCAGGCGCTGGACCGCGCCCGCCTCCACCGCGCCGAGCGGCGGATCGCCGAGACGCTGCAGCGCTCCCTGCTCCCGGCCGGCCTGCCCCGCCTCGAGCGGCTCGCCCTCGCCGCGCACTACCTGCCCGGCGCCGAGGGCGCCCAGGCCGGTGGTGACTGGTACGACGTCGTCGACATGGGACGCGGCTCGGTGGCCATCGCGGTCGGTGACGTCGTCGGGCAGGGGCCGGCCGCGGCGGCGGTCATGGGCCAGCTGCGCAGCGCCCTCTCGACGGCGCTGCTGCAGGGCTGCGGGCCCGCCGAGGCGCTGGAGGTCCTCGACCGCTTCGCCGGCCGGCTGCCCGGCGCGCTGGCGTCCACCGCGGCGGTGGTGCTGCTCGACGCGGCGGCCGGCACGGTCCGCTGGGCGCGGGCGGGTCACCCGCCGGCGCTGCTGGTCACCGGCGAGGGCACCCGGCTGCTCGACGGCGCCGGGGCCGGGACGGTGCTCGGCGTCCCCGGGCGGCCGCCGTACCGGGAGGGGGTGGGCACGCTGCCGGTCGGCGCGACCCTGCTGCTCTACACCGACGGCCTGGTCGAGCGGCGGGACGAGGTGCTGGACACCGGCCTGGAGCGGGTGCAGGCGGTGGCCGCCCGGCACGCGGACGCCGCTCCCGGCCGGCTCACCGCCCGGCTGCTGGCCGAGGTGCTCGCCGACACCGACCAGCCCGACGACGTCGCGCTGATCGCCGTCCGGCTGCTGCCCCCGCCGCTGACCGGGCGGCTGCCGGCCGACCCGGCGCGGCTGGCCGGGGTGCGGCGCCGGGTGGCGGCCTGGGCGGCCGCCGGGGGGCTGCCCGAGGAGACCACCGACGACCTGCAGCTCGCCGTCGGCGAGGCGCTGGCCAACGCCGTCGAGCACGCCTACCCCTCCGGCGACGGCTGGTGCAGCTACCGGCTGGCGCGGGACGGCGACGGCGACGTCCGGGTCGAGGTGGCCGACGGCGGCGCCTGGCGCCCCCCGCCGGCCGACCGCGGGTTCCGGGGCCGCGGCCTGGAGCTGATCGCCGCCCTGGGCACCGGCGTCGCCGTCGACCACGCGGGGGAGGCCGGGACCACCGTCCGCTTCCGGGTGCCGGTCACCCCGGGTCCGGACGCCCCGCCCGCCCGCCGGCGGCCGGCCGTCCCGGGCGCCGGGCCGCCGGAGGGCACCGCGGACCTCGTGGTCACCGACGACGGCGACGCCGGGGGCCCGCGGCTGCGGGTCCGCGGCGAGGTCGACCTGGCCGGCGCCGAGACCCTGGGCGCGGGGCTGCTGGCCCGGCTGGCCGCGCTGCCGGCCGGTTCCGCCGCGGTGCTCGACCTCCGCGGGACGACGCACCTGGCCAGCGCCGGGGTCGGCGTGGTGCTGGCCGCCCTCGCCCGTGCGGGTGAGCTGGGCGTGGCGCTCCGGGTGGAGGCCGAGCCGGGGACCGCGCCGTACCGCATACTCGCTCTGGCCGGGGTCGGGGAGGACCCGACGGAGGGGCCAGCGCCCCGCTGAGCGCCCGGCGGCAGGCCCGGGCGGTGGTGTCGCCGGGGGGTGTCCCAGAATGGTGGACCGGCCGGGCCCTCCGGCCGTGGGGAGGACGAGGCCGGTGGACCAGGCGGTGGACGCGCACACCACGCCGCCCGCCCGTCCCGGTCCCGATCCGGGAGCCGCCGCACCGGGGGGCTTCCGGCACGCCGTGGGGTTCGTCGGCTCCGACCGGGAGATCGTGGCCACCGCGCTGCCCTACGTCGAGGCGGGCCTCCGGGCCGGTGACCGCGTCGCGCTCACCTCCCCGGCCGAGGTCACCCACCTGCTGTGCACGGCGCTCGGGGACCGGGCGGCGTCGGTGGTCGCCGACGAGGCGCTGAGCCTGCTCGGCGCGCGGGCGCCCGACGCGGTGGGTCGCGCCCGGGAACTCGCCGCCGCCGCGGCCGGCCGCGGGTCCGGGCGGCTGCGCATCCTGTCCTTCGTCGACGTCGGGGACCGGCCGGCCGGCCGGCGGGAGGGCCTGCGGTTCGAGGCGGCCTGCAACCGGCTCATGGCCGGCAGCGGGCTGTCGGTGCTGTGCCTCTACGACCGGCGCCGGCTGCCGGCCGACGTGCTCGCCGGTGCGGCCGTCACGCACCCGGAGGTGCTGCGGGCCGGGGCCTGGACGGCCAGCGCCGACTACCAGGAGCCCGAGCGGTTCATCGCCGCGCTGTCGGCGGCCCACGACCCGCTGCAGGACCGGCCACCCGTGCTGGCCGTCGACGACGCGGCGACCCTGCCCGACCTGCGCCACCGGCTCGGTGCCGCCCTCGACCGGCACGTGCCGGACGCCGACCAGCGCGAGGACCTGCACCTGGGGGTCAGCGAGGTCGCGGCCAACGCCTTCCGGCACGGCCGGCGGCCGGTCTCGGCGCGCCTGTGGGTCGGCGACGGCGAGCTGGTCTGCACGGTCACCGACGCCGGGACCTCCTTCGGCGACCCGCTGGCCGGGTTCCGGCCGGCGCACGGGGACGACCTCGCCCGCGGCGGCATGGGCCTGTGGCTGGCCCGCAAGCTGTTCGACACCGTGGACCTGCTGCCCTCGCCGGCGGGGCTCACCGTCCGGCTCGCGGCGGCGGTGCGGGGCACGACTTGACGCCGCAGATATCTCACTGCTGAGGTATCTCGCGTGATCGTGGTGACGGGGGCGGGGGGGACGACCGGGGCCGCGGTCGTCCGGGCGCTGCGGGACCGGGAGCGGCCGGTGCGCGCCCTCGTGCGCACCCCCCGGCCGGCGCCGGGCCCGGGCACGGAGGTGGTCGCCGCCGACCTCACCGACACCGCGGCGGTGGAGCCGCTGCTGGCCGGGGCGGAGGCCCTCTACCTGATCTGGCCCAACTTCTCCCCGGGGGAGGCCGAGGGTGCCGCGGCGCTGTTCGCCGCCGCCCGCCGGGCCGGCGTCCCCCGCGTCGTGTACCACTCGGTGCTGCGACCCCAGGCGCGGGCGATGCCGCACCACGCGGCCAAGGACCGCGCCGAGGAGGTGCTCGACGCGGCCGGGGTGGCCGGCTGGCGGGTGCTGCAGCCCTGCGCCTACTCGGCCAACCTCGACGCCGGGCTCGCCGAGGCCGCGCGCACCGGCGTCCTGCGCAGCGCCTGGGGGCTCACCCGCGGGCAGTCGTTCGTCGACCTCCGGGACGTGGCCGAGGCCGCCGCCGTCCTGCTGACCGAGGACGGCCTCGACGGCGGGACGTTCGAGGCCGCAGGCCCGCAGCCGCTGACCGCGCCGGAGGTCGCCGACGCGCTGGCCGCGCGGGTCGGGCGGCCGGTGCGGGCGGTCGACGTCCCGCCGGGGCGGCCGCCCGCCGACGAGCCGTACGCCGCCCGCTGCCTGCGGCTCATGCTGGTCCACTACCGGGCGCACGGGTTCACCGGCAGCCCTCGGGTGCTCGAGGCGCTGCTGGGCCGCCCGGCCCGGCCCTTCGGGGACCACCTCGCCGGGCTGGACCTGCTGTGAGCGCACCGGGTGGCCAGGACGCCGTCGACCTGATCCTCGCCCAGTGGGCCCGCGAGCGCCCCGACCTGGACTGCAGCCCGATGGGCGTCATCGGCCGCATCACGCAGGCCCAGCGCGAGGTCCACCTGGCGCAGCGGGCGACGTTCGCGCGGCACGGCCTCGACGCGCCGTCCTTCGACGTCCTGGCGGCGCTGCGCCGGGCCGGGCCGCCCTACCAGCTCACCCCGACCGCGCTCATGCGGACCGCGCTGGTCACCTCGGGGGCGATCACCCAGCGGCTGGACCGGCTCGCCGAGAAGGGGCTGATCACCCGGGAGCGCAGCGAGGCCGACGGCCGGGCGGTCGTCGTCACCCTGACCGAGGCGGGCCGGGCGGCGCTCGACGGCGCGCTGCCCGACCACCTGGAGACCGAGCGCCGCCTGCTCGAGGGGCTCACCGCCGAGGACCGGGAGCAGCTGGCCGGGCTGCTGCGCCGGCTGCTCGTCGCCCTCGGCCGCCTGCCGCAACGCCCCTGATCGTCGGCGATCATGACGGGCGGGAGCCGGCACGCCGGCCCGGAGCGGCGTGTCCCTTCCCCGAGTTCGTGATCGCGGGCGGGGTCGCCGGGTGGCTCAGATGCCGGGGACGTCCTCCGGGTGCAGGTCGGGGCGCACGCGGACGAACCTCAGCGGGTGCCGGAACACCCCCGCCTGCAGCGCGGCGTCGGCGCTGACCTCGACGACGACGCCGGGCGCCACCCGCGTGATCGGGATCGCGAGCCGGCCCCCGCCGAAGCGCCCGGTGCCGATCCGGTCGGGCCACGGGTGGTCCTCGCGAGCGGGCCGCAGGACGGCGGCCAGCTCGGCCGACTGCGCCGGGGACAGCGGGCCGGTGCGGCCCACCACCACCAGCTCGCCCGCCCGGACCCGGCCGGCGACCAGCTGGGACGGCCGGTCCAGCGGGCCGATCACCGCGCCGGCGAGCACCTCGGTCGTCTCCCACGACTTGACCTTCAGCCACTCGCGGCGCCCGGGCGCGTAGCGGGTGCCGGCCCCCTTGGCGACCACGCCCTCCACCCCGGCGGCCCGCCACTCCGCCGACCAGCGCGCCGCCTCGGCCGGGTCGGTCGTGACGGGCGAGAGCTGCAGGGGCGGTGCCCAGCGGGCGGCCAGCTCCTCGAGCGCGGCCCGGCGCTCGCGCAGCCGCCGGTCCCGCAGGTCGCTCCCCCCGGCGGCGAGCAGGTCGAAGGCGACGTAGGAGGCCGGGGCCGTGGCGGCCAGGGCGGCGATGCGGCCGGCCGGGGTGACCAGCCGGCGCTGGAGCAGGCCGAAGTCCAGCCGGGAGCCGTTCCAGACGACGACCTCGCCGTCGACCACCGCGCCGGCGGGCACCTGGGCCAGGGCGGCGGCGGCCACGTCGGGGAAGCGGTCGGTCAGGTCGCGGCCCTGCTTGGACCACAGCCGGGTCCCGGTGGCCGTGCGGACGACGACCAGCCGGTAGCCGTCCCACTTCGGCTCGTAGAGGACCCCGCCCGGGAGCGCGCCGGCCCGCGGGAGGTCCCGGACCGGCTTGGCCAGCTGCACCGCGACCGGGCCCGCGAGCTCGGGCGGCAGGTCGGGCGACCCCGGGGCGGAGAGCGGCACGCCGGACAGCCTGGGCCCCGGCCGTGCACCCCGCAGGCCCGCGGGTCGCCGGGGTCACCCGATCGGGGCGGGTCGCCACGCTCCGCGCCGCCGCCGGAGCCCGGCAGGAGTCCCGCCGCAGGTCAAGGCGCGGACCGGCTACGGCGCGGGGACGGCGGCACGGGCCCTGCGGGTCAGGCTGCCGTCGCGGCCAGCACCCCTCTCACGGCGTCGGCGACGGCGTCCGGGCGGTCGACCGGGACGAAGGTCAGGGCGTCGTCCAGCCAGGTCACCGTCGTCCCGAGCAGGTCGGCGAGGCGGACGGCGTCCCGGGGCGGGAAGACGCGGTCCCGGCGTCCCCACACCACCGCCGCCGGCCCGCCCCAGGAGCCCAGGGTCCCGGCCGCGGCCAGCAGCGGCTCCGGCCGGACCGCCCGCAGCAGCGCCGTGAGGTCGGCGCGCACCGCCCGGTCGGTGCGGGCCGGGCGCAGCAGGTCGGCGACCAGCGGGCGGCCCAGGCCCCGGTGGGAGAACAGGTTGAGCCGGCCGGGGTCGGCGAGCAGCGCCGGGACGGCGAAGGAGCGCACCACGAGCCGGGTCACCCCGGGGACCGCGGCCAGTCGCGGGAGCGGCCGCAGCAGCGGGGGCGGGAAGTGCTCGAAGGCGTCGCAGCCGGCCAGCACCAGGCCCCCGACCCGCTGCGGGGCCGCCGCCACCACCACCTGGGCCAGCGCCCCCCCGGTGTCGTTGCCGACCAGCACCGCGCGGTCCACGCCCACCGCGTCCAGGACGTCGACGAGCGCCCCGGCGAGGTCGGGCGGGGTCAGCCGGCCCCGGTCGGGGACCGCCCGGCGGTGCGCCCCCAGCGGCAGGTCGGGCAGCAGCACCCGCGCGTGCGGGGTCAGCCCCTCGGCGACGCCGTCCCACAGCCGGCCGTCGACGAGCGCGCCGTGGACGGCCAGCACGGTCGTCCCCGTCCCCGCCGCGCGCACCGGGACCGGGCCCACCCGCGTCGGCACCTCGAACCGTTCCATCGTCCCCTCCTCCATGTAGCAGTCGCTACAACGGAGCCACTGTAGCGTCTGCTACATGAGCGGGGCAACGGGCGGCGGCCGGCGTGAGGTCTTCCTGGAGGGGGCGGTGCGGCACGTGCTGCAGCACGGGGTGGCCACCCTGTCGCTGCGGCCGCTGGCCCGGGCGCTCGGCACCAGCGACCGGATGCTGCTCTACTACTTCGGCACCCGGGAGCAGCTGCTCGTCGCCGTCCTCGGCGTGGTGGGGGAGCAGCTCCGGTCGGGGCTGGCCGCGCGCCTGCCGGAGCGGCCGGTGCCCCCGGCGGCGCTCGTGGCCGACGCCGACCGGGTCCTGCGCGACCCGGCGGCCGAGGCGCACCTGCGGCTCTACCTCGAGGTGAGCGGGCTGGCCGCCCGCGGGCAGGAACCGTTCGCGGCGGTGGCGGCCGCGGTGGCCGGCGCCTGGCGGTCGTGGCTGGCCGAGCGGGTCGACGTCCCCGCCGGGGAGCGGCAGGCCGCCGCGGCCGGGGTCCTCGCCGTGCTCGACGGGCTGCTGCTGCTGCGTTCCCTGGGGGCGCCGGAGGCGGCCGCGCAGGCGGCCGGCTGGCTGACCGCCCGGCTCGGCTGACCGGGTGCGGGCCGGTGCAGGACGGGGCCGGCGGGGTAGCGGGGACGGCGTGACCGAGCGCAAGCCGCCCGGGGTCTCCTTCGAGACCTGGGTCGACACCCGGATCCGCCGCGGCCTGGAGCGCGGCGACTTCGACGGGCTGGCGGGCGCGGGCCGGCCGCTGCCCCGGCGCGAGCGCGAGCAGACCAGCTACGACTGGGCGCTGGACTGGGCGCGGCGGCAGCAGGCCGACCCCCGCGACCTGCTGCCACCGGGCATGGCGCTGCGCCGGGAGCGCGAGGACCTGCCCGGCCGGGTCGCCGGCCTGCCGTCGGAGGCGACCGTGCGCGCGCTCGTCGCCTCGTTCAACGCCCGGGTCGAGCAGCACTGGCGGCGTCCCCAGGACGGGCCGGACGCCGTCCCCGGGCTCGCCGACGCCGAGGCGCTCGTCGCGCACTGGCGGGCCACGCGGCCGCCGCCGGCGCTCGCGCCGCCACCCGACCCGGGCACGCCGCCGCGGCGGCGCCGGTGGTGGCGCCGCCGCGGGTGAGCGGTCAGAACGCGCCCGGTACCCGGTCGAGGAACCCGAGCACGGTCCGGATCCGCCCGGCGCCGTCGGTCACCGCGACGTCGGAGCCGGCGACGGGGGCCGCGCCGTCCCCGTCGGGGCCGAGGTGCCACGAGAAGCGGAGCTGGTCGTGGTGGGCGTCGGCCGGCCCGGCGAGCCGGAACGCGAGGCCGGGGAAGCGGTCCTGGACCGCGGCGATGGTCGCCTCGAGGTCGGCCCGGCCGCGGACGTCGACCAGCGGGTCGGTGTAGCGGACGTCCTCGGTGAACAGCTCGGCGACGAGGGTGTGGCGGGTGCCGGGGTCGGTGGCGTTCCAGGCGGCCAGGTAGCGGTCGGCCAGGTCCGGGGTGGCGGTCACGGGGTCCTCCGGGGATCGGTGTCGGGTCGGTCGGTGGTGGGTCAGCGGCGGCGCAGGCCGGCGGCCTGCGCGGCGGCGAAGGCGGCGACGACGGCGGCCTGCAGGACGATCCAGGCGGTGCCGGTGGTGGTGGGGGTGCCGGCGCCGGTCAGGGCGACCGCGAGGCTGCCCGCGGCCCACAGGGCGTTGCCGGCGATCACGGCGCGGACGGCCGGCGCGGCCGGGCGGTCCGCGACCACCCACACGGCGACGGCGTAGGCCAGCAGGAAGGCGCCGGCCCCGCGCAGCCACCCGGCGGGCAGGCCGAGCAGGTCGCCGACGGGCCCGGCGGCCAGGAGGTAGCCGGCGCCGTTGAGGCCGGTGACGACGGCGTCGAGCCGCAGCGCGAGGCGCAGCAGGGGGACGGGGGCGGTGGTGGTGGTCGAGGTCATGGGACGACCGTGGCCCCGCGGCGGCGGCGGGTCGATTACCCCCGGGGTAGGCGACGCCGGCCCCGTCCGCCGCTAGCGTCCCCGCCGTGACCGCCGCCGGGACGCGACCGCCGGTCGGGGAGCTGCTGCGGGACTGGCGGCAGCGCCGCCGGCTCTCCCAGCTCGGGCTGGCCGGCGAGGCCGGCGTGTCCGCCCGGCACCTGAGCTTCGTCGAGACCGGCCGGGCCCGGCCGAGCCGGGAGATGGTGCTGCACCTGGCCGAGCAGCTCGACGTCCCGCTGCGGGCGCGCAACGAGCTCCTGCTGGCCGCCGGCTTCGCCCCCGTCTACGCCCGGCGCCGCCTGGACGACCCGGACATGGCCGCCGTCCGGACGGCGGTGGACCTCGTGCTCGCCGCCTCCGAGCCCTTCCCCGCGCTGGCCGTCGACCGGGGCTGGCACCTGGTCGCCGCCAACGCGAGCGTCGCGCTGCTCACCGACGGCGTGGCGCCCGAGCTGCTCGAGCCGCCGGTGAACGTGCTCCGGCTCGGCCTGCACCCGCGCGGGCTGGCGCCGCGCATCCGCAACCTGCCCCAGTGGCGCACCCACCTGCTCACCCGCCTGGCCCGCGAGGCGCACCTGACCGCCGACCCCGCGCTGACCGCGCTGCACCGGGAGCTGGCCGCGCTGCCCGGCGGCACCGACCGGCGGCCCCCGGACGGGATCGCCGTCCCCCTGCGGCTGGCGCACGGGGACGACGTCCTGTCCCTGCTCAGCACGGTGACCACCTTCGGCACCGCCGTCGACCTCACCGCCGCCGAGCTGTCGGTCGAGGCCTTCCTCCCGGCGGACGCCCGGACCGCCGAGCTGCTCCGCGGCCGGTCATCGAGGTCCGCGCGGCCGGCGGCCGACCCCTCCGACGATCAGGGCGCGGGAACCGCCCGGGAGCGCCCGGGAGTGGTCCCCGCGCCGTGATCGCGGGACTCGGCCCCCTGCAGGGCCCCGCGGCGAGCTCTCCCGCCGTGGGGGCAGGGGGTCCTCGTCACAGCAGGTCGAACTCGTTGAAGGCCGCGCCGCCGGAGAGGGTGGCGTAGCCGGGGCCGCGGTCGAAGAACGGCTCGTCCCCGGTGCGGGCGGCCCGCACCGACGCGCGCAGCTCCTCGGTGGCCGCCTCGTCGCACGAGCCGTCGTCCCGCACGACGACGCCGTAGTCCTCCCGGGCGCCGGCCACCGACACCTTGCGCCAGGCGATGTCCCGCAGCACCTCCTCGACCGGCCGGTCCAGCGGGTCGCCCCAGCCGCCGCCGCCCGTCGTCCGGATCCGGACCACGGTGCCGGCCGTCAGCGGCTCGGCGTCGGCGAGCGCGTCGACGTCGTGCTCGTCCGGACCGCCCGGGTCGACGGTGATCTGGAACGGCCGCCCGGCCTTGCCGCCCTTGACGCCCCAGCAGGCCAGGATCGAGCGGTCGGCGATCGACATGAAGTGCGCGTCGCGCAGCACCCGGATGTGCTTCTCGTAGCCGCAGCCGCCGCGGTAGCGCCCGGGACCGCCGGAGTCCAGCGCGAGGCCCAGCCGCTCCACCCGCAGCGGGAACCGGCCCTCGGTGAACTCGGTCGGCAGGTTCCGCGAGTCGGGGACGACGTGGATGGTGTCCTCGCCGTCGGCGTAGTACCGCCCGCCCGAGCCGCCGCCCAGCACCTCGCGCATGAGGTAGGGCTGGCCGTCTGCGTCGGTGCCGTAGACGCCGGTGTAGCGGATCGTCTCCTGGTCGGCGGGCATCCGGCCGCCGGTGGCCTTGGCCAGCACGCCGGCCAGGACGCCGAGCAGCCGCAGGATCACGAACGTCCGGGCGTTGGTCGGCGCCGGGAAGACCGGGGTGAGCAGCGTGCCCTTCTCCGGGAACCGCATCTCGATCAGCGGCACGACGCCCTCGTTGACGTCGAGCTGGGCCATCCGCTCGGGCGTCTCGGCCAGGTTGCGCAGGATCGGCGCCAGCCACTTCTTGAGGAAGTTGCCGTCGGCGTAGTCGCCGCAGTGGTTGATCGGGCCCTTGGCCTGCGGGCCGGTGCCGGTGAAGTCGATGACCAGGGGGACGTCGGCCGTCGAGTCCATGGTCAGCGTGATCCGCTGCCGGTGCAGCTTCGGCTCCTCCACGCCGTCGTGCTCGGCGTAGTCCTCCCAGACGTAGGTGCCGTCGGGGATCTGCGAGAGGATCTCCCGCCGGTAGACCTCGGTGGAGCCGGCCAGGATCGCGTCGAAGCAGGCCTCCACCGCGGCCACGCCGTACCGGTCGAACAGCTCGCCCAGCCGCCGGGCGCCGGCCAGGCAGGCCGAGCACTCGGCGTCGAGGTCGGCGGCCAGCGAGTCGGGCATCCGCGAGTTGCGGGTCATGATCTTCAGCGCGCTCTCGTTGGGCACGCCGCGGTCCCACAGCTTGATCGGGGGGACCATCAGGCCCTCCTCGTACACGCTGGTCGCCGCCGAGGGCATCGACCCGGGCACCGCGCCGCCGATGTCGTCGTGGTGGCCGAAGGCCTGGATGAAGGCGACCACGCGCTGCTCGCCGTCCACGTGCGCGAACACCGGCACGGTGACGCAGAGGTCCGGCAGGTGGCCGATGCCGCCCTCGGAGGCGTAGACGTCGTTGTGGAAGAAGACGTCCCCGACGTTCATCTGCTCGATCGGGTAGTCGCGGACGACGGGGTGCACCAGCGCCGAGTACGACCGCCCGGTGAGCTTGCGCAGGTTCCGGTCGTGGATGCCGGCGCGGAAGTCGTGCGCGTCGCGGATCATCGGCGAGCGCGACGTGCGCCCGATGGAGGTCTCGACCTCCTTCTCGATCGCGGCCAGCGTGCCGGCGACGATCTCGACGAGGACGGGATCGGCCTGGACCTCGCCGTCGGTCAGGTCCCCGGTGGGGAAGGCGCTCATCGCCCGGACTCCTTCGTGAGCAGCAGGTTGCCGTACGTGTCGACGGTGGCGGCGAAGCCCGGGTGCACCGGGACGGTCGAGCCGAACTCCTCGATGATCGCCGGGCCGCTCACCACGTCGCCCGGGGCGAGGGCGGGCCGGTCGTAGGTGGGGGTGTCCACCCAGTCGCCTCCGGAGGAGGGCGACGACTGCACAGCGTCGAAGAACACCCGCCGCGAGCCCGTGACGGCCCGGTCCGTCCCGCCGTCCCGTCCCGGCAGCTCGACGACGTCGGGACGGCGGATCGGCCCGATCCCGCTCACCCGGAGGTTCACCCACTCCACGGCCTGGCGCGGGTCGTCGGCGAAGTCGTAGCCGTAGAGCTGCCGGTGCGCGGCGTGGAAGGCCTGGGCGACCTCCTCGGCCGCCGCGGCGTCGAGCTCGCCGTCGGCGACCGGGACGCGGACCTCGAACGCCTGGCCCACGTAGCGCAGGTCCGCCGTCCGCTGCATCCGCTGCTCGGCGCGGGCGAAGCCCTCGCCGTCGAGCGCGACGTGCGCCTGCTCCTCCAGGTCGGCGTAGACCCCCCGCACCCGGTCGAGGTCGAGGTCGGCGTGCTTGCTGACGACGGTCTGCACGTAGTCGTTGCGGACGTCGACGGTCAGCAGCCCGAACGCGCTGACGTTGCCCGGGTTCGGCGGCACCAGGGTGCGCGGCAGGCCGAGGATGTCCATCAGCCGGCAGGCCAGCAGCGAGCCGGAGCCGCCGAACGTGGTGAGGGTGAAGTCGCGGACGTCCAGGCCCCGGGCCACGGTCACCTGGCGCAGCGCGTTGGCCTGGTTCCACGCGGAGATCTCCAGGATCCCGGTCGCGGCGCGCTCCAGGGAGAGGTCGAGCTCGCCGCCGAGCGCCGCCAGGCCCTTCCGGGCGGCCTCGACCGACAGCGGGATCTCCCCGCCGAGCAGGTGCGGGGGGATCCGGCCGAGGACGACGTGCGCGTCGGTGACGGTGGGCTCGTCGCCGCCGTCGGGGTAGCAGATCGGGCCCGGGTCGGCGCCGGCGCTCTGCGGGCCGACCTTCAGCGTGCCCTCGGGCGAGATCCAGGCGATCGAGCCGCCGCCCGCGCCGACGGTGACGACATCGATCATCGGGATCTTGGACGGGTAGTCGCCGACCGAGCCCTCGGTGGTCAGCGTCGGCTCGCCGTCGACGACCACGGTGACGTCGGTGGAGGTGCCGCCGCCGTCGCAGGTGAGCACCCGGTCGAAGCCCGCCGTCCCGGCGATCAGCGCCGCGCCCAGGGCGCCGGCGGCCGGGCCGGAGAGCATCGTGGTGATCGGCTGGTGCACGACCTCCTGGGCCGAGAGCACGCCGCCGTTGCTCTTCATCACGTAGAACGGCACGCCCGGGGCGATCTCGTCGAGCCGGGTGCGGATGTTCGTGACGTAGGCGCCGACCTTGGGCTTGACCCCGGCGTCGACCAGCGTGGTGACCGAGCGCTCGTACTCGCGGTACTCGCGCAGCACCTCGGAGCTGATCGAGACGACGGCGTCGGGGTGCTCCTCGCGGATCACCTCGAGCACCCGGCGCTCGTGGGCGTCGTTCGCGTAGGCGTGCAGGAAGCACACGCCGATCGTGGTGATGCCGGCGTCGGCGAAGAAGCGGGCCGCGGCGCGGGCGTCGTCCTCGTCGAGCGGGCGGACCTCCGCACCGGTGGGGTCCAGCCGGCCGCGGACCGTGCGGACCAGGTCGGCCGGGACGATCCGCGGCGGCTTGACCCAGAAGTAGCTGTTGCCGTAGCCGTCGGGCACCGACTGGCGGGCGATCTCCAGCACCGACTCGTAGCCCTCGGTGGTGATGAACCCGATCCGGTCGAGCTTGCCCTCGAGCAGCTGGTTGGTGGCGACCGTCGTCCCGTGGCTGACGGCGGTCACCGCGTCGCCCTCGAGGCCCATGAGGTCGAGGACCTTGCGGACGCCGGCGAGGAAGCCCTCGGCCGGGTCGGCGGGGGTGGACGGCGTCTTGGTGGTCGTGGTCTGCCCGGTCTCCTCGTCCACCGCGACGACGTCGGTGAACGTCCCCCCGGTGTCGATGCCGATGCGGACCCGGCGGGGCGGCGCACTCATGGGCAGATACCTTAGCGCTGAGATATCCACCGGCGGAAGACCCCGTCCCCGGCGCCGCGGTCCCGCGCGGGGCGCCGGGCTAGGGTCGGCCCGACGCGCAGGGCGACCGTGGGGAGGACCGTGCCGGGCTGGGTGCAGGACGCCGTCTGGTGGCATGTCTACCCGCTGGGCTTCCTCGGGGCCGAGCGGGAAGCGACCGGGGAGGCCGCCGCAGGGACCACCCACCGGCTGCCCCGCCTGGAGCCCTGGCTGGACCACGCCGTCGAGCTCGGCGCCTCCGGGCTGCTGCTGGGGCCGGTGTTCGCCTCGGAGACCCACGGCTACGACACCGTGGACCACTTCCGCGTGGACCCGCGGCTCGGCGACGAGGCCGACCTCGACGCCCTGTTCGCCGCGGCGCACGCCCGCGGCCTCCGGGTGCTGCTCGACGGCGTCTTCAACCACGTCGGCCGCGGCCACCCGGCCTTCCGCGCGGTGGTGGAGCAGGGGCCCGCCGCGCCGACCGCGTCGTGGTTCCGCCTGACCTGGCCGCAGCCGGGCGGCGAGCCGCAGGCCGACACCTTCGAGGGGCACCACCGGCTGGTCGCCCTCGACCACCGCGAGCCGGCCGTCGCCGACCTGGTCACCGACGTGATGACGCACTGGCTCGCGCGCGGTGCCGACGGCTGGCGCCTGGACGCCGCCTACGCCGTCCCCCCGCGGTTCTGGGCGACCGTGCTGCCGCGCGTGCGCGCCGCCCACCCCGACGCCTACCTCACCGGCGAGGTCATCCACGGCGACTACCCGGCGTTCGTGCGGGAGTCCGGCGTGGACTCGGTGACCCAGTACGAGCTGTGGAAGGCCGTCTGGAGCGCGCTCAACGACGGCAACTTCCACGAGCTGTCGCACGCGCTGGGCCGGCACGACGGCTTCCTCGACACGTTCGTGCCGCTCACCTTCCTCGGCAACCACGACGTCACCCGGATCGCCAGCCGGCTGACCGACGAGCGGCACCTGGCGCACGCCCTCGCCGTGCTGATGACCGTCGGCGGGACCCCGGTGGTCTACGCCGGTGACGAGCACGCCTTCCGCGGGGTCAAGGAGGACCGGGCCGGCGGGGACGACGCCGTCCGCCCGGCCTTCCCCGCCGGCCCGGGCGAGCTCTCCCCGCTGGGCGCGCCGACCTACCGGCTGCACCAGGAGCTGATCGGGCTGCGCCGCCGGCACCGGTGGCTGCACACCGCCCGCACCGCGCCGCTGCACCTGGCCGACGACGTGTTCGCCTACGAGTCCCGCGGCGACGGCGGGCGGCTCGTCGTCGCGCTCAGCGTCTCGTCCGCCGCGGCCGAGCTGCCCGCCCCCGGCGCCGGGGCGCTGCTGGCCGGGCAGGGCGAGGTCGTGGACGCCGGGCCGGGGGCGCGGGTGCGGCTGCCGGCGCACGGCTGGGCGGTGCTGGCCGGCTGAGCCTCAGCCGGTGAGCTCGACCGCGGCGAGGGTCACCCCCCGGTGGGCGGCCAGCCGCGCGGCGCCCTCCTCGACGCCGGCCCGCAGCCGCGCGGTCGGGCGCCGCCAGAGCTCGGCGGTGACGGTCAGCCGCCGTCCGGCCGCCCGGGGGCGCCAGGCCCCGACCGGCTCACCGTCGGCCAGCACGGCGCCGGGCCGGCCGAGCACCGGCCACAGCTGCCGGGCCCGCTCGGCGTCGGACACCAGCAGGTCGCGGTCGCGGGCCTGCAGGAACGGGTCGAACGGCCCCAGCAGCAGCACCCCCTCGGCGGCGGGGACGCCGGCGGCCCGCTCGGCGTCGGCCGCGAGCAGCCACCGCCGCGCCCCGTCGACGGCCACCTCGACGGCCTCCTCCGGCCAGCGGGCCCGGACGTCGGCCACCGGGGCCTCGAGGTAGGCGGCGACGAGGGCCGGGGTGGTGGGGCCGAGCAGCCGCAGGCAGCCGCGCACCACGTCGAGGGCGGCCGGGGTCCCCGCCGCCGGTCGCAGGCCCGGCACCGGGCGGAGCACCGGCGGGGAGGTGCCCGGTTCCAGCTCCAGCCCGGCGCGCAGGGCGGCGAGCCGGAACGGCTGCTCGAACAGGTGGGTGGCCCCGCACGGCCGGCAGTACCGCAGGTAGGGCTCGGGCAGCTCCCTGGTCAGCCGGGCCGAGAGCTCGCCCTTGGCGGTCGGCTCCCGGACGGCCGCCCGCATCGCCGCGGCGACGGTGTCGAGGGCGGTGAGCACCGGGATCCCCGCGGCGCGCAGCGGCCGGGCCGCGTCGTGGATGCGCTTGGCGGCGTCGGCCTCGGAGAACGGGGCGGTGGCCGCGACGACCCCGGCGAGGTCGGCCCGCCGGTACAGGTGCGGGGCCCCGCGGAGGGTCCAGGCGGTGACCAGCTCGTCGGGGGCGAGGGCGGCGACGTCGACGCCGCGCAGCGCCAGTGCCCACCGGCCGCCGTCCGGGCCGGTGTCCTGCACGCCCAGGTCGAGCACCGCCGTGCCGGCCACCGACCCCGCGGGCCGGCCGAGCTGCTGGGCGTGCAGGCGCAGGTCCAGCACCCGGCGGCGGGAGAGGGTCTCGGGCACGGCCGCACGCTAGCGCCGCGGTGCGACCGGCGTCAGCGGCGCGGCCGGCCGATGCCGACCAGGTACAGCACGGCGAGCGCGGCGGCGGGCGGGCCGGCCGTCCAGACCCACCAGGGGTACACCGAGGCGTCGGTGGTGCCCGCGACCAGGCCCCACACCACCAGGTTCACCGCCGCGATGCTCGCGAAGACGATGGTGAGCACGCGCATGGCCGTGCCGGCCGCGTCGGAGGAGAACACCCGGCCGAGCGGCGGGGGCGGCTTCGGGGCCGGCGGCGGCGGGGGCGGCTCGGGCAGGTCGCGGGTCACCCGGGCCAGCTCGCCGCGGGTCCGCGCCGCCCAGACCGACTGCACCCGGGTGTCGAACTCGTGCAGGTCCAGCTGCCCGGCCGCCACCGCGCGGCGCAGCCGCTCCTGCACGACCGCCCGCTCGGGGTCGGACACCCGCAGGTCCTCGGGTCGCACCGGCTCGCCCACGGTGCCGATGGTCGCACCTCCCGGGGCGCGGGGTCAGTCCTCGGCGAGCCGGCGCAGCGCGCGGGCCAGCGCCGCCCGGTCGGCCGGGTCCAGGCGCTCGAACAGCGCCCGGCTGTCGGCCGCCCGCGCGGCGTCCACCTCGGCCTGCACCCGCCGTCCCGCCGGGGTCGGCCGCAGGACGACGGCCCGCCGGTCGGTGGGGTCGGGGAGCCGCTCGACCAGCCCGCGGGCCTGCAGCGCGTCGGCGACCTCGGTGGCCGAACGGGGGGCGATGCGCAGCGCCCCGGCGAGGTCCGAGGGGCGGGTGCCCGCGGACCCGCACACGACGCGCAGCGCGCGGGCCTGGTGGGGGGAGAGGTCCCAGGGCGCCAGGACGTCCCGCCAGCGGCGGCGCTGGGCCCGCGCGGCCCGCATGAGCAGGTCGCCGAGCGCGGCGGTGTCCTCGTCCTCGCGCACGGGGGAATGCTAGCGAGGGACCCGAGGTTGCCTCACCGTGAGGTAGCCTCACCATCTCGGAGGTGGTCGTCATCGAGAGCATGGACCGACCCGGGGGCGGGGGGCGGTCGGGGCGCACCGTCGACCCCGCCGACCGCGCCCAGCTCGAGCGCTCCCCGGTGCCGCTGCGCCGGGTGACCGCGCTGTTCGTCCCCTACCGCTGGCAGGTCGCGGTCGTGGTGGCGCTCATCGTCGTCTCCTCGGCCGTTGCGCTGGCGACGCCGTTCCTCGTCCGGCTGGTCATCGACGAGGCCATCCCCCGGCAGGACGTCGGGCTGCTGACCCTCGCCGTGGCGGGGATGCTCGGCGTCGCGGCGAGCACCGCCGTCCTCGGGGTGGTGCAGACCTGGCTGTCCACGACCGTCGGCCAGCGCGTCATGCACGGGCTGCGGACGGCGGTCTTCGAGCACCTCCAGCGCCAGGCGCTGGGCTTCTTCACCCGGACGCGCGGCGGCGAGGTGCAGTCCCGGCTCACCAACGACATCGGCGGGATGCAGTCGGTGGTGACCTCCACCGCGACGTCGCTGGCCGCCAACGCGACCACGGTCGTCGGCACGGTGGTCGCGATGGTGGCCCTGTCGTGGCGGCTGTCGCTGCTGTCCCTCGTCGTCCTCCCGCCCGCCGTCCTGCTCACCCGCAAGGTGGCGCGGATGCGGCGCGCGGTCACCGCCCAGCGGCAGCGGCACCTCGCCGACCTGCACGCCCAGGTGGAGGAGGGGCTGAGCGTCAGCGGCGTGCTGCTCGGCAAGACGCTGGGTGCCGGGCCCGCCCAGTCCCGGCGGTTCGCGGCGACGTCGGCCGACCTCGTGGGCCTGGAGGTGCGCTCCCAGCTGGCCGGCCGCTGGCGGATGGCCACCATGAGCATCGTCTTCGCCGGCATCCCGGCGCTGATCTATCTCGCCGCCGGCCTGCCGGCGACCTCCGGTGGCATGACCATCGGCACCCTGGTCGCCTTCACCACCCTGCAGGGAGCGCTGTTCCGCCCGCTCATGGGGCTGCTCGACGTCGGCGTCTCGGTGACCAGCTCGATGGCGCTGTTCAGCCGGGTGTTCGAGTACCTCGACCTGCCGGTGGACGTCGACGACCCGGTCTCCCCGGTCCCCTTCGACCCGGCGCGGGCGCGCGGCGAGGTCGCCTTCGAGGGCGTGTGGTTCACCTACCCCGACGGGCACCGGCCCGCCGTGGCCGGCGTCGACCTGGCCGTGCCCGCCGGGGGGTCGCTCGCCCTGGTGGGGGCGACCGGGTCGGGAAAGAGCACGCTGGCCTCGCTGGTGGCCCGGCTGGCCGACCCGACCGCCGGGCGGGTGCGCATCGACGGCGTCGACCTGCGCGACCTCCCGCTGGCCACCGTCGCCCGGCTCGTCGGCGTCGTCGCCCAGGAGACCTACCTGCTGCACACCACCGTGCGGGAGAACCTCCGGCACGCCCGGCCCGGCGCCACGGACGGCGAGATCGGCCGCCGCCCGCCTGGCCCGGGTGCACGAGGTGATCGCGGCGCTGCCCGACGGCTACGACACCGTCGTCGGCGCCCGCGGGCACCGCTTCTCCGGCGGGGAGAAGCAGCGGCTGGCCATCGCGCGCACGCTGCTGCGCGACCCGCGGGTGCTGGTGCTCGACGAGGCGACGAGCGCGCTCGACACCGCCACCGAGCGCGCGGTCCAGGAGGCCCTGGACGAGGCCGGCCGGGGGCGGACCACGATCACCGTCGCGCACCGGCTCTCCACGGTCCGCGGTGCCGACCGCATCGCCGTCCTGGACGCCGGCCGGGTGGTCGAGACCGGCACCCACGAGGAGCTGCTCGCCGCGGGTGGCCGCTACGCGGCCCTGGTCGCGGCCGCCGACCGGCAGGTGGCGCTGGCCGCCTGAGCAGGTGCGCTCCGGCGCACGTCACAGGGACGGCTGCCACACCTGCACGTGCTCGGAGACCGCCGGGAAGACGACGAACAGCAGCAGCGCCGCCACCGCCAGCACCAGCAGCACGGCCGTTCCCGCCCGTACGCCGGTACCGCCGGGCAGGTGCCGCCAGATCCACGCGTACACCGCTCACACCTCCTGCAGCGCCGCGGGACCCTGCGGCGCGTCGGTCCTCGGGACCGAGCCCTCCAGCTCGGCGTGCACCACCAGCCGCTCCCGGGTGGAGAACTTCGGGTGGCAGGTGGTCATGGTCAGGAACGCCCCGGTGGGCGGGCCTCCCGGCGGACCCCCGGGAGTGGGGGAGACCACCCGGTTCTCGGACGGGTCGACGACCGACGTGGTGGTGACCCGGTAGACGTGCCAGGCGTCCGCCGTCTCCACCACCACGGCATCACCCGGCCGGAGGACGTCGAGGGCGAGGAAGGGGCTGCCCCGGCCGACGCGGTGGCCGGCCATGGCGAAATTGCCCTGCTCCCCGGGCATCGCCGTCCCCGGGTAGTGGCCCGGGCCCTCGTCGAGCTCGGCGGGGTCGACACCCTCGACGACCGCCCGGGTCCAGTCGGACCCGAAGCGGGGGACGTGCAGGAAGGCGAAGCCCTCCCCGAGGGCCGGGCCGGCGGGACCGGCGCCGGGGCGGGACCACTCCTCCCGCAGCTCCTCGGCGACCTGCTCCTGCGCCCCGTCGCTGAACAGGTCGGTGATCCAGACCTCGTGGACGACGAGGAGCAGCAGCACCGCACCGGCGGTGACGGCCAGCTCGGAGAGCCCGTGGACGAGCCTGCGGATCATCGGTCCCCCCGACCGACGGGCCGCCCGCCCGCCGGTCGGGACCGGCGGGCGGGGGCAGCGGGTGCGGTCAGGAGGCCGAGCCGGCGCGGCGGCGGCGGCTGGCGACGAGGCCGGCGCCACCACCGGCGAGGACCAGGCCGCCGATCGCGGCCAGGCCGAGCACGTCGGCACCGGTGTTCGGCAGCGGGCTGCCGTACTCGGTCGGGTCCGCCGGGTCGGTCGGGTCGGTCGGGTCGGTCGGCCCCCCGGTGCCCGGGACGGTCACGGTGACCGCCAGCTGGGTCGAGAACTCGGCGCCGGCGTCGTCGGCGACGGTGAGGGTGACGGTGTAGCTGCCCGAGGCGGCGTAGGTGTGGCTGATCTCGGCACCCCCGTCGACCGGCGCCGACCCGTCACCGAAGTCCCAGGTGTAGCGCTCGACCGTGCCGTCGGGGTCCGACGCCGTCGCGGTGAACGTCCGGGCGGTGCCGTCGCCGGTGGCGGTGAAGGCGGCGGTCGGCGGCTCGTTGACGGGGTCGACCGGGCCCGAGCCGAGCACGAAGTCGTTGCAGCCGAAGGTCAGGCCGTGGACGGTCACGTCGGCGCCGGCCTGGTAGAGGAGCTGGAAGCCGAAGGCGGTGATCGTGGCGGTCGGGTAGGCGGCGCTGACGTCGACGAGGGTGGCCTCGTCGGTGCCCTCGATGCTCTCCGGGTCGAGCTCGCTGAGCGGGCCGAAGGCGCTCCACCAGATACCGTCCGGGTCGCCGGCGGCCGGCTGCCAGTACACGAGCAGGGCCTCGTCGGGGTCGATCCCGTCGGTGGCGTCGAGGTCGAGGTAGAGCTCGTACGTGGGGTGGTTCGCGATCGGCTGACCTGCGGCCAGGGTGGCGTCGAGGACGAAGTTCGACTGGGCGGTGGCCTCGGCCAGCGGGATCTGCAGCCCGTCCATGAAGTACGCGGCGTAGGCCTCCGCGTCGGGGTCGTCGGCGGGCGTGGTGAGCCGCAGCCCGTCGGGCAGCATCTCCGCGGTGGCCCCGCCCCCCACCCCCGACAGCGGGCTGGAGAAGGACGCCTCGAGCTGCGCCAGGTCCAGGGTGGTGACGCCGCAGCCGTTGGCACCGGCGATGCCGGGTGCGACGGTGCTGAGCAGGGCGAAGGACCCGAGGCCCAGGGCCCCGGTGGTGAGCAGGCTGGTGGTGCGCTTCATCGTGGACCCCCGTGTCCGTCGGCGGGCGGAACCGGGCACCGGCGCCGTCCGTGCCCGTCGCGGTCCGGCGGGCACGGCGATGAGACACGCACCGGGCGTGTCCTGGGACTCCCCAGGTCTGGGGGACGCCCGCCGCGCCGTCACGCTGAGTCACTAGATGATCGACGCACCGCCGGTGCGCGGTCCCCCCTCCGGGTGGGACGCGGCGATGAGAACGGCGCCCGTGCCGGGTCTGTGCTCCGGGGGCGGGTCGCCGGATCCGCCCATGACGCGGGAGGACCCACCATGCGACCGCTCGTCGCCACGATGTTCCTGACGATGGACGGGGTCTGCCAGGCCCCCGGCGGACCGGACGAGGACACCTCCGGCGGCTTCCGCGCCGGCGGCTGGCTGGTCCCGCACTACGACGAGACGCTCGGTGCGCGGATGGACGCCTGGTTCGGCGGCGCCCAGGACTTCCTGCTCGGCCGCGGCACCTACGAGATCTTCGCCGCCGCCTGGCCGCAGGTGCCCGTGGAGGGGGACGCGGTCTCCGCCGGGCTGAACACCAAGCCCAAGCACGTGGCCTCGCGCACGCTGACCACCCTCGACTGGTCGGGCTCCCGGCTCGTCGAGGGGGACGTCGTCGAGGCCGTGCGCGCCCTCACGGCCACCGACGGCGGCGAGCTGCAGGTGCACGGTTCGCCCGGGCTGCTCCAGACGCTGCTGCGCGCCGACCTCGTCGACGAGCTGCGGCTGGTCGTCGCACCGGTGGTCGTGGGGGAGGGCAAGCGGTTGTTCGGTAGCGGTGCCGTGCCCGGTGGGTGGGAGCTGACCGCGCACGAGGTCACGCCGACCGGCGTGCTGCTGCTGACCTACCGGCGGGCCGGTGAGCTGCGGACCGGCGCGGTGGGGCCCGAGTACGACGAGGTCAGCGGCTGACCGGGACGACCGGTTCGCGGACCGCGGGTACCGCGGGGCCGGCGGCGTCCAGCGCCTCCGGCGGGCCGGGCCGGCCGAAGAACCAGCCCTGGCCCAGGTCGACGCCCAGGGCGAGCAGCGACGCGGCGTCCTCCGCGGTCTCCACCCCCTCGGCGACGACCGCGGCACCGCAGCCGCGGCCGAAGGTGACCAGCGAGGAGACCAGCGTGGACAGCACCGGGTCCGCGCCCAGGCCGGTCACCACGCTGCGGTCGAGCTTGATGACGTCGGGCGAGGTGACCACGATGTGCCGCAGCGAGGAGAACCCGGCCCCGACGTCGTCGATGGCCAGCCGCATGCCGGCGGCCCGGAACGGGCCCAGCGCCGCGGCCAGCGCGTCGTAGTCCTCGACCGCCTCGTGCTCGGAGAGCTCGAGCAGCACGCGGTCCAGGGGCAGGCCGCGGAGCAGGTCGGCGCACTCCGGCCGCAGCAGGGTCGCGGGGGAGACGTTCATCGCCACGTAGCCGCCGACCCGCTCCAGGTGGGCGGCGGCGCCGGCGAGGGCGAGCAACTCCATCCGGTGCCCCCAGCCGATGCGGTGGGCCTGCTCGAACACCACGTCCGGTGCCAGACCCCACTCCGCGGGGAACCGGGACAACGCCTCGGCGCCCACCCGCCGGCCGCTGGCCAGGTCGACGATCGGCTGCAGCGCGACCACGGGGCCCCCGGCCTCGACGACCGGTCCCAGCCGCCCCTCGACCGCGTCCCGCTCCTGCTGCGCCCGGACCTCCGGCTCGATGATCACCGAGGCGGCGGAGGCGAGGACCTCCATGAGGGCCTCGTCACGCCTGCCCAGCTCCTTGTCGGAGGTGAAGCCGAAGGCGCAGAAGGTGCCGTAGAGGGTGCCGTCGGAGAGCGTCACCGGCGTGGAGACGTAGCTGCGGATCCGGGGGATCCGGGCGGACGGCAGCGCCATGGCTGCCGGGAACCGCTTCACGTCGGGGATGACGGTGGGCAGCCGCCCGTCGAGGATGGCCTGGCAGAAGGACGTGTCCTGGCGGACCCGGGCCTTCTCCTGCACGAGCAGCGGCACCGAGGACTCGACCACCTCCAGGTGCTGGGTGGTGCCGTCGAGCCGGCTGAGGAAGGCCACCGACAGGTGCAGGGACCTCTTGGCCGTGACCAGCAGCTCGGCGATCTGCTCCTCGGCTGCCGTGCGCTGTCTGCGCATGGTGCCCCCTCTCGTCCACCCCCCTCTCGGCCGTCCGGGTGTCCTGCTGGAGCGCCGGCGTGGGGCGGTTCACCCCTCCGGGGCGGGCGGCCGCCGGGAAGGAGCCGGCCGCGGGGCCGGTTGCAGCGGGCAGACCGTGCGCGCGGGGTGCCCCGCGCGCACCGACGCCGGAACCGAGGAGCACCCGCATGACCCTGCCCCTGTCCGTGCTCGACCTGGCGCCGATCGCCCGTGGCGGGACCGCGTCCGACAGCATCGCGGCCAGCGTCGCCCTGGCCCGGGCCGCGGAGGAGGCCGGCTACCGGCGGGTCTGGTACGCCGAGCACCACAACATGCCGACGATCGCCTCGTCGGCGACCAGCGTGCTCATCGCGCACGTCGGCGCGCGGACCTCGACGATCCGGCTCGGCGCCGGCGGCGTCATGCTGCCCAACCACTCGCCGCTGACCATCGCCGAGCAGTTCGGCACCCTCGAGGCCATGTACCCGGGCCGGATCGACCTGGGGCTGGGCCGGGCACCGGGGTCGGACCAGAACACCGCGTACGCGCTGCGCCGCGACCCGGCGTCCGCCGACCGCTTCCCGCAGGACGTGCTCGAGCTGCAGGGCTACCTCACCGGCCGGTCGCGGGTACCCGGCGTCGACGCGATCCCGGGCAAGGGCTCCGACGTCCCGCTCTACGTGCTCGGCTCGTCGATGTTCGGCGCCACCCTCGCCGCGGCACTCGGCCTGCCGTACGCCTTCGCCTCGCACTTCGCCCCCGCGATGCTGCGACCGGCGGTGGAGGCCTACCGGCGGGAGTTCCGGCCTTCCGAGCAGCTCGCGGAGCCCTACGTGATCGCCGGGGTCAACGTCGTGGCCACCGACAGCCGTGCCGCCGCGGAGGACGCGTACGCCGCCGTCCGCCGGAACCTGGCCGTGGGCCTGTTCGGGCAGGGCCGGTCGCTCTCCGACGACGAGGCCGAGCTGCTGCTCTCCTCCGGTGCCGGCCGGCACGTGGACACCATGCTCACGCACACCGCCCTCGGCACCCCCGCCGAGGTCCGGGAGCAGCTGACCGCGTTCGCCCGCGAGGCCGACGCCGACGAGCTGGTCGTCGCCCACCAGGTGCCCGGCGTGGAGGGCCGGCTGCGCTCGGCCCGGCTCACCGCCGAGGCGATGGAGACCGTCGCGGCCTGACCGTCCCCTCCCGCCCGACCGCCCCCTCCGCCGTGATCTGACCGCCTCCTCCCGCCGTGACCTGACCGCCTCCTCCCGCCGTGACCTGACCGCCTCCTCCCGCCGTGACCTGACCGCCTCCTCCCGCCGTGATCATGGGCTTCTTGCCGGTGACACGCGACGCCACGCCGCCCGGGCCGGCGAGATCCCCATGATCACCGCCGGTTCGGGGCGCCCGCGGGCGTTGCCCGGTTCGGGGCGCCCGCGGGCGTTGCCCGGGCGGCTCGGGCCGTGGTCTGATCCCGCCGGCGCGGCATCGGGGCCGTGCCGGTACCCCGGGAGAGCGCCATGGCCGAGGTCCACGGGACCGTCCACGACCGGTTCGGCGGGGTGCGCGACGCGCTCGCCGCCCAGCTCGACGACGAGGAGCTGGGCGCGTCGATCGCCGTCGACGTCGACGGGGAGACCGTCGTCGACATCTGGGGCGGGTGGCGCGACGAGGCGCGCACGACGCCGTGGACCCGGGACACCATCGTCAACGTCTGGTCGACGACGAAGGCGGTCACCGCGCTGGCCGTGCTCACCCTGGTCGAGCAGGGCCGGGTCGACGTGCACGCGCCGGTCGCCGAGTACTGGCCCGAGTTCGCCGCGAACGGCAAGGACGGCGTCCTGGTCCGGCACCTGATGGCGCACACCTCCGGCGTCGCCGGGTGGGACCCGCCGTTCACCGTCGAGGAGATGTACGACTGGGACACCTCGGTCGCCCGGCTGGCGACCCAGGCCCCCTGGTGGGAGCCCGGCACGGCGTCCGGCTACCACGCGCAGAACCAGGGGCACCTGCTCGGCGAGGTGGTGCGCCGCGTCGACGGCCGGTCGCTGCGGCAGTACGTGGCCGAGGAGCTCGCCGCGCCGCTGGGCGCGGACTTCCGGATCGGTGCCCGCGAGGAGGACGCCGACCGCATCGCGCCCGTCGTCCCCCCGCCGCCGCTGCCCTTCGACCTGGCCGCCCTGGACCCGGCGAGCCCCATGCTGCGCTGCTTCACCGGCCCGGTGGCCGACGCCGCCAAGGCCAACACGGCCCCTGGCGGGCCGCCGACATGGGGGCGCTCAACGGGCACGGCAACGCGAAGGGCGTCCTCGACGTCATGCGGGTGGTGTCGCTCGGCGGCCAGGCCGGCGACGTCCGGCTGCTCTCGGAGAAGACGCTCGACCTGGTCTTCGACGTCCAGGCCGACGGCGTCGACCTCGTGCTGGGCGTGCCGCTCCGGTTCGGCATCGGCTTCGGGCTCGCGCCCTCGGGGGCCGTGCCGTACCTGCCCGGGGGGCGGACCTGCTTCTGGGGGGGCTGGGGCGGCTCGATGATCGTCATGGACACCGACCGCCGGGTGACGACCAGCTACGTGATGAACCGCATGGCGCCGGGCATCGTCGGCTCGCCACGGGCGGAGGCGTACCTGGCCGCGGTGTACGCCGCGCTGGGGAGGTGACCGCGGTCAGCCCTCGAGCAGGCCGGCCTCGTGGGCGAGGATCGCCGCCTGGGTGCGGTTGGCGAGCTCGAGCTTGGTCAGCAGCCGGGAGACGTAGGTCTTGACCGTCGCCTCGCTGACGAACAGCCGGCCGGCGATCCCGGCGTTCGGCTCGCCGGTCCCCAGCAGGCGCAGCACCTCGCGCTCCCGCTCCGACAGGGCGGCCACCCGCTGCTGCGCGGCGGCCCGGCGGGGGGCGGCCCGCCGGTCGACGTAGGAGTCGATGAGCGCCGCGGTCACGGCGGGGGAGAGCGCGGCGGTGCCGTCGGCCACCGCGCGCACGGCGGCGGCGATCTCCCGCGGCGGGGTGTCCTTGAGCAGGAACCCGGCCGCTCCGGCGGCGAGCGCCGCGTAGACGTACTCGTCGAGGTGGAAGGTCGTGAGGACGGCGACCTGCGGCGGGTCCGGCAGCGCCAGGATCTGCCGCGTCGCCTCCAGCCCGTCGACGCCCGGCATCCGGATGTCGGTGAGCACGACGTCGGGCCGCAGCTCCCGGGCGGCCCGCACCCCGGCGGCGCCGTCCCCGGCCTCCCCGACCACCTCGAACCCGCCCACCGACTCCAGCACGGTGCGCAGGCCGAAGCGCACCAGCTCCTCGTCGTCGACCAGCAGCACCCGGATGTCGCTCATGATCTCCCGTCCGGTCCGGCGGGCAGGACCGCCTCCACCACGAACCCGCCGTCCAGCCGCGGCTCGGCCCGGAAGCGGCCGCCCAGCGTGCGCACCCGCTCGGCCAGCCCCACCAGCCCGTAGCCGCCGGAGACCGGGGCCTCGGGGACGGCGGCCGGGGCCCGGTTGACCACGCGGACGAGCAGCTCGCCGCCGGGCTGCTCGACGGCCACCGTGACCGGTGCCCCGGGGGCGTGCTTGCCGGCGTTGGTCAGCGCCTCCTGCACGATGCGGTAGGCCGCCCGGCCCGCCGCGGGGTCGACCGGCCCCGTCGCGGACCCGGCGAGCTCCACCGGCAGGCCCGCGTCCCGGGCGTCGCGGACCAGCGCGGGCAGGTCCGCCAGGCCCGGCTGCGGGCCCCGCGGCGCGGCCTCGCCGGCCTCCCCGCCGCGGAGGACGCCGACCATCTGGCGCAGCTCCTCCAGCGCCTGCCGCCCGGCGGTCTGCACCTGGGCGGCCAGCTGCTCGACCCGGGCCGGGTCCCCGGCGGCGACCTCGATCGCGCCGGCCTGCAGCACCATGAGGCTCACCCGGTGGCCGACCGCGTCGTGCATCTCGCGGGCGATGCGGGTCCGCTCGGTCAGGACGGCGTCCCGGGCCAGCAGCTCGCGCTCGGCCTCGGCCCGCTCGGCCCGCTCGGTCAGCGCGGTCATGAGCTCGGCGCGGGTCCGCACCCAGGCGCCGACCGCGCCCGGCAGGAGCACCGCCAACCCGAGGTTGCCCACGGCGCCGGCGACGTCCTGCCAGGTGCCGGGGCTCCACGGCTGGAAGAGCGCCACCGCGGCGACGACCGCGGCGGCCCACCGCACCGGCCACCGGTCCTCCCACCGGCCCATCGCGTAGGCGCTGAACGGCAGCGCGGCGATCACCGCCGGCGAACCCGCGGTGAGCAGCACGGCCGCGGCGAAGGGGACCAGCGGTGCGCGGCGGCGCAGCAGCAGGAGCAGCAGCGCCAGGACCCCGGCGCCGACGGCGAGCAGCGCGTCGGGGAGGACGGCGTCCGGCGTGCCGGCGCCCGCGGCCACGCTGAGGCCCGACAGCAGGGCGATGAGGACCTCCAGGGCCACGCCGCGCCGGCGCAGCCCCGGCCACACGCGCGCCCGGATGCCCACGCAGCGGAGCGTAGGGCGGGCCTCCCCGCCCCCGGGTCGGCCGGTCGTCGCGGCGCGTGTCCACTTCCGGATGACGGCTGCGCGACTCCTGGTGACCCCGGTCCTGACCGCCCGGCCGACGCGGGGACCGGCCGCCTCGCGACAGGCTCCTCCCCGGAACGAGAACCCCGAGGAGGAACCCCGATGATCGAGGTCAGCGGCCTGACCAAGCAGTACGGCGAGCGCACCGTCGTCGCCGACGTGTCCTTCACCCTGGAGCCGGGCACGGTCACCGGCTTCCTCGGCCCGAACGGGGCCGGCAAGACCACGACGATGCGGATGATGACCGGCCTGGTCCCGGCCACCTCCGGCACCGCCCTGGTCGACGGCCGGCCCTACCCCGAGCTGCCCAACCCCGGCGCCGTCGTGGGCACCCTGCTCGACGCCTCGGCCGTGCACCCCGGCCGCACCGGGCGGACGCACCTGCGGCTGCTGGCCGCCGCGATCGGCGTCCCGGCCGACCGGGTCGACGAGGTGCTGGACCTGGTCGGGCTGGCCGACGCCGGGCGCCGCCGGGTCGGCGGCTACTCCCTCGGCATGCGGCAGCGGCTCGGCATCGCCGGCGCGCTGCTGGCCGACCCGCCGGTGCTGGTCTTCGACGAGCCGGCCAACGGCCTGGACCCCGAGGGGATCCGCTGGATGCGCGACCTGCTGCGCGAGCACGCCGCCCGCGGCGGGACGGTGCTGCTCTCCAGCCACCTCCTGGGCGAGGTCGAGCACACCGTGGACCGGCTCCTGGTCATCGGCGGGGGCCGGGTCGTGGCGGACGGCTCCGTCACCGAGCTGCTCGGTGCCGACGGGACCGTCGTCCGCGCCGAGCGCCCGGCCGACCTGCGGTCGCTGCTCGAGGCCCGCGGGCACGCCGTCACCGCCGAGCCCGACGGCCGGCTGACCGTCGCCGGCGCGACCCCCGCGCAGGTGGGCGCGGTCGCCGCCTCCGCCGGCCTCGCCCTGGTCGACCTGCGCCCCGCGCAGCACGGCCTCGAGGACCTGTTCCTCCAGCTGACCGCGGCCGCCTGAGCCGGCCGCCGCCCGATCCCGACCACCTCTGACCCCAGGAGCACCCCGTGACCGCCGTCCTCACCCCCCCGTCCACCGCGCACCGCCCGGCCGTCCGCGCCGGCGCCGCCGGTCCCGCCACCCTCGTGGGCCTCGAGGTCCGCAAGTCCCTGTCCACCCGGTCCGGCCGGTCGCTCGCCGTGGCCGCCGCGCTGCTGCCCCCCGCGGGCGCGGCACTGGCCTCGGCCGTCAGCGAGGACCCGCTCCTCGCGGTCGCGTCGCCGCTGGCGATGATGGGCATGCTCACCGCGCTGGTGCTGCTGGCCCTCGGCGTGCTCTCCACCGCCGGGGAGTGGACCCACCGCACCGTGCAGACGACGTTCCTGCTCACCCCGCAGCGGGGGCGGGTGCTCGCCGCCAAGGCGGCCTCCGTGGCCCTGCTCGGCGCCGGGCTGGCCGCCGTCTCGGCCGCCACCTCCGCCGCTGTCCTGGCCGTGTTCGAGCCGACCGCGGCCTGGGACGGCGTCGGCCGGGTGCTGGCCGTGGCCGTCGTCTCCGGCGCGGCGTTCGCCGTCACCGGGGCCGGCATCGGCGCCGCGGTCGCCAACGCGCCCGCCGCCCTGACCGGCACCTACCTCGTGGTGCTGGGGGTGCTGCCCGTCGTGCAGGCCTTCCGCCCCGAGATCACCGAGAGGCTCGACCCGACCGCGGCGGTCCTGCGGCTGGCGGAGACCGGGTCGGGGGCCACGCCGGCGCTGGTCCTCACCGGGTGGGTCGTCGTCGCCACCGTCGCCGGGGCGGTGGTCACCCGCCGCCGAGCGGTGGCCTGACGACCGGGCCGAGGGCCCTCCCCGGCCGGGGAGGGCCCTCGGTCGTGCCGGTCAGTACCAGTTGTTGGCCTGGAAGTGGCCCCAGGCCGCGCAGGCGCTGCCGTAGCGGTTCTCGATGTAGATCAGACCCGCGTCGATCTGCCGGTACGGGTCCGACGTCTTGGCGATGCCGGTGCCGGCCCAGGTCGAGTCGAGGAACTGGGCGATGCCGTACGCGGTGCTGGTCGGGTTCTGCGCGTCCGGGTTCCAGCTGCTCTCCCGCTCCCACAGCTGCTCCAGGCAGGAGAACTGCGTGGCGTCGCCGCCGAGCGCCGACAGCGCGTAGTCCTTGTAGGCCTGCTCCGTGCCGCCCGCCGGAGCCGGCGCCGGGGCCGGGGCCGGGGCGGGGGCCGGGGCAGGAGCCGGCGCGGGCGCCGGGGCCGGTGCCGGGGCCGGGGCGGGTGCCGGTGCGGCGGCCGGCTCCGCGCCGCCGCGCCAGCTCCCCCGGTCGCCGTCCCGGTCCTGGGACCAGCCGCCGCGGTCGTCGCCGGGGGCGGCCTGAGCGGCCGACTGGCCGGCGAAGGTGACGGCCAGGGACAGGGCGCCGACCGCGGTCAGCAGGCGCAGGGCCCGGCGGCCGTGCGACCGCCGGGTCGCGTCGGTGGTGTCGTGCTGGGTGGTGTCGTGCTGGGTGGTGTCGTGCTGGGTGGTGTCGTGCATCGGAGAGGTCTCCTGGGTGTGCGGGTGACCGGGCGCGCCCGTCGGAGGGCGCCCCGGCGCAGGACAGGGCAACGCGGCACGAGGCCTGGGCGGGCAGGGGTCAGCAGCCGGCGCGCGGCACCTCCGGAGCGCGGAACGGCTCCGGCGCGGCGCGCAGGGGCGCCTGTGGCTCGGTGCAGCGGGGCGGCTGGGCCTGCTGGATGGGCAGCCGGGAGCGCGACGGGCCCGGACTGCGGCGCCGCGGGCCTCTGAGGGCCCCGGGCGGGTGACTCTCCGTTCTCCCCTGGCCGCCTACCAGGTCAGCTGACGGGTTCGGGCTGGGAGTGCCCTACCCACCCCCGAGCGGGCTCGGGGGTGGGACTCACCCCGGTGGTGCAGGTGGGTCCCCGGCTCGCCCCACCGTGGTGGGTGCGACTCGGCGGCACCCGGCGCGGCCTCCCCGGCTGGGGAGGTGACGACCGGCCGGACGCAGTCACGCTAGGGGCGTGACCCCCCCGTGACAATCGCGGCGACCGGGTCCGCGGGGGCGCCGTCCGCCGCCTCGGCGGCCCTCCCGGGCCGGCCCGGGAGGGGCACCGCCGCGCCGACCAGCGCGGGTCCGCCGTCCCGCCCGGCGCCGCTCGGCGCAACCGGCCGGCGCCGGGCGGGCAGCCGCACCGCGTGTCGGC
Organism: Geodermatophilus marinus; assembly: GCF_003428645.1. Lineage (GTDB taxonomy): Bacteria > Actinomycetota > Actinomycetes > Mycobacteriales > Geodermatophilaceae > Geodermatophilus. The sequence goes on along the minus strand of NZ_QVQH01000017.1, from coordinate 20,242 downwards.
GACGGGCAGCGACGCCGCGGCCACGTCCGCGCGCCGGCGGGCACGCCGGACGTGCCGGTGCCCCGGCGTCGACCGGCCGGGCCGGGGCCCGCGCGTGATGCCGGTCGCGGTGCGGAATGGCCGGCCCCCCCCGGGACGTCGGCACCCCCGTGGACCTCTTCTCCCCCGTGACCCTGGGCGACCTCGAGCTCGCCAACCGCGTCGTCATGGCGCCGCTGACCCGGATGCGCTCGGGCGCCTCCGGCGTGCCCGGCGACCTCGTCGTCGAGCACTACCGGCAGCGCGCCGGCGTGGGGCTGGTCGTCACCGAGGGCACCTACCCGAACCGCGAGGGCCAGGCCTTCGTCGGCCAGCCCGGCATCGTCACCGGCGATCAGGTCGCCGGCTGGCGGCGGGTCGCCGACGCGGTGCACGCCCGTGGCGGCCGGGTCGTCCTGCAGGTGATGCACGGCGGCCGGGTCACCCACCCCGACGTCAACGGCGGGCGGCGCGTGGTGGCCCCCAGCGCGATCGCCATCGACGGCGCGGGGCACACCGAGAAGGGAAAGCAGCTCTACCCGGTGCCGCACGCCCTGACCGTCGAGGAGGCGCGGGGGACCGTGGCCGACTTCGTCGCCGCGTCCCGCCGGGCGGTCGAGGCCGGGCTGGACGGCGTGGAGGTCCACGGCGCCAACGGCTACCTGCTGCACGAGTTCCTGTCCCCGGCGGCCAACGTGCGCACCGACGAGTACGGGGGGTCACCGGAGAACCGCGCCCGCTTCGTCGTCCAGGTGGTGACGGCGGTGGCCGCGGCGATCGGCGCCGGCCGCGTCGGCCTGCGCATCTCGCCGGAGCACGGCATCCAGGACGCCCTCGAGACCGACCGGGACGACGTCCGGGCCACCTACGGCGCGCTGCTCGACCAGCTGCGCCCGCTGGGCCTGGCCTACCTGTCGGTGCTGCACCGCGAGCCCGCGGGCGACCTGGTGCAGGAGTTGCGCCGCCGCTTCGGCGGGCCGCTGGTGGTCAACAGCGGCTTCGGCTCGGTCACGACCCGCGCGGAGGCGGTGGCGCTGGTCGAGGCCGCGCACGCCGACGCCGTCGCCGTGGGCCGCCCGGTGATCGCCAACCCGGACCTCGTCGAGCGGTGGGCGGGCGAGCACCCGGAGAACGAGCCGCGGCCGCACCTGTTCTACAGCCCCGGCGCCGAGGGTTACACCGACTACCCGGCGCTGCAGGACCGCCGGGCCGGCTGACGCGGCGCCCCGCACGCCCGCGCCGGATGCGGCTGCGGGCCCCCTCCCGGGTCCGGGAGGGGCCCGCAGCGGCGGCTGCGCGGCTCAGGGACGGCGGCCGAGGCGGTAGCCGACCAGCACGCCGATCAGGGTGAGCGCGGCGCCGCCCACCGCCCCGAGGGCGAGGGTGCGCACCTCGCCGCCGACCGCCGCCGGGGCCGCGGCCGCGCGCCCGGCGAAGACCTGCGGCGCGGCGGCGGCCGCCTCGGGCGCCGCCACCCCCGTCTCGCTGACCGCGGCGGCCGACGGGCGCGGCTCGGCCGGGGCGGCGACCGGGGCGGCCCGCCCGGTCAGCTCGTCGTCGATCGCGGAGAAGAACTGGCCGGCCATGCGCTTGGCGACGCCGGTCATCATCCGCTGGCCCACGCCGGCCACCGGGCCGCCCACGACGGCATCGGCGGAGTAGGTCAGCGTCGTCGTCCCGCCGTCGGCCGGCTCCAGCCCGATGGTGACCGTGGCCCGGGCGTTGCCCGGGGCGCCGGCGCCGGAGGCGTGCATGACGTAGGACTTCGGGTGGTCCTTGTCCGACAGCCGCACCTCGCCGGCGTAGGTGCCGCGCACGGCGCCGACGCCGACCGAGACGTTCATCCGGTAGCTGTCCTCGCCGGTCTGCTCCAGCGACTCGCAGCCGGGGATCGTGCGGGCGAGCACCGCCGGGTCGGTGATGACCGACCAGACCCGCTCGGGGTCGGCGTGCAGCACGGCTGAGCCGTCGAGGTTCACGCGGGCACTCCTGTCCTGCGGGCCGCCTGCGCGGTCCGCTCCGTCGTCTCGTCGCGCACGAGGTCGTAGAGCTGGGTGGGGGACAGCGGCATCGCCGCGATGCGCCGGCCGGTGGCGTCCTCGAGCGCCGAGGCGATCGCCGCCGTCCCGGGGATGACGCCGGCCTCGCCGGCCCCCTTGATGCCCAGCGGGTTGAGCGGCGAGGGCGTCTCCTGGTGGTCGATCACCACGTCGGGGACCTCGCTGGCGTAGGGCATGAGGAAGTCCATGAACGAGGCGTTCTGCAGCTGCCCGTCGGCGTCGTAGGCCATCCGCTCGTAGAGCGCCCCGCCGACGCCCTGCGCGACGCCGCCGTGCACCTGCCCCTCGACGATCATCGGGTTCACCACGTTGCCGCAGTCGTGCACGACCGCGTAGGTGACGACGTCGATCTCCCAGGTCGCCGGGTCGATCTCCACCACCGCGGCGTGCGCGCCGGAGGCGAAGGTGGAGCGGACGGGGGAGTAGTAGTCGCGGTGCTCCAGCCCCGGGGCGTCCCCCTCGGCCACGGGCGGCCTGGAGTCGTCGGCCGGGCCGGCGAACTGGGTGGCCTGGCGGGCGGCCTCGTCGAAGGCGTACCGCAGCGGGTTGGAGAGGACGGCGACCGTGCGCAGGGGGATCGACGCGCCCGGCGTCCCCTTGACCTGCACCACGCCCTCGTCGATCTCCAGGTCCTGCGGGTCGACCTCGAGGGCGTCGGCGGCGATCCGCAGCGCCTTCGCGCGCACCCCGCGGGCGGCCAGGGCCACCGCGTTGCCGCTCATGACCGCCGCGCGGGAGGCGAAGGTGCCCACCGCGTAGCCGAAGCGGCGGGTGTCGCCGGTGGTGACCTCGACGTCCTCGATCGGGACGCCGAGCTCGGAGGCGACGATCTGCGCGAACACCGTCTCGTGGCCCTGCCCCTGGCTGGTCAGGCCGGTGGAGACCAGCACCTTGCCGCTGCCGAGCACCTGGACGTGCCCGCCCTCGTAGGGGCCGGGGCCGGTGCCCTCGACGTAGAGGGCCATGCCCGCGCCGAGCAGCTTCCCGCGCCGCTCGGCGTCGCGGCGGCGCTCCTCCACCGCGTCCCAGCCGACGAGGTCCTTGAGCTTGGTCAGCAGGCCGGGGTAGTCCCCGGAGTCGTAGATGACCGGCCGGCCGTCCTGGAACGTCAGGCGGTGGTCGTAGGGGAACTGGTCGGGCCGGATGAGGTTCCGCTCCCGGACGACGGCGCGGTCCAGGCCGAGGGCGTCGGCGATGCGGTCCATCGTCCGCTCCATGGCGTAGCAGCCCTGCGGCCGGCCGGCGCCGCGGTAGGGGGTCACGATGACCGTGTTGGTGTAGACGCTCTCCACGACCACCCGGTAGACGGGCAGGTCGTACGGGCCGACCAGCTGGGTGGCGGTCACGATCGGCACGATGATCCCGTAGGGCGTGTAGGCCCCGTTGTCGTGCCAGATGTGCACGTCGAGCGCGGTGACCCGGCCCTCGTCGTCGTACCCGACGGTGATCTCCTGGCGCTGCTGGCGCTCGTGCGCCGAGGAGATGAAGTGCTCGCGGCGGTCCTCGGCCCACTTGACCTCGCGGCCCAGCGCGATCGCGGCCATCGGCACCAGCAGCTCCTCCGGCCACGGGTGCACGATCTTCACGCCGAAACCGCCGCCGACGTCGGGGGCGACGACCTCGACCGCGTCGAGGGAGAGCTCCAGCTTCGCCGCGATCGCCGCGCGCACCGAGGTGGACGCCTGGGTGCTGGTGTGCACCCGCAGCGACGAGTCGTCGGGGTCCCAGCGGGCGTGCACGCCCTTGCCCTCCAGCGGCATGCAGGCGCTGCGCTCGATGTACTGGGTGAAGGAGAGGGTGTGCGGGCTGGCCGCCAGCGCCGGCTCGACGTCCCCGGTCTCCTGGTGGTGCCGGGCGGCGACGTTGCCGGGGATCTCCTCGTGGACGGCGTGCTCCGCGGCGCGGGCGGCGTCCACCCCCACGACCGCGGGCAGCTCCTCGTAGGAGACGACGATGCGGTCGCAGGCGTCCTCGGCGACGTACCGGTCGGTGGCCACCACCATGACCACCGGCTCGCCGACGTGGTTGACCTCCCCGTTGGCCAGCGGGTAGCCGGTGCGCGGCGCGTGCAGCTGCGGGTGCGGGATGAGCACCGGCAGCGGCTCGGCCAGCGGGCCGGTGAGGTCCTCGTAGGTGTAGATCGCGACCAGGCCCTCGACGTCCAGGGCGGCGTCGACGTCGATGCCGGTGATGCGGGCGTGCGCGTGCGGGCTGCGCACGAAGGCCGCGGCCAGCGCGCCGGCGCCGATGTCGTCCAGGTACCGCCCCCGGCCGGTGATCAGCCGGGCGTCCTCCCGGCGGCGGACCGGCTCACCGAAGAGCTTGGTGGTCACCGTCGTCCCCCCGCAGGCAGAGGCATGGGGTGCCTTCCCCTCGTATCGGAGCCCGCGACATGGGCACGGCTTCCTTGTCCGCGGCCTGCGGGGGCGGTCACCGGGCGTCCCGCATGGCCGCGTCGGCGTGGTGCACGGCCTTCTTGATGTTGGCGTAGCCGGTGCAGCGGCAGAGGTTGCCGCCGACGATCTCCTCGACCTCCTCGTCGGTGATCGGCCCGTCGGCGTCGCGCGCCTCCAGGCCGGCGGCGATGGTCACCAGGAAGCCCGGGGTGCAGAACCCGCACTGCAGGGCGTGGCACTCGCGGAAGGCCTCCTGGACCGGGTGCAGCACCTGCCCGCCCTGCTGGTCCTCGCGGGCCAGCCCCTCCACGGTGGTGACCGAGGCGCCGTCGACCTGCACGGCCAGCAGCAGGCAGGAGCGCACGGGCGCCCCGTCGACCAGCACGGTGCAGGCCCCGCAGACCCCGTGCTCGCAGCCCACGTGGGTGCCGGTCAGCCCGAGGTCGTGGCGCAGCGCGTCGGAGAGCAACCGGCGGACCGGGACGGTGGCCTGCCGCGGGACCCCGTTCACGGTGACGGTGATGGTGCGTTCGGCGTCGACGGACGTGGTCATGCCACCTTCCCCAGTGCCTCCGCGGCGGCGGAGGCGAGCGTGCGTTCGGTCAGGACGCCGACCAGCAGCCGGCGGTAGTCGGCGCTGGCGTGGATGTCGCCGTCGGGTTCGACGAGGGAGCGGGCCAGTGCCCCGGCGGCGGCCCAGTCGGCCTCCTCCGCGGGGGCCCCGGCGACGGCGTCGGTGAGGTCGTGCACCTCGGGCACCAGGCCCACGGAGACGTAGGCGGCGCGGGCGGCGCTCACGCGGCGGTCCGCGTCGAGGGTGACGACGACGCCGGCGCCGCAGACGGCGTAGTCGCCCTTGCGCCGGGCGACCTCGGCGAAGGCGGTCCCCGACCGCTCCGGGAGGGCGGGGAAGAAGGCGGAGGTGACCACGGCGGGGCCGGTCACCGACGTCTCGAGCGGCCCGACGAACAGGTCGCGCCAGCCGACCGTGCCGGTGCCCTCCGGCGTCGCGACGGTCACCGAGCCGTCGGTGAGGGCGAGGACGGAGGTCATCTCGCCGGAGGGGTCGGCGTGGGCGATGGAGCCGACGGTCGTCCCGCGGTTGCGGATCGCGGGGTGGGCGACGTTCGCCGTCGCCCGGGCCAGCAGCGGCTGGACCCGGGCGGCGGCGGCGTCGCGGAGCAGCGCGTCGTGCCGGACGAGCGCCCCCACCCGCACGCCGTCCCCGGTCGCCTCGACGGCGTCCAGGCCGGGCACCCGGTTGATGTCCACGAGCACGGCCGGCGCGGCCAGCCGCATGGACAGCAGCGGGAGCAGCGACTGGCCGCCGGCGAGCACCTTGGCGCCCTCCTCGGCGGAGAGCACGGCCAGGGCCTCGTCGAGGGACCGGGGGTCGGCGTAGCGGAAGGGGGCGGGTTTCACTTGTGGAACATGTCCTTCCCAGGGGTCCGGGAACCGGTGACGCCGGGGCGGCCGACCTGGTCGACCGACGACGGGTCGGGGCTGACCTCGTCGCCGTGCACGTGGCCGAAGGTGGTGCCCGCAGCCGGGTGGGCGCCCTCGCGGGTGAGCGCGGCCTTCATGTCCGCGGGCGCCAGCACGCGGGCCAGGTGCCAGGCGGCGACCGCCACGATGGAGCCCAGCGCGATGCCGGTCAGCGAGAACTCGTCGGAGAAGGTCAGGGTCACGTTGCCGATGCCGATGATGATCCCCGCGGCCAGCGGCACGAGGTTGATCGGGTTGGCGAAGTCGACCCGGTTCTCCTTCCAGATCTTCGCGCCGAGCAGGCCGATCATGCCGTAGAGGACGACGGTGATCCCGCCGAGCACCCCGCCCGGGACGATGCTGATCAGCGCGCCGAACTTGGGGATCAGGCCCAGCGCGATCGCCACGAGCGCGGCCACGTAGTACGCCGCCGTCGAGTACACCCGCGTGGCGGCCATGACGCCGATGTTCTCGGCGTAGGTGGTCGTGGGCGAGCCGCCGACCGAGGTGGCGACCACGGTGGCGATGCCGTCACCCATGATCGCCCGGCCCATCACCGGGTCCAGGTCGCGCTTGGTCATCTCGGCGACCGCCTTGACGTGCCCGGCGTTCTCGGCGACCAGGGCGATCACGGCGGGGATGACCAGCAGGCTGTAGTTCAGCGAGAACGTCGGGAAGGTGAACTCGGGGAGGCCGAACCAGTCGGCCGCGCCGACCGCGCTGAAGTCGATCCGGTCCCGGGTGGAGACCTCGCCGGTCCCGTCCGGGGAGGTGATCGGGCCGCCCAGGGTGTCCCACAGCGTCGAGATCAGGTAGCCGAAGACCAGGCCGAGAAGGATGGAGATGCGGGCGAGGAAGCCGCGCAGCGCCAGCGAGGCCACGATGACGAAGGTCATCGTGGCCAGCGCGACCCACTGGTCCTGCGGCCAGTAGATGCCCGCGGCGACCGGGGCCAGGTTGAAGCCGATCAGCATGACCACCGCGCCGGTGACGGCCGGCGGCAGCACCTTGTTGATCACACCGAGGCCGGCGAAGTGGATGACCAGGCCGACCAGCGCGAGCACGACGCCGGCGACCAGCAGCGCGCCCACGACGTCGGAGGAGTCACCCCCGGTGGCGCGGATCGCCGCGACCCCGCCCACGAAGGCGGCGCTGGTGCCCAGGTAGCTGGGCACCCGGTTCTTGACGATCAGCAGGAAGATGATCGTCGCGACGCCGCTCATCATGATCGCGAGGTTCGGGTCGAGCCCCATGATGAGCGGGAAGACGAAGGTCGCACCGAACATGGCGACCACGTGCTGCGCCCCGATGCCTGCCGTGCGGGGCCACGACAGGCGCTCGTCGGGCGCGACGGCCTCGCCCAGCGGCGGGGTCTTGCCGTCCCCGTAGAGCTTCCAGCCGAACGCCATCCAGGCCTCCTCGTGTCCTGCGCCGACCCGGCCGGACGGGCCCGCCGCGGCCGGAGAGGCGCCAATCTGTCACGCGTCCCGGAGCCTCCGGAAGTACCTCACCGCTAAATCTTCACCGACCTGATACCTCACCGCTGAGGCAGTTTCCCGGTACGGTCGCCCGGTGAGCTCCGCACCTCCCGGCAGCGCGGCCCGGCACGTCACCCTCCGCAGCGGCGTCTACGCCGACTCGGTGAAGCTGATGCAGGTCAGCCGCGACATCGGTGCCCGCGAGGGCGTCTCCGCCGTCCTCGTCGCCATGGCCACCCCGCTCAACCTGGACCTGGCCGGCGCCATGGGGCTCGCCCCCGACGGCGACGCCTCGCCCGACCAGCTGCTCGTCGCCGTCGAGGCCGTGGACGAGGAGGTCCTGGCCGGCGCGGTCGCCGCCGTCGACGCCGCCCTGGCCGCCCGCGAGCGCGCCGGCACGAGCGCCGACGCCGTCCCGGCCCGGACCACGCACGCCGGCCTGGACGCGCTGGCCGGCGGCGGCCCGGTGCTGGCGATCGTGAGCGTCCCGGGGCAGTTCGCGGCGCTGGAGGCGGCCGACGCCATCGCCGCCGGCCGCAGCGTGCTGGTCTTCTCCGACGGGGTCCCGGTCGAGCAGGAGGTGGCCCTCAAGCGCGCCGCGCACGCCGCCGGGGTGCTGGTCATGGGCCCCGACTGCGGGACGGCGGTGGTCTCCGGCGTCGCCCTCGGCTTCGCCAACGTGGTCCGCCGGGGGCCGGTGGGCCTGGTCGCCGCGTCGGGCACCGGCGCGCAGCAGGTCTCCTGCCTGCTCGACATGGCCGGCGTCGGGGTCTCCCACGTGCTCGGCGTCGGGGGCCGCGACCTGTCCGAGGCCGTCGGGGGCCTGGCCACGCTCGACGCGCTGGCGGCGCTGGACGCCGACCCGGCCACCGAGCGGGTGCTGCTGGTCTCCAAGCCCCCGGCGCCGTCCGTGGCCGCGGCGGTCGCCGAGGCGGCCGGCCGGCTGTCGGTGCCGGTGCGCTCGGCCGCGCTGTCGCCGGAGACCCCCGACCTCACCGCCGCGGTGGAGGCCCTGCTGGGCGACCTGGGCGTCGCCGTCCCCGCCTGGCCGTCCCGCCCCGGCGACGGCACGCGGGCCGCGCCCGGTGCCGCCCTCAAGGGGCTGTACTCCGGCGGCACCCTCGCCGACGAGGCGATGCTGGTCGCCGCCCCCGCGCTCGGGGACATCCGCTCCAACACCCCGCTGCGGCCCGAGCTGGACCTGGGAACGGACCTGTCCGCCCCCGGGCACGTGGTGGTCGACTTCGGGGACGACGCCCTGACGGTGGGCCGCGCCCACCCGATGATCGACCCGACCCTGCGGCTGGAGGCCCTGGCCGGGGTCGCCGCGGGGGAGGAGCCGGCGGTCGTGCTGCTCGACGTCGTCCTCGGGTACGGGGCCGACGCCGACCCCGCGGCCGCCCTCGTGCCCGCCCTGCGGGCCGCCCGGGAGACCTCGGCGCACCCGCTGCCGGTGGTCGTCGCGCTGGTCGGCACCGAGGCCGACCCGCAGGGCTGGACCCGGCAGGCCGACGCCCTGGCCGCCGCGGGCGCCGCCGTCTTCGCCTCCAACGCCGCGGCCACGCGGCACGCCCTCGAGCTCCTGGGAGCCGCCTCGTGAGCCTGTCGGACCTGCTCTCCGCCGCCCCCACCGTGGTCGCGGCCGGCGTCGACGTCTTCTCCGGCGCCCTGCGCGCCCAGGGCGCCGAGGTGCACGACGTCGACTGGCGCCCGCCGGGCCTCGGCGACCCCGCCGACCTGGCCGCGCTCGCCCTCGACCCGCGCCGGGCCGTCGCCAACCGCACCGCGGTCGAGCGCCTGGTGGCCGCCGGCTCGCAGCTGGTCGACGTCCGCCCCGCCCGCGAGGTGCTCGACCTGCCCGACCGCACCCTGCTGCACTCCGGGCCGCCGCTGACCTGGGAGACGGCCTCCGGCCCGATGCGCGGGGCGCTCGTCGGCGCCTGCCTGTTCGAGGGCTGGGCCGGCACGGTCGAGGAGGCCGAGCGGCTGCTCGCGGCGGGGGAGATCGCCCTCGACCCGTGCCACCACCACCGCACGGTCGGCCCCATGGCCGGGGTGACCAGCCCGTCGATGTGGATGTGGTGCCTGGCCGACCCCGTGCACGGCGGGCAGGCCTTCTGCAACCTCAACGAGGGCCTGGGCAAGGTGCTCCGGATGGGTGCCTACGGCGACGAGGTGCTCACCCGGCTGCGGTGGATGCGCGACGTGCTCGGCCCCGTGCTGGCCGCCGCGGTGCGGTCGATGGCCGAGCCGCTGGACGTCAAGGCCGTGCTCGCGCAGATGCTGCAGATGGGCGACGAGGGGCACAACCGCAACCGGGCCGGCTCGCTGATGACCCTGCGCGAGCTGTCCCCGGCGGTCGTGGCCGTCGACGCGCCGTCGTCCGACATCGCCGCGGTGCTGCGCTTCATCGGCGGCAACGAGCACTTCTTCCTCAACCTGGGGATGCCGACGGCGAAGCTCGCGCTCGACGCCGTCGGCTCGATCCCCGGGTCGACGGTGGTCACCGTGATGTCCCGCAACGGCACCGAGTTCGGCATCCGCACCGCCGGCACCGGCGACCGCTGGTTCACCGGCCCGGCGCAGACCCCGGTCGGCCTGTTCCTCGGCGACTTCGGGCCCGAGGACGCCAACCCCGACATCGGCGACTCGGCGATCATGGAGACCTACGGGGTGGGCGGGTTCTGCATGGCCGCGGCGCCGGCCATCGTCCGGTTCGTCGGCGGCTCGGTGCCCGACGCGCTGGCCACCACCGAGCGGATGTACCAGCTGACGCTGACCGAGAACCCGGCGATGCAGGTGCCGATCCTCGGCTTCCGCGGCGCGCCCACCGGCATCGACGTCCTCTCCGTGGCCCGCACCGGCTGGCTGCCGCAGATCAACACCGGCATGGCCGGGCGGGTGGCCGGCACCGGGCAGGTGGGCGCCGGGCTCGTGCAGCCGCCGCGGGAGTGCTTCGAGACCGCGCTCACCGCGCTGGCCGAGGAGGCGCGGGGCGCCGCCGCGGCCTGACCCGCCGCGCGCGGGGCCAGCCGAGGCGCCACCGGAGGCCGCTGCCGGTCGAGTGCGACGAACCCGGGGTGATCGGCTCCCGAGGACCACGAGTTCGTCGCACTCGACCGCCAACCGGCGCGACCCCGCCCCCGGCCGGCGCGGGCGGGTCAGCGGGCGAGGGTGCCGAGGTCCACGGGCAGCGCGACGCCGGTGACGTGCCGGGCGTCGTCGGAGGCCAGCCAGGCGACCGCGGCCGCCATGTCCTCCGGCTGGGACACCTGGTCGGGCAGCGTCTGCATGAAGATCGGCCCCAGCGTCGGGGCGTAGCGATCCATCAGCGGCTGCATGTCGGGGACGGTCATGCCGGTGGCCACCCCGTGCGGGTGCAGCGTGTTGACCCGGATGCCGTGCTGCCCCAGCTCGTTGGCCATGGTGCGGGCCAGGCCGACGACGCCGTGCTTGCTGGCCGCGTAGTGCCCGAGGAAGGGCAGCCCGCGCAGCCCCGCCACCGAGCTGGTGATGATGATCGACCCGCCGGTGCCCTGCTCCAGCAGGACCGGCACGGTCGCCTTCGCGGTGTGGAAGACCCCGGTCAGGTTCGTGTCGATCGTCTCCTGCCACTGCTCGAGCGAGATCTCCCACGACAGGGCCGCCGAGCAGATGCCCGCGTTGGCGACCACGACGTCGAGCCGGCCGAGCTCGGCCACCCCGTCGGCGACCACCGCGGACAGGGCCGCGAAGTCCCGGACGTCGGCCTCGCGGGCGACGATCCGCCGGTCCTGGGCCTCGACCAGCCGGACGGTCTCGGCGAGGTCCTCGGCGGTCGGTCCCGCGTAGGCCGTCGTGCGGGCGTCGGCGTTCACGTCGAGGGCGATGACGTCGGCCCCCTCGGCGGCGAGCCGGACGGCGTGCGCGCGGCCCTGGCCGCGGGCGGCACCGGTGATGAGGGCGACCTTGCCCTCGAGTCGGCGGGTGGTCATGCCGGTCTCCTCTCGTTGCACTGAGTGCAGCGGACCCTAGGGTCCGGGTGCCGCCCGCCGCTACCCTGGGTCGCGTGGGGGAGCGGTCCGTGCGGGAGGAGCGCCGCCGGGGGAGCCGGCGCGCGCTGCAGGCCGCGGCCCTGGACCTCGTCGGGCGGCGCGGCTTCGCCGCGGTGACCGTCGACGACATCGCCGCAGCTGCCGGGGTCTCCCGGCGGACGTTCTTCAACCACTTCCCGACCAAGGCCGCGGCGCTCTTCGACCCCGATCCGGACGACGCGCGGCGGCTGGCCGACCTCCTCGCGGCGGCGGACGGGGCCGGCGACCCCTGGGCCGCCCTCGCCGCGGTCTGCCGCGAGTACCTCACGGCCCACACCGCGACCCTCGCGCTCCGGCGCCGGCTGGCCGAGGACCCCGAGCTGGCCGCCTACCAGCAGGCCGCCTACGGGCACGTCGGGACGGCGCTCACCGCGTGGGTGCACCGCCAGCGGCCCGACGACCCGCTCGCGGCCGCGCTGCTGGCCGCCGCGGCCACCGGCGTCCTCGGGGCGGCCTTCGCCACCTGGCGTCCCGACGACGACCCCGGCGGGTTCCTCGACCTGGTCGGCCGCGGCTTCGCCCTGGTGTCGGTCGCCCCCGGCTGACGCGCCGGGCCCGGCCCCCCGCCCCGGCGTCCGGGGCCGTTACCGCGCCCCCGGCCCGGGTAGAGCGGCGGGCGAGGGTGCACGCCGACGGAGGGATCGCCATGGCCCGCTGCGAGGTCTGCGGCAACGACTACCGGCTCAGCTTCGAGGTGCACGCCGCCGGCGCGGTGCACACCTTCGACAGCTTCGAGTGCGCCATCCACGCGCTTGCGCCGGTGTGCGAGAACTGCGGGGTGAGGGTGGTGGGGCACGGCGTGGAGGCCGACGGCACGTTCTACTGCTGCGCCTCCTGCGCCCGCGCGGACGGCCGCTCGGGCAGCGCGGCCGACCTGGTCGACCACGCGGGCCGGGCGCCGGACGAGCGGTAGCCCGGGCGGTCAGCGGCCGTCGGGCACCCGCACGGCGAGCAGGGCCACGTCGTCGTCGACCCGCCCGCCGATCGCCTCGAGCAGCCCGTCGCACAGCTCGTCGAGCGAGCGGGAGGCGCGCCCCTCGAGCGTGCCGGTCAGCCAGGCCAGGCCCGCGTCGATCGGCGCGCCGCGGCGCTCGACGAGGCCGTCGGTGAAGAACAGCACGGTGTCGCCGGGGCAGAGGTCCTGCGCGTGGTCGTGGCGGGCGGCGCCCGCGGCCAGCCCGAGCAGCAGGTCGGGTACCCGCTCGAGCAGCTCCGCCCGGCCGTCGGCCCGCAGCAGCACGGGGGGCGGGTGCCCGGCGTTGGACCAGCGGAGCCGGGCCGTGGGGCCGTCGTCCCCCGGGTGCGGGCGCAGGTCCACCGTGGCGACGACGCAGGTGATCAGCGTCGGCACGCCGACGACGGCGAACGCCCGGTCCAGCGCCGACAGCAGCGAGGCGGGGGACCCGTCGGCGGACTGGGCGACGGCCCGGAGCATCCCCCGGGCCTGGGCCATCGTCGCCGCCGCGGAGGGCCCGTGGCCGGCGACGTCCCCGATGACCAGCACGGTCCGGCCCTCGGGGTCGGGGAAGGCGTCGTACCAGTCCCCGCCGACCTGCGCGTGCCGGCTGGCCGGCAGGTAGCGCACCGCCGACGCCCACGGCTCGACCTGCGGCGGCGGGCCCAGCAGGTCCCGCTGCAGGTCCTCGGCCAGCTGGACGACCGCGGTCGTCCGGGCGGCCTCGGCGCTGAGCCGGGCGACGTCCTCCTCGCGGCGCAGCCGCAGCGTGCTCGCCGCGACCGCGAGCGCGCCCCCGAGGGCCACGGCGAAGAGCCGGACCACCTGGACGTCGATGTCGCGCCGGTCGTACTGCCCGTCGTAGACGCCGAGCAGCGCCGCGGTCACCAGTGCGAGGACGGCGTAGGCCAGGGTCGCCCGCCGGCCCAGGCTGGTGGCGGCCACGACCGGCGTGATGACGACCAGGCTGAGCAGCACCCGGTCGGGCCCGGCGAGCAGGTCGGCGCCCGCGAACAGGACGAGCACCACCAGGGGCAGTGCGTGCGCCCAGCGCCTCGACCTGATCACCGTCGGGCTCCTCGTCCGGCCGGCCCCGCCGCCGGGACCGTCGGGCGATCAACCTAGAGGACGGCCGGCGCGGATCGCCGTCACCGGGCCCGCGCGCCGGTGGGACCGGCGCGCCCGGCGGTCAGGGCGTCGTCGCCGGCCGGCGACGACCCCCCGACCGCGGCGGGAGGACCGGTGGATCAGGCCTGCACGATGGCGGCGACCGGGCCGCCGCCGGAGGGGCCCTGGTGCACGGCGGCGACGGAGACGAAGACCGCCGGGTCGCCGGTGACCGAGGCGGTCACGCCGCCGACGCAGGCCTTGATCTGGCGGTGCCAGTGGACGTCGGAGTCGTCGAGCATCGCGTTGCGCCGGCCGCGCACCGCCCCGGACGGGTCGGCCTCGCACTTGAGGAAGACGTTGACCAGCCGGCCCCCGAGGTCGCTGTGGTGCGGCCGTTCGGGCAGCTCCAGGCCGGCGTCGCGGATGGCCGCCCAGATGCCGTCCTGGTCGAGGGCGTCCTGCATCACCGAGTGGCCGATCCGGTAGGAGCCGCCGTGCCCGCGGGCGTTGCCGACCACGACGATCTGCGCCTGGTCGAGCTCCACCCCCGAGGAGCAGGAGGCCACCGAGGAGAACAGCGAGAGGTCGTGCATGACGTCCTCGTCCCCCGGCATGTCGATCTCGCCGAGCGCGACGGCGATGCCGAGCGCGGTGGTGGCGTTGGAGAGGTCCATCGACTCGTGGGTGTGCTCGGTCCACACCGTCTTCCCGCGGGACTTGGCGTCGCGGATGGTGTCGATGGTCAGCAGCGGGGTCTTGGTCTGCACGTAGTGGACGTCGGCGGGGTCGTCGATGCCGGCCTCGGCCATCGCCTGCTTCACCCCGGCGGCGACCTTCTCGATCATGGCGACCCGGCCGATGTCCTCGGGCAGGATCTGCTCGCTCATCGCGAAGCCGACGGTCAGGCGCGGCTCGTCGGTCTTCTCGACCGCGTCCTCGGGCAGGGTGGCGAAGACCGTCGCGTGCGGGCTGATGACGCCGTCCGTGCCGCCGGACCAGACGATCGGCACGCCCTTGACCTCCTCGGCCGAGCGCGTCCCCCTCGCCACGAGCACCTCGCGGAAGGCGCGGTCGGCGATGATCCGGGTGTAGTCGTTGACGCCGCCGTTGCCCTCGGTCTTGCCGATGACGGCGATGACCCGGTCGGCCTCGAGGACGCCGTCGTCGATGAGCTTCGCGAGCTCGGAGGCGTCGCTGACGGAGTGCAGCGGGATCTTGCGGACCTCGATCGGTGCGGGCACGGGACACTACTCCTTCGTTCCGGGGTCGGCCCTCCTGCCGGGCCCCGCCGCGAGCGTGCGAGCGGTGGGGGCAGGGGGGCCTTCTCTTCAGTTGGCGGTCAGGACGGTGCCGGCGTCGTCCTCGGTGACGGCGTCGGCGATGTGCTGCAGCGAGGTGATGACGGCGCGGCCGCCGCCACCCTCCACGAACCCCAGGGCGGCCTCGACCTTCGGGCCCATCGAGCCGCGCGCGAACTCGCCGGCCGCGGCGTGCGCGCGCAGCTCCGCGGTGGTCACCCGGCCCAGCGGCCGGGCCGCGGGGGTGCCGAAGCCGACCATCACGTGCGGGACGTCGGTGGCGATGACGAGGGTGTCGGCGCCGAGCTCGCGGGCCAGCAGCGCCGCGGTGAGGTCCTTGTCGATGACCGCCTCCACCCCGCGCAGCGCGCCGCCGGGCCCGTCCGGGACGACCGGCACGCCGCCGCCGCCGGCGCACACGACGACGAAGCCGGCCGCGGCCAGGGCGGCGATGGCCGGGACGTCGACCACCGAGCGCGGCACCGGCGAGGCGACCACCCGGCGCCAGCCCCGCTCGCCCCGGTCCTCCCAGGTCTGGCCGTGCGCGATGAACAGCTCGGCCCGCTCGCGGGGCAGGTGGCGGCCGACCGGCTTCGACGGCTCGGCGAAGTGCGGGTCGTCCGGGTCCACGAGGGTGCGGGTCACGAGGCCGGCGGTGCGCTGCGGCAGGCCGCGGGCGGCGAGGGCGGCGTCGAGCTCGTCGGCCAGCGTGAACCCGATGGTGGCCTGCGTCTGGGCGACGCACCAGTCCAGGGGCACCGGCGGGACCTCGTGGGCGGCCAGCTCGTTCTTCACCAGCAGGTTCCCCACCTGGGGCCCGTTGCCGTGGGTGAGGACGACGTCGGCCCCGGTGGCGACCACCGCGGCGACGTGGGTGGCGGCCACCGCGAGGGCGCGCTGCTGGGCCGCCGGGGTCGCCGAGCCGTCGGGTCCGGTCATCGCGTTGCCGCCGAGGGCGATCACGACGCGGCGGGAGGTGGGCACCGGCCGACCCTAGCCCGAACTGTCTTAGCGGTGAAGTAGTCGGTGCGAGACGACCGGTGGGCGCCCGCTCGGCCGGCACCGGCGCGGTGCGCCGTCAGCGGCGCCAGAAGTCGAAGGCGTCCCGACCCGGGCGGAAGCCGGCGGCCTCCACGACGTCCACGGCGAGGTCGAAGTGCTGGCCGACCGCCGCCGGCTGGTGCGCGTCGCTGCCGAAGCTGACCGCCTCCCCGCCCTCCTCGTGGAACCAGCGCACCTGGTCCACCGACGCCAGCGGGCTGGTCGTGTTGACCTCCAGCGCCCGCCCGGTGCCGGCCAGCGCCCGGAACACCGCGCGGTACTCCTCCTCGAAGTCCTTCTCCTGGTAGGCGTCGGGCCCGCCCGGCCAGTAGCGGCGGGGGAAGTCCACGTGCGCCAGCACCTGGAAGACGTCGCTGCTCTCCACCATGTCGACGACCTCGGCGAGGTAGCGCCGCATCGTCGGGTCGGGGTCCGGGTACAGCATCCGGCCCACCCTGTGCAGCCGGCCGCCCTCGCCGAGCGAGTGCAGCGAGCCGAGCACCCGGTCGACGGGGGCGTCGCGCAGGTGCGCGGCGACGCTGGCGGCGAACAGGTGCGGCTCACCGGTCTCCACGCCCGACCAGATGCGCAGCTGCGGGAAGCGCTCGCGGCACTCCTCCAGCTCGGCCCAGTAGCCCTCGACGTCGATGGGCAGGTGCCGGGAGGCGTGCCGGTCGACCAGCCCCTCGGCGGTCGCCCGGTCCTCCGGGGACCAGGTGGTGAAGTCCAGGTGCTCGGTGAAGGCGATGGCCGGCAGCCCCCGGGCGACCGCGCGCTCGCAGGCGCGCACCATCGTCGCCGAGTCGGGGGTGTCCCAGGACCACCGGGTGTGCACGTGGTTGTCGGGGGGCGGCACGCGGATCGGCACGAAGGGCGGCATCGTCCCCGGATCCTCCTCCATCGTCCCCAGCATGCGCGCCCCGGGACGCCCCTGTCGGTCCCGGTCCCTACTGTCGGGGGCCATGAGCACCGCAGCGCCGCCGTCCGACCTCGACGTCGAGGCCCTCGGGGTGCTGCGCGAGCTGACCGGCCGCCCCGACGCGGTCTTCCGCGAGGGGCAGGACGCCGCCGTCTCTGCGCTGGTCGAGCGGTCCGAGCGGGCCCTGGTGGTGCAGCGCACCGGCTGGGGCAAGTCGGCGGTCTACTTCGTCTCCACCGCGCTGCTGCGCCGGCGGGGCCGC
This sequence comes from Geodermatophilus marinus, assembly GCF_003428645.1. Classification (GTDB taxonomy): domain Bacteria; phylum Actinomycetota; class Actinomycetes; order Mycobacteriales; family Geodermatophilaceae; genus Geodermatophilus. The sequence continues at coordinate 3,147 of NZ_QVQH01000017.1, read as the reverse complement.
GGGCCCACCCTCCTGGTCAGCCCGCTCCTCGCGCTGATGCGCGACCAGGTGGCCGCGGCCGCGCGGGCCGGCATCCGCGCGGTGGAGATCTCCAGCGCCAACGCCACGGAGTGGGACGACGTCGCCGCGGCGCTGGCCGCGGACGAGGTCGACGTGCTGCTGGTCTCCCCGGAACGGCTCACCAACCCGCGTTTCCGCGAGGAGCAGCTGCCGGGGCTGGTCCAGCGCTGCGGCCTGCTCGTCGTCGACGAGGCGCACTGCGTCTCCGACTGGGGCCACGACTTCCGCCCGGACTACCGCCGCATCCGCGACCTGCTCGGCTCCCTCCCGGCCGGGACCCCCGTCCTGGCCACCACCGCGACGGCGAACGAGCGGGTGGTGGCCGACGTGGCCGAGCAGCTCGGGGCCGGCGGCGTGGGCGTCACGACGGTGCGCGGCGCCCTGGCCCGCGACTCGCTGCGGCTCGGCGTCCTCCGGCTGCCCACCGACCGCGCGCGGCTGGCCTGGTTGGCCGCCCACCTCGGCGACCTCCCGGGCAGCGGGATCGTCTACACGCTGACCGTCTCCGCCGCGGAGGAGACCGCGGCGCTGCTCCGGGACGCCGGCCACGAGGTGCGCGCCTACACCGGCCGGCTGGACGACGCCGACCGGCGCGAGGCGGAGGAGGCGCTCCGGGAGAACCGGGTCAAGGCGCTGGTGGCCACCTCGGCGCTCGGGATGGGCTTCGACAAGCCCGACCTCGGGTTCGTCGTCCACCTGGGGGCGCCGTCCTCCCCGGTCAGCTACTACCAGCAGGTCGGCCGCGCCGGCCGCGCCGTCGAGCACGCCGACGTGCTGCTGCTCCCGGGCCCGGAGGACCTCGCGATCTGGCAGTGGTTCGCCACCTCGTCCATGCCGCGGGAGGACCACGCCGCCGCGGTGCTGACCGCGATGTCCGACGGGAGGGCCTGGTCGGTGGCCCGGCTGGAGACGGTGGCCGACGTCCGCCGGTCCCGGCTGGAGCTGCTGCTCAAGGTCCTCGCCGTCGACGGCGCGGTCGAGCGGGTCCAGGGCGGCTGGCACGCCACCGGCCGGCCGTGGGTCTACGACGCCGACCGGTACGCCCGGGTGACCCGCACCCGGGAGGCCGAGCAGCGGGCGATGATCGCCTACGCCCGCCCGGTCGACGAGGCGCGCTGCCGCATGGCCTTCCTGCAGGAGGCCCTGGACGACCCGACCGCCGCGCCCTGCGGCCGCTGCGACGTCTGCGCCGGCCCCTGGTACGCCACCGAGGTGCCCGCCGCGGCGGCCGAGGCGGCGTCGGCCGTGCTCGACCGCCCCGGCGTGGAGCTGGCCCCGAGGGCCCAGTGGCCGACCGGCGCCGACCGGCTCGGGGTGGAGGTGAAGGGCAAGATCGCCCCGGGCGAGCAGCTCGACCCGGGCCGGGCCGTCGCCCGGCTGACCGACCTGGGCTGGGGGCAGAAGCTGCGCGACCTCCTGGGGGACGACGGCGTGGGCGGCACGGTGACGCTCGACCTGGAGGCGCCCGGCATCGAGGAGGACCCGGACGCCGCCTTCGACCAGCAGGGCACTGCTGCTCCCCGCGCCGCGCATGCTCGGCGCGGGTCCCTGCAGCGGGGCCACGACGCGCCGCCGGACGACGAGCTGCTGCGGGCCTGCGCGCGGGTGCTGGGCGCCTGGGACTGGGCGGAGCGGCCGGCGGCGGTGGTGGCGGTGCCCTCCCGCCGCCGGCCCCGGCTGGTCACCGGTGCGGCCGAGGGGCTGGCCCGGCTCGGCCGGCTCCCCTACCTCGGCGAGCTCTCCCTGGCGCACGGCGGCCCCACCGGTGGCCCGGGCGGCAACAGCGCCTTCCGGCTCGCCGGGGTCTGGCAGCGGATCGTGGTCGGCCCGGAGCTGCGGTCGCGGTTGGCGGAGCTGGGGCCGGTGCCGGTGCTGCTCGTCGACGACCTGGCCGACTCCCGCTGGACCATGACGGTGGCCGGGCGGGAGCTGCGACTGGCCGGGGCGTCCCGGGTGCTGCCGTTCGCGCTGGCGCTCACCGCCTGACCGAAACCCCACGAACTCGTACACACGTTCGATACCGCGTACCCTCGGCGCATGGCCCTCGCGCACCAGCCGTCGATCTGGGACCTCGCCGAGGAAGCGGTGCTCACCTCCCTGCGCCCCGCGCGGCACGCGCTGGCGCGGGGGGCCTGGGTGGACCACCAGCCGGGCTGGGTCACCGGCTCCGACGCCGTCCTCGAGGTGCTCCTCGGCGACATCGGCTGGCGGGCCGACCGCCGGCAGATGTACGAGCGGGAGGTCGCGGTGCCCCGCCTGCTGCGCTGGTACGGCGGCGGGGAGGCGCTGCCGCACCCGCTGCTGACCCGGGCGCGGGAGGCGCTCAGCGCCCGGTACGCCGAGGAGCTGGGCGAGCCGTTCGTCACCGCCGGGATGTGCCTGTACCGCGACGGGCGGGACAGCGTGGCCTGGCACGGGGACCGCATCGGCCGGGGGCGCAGCGCGGACACGGTGGTGGCCATCGTCTCCTTCGGCTCGCCGCGCCCGCTCCTGCTGCGGCCGGCCGGCGGCGGGGGCGAGAGCCTGCGGTTCCCGCTGGGGCACGGCGACCTGGTCGTGATGGGCGGGTCCTGCCAGCGCACCTGGGAGCACTGCATCCCCAAGACCGCGAAGCCCGTCGGCCCACGGGTCAGCGTCCAGTTCCGCCCCCGCGGCGTCGCCTGAGGTGCCGTGCGGGGGCGTGCACCCCTCGTGGGTGGCGCCCCGCTCCGGTCGGCGTCGCTCGCGGGTACCCCGGCGCGCGGCGGACCGGCGGTCCCGGCGCCCGCGGGGGCCTCCGGGACCCCCCGTGCACGGCCTCCGGAGGGCGTGTATGGTCCTTCCTGCACCGAGCGAGAACAGACCGGGCCGCAGGGCCCGGGAAACCGCCGGCCGAACCCCTGAGGTTCGACTGCTGCGGAGCACGGTGTACAGTGGGGAAACCGCCGCGAACAATGGCCCGTGAAACGGCCGGAAGACGCGCGCGTCCGCTCCTTGAGAACTCAACAGCGTGCCGAAAGTCAGTGCCAAGTAACAACCCCTTTGTGGGTTCCTTTGGTTGAGAGTTGTATCGAGAGCGTCCAGTTCTCGGTTCTCGGCCGGGTTTCG